>CAKMIA010000001.1 GCA_927353735.1 uncultured Veillonellaceae bacterium
TACATCACGTGCCCGGCAGGGGCGGTTCAGCGCTTGTCGTCGTGGCGTGCGAGGCGGCTGCCGATGAACTGAATAGCCTGTACGACCACGACCAGGACCACGATGGTGGCGATCATGACATCAGCCTGGAAGCGCTGGTACCCGTAGCGGATCGCCAGGTCGCCGAGGCCGCCGCCGCCGATGGTGCCGGCCATGGCGCTGGAGCCGATGAGGGTGACGATGACGACGGTCATCGTTTCAATGATGGAGGGGAGAGCTTCCGGAATGTAGACCTTCCAGATGATCTGTAACGGTGTGGCGCCCATGGATTCCGCGGCCTCGACCAGTCCGAAGGGAATCTCGCGGATGGAGGTCTCCACCATGCGGGCGGTATAGGGGATGGCTGCGATGGTCAGCGGAACGATGGCAGCTGTCGTCCCGATGGAGGTGCCCGCTACAATGCGGGTGAACGGGATGATGGCGACCATGAGAATGATGAAAGGAATGGAACGGATGACGTTCACAATGAAAGACAACGGCTTATTGATCGCCGGGCAGGAAAGGATGCCGCCTTTTTCCGTGACGACGAGGAGAATGCCCAGCGGGATGCCCACCACGGCAGCGATGAAGGCGGAAACGCCCAGCATGTAGAGCGTTTCGCCGAGACTTTTGAGAAGCAGATTAGTTATGGCTGGAGACATAGCCGATGACCTCACTTTCTATGGGAAGATTGTCCAGGTGAGCAAGCCCTGCCCGGATGTTTTCATCAGAACCGGCGGCGGTGACGATCAGTTTGCCGAAAGGCACGCCGTGGATGTAGTCGATATTGCCGTAAAGAATGCTCACGTCCAGATTGTATTTGCGGATCAGATTGGCCACGATGGGTTCATCCGCCACGTCGCCCCGGAAGGACAGCCGGATCGCCGTGAGATCATCGGGATGTTCCTTGTTCTGCGTGATATTCATATGAGACAGCGCATCAGGGAGCTCGTTGGAAATGACGGAGCCGATGAATTTTCTGGAGGTTTCCGTCTTCGGTGCAGTGAAGAGATCCACCACGGAGCTTTCCTCGATGATGCGGCCCTTTTCGATAACGGCCACCCGGTCGGCGATCTGCTTGATGACCTCCATCTGATGGGTGATCATGATGATGGTGATGCCCAGCTTTTCATTGATATGCTTCAGCAGCTGGAGGATCGATTTGACGGTTTCCGGATCGAGAGCGGAAGTGGCTTCGTCGGAGAGGAGGACCTCCGGGTCCGATACGATAGCCCGGGCAATGCCCACGCGCTGCTTCTGGCCGCCGGAGAGCTGTGCCGGATATTTATTGCGGTATTCCGTGAGGCCTACCAGATCGAGGATGGCGGAAATTTTCTTTTCCTGCTCCGCCTTCGGCACATTGGCCAGTTCCAGAGGGAAGGCCACATTCTGGAATACCGTGCGGTTGGAGAGAAGATTGAAATGCTGGAAAATCATGCCGATATGCTTGCGCTTTTCCCGCAGCTCTTTCTTGGAAAGCTTTGTCATGTCCTGTCCGTTGATGAGAACCTCCCCGGAGGTGGGGGGCTCCAGCATGTTGATGCAGCGGATCAGCGTGGATTTGCCGGCGCCGGACTGGCCGATGATACCGAATATCTCGCCGTCATTGATGGTGAGATTGATATCATCGAGCGCGGTGATATGGCCGTCATAGCTTTTGTTGATATGCTTCAGCTCGATCATCTTGTGTATTACTCCTTACTCAATAAAAAAACTTTCATCCCAAAGATGAAAGTAAAAGCAGCGCATCATCTTTCGGGAAATCCCGCTGGAATTGGCACCGGTTCTCTTGCGAGGGGTTGCCGCAGCTTCCCTGGGCCAGTCCCTCCGCTGCTCGTGATGAAAAGATATGAAATTTTGTGATTGAAGTCATCTTACAGTAGGATTAGACGAATGTCAATAGGGGAAGAGAGAATTGCCGGGAAAGGCCGGTGCCTTCATTGCGATGGAGGAATCAGAATGTTATAATTATAGCGAGTTAAAGAATGAAAGAATCAAAGAAACGATTCTTGTCTGTGTATATCGCCCATGGGGCGGAGGAGGCTTTTATGAGTGTGAATCAGCGTCTGGTCAATCCCCTGACGGATCAGCTTTTTGAAGCGATCCTTCATTTGAAATCAAGAGAAGAATGCTATGAATTTTTTGAAGATCTGTGCACCATCAATGAGCTGAGAGACATGTCGCAGCGGCTGGAGGTGGCCCGCATGCTCCGGAACGGAGAAAAGTATGACAAGATCGAAGGCACCACCGGTGCAAGCACAGCGACGATCTCCCGCGTGAAGCGGTGTCTGAAATTCGGTGCGGACGGCTACACAAAGGTGCTGGACCGGATGGAACCGAAGCATGAGGATGGCAGCGATGAATGAGCTGCAGATGAGCCATTCCGGCTTCAAGGCTTACGACATCCGGGGCGTCATGCCGACGGAGATCAATGAAGAGCTGGCTTACCGGGTGGGACGGGCCTATGCGGCGCTGTATCATCCGGAGACAGTGGCAGTGGGGCGGGATATCCGTCTCTCCTCGGAGCCGCTGGCCGCTGCGGCGATGCGCGGTCTGTGCGACGGCGGCGCGGATGTGATGGATATCGGACTGTGCGGCACGGAAATGATGTATTTTTCCGTATTTCATTACGGACTGTCCGGCGGAATCATGATCACTGCCAGTCACAATCCGAAGGATAATAACGGCATGAAGCTCGTCCGTGAGGAAGGCATTCCCATCAGCGCAGACACCGGACTGAAAGAAATTGAGAAAATGGCGTTTGCCGGTGATTTTCCGGAGGGACAGCAGAAGGGAACCGTGGCACAGCGGGATGTCATGGATGACTATATCCGTCATATTCTGTCCTATGTGGATGTATCCCGCATGAAGCCGCTTCATCTGGTGGTGGATGCAGGTAACGGGTGCGCCGGTCCTGTATTCCGGAAGCTGGCGGAGCATCTGCCCTTTCAGTTTACGGAGCTGTATATGGAGCCGGACGGCACATTCCCGAACGGGGTGCCCAATCCGATGCTGGAGGAATGCCGCCGCCCCCTGATCGAGGCGGTGAAGCGGACCGGCGCGGATATGGGGATCGCCTGGGACGGCGATTTTGACCGGTGCTTTTTCGTAGATGAGACGGGAAATTTTGTGGAAGGCTATTATATGGTGGGCCTGCTCGCTTCTTATTTCCTGCATCTGCATCCCGGCGAGACCATCGTCCACGATCCGCGGTGCTTCTGGAATACGGAGGCCATCGTGGCGGAGCATCACGGTAAGGCCGTGGAATCCAAGGGCGGGCATGCGTTTATGAAGGAAACGCTCCGCCGCGTCCATGGCATCTACGGTGCGGAGATGAGCGCCCATCATTTCTTCCGGGATTTTTCCTACTGCGACAGCGGAATGATCCCGTGGCTCATCGTGGCGCAGATCCTCAGCGAGACCGGAAAGAGTCTGTCCGAACTGGTACGGGAACGAGAGGCTGCTTTCCCGTGCAGCGGGGAAATCAATCTGCCGGCAGGGGATGTACAGGCCGTGCTGGCTGCGGTGGAGCAGGCCTACGGAGCAGAGGCACAGTCCGTCTCTCATCTGGACGGAGTCAGTCTGGATTTCGGCAGCTGGCGGTTCAATCTGCGGCCGTCCAATACGGAGCCGCTGATCCGCTTCAATATGGAGACCCGGGGAGACCGGGCACTGCTGGAAAATAAAAAGGCGGAAGTGATCCGCTTCATTGAACAGGCCAACCGGCCGTAAGAAAAGAGCCTGACGATTTGTCAGGCTTTTCTTATAAGACATCAATTACTGGCTGATCAGAAGCGGAGAAAAGACGGCTTCTGCGGTCCGGGCCATGAGACGGTGTCCTTCTGCATTGGGATGCACGCCGTCACTGTAGAATGCATTCTGCTGGGGAATGGCAGTCTGAAAATCAGCAGCAGGGAGGGAAAGGTCTGCGGCAAGGCGGCGCAGAAAATCTCCGTAAAGGCGCAGTTCCTCATTGGTCCGTTCGTACTGCCAGTCCTGCTGCCAGCCAGCAGCGATACTGTCCGGTGTGGTGAGCGGCGGAATGCCCAGAATAACGGGCAGATGACGGGACAGCGCATTGATATCTCTTTCGGCGCGCTGCAGGAGCGAGCCCAGGCGGATGCCGCAGAGGATGTCATTGGTCCCGCCCATGAGGAAGAGCATTGTATGCTTTGCGGGAGGCGCCGCGGCGGACAGAGCATCCTCGAGGATAGAGGAAAAAAGACAGCCGCAGATCCCGTGATTATAAAAACGGGTGGAAGGAAAGCGGCGCGTCAGCAGGGAGACCCAGCTGTCTTTCGGTGCGACGCCGTATCCGGCGGTGAGACTGTCGCCGAAGCAGAGAACGGAAAAAGCCATGGCAGCGTCTCCTTTCTTTTTCTTCATCTTATCGGAATGCCGGATACGCTGTCAATGAGGTGGGACCGGCAAAAGTGTATACTGCAATCTACAGAAAAATATGATACAATAAATTAAAAATTCAGAGAAAAAGACAACACTTGTAATCCGGAAGTTCAGATCAGGGAGGTATACGGATGAACAGACAATTATCTTTGGAATTCGTACGCGTTACGGAACAGGCCGCTCTCCGCAGCGGCCGGCTCATGGGAAAAGGCGATAAGGAAGGCGCAGATCAGCTGGCTGTTGACGGGATGCACGCCCAGTTTGCGCTGACTCCGATCTCCGGCACCGTCGTGATCGGCGAAGGGGAAATGGATGAAGCACCGATGCTCTATATCGGCGAACATGTAGGCGCCGGCGGAGAAGAAGTGGATATTGCCGTCGACCCGGTGGAAGGGACCAATCTGGTGGCAAAAGGACAGGACGGCGCCATTGCCGTACTGGCGATCGCACCGAAAGGCTGCCTGCTTCATGCACCGGATATGTATATGGAAAAGATCTGCGTAGGCCCCCGCGGCAAAGGCCGCATCGACATCAATGCCTCTGTGACGGAAAACCTGCGCCGTCTCGCCGAGGGCATGGAACGGGATGTTTCTGATCTGACTGTTGTCGTTCTGGACCGGGAACGTCATGAAAAGATCATTCGCGAATGCCGGGAAGCAGGAGCGCGCATTCGTCTGATCACGGACGGCGATGTGGCACCTGCGGTGGAATGCGGCATCGAAGGCAGCGGCATTCATATGGTCATCGGTTCAGGCGGTGCACCGGAGGGCGTACTGGCAGCGGTAGGGCTGAAATGCCTCGGCGGCGATATGCAGGCCCGTCTGCTTCCGCACAATCATGAAGAAATCACCAGACTGCACGACATGGGAATCACCGATCCGGGCCGCGTACTCAAGCTGGATGATCTGGTCAAGGGGGACGACTGCATTTTCTCCGCGACGGCTATCACAGACTGCAATCTGATGCGCGGCGTCCGGTATTTCGGCAATGGCTGCCGCACCAGCACGATGCTCCTCCGGTACAAGACGGGGACGGTGCGCTTCATTGACACGATTCACCGCTTCGGTGAAGAAAAAACGCCGGTCAAGCTGTAATCGGCGATACCACGCAGCTGTTATAAAAAGGTCCGATGCTGTCGGGCCTTTTTTGATGGCCGGCAGAGAGTACAACATTTGCAGGGACTCGTGATATAATAACGGATAACATTGCATGATATCGCTGGTTTATAGAACGGGAGGCGTCATGAAGGAAGTTTTTGACTGGATTTACTCGATCGTTGTTGCATTGTTTCTGGCAATGCTGATTCATATTTTCCTGTTTGTGCCGACAAAGGTATCCGGAGAGTCCATGTATCCTACGCTGGACAACGGCCAGTATCTGATTGTATCCAAGATTTCCCACGTGCTTCGGGAAATGCCGGACTATGGAGATATTGTCATCATCGACAGCCGCACACGCAGGGAGCGCTCCTGGATTGATGATTTGACGGAACCGATGAACAATTATATTGCCATTTTCGACAGAACCCGGCAGGAACACAGCGTGTGGGTGAAGCGCGTCATCGGACGGGCCGGGGACGTTCTGGAATTTCATGACGGCGCGGTATGGCGCAACGGACAGAAGCTGGACGAGCCCTATATCAATGAGCCGATGGAATTCTCCATGGACGGGTCCTACACAGTGCCGGATGGCATGGTGTTCGTGATGGGCGACAACCGCAATCACAGCAGCGACAGCCGGTTCATCGGACCGGTGCCTGTGGATCATGTACTGGGGCATGTGGTGCTCGAATTGTAAAATAAAAAACTCTCCGCCGGAAAAGCAGGAGAGTTTTTATTTGCTGATTTTCAGGGAAAGCAGAGGCCTGACTCCTGCTTCCTATGAAAAGAATCCAATAAAAAAGGCCGCGGTAGGCGGCTCTTTTTTATTCATAATCACATATCCGGCTCAGCCGAAGAGGACGAAGTTTCCGATCACAATGAGAAGGCAGGAAACAATCATCGGGATCGCCGTACGTTTGACCAGATCGAAGGAGCTGATGCCTGCCATGCCGCTGGCTACGATGATGACGCCAGTGATGGGCGAGATGGCACGGGCAGAGCTGGCGATCAGGTGCATCGGGAGGATCATGAATGCCGCATTGACGCCGGTCCGTGCGGCAATTTCCGGAACCAGATTGGCAAAGGCAAAGAAGGGCGCATTGCCGGAGCCCATGATGATGCTGCAGGCGGCAATGATTCCGATCATGACCAGTGTCAGTCCGGCAGCACCGAAGCCTGTATTCTGTGCGCCTTTGATGAGCGCATCGATGGAACCGGTGGTGGTGAGGCCCTTGGCGAAGAATTCACCGGCAATGATGATCGTTACTACATTGGCCAGCTGGCGGCCCATGCCGTCAAAGAAGATCTGCAGCTCTTCGCAGACCAGCTTGGGCTGGCGCGTGCGGATGAGCTGGGCGACCATACCGATGGCCGTACCGATGAACATGGCCATGATGATGTTCATTTTGACGGAGGGAATGCACAGCGGGGAGAATATGAGGATAAGTGCCAGCGGAATGATTGGGAGAATGGCAAAAATTTTCGGCGGATGACTGGTCATCGCTTCTTTTTCCGCAGCATTTTCCGCATGAACGGTGACATCCTCGGAGCGCATGGGACGAACGACATGGCCGTCTCTCTTATCCATGATTTTCTGTGTGAAATAGTGAACGACAGCGACGACGGGGATGACAAGGCAGGCGATCGGAATCTGGTAGGTGTGCCAGTATACGACCGGATTCAGGCCGCAGATTTCCGCGGCAAGGATCGTGCCGGTATCCGCCGGGCTCCAGTCAAGGCAGAGCGTGGTGGCAATGGCGGCTGTGGCGGCGATGCGGGATACACCGAGTGCCACGAGGATCGGGAACATGGTCACCATGAGAAGCATGGCCAGACCGGAGGCACTGTTGATGGCCAGACCGAGGAACATGCCCAGAACCCAGCAGGCGCTCATGACGATGTAAGGCGATTTCAGTTTCAGGAGCGGGGTGATGGTGAGATTGACCAGCGCATTGCTGGCGCCGATCTTGTCCATGAAGCGGGCGAATCCTCCGACGGCCATGATGTTGAGCCCGAGGCCGGCCACGCGGTTGGCAAAAAGCGAACGGATGAGTTCAAACAGATCAAATCCCATAAATCCGGTGCCTTTGCCTTCCGGCAGAATGGAACCGTATCCCATGATGACCGAACCGGCCAGCAGGATGCCGCCGGCCATGAAAAGTACGGTCTGCGCCTTGTAGCGCTTGACGATGAGCCAGCCGGCCCATACTGTGACGAGAGCTGCAAAAATCAGATTCAAGATATTCCTCCTGTTCTTTGGGTACATTCCGGACGGTCCGGGTCCGGAAAAAACGGAATCGGCGCCTTGAGAGAAGCTCAAATGCGCAAAAGGAAACGTTCAAAAACGGCGGGAGCGTAGCTCCGAAATAGTCCGTCTTTTATCCCCTTTATTTTACAATAAATTGTATGGGAATCATAGATTTAGCACAAAAACAGATAACAAAATGAGAAATACGGTAAAACAGAAATAAATTTCCCGGCATTTTTGCATTTGTCCGTCAGTATTTTCCGGTTAAGCCATAAATGTGATAGAATACAAAATATAAATTTTGACAGAATTTTTGACAGGAGTGAATTTAATGGCACATTGTAATGAAGCATACCTGAATCTTCAGGGTTCCTATCTGTTTGCAGAAGTGAAAAAAAGAGCGGCGGCGTATCAGGAAAGCCATCCGGAGGCAAAAATTATTTCCCTCGGCATCGGCGATGTGACGCAGCCTCTGGCACCGGCCGTAATTGAAGCCATGCACAAGGCTGTCGATGAAATGGCGCATCAGGAAACCTTCCGCGGCTATGGTCCGGAACAGGGCTATCTTTTCCTGCGGCAGGCCATCGTGGATCATGATTACAAAGCCCGCGGCATCGACATTGATCCCTCGGAAATTTTCGTGAGCGACGGCGCAAAATGCGACGTGGGCAATATCCAGGAGCTCTTTGACGTCAATGATATTGTGGCAGTCACCGACCCGGTATATCCGGTTTATGTGGACAGCAATGTCATGGCAGGCCGCAGCGGCCGTTTCGTCCGCGGCGCTTTTGAACGGATCGAATATCTGCCGTGCTATGAGGAATGCGGATTCCAGCCGAATCTGCCGGTGCATGATCCCGCCATCATCTATCTCTGCTCGCCGAACAACCCCACCGGCGCGGCTATGGACAGGAAAGCACTGACCATGTGGGTCCGCTATGCACAGCAGACCGGCTCTGTCATCCTCTTCGACGCGGCGTATGAATGCTTCATCAGCGATGAAAACATTCCCCACAGCATTTATGAAATCGAAGGCGCAAAGGAAGTGGCCATTGAATTCCGGTCCTATTCCAAGACCGCCGGCTTTACGGGTGTACGCTGCGGCTTCTGTGTCGTTCCTCATGAACTGATGCTGGAAACGGCAGCTGGCGACAAGGTCGAAGCCAACAAGCTCTGGGACCGCCGTCAGTGCACCAAGTTCAACGGCGTTTCCTACATCGTTCAGCGCGGTGCGGAAGCGGTCTACAGCGAAGAAGGCCAGAAGCAGATCCGTGCGACCATCGATATCTATAAGAAGAATGCGCAGGTCATGCTGGCCGGTGCGAAGGAAGCAGGCCTTTCCGCAACGGGCGGCACCAACAGCCCGTATGTATGGCTGGCAGTGCCGGAAGGCATGACCAGCTGGGATTTCTTTGATTTCCTTCTGAACGAAGCACAGATCATCTGCACGCCCGGCTCCGGATTCGGTCCCTGCGGCGAAGGCTATGTCCGCCTCACCGCATTCAACACGCCGGAACTGACCGTGGAAGCGGTGGAACGCATGAAAAAGGCGCTTGCCGCACGGAAATAAGAGAAAGCAGAAACCGGACAGAAGGCGCAGTCCTGATGGGGCTGTGCTTTCTGCTGTCACGGGCCGCGCGGGCGCGGCAGAGGAGAAGAATATATGAGTACGAATTTACAGATTGGCATCGTGGGACTTCCGAATGTAGGGAAATCCACGCTGTTCAATGCCATTACCAAAGCCGGTGCGGAAGCGGCCAACTTCCCGTTCTGCACCATTGAACCCAATGTGGGCGTCGTGGAGGTGCCGGATCATCGTCTGTATGACCTGGCGGATATGTTCCACCCGAAAAAAACCACGCCCGCATTTACCCGCTTCGTCGATATCGCCGGTCTGGTAGCCGGTGCCTCCCGCGGGGAAGGTCTGGGCAACCAGTTCCTCAGCCATATCCGCGAAACAGATGCCATCGCTCATGTGGTGCGCTGCTTTGAAGACGGAAATATCACACACGTGGAAGGCTCTGTCGATCCGGTGCGTGACATGGACATCATCAATACAGAACTGTGCCTCGCTGATCTGGAGAGCGTGGATAAAAAGAAAACCAAAACGGCCAAGCTGGCTCAGGCAGGCATCAAGGATGCGAAGGCACAGCTTCCGCTGCTGGAACGGGTCTATGCGGCGCTTTCCGACGGGACGCCGGCCCGTGCGCTGGATTTCACGGAAGATGACATGGAAGTGCTGAAGGAACTAAACCTTCTGACGCTGAAGCCGGTTCTCTATGTGCTGAATACTTCGGAAGAGGATATCGCTGATCCGATGGCCAATCCTCTTGTGCAGAAGGCAGCGGCCGCGGCAGAAAAGGAAAATGCCAAATGGGTGCCGATCTCCGCGGAAATCGAACAGGAAGTGTCCGAGCTGGATGCAGAAGAAGCAAAGGCTTTCCTGTCCGATCTGGGAGAAACCGAACCCGGTCTGAACCGGCTGATTCGTTCGGCCTATTCTCTGCTGGGACTGATCAATTTCTTTACGGTCGGACCGGATGAATGTCGTTCCTGGACCGTACATGCCCACACCAAGGCGCCGAAAGCTGCCGGTAAAATTCATTCCGATATCGAACGCGGCTTTATTCGTGCGGAAATCGTTCCCTATGAAGATCTCATGGCCTGCGGCTCTTTCAATGCCGTCCGTGAAAAAGGACTTCTCCGCATTGAAGGCAAGGACTATGAAATTCAGGACGGGGATGTGGCATATTTCCGCTTCAACGTCTGATGCTTGGATACAGAAGGGCAGAGCCTGCGGGCTCTGCTTTTTTGGTGCGCGGCACCGGACGGGAATGCTACAATAGGAGAAATCTTTCTGAGGAGGAACGTATGGCCATACAGTATCCTGTCATAAAAAAGGGCCGTTTTGTGAGCCGGCCGAATCGCTTCGTCATTTTTATGGAGATGGACGGTAAGATCGTCAAAGCCCATATGCCCAATCCGGGGCGTATGAGGGAACTGCTTTTCCCGGGGGTCATGCTTTACGCGGCACCTCATGCCAAAGAAGGTAGCCGCACGCAGTACCGCATTGTCGGTGTCGACCGGGAAGGAGAACCGGTGCCGCTTGATACTTCCCGTGCGAATGACACCGCGGAGTGGCTCATCAACCACGGGAAAATTCCCGGCTGGGAGGCGTACCGCGTGCTTCGCCGGGAGGTCACCATGGGAGACAGCCGCTTTGATCTGCTTCTCGGCAATGAGGCGGTGCAGTTTCCGGTGGAAGTGAAATCCTGTACGCTGTTTGGAAAGAACGGAGCCATGTTTCCCGATGCGGTGACTGCCCGCGGCAGAAAGCATGTGCTTCATCTGGGAGATATCGGAAAAAACGGCGGCCGGGCAGGCCTGCTCGTTCTGGTTCAGTGGGATCGGGCCCGGTGGTTTCTGCCTGATTATCATACAGACCCCGAATTTGCAGAGGCCTTTCGCTCGGTCGCGCCGTATATTGACTGGAAGGCGGCGGCTCTGCAGTGGACACCGGACTTTACCGTACCGGCCGGCGTGCGGCTTCTTCCGTCGCCGCTGGAAATTCTGGATCAGGAATCGGGAAACAGGGGCGACTATCTGCTCGTGCTGCATCTGGACACTGCACAGGATATAGAAATCGGCAGCCGGGGCATACTCCATTTTCCGGAAGGATATTACGTATATACCGGTTCAGCCAGGAAAAATCTGGACCAGCGCATGGCACGGCACCGCCGGCTCAGAAAAGGTATGCACTGGCACATTGACTGGCTCCGGCAGAAAGCGGAATGGGTGGGGTGCATCCCCATCCGCACCGCAGAGGATCTGGAGCATCAGCTGGCGGCTTCCGTGTCCCGTATCGCCGACTGGGAAATCCCCGGCTTCGGCTGCACGGACTGCCATTGCCCCACGCATCTTTTCGGCTTCCATGAAAATCCCATGCATCTGCCCGGCTTTGTTCAGATAGAAGAGGATTTTGAAATCAACCGCCTGGACTCTTTGGTGCATGAATAAAAAATACCGTCTCGATGATGAGACGGTATTTTTCTTATAAAACACCACTGCTGTCAGTAGTAGGAAGGTATTGGGCAGGAATAGGTTCCGTCAATTTATAAATAATCGTCATTGGCCGGCTGCCGGTGTGTGTTACGTAATGAGCAGGGCCAAGAAAAGTATAGCTCATGGCATTGCGATGGATATCTTGTTTGCATTCCCGAACAAACAGAAGGACGATATTTCCTGCTTCATTTTGACGGATATACCGCTGTCCGGTTTCAGATTCAGGGCTGGTAGAATTTTGCGATTGCCAATGAAACAGATGATCATTTATAGAGTAATCTTCATATAAAGTGGTATCTGAAAATTCTTTTGCCGATTTATTTAGTGTAATAAGGAATATATCCGTCTTTTTTTCCGGCAGGTACTTGACGCCTTCCCTGATACTTGACGGATTTTTATATCCTAATGCGGCCAAGAGCTGATCTCTGGTATAGTGGCAGTGAACTTCCAAGGCACAGGGGTAGGGAAGATGCGGAGGCTTGGGTAAAATTTGTATATGATCGTATACATAGGCAAGGATTCCTTGAATTTCCTCAGACAGCGCAGGATGGCTGGAAAATCTTGTGATTGCTTCTAAAGGTGTTTTCATCCCGCAGTGTTGATAGTCTTTTCCGTAGATCGTGTATTGCCACATACGAAGATATTGTTTTTCTACTTGCGATGTTGGTTCATAGGGATTGCCTATTTCTTTTTGAAGAAAACGAATCCATTGGGGAGAATCGATAGAAAGAATGCGGAAACAGTATTTCTGTAACTGTTCTTCCTCCTTTGTGATAGCGAAGTCTTCGCGAATGCCGGCCTCGGCACACAAGCGTGTATAGAGACGCGTTTTGTTAAAGAATGTTTCCGCGGGAAGTTGAAGGACTTTCAAAAATTGGGACAAAGTAGGAATACTGTGCGTGGCTTCGTATAAATTTTTAAGTTGTTCTTTATAAAATTCATTCTTGTGAAGCCGGCCACGGATATTTTCTAAAATACGTTTTTGTGCGATTTTTTCCAATTGAATGCAGCAGCCTTTGGGGACATGAGGAAATCCATTTCTGATTTCATTTTCTATATTTATTTCGGTACGGCCCAGAAGGGAAGCCAATCGACTGGAAAAATCATAGTTTCTATTGGCTTGCGCAACAAAATCCAATACGGTCAGGCAGTCCTTGTTTGGTGATAAACGAAGGCCACGGCCCAATTGTTGTAAAAATATGGTTAGGCTATTGGTAGGACGTAAGAATAGAACCGTATTTACACTGGGAATATCTACACCTTCATTGAAGAGGTCAACAACAAAAAGAATTTTGATTTCGCCGCTCTCTAATTGTGATTTGGCTGTTTGCCGAACGGAATCCGGGGTATCAGAATCCAAATTTTGAGAGCGTATCCCATGAGAATTCATGTAGTTTGCCATGTATTCCGCATGGCGTTTTGAGACACAGAATCCAATACATTTTAAGTCACGAATATCGGCAGTATATTGATCAATGGCTCGTAAAACGGCGCCGGCACGTTTTGAAGCAGTTGCTTCATTATCCGTATATTTGAATTCCAACTCTTTAATATCATATTTTCCGTTTTGCCATTTGACTTGAGAAAGATCAATAGGATCTTCCGTGCCAAAATAATGGAATGGGCAAAGCAAGCGACGTTCAATGGCATCTGGAAGCCGTATTTCCGCGCTAATATGATGATTGAAGTAGGAGAGAATGCTTTTTCCATCCATGCGTTCTGGAGTTGCTGTAAGGCCAAGCAAAATTTTAGGGTGAAAATATGAGAATACTTCTTGATAAGAAATAGAAGCCGCATGATGCGTTTCATCTACGATGATCATATCGTAGTAATCTGGGGCCATTCGTTTCCAAAGCTGTTGCTTGTGGAAAGATTGGATGGACATGAAAAGATGTTCTGCCCGTACAGCATGATATTCGCCAACGCTCAATTCGCCAAAAGATGGATCTTTTAAAATCTGACGAAAACAAGAGAGACTTTGTTGCAGGATTTCTTTGCGGTGGGCGAGAAATAAAAGCTTGGCTGACTGCGGATGGCGACTGGCAGCAAAACGTTGATAGTCAAATGCAGCAATGGCAGTTTTTCCGGTGCCTGTTGCAGCGACAATGAGATTTTGCCAACAGTTTTTGGCCTCCCGCTCTACTTGCAGTTGATCCAGAATTGCTTGCTGATAGGGGTAAGGACGAATTGTAAAAAAATAGGGCAGTGATGTAACTGAATCTGGATGACGAATTGAATCAATTGCAGAATATAATCGTTCTTTTTGCTCTGTGGAAAATGTTACAAAGTTGGGAGAATGCCAGTATGTCTCAAAGGTAGCGTGCATTTTTTCCAAGATATGGGGCTGATCTTGGGCAGTAATTTTCATATTCCATTCCAGACCATCGGCAATAGCCGCATGAGAAAGATTAGAAGAGCCAACGTATGCGGTAGAATAACCGCTGTTGCGATAGAACATATAGGCCTTGGCATGCAGCCGCGTTTCTTTGACATCATAAGAAATACGAATTTGGGTGTTTGGAAGTTTAGCTAATTCTTGTACCGCTTTAGGATCGGTTGCTCCCATGTAAGTCGTGGTAATTACCCGGAGCTGGCCGCCGCGTTGGGTGAATCGGCGGAGAGAGGGAAGGAGGATAGTTAGACCGGAAAATTTGATGAAAGAAACCAGCAAGTCAATATGATCTGAAGAGCCAATTTCCTTGGTCAGTTCAACGGCAATATTTACATCTTTTCGACTATTGGTGAATAAAAAACTGCGGGACAAAGAAGTAGAAGGACGGAGCCATTTTTCTTTTGTGATATGATTCCTTTGATGCTGCAGGGATAAAAGCAAAGAATCATGCATCGCAACAGTTAATTTTTCACCCAACTGAGGGGCGGAACGAAATAAAAAACGAATGCATTCATTAGTAAAATCAATTTCTTTGTCTGCGGTTTCTATATCTAATTCATCGGCCAATTCTTTTAAACGGCTTTGAAATAAATGCTGTAAATAAACAGATAATCCGTGCACGGCCTCCTGTGGATCTAAGGCTTCCTGGTCTGTCCAAATTTCTTTTGCGTCGAGGGCCTCCTGTAATTTTGTTTGAAATTCCTTGCTGAGAATTTTTTCATATAATCCATCTTTGAGGGATGAAATCGCTGGCTCTTTCATAATGGTCTCCTGTAAGTTGTTAATAAAATTTATTGATTGTAGTATAGCAGCGAAAAGAGAAAGAGAAAAGAAATCCTAAGGACTACGAATTCCAAATAAAAAATTCCTGCCGACTTATACAATCGACAGGAATTTTTTATTTCTCTGATGGCGCTTCATCCGGTTCATTTCGATACCGGAAATGGAAATAGAGAAGGGCGCATCCGGCGAGGAGAAAGGCGCCGAGGCTGGTGAGCTGGGCGCTCTTGAGGCCCCAGAGCAGGGTGCCGTAATCGCCGCGCAGATATTCGAGGAAGAAGCGCAGCACGGAGTAGAGCATGATGTACAGGCAGAAGACCGTGCCCTTGGCGTGGCGGAAGCAGGAGAACCAGAGCAGGAGAACGAAAATGAGGATGTCTCCCTGACACTCCCATACCTCTGCCGGCCACAGGGGCTGTGCGCCGTAGGTACGGAAGGCGAGCGTGGTGTGCGGATAGAGTAGTCCGAAGTCAGCGCCTGTAGGATGGCCGAAGGCATCGCCGTTCATAAAATTGGCAATGCGGCCCACCGCCTGTCCGAGAATGATGGCCGGCGCCACGGTATCTGCGAAATGAAGAACAGGGATATGATTGCGCCGCAGATAAATATACGCGGCGACAAAGGCAAAGACCAGACCGCCCTGAATGGCCATGCCGCCCTGCCATACGAAGGGAATTTCAAGCAGGTGATTGTGGTAATAGTCCCAGTCAAAAAAGAACACGTCCCACAGCCGTCCGCCGAGAATGCCCGCAAAGGCAATAGTGAGACCCAGATCAAAAATGTGTTGTTCCCAGCCGCGGCCGTCTTTTTTCAGGAGGAAGTAGGCAGTGATGCATCCGGACAGAATGCCCAGTGAAAAGAAGATGCCGTAGAAGCGAATGGGAAAGTCTCCGATAAAGGTGAGATACTGATGCATGAGATTCCTTTCCTGGCCGGATTCCGTGTGAAGCGGGACAGACCGCAGCCAGTGCGGCATTTCCTGTTTCTTGACGGTCTCCGGCACATCTTTTATATTATTTACATTATACTCAGGTTGCCAATAGGAAAAAGCCGCGGGAAGCGGTGATAGATAGAAAGGAAAAGAAGATGAAGCGATTGCTTACAGGGGCTGCTGTGGTTGTGATGCTTGCTTTGCTGGGGACTGTTGGTGCAGAGGCGGCGGAGGATACAGCCAGTGGTGGTCCGCTCAGAGTCAAAAATAAGGAATGGAAAAATGAAACGTTTATCCTTCGGGACGGCCGTGTCTACGGGAAACCGGAAGCGCTGGCTCTTGGCGGACGGTGGAAGATTACAGAGGAGAACGGCGGCTATTTTGTATCGGTCCCGGTCGATGATGGAGAAGACCGGGCCAGTGTCCGCCTTCCTGTGGGAAAGGACGGGCTGGCGGATTTTTCTTTTTTCGGTGATCAGGCGGGAATGAATTTCAAGCTGAATGAGCGGAAAATGGAAATCAAATTTGAGAAGCCGAAACCGGTAAAGAAGAAAAAGGGCAGAGATGATGCAGGGAAGAAGGCAAAGACCGGGGAAGTGCTCCTTGTATGGGACCCTGATATTGACTTTGATCCGGATAAACCTTTTTTCAATGGAAAGGATAAAGAAATCCGGCGCATCATTTCACCCGGATGGGGAACCTACGACGGCCTGAACAGCGGAAAACGATATTATCCGGTTGACTACATTGAAAAGGCGCAGCAGGCAGGACTGCTCGTGATGCCGATGATCAATAATGATTTTGATCCGGAGACGACCTCGGATTTTCTGAAGGATCAGAAAAAGCAGGAGCAGTTACGGCATCAGATGGCGGCTTATACCGAGGTGTATGGCCTCGACGGCTGGAATATTGATTTTGAAAATATGGATCCCGGGGACGCGCGGCGGTTTACTTCATTTGTAGCAGACACGGCGGAGCTGCTGCATGAGATGGGGAAGGTGGTATCCGTGGATATCACGGCCATCGGGGATCCGAACAGTTACTGGAGCGGCTGCTATGACAGGAAAGGTCTGGCCGAGCATGTGGATTATGCGGTTCTGATGGGCTATGATCAGACTTCCGGCGGAAGTGACCGGGCCGGCCCGGTTTCTTCCTATAACTGGCTGGAACGGATTCTGCCTCCGCTTCTGGAGGAAATTCCTGCAGAACGGCTGATTCTCGGTCTGCCGTTTTACACGCGGGTATGGACGGGCGATGACGGCCGTGCGAGCTCTGATGTGCTTACACTGGAATATACGGAGGATTTTGCGCGCCGGCATAAGATCATGCCAAGGTGGCAGGACACGGAACGGCAGTTTTATGCAGACTGGCGTGAAAACGGGATGCGCAAAAGAGTCTGGCTGGAGGAGGACCGTTCTCTGGCGGAAAAGGCGGGCCTCGTAAAAAAATACGGACTGGGAGGCGCTGCCTTCTGGCGTTACGGTTTTGAATCGCCGGATGTGTACAGCGCACTGGATAAGGTGCTGTAACGAATGGTCCACGCGGGCCAAAACGGCCTCGGGATGGACGGTTTCCGGTTTGACGCTCTGCGGGGCGCATATTATAATGGAAACTGATATACTTAAAAATCACAGGGAAATCGGGAGCGGCCGAGATTCCTGACAGCATGGAAGGTGAGTGTATGGAAAAATACGTTCCTCAGCAGATCGAAAAGAAATGGCAGAAGATCTGGAAGGACACGGATGCCTTCGCAGTGAAGGAAGATCCGAACAAAAAGAAATACTATGTGCTGGAAATGTTCCCGTATCCGTCGGGCAATCTGCACATGGGGCATGTGAGAAATTATTCGATCGGCGACGTGATTGCCCGGTTCAAAAAGATGCAGGGCTACAATGTCATTCATCCGATGGGATTTGATGCTTTCGGGATGCCTGCGGAAAACGCAGCAATCAAGCACGGCATTCCGCCGGCGAAGTGGACGTATTCCAATATTGACAATATGATCCGTCAGCAGGAAGAGCTGGGGCTTTCCTATGACTGGGACCGGAAGGTGCTCACCTGCCGTGAGGATTATTACAAGCATACCCAGAAGCTGTTTGAAATTTTCTATAAACGGGGTCTTGCTTACAAGAAGGAAGCCAAGGTCAACTGGTGCGAAAGCTGCCATACCGTTCTGGCAAACGAACAGGTAGAGGAAGGCCGCTGCTGGCGCTGCAAAACGCCGGTGGTGAAAAAGGATCTGTCTCAGTGGTTCCTGAAGATCACCGCCTATGCAGACCGGCTTCTGGCAGATCTGGATCACATGCCGGGATGGCCGGAACGTGTCAAGACCATGCAGCGCAACTGGATCGGCCGCTCCACAGGGACGCAGTTCTCCTTCAAGGTAGAGGGAATGGACGCGGAAATTCCGGTATACACCACCCGCGTGGACACCGTATACGGTGTGACTTACATGGTGCTGGCTCCGGAGCATCCGCTGGTGCCGAAGCTGATTGAAGGAAATCCGGAAGCAGACAAGATCCGTGAATTCATCAATACCGTTAAAAATGAAAATGATATTGACCGGACCTCGGAAGCGGCAGAAAAGCTCGGTATGTTTACCGGCAGCTACGCCATTCATCCGCTCACCGGAGAACGGGTGCCGATCTGGATCGCCAATTACGTTCTGTATGAATACGGGACCGGTGCAGTCATGGCTGTTCCGGTGCATGATGAACGTGACTGGGCCTTCGCGAAGAAATATCATCTTCCGATGAAGTTGGTCGTACAGAATCAGGAACACAGTCTGGTTCTGGAAGAAATGGACAACGCTTATCATACGGATGGTGTGCTGGTGGATTCCGGTGAATTTACGGGCATGACTTCGGCAGAAGGCCGGGAAGCCATTACGAAAAAGCTGGAATCCATGGGCATCGGTGAAGGCAAGGTCAATTACCGTCTGCGTGACTGGCTGATTTCCCGTCAGCGTTACTGGGGCTGCCCGATTCCGATCATCAACTGCCCGCACTGCGGCCCTGTGCTCGTTCCGGAAAAAGATCTGCCGGTACGGCTTCCTGAGGATGTGGACTTCGTCGCCGGTGCCACGTCTCCGCTGGAAACGAGCGAAAGCTTCCTGCACTGCAAGTGCCCGAAGTGCGGTGCCGATGCGATCCGTGAGACGGATACGATGGATACGTTCATTGATTCGTCCTGGTATTTCCTCCGCTATACGGACCCGAAAAATGAAGAACAGCCTTTCGATAAGGAAAAGGCAGATTACTGGATGCCGGTCGATCAGTATATCGGCGGGATTGAACATGCCATCCTGCATCTGCTGTATTCCCGCTTCTTTATGAAGGTCCTGCAGGATGAAGGCCTTGTGCGGGATTCCGAACCGTTCACGAATCTGCTCTGCCAGGGCATGGTCCTGAAGGACGGCGGAAAGATGAGTAAATCCGTAGGTAATGTTGTCAGTCCGGAAGAGATCGTCGGAAAGTACGGGGCAGATACGGCCCGTCTGTTCATTCTCTTCACGGCGCCGCCGGAAAAGGATCTGGCATGGAGCGATCAGGGCGTGGAAGGTTCCTATCGCTTCCTGAAGCGTGTATGGGCCATTGTCGGACGCTACATGGAGCTGGCAAAGACCTCTGCACCGGATATGAATGAGGATGAAAAGGCACTGCGCCGCCGTCTGCATCAGACCATCGCCAAAGTGACGGAAGATCTGGATGGGAAGTTCAATTTCAACACTGCCATCAGCTCTATCATGGAACTGGTCAATGCGATGTATCTCTATGTGGAAAAGCATGACTCTGTCCATGAAGCCTGCGCTAAGGAACTGGTGCGGAATCTGCTGATTCTGCTGGCTCCGTTTGTTCCGCATATCACGGAAGAACTGTGGCAGCATCTGAAGGAACCGGAACAGAGCGTACATTTCGCAAAATGGCCGGAAGTTGATAGAAGTGCACTGACTGTGGATGAAGTGGAACTGGCCGTGCAGGTCAACGGCAAGGTCCGTGCCACCATCACGGTGCCGGTGGAAATGTCGAAAGAAGACATTGCGGAAAAGGCAAAGGCTCTGCCCGAGCTGGCGAAGTACACGGAAGGCAAATCCATCGTGAAATGCATCGTCGTGCCGCGCCGCATCGTCAATATCGTCGTGAAATAAAACGGGAATATAAAAGCCCGGAACAGCCGAGAGGCCTCCGGGCTTTTTCTGTGTCTGCATCTGGGAAAGAATACAATAATCCGGACATAAAAACGCCCGCCTCTTTGAAAAAGGCGGGCATTTTTGTGTTGCTTATTTTCTGTCGCCGGCGATGCGGAGCAGATACAGGAACAGGTTGATGAAATCAAGATACAGGGACAGGGCACCGATAATGGCAATTTTCTGTCCGGCATCTGTGGCACTGGTGTCGTGGGTTTCGGCAATGCGGCGGATCTGCTGTGTGTCATAGGCGGTGAGGCCTGTGAAAATCAGAATGCCCGCATAGGAAATCAGAAGCTCCAGCATGGAATTGTCAAAGAAGAAATTCACCACGGTCGCAAGAATCAGACCGAAAAGGCCCATCAGACAGAGATTGCCCATGCGTGACAGATCTGTTTTGGTAAGCGTTCCATATACAGACATCACGGCGAAGGTACCGGCCGTTACGAAAAACACACTGGCAATGGAGGTCATCGTGTAGACGATGAAAACGGAGGCCATGGTCAGACCGTTCAATATGGAATACACAATGAATACGGTGGTCGCCGCCCGGAGTGACATGCGGCTCACAGAAGAGGACAGATGCCATACCAGTGCCACTGTGGCAATGAGAAGCATCCACATGCTGAGACGGCTGCCGAGAAGCAGGGACATCAGAAACGGGCTCTGGGCAACATTGTATGCCGTGAAGCCGGTAATGAGAAGCGCAATGGCCATCCAGGCGTATACATCTTTCATGAGACCGGGCATATTGATGGACAGTCCGCGGTTCATGACATTAGCATCATCATAAGAATTCATACCATTCTCCTTTCCGGGAAATACAAAGATTCTGCTTTAGATTCCCTGTAATTCTATTGTATCATACATATAGAGAGATTTAAGAATGATTCTGACCGCTCATGGAGGACACATCATGGATATTTTCTGTGAAAATCAAATCTGCCGCCTTCCGGCCGGAAGCAGTGCCGGTGATGTATGGCGGTATCTGCATGGAGATACGGTATCTGAAGAGGCGGTACTGGCAGAAAATGAAGGAGCCATACTGGATTTTCAGACACCACTGCCCGACGGAGCCTCGATCAGCTGGGTTCCGGTGCATTCGAAACACGGGCATCTTGCCTATCAGCGGACACTGATCATGCTTCTGGTATGTGCCGTACGTAGTATTTACGGGCCGGAAGCGGATATCCAGGTCAAGCATTCTCTCGGGAACGGCTTATACTGCCGTTTTCCGGATGGTCATATTCCTTTGGCCGGTGAACTGGCGCGGCTGGAAAAGGCAATGCGTGCCATTGCAGAGGAAGGCCGTCCGATCCGTCAGGTTTTTATCCAGTGGGAGGACGCACTGTGTTTTCTGAAAGAAAAAGGACGCACCGAGGAAGCAGAACTGCTGGCCCGGCATCCCTGTCCCAGCTTCGGAGTCTATCGATGCGGGGATATTACGGATTATTATTTCGGTCCGATGCTGCCGCATATGGGATACATCCGCTCCTTTTGTCTTGTGCCGTATGCCCCGGGATTTCTTCTGCGGTTTCCAGCGCTGGGAGAACGGGAAATCGGCCCTTACAAGGAAGAGCCTCTTTTCGCCAAGGTGTTTCTCGAAGCGGAAGAATGGGGAGAGATCATCGGCTGTCACGATGTAGCGGAATTGAACCGGGCCATAGAAACCGGGGAGATCCGGAAGCTGATTGCCATGGCGGAAGCCCGTCATGAAAAAAGTCTCGGGTATCTGGCCGACCGGATCAGCAGCCAGAAACCGAAGATTCGGCTGGTCTGCATTGCCGGTCCGTCATCAGCCGGCAAGACCACTTTTATGAACCGACTGATCATTCAGCTCTGGGTCAATGGTGTACGGCCTGTCATGGTTTCACTGGATGATTTTTATCGGGAAAGAACTGCGGGAGAAAATATCAATTATGAAAATCTGTCAGCGCTGGATGTGGAACTGTTTCAGAAGCTGATGGGGGAACTGCTTGAAGGACGGCGCATCCGTTTGCCTCGATTTGATTTTCGTACGGGGAAACGAAGCTGGAGTGATGAAGAATTTCAGCTGGGAAAGGATCAGCCGGTCATGGTGGAGGGGCTGCATGCCCTGAATCCGGAACTGACTCATTTTGTACCGGGCTATCAGTGCATGCATATCTATCTTGGAGCGCTGACACAGCTTTCCATCAATTCGCATAACCGGATTTCCACAACGGATACGCGGCTGCTCCGGAGGCTGGTCCGGGATTCCCGCACACGGGGCATGACTGCAGAGGGGACGCTGGCTTCATGGAACCGGGTACGCCGTGGGGAAGAAGAGAACATTTTTCTGTTTCAGGGGCGGGCAGAGGAAATTTTCAATACAGCACTGCTGTATGAACTTCCGGTTTTGAAAAAGAAGGCGGTTCCGCTTCTTCGTCAGATCGATCGATCGAGCAGTCAGTATGCGGAAGCACAGCGCCTTCTGACTTTTCTCATGCCTTTCGGGGAACTGGATGACAGCGCTGTGCCGGATCATTCCATTCTGCGGGAATTCATCGGCGGCCGGCATGAAGGATAGGAAGAATTCATGAATTTACGGGATGACTGCATTGCAGTCTGTCCGGATGTCAGATATAATACAAACAGGTAAAACGAAAAAAATCAATATAGAAGGAGGAACACCATGAAAAACTATGATGTCATTATTATCGGCGGCGGGCCGGCCGGTCTGAATGCCGCATTGTATGCAGCACGGAAAGAACTTCGTGCGGTCGTCATTACCACGGACTTCGGCGGCCAGATTCTGCTGACCAGTGAAATTGAAAATTATCTGGGCTTTCCTTCCATTACCGGATTTGAGCTGGCAGAAAAAATGGAATCCCATGCCCGTCAGTATCCGGTTGACTTTGAAATTGCGCAGGTGGAAACTCTGACCAGAGAAGCGGATGGTTCTTTCCATGTACATCTGGATGATGGACAGGATATGTCCGGCCGTGCGTGCATTGTCACGGCGGGAAAACGGAGCCGTACACTGGATATTCCCGGGGAAGCGGCGTTTACCGGGCGGGGGATCAGCTACTGTGCGACCTGTGACGGTCCTTTCTACAAGAACAAGACAGTTGCCGTTGTAGGCGGCGGTGACAGTGCTGTGCAGTCTGCTATTGAACTGGCAGGGATCTGTCCGAAAGTATATCTGCTGGTGCGGAGCCGTATCCGGGCACAGGAGATCCTGGTCAAGCGCATGCAGGAGCATGATAACATTGAAGTACTGACAGGATGTGTGCCTGAACGCATTGAAGGGGAAAAGCGGGTACAGACTCTGGCGGTTCGTTATACGGCGACGGGAGAGACCGGTTCTCTGGCTGTAGACGGATGCTTTGTAGAGGCCGGCGGGATTCCCAATAACGGGTTCCTGCCTGCAGAAGTAAAACAAAATCCGAGAGGAGAAATTGTAACGGATAAAGCAGGACGGACCAATATCCCCGGACTTTTTGCGGCAGGCGATGTGACGGATGGTCCGTACAAGCAGGTTATCATCGCAGCAGGAGAGGGCGCTGCTGCGGCGTTGTCGGCTCATGAATATCTGTTGATGAACGAATGAGAATCACAAAAGCAATTCGGAACGAACAGCTGCAACGGCTGAAAGAGGTATATGGGGATACCAGAACCGCATTGAATTACACAAACCCGTTTACCTTTCTGGTAGCGGTCATGCTTTCGGCACAGTGTACGGATGCACGGGTCAATGTGATTACCAGCAGAATTTTCCCGAGACTGGACAGCCCGGAAAAAATGATCGAGCTGTCTCTGCCGGAGCTGGAAAATGAAATCCGGGACTGCGGGCTCTACCATGCAAAGGCAAAACATCTGCTGGGAACCTGTCAGATGCTCCTGGATCAATATGGCGGAGAAGTTCCCCGGGACTTTGACGAACTGACGAAGCTGCCGGGGGTCGGGCGCAAGACGGCCAATGTAGTCCGCAGCGTATTATGGGGATATCCGGCTATTGCCGTGGATACTCACGTATTCCGGGTATCCAACCGGTTGAAGCTGGCTGTGGGGAAAACGCCGCTGGAGGTGGAGGAAGGACTGCAGAAAGCTATTCCCATGGAGGACTGGTCTGCTGCGCATCACTGGCTCATCTGGCATGGAAGAAAAGTCTGCCATGCCAGAAAGCCGGATTGTGACGGCTGTTTTTTGAAAGATATCTGTCCCAGTGCGGCTGGTACGAAAAAAGCCAACTCCTGAGTCTGCTTTTTTATGGATACGAGTATCCGCTTCCAATGGACAAAAATGAAAATGTGGTTCAGAAAATGGACAAGAGTCTTTTTCTGAACCACATTTTATTTGACAGAAGTGAGGAATTGTATCTTTTTAGGATAAAAAGTGGGGATATAAAGCAAGGGAATGGACGATATTTTTACAAAAAGGGGAAGGAGTGCTAAAATATGGCCAGATTCAGGAGGTGACTCTTTTGCGAAAGAAATTTGTCTGCCTGTGTGCAGCAGCCTGGCTGCTGGCGATACAGACGGGATCAGCCCAGACGCTTGGCACGGGAATGAGCGGAGAGGCTGTAACAGCGCTGCAGCAGTCCCTGACGGAGGCCGGATATTTTGCCAGAACGGCGGATGGAGAATATGGTTCGGCGACAAAAAAGGCGGTAGAGCTTTTCCAGAAAGAACATGGCCTCCCTGTGACAGGAACGGCAGATGAGGAAACCCAGCGGCAGATTCAGAAGGAGAAAGGAGAGAAAGGACGGGAAGGCGGCGGCATTCTTTTGTCGGAAGGCAATCACGGCACCGACGTGGAGGAATGCCAGCGCCTTCTGGCAGTCGGGGGCTATCTTTCCGGGCCGGTGGACGGCATGTATGGGCCGGCTACGACGGAAGCGGTGCAGGTGTTTCAGAGAAACGAAAAACTTCCTGTTTCAGGATGCATTGATCGAAAGACAATGGACAGACTGAAACAGAATAAAGGTAATTCAGCCAATGGTAGAACGCTCGCCCGGGGAGACCGCGGGGAAGCGGTCCGGAAAGTTCAGCGGCTTCTGCAGAATGGAGGCTATCTGTCCGGAGAGATTGACGGTGTGTATGGAGGACAGACCGAAGCAGCGGTGTGCGCTTTTCAGAAAGAACAGGGGCTGACGGTGACGGGCGCCGTTGATCCGCAAACAGAGAACCGGCTGTCGAATCATAAAGAACGGAAAAATCTGCTGCAGCAGGGAGATCGTGGCCCTCGTGTGGCGCATTTGCAGAATCTTCTGACCCTTCATGGATTTACTCCGGGAGCCATGGATGGCATCTATGGAAGCGGTACGGCAGCAAAGGTACGGGAATTTCAGCATTTCTGCGGTATGAAAGCCACAGGGACAGTAGATGAGGACGTCTGGCAGAAGCTGCGCGAAGCGCCAGTGTTTCAGGGGCGGTATAAAAAGGTACTTCGTATGCAGTCGACTGCCTATACGCCCTATGATGGCAGCGGCACAGGGAGAACCGCCAGCGGGAATGTGGCCGGGAAGGGACATGCGGCCGTGGACCCGGAGGTGATTCCGCTGGGGAGTCTGCTTTTTATTGAAGGCTATGGCTATGCCCTGGCGGATGATATCGGCGGCGGCATTAACGGCCAGTTTGTTGATGTAGGAGTCGATACACTGGAACAGGCATATGGCTGGGGAAATCGCCGTGTCAATATTTATATTGTTGAATGAATCCCGGGAAAGACCGTTCAAAATGGACGGTCTTTTTTTCATGCAGGGCAGCAGCAGAGAGAAAAGGACGTCATGCTATAATACAGAAAAGGAAGGGAGGCAGCTCATATGGTCACAGCGGCGAATGCAGCCCGTTACGTACTATATAGATGTACGGAATCCGGGACGCCCATCAATAACTGGAGGCTGCAGAATATTCTGTATTATCTTCAGATCGCATTTTATACAGCATTTCATCGGCCCTGTTTTGAAGAGGATATAGAAGCCTGGGCGTGCGGACCGGTGATTCCGGGAGTCTATTTCCGGTACTGTGCAGCCGGGGCGGCTTCTATTGCAGTTCAGGATACAGAAGCGGCCTCTGTCTTTACAAAGGATGAACAGAAAATTGCGGACGCAGTCATCCGGAAGAAAGGAAATCTGCGCTCTTTTTATCTGGAGCAGGATGTAAAGAAAAAGGGCCGGGCCTGGGCACTTACTTATGAAAATGCAGGAGAAAAGCGGAAAATCATTCCCGGGGAACGGTTGAGAACGGAGGGATGAATCATGCAGATGTCCAATCAGGAATGGAAAATGGAAGCACTGGAGGCGGTGCTGAATGATTTATCCGTAAAGGTGCTTCCATTCGATGAAAAGGAGCGGGAACAGTATGACCGGCGCTTTCAGGAGATTTTTCTTGGAAATTTCCGGTTAGAGCCTTCGAGGATTTTTTTCCGCCTGACAGAAATTTATCAGAATGAAAAGCAGAGTCTGGATACGGTATCAGAAAATCTGCAGGCCTTCTGTGAAACGCCGGAAGCGGAAAAGAGCAGTTATATAGAAGATTTGAAAAAACTGGCAGATTTTATTTCACTGGAGGCAGCGCATCTCGGTTATATGGAAATTTCCGCAGAGGCGCAGTCCAGACAGGCCGATACGCTGATTCGCCGGGTGGATGCGGCGGCTGAGGCGGCGAGGAATGTAGAGGACAAAATCGGCCGCGTACAGAGAGAATCTGTAGTTGCTGTCGGAATGATGGCAGCCGTGCTGATCGTATTCTGGGCAGCGGTTGGGTGGTCGTCATCTGTTTTGCAGAATATTGAGAAGGCAACGGTGTACCGGCTGTCCGGCATGTCTCTGTTGCTCGTAATCGGACTGTTTAATCTGGTCGCATTTCTGATGGCTTTTATACGCAGCATGACCGGAACAGAAGATCGGAAATTTTATCGGGTGTACATGTGGGGAAACGGGCTGCTGGTGCTTCTTTTGTTTCTCGTCAGTGTAGCCTGGCTCTTTGATCTTTCGGAGGCCCGTCCGTTCCTGGCGGAGTGACTGAGAACCATTTTGGGAAACAGCATCTGATACTCAAAAAAGCATCTGCTGATGCAGGTGCTTTTTTTAAATGGAATCCTGCACGGAAGATCATCCGGAAGAAGGAGAAGTGTTTCTCTGAAATATTTAATTTTAAAGGCGGGTATGTTATCATGGAATTAATAAATATTAGAAGAAACTTTACGCTAATAGGATAGACTGTGATATATCTTTAAGATTTATATATCGGAATCTGTCCGGAATCAGCAGATGAAATGATCTCTGTGCGGAGGGAATTATGCGAAATTGTGTATTGATTATTGAAAGTGATAAAAGTGTGGGACATTTTCTGCAGATGAAGCTGGAGTCCGAAGGCTTCACCTGTCTGCTTGACAATACGGGAGAGTCAGCTGTGGATCTGGCGGGACAGCGTCAGGTTGATCTGATCATACTGGACCCGGATGCGCCGATGAAAGGTGGTCATGAGATTCTGGAAAAGGTACGGGCGGTCAGTACGCTTCCGGTGATTTATCTGTCAGAAAACGGCAGTGTGGATGCTAAGGTGCGGGCGCTGGATGCCGGGGCGGATGACTATCTGTCCAAGCCGTATGCGACCAAGGAGCTGGTGGCACGGGTGCGCGCAGCGCTGCGCCGTCATGATGAGCCGGCCATTGTTGTCGATCCTTCGTATACGATTCGTGATTTGTACATCTATCCGGACCGTCATGAAGTCCGGGTGGGTGATGAATATATCGATCTGACCAAGAAAGAATTTGATCTTCTGCTGTTCCTGGCTAAAAATAAAAATCGTGTCCTCACGCGGCAGCAGATTCTGGAAGAGGTATGGGGTTACGGCTATGTGGGGAATACCAATATCGTGGATGTGTATGTGCGGTATCTTCGCAGTAAGATTGATGAAAAAATCGGCAGAAAGTACATTCATACCATTCGCGGTATCGGTTATGTGGTGAGAGACTGATGATTCGGCAGGTTATCGTTGCGGAAGGAAAATCTGATGCGGCGCGCATCACCCGTGCAGTGGAAGCTGATGTCATTGTAACGGAGGGCTATACGCTGCGTCCGGCCGTTATTGCTGATATCCGCGCGGCGTATGAAAAACGGGGCATTATCATTCTGACAGACCCGGACGGTCCGGGAGAACGAATTCGTGCGCGGCTGACGACTCTGTTTCCAAATGCCCTTCATGCTTTTGTACCGAAAGAGGAAGCTAGTACAGAAGATGATGTAGGCATTGAAAATGCCTCGGCAGAGTCCATCCGGAAGGCACTCAGCAAGGTGCGGGTACAGGAACAGAAGGATTCCGGTCTCTTCCAGGCACGGGATCTTTTTGCGGCAGGACTGTCCGGAAATCCGGAGGCGGCCCGGCGGAGAGCTGCTGTGGGAGCTGCTCTCGGGATCGGTTATGGAAACAGCCGGCAGTTTGTGAAACGGCTGAATCATTTCGGAATCACACGGAAGGAATGGGAACAGGCATTGACAGCAGTCCGGGAGGAAACACATGATTGAGGTCGAACTGGCGAATCGGCAGGCGGTGCAGTATATCGTACGGCGGTTCAATCTTCGCTTGAAACACAAGCTGGGGCAGAATTTCCTGATCCGGCCGGATGTGGTGGAGGCGATTGCCCGCGCGGCGGAACTGGATGAAGGGACTCCCGTCATGGAAATTGGTCCGGGGATCGGAACGCTCACGCAGGCACTGGCCCGGACAGGGGCGGAAGTGACGGCCTTTGAAATTGACGGCAGTCTGGAACGGGTTCTGACGCATACCATGGAACCCTATCCCAATGTACATATTGTTTACGAAGATGTATTGAAAGCGGATCTGCCTCACATACTGGGAAACAGGGAGTGGCATGCAGCTGCCAATCTGCCGTACTATATTACAACGCCTATTTTGCTGTATTTGATTCAGTCGGAGCTACCGATTTCTCTTTTTGTATTCATGATGCAGAAAGAGGTGGCGGACCGCATTATGGCTGACCCGGGAAGCAAGGCCTATGGCGCGCTGACGATTGCCGTGCAGTATTACTGTACGGTGGAAAAGGTCATGGATATTTCGCCGACCGCATTCATTCCGCGGCCGGCAGTCACCTCGACTGTATTGAAAATGCGCCGGAGAGAGCAGCCGGCTGTGACCGTGAAGGATGAATCATTATTTTTCAATCTGGTCAAAATGGGCTTCGGCCAGCGGCGGAAGGTCTTTGCCAATGCCATGAAAATGGGCGGCATCCCGGCTGATCTGGCGGGCCAGATTCTTGAAAAAGCCGGTGTGGACGGCAAACGGAGAGGCGAGACCTTTTCTATGGAGGAGTACGGGCGTCTGGCCGATGCCTGGTACGATCTGAAATAATAAAATGGACGGACAGGAGAGACAGTTCCCTTTTATTGACAGAAAAAATGGGGAATGCTATACTTGTCGTAACTTCAGAAAACAGACTCAGTGATCGGGAGTAGTAGTCCGGGAAACAGCATCCAAGAGAGTCGGCAATGGTGAGAGTCCGATATGCTGCAGCGGAGGAATGGACCCGTGAGAGGCAGTCCGAGCCGGTGACGGGGTAGGAACTGACGGAACTTTCTCCGTTACAGGAAAGCATATACTATCATGTATATGAAGAGCCGGGCTCAGATGAGCCAATCGGGGTGGCACCGCGGAAATATGACCTTTCGTCCCTTTGCATATATGCAGGGGATGAAAGGTTTTTTGTTGATTGACGGACGGGAAAGGAGAGAATCATATGGAGCCGGTGAAAGATGTATCACAGCTGGTATTTACGAAAGCAAGAGGAGGACGTTTTCGCTGGCTGACCGTGTCGACGCTGATGCTGGCCATCGGAATGATTCTTCATCTGGTATCGCCGTCCATTGCGGGATTTACACCAAACTGGATGATCGCCACGTACTGTGTGGCCATTCTCCTGACAAAGCCGAATTTCCGGCAGTGCCTCGGCATCTGTATGGTGGCGGCGCTCATGGAGGTATTCACCAGTAAATCAGCTTTCCCATACGGCGACTTTGCCAGTGAATTCGCCGGCGCCTATGTGGCAGGCTTTTTTGCCCATAAAGTACCGCCGATCCGGGTGGGGAAATTTTCTGTCCGGCCTATGTTATGCGGATTTGTGACGACCATGGTATCCGGTACGGTCTTTGTGACGATCCTGAAACTGGTCATGGGCATTCCGATGAATGTTTTCCTTTACGGTATTCTGCCGGCTGTTGTGCTGGTCGCCGTGGGGAATGCCATCATCACGCCTTTCCTGTATTTCCCGGCGCTGCGTCTCTTTGAGTCCATGCATTATATGGCGGATACAGAAGAAAAGGACAGCGATCACGGGGATCTGACACTGGTACAGCAGCAGCCGGGGGTCGTGAGTGTGGAGCATTTGACCTATACCTATCCCTTTTCGGAAAAGCCCGCCCTTTCTGATGTGTCGCTGCAAATTGAAAATAACGATTTTGTGGTGGTTACAGGGCCGAACGGCGCGGGAAAGACGACACTACTCATGTCGATGATCGGTGCCGTACCGCATTATTTCGGCGGGACGATGAATGGCATGGTGTTCACAGACGGGCATGCCACCACGCAGACCAACATTGCAGATCTGGCGTCCAGCATCGGCGTGATTCTGGCGGATTATGGAGCACAGATCGTTACCATGACTGTGGGGGAGGAAATGGCATTCACTCTGGAAAATCATGGATTCCCGCCTGAGGAAATTACAAAACGGTCGAAAGAAGCACTGGCTAAGGTCCATCTGGATGGACTGGAGGAGCGGAAGGTTTCCACTCTGTCCGGCGGGCAGCGGCAGAGACTGGCCATTGCGGCGGTTCTGGCAGAAGAGCCGAAGGTGCTGGTTTTTGATGAGCCGACGTCTGCGCTGGACCCGGAAGGCATCAGTGATTTCTATGAACTGGTAGGCCGACTGAATCGGGAATATGGGATGACGGTTGTTGTGGCAGAACACCATCTGGAAGCGGTCCTTCCCTATGCCAAGCGGTTTGTGCTGCTGGATGGCGGCCGTGTGGTGAGCGAGGGCACACCGGAATCCGTCATGCGTGCCATGTATCAGAATCACATTTATGAAGAGGCCATTCCGGATCTGTTCCGGGCACAGCTTGCGCTGGAAGCAGACGGCGAAACCTTCGATCAGCCGTTTCTCAGTATGGACCGGGCCATTGCGGCGGTGAAAAAAAATCTGGGAAAGGAGGAGCACGTATGCTGACCTTGCAGAATGTATCCTTTCATTATGGGGAAAACGGACCGGAGATCCTTCAGAATATTCAGCTGAACTTTGGACGGGGAGAATTTGTAGCGGTGACAGGGCGGAACGGCAGCGGAAAAACGACCATTACCCGGCTCCTTACCGGGCTTGAAAAGCCGACCAGCGGCAGGGTCTGCTATAACGGACAGGATGTAACCCGGGAGGATGCCGCTGCCCGGAGCCGTTTCATCGGCTATGTTTTTCAGCAGCCCGACCGGCAGATGTTTATGTCCACCGTGCGGGAAGAAGTGGGGTTTGGCCCTTATCAGCAGGGAAAGCGGGGGGCAGAGCTGGATGCGGTGGTCGATGAAGCGATGCATAAGGCTGATGTATTCCGTTTTGCCGATGAATATCCGCGTACACTGTCCCGGGGCGATCAGCAGCGCATAGCCATTGCTTCCGCGCTGGCCATGCATACGGAATATATTGTTCTGGATGAACCGACAAGCGGTCAGGATGGCCGGGAAAAGAAACGGCTTTCCGCACTGATGTCTCAAATGAGGGAAGCAGGGATCACCGTGATCCTGGTGACGCATGATATGGATATCGTGGCAGGCCAGTGTACCCGGGTGATTGTAATTGCTGATCACCATGTGGCCTTTGATGGTACGCCGGATGTATTGTTTTCGGAAGGCCGGCCGGAAGAATGGGGACTGGCTTATCCGGCGTCTGTGAGAATGGGACGATCGCTGCCGGGGGCTCCCTATTGCAAGGATATGGCAACTTTCTGTGAGATGTATAGAAAAGCAAGGGGGATCGGATGATGAAACAGCTGGTACCGATTACAAAAATACTGCTGACAGGCGGTACTGCCGTGTGGGCTCTGGTCCTTCACCGTCCGCTGTCGCTGGTGATTCTGATGGCGGCGGAACTGCTGATCCTGCTTGTATCCGGTCAGCTTCTGAAGAACATAAAAGCCGTACTCATGCTTGGGATCTTTGCCTTTTTTCTGGGGCTTATTGAATATATCGGCGGCGGTGAGAAAGAAGAATGTGTCGCGGCAGCCCTGCGCATGATGGATATGACACTTCTGTTTATTTATCTGCTCGGGACGACGCGTCTGCAGGATCTTACCGCTTCCATGGTGCAGCAGATGAAAATTCCCTATGAATATGCTTTTATGTTTACGGCCGGGCTGCGGTTTATTCCTGATTTCATTGAGGAAAATAAAGCGGTGGCAGAAGCACAGGCCTGCCGTGGACTGGCCATGGAAGGAAATTTTTTCAAGAAGGTGCATCGGTATATGTCCATTGTGCGGCCGCTCATGCTCCGTTCCCTCAGCCGGAGCGAAACCATGGCGCTTTCTCTGGAGCTGCGTGGATTCGGAGGCGCTCATCGGACATTTATGGACAGCGTATCGCCCAAAGGCGCGGATTATATCTGTTTCCTTCTTCTGGCACTGATTACAGCGGGTGTCATTTACGGACGGGTGATTCTGAATTTTTAGAAACGAGAACGGCTGCGGCATGGCAGCCGTTTTTTCGTGGCCTTTTCACGGCAGCGGCCGTACGCTATAATGGACAGTATGCGTTTAATGGAAAGGAAGAAATATATGGAAAAACGGGAAGGGCTGGATGCGCTGACGCTGCTTGGAAGCCAGAAAACAAAATACAGTTTTGATTATGATCCGTCTGTGCTGGAGGCGGTGCCCAATACGCACAGTGACCGGGATTATTTTGTAAAGTTCAACTGTCCGGAGTTTACGAGTCTCTGTCCGAAAACCGGCCAGCCGGATTTTGCGACCATTTATATTTCCTATATTCCGGATAAGCTGATTGTGGAAAGCAAATCGCTGAAGCTGTATCTTTTCAGCTACCGCAATCACGGGGATTTTCATGAAGACTGTGTCAATATGATTATGGATGATCTCATTCGCCTGCTGGACCCGAGATATATCGAGGTCTGGGGACGTTTTCTGCCGCGCGGCGGGCTGTCCATTGATCCGTACTGCAACTACGGGCGGCCCGGCACGGAATGGAAGGATATGGCGAGATATCGGTTGCTGCGGCATGATATGAATCCGGAAACAGTCAATAATCGATAAGAGGGGAAAACAATGACGGAAAAAATGGAACAGATTTATCAGGAGGTTATGAAAAAGCTGGAGCCGGTTTTCAGAGAGACAGAAGCCATTTCCCTGTATAATACAGAAAAAGTGCTGAGTGCTTTTCGGAAACATGCGTTGTCTGCTTTTCACTTTGCGCCTTCCAATGGCTATGGCTATGGAGATCCGGGGCGGGAAAAGCTGGAGGAGATCTGGGCGGACGTATTCCATGCAGAGGCCGCGCTGGTGCGGCCGCAGTTCGTGTCCGGCACCCATGCGCTGGCTACGGTGCTGCTGGCGCTGCTGGATCGGGGGGATACGCTGGTTTCCGCGGCGGGGGCTCCTTATGATACGATGCAGAGCGTGATCGGCATTTCCGGGGACGCACCGCATAATCTGAAAAGCCGTGGTGTAAACTACAGAGAAGCACCGCTGCGCGGAGAAACCTATGATCTCGATGCCATTCGGGAGGCCGTTGATGAAACGACAAAACTCGTTCTGATTCAGCGTTCACGCGGGTATATGGACCGGAAAGCACTGTTTCCGGAAGACATCCGGAAGATCATTGCCGCCGTGAAGGAAAAGAATCCGGAAACGATCTGCTTCGTGGATAACTGCTATGGAGAATTTACCTGCCGGGAAGAGCCGATCGAACTCGGCGCAGATATCACGGCCGGTTCTCTGATTAAAAATGCCGGCGGCGGCATGGCGCCTACCGGCGGATATATCTGCGGCCGGGCGGATCTGGTGGACCGCTGTGCACAGGAGCTGACTGCGCCCGGACTGGGAGGAGAAATGGGGTCCTATGCTGCCAGCTATCGCCCGTTTTTCCAGGGACTGTTCATGGCGCCTCATATTACCAGACAGGCGGTGATGGGTGCGGAATTTGCCGCTGAAGTGTTCAGCAGACTGGGCTTCCACGTTTCTCCGGAGCCGGGGCATCTGCGGAGTGATCTGATTACGGCGATTGAACTGGACTCGGAAAAAAATATGTGTCTGTTTGCGGAAGCAATTCAGAGCTGGTCCCCGGTGGATTCCAATGCCAAGCCGATCCCCGGTCCGATGCCCGGATACACGGACCCGATCCTTATGGCGGCGGGGACGTTTGTTCAGGGGTCTACCATTGAAATTTCGGCAGACGGTCCGGTCCGCCCGCCGTACACCATGTATCTGCAGGGGAGTCTGACCTTTGAACATGCGGTGCTTGCCGTGATGGGAGCGGCGGAAAAGATTCTGAAGGAAAAGAATGCCTGATTGTATCCGGTAAATGAGAAGCAGGACTTTACAGATGGACTTCTCCATGATAAAATTAAGAGCGTCATGGGGACGTAGCTCAGCTGGGAGAGCGCCTGCTTCGCATGCAGGAGGTCAAGAGTTCGATCCTCTCCGTCTCCACCATGAGTAGAAAAGATCCGGTTTTCCGGGTCTTTTTGTTTTGCCATTCTGAAAGATACGGGCGTTTGGTATAATACAAAAAGATGATTCACACGATAAAGGGGTGGCAAAATTATGAATGTTTTGCTGGCAGATTTTCATAAATATGTGGGGTACAGCGGAGGCATCGAAAATGTGCTGGCCCGCATGGCGAAGGCGCTGCAGGAAAGAGGACATACAGTTACGGCGGTCTTTGCGGATGAAAAAGAGGGACGGCCGTTTTTTCCGATTCCGGAAGGGGTAAAGGTATATAACCTGTATCATGTAAATGGATTGGCAGCGGTGAAACCGGGAATGCTGCATAAAATTTTGAGAGAGGCTGTACGGCCGTTCAGCCGGGCTGCCGCAAGAAATCAGAATTACCGTATACTGGCCGACGCGGCACCGGCTTTGCAGGAAATTTTGAAAAGGGAACGGCCGGACGTGGTCGTGTCCTTTCGGGAGCCGACGGGACGGCTGCTTCTGGATGGGATCAGCATAAAGATTCCGGTGATTTCCATGCTGCATAACGATCCGGATGAAATCTTTGCGGGCGCCCCTGCTGCGGAAAAAAAGGCACTGTTAAAAAGTGCGTACATTCAGGTCCTGCTTCCGTCATTTATCGGAAAGGCGAAACGACATCTGGAGTATGATCGGTTTGTAGCCATTCCCAATACCGTAGAGGCACCGGAAGTGCAGGCTGATCCGGGACAGGCAAGAAAAATTCACAGGATTGTCTGTGTGGGGCGTCTGACCGGACGGACCAAGCGGCAGCATCTCCTGATCGATGCGTTCTCGCTGCTGGCGGAAGAGTTTCCGGACTGGCAGGTAGAGCTGTGGGGAGCGGATTATGACAAGCCGTATGTGGCGTCGCTGAAGGCCCGGATAAAAAAGGCGCGTCTGGAAAAACAGGTCCGGATTTGCGGTACCACGAAAAACATGGAAAAGGTGTGGGAAATGACTGATATTTTTGCTTTCCCCAGTCACCATGAAGGGTTTCCTCTGGCATTGACAGAGGCGATGAACTGCGGGATTCCGGCAGTGGGATATCGGGAATGCCCGGCAGTAAATGAACTGATAGAAGACGGAAAAAACGGGTTTCTTTGTGAGGAAGGCGTTGTACCTTTGGCAGAGGCACTCCGGACACTCATGAAGGATGGAGAACTGCGCCGGAAAATGGGCATGGCCGGACGGCTGGCTATGCGCGCGTACCGGCCGGATGTGGTGTGGAACTCCTGGGAAATGTTGCTTCAGAAAGCAGTGAACGGGGAGAAATAACAGGCAGGGGAGGAACAGTATGAAGCAGGAAGGCGAAATTTTTCTCAGGGAACAGGTTCAGCATATTCGTGCTGCGGTGATCGGCGATGTCATGGCAGACCGGTATATATTTGGCAGTGTAAACCGGATTTCACCGGAAGCCCCGGTGCCGGTCAATCTGGTGCAGTTTGAAAAGTCGGTACTGGGTGGTGCAGCCAATACAGCAGCTAATCTGGCGGCTCTGGGATGCCGGGTTTATGCGGCGGGTATGCGCGGGGAAGATGAAAATGGAAAGATTCTGCATGGATTGTTCAGGCAGATCGGAATCGATGACAGTGGCATTCTTGTACGAAAAGAGTACAGTACAATCACAAAAATGCGGATTCTCGGAGCCAGACAACAAATGATGCGCCTTGACTTTGAGAGAAAAGAGCCTCTCGATGAGAAGGGGCTTCAGTCGGTGCTCCAATGGCTGGAAAACCGGCATGATGAAGGACTGGACTGCATTATCCTTTCAGATTACGGAAAGGGATTTATCACACCGCAGCTGGCGCAGGAGGTGATCCGCCGAGGGCATCGCTGGAAGCTGCCTGTACTGGTAGACCCGAAGGGAAGCGACTGGCATAAATATACCGGGGCCTATGGCATTACCCCCAATTTGAAGGAGCTTTCCGACTGCTGCGGACGAGCCATCTGCAATGAGGATGAAGACATTGAACGGGAAGGCGTGCTGATCCGCGAAAAGTATCATCTGAAGTATCTTTTTGTGACACGTTCAGAAAAGGGGATCACGAGCATCGGAAGCAAGGAAATCATCCACTGTCCGGCCATGGCAAGGGATGTATTTGATGTGTCCGGCGCCGGTGATACGGTCATGGCGGTACTGGCAGCGGCTCTGGCAGCGGGGCGGGATTCCGAGACGGCGCTGAAGCTGGCCAATACGGCAGCCGGCATTGCTGTATCCCGTGTGGGAACCTATCCTGTGCGGAGAGAGGAGGTTCTGGACGCCTGGGAAAATGAAGAACGGGATCTGCGGAAAAACTACCGTCCGCTCACCTGGGAAGAGGCAGAAGGGAAAGTGGCGCGGTGGAAGGAAAAAGGTGAAACCGTTGTTTTTACCAATGGCTGTTTTGACATTCTGCATCGGGGCCATGTGACTTATCTGCAACAAGCGGCTGCGCTGGGGGATCATCTGATTGTCGGGCTAAACTCGGATGACTCTGTGCGGCGGCTGAAGGGGGCGGAACGACCGGTCAATGGGGAAATGGACCGGGCCTTCATGCTGGCGGCACTGCGTTTTGTGGATGATGTGGTTCTGTTTACAGAGGATACGCCGAAAGAGCTGTTGTCTCATCTCCGGCCGGATATCCTGGTCAAGGGCGGTGATTACCGGCCCGAAGAAGTGGCAGGGCGTGAGTATGCCGGACGGGTGGATATTCTGCCCTTTGTAGACGGGTATTCCACAACGGGAACCATTGAAAAAATTCGGAAGCATGGAGACAAAAAGGCATGATGCAGAAGCTGGATCTGAAACAGAAGACGATTGTTGTTTTTTATATGCTTTATTTTGGGGACATGGTCTCCATTACTCCGTTCCTTGAGGTACTCCGGAGAGAAGCGAAGGGTTCCCGCATCATTCTGGTGATTGATCAGCGGTTTGCGGAATCTGTTCAATATAATCCCAATATTGATGAGCTTGTCCCGGTCGACCGCAGGGCAGGCGGTCTGAGTGCTTCCTGGAAACTGGGGCGGCAGCTGAGAGACCGGCATCCGGATATTCTCTTTGTCCTTCACGGTACAACGAGGACATTTCTGATGGGGCTGGCTATGCATCCCAAATGGTGGACCGGCGAAGCGGGAACACGGCTGGACCATTTTTTCATGGATCAGGAGCTGCTGGTCGAGCGAAAAGACTGCCATGCGGCCGAAAAGTATCTGCGTGTTCTACAAGATATCGGAGTGGAAGATCTGTCTCATCATGGCATGCAAACCTTTACCGGACCTGCATGGGAAACAGCAGCAGAGGCATTTTTTCATAAGCAGGGAATTCGTCGTGGGGAGAAGCTGGCAGGTTTTTCGGTGGGAAGCTCCACAAAGGAAAAAAACTGGCCGGCGGAAAATTATGGAGAAGTAGCGGACTATTTTGCAGAGAAGGGATATATCCCGGTCTTTTTCGGTGTTACAAATGAGCTGCCATTGATTGAGGCAGCTGTTGGACACATGAAATGGAAGAAAAAAGCCGTTATAGCGGCCGGGAAATTATCTATGGGAGAATTTATGGCGGCAGCCTCCTGGTGTGATGTCGGATTTACCAATGACAGCGGCCCCATGTATGTATTTGACAGCCGGGGTGTGCCGACGATCGCCATGTTTGGCCCAAGCAATGCCAGACTGCATCATCCCATAGGACAGCGTTCCTGTGCATTGTCCTCCAGTGATCTGCCTCTTACGCAGGATCATGTGAGGCATACCATCCGGGATAAGACCTATGTTCCCATTGAACGGATACCCGTAGAAGAAGTCATTCGGGCGGGGGAATGGGCTCTTGGTCTGAGAGAAGATAAAAGGTATGCCGAACATTACTGTATCATCTCGTCGTAACATCAGGGGCTGTACTGAAATCTTGACAAAATGAGGAAATATCGGTAAAATGATTTACGTATCAATTGCAAGAAGAAGTCATCCGCTTCTCACCTTACAAGGCACAGGCTACTAAGGTCACGTATGAATTCAGAGCGGGCGGCATCAGCTGTCCGTTTTTCCTTGCAATGAAAACTTTTTCGGAGGTGAAAAGAATAAGTAAGGAACTCAGTATCAATGAACAGATCCGTGCCCGTGAGGTCCGGGTCGTCAGCGATACAAACGAACAGTTGGGGATCATGGCTCTTCGCGATGCGATTCATCTGGCTGAGGAAAAAGGTCTTGATCTCGTAGAGGTGGCGCCGAATGGCAAGCCTCCGGTATGCCGTATCATGAATTACGGAAAATACAGATATGAGCAGCAGAAGCGTGATAAGGAAGCTAAGAAAAAGCAGAAAATTTTCCAGATCAAGGAAGTCAAGCTTCGGCCCAATATCGAAGATCATGATTTTTTTGTGAAGCTGAAGCATGCGCAGCGTTTTCTTGCTGATGGCAATAAGGTCAAAGTAACGATTATGTTCCGCGGCAGAGAGATGACGCATCCTGAGCTGGGCAGAGAGGTCCTGGATCGTGTGATCAAGGAACTCGGAGACACAATTGTTCGTGAGAAACCGCCGAAAATGGAAGGGCGCAATATGACAATGGTCATTGCACCGAAAGTTTGATGAAGGAGAGATTGCATTATGCCGAAAATGAAAACCCGCCGCGCTGCTGCAAAGCGCTTTACTGAAACCGGTTCCGGTCAGTTCAAGAGAAACAAAGCATTCCACAGCCATATTCTTGAAAAGAAATCCCCGAAGAGAAAGAGAAATTTCAGAAAAGCGGCTATGATTTCCAAATCTGATTACAAGCGCGTAGTTAGAATGCTGCCGAACGGCTAATAGAAGGAGGATTTTAAGAAATGGCAAGAGTAAAAAGCGGACTTACCAATCACGCAAGACATAAAAAGATTCTGAAACTGGCAAAGGGCTACAGAGGAGCTCGTCATTCCCAGTTCCGCAAAGCCAATGAGCTGGTTATGAAGGCTCTCTATTATGCAAGAAGAGACCGCAGAGCAAAGAAGAGAGAATTCCGCAAGCTTTGGATCATCCGTATCAATGCTGCAGCTCGTCAGAACGGCCTGACCTACAGCAAGCTGATCGCTGGTCTGAACAAAGCAGGGATTGAAGTCAATCGCAAGATGCTGTCTGAACTGGCAATTCATGATCCGGCTGCATTTACGAAGCTGGCAGAAGCTGCAAAGAATGCCTAATATAAAAAAGTGTGCCCATGGGCACACTTTTTTATTGGAAAAATAGCGGACTCATAAAAAATCCTGTCGCATTGCAGACAGGATTTTGGATTGATATAAAAGGATAATACGTCAGCAGATTATATTTTTCTGGCATCCAGCCATCCAGGCTTCAATGTTTTCGAAGACAATAGCTGCACGGCGTTTCATGGCTTCTGTACTGAAAAAGCCGAGATGCGGCGTGAGGAGGCAATGAGGAGCAGAGAGCAGCGGATGATCTGCCGGCAGCGGCGGTTCCTGATCGTATACATCGATGCCTGCGCCTCCGATACGGCCGGCTTTCAGGGCTTCTGCCAGTGCAGCGCTGTCGACAATGGGGCCGCGGGCGGTATTGATGAGAATGGCGGTGGATTTCATCAAAGCCAGTTCCTGCCCGCTGATAAGATGGCGCGTTTCTTCTGTCAGGGGCAGATGAATGGAAAGAATATCGCTGGTGGACAGAAGCGTTTTCAGGTCCGTATAGTGGATAGATGAATCTTTGGGCGTTCGGCTCCATCCCCAGACCTCACAGCCGAAAGCATGAGCCAGAGCAGCCGTTCTGCATCCGATCGCTCCGGTTCCAATAATGCCGAAACGTTTTCCGGCCAGTTCCGTGCCGAGAAATTCTGCATTACTTTTTCCCTGGCGGACAGCAGAGTCGGCATGAATGAGGTCACGGGACAGAGAAAGAGCCATACCGAAAACGAGTTCGGCCACCGCTTCGGTAGAATAGCCGGCACAATTGGATACCGCGATATGATGATCACGGCAGTAATCGATATCTGCGTGATCCACTCCCGTAAAAGCGATGCAGAGGTATTTGAGATTCGCAGCCATTTCAAGTGCTTTCGCGGTACAGGGATAATTGGCAATAACAGCTGCATCGGCAGAAGACAGACGCCGGCCCAATTCTACCTGGTCCTGGGGGCGGTTGTCATACAGTTCCAGTGTCCATCCTGCTTCCTGGAGAGGCTGGAACAAATGGGAAATAAGCGTTTCAGAGACAGCAAGTGGTTCAGCAATGACTAATTTCATAATGACTCCTTTGCATAAAACTTAGTGAGAACGGAAAGAAAAAAAGGGACGAATCTGGAACAGCACAGGACTGGGAAGCTGAGACCAGAAGACACCGATAATCATACAGCAGACTCCGATAAGTTCCCGGGAAGACATGGCTTCATTCAGAAATAAAAATCCGGACAGTCCGCCGAAGACCATTTCAAGGCTGAGAATCATGGAACACTCTGTGGGAGGCAGATATTTCTGGCCGACGATTTGAAATGTATAGGCTACGCCTGTAGAAAAAAGGCCGGTATACAGTATCGGCCACCAGGCAGCGAGAAGGGCTTCCGGATGGATGGATTCCAAGGCCAATGCACCGGTCAGACTGATCAGACCGCAGACAAAGAACTGTCCGGCGGCGATCTGAATGGGTGCATATCGTTGCGAGGCGTAATCCAGATACAGGATATGCATGGAAAAGCATATGGCGCAGAGAAAAACCAGAATATCGCCGGTTTCAATGTGAAATGCTTCTGTTACGGAAAGAAAATAAACGCCGGTCATGGCGAGCAGGGCACCAACAGCATGGTTCCGGCACAGTGCTTTTCCCAGAAAGATGCCGAAAACAGGAACCATAAGAATATAGGTAGCAGTAATAAAGCTGGCTTTGGAAGCCGTGGTATATAATAATCCGATCTGCTGAAGCAGCGTTCCGCTGCAGAGAAAAAATCCTGCAATAGCAATGGCAAGCCAGCGGGGGAGGTTCGTCTTTTTAGGGGGCGGATCAGAATGCTTCAAAAGCAGTATGGGGAGAAGAGAGATTGCACCGATAAAAGAGCGGGCGGCACTGAATGTAAATGGTCCTATGTCATTCATGGCCACGACCTGGGCGACAAAAGCAAATCCCCAGATGGCAGCCGTAAGCACGAGGAGCAGGCGATATTTTAGCATGATTTATATCCTAAAACAAAAAACAGGTAAAACAAATAAAGATACAGATAAAGGATAATTTTCATTATAATATAAGCAGAAGAATAAAGAAATGGCCGGATTACGGCCTGATAAGGAGGATTATATTTATGCATATACGGTTGATCGCAGTGGATCTGGATGGGACGCTGCTGCATGATGATATGACTATATCAGAATATTCCCGAAATGTAATCCGTCGTGCTGCGGAAAAGGTCCGGATTGTAGTTGCAACCGGACGAATGTTTGATTCTGCACGGGAAAAGGTACAGAAACTGGGATTGGGGGATATTCCAATTATCTGTTATACGGGAGCCTGGATCGGGCTGGCGGAATCGGGCAGACTTCTGCATAAAGATGGGATTCCGGCAAACCTGGCAGAAAAAATTCTGGGAGACGGAAGGCGGTTTGGATGGCTCATTCAATCCTATGTAGAGGATGAAATTTGTCTGCCTTCGCCGTCGGCTGCGGAAGCAGACTGTCGCAAATATCGTGCGAAGGAGGCAAAATATCTGGGAGAAGCCTTTTATCATCCGGAAACAGATCCGACCCGGTTGATAATTGTGGAGGCAGATACAGGAAAGAGAGAGCAGATCCGAATATATCTGGAAAAAAGATACGGTTCACAAGTAGAGATGGTGTATCCCGGAGATATTTTTCTGGATATTCATCGAAAGGGCGTTTCCAAGGCCAATGCACTTCACGAACTGGGAGAATTATGGGGAATCACACCGCAGGAAATGGTCTCCTTTGGCAATACAGAAAATGATGCGTCCATGCTGCGGATGACAGGTTTGTCTTATGCGGTAGCCAATTCGGAAATTGAAGCAAAAAAAGCGGCAAAGGATATTCTGCCGCTGACCAATAATGAAGATGGTCCTGCCCATAAGATTCAGGAGCTGCTGTCACTTGATATATGAGGCAGCGTAAAAAAACAGCGCACAATTTGGATTGTGTGCTGTTTTTTTTATTGCATCGTCCGGGAAAAGAAGGCAATCGTTTCAGACAGGCCTTCATCCAGAGACGTTTGGGGAGCCCAGCCAAGAAGATGCTCCGCTTTCTGCCGGGACAGGAAGGAACGGTAAATATCACCGGGGCGGACAGGACCATAATGAATCTTTACCGGTTTTCCGGAAAGCTGAATCATTTTGCGGGCCAGTGTGTTTAATGAAACTTCCGATCCGGTACTGACGTTGCAGATAGAGCCATTTCCTTTTGTAAGAGCTGCCACGTTGGCGGAAACTACATCATGAACATTGATAAAATCACGGGTTTGTCTGCCGTCGCCGAAAATGGTGAGATCCTTTCCTTCCGCAAGCTGTTTCGCAAAAATATAAATGACGCCGCCTTCTCCATGAGCGCCCTGTCTCGGCCCATATACGTTGCTGTACCGAAGAATCGCATAATCCAGTCCGTAGAGCTGGTGATACAGTTCCAGATAATTTTCAGTCATCCATTTGGTAAGGCCATAAAAGGAAAGCGGGTGAGGCGGCACTTCCTCGGTCAGTGGAAGTGCAGAATTATCTCCATAGATGGCCGCCGAAGAAGAAAAAATGATTTTTTTTACGCCGCCCTGGCGGGCTGCTTCCAGAAGAGACAGCAGACCCATAATATTTTCATCTGCATCATGGTAAGGATCCTTGATGGAGGAAGGAACCATGGTCTGAGCCGCTTCGTGATAAATAACATCAAAATGGCCTTGGCCCAAAAATTGAAGGGACTCACGGCAGCGGATATCTGCTTCAATAAAACGGGCCTTCGATGGAATAAATGCTTTGCTTCCGGTAGAGAGATTATCAATGATTGTAACAGAATGTCCTTCAGCAAGAAGGGCATCTGCCAGATGGGAACCGATAAAACCGGCACCTCCGGTAATCAGAATGTTCATAGAATTGCAGCCTTTCTCAGTCCATATGGAAACGGTAGCCTGCTCCCCATACGGTTTCAATTCGTTCATAAGGCCGTCCGGCGATGGCTTTCAGCTTATCGCGAAGCCGATTGATATGTACGGTAACGGTCGCCGGTTCACCGATGGGGTCCAGACTCCAGATTTTTTCAAACAGCTGCTCTTTGGAGAAGACTTCATTGGGATGTTCCACAAGAAAACACAGAAGATCAAATTCCTTGCCTGTGAGAGAGACATCCTTCCCGTCCAGAATCACCTGTCTTGCTTTGGGGCGGATTGTCAGGGTATCGATAGTGATGCCTTCTTCCACCGCCGGTGCGGATGCTTCATTTTTCATCAAGCGCTGATGTGTGGAGATGTGGGCGCGAAGTCTGGCCACCAGTTCCGTCGGGCTGAAGGGTTTTACGATATAGTCATCTGCGCCGAGGCCGAGGCCGCGGATTTTATCGACCTCTTCCTTTCGGGCGGTGACAAAAAGAATCGGCACATCGGTCTTTTCCCGCATTTTGCGGCAGAGGGAAAAGCCATCATCGCCAGGAAGCATTACATCGAGAAGAATGGCATCGATTTTTACTTCATCCATAATTTTCAGTGCTTCTTCACCGTTTTCCGCAATGCGGACTACATAGTTGTTTGGTTCCAGAAAATCCCGTTCCAGTTCGGCGATAAGGGAATCGTCTTCTACAATGAGCACGTTTAGCATGATAAACCTCCTGTCAGTGGCAATGTAATTGTAATTGTCAGCCCATTTTCATTTTGTGCAGACGCTGTACCATGATGCGCTGAGGCAACCTTTGCAATGATATGCAGGCCAAGCCCTGATCCCGGTTGGTGTAATGCATTTTTTCCGCGGAATCCCTGTTTAAATACATGGGGAAGTGCATCCGGAGGTACACCTGGGCCATCATCATGATAGGAAAAGAATACCTCTCCATTTTTTTTCAGGCAGGTGATCTGTACCACGGAATAGGGTCTCGTTCGATATTTTACTGTGTTTGCAAACAGATTGAGCAATACCCGCTGAAATGACTGGCGATCCAGTGGAAGCTCCAGTGTCTTATCGAGATCCATCCTGAGCCGGATCTGCTTTTCCTGGATCTTATCCTTTCGGCTTGTAGTGAATTCCTGAATCAGTGAGGATAGGTTGGTCAGCTCTTTATGACTGGCGTCTTCATTCTTGTTGGCCTCGGATAATTTATCAATGAGAAGGGATAAATCCTTAGCACGAAGCATGATGGCAGCCAGATAGGCATCCCTTTTTTCCGGTGTCTGATCAAGATGCTTCTGCAGCGCTTCTGTATAGCCGATAATTGTTGTCAGAGGAATACGAAGATCATGCAGAATTTCGGCAATAGCTGTTCGCCGTTTTTGTTCCTTCTGTGTACAGATCCGGGATTTTTGTGAAAGGTGGGATTGCAATACAGAAAAGGCGGAACAGAGAAGAGCAATATCGCCTGTTGCATTCTGAGGAAGCGGGGAAGATACATGTCCTTCCGCAGCTGCCTGAATGGCATCAGCAAGCTGTCTGGCCTGTGGGGAGACAGAAGGTGGGGAGTTTGCGATAGGCAACATACAAATACCCCCTTACATAGTATAAACAGATAAAAATAGTGATTACATAAGAAATCATAAAAGCTTGTTAAATTCAGCCGAGGCACAATTCAACCGGGCAATGGTCGCTTCCCTGAATTTCCGGATGGATGGAAGCCTTTTTTATATGAGGGGTTAAGCCTTGCGAAGTAATAAAATAATCAATGCGCCATCCGATGTTTCTGTCTCTGGCTTTGGTAATATAGCTCCACCAGGAATAGGCACCGGTTGTATCCGGATGAAGCAGCCGGAAGGTATCTGTAAATCCGGAAGTGAGAAGCTCTGTCATTTTTTCACGTTCCTCATCGGTAAATCCTGCATTTTTTCGGTTTTGAGCAGGATTGGCTAGATCAATTTCGTTATGAGCCACATTCAGATCCCCACAAAGAACAATCGGCTTTTTTCGGGATAAATCAAGCAGATAAGCACGAAAAGCATCTTCCCAGCGGAGGCGATAGGATAAACGGGCCAGCCCGCGCTGACTGTTGGGCGTATAGCATGTAATGAGATAATGGTCAGAAAATTCGGCAGTAATGAGCCGGCCTTCCTGATCAAATTCATCCTGATTCATGCCATATGTAACAGAGAGAGGCTCTTTTTTTGTAAATAAGGCGGTACCGCTGTATCCTTTTTTGAAAGCACTGTTCCAGTACTGGAAATATCCCGGGAGATCCAGTGTTAGCTGGTCGGGCTGAAGTTTTGTTTCCTGTAAACAGAAACAGTCTGCATTTAGCGAGGTAAATGCTTCCATAAAACCTTTTTTCATACAGGCTCGCAGACCGTTTACATTCCAGGAAATATATTTTAGAGAATCCATTTCTGACTCCTAATACAAAAGACTGAATAATTTATTTCTTCTTATTATACACTTTCTTTTTTCGAAGTTATAGCTTTTTGAAGGGTATAGATATATTTCATAACCTTTTTATAGATAGACAAGGCCAAAATAATTTTGGGATTTTTGTTTTTCTTTAAATAAGAAGCAAAGAAAACATCAAAAAATAAGGGGAGAATTTATTGCAAGATAAAGAAGGCTATATATTCGTGATAAAAAAATGAATTTTTTTAATGAAATTCCCCAAAATATGGGACATGAAGAAGGGCAGGGAAAATTTTATTGTATGGGAAGATGAATATATATCTGCATGAAGAATGATATAATAAAAAATACACATAACCACAAATGCGGCACTCAGCCGGTTATAGAGGAGGAAATTTATATGAAGAAAATTGTTGTAACCGTAGTGGGAGCTGACCGTGTAGGGATCATTGCCGGAGTTACAGGGGGATTGGCGGAACTTCAGATTAATGTTCTTACGGTGTCACAGGCTATTGTGGATGGGATTTTCAATATGGTACTCATGTGTGATATGGAGTCTTCTACCAATTCTCTGGCGGAGATCCAGGAGAAAATGGGACATGTAGGAGAATCTCTCGGCCTGGAAGTGAGAGTGCAGCTGGCTGATGTATTCTATGCGATGCATCGCATCTGAGGGGTGACAGTTATGCTGGATATTGAAGATATTCTTGCGACAGAGCGCATGTTTGATCAGAATAAACTAGATGTTCGGACCATTACCATGGGGATTTCACTTCTGGGATGCGCTGCAGATGATGAAAAGGTACTGTGTACAAAAATCTATGACACCATTTGTAAAAAAGCAGAACATTTAACAAAAGTGAGCCATGATATTTCTGCTGAGTATGGAGTGCCGATAGTCAATCGCCGCATTTCTGTGACACCGATTGCTTTAGTTGCCGGCGGCTGCCATGCTCCAAATTATGTGCAAATCGCGGAGACCATGCAGCGGGCTGCCGATGCGCTCGGCATTGATATCATGGGGGGCTTTTCAGCGCTGGTAGATCGGGGAATGACAGAATCCGATCGGAGACTGCTGGATTCTATTCCGGAAGCTTTATCCGTGACCAAAAGCATATGCAGTTCCGTAGCAGTAGGATCCACAAAAGCAGGAATCAATATGGATGCAGTGCGCCGCGTAGGAGAAATTGTAAAGGATCTGGCAGAGAGGACAAAAGAACACGATGCAGATGGGTGTACCAAATTCGTGGCATTCTGCAATGCAGTAGAAGATAATCCTTTTATGGCCGGTGCCTTTCATGGAGTGACCAATGGGGATTGCGCCATTCATGTAGGTGTGTCCGGTCCCGGCGTGGTAAAACGGGCACTGGAGGATGTGCGGGGAGAACCTTTTGAAGTGGTGGCTAAAACCGTAAAAAATACGGCTTTTATGATCACCCGTCTGGGTCAGATGGTGGCGCAGGCAGCAACGGAAAGATTGCATGTACCGTTTGGAATTATTGACCTGTCACTGGCTCCGACGGCGGCAGTGGGAGACAGCGTAGCGGCAGTCCTGGAAGAGATGGGACTGGAAAGCTGTGGTGGCCCGGGAACGACAGCTGCTCTGGCGCTGCTGAATGATGCAGTAAAGAAGGGCGGTTTGATGGCGTCCTCCAGCGTAGGCGGACTGTCCGGGGCTTTTATACCGGTCAGTGAAGATCTGGGAATGATCGAGGCGGTCGAGCGTGGAAGCCTCACTTTGGAGAAGCTGGAAGCGATGACCTGTGTCTGCTCTGTGGGGCTTGATATGATTGCTGTTCCTGGAGATACGAGCGCTGCTACCATTTCGGCCATCCTGGCAGACGAGGCGGCCATTGGAATGATCAATAACAAAACAACCGCTGTCCGGCTGATTCCGGCACCGGGAAAGAAGCCGGGAGATATGGTAACATTTGGCGGTCTTATGGGATATGCGCCGGTGATCAATGTGAGCCGCTTTAAAGCGGATCGATTTATTGCCAGGGGAGGACGTATTCCTGCTCCCCTGCGTTCTCTCACCAATTGAAAAAATATAGGAATTTTTTCCTTATGGAGGATGGGGAGAATGACCTGTAAAGCCTTTCCATATCAGCAAATTGTTTGCATGATGGGGGAGGCTTTTATAGTGTTTTTAAATCTATGTAAAAACTCATAGAGAATGTTTCAACAGGGGGGAATTTATAATGGACTTCCGCGGGAAAGGTTTGGGGCATGATATAATTCAGATATAAGAAGGAGGAAAATTTCATGGAACTCTTGCAGAATCCCGTGATAGAGGGCATCCTGGCTGCCATTATTTTTATATCCATCCTTATTGAAATAAAAACGGCTGGTTTTTCCGGTGGCGGATTTGTAGCAGCATTGTTTGGAATGCTTTTGCTCTGGAGCCATTGGTATAATACAGAATGGCTGTGGGCGGAAACACTGCTTTTCTTTGGCGGCATGGCGCTTATTTTTCTGGACTTGCTGTTTCTTGCCTCCGGAGCGGCAGCTGTAGCAGGTCTGGTCTCTATGGTGGCGTCGCTGTATTTCCTTTTTGGCGCAGATTTATATGCAATGTATATTCTGACCGCCGGGTTTATTGCTGCTATAGCGGGACTCTGCTTTCTGGCAGGGAGACTGTCGACGAACAGCGTATGGAAAAGGATATCTCTTACACTCAATTTGACGTCTCAGAAAGGGTATATCTCTTCGGTTGAGGATTTATCCCGCTGGAATGGATGGACAGGAAAAGCAAAATCTGTACTTCGCCCGGCCGGAAAAGTGGAAATTGACGGGCAGATTCTGGATGCTGTTTCCCAGGGGGATTTTATAGAAGCAGGAAAAACGGTTGTAGTTGTTCGAACAGAAAGCAACCGGATTGTAGTGAAGGAAAAAGTTTAGAAGAACCGAATGTTAGGAGGAGGTCAGCATGGAATTTGCCGTTCCCGTAATTATTTTTGTTATAGCTATATTGGTTGTATCGATATTCTTTCATTTCGTGCCGGTAGGATTATGGATTTCCGCTTTGGCGGCGGATGTTCGCATATCTTTGTTCAATCTGGTGGGAATGAGAATTCGTCGTGTGTCACCGCGGATGATTGTTCTGCCGCTGATTAAAGGAACAAAGGCCGGCCTCATACTGAATGCCAATCAGCTGGAAGCGCATTATCTGGCCGGCGGTAATGTGGATAATGTAGTGGATGCGCTGATTGCTGCCCACCGGGCACAGATCAATCTGAGCTTTGAACAGGCTGCAGCGATTGATCTGGCCGGCCGTGATGTACTGGAAGCTGTACAGATGAGTGTAAATCCGAAAGTGATTGAAACTCCGACCATTTCTGCAGTTGCGAAAAACGGCATTGAATTGAAGGTTCGGGCCCGTGTGACCGTACGTGCCAATATTGATCGGCTGGTCGGTGGTGCCGGTGAGGCAACGATCATTGCCCGTGTTGGAGAAGGTATTGTTACAACGGTAGGGTCATCTGAAAGACATACCGATGTACTGGAGAATCCTGATCATATTTCCCGGACGGTACTGGGGAAGGGGCTGGATTCCGGGACGGCCTTTGAAATTCTTTCCATTGATATCGCTGATGTAGATGTAGGCAGAAATATCGGAGCTCAGCTTCAGACGGATCAGGCAGAAGCGGATAAGAAAATTGCGCAGGCCAGAGCGGAAGAACGGCGTGCTATGGCTGTGGCCAAAGAGCAGGAAATGAAAGCCTATACCCAGGAAATGCAGGCAAAGGTCGTGGAAGCACAGGCGGAGGTACCGCGTGCCATGGCGGAAGCCTTGAAGGATGGGCATCTGGGTGTGATGGATTACTATAATCTGCAGAATATTGCAGCGGATACGGATATGCGTCAGACCATTGCGGGCCGGGATGGAGATGCCGGGAAATAAAATAGAGGAGGGAGGATTGCTGCATGGATATTATTAATATCTTATTTATTGTGGCACTGATCTATTTCTTTTCCTCACTGCAAAAACGAAAAAAACAAAGGAATAATCGTCCTGAAGAATCACCACAGAAGACTGATGTACCGGAGCAGATTCCGGAAAACGCTACGGTACAAAAGCAGAATGGATATGATTACGAGCAGTTTCGAAAAAAACTGCGCCGTGCCTGGAAGCTTCCTGAAACAGATTCCAGTTCAAAAACGGAAGCGCCCCGTACTGTATCAGCGGAGACAGTACAAAGAACTGGAAAACCAGAGCAGGGATATACTGCTCGTCAGACGGAAGAGACGGTTTTATCAGAAAAATCTGAAATGACAGAGCAGGTACGGCGCTGGCAGGAATATGCCCGTCGAAGGAAAGCACCCGTTTCTGTACAGGCTATTCAGGAGGCAGCCGGAGGACAGGAAACAGGAACAAATGGCTATCGCTGGAGCGAGCGGGATGCCAGACAGTGGATGGTATATGATGCCGTTTTTGGTGAGCCGGCGTGTCGTAGAATTCATTACCGTCTTCGGGAAAGACGCCGTCGATAAAATGCTGGACTATTTTTCAAAAGATATTTATGGAATACCGGAATGGTCCTGTATACCGGCTGCTTCCTGGCGTATAGGCGTCTGTCTGTTCTATGCAGGATTATCCTCTCTTTTGGTTTTGGGAGGACTTTACGGACAGGGAGCTTTACTTTTTTCCGCTGTGGTGGTCATTTTATTCAGTCTATGGCGGATCTGGTGCTTGCAGATGCCTTCGGTACTGGTTTGTCAGGAATATCTTCTTGTCCGGGTGTCGGGTATGCTGTCAGGGAATGACATCCGGCAATTTCTGAAACCCCTTTATTTTGTAGCGGAATATCAGGAGATTGCAGGATTTTCTCATCAATGGGATGAGATGTATCTCGGGACAGAAACAGCAGGCGGACTGGTCAAGGTCTCTGTCCGGCTGTCTCATATTTCCAGACAAGACCGGGAACGGATAGCAGATTATATTGAAAAAAGCAGAACTATTTTTGTACGGACAGGAAAAATTAGAAACATCCTTGTTGGTGGGAAGGACATGTATGGAAAAACAAGTCATGAAACAGCTTCATTTTGTGAAAACAGATCCTGCTGGTAATACAACGATTCTTGTACTGGATCCCATTCCGGCGGAAGAAAGAAGCAGAATGGCCAGATTGTTGATGGCGCCTGCCAGTGTATCTGCCGAACAGGTCGCTTTTGCCGATGCGGAGCCGCCACGTTTCTGTGATATGGGGATTTGTATGATGGGTGGCGAGTTTTGTGGAAATGCAGTCCGATCAGCCGCCGCATGGAAACTGTTTGATCGGGAACGATGGCAACCTTCTGTCCCCGGGACGGAGCGGATTTCTTTTGAGATTTCCTGTACAGGAATCGAACACAATGTGCATTGTACGGTACAACAAACCGGTCGATCCGTTTTTGATGTGACGGCAGAAATGCCGCTGCCTCTCTCTGTTGAGCGAATAAGAATGGAAATGCAGGAAATCTGGAAGGCCCGCTTTTCCGGAATTACGCACTACTGCTGCTGCGGTACATTTTCTGCAGAAGAAAAAGCCAATCTTGTGCGAGCCATATTAAACGCCTATCCGGTGGCAAGCAGAGAAGCCGCGGGAGTCTTATTCTGGGATGGTACGGTGCTTGATCCTTTTGTGTATGTAAAAGATACAGATACATTGGTCAATGAGTCCAGCTGCGGCAGTGGGACGGCCGCTGTTGCAGCCTGCATGGCTTTCCGGACGCAGCAGTCGGTACATATTGATGCCCGGCAGACGGGGGGCATGATTTCCGGAGAAGCCATCTGGCATAATGGCAAAGTAGAACGATTACAAATCGGAGGCCCCGTGCGAATTACTGCGGAAGGAATTGCCTATCTGTAATTGAATAGTAAAGGAGGAATTTGTATGGAATTTTTTGATGTGCTGCATATGCGTCAGTCTGTTCGCCATTATACAGAGGAAAAAGTAGAGGAAAAGGATATTGCCGCCATTGTGGAAGCGGCACAATTGGCTCCCGTCGGCATGCATAACAATAAAGGATATATTCTCACGGTTATTTCCAGCAAGTCTGTACTGGACCAGATGAAACGGAGTTTTACAGAAGTGACGGGCAAGGAAGGGGATCCGTCGTATGGAGCACCTCTGTTTATTCTGGTATCTAAAACGCCGGAAGCCATTGTGGAAATTGCAAAATATGATGCGGCCTGCATGATTGAAAACATGCATCTGGCATCGGCCGCTCTTGGACTTGGTTCCGTGTATATCCATGGCATGATCTTTTCCATTCGTGGAGAAAAAGCCTGGCAGCATGCAGCGGGACTTCCCGATAGAGCGGTTCCGCTTTGCGGCCTGGCTGTTGGGCACAGTGCGCAGGAACTCCATGCACGGCCGACAAAAGAAACATTTCAGACAATATATGTGGAATGAAAAACAGGGCAGATTGATTCTGCCCTGTTTTTTGAGTTATCAGCAGGTACGGAAAATAAATAATTTTTGGACCGGAAAATAGAAATTCCCTGCGGAAGCATTTATAATGAAAACAGAAACCCGGATTTCTGTTTTCTTGCGGTGAAATCAAGGGTTTGCTACAATAGAAAACATGCTGATTTTTAGAGGCTGTTTCTATCGTCCAATGGGGGAATGTATATGAATAAAGATATAATGGCTGTAATACTGGCAGCAGGAATGGGAACCCGAATGAAATCGGAAATTCCCAAAGTCCTGCATAAGGTAAATGGAATTCCTATGCTTGAACAGGTTATTCGTGTGGTGAAGTCGGCTGGATGTGCATCCTGTGTAACGATCACCGGATATAAAGGAGAACTAGTTCGTGAAGCGGTAGAAGGGCAGACCGAATTTGTTGAACAGAAGGAACAACTGGGAACCGGTCATGCACTGATGCAGGCAGTACCTAAACTGGAAGGAAAAAATGGGTATGTGCTCGTGATCTGTGGAGATACGCCGCTTCTTCGCAGCGAAACGATTCGTCAGCTGATTGAGACCTGTGAAGAAAAACATGCGGCGGCATCAGTATTAACAGCAATTATGGATAATCCGTTCGGTTATGGAAGAGTGCTTCGGGATGGTAAAGGGCACATGACCGGTATTGTGGAACAGAAGGATGGAACACCGGAGCAGTTGCGCGTCCGGGAGATCAATACCGGAACGTATTGCTTTGATATTCAGGCACTTCTGCAGGCACTTCCAAAACTGGATTGCAATAATGCGCAGGGAGAATATTACCTTACCGATGTATTTGGAATCATGATTCAGGAAGGACGCGTTGTTGCTCCCGTGGTGGCAGAGGACGAAGAAGAAACGCTTGGAGTCAATTCAAGAAGTCAGCTGGCAGTGGCAGATAAGGTGCTCCGCCGGAGAAAAGCAGAAGAGCTGATGAGCGAGGGCGTGTCCATTATCGACCCGGATCAGGTATATATCCAGCAGGATGTTACGGTAGGAAAAGATACGGTCCTTTATCCGGGGACCATTCTGGAAGGGAAAACGGTAGTGGGTTGTGGATGCCGCATTGGCCCGGATACGGAACTGGACAATGTGATCTGCGGTGATGACAATCATCTGAATCGTGTATATGCCCATGAATGTACCATCGGAAGTCATAATGAGATGGGACCGTTTGTACATCTCCGGCCCGGTACGGTGATGCATGATCATATTAAGGTCGGTAATTTTGTAGAGGTCAAAAATTCCGATATCGGGAATGGAACGAAGCTTCCGCATCTGATTTACTGCGGAGATGCAGATGTGGGTGAGAAGGTCAATTTCGGCTGCGGTACGGTAACGGTCAATTTTGACGGGAAAAAGAAATATCGTACTGTTGTGGAGGATCACGCCTTTATCGGATGCAATACGAATCTGGTGGCTCCTGTGCATATCGGAAAACGTGCGTTTACGGCTGCAGGTTCCACCATCACAAAGGATGTGCCGGATGAAGCCTTGTCAGTAGCAAGGGCCAGACAAAAAAATATAGAAAATTGGGTAAAAAACGACACATACAAGGATTGATGTGGTAATATATTTATGTTGTGCATTTTCATTGTTCATTTTTGAAGAGGGAGACAGGCAAAATGGAAATGGAAGACGAATCCAAACTGAAGATCTTTAGCGGCACGGCGCATCCCGTACTGGCGAAGGAAATCTGCGATTACATTGGTATTCCTCTGGGGAAGGCCATGTGCGGACGGTTCAACAATGGTGAAATCCAGGTCATGATCAATGAAAGCGTCCGCGGCAAGGATGTCTTCGTGATTCAGCCGACCGGAGCTCCTGTAAATGATAATCTGATGGAAATGCTTATCATGGTTGATGCACTGAAAAGAGCTTCTGCCCGGCATATTACCGTTGTGGTACCGTATTATGGTTATGCGCGTCAGGATCGCAAAACCCGCGGCAGAGAACCGATCACTTCGAAGCTTGTGGCAGATCTCATGTCCAAAGCCGGTGTAACCCGGGTTGTCACCATGGATCTTCATGCAGGACAGATTCAGGGCTTCTTTGATGTACCGGTGGATCATCTGATGTCTGCGTCTCTGCTGGCGAATTACGTACAGAGCAAACACCTGGACGATCTGACCATCGTTTCTCCGGATCTGGGCGGTGTGACCCGTGCCAGAGAACTGGCTGACCGTGTAGGAGCCCCGATCGCCATTATTGAAAAACGCCGTCCGGAACCGGGGGTAGCCAAGGTCATGAATATTATCGGCACGGTGGAAGGCAGAAACTGCGTCATTGTTGATGATATGGTCGACACGGCCGGTTCTCTCTGTGAAGGGGCAAAGGCTCTGGCGGAAGCCGGTGCCAAATCGGTCTATGCTGCAGTTTGCCACCCGGTGCTGACAGATCCTGCTACGGAACGGATTCGCAATTCCAATATCAAGGAACTGATTGTAACGAATTCTCTTCCGATTCCGGCTGAAAAAATGCAGCCGAAACTGACAGTTCTTTCTGTAGCTCCGCTTCTGGGCGAAGCCATCATGCGTATTTTCCATGAGGTCTCTGTAAGCCAGCTGTTTGATGATAAGGAATAATCACGACTGCTTGTATGAAACTGATTGTAGGACTGGGAAATCCCGGGGCCGAGTATGCGCATACTCGGCATAATATGGGATTTGATGTCATTGATGAACTGGTGTCCAGATGGGGGATTTCCCTCTGGAAAGAAGATATGAAAGCGCAGATCGCTTCCTGTGTCCGGGATGGTGAGAAAATTCTTCTGGTGAAGCCGCTTACCTATATGAACAACAGCGGGGAGGCTGTTGGAGCCATTGCAAGGTATTACAAAGTAGAGCCGGAAGATATATTTGTCGTGTGCGATGATCTTGATCTTCCTGTGGGGAAAACACGGATTCGGAAGAAGGGAGCTTCCGGCGGGCACAATGGGATTAAGTCGCTGATTGCTCATTTGGGAACGGAAGAATTCAATCGTTTCCGTATTGGCGTGGGCCATCCGCGGGACGGGCACACTGTGGTTCAGCATGTACTGGGCCGTCCCTATGGAGAAGAAATTCCGGAAATTGAAGCGGCAAAAATGCATACTGCAGATTCGATTGAAGGAGCTCTCAAAATCGGCGTCGATAAGGCGATGAACCAGTTCAATCCGAAAAGACAGAATACAAAAAAGAAGTGATGAAGGGGAGGCCCGGCCGGGCCTCCTTTTTCGGACGAAGGGTGGGCAGCTTATGAAAGGAATGCTGATCGTATTCGAGGGCATTGACGGAAGTGGAAAGGCAACACAGGCAGCTCTGCTTGAGCAGGAACTGCGCACGGAAGGACGGAATGTGCTGCATATTTCTTTCCCGGATTATAAAAGCGAATCATCAGCACTGGTACGGATGTATTTATCCGGTGATTTTGGGGCGGATCCTTCATCGGTCAATCCCTATGCAGCTTCGCTATTTTTTGCTATGGATCGATTTGCTTCTTTCCGGATGCATTGGAAATCTTTTTACGAAAAAGGCGGGATTGTCATTGCGGACCGGTATACGACCAGCAATATGGTCCATCAGATGACTAAGTATGACAGTGAGGAAGAACGAAAGGCTTTTCTGAACTGGCTTGAGGATATGGAATATGAAAAACTGGAACTTCCCAGGCCTGATGTTGTGATCCTGCTTGATATGCCTCTTCAACAGTCAGAAGAACTGGTGAGAAAGCGTGCGGAAGCCGGAGGGTCCATGGATATTCATGAACAGCATATAGAATATCTGCGTCGGTGTCACGATGCGTATCAGATGCTTGCTGCCCGTTATGGATGGACGCGCATTTCCTGTGTAAAAAATAATGTCCTTTTAACACCGGAAACGATTGCGGAATCTATTAAGGCAGACGTGGAGTCGTTTCTGGATAAAAATGTCTGTCAGTTCATATGAATTGGATTGAATTCCGTTTGCATCCTGTGTATAATGGCACATAAATGACATATCTCTTCAGGGCAAGGTGAAATTCCTGACCGGTGGTAATGAAGCCATGCTTCTAGCCCACGAGCCATCTGGCTGATCTGGTGCGATTCCGGAGCCGACAGTACGGAAAGTATTCTTTCCATAGTCTGGATGAAAGAAGAGTGGAGAATTCTGCTTTAAAGCCGCGTCCTGAAAAAGGAGGTGGCTTTTTGTTTTCAGCTGAAGACCATGGATATATGGCACGGGCATTAGAACTGGCCCGGCGGGGTATCGGGCATACACGTCCCAATCCGATGGTGGGGGCAGTTCTGGTTAAACACGGACAGATTATCGGAGAGGGCTGGCATCAGCAATATGGAGGAGCCCATGCAGAGGTCAACGCTTTTGCGTCCTGTAAGGAAGATCCGGAGGGGGCGACACTGTATGTAACACTTGAGCCGTGCTCTCATTATGGGAAAACTCCGCCCTGTGCGGACCTGATTATCCGAAAAAAAGTAACTCGTGTGGTAACCTCTATGGTGGATCCGAATCCGCTGGTTGCCGGGCGGGGAATTGAAAAACTGCGGCAGGCAGGAATTTCTGTCTCTGTGGGACTGATGGAAGAAGAATGCCGGCATTTAAATGAAGTATTCCTGAAATTTGTAACGGAAAAGCTGCCGTTCATTCTGTATAAGGCGGCCATGTCTCTTGATGGAAAAACGGCCTGCTTTACGGGAGATTCCCAATGGATATCCTCTGAAGTGTCGCGGAAAGAAGTACATCAGATGCGTGCACAGTATGCGGGGATCATGACCGGCATAGGTACCATTCTGGCAGATGATCCGAGGCTTACGGCAAGAGTTGATGGCGCGGAAGATCCGGTGCGAATTATTGCTGACAGTCAGCTGCGGATACCACTGAAGGCAAAGGTTCTTCATGAATCGGGGCGGACCATTTTACTGACAACATCCCAGGCTTCTGAGGGGAAGAAAAAAGAAGTACAGGCTTTAGGTGCAGAGATCATCGTTGCTGACGGACCGCATAACAAAGTGGATCTAAAACAGGCCATGACACATCTGGCTTTGATGGGAATTGACGGAATTCTGCTGGAGGGCGGTTCTACACTGGCAGAGGCAGCACTGGAGGCAGGGATTGTGGATAAAATCTGTTTCTATGTGGCCCCTTTGCTTATTGGTGGGAAGGTTGCGCCTTCTCCTGTGGGAGGCATCGGAGCAGCTCATTTGCCGGAAGCGGTAAGAATAAAGAACGCGGCCGTAGAAAGGTGCGGAGCGGATTTTAAAATTACCGGATATATTGAAAAGGAGGATGGATGTGTTTACGGGAATCACTGAGGAAGTGGGCACTATCCGACAGATCAGCCGGACAAGCCGGAGTGCAACATTATTCATCGCCTGTCGTACGGTACTGGAGGGAACACGGGAAGGGGACAGCATTGCAGTCAATGGGGCCTGCCTGACAGTAACCCGATTATGGAAGGATGCATTTGCCGCAGATGCGACTCCGGAAACAATGGCCCGTACGGCGTTTTCGATGCTGCATCCTGGCAGTCCCGTAAATTTAGAAAGGGCGCTTCGCGTAGGTGACCGGTTGGGCGGTCATATGGTGTCCGGTCATATTGATGGCACCGGGAAACTGGAGGTCGTTACACGGGATGAGAACGCGGTGAATCTCCGGATTTCCTTTATTCCGGAAAAAATGCGGTATATTCTGGAAAAGGGATCTGTGGCAGTGGATGGTATCAGTCTGACAGTAACAGAGCGGGACGATCGGGGATTTTCAGTTTCCATCATTCCGCATACGGGAATGAAAACGGCATTGCTGGACAAACATCCGGGAGATCCTGTGAATATAGAATGTGATATGCTGGGTAAATATGTAGAACAGCTGATGAAAAAGCCTGATGCCCAGGGGCTGACTATGGACGCCCTGCGTTCCTATCATGTGACGGGAGGTCATTATGGAATATAAATTTGATTCTATCGAAGAAATTGTGGAGGAGATCCGCAAAGGTCACTGCGTGATCATGCAGGATGCCGAAAATCGGGAAAATGAGGGAGACTATATTTGTGCCGCAGAATTTGCCACGCCGGAAAATGTCAATCTCATGGCCTCTGAAGCCAAGGGGGTTATTTGCATGCCCATGGATGGGGAAATCGCAGACCGCCTTTTTCTGGGGCCGATGATTCGAAGAAATACGGATAATCATCATACGGCTTTTTTGGAATCCATTGATTATGTAGGAACCGGCACAGGCGTTTCTGCCAGTGACCGCTCCATGACGGCACTGAAAGCGGTAGCGGATGACGCGCGTCCGGAAGAATTTCGCCGGCCCGGGCATCTGTTTCCGCTCCGGGCAAAGAAATGGGGCGTCCTGGAACGGGCCGGGCATACAGAGGCGACAGTGGATCTGGCACGCATGGCCGGGCTGAAGCCGGCCGGACTCTGTTGCGAAATCATGAATCCCGATGGGACCATGGCCCGCAGGGAAGAGCTGTTCCAGCTCGCGAAGGAAAAGGGGATGAAAATCGGGAACATTCAGGACCTGATTCAGTATCGGAAGAAGCATGAAAAACTGGTGGACCGGGTGGCGGAAGCGCGCATGCCTACCCGGTATGGAGAATTCAGAATTATCGGATATATCAATAAGCTGAATGGGGAACATCATGTGGCACTGGTCATGGGAGATGTAACAGACGGACGTCCTGTATTGTGCCGTGTCCATTCGGAATGTCTTACAGGAGACTGCTTCGGTTCCCTGCGCTGTGACTGCGGACAGCAGTTTGATGCAGCTATGAAAATGATTGCAGCAGAAGGACGGGGCGTCATGCTGTATCTCCGGCAGGAAGGCCGGGGAATCGGCCTGATCAATAAAATTCGTGCCTATGCGCTGCAGGATCAGGGGTATGATACGGTGGAAGCCAATCTGAAACTGGGCTTTGCTGCTGATCTGCGGGAATACATGGTAGGTGCACAGATGCTTCATGATCTGGGCGTGGATACGATCCGTCTTCTCACCAATAATCCGGAAAAAATTGAAGAAGTATCCGATTATGGCATCCACATTACCGAGCGTGTGCCGATTCAGATGGCGGCCGGGAAGGAAGATGAATTTTATCTGAAAACGAAACAGGAAAAAATGGGGCATTTGCTCCAGTTTGATGAGGAGGAAAAATAATGCGTATCATTTCCGGCACCTTTGAGGAAAGTCAGATTCGTGTAGGGATTCTAGCATCCCGTTTTAATGAGGTGATTGTATCGAAACTGATTGACGGCGCGGCTGATGCATTGAGCCGCCACGGGGTCAATCTGGATACGGTGGATCTTGCCTGGGTACCCGGTGCTTTTGAAATTCCATCTGCAGCCAAGAAGCTGGCAGAATCCGGACGTTATGATGCCCTGATCTGTCTGGGGGCTGTGATTCGCGGGGAAACGGATCATTATGAGCACGTGGCAACGGAAGTGACCAAGGGAATTGCGCAGGTTTCGCTTTCCGCAGGAATTCCGGTTCTGTATGGAGTTCTCACCACGGATACGGTGGAACAGGCGCTGAATCGTGCAGGGCTCAAGGCTGGCAATAAAGGCTTTGAATGTGCTATGGATGCCCTGGAAATGGTCAGTCTGTTTAAAAATTTGTCCTGATGCAAGAGCTCCCGGATCGGGGGCTCTTTTCTATTGACAGGAGCCTTGCTATAATACAGGCGTCTGTAAGGAAAATTTGGATAGAATAAGAGGAAACATGAGCGGGAAAGAAGAAAAATTTTGGGAGAAATTTTGTGAAAGTCTGATCCGTCTCCGGAATGCCGGAGAAATGCTGCAGCAATTGGTGCATGGCACGGTGGCAGAACAGGAGGGGCAGAATGAAATCCATAAGCTGGCGCTGGCGGAGCGGAGTGCCCGTCCACTGTTGTATGAAAGAATGTATCGCGCATTTCACGGACAGGCGGAGAGCGAAACGGTACGTCTGCTTGTAGAAAAGGCAGAAAGCCTGATCGCAGAAACCGATGAAGTGGCACTGCTTCCATTGCTTTATGCGTCTTCGGAAGATCAGAAAATGGCAATGCTGGCAGAACTTGTACAACATGCTCTGCAGGAACTGGAACGGATGGCCGGATACAGCAGCACATTGGAAGAAAATTATATGAAAGCGGAAGCTCGGGCCCAGAAAATTCTGAATTATGAAATCCGTGGGATAAACTGCTATCGGGAGGCACTTCGTCAGCTGATGGAAGAAACGAGGGGGCCCGCTTCATTGGTTTGGCAAAAAGAAATATATGAGAGACTTCGGCATATGCTTGTTGAAGCGGCTGATTGTGCCGTGCTGTATCGCGAGACCTGCGGCATTTCCGGATAAAAGGGAAGCATGAATATTTGCTATACATGAAGAAGCTGTATTTCTTGACTTTGCCTCTTTTATAAGTATAATGGAATCATATGGAGGAAATGCCATAACAAAGGAGGTATCCTTTGGGCCTGATTGATGATTATTTCCCTGATTATCAATTTTGCTGCGGTGCAGCTCATACTCCTCAATGAGCGCACAGCCAGAAAAGCGGCGAAAGCCGCTTTTTTTGTGCTGTTTTTGGCAGATGGCCATATAGTATAATAAGAGGCATCTTTGAAGAATCGGAGGAAATGCGGAATGATTCGGCAGTATCGGTGGAACGACGGGCAGAGACTGACTTTGGATGACTCCATGAAAATTATGGGGATTCTGAATGTAACACCGGATTCTTTTTCAGACGGCGGATGCTGGAATACAGCAAAAAAAGCGGCGCAGCATGCGATGGAGCTTGTCCGGGAAGGCGCAGATGTAATTGATGTCGGAGCAGAATCGACAAGGCCGGGGAGCATCGCGCTTACATCCGGGGAGGAGTCGGAACGTCTTATGCAATTTCTGCCGGCTGTCCTTCAGGTGTCTTCTGTGCCGGTATCGGTCGATACGTATCACTGGCAGACCGCAGAGAAGGCATTTCAGGCAGGCGCTCATATTTTGAATGATATCTGGGGGCTGCAATACGATGATGGAGAAATGGCAGAGGTAGCGGCAAGCTGGCAGGTGCCTGTCATTCTGATGCATAATCAGGTGGGAGCTCAGTATGACGACGATATCATTGAATGTATGAAAGCGTTTTTTTCCCGCTCCATTGAAATTGCGCTGTCACATGGGATAAAGGAAGAAAACATATGGCTGGACCCGGGGATTGGATTTGGAAAAAACGGAGAACAAAATCTGGAAATTCTGCGGCGCATTCAGGAATTGACTGCATTGCCGTATCCGCTTCTTCTGGCGCCGAGCAGAAAACGTTTTATCGGGACGATTCTGAACGGACTTCCGGCAGAAGAGAGAGATGAAGGGACAGGAACCGTATGCCTATGGGGACAGGAGCGGGGCTGTGCCATGGTGCGGGTTCATAATGTCCGGATGATAGCCCGTATGGTGAAAATGATGAATGTGCTGATGCAGCGGAAAATATGAGGCGGAAATGGATACAATTACTCTGACAGGAATGTCGTTTTACGGATATCACGGAGTCATGCCGGAAGAACAGCGCATGGGACAGCGGTTTTACATTGACCTGGAACTTCATCTTCCACTGGAAAAAGCAGGAATGACAGACAGACTGGAAGATACGGTCAATTATGCTGAAGTATACGAAGTCGTCCGGAAAATTACAGAAGAACAACGATATGCGCTGATCGAGAAGTTAGCCGGTGAGATCGGGCGGCAGATGCTTTCGGGATTTCCGGTGATAGATAGCGTATCTGTGACGGTACATAAGCCGTCAGCACCGGTATGTGGTACAATTCGTGATATTTCCGTAACTGTGGAGACAAAAAGGGATCATGAATGAATATTATGTGTCTCTCGGTTCCAACTTGGGACAGCGGGGAGATCTTCTGAGAAGTGCTGTGTGTGCGATGAGCCGGTATGGAATTCAAGTGCAAAAAAAATCCGGCATATATGAAACTCTGCCCTGGGGGAAAGAGGATCAGGAGCTTTTTTTCAATGCAGTAATACTTGTATATTGGGAAGGAGAGCCGGAAGAATTGCTGCGCCGGCTGCTGATGATTGAGCAGGAGCACGGCCGGAAGCGGATGATTCACTGGGGGCCGCGTACACTGGATCTTGATTTGATTTACGGAAAAAATATCACGCGGGACAGCGAATTTCTCAGGCTGCCGCATCCCTTTTTCTGGGAGCGGGCCTTTGTACTGGTTCCTTTGGCAGATATTGATCCGGATTTCACCTTTCAGGGGCAGCCTGTTTTGGAACGAATTGGGGAACTTCATGGCCTGGATTGTGTAAGGCGGACAGATGAACGATGGGAGGTCACCAATCATGACGGAAACTGAGCAGCTGCCGACGGGACAGACTGGACGGCAGCTGATTGCGATATTGCGTAAGTCCGGGTTGACGCAATCCATTTCTGATGCTTTATCACAAGACAGGACGATTATGGTATGCGGTGCTGACGGGGCACAAAAAACATGGATTGAAGAAACCGTCCGGGATGCGGATAAACCTGCCATTATCATTGTGCCGGAACATAAGGATGTGCAGCGGTGGGAAGAGGATCTTCAATTTTTCTGTCCGGAGCTTGAAATTTTTCCTTTTCCTGTTGTGGAAAAGGCGGATTTTGCGGTCACTTTTACCGGTACGGAAGCACTGCGCGGAAGAATGCAGGCTTTATCTGCTCTTCTGAATGGAAAACATTGCATTGTTCTGGCAACGGCTGTAGAGGCAGCACAGAAACTGCCTGTGCCTTCAGCACTTCTGCGCCATAAAATTGATATTCATGTCGGGGATATCCTGGAGCGGGAACCTTTCCTGGCACAGCTTATAGCTTATGGATATGAACGGGTCGATCAGGTGGAACGGTGTGGTCATTTTTCGGTCCGTGGGGATATTATTGATATTTTTGCTGTCAATGAGGCACATCCTTACCGCATTGAATTTTTTGATGATGAAGTGGATGGCATCCGACAGTTCAATGAGGACGATCAGCGCTCAATTCTGTCAGCCGACAGTTTTTCCCTGTTTCCGCTCAGAATGGAAAATGATGATGCGGCCAGTCTGTCCACCTATGCGTCCCAGGGGCTTTTGATATATGATGAGCCGCAGCGCGGTGGAGAAAAGCTCAGAGAATATCTGAGTGAGGAGAAGGAAAACCGTGCGCACTGCGTGGATTGGAGGGAAGTAACATCCCATCGGGGAAAGACACTTGTTTTTTTCCTATTGAATCGTGGTCTGCCGGGAATGAATATCCGGCAGACTATGATGTGGAAAGGGCAGCCCGTCACAAATTTTCAGCGTCAGCTTCCTTTGTTTTGTGATGAAATTGCTTTTCGTCTTCAGGAGGGCTGGCAGGTAGGCATTGCGGTGCTGCGTCCGTCAGAAAAAGAGGAAATAAAGAATGCACTTCAGGAGCATGGAATTCCTGTTTCGGATACGCTGACAGCAGGAAATCTTATTTTTACAGAAGGAATTCTCAGTAAGGGATTTGAACTGTCAGAACTGAAGCTGGCTGTTTTTGCGGCCGGAGACATTCTGGGAAGGACAAAAACAAGACGGTTCCGCTCATCAGGGAAAGGGCAGCCGATTCGTCTTTTCTCTGACCTGAATCAGGGAGATTATGTGGTACAGCGTGTACATGGCATCGGCCGGTATATCGGCATGCGAACGCTGGAAATTGACGGCATGCATCGGGATTATGTAACTATCCAGTATGCGGGCGGGGATAAACTGTATCTTCCGATGGAACAGATTTCCACACTGGAAAAATATATCGGTCCGGAAGGGCAGAGTCCAGTTTTGTCTAAAATGGGTGGTGCTTCCTGGGAAAAAATCCGGAGCAAAGCAAAGCAGTCCATTCAGGAACTGGCAGAACGACTTCTGGCGGTATATGCCAAAAGAGAAATTACTCCGGGCATTGCCTTTGATCCGGATACGCCGGAGCAGAGAGAATTTGAAGATTCCTTTCCTTACGTAGAGACGCCGGATCAGTTATCTGCGGTAGAAGCCATCAAAAGAGCCATGGAAAAGCCGGAGCCGATGGACATGCTCCTTTGCGGAGATGTAGGATTTGGCAAAACGGAAGTGGCCATGCGTGCGGTATTCAAATGCGTAATGAGCGGGTATCAGGCTGTGGTCCTTGTGCCGACAACGGTTCTGTCTCAGCAGCATTATCAGACCTTCTGTGAACGGATGGAACGATTTGGCGTTCATATTGCCGTATTGAACCGGTTCTGCACCGCAAAGGAGAAGAAGGCCATTCTAAAGGGAACGGCAGATGGGTCCATCGATGTGCTGATCGGGACGCATGCCATTTTATCAAAAAAAATCGAATGCAGGCGTCTGGGCCTTCTGGTAGTGGATGAGGAACAGCGCTTCGGGGTTGTACAGAAAGAAAAATGGAAATCACGGGACAGTGCAGTGGATGTGCTGACACTGTCGGCGACACCCATTCCCCGTACGCTGCATATGAGCCTGACCGGTGTGAGGGATATGGTGACCATGACGCAGCCGCCCTCTAACCGGCATGCCATTCAGACGTATGTCACGGAATATGATGACCGGATTGTACAGGAGGCACTGATAAGGGAAAAAGCCCGTGGAGGGCAGAGCTATTTTATATACAATCGGATTGATTCCATTGATGCCATGGCGGCACATCTGAAAAGTCTTCTGCCGGAGGATATTACCATCGGGATTGCCCATGGCCGGATGAATGGTGAACAGCTGGAACAGATCATGTTTGATTTCTTTGAGAAAAAATATGATGTTCTGCTATGCACCACTCTGATCGAAAACGGGGTGGACCAGCCGAATGCCAATACCATGATTGTGTATGATGCAGATCGTATGGGGCTTTCACAGCTTTATCAGATGCGCGGCCGTGTCGGACGTTCTGATCGGATTGCCCGGGCATATTTCTTTTATCGCCGGGGCAGGGTGCTTTCGGAAGTCGCAGAAAAAAGGCTCGAATCCATCCGGGAATTTACGGAACTCGGATCCGGATTCAAGATTGCCATGCGGGATCTTGAGATCCGGGGAGCAGGAAATCTTCTTGGCGCCGCACAGCATGGAAATATTGCGGCAGTAGGTTTTGCGACGTACTGTACGATGCTGGATGATGCCATTCGTCGGCTGAAGGCGGAGAAAAATCATCAGCCGATGCCGAAAAAACTGCCGGATACAGTCATTGAATTTATGCAGGATGCCTATATCAATGATGACTATATATCCAAGCCGGATCAGAAAATAGAAATCTACCGTCGACTGGCAGTCATAGCTTCGGAAAGGGAACTGGAAGATCTGATTGACGAGGTGATTGATCGTTACGGGACTCCATCCAAATCGGTGGAGAAACTGTTTGACGTCACTCGTCTGCGTGTGCTGGCCCGCAGGATTGGTATAGGCAGCATTGTGACGGAAGGGGATGAATATCTGCTGACATGGGCAGCTCCGGAACTGGCCGAAGGGCTGGATATCATGAAGCTTCCGGCCCCGTGGCTGGCAAAACTGCGGGTTTTGCCGAACAATCCGGTGCGTGTTAAAATAAAAAAAGCTGCGGTTTCTGGCGATCCGGTGAAATGGTTGACGGAATTTATCCGCGTTTTATACCGGGAAATTGGCACATTGTCTTCTGGGGGAAATGCACGTGCATAAAAATACTTTTGTACAGGGCGCATTGATTCTGACGGTAGCAGGGATCATTGTCAAATTTATTGGCGCTTTCAGCCGGATCTATCTGTCCCGTCTTCTGGGCGGGGAAGGGATCGGCCTTTATCAGATGGCATATCCGATTTATCTGTTATGCCTTGCGGTGTCTTCTGCGGGGCTGCCGGTGGCCATTTCCATCATGGTGGCGGAGAAAAATGCTGTCCATGATTATCTTGGCGGGCAGCGGGTTTTCCGTATTTCACTAATGGCGTTGACTGCGACCGGTCTCTTTTTCAGCGGCCTGCTTTATTTCGGCGCACAGTGGCTGATCGACAGCGGCATTGTACGCGATCCGAGAGCCTACTGGTCGCTGCTGGCTCTGTCGCCGGCCATTCTTATGGCCACCATTCTGGCGACTCTCCGCGGATATTTTCAGGGACTTCAGAATATGACACCCACGGCCGTATCGCAGATTGTGGAGCAGCTCTTCCGCGTGGTGATCATGATCGGGCTGGCAGTGGTGCTGCTCCCGTATGGACTGGAGTATGGAGCAGCCGGAGCCACGTTTGGAGCAGCGCCGGGGGCCTTTGTCGGGATTCTCGTGCTGATTTTCTTTTATTACAAAAACAGAAGCTGGCGAAAGGCCATGATGGAATCCCGGGATACCTCAATTGTCCCGGATTCTACGGCGAAGATCATGAAACGTCTGCTGATTCTGGCGCTTCCTGTGTCTCTGGCCAATATCATGCTGCCCATCGTGTCAAATATTGATCTGTTTATTGTACCGCGTCGTCTGGAAGTTGCCGGATTTGCCGTAGAGGAAGCCACAACGCTCTTCGGATACCTCACCGGCATGGCTACAGCGCTGGTGAACATGCCTACGATTATGACCGCTTCTCTGGCGGCCAGTCTGGTTCCCGTAATTTCAGAAGCCATGGCGCGAAATAATGGGGATGTGGTGTATCAGCGGACAGGGTTGGCAATGCGGATGGCTAATATTATTACGGTTCCGTCATTTGTTGGAATGTGCGTGATTGCCACTCCGATTTCCGCCATGCTGTATGCAACGCCGGAAGCGGGGCCCTGCATTGCAGTGATGAGCTTCGGCGTTTTTCTGCTTGGCGTGCAGCAGGTGACCACCGGAGTCCTGCAGGGGATGGGAAAAACTGCAATTCCTTTTATTAATATGGTGGTCAGTGCCTGTGTAAAAATCATTCTGTCGTGGAATCTGACGGCGATTCCCAGCCTTGGCGTTATTGGGGCGGCCTGGGCGACAAATGCCGATTTTGGCGTGGCAGCTCTGCTGAATCTGTATTTCCTGCACAAATATATGAAATATAAAATGGATATCGTACATACCCTGCGCTGCTTTATTTCTGCCGGTGTTATGGGGGCCGCGGTTCTGGGTATTTATTCGGTGACCTATCCGGTACTGCACAGCAATACACTGGCTACACTGGCAGCCATTTGTGTGGGAATTCTGGTATATTCACTGGCCATTGTCGTTACGCATACTGTGCGGGCGGAAGATGTGGAAAGCGTTCCGAAAATTGGCGGCAAACTGGCTGCCGTCATTCGGAAAATTGATGTATTTGGGGAAAAGGGAAATTGATGGACTTCCGTTTTTTAGAGGAACTTGGAGTGGATTGCAAGAGAGGCTTTACGGTTTGTCCGGCCTCTTCTTTTTCTATGTTGCCGGCCACTCTGTTTCAGCCTGTGATTTTGACCGGCATCCTGCATGAGGCTGGGATGCAGCGGGCTCGGAAGGAGCTTCTCAGACGAGTTTCGTCGGATTCAATCATTCTTTTGTGGGACATGCAGCAAAAAACTGCCAGGAAATATACAGTTCAGTCGCTTACATTTCCGGAGGGAAGTGGAGAGTTATGGGTGATTTTTGATCCAAGGCTCTGCAGCAGCAAGGAGGACGAGCGTTTTTCATTGGAGCGGCTGTGCCGGATCATGGAGGCCCTTCGGGCTCCGGATGGCTGTCCATGGGATTCTGTACAGACACATGAAACACTGAGGACGTATCTGATCCAGGAAGCCTATGAGGCTGTAGATGCCATTGATCATGAAGATATGGAAAATCTGAAAGAAGAACTGGGAGATATTCTGTATCAGATCGTTTTCCATGCCAGAGTGGCAGAGGAAGAAGGTTTATTTTCCATGCAGGATGTGATAGACGGCATTTCTGATAAAATGGTAAAACGTCATCCTCATGTATTCGGATCTATGACATCCAGAGAAACGGCGGAACTTCTGGGCAGCTGGGAGGAACGAAAGATGAGAGAAAAGCACCGGCAGCATCTGCTTTCCGGACTTTCGCGCAGCTTGCCAAGTCTACTCTTTGCGTGTATAATGCAAAAGAAAGTGAGCTCGATATGCGGGGAAAATGCCGAAAAAATGGAGTTTTTAAAGAACCATTTTGAGTTTTCCTGGAGACAAGCCATGGATAAGGCAGACTCCGGAGCCAGTGTCGGGGAAATGGAACACTGCTTTGGCAGAGCTCTTTTTGAAATGGCTGCAGCCATTCGTTTTTGGGGGGTGGAACCGGAGCTTGCCCTGCATCGGTTTAATCTCCTTTTTGCAGAACAGTTTGGTGAATGGGAGGATGCCCTGATTCAGGATGGCCGGTTGCCCACACAGGCAGAGGAGAAAGATCTCAGGATGCTGACAGAGCAGCTGAGAAACAGCGGGCTCTGCTGAACTTATGAAAGTTCATGGATAAAATCCGGGAATGCCCTGGAAGGTATTGAAGGAGGATGTTTTAGGATGAACAAAACGGAATTAATTAATGCAGTTGCACAGGAAGCAGAAGTCACTAAAAAAGATGCAGAAAAAACTGTTAAGGCAGTGATTGATGTCATCAGCGCAGCACTGGAAAAAGGCGAAAAGGTCCAGATTATTGGCTTTGGTACTTTCGAAGTTCGTCAGCGTAAAGCAAGAGAAGGACACAATCCTTCCAGCGGCAATGTCATTCAGATTCCGGCTTCTAAAACTCCGGCTTTTAAGGTCAGCAAACAGCTGAAAGAAAGAGTCAATCAGTAATTTCTGAAAGGCAAAGAGCATGGCTTGATCCATGCTCTTTTTTATTGATAGATCAAATTTCTCTTCTAGTACGGGGAAAATCCCTTTTATGATATAATTAAGCAAGTTATTATTTTTCCTTTTTGTTCATGTTGAAACAGGCTCTGAGGCATAGCAAAGGAATCACATATGAAACCGCACAGAAAATTTTTTATTCTTTCTGCTTCCATTGGAAGCGGACATTCGCAGGCGGCGCGGGCAGTTGCGGAGACAATCAGGATGAAGCATCCGGATGACAGTGCACGGGTGCTGGATTTTCTTTCCGGAGATTCTTTTTCACTGGATCAGCTGATAAAAAAAAGTTACCTGAAAATGCTGGATGTATTTCCCATTATTTACAACCGGTTGTACAGCAATTCACAGAATCGGTATCTGGGAAATGGCGTGCAGAGTCTTCTTTCCTGGAGTTTTCGCCGGCGGATGAAGCGGTTGAATGCAGCCTTGAAGCCGGATGCATTGATTTTTACCCATCCGTTTCCCGCCTGTGCGGCCAATCTTTTGAAAAAGGAAGGTGCCCTTTCTATCCCTCTTTTAGGGGTCATTACGGATTTTGACATTCATCAGCTCTGGATTTATAAACATCTGGACGGCTATTGTGTTCCTACGGAGGAACTGGCGGAAAAGCTGGCAGCACATGGAGTACCCCGGTCTATTATTCATACAACTGGGATCCCCGTAAGACGCTCTTTTTATGAGGAACGGAAAAAGAAACCGGCCCGTCAGAAGGGAACGGTCCTTATCATGGGGGGCGGACTGGGGCTCGGATATATTACAGATACCCTGAAACGTCTTGATCGGGTGAAGGAAATTCAAAATTTCATTGTGATCACCGGGCAGAATATTTCTGCTTATGAAGAAGTTGCTTCTTTAAGGGATAAACTGCTGCATCCGGTGGAACTGCACAGCTACACGAATAAGGTAGCCCATTTTATGGGGATCAGCGATCTCATTGTGACCAAACCGGGGGCGCTTACCTGTACGGAGGCATTGACTATGGGTCTTCCCATGGTTCTGGTCAATGCTCTTCCCGGACAGGAACAGGCCAATGCAGCTCATTTGCAGGAAAAAGGCTGTGCTATATGGGTAAAGCGGGGACAACTGGCGGCTACTGTAAGAGAGATTTTGCTCAACGATGAATGGCGGAATCGGATGGTTGCCCGATGCGGGCCGGTCATGGAAGACAGCAGCGGAAAAATTGTGGATATTTTATATAATATGCTGGAAATGGAAAAGAAGCAGCCTGAATAATTATTGTGAGATGAGTCGGGATTTTGAGCCCGGCTCTTTGCATGTATGGAGAATTCTGGCAAAAACAGAATCAGGTGAATATAATAAAAGACATACTGATTCAAGCTGTCTGAATGGTAAGCATAAAAGTCTGAAGGAGCATGTATGATACAGTCTTTACTTTTTGTTTTCGGCCGTTTTCAGAGGGGCATGCTGATTTTATGCGGATTTGCTGCCTTTATGCTGCTTGGCGCATTGCTTCTGATGCTTCCGGCTGCGCAGACGGGAACTAGGGAGATTGGTTTTATTGATGCTCTTTTTACATCGGTGAGCGCAGTCAGTGTTACCGGAATGAGCCTGATTAATATGAAAGAGGATCTGACTCTGTTCGGTCAGATTTTGATGTTGTTTATGATTCAGGTCGGCGGCCTAGGGATTATGACGATCATGGCGATTATGGGGATTTCAGCGGGGCGGAGGATCCGGCTGCAGGAAAGGCTTCTGATCCGTGATTCATTTAATCTGCAGACGCCGTCCGGTATGGTTCTTCTGGTTCGGAAGATCATTGCCATGACATTTTTTATAGAGTTTATTTCCGGGACACTGTTGTCTATTCATTTCTGGCAGGAAATGGGCTTTATGGGAATTTATTATGGATACTGGCATGCCGTATCAGCTTTTTGCAACTGTGGGCTTGACCTTTTCGGGAACGGGGGATTTTCTCCTTTTGCAAGGGATCCTTTTGTATGCGCAGTGGTCATTGTGACAATGGTTCTTGGTGGGATCGGTTTTGTCGTCATTGATGATGTGCTCAAAAAAAGATCGTGGGCCAGACTGTCCCTGAACAGTAAAATGGTGCTTTCGGCAGAACTGTTTTTCACCGTATTCGGGGCAATTGTTTTTTTTATCATGGACAGAAACAATCCACGGACAATGGGAGATATGAATCTCTTTATGGAAATACTGAATTCTCTGTTCATGTCCATTTCTTCCCGCCTTGCCGGCTTTACTACATTTGATATTGTGGATGTCAGCATCAGTACGCAGCTCATCGTTATGCTTCTGATGTTTACCGGATCGGCACCGGTATCTACCGGCGGCGGGGTACGAACAACAACCGTGTTTGTCATGTTTCTGTCCGTTTTATCATGGATTCGCGGGAAACAGGATGTCGTTATCTTTCATAAACGAATTGATGAGCGGTCCATATCAAAGGCGTTTCATATTTTCACGCTGTCTTTTGCACTGACATTCCTGACTGTATTTTTGCTGCTCCTGTTCGATACGCGGGGATTTGGGCTCGAGGAAGTATTGTTTGAAGGGGTTTCTGCTTTCAGTACGGTAGGATTCAGTGTGGGACTGACGGATAAATGGAATGATTTTTGCAAAATCATTTTAATCTTTGCCATGTTTATCGGGAGGATCGGGGTTATGACGCTGGTCCTGGCTTTTGCAGAACGCCATCAGGGACAGATTCGGTACCCGACAGAAAATGTGGTTATAGGCTGAGGTGCAGCAAATGGAACAGAAATTACAGTTTTTTGTAGCAGGCTTGGGACGTTTCGGAGAAAGTGTTGCTGTGACACTGGATCGAATGGGGTATGACGTGATGGCCATGGATAAGGATGAAGACGTTGTACAGGATCTGTCGGATCAGCTTGGGTATGTGGTCTGCGCAGATGCGTCCGATGAGAAAAATCTAAACGCCATTGGGGCAGGAAATGCAGATGTGGCCGTTGTTGCAATTGGTGATTTGTCAGCCAGCCTCCTGACGACGCTTCTGTTGAAAGATATGGGGGTCAAGCGCATTGTAGTAAAGGCACTGGATGAACTGCACGGAAAAATGCTGCAGAAAATTGGTGCGGACAAGATTGTTTATTCCGAAAAAGAAATGGGCATCCGGGTGGCACATAATCTGACGTCGCCGGGAATTGTTGATTATATTGAAATGAATAATAATATTACAGTAGTCACTATTCATATTCCGGAAGAGTGGATAGGGAAGACACTGATTGATCTGGATGTACGCCGGAAATATCATATTACGGTAGTGGCCATTCGCCGGCAGACAGAAAATTTTATCAATCCCCGGCCGGATATGGTGATGCAGGCGGGAGATATGCTGGTCATACTGGGCGATACTTCCAGCATAAAAGAAATTACAAGCCGACTTGACTGACGGACAAGATAGATGATCCTTCTATTTTGTGTTATGATATTGTAGAATTTACCGGAAATGACGAAGCTTCCCCGTGGGGAGGGCCGTATTTCCGTGCTGAAAATAGATGATAGAATTTCGGAATATTTACAGGTACTGGAGTGAATGAATTTGGAGAAACTGGTTATTGAGGGAGGAACACCGCTTCACGGTTCCGTTAGAATTTCCAGCGCAAAAAATGCCGTCCTTCCGATCATTGTTGCAACGCTGCTTCCGGAAACGCCGGCAACCATTGTAGATGCGCCTGAGCTGGATGATGTCAGAACCATATGCAGCGTTCTGGAGTCGCTTGGTGTTGTCATTCATCAGAATGGATCGGAAATGACATTTGATGCGTCTCATGTAAACCGTACGGAAGCCTCTTATGAACTGATGAGCCGAATGAGAGCATCTTTCCTGGTTATGGGCCCTCTCCTTGCGAAAAAAAGACATGCCAAGATTGCACTTCCGGGGGGATGTATGATAGGAAGCCGGCCTATTGATCTGCATCTGAAAGCTTTTGAAGCGATGGGGGCGGAAATCCAGATTCATAATGGCTATGTGGAAGCCCATGCACCGAAGGGATTAAAAGGTGCGGAAATTTATCTGGATTTTCCCAGTGTAGGAGCAACGGAAAATGTATTAATGGCGGCTTCTCTGGCAGAAGGCCGGACGGTTATTGAAAATGCAGCGGAGGAACCGGAGATTGTAGATCTGGTGACCTTCCTGTCCGGTATGGGAGCCAATATTAAGGGCGCAGGGACCAATGTCATCCGGGTGGAAGGCGTAAAACGGCTGGAGGGAGTAGCTCATACGGCAATTCCGGATCGGATTGAAGCAGGTACTTTTATGATTGCTGCGGCTATGGCAGGCGGAGATGTAGTGGTGGAAAATGTTCTGTCGGAACATCTGAAGCCGCTGCTGGCCAAGCTGACAGAAGCGGGGGTTAAAGTCGTCAAAGAGGATATCGACCGGATCCGGGTCATCAGTGACGGAAATATACGGGCGACAGACATCAAAACACTGCCTTATCCCGGTTTTCCCACGGATTTACAGGCACAGTTTATGGCACTGATGACAGTGGGCAAGGGCGTCAGTACCATTACAGAGACTGTTTTTGAAAACCGCTTCATGCATGCCGGAGAATTACAGCGCATGGGGGCCTCCATCCAGATTGAAGGCCGGAAGGCAATCGTGACAGGTGTTCCTTTCCTTCAGGGAGCATTTGTCAGAGCGACGGATCTGAGGGCAGGTGCGGCACTGACACTGGCGGGTCTGGCGGCTCATGGCACAACAGAAGTGGGGGATCTCCATCATATTGACCGCGGATACGATCATCTGGTAGAAAAACTACAGGGATTAGGAGCCCATATTTCCCGTGTCAACGCAAACTGAGCAAAATAAAAAAACAGTGATTCGCCGGCCCGGATTCAGTTTTTTTGACTGGCTGGGTTCACTGGGGACCGAGGATATAGGAATCGATCTTGGCACATCCAATGTAGTGGTTTATGTAAAGAAAAAACGTCTGGTTTATCCGGAATCTTCTGCTGTGGCAGTCCGTGTCCGGACCGGTGAAATGTTTGCTTACGGGACTCGTGCGGAAGCTATGGAGGGACGCACGCCGCAGAGCATTCGCATTGTACACCCGCTTCGGGACAGTGCCATTGTTGATTATGGAGCGACAGCCTATTTGCTGAATTCCATCATTAATCATTCCTATTTAAAAAGCATGCTTTTTCATCCACGGATGATAGTCTGTGTTCCGGCGGGGGTCTCTGGTGTACAGAGACGAGCGATTCTGGAAGCGGCCGTTACGATGGGGGTCAGAAAAGCGGTGCTGATTGACCAGCCTATTGCGGCTCTCATAGGAATGGGGGTCGATACGGAACGCATGCAGGGTGCTATGGTCGTGGATATTGGCGGCGGCTCTGTGAATGTATCTGTTGTATCACGCCATGGCATGGTGGTCAGCGATTCCACATATGAAGGCGGACTGGCTATGGATCAGGCCATTATGACCCGGGTGCGTGAAAAGTACAAAGTACAGATCGGAAGACCGGCAGCGGAATCTTTGAAAAAGCAGCTGGGGATTTTGTGGGATATGTCCGGTGTATTGCAGGCTGGAGAAGCAGCAGGCAAATCACTGGAAAGCGGATTGCCTGTAAAAATCGGTGTTACCGGAGAAGATGTTTCTAATGCACTGCGGCCAATTATGCAGGTCATTTATAAAAAGGTGCTTGGTGTGTTGCAAAAAACCCCGCCGGCTCTTCTGGCTGATATTCGGGATCATGGCATTATGCTGAGCGGAGGCTGTGCACAGCTGTGGGGCCTGGATGCCATGATTACAAAGGTTACAGGGATTCCGGCGTATGTGGTGGAACAGCCGATGTATGTCAATGCCATCGGGGCGGGAGCCGCGCTGGATTATATGGATTATATGCGGGATTCTCTTCAGGATCTGCATTGAGTAAAACAGCAGAGAGCATGATTTCTCCCTGCTGTTTTTGTGTGGAAAGAACGGACTTCACATAAATTTCTCTATGGTAGAATACATATATCAGATATGGAATGGCTTTTGTGAAATATATTGGTGGAGGTTCGAAATGATGATAAAAAAGCGGCTGGCAGTTCTTGCATGCATGGCGCTGATGGCGGCAGGAAGCATGGTGGCAGAAGCAGAGAATCGGCTCGATCAGAAAGCGGTCCTTGGCGGAACGATTCATTCCGTGGTCTCAAGCGGAGCCAGGGTGACAGAAGGTACTGTACTGGCAGAAGTGGGAACACTGGCTGGTGATGTGCCGGCTGCCAAGGCTTCGGCAGATGGCATTGTTGCGGAGGTGAGAGTCAAACCGGGACAGGACGTGAATCGGGGAGATATTATTGTGGTTCTTGAAATTGAAGATGAATAAAGACATTGGAGTCGGTGATGAAATATAAGATGTACAAAAAAAATATGATGGCATTGGGGGCAGCTGTCTGCCTGATGTTGTCCTGCTGTGTGGGGCATATGGCTCATGCGGAAGACGTGACATTTATGCCGGTATCGGAAGTACAGGAAGGTATGCATGGATATGCTGAGACGGTAGTACACGGACGTGACATTTCCCGCTTTGACGTAGAGGTGCTGGGGGTAATGAAAGGTCGTGGGCCTACTGGCGGGGATCTGATCCTGGTTAAAGTTTCCGGTCCGGTTATTGACGAATCAAATGGCATAGCACAGGGAATGAGCGGAAGCCCTGTTTATATTGATGGGAAATTATTGGGCGCGGTGGCTTATGGCTTTCCACAGTCCGGGGGCAGAATTGGTATGGTGACGCCCATATCCGATATGATTCATTTATGGACACTGGAAGACAAGCGGGATGTATCCTTTGTTTCTGCATCTGCAGATGGACTGGTTCCATTGGATACGCCGCTCATGGCATCCGGCTATACACAGGATGCCATGGGATATCTGACAGATAAAATGCATAGTTTTCATATGACTCCTTATGCGGCGGCAGCGGAGGGGAATGAAAATCATGTCTACCCGCTGGAAGCCGGAGGTTCCGTGGCGGCATCTCTTGTGAGTGGAGATTTGAAACTGGGAGCTGTCGGGACGGTGACTTATGTGGACAAGGATCATATGGTGGCCTTTGGGCATCCTTTCATGAGTCGTGGGAAAAGCGGCTATTTTATGAATAACTCTTATATATTTACAGTGATTCCCAGTCAGAATATCCCCTTTAAACTGGGGTCTGTCGGGGCGGAAATCGGGGTTATACAGCAGGACCGCGGAGCAGGCATCAGCGGGGTAAGCGGTGAGGTACCTGCATTTACTTCATTGCAGGCAGCAGTAACAGATGAGGACCTTGGCATTGAAAAAACTTTGAATGTCCGTATGATCCAGGACGAAGCGCTGCTTCCGACATTAGCTGCAACTTCTGTGTATAATGCGGTCAGTCAGGTCATGAACCGCAGAGGGGAAGGCAGTGTGGAAATTTCCTATACCCTGTATCCGGAAAATGAAAATCAGCAGGCATTCTCAAGGAAAAATCTGTACTGGTCCTCTTCTGATATTGCAGAGCGCAGTGTGGATGAAATCTATAATGTAATACGGCTTCTGGTACAAAATCGTTTTGAAGACTATCCGCTTCGGCGGGTTCAGGTCGATATGAAGGTAACGGAACAAAGGAGGACAGCTCAGCTTCTTGACGCTACGGCTTCTCCCATGATTGTAAGTCCGGGAGATACCATCTTTATTCGGGCCCGGCTGGAACCCTATCGTGGAGAATGGTTTTATAAGGATTTGACTTTTAAAGTACCGGATAATCAGCCGTTAGGCGAAATGATGCTGGAAATTCGGGGTGGCGGAGTGGTGCCGCTGCCTTATCTGATTCAGCAGCAGAAATATAATTTGACCGATGAAATTTTAGAGCGTCTGCGTACATATAAGGATTTCAGGGATTTACAGGACAAGCTAAAAAAAGAAGATCAGAATAATCAGATCGTGGCAGAAATTCTGGACCCGGAAGTCAGTATGATTTCAAAGGAAGAGGATAAGCCGGGCGAAGCAAAGATTCAGAATCAAAAAAGTCCTGAAAAACCGAATTATCTGAAACACAGCACCGATAAGGAGGAACCGTCGAAAGAACAGGAAAATGCGGTAAGCCGGGTCGATACTGGGTATGTTATTTATGGTGATGGGCAGTTTACTTTCCAGGTTATGAAACCTGCTGACCGTGACAGGGCGTTGGAAGCGTTGAAGAAAAAGAACGGAAATCAGGAGCAGCTTAAGCTGGAAATGAAAAATCAGGAAAAAGAGGGAATGGAGGAAGCACAGTCTGCATCGACAAAAAAGAAGGTAGAAGCATAATCGGATCATGCATGAAAGGAGCGGGGAATCCGCTCTTTTTCGCACGGTCAGATTATTAAAATAGTGGGATTAACCGCAGGCAGAAAAAGAATTTTGCTGGTTTGAATTTCACTTACCTTTGATGTATTATAATAATAATCATAATTTTTTTAGAAGGAGGAGCCGCTGATGATAGGAATTTTGGAATCCCTGGGCCGAATTACAATCGGCATTTTTCATCAGCTTGGTGCGGTTCTGCTTCTGCTGGCTGCTACGATTCGCCAGTGTCACCGGATACAGCTGCATGAAACGGCAAAACAGTGTCTGGATCTGGGCGTGAAATCGTTTCCCATTGTAGGGTTGACTCTTCTTTTTACCGGAATGGTGCTTTCCTTTCAAATTGCAGGGGAACTGATTAAATATGGTGCCGAATTTTCCATTGGCGGGATTGTAGCTATTGGAATGGGAAGAGAGCTTGGTCCGGTATTATGCGGCGTTGTTCTGGCTGGTCGTGTCGGCGCAGCCATTACGGCGGAAATCGGGACGATGAGAGTGACAGAACAGATCGATGCACTGCGGTGCATGGCGGTAAACCCTGTTGCGTATCTGGTGGTGCCACGGTTTATTGCCTGTATGGCCATGCTTCCGATTTTGAATGTATTCGGAGTGGCCATTGGTATTTCTGGAGGAATGATGGTGGCTGCTTTGGCAGATAATGTATCTGCTTATACCTTTCTTCATTCAATCGATGTGTTCTGTGGAGCGGCGGATATCTATATGGGAATGATTAAATCCGTCATTTTTGGGATGATTGTTGCACTGGTTGGCTGTGACCGTGGTATGACCTGTACGGCAGGGGCAGAAGGGGTAGGACGTGCAACGACGCAATCTGTTGTATATTCCATTGTTATGCTTTTTGCAGCAAATTATATGTTGTCGGCGATTCTGTTCTGAGGTCACTTATGATTGAACTAAAACAGGTCAGCAAATCATTTGGAAATCGTCATATATTAAACGGCGTGAATTTATCTGTTGCAGATGGAGAGACACTGGTTATTCTCGGTGCGTCTGGTTCCGGTAAATCGACTATATTAAAGCTGATTATCGGATTATTACAGCCGGATGCCGGGGATGTTCTGATACATGGACAGAATGTCACTGCAATTACGGAGGATGCCTGGAATAAAGTACGCAGGCATATGGGGATGGTATTTCAGTATTCCGCGTTGTTTGATTCCATGACAATCGGAGAGAATGTAGCTTTCGGACTCCGGCAGCATGAGAATATGACAGAAGAACAGATTCAGACGGTCGTTCGCGAGAAACTTCATATGGTCGGACTGGATGGCATAGAATCACTGATGCCGAGCAGTTTATCCGGCGGCATGAAAAAAAGGGTCAGTCTGGCGCGGGCCATTGCTTTGAATCCGGAAATTATTTTGTATGATGAGCCTACAGCGGGGCTCGATCCTATCCGTTCCACAGCAATCAGTCATCTGATCCGGGATATGCAGGAAAAAATGCATGTCACAAGTATTGTGGTAACGCATGATATGAAATCCGCAGGGGAAATTGCTGACCGGATGGCCTTTTTATATGAAGGTTCATTTCTGGCAACAGGGACTCCGGATGAGTTGTATCAATCGCCTGATCCACGGGTACAGCAGTTTATTCATGGCTGGGAATTTCCTGAAATGCCGCAAAAAGAGGGTGAAATGGAATGAAATATTCAACAGAAGCCAAGGTAGGAGCCTTTGCTTTGGCAGGCATACTTATTTTTGCGGGAATCATTATGCATTTGTCCCATCTGGTTCTTTTCGGGAAAGATGGATTTCACGTTACCGGGTATTTCCAGGAAGCCGAAGGAATTGAGCGGGGCAATCCGGTTCGATATGCTGGCGTTGAGGTAGGCCGCGTCGATGAGATTTCAGTGGAAAAAGGAGAAGCTGTTTTGTCTTTACGGTTTTATGAAGGGACAGAAGTTCCGAAAGACGCCTTGTTTTCCATACAAACCAGCGGTGTCATGGGCGGCATGTATGTACGGGTTTCCGGGGGAAAGCTGGAGAATGGCGTATTGGAAGATGGAATGTCCGTTCATGGATCGGCAGCTCCGGGATTTGAGTCGACGATGAAAAAAATGGATAAACTGGCAGATTCGGCACAACAGCTTCTCAATGGAATGAATTCCGTTATATCCGATCGGGCTTCCCAGGAAAATGTAAAAAATACACTGGCAAACATCAATGCGCTCACACAAAATCTGGCGGTTTTGACTGCACAGGGGATTCAGATTGCCGGAGATGTGGAAAATATGACGCAGCAGATGAATGGATTTCTGACGGAATTCAATCGGGATGGACTGGCCGGAGCACAGGCCCGTACTATTTTGGATAATATGGCCGTTACCTCTGAAAATGCAAAAGAATTATCCTTTAAAGCGAAAGATCTTTCCGGGAAACTGGATGGCGTTATGAATGATGTCCGTTTGTCCGGGGAAGGAGAATTGTTATATAATACCTCTGAAAAAGAATTTTCCCCGAATTTTTCCTTTACCTTCGGTAATGAAAAATTTGTCCGCCTTGGCGTGGAGTCTTTGGGAGAGGATTCTCTTGTAAATGCACAATATGGTGTTCATCGGAAACAGTGGAGCTTTTACGGGGGCATGGTTCGCGGAGAAGTAGGAGCCGGAGCGGCTTACGGAGCAGACCGGTGGCGTATTGGTGCAGATATTTATGATCCGAATGATTTGACATTCCGAATCAAAGGAGGATATGAAATCGTTCCGAATGTCTTTGCGACGCTGCAGACTATTCAGCCGGAAAAACGGCGCGGCGGCGGTAATTATATCGGTGTAAGCTATATGTATTAAAAGGAATCCGGTACATGAAATGGAGAAGGGATGGGAAATGATGAAAAAAAGAGAGTATCGTCTGCTGGGAGCAGCCATCATGGCAATGCTGACATTTTCCGCAGCGTTGCCGGCAGAGGCATCCGGTGTAGAGATCACAAAACCCGGGGAAGCTGCAGAGACTGTGCAGAAAGCATTGCAGCAGCCGGTCAAACAGGTAAACTTTGAAAATATGCTTCTTGCAGATAAATTGCCGGCTGCTTCCAATCCGCCGGAGGCGGAAACGCTGAAGATTGATCTGAAAGGAGCGGTTTCCACTGCTATTCAGAATAATCGGGATATTCGGATTTCGGAATATGCATTGACTGAAGCAGAAGCTTCTGTCAGTGAAGCGGCGGCTGCTAAAAACCCGAGTCTGGCCTATACATTTTCAGCAGGCCGTTCCAAGAGCGGCAGCGGAACCAGTGGAAGAGTCGCATCTATTCAGGAATCTTTTGGGAACGGTTTAAATGTGACCTGGCCGCTGTGGACCGGCGGACGGGTGGAAGGGCTGATTAATGCGGCCCGGTATCAGAGAGATGCAGCAGAAGAAGCGGTCTATCTTTCTGAAGCGGAAACAAAGTTAAGTGCGACCAGTGCCTATTATCAATATCTGGAAGCCATCAATCTGGAAGACGTGAGCCGTGAATCCGTGGAAAATCTGAGCAGCCACCTTACAAATGTGCAGCAGCAGTACAATGCAGGGATTGTGGCCAAGCTGGATGTCCTGTCGTCCAATGTGTCGCTGGCCAATGCCAAGCAGGAGTATATCACGGCAAAAAATGCCAAAGATGTGGCGGAAGCCAATTTAAATAATATTATGCGCCTTCCCATGTCGACAAAGCTTATTCCCATAGACACAAGTTTTCCTGAACCGGAATTTACCATTACCATGGATCAGGCGCTGGCTGTAGCAGATCAGAATCGCTGGGAAATTTTGCAGGCTGAATATGCATATCGTGCAGCTAAAGAACAGGTGAAGGTGGCAAAGTCAGGCTATCTTCCGTCTGTTCAGGTAGGCGGCGGTTATAATTGGGAAGATGATGATTTCCCTGGATTTGATCATGAGGGGTGGAGTATTACCGGCGGTTTGTCCTGGTCTTTGTGGGACGGCGGTGCCACCGATGCCAAAATCAAGTCAGCCAATGCTTCGATGCACTCTGCTGAAGAAACCTTGCAGCAGGTACGTGAAAGCGTAGCGCTGGAAGTTAAGCAGGATTATCTGAATATTCTGTCCGCGAAGGAAAAGATCCGTGCTACAGAGGCTGCGGTCGATGAAGCAGAGGAAGCTTATAAAATTGCAACGGTACGGTATAAGTCCGGTGTGGGAATTAATCTGGACGTATTGGATGCACAGTATAATCTGAATTCTGCACGGACCAATTATATAACGGCATTGTATGATTATAATGTGGGACTGGCCACCTTGGAAAAGGCACTTGGCATTCCGGCAGTGATTCGTGAGGAAACACAGAAGTAAGAGAAACCAAATATGAAAGCGGGATTTGCTTTGACAGAGGCAGGTCCCGTTTTTTATGTGAACCGTTATGAAATGAGAATTTACCGATTTGACATGGACATACGGAAGCCGGCATATTACACTGTATATAAATAATGATGGCATAATGTAAATTATCTTCTGAACTCTTCCCAGTAGATTTGGGTTAAATTGTCCTTTGTTGAGGAAAAAAGTACATGAAAAAATCGGGGAAATGGCTTTATTGGGTGCTGTGTGTTCTGTGCCTTTTGTGTATAGCCATCTGGTTTCTGGGGCGGCCTATTGTAGAGGAACATCTGGAACCACTGTTGAAAGAAGCCGGGAAAGAACAAATTAATGGAACACTTACCTGGGAAACAGTTGAACTGGATCCTTTATATGATCTTGAATTCAGCAATATTGAATTGAGAGACCGCCAGGGAAAAGAAGTTTTTAAAGCCCCGTCTGTGAAAGTGACATGGACTATCGCAGGGGCTGTTTCCGCATGGAAAACCGGAAATGGTGTTTCAGGCATGATTCAGGATGTTATTTTGCAACAGCCGGAAGTTCACATTTCTGAAGAAAAGAATCAAACCTGGAATATTCAGTCTATACTGAAACCGCAGCCGGAAGAGACCTCCAGTCATTTTCAGGGACGCATTCTGATGAAAGACGGGGTGGCAAAGTTAAGCCTGAAGACGGCAGGAGAATATCAGTTCCAGAATCTGGAAGGACAATTTTCCTGGCAGAATAAAGATAATATCAGCGCGGCTGTAAGCGGCGTCTTTTCTGGTGCTCATTTTGATACTCGAATTTCGTACATAAATGAGAAAAATTTTCATGCAGAGGCTTCAACAGATGCGGTGGACTTAATTGCGGTTCAACCGTTTCTTTCCTATTTGCCGGATTCCGTACCTGCTGTTGATTTGCGGGGCGGTCATGCAATTGTTACAAAGGCTTCTATCCGGCAGGAAAATGGAAGCTTGTCCTATGCTGTTTATGGCACGGTGGAAAAGGCGGATTTCTCTGTGGATCAGTATGAAATTACAGAAGGAAAATTCTCTTTTTCCATAGCAGATGGGACGGCATATCTGAATGATGTAAAGCTTCGTGTCAATGACCAGCCTGTCTCCGGGGAAATGCGGATCTCCTGGAATAAATCACCCGAAATCCAGGGGAAGATACAGGCGGAACATGTAGATGTATCCAAATTTTCTCAGAATGAGGCGATGGCAGGCATTGGGTCCGGCTCTTTCAATATAAGTGGCTCGCCGGCTGATTTTGATACGCTGTTTATATCTGGTCATGTAGCGCTGGCAGATGGATCTGCTTATGGAATGCCTGTAAAAAGCGGAGAAGCGGCTTTTTCACTGAGGAAGGGAAGACTGACGTTGTCTTCTGCTGAAATACAAACGGTGGAAGGAAAAATGCAGGGGACTGGCTGGTATGACTTGCGTTCTGGTGAATTTGATATAAAGGCTGTTGCGGACAATTTCACGCTTTCGCCGTTGAAAGACAGTATGGGAGTTTCGGGTACAGTAAGCGGGACGATCAATGCTGCCGGACATTGGAATGGCTCCTCAATCACTTTTTCTGCTCTTGACGGAGCAGCAGAGGGACGGAATTTGACTTATGAGGATTATAAGGCGGATGCGTTGACAACAGATTTTTATGGAAATAACGACACTATAAATGTACGGTTTTATGGGAATGGCCTGACTTACGGGGAGATCAAGATTGATTCTGCATCCGGAGATGTCAGCGGAAATAAAAATGTATGGAATGTGTCGTACTTAAACGGAACTATGGGGGATGGAGCCTTTTCACTGCGCGGTCATTGGAATCAGGGAGAGATGAAATTTTATGTACAGGCGGGAGATATAGAGGTGTCTCCTCTGGCGGCGCTGGCCGGACAGGATTTGCATGGAAAGCTTTCTCTGGATGGAATGGTTTCCGGGACTCTGGAACATCCGGTATTTGATCTGACTGCATCCATGAATAACGGACGTTTTAAAAATGCTGATTTTCACGAATTGACTGGAGAATTGTCCTCTGATGGGGAATGGATGACGATTCATCATGCCGAGATGACGACTATGACCGGACAGCATCAGCTTTCCGGACGTATTGCCCTTTCGGGAGATCATGAGCTGGATCTTAAAGAGGTGAGCGAACATACCAGGATTGAAAATATTCTGAATCTGGCAGGTATTCATGCGCCTCTGACCGGATGGATCCAGAATGAAAGTACCATTCGCGGAACTGTGAATATTCCGGAAATTACAGGGAGATTTATGGCATGGGACGGCTCTGTAACAGGAGAACTGTATCAGAGTGTTTCTGCAGATTATGCATTAAAAGAAGGCAGAGTCCTCCATGTTTCAAATGGCCTGGCTTATATATATGGTGGTGCGGCCACTTTGGAAGGAAATATTTCCGAGCAGGCGTTGGACCTCGATTTGGCTCTGGTGGATGTGGATATTGAACGAATTTTACGTCAGGGACCGGCGCAGGGAAGAGTGACTTTCCGGGGACATGTTTCCGGAGATATGGATTCACCGGTTTTTGAGGGAAATCTGATCAGCCGTCGGATTTCTGTCGATGGAGCGGAAATTGAACAGGTAGCGGCCGGGGTTTCGTATAAAGATAAGGTCTTTCAGATTACAGATGGATTTTTCCGGCAAAAGGATGGAAGCTTCCGCTGGAGCGGTATGGCCAATGCAGAAACAGGAGCCGTTAACGGGCATCTGAACTTTTATGGCTGGAGTCTGGAAGAAGCCTTGAAATTTTTCCATCTGCCGGTCAGTCAGATCAAAGGGACCATGAATGGGGGCATGCTGCTGCAGGGGACACTGGACAATCCTGATGTATCACTGAATGTAAATCTGGACGGCGGAAGTCTTGGAAATACTGTTATGGGGGCAGGAAAATTTAATCTGTCTTATATTAATGGATTGTTGTCTATTCAGGAATGTTATGTGCCCATTGGTAATGGCATACTTGCCGCTAAAGGAACCGTACAGAACGGAGGAGATATTCAACTTACTGCAGCAGCAACTCAGATGGATATTTCCTGGATTCCGCAGGTCCTGGGGGTATCAGATTTGACGCTGGGGGGAAATTTAACGGCCGGGATTACGTTGTCGGGGAGCCTTTCTGATCCGGCAGCGGATATTTCGGTTACGGTAACGAACCCCAGGTACAATGAGTTTGGATTTGATGAGTTATCGCTTATGGGAAATGCACAGCAGGGCATTTTCAAGATGGATCAGCTGCTGGCATCTAAAAATGGATACAAGGCATCCGCGCATGGAACCGTTCCTGTTAGTGCACTGACCCGAATTCCGGATGGACGAAATATCCCGTTTGATGTGGATGTGGATCTGGATCGGGCAGATCTGAATGCTCTGGTCTTTATGGCGGATGCAGTAACATCTGCTTCCGGACCGATTGAAGGGCATATAAAAGTGACAGGGCCCTGGAATGATCCTGTCATTCATGGCAATGCTATAGTAAGAAACGGACAAATGACACTGAAGGCTTTGTCAGAGCCGGTCAATGCAGTAAACGGGACGCTGACTTTTTCCGGAAAGCAGGCAAATCTTACAGGGAACGTAGCCCTTGGCGGCGGTACCATTTCTGCTGCATCACAGGTCAACTGGGACCAAATGAAACTATCCGGATATGAGGGGGAGGCTCATGCACATATGCCAAACCTGAATTCCCTATATTATAAAGGACGTCTGGATGCGGATATGACACTGTCTGAATCCCGGGGACTGCCCAAAATTACGGGAGCGATCAATGTACAGGACGCGGTCGTGGATATACCTCTGAGTCTGGAATCCGGTGGAAGCGGTCCGGATGTGCTGCTTGATGTTGGTGTTGCTCTTGGAGATAATGTGCGGCTGTATAACAGCCTGCTTTATGATCTGGCGATCAGGGGAAATATTCGGGCCATGGGGCTTCTTTCCCGGCCGGCTACGTCGGGAAGGGTAGTTGTGGAAAAAGGCGTGATCAAATATCTGTCCAATGAGTTTACTGTAACAGAAGGTTCGGCGGTATGGGGAGGAATTCCGGATTCTTTCCTGCCTGTGGTGAATGTTAAGGCAGATACGGCAGTTGGCCATTATAATATTGGAATGGAACTGCAGGGACCACCTGGCAATTTCCGCTTTAATCTGCATAGCGAGCCGGCGTTGAATGATTCGCAGATTATGACCTTGTTGACACTGCGTCAGGCTCCCGGAAGTGCGGAGGAAGATCATGCAGCAGGAGCGTTGTTTAATGCGGGCCTGTCAATGATTTTTTCCGGCGGTGTCCAGGATTTGATCCGCAATACTTTTGGGCTGGATATGATTTCGGTAACGTCCTCACTGACAGATTATTACAGCAGTGATTCCAGCATAAATAATAATGATAATTATTACATTAAAATCGGGAAATACCTTTTTAATGATTTTATGCTGACAGCAACGATGGGCGTCAATAATGAGGATCAGAGTTATGGGTTCCGATACGAATTGAAATCGCGTGTCGGGCTTGCTGCGTGGTATAATAATGATCATGACAGTTATGTGGGAGCTGATTATCAGTTCCAGTTCTGATGGCAAATTACATGGATATACGGTTCTGCAGGAGCAGGCAGGTCTGTTCCTGCAGAATTGGTCTATTATGGGAGCAGAGTATGCTGAAGGAATATATGCATTCCCTGCAGTCACTGCGAAAGTTGACTGCTGAAGATGAGCGTAGACTGTGGAAAAAATATAAGAAAGACGGAAGTATAGATGCCCGACAGATATTGATTGAAAATTATCAGCTTTTAGTATGTCGGGAAGTCATGAGATTTCCTGTACAGGAAACAGTGAAGATGGATCTTATTCAGGAAGGCATGGTGGGGTTGCTGGAGGCAGCGGAACGTTATAATCCGTCTCTTCAGGTCGCTTTTTCATTGTATGCTGTTCACCGGGTGCGGGGTCGGATGCTTGATTTTCTGAAAAAAGAAAATCGGGAGTTGCCCTGTGAAATGGATGAACCGGATGTGGAAAGGTCTTTGGGCATCCAGTCAGTTCCGGACGTGGCATTTGAAAGAGCGGATCGATTATCCCTGCATGAGGAAGTAGACAAGGCCATGCAACGTTTGCCCACAAGAGAACAGGATGTTCTCCGCAATGTATTTTTAAAAGAGTGCACTGCTGCAGAAACTGCCAGTAGGATGGAAGTCAGCACAGCATATGTATACCAGCTCGAAAAAAAAGGAATTCGCAGGCTTCGGGGGATGTTATCCCGGTTGCTCCACGACAGAAAATAGAAAAAGAGATGAAAATAGGAGAACAGAAAAGAAATTGAAAGAAATTTAGCGAAAAAATGAAAAATAGACCGTTGTTTTATGTTTGCTTTTGAAAGCAAACTTCCGATTATATCCTATATAGGAGGGAAGTCGGTATGACTACGGAAAAGCTGAAACGCGTTCAGTCAATCAGACGATGGCTGGAAAAAGCAGAGCAGTCTTATCTAAGACACCGGGAAGTGGCAGGAGAACTGAATCTGTTGATGGCGCAGGCTGAAATGCAGCGCCTGAAAGAGCGGGACTATACATGCCCAAAGCGAAGGCCTTGGAAAATGCGCATAATAGCTTTTATTGTCGCGGCGGGACTTTTCTCTGGACTTACCTTCTGGCAGAATCGCGAAACAGAAACAACGCAGTCTGTTCCAGTATCTGTAATACAGGAAATTCCGCCTGAAAATGGCGAAGACATTCATGCATTGGAAAATACGCCGGAAGATGTAACGGATGTGCCGGTGCAGAAGACGGAAAGTGCTCCTGTCTCAGCTACAAACGTAAGGGAACCGCTTTTATCAGAAATTGAAATACAAAGTGTAGTAGGAGAAGCTGGACGTGCTTTGCGCGGACAATCTCAATATACAAAATGAAACAAGGAAGTATGTCTCTGACATATTTTGCATGAGTATTACCATGATATGAGGAGGTTTTTATGGGTATCTGGCAGCATAGAAAGATCATCCTTTCATCTTTGATCGCCGCATCACTGTCGGGATTTTCTGTATACGCAGAACCGGCAGTAGGTTCGGAAGTCAATCAGGATTTAACAAGAGGCTTAAATGTAGCTTCTGCAGAATCTACTGGTATGACACAAAGTCAGATGGTGAGCCTGCGGCCGGAACAGCCGGAAATGCCCGGCGGACAAATTGAGGATACGATGAAGCCGGCTTCCGAATCTGTAGATATCAGCCGTTCTGCAGAGGATGCCTCACTGTATTTATCTTCCAATGATGAAGCGGCTATAAAACCGTTTGAAGGGAAAACCGTGACATCTATTGATATTGTCAATGTTCCGGATCAGGTGAAATCAACGTTGATGCCTCTGATTCATACCAAACCGGGAGATGCTCTGACGCTGGAAGGCGTGAAGGCGGATGTATCTTCTCTGGGAAGTACAGGGGTATTTTCTCAGATTATTCCTTCCGTGGAATCTGTGCCTGAGGGTGTCCGGCTCAGCTATATTACCAAAGCCAATCCGGTTATTCACAGTGTGGAATTTTCGGGGAATACGGTTTTTGACAGCAAGCAGCTGACAGATATGCTGGGCATTCAGCCGAATAGTGTATTAAATACTACTCTGCTGGGGCAGAAGCTGCAGGAAATTGAAAAGCTGTACCTGCAGCAGGGATATCTTCTATATTCCGTTCCGGATATTCAGGTGACTCCCGATGGAATTCTGAAAATTGATATTGCGGAAGGTATCGTGGAAGATATCACCATTGAAGGCAATGAAAAAACAAAGGACTATGTCATTCTCCGGGAACTTCGTTATAAAAAAGGACAACCCTTCAATAAGTTTACGGCAAGCCGGAGTATGGAACGGCTGTATAATCTGGGATTTTTTGAAGATGTCAATATGAAACTGCTTCCGGGAACCAAGCCTCATGAAGTGATCACAGAAATTGACGTTGTTGAACAAAAAACTGGGGTTGTCTCTGTCGGTGCCGGTTATTCTGAATCGGACGGTATGGTAGGCATTCTGGAACTGGGAGAAAATAATTTCCGCGGAACCGGGGATAAGGTCAATTTCCATTGGGAATTCGGCGGTTCTTCTGAAGGAAAGAACTATCAGATTTCCTACACGCGGCCATGGATCAATGATAATGGGGACTCTCTCGGGGTATCTATTTTTGACCGCCGGTATGACTATGATGACTATGACTCCAATGGGGATACCATTGCCAGCTATGACCGCAGGAGAAAGGGATACAATCTGACCTGGGGCCATGTGAGCAGTGAATATAGGAAAAATTATTTCACGCTGGAAACGGTAAGAGAATCCTATGATGATCACGACGGCTGGGAATGGGGCAGTGCAGCTCCCAGCGATGATAATACAAAAGCTAAATGGCAACAGGCAATTATGGATAATTTCGGCCGCACCAACAGCTTTACCTTCATGCACGTATTTGATAATCGTGACAATTATTTCAATGCCACGAAAGGCCGCCGCCTGTCCGCGTCTTTCCAGTATGGCGGCAACGGCCTGGGCGGTGACTATGATTTTTATAAATTCACTACAGAAGGTCGTTTTTATAAGGGACTCAGCAATGGCCATGTACTGGCGCTTCGCGTAATGGCCGGTTATATCTCCGGAGAAACCTCTTATAATCAGCTGTTTGAACTGGGGGGCTCCAATAACCTGCGCGGTTATGAAGATGATCAGTTCAAAGGGGAAAAAATGTATGCAGCTACACTGGAATATCGTATTCCGGTGGCCAAGAAAGTAGAAGCCGTACTCTTTACAGATGTAGGCAGTGCGTGGGATGTGGACATCAACCGTGTGCCGTGGTATACGGATGATGATTCTATCCATTGGTCTGTTGGCGTAGGGCTTCGCCTCCAGACTCCAATTGGTCCGATCCGTCTGGATTATGGTCATGGGGACAGAAACAAATTCCACTTCAGCTTTGGCGCCCAGTTCTGATGGTGTGAGTCCGGTGCGATAAAAGCTGTGGTGGGTTGTCCGGGATTCGGAGGCATGCATGAATCATCCTGTACGGAGCATCCGGTGGATGAAGTACCTTTTATTTATTCCTCTACTGATGTCGGGCTCATTTTCCGTAGAAGCCTCTCCAGTACAAAAAGTAGAGGTGTCCGTTTGTGTAACGGAAGGAGACCTGGCCCCATCGGTTGCAAAAAGAATTCAGGCAAGTATTGAGGCTATCGGAAGCCGTATATTGACAGGAAAGGAAGATTCTCTTTTTCTGTCATCTTCAGAAAGATATAACCGGGTATTGGCGGATATTGTCAATCGAGTGGTTGTGGGCTATGTTGTGGCCGGAATCGATGTGGATTATGGTCCGTCCACTTCGATTTCGGTGACCTTACAGCCGATTGGTCAAATCGTTCAATCCGTAGATACGGATATTCGATTTGGTAATCTGTCTCCGGAAGCAGAATCGATGGTCAGACAGGATCTGACCGGAGTGAAGGAGCGGATGTCAATGCTTCTGACCGGTCTTCCTGTAGATTCCATCGGATGGGCTGAAAGTGTTTCTCAGTCAGCGGGAAAAGAATATATGACGGCAGTTCTTCCGGAATTTCAGGCAAGCTTTGATGTGGAGCCGGGGGAGCATACAAAAGTTCATATCTATCTGCTTCCCCAGGGAGACATTATTCGGTCCGGGATTCTTAGTTTTCGGAATACGACAGTGCCTCGTATTTTTCTGTATCGGGCGGCGGACAGGACAGAACAACAGCTTCAGAATCTGGAAGGATTGCCGGTGGCTTTTGTGAACCGTCACCAAAAGGAGATTGAAAATAATCTTCAGAAAAGTCTTCTTCAGGATTCCTTTATTCGAAAATATGAAATAGGAATACAGACACAGCTGCTGGTCGGAAAAACGACCGAACTGAAAGTGGATGCCCTTACTGATCACTGGTATATTCGGACGGAAGCCTGGCTGGATGTCGGGCGGGACGGCGATAGGACGACTGCATTGGAGGGTATTCTGGGTCATTATGTTGGGCAGAATGATCTGATTTTCGGAGAGGCCCGGCTGTATCCGGGGCCGATGGATTGGAATCTTTATGCGGGATGGCTTCATCGGTTTGGCAGGGAATATCAACTGGGATATAAATATGATTTAGTGGACAATAGCAGTCATGTGACCGCGGTCAAACAATTTGGTGATCGCTGGGCGGTGCGGTATGAGAGGGATTTTCGAAAAAAAGAGAATGAATATGGGCTTTCTTACCGGATTCATAATTATATGACGCTGGAATATGTGTATAATGAAGAAGATGGCAAATGGCTTCGGCTGATTGCCAATTTATGATAAGGAGTGATTTTCTATTATGATGGCATCGTTGGGAAATAAGAAAAATGTAAAAATTTTTTCCTTTGCATTGGCGGGGGTGTTTATTGTTTCTATTGCAGGAATGGCGTTGATGTCCATGGGAGATACAGCCAGTGCGGCCCCGACATCCAATATCGGAGTGGTTGATCAGCAGCAGGTTATTTCTGCGAATCCGGCCATTTCTGCTGAATATCAGCAGAAGATGCAGTCCACTGCACAGGAGATGCAGAAGGATTTTGATGAAAAGTCCAAGGATATGAGTGATGCGGAAAAGGAAAAGCTGTTTGCGGATATGCAGCAGCAGTTTAATGAAAAACGGATTGCTATTGAAAAAGAAATGCAGGACAAAGTCGATGCAGCAGTACAGTCCGTCGCATCGAAAAAGGGGCTTTCTCTTGTAGTTGAGAAAAATGCGGTCATTTATGGCGGAACGGATATTACAAAAGATGTAACAGCTTCCCTGGCGAAGAGCACGGCGCCTGCTGATGCGGGAGACGGAGCAGATTCCCAGAAGAAATAAGGATGCATGGCCATGGCAGGGCATCGAATCATTGGCGGTTTGACAGCCGTATGTCTGGCGTTTTCACTGGTTCTTGCCGGCGGCTGTGGAAAAACGCAGAAGACCGAGGCGCCGCAGGAGATGTACGGCGTTGTAGATCTGGAGACACTGGTCAAGGCTCATCCTTCGTATACTGAATATTTCAGGCTTCAGACAGAATATGAAGATTTACTGAATCATTATCAGGCGGAGCAGAAAAAAATGCTTCATCTGACATCTGCCCAGAAGAAGCTTAAGGAGGCACTTATTTCATCTGATGCACAGAAAGCTGCTGATGAGGAATATAAAGCCAGAGTTCGGATTCGGGAAAATGAACTGAATCAGAAACTGCAGAAGCTGTACGCTGAAATTGAAAATCGGCATAATGCACAGCCGGGACAACCGGTGATGGCTGGCGGCGGCGGAGAGGATAATACGCAAATCGCAAATCTGCATCTGAAGTTGAAGTTTCTTGGGATGAATGGAGAGGAAAAGACGCAGACGAAGCAGGCTCTTCAGGATCTTCTGAATAAACGATATGCAGAGATTCCGCAGGATCGTTGGACAGAGGAAGAGAAAAAGGAATTTATGGAAAAACGGACTGCGGCAAAAGCGGAACTGGATGCCTATGCAGCTCAGGTAGCTGAAGAGATTCATGAACGGCAGAGACAAAGTCTGCAGGCAGCAGGATCTGTAAATCTGCCGGACGCGGATTCCTGGAACAGCCAGTGGGAAGAACGAGTAAAAGCCAAACAGAAAGAAATGGCGGCCGTAAAGGAAATCATTATGAATGATATTCGCGAAAAGGCAGCTGTTATTGGAGAGAAAAAACATCTGGATATTATTTTTACTTCATATCGGGCCAATATCAGTGCTGAAGATGTGACAAGTGATATCGTGAATGAATTAGTGCAGGGTACTTAGACGGGAGGAAATGCATTGAAATCCATATGGAAAAAAACGGCCTGTGCAGGACTTTTAGCCGCAGCAGCTTTATTATCCGGCTGCGGCAGTGAAGATAAGGTAGCTGTTGTTGATTATCAGCAGCTTATGTTGAAGTCTGAGACGATTAAAGGCATCCAGCAGGAAATTGTAGATAAAAATAAAGAAATTTCCGAACGGCTTGCCAATCAGGAAGGAACTCTTTCCCCGGATGAAATGAAGAAAAAAGTAGCGGATGCACAGCAGGAGAGAGCGATTTTTGTCCAGAGCAAGCAGCGGCAGATGCAGTCTATTGTGGAATCCCAGTGTGCTGCAATTGCACGGGAGAAAAACGTTGGAATCGTTATGCAGAAAATGGCGGTTCCGGCTGGTGCGGTTGATATTACAGATGAAGTGCTGGCCCGCATTGACGGTGGCGCTTCAGGGGATGCAAAAAAATAATTGCAGCCCCGGTTGCAAATGACAAGCAAACCGTTATTGTGGCAGATAAGGCACAATCAGGCGATAGACGGCAGCCGGAAGATGAGGAGATAGTATGAAAAAAACAGCAGCAGAACTGGCGGAAATGGTGGGGGGCACCGTATATGGCGATGCCGGTGCAGTCATTGAAGATGTACGCAGTGCGGAAATTGCAGGGCCTCATCATGTGACTTTTGCCAGGGGCATTTATGCAGAACATATAGAGGAAATGCAGGCAGGCGCTATTCTGGTAGATGAACTGCCGGATCAGTATACCAAAACTCTGATTCTTGTAGAGGATTGCCGCAGGGCATTTGGGTATCTGATTGATGTATTTCATCCGGAGGTTAAATTTCCTGCAGGCATCCATCCCACAGCAATAGTCAGTGATAAGGCCGTCATCGGTAAAGACGTATGCATCATGGCATATGCTGTGATTGAGGACGGTGCGGAAATTGGTGACGGGACTGTGATTTACCCCTATTGCTATATCGGGCACAACGTAAAAATCGGGAAAGATTGTGAGCTGAATCCTGGCGCTGTCGTTCATGAAAACAGTATTCTCGGCGATCGGGTGGTCCTGCGGGCGCATGCAGTGATCGGCGGACAGGGATTTGGTTTTTCCACGGATGCCGAGGGACATCATACACATATTCGCCAGTTGGGACGGGCAGTTCTGGAGGACGATGTAGAGGTCGGAGCAGGAAGTGCCGTGGATAATGGCGCCATGAATAATACGATTGTGCACCGTGGTACCAAGATTGATAATCTTGTGCATCTCGGTCATAATGTGGAAGTCGGCGAAGACTGCTTTATTATTGCGCAGGTGGGCATTGCGGGCAGCACAAAGGTCGGCAATCACTGTATTCTTGCAGGCCAGACCGGTGTGACCGGACATATTCAGATTTGTGATAATGTGACACTGGGCGGGAAGACAGGAGTCACCGGGAATATTACAAAACCGGGTGTGTATGTAGGGTATCCGATGCGTCCTCATATTGAGTGGGGCAGGCTGGAAGCTATGATCGGACATTTGCCGGATCTTTTCAAACGAGTAAAAAAATTGGAAAAAAATCTGCAGAAATAATCAGATTTTATAAATGGGCTGGACAAAGATCCGGCCTTTTTTATGTTTAGGCATGGCATCCGCATCAGAAAAATGAACGTATATAAATAAGTTCGTTCATTGCTGATGGCAGGTGCATTTTCAGAATAAGAAATTTCGTCTATAATATTTTTAATAAGAAAAATAAGGAAATGCAGAATATATGCATAAGAAAAGAGGAATATAATGAAGGGAACCTATGCACTTCTGAAATTGCTGAGCAAAATCTGCTGCCGGCTTTCACCGGAAGCGGCGGAAAAAGTTGGCAGAGGGCTGGGACAATTTTTCTGGATGTGTGTGCCGCCGAAACGAAAAAGACTGGCTGTGAATAATATTCTCCGTACCGGGATTGCGAATAATGAAAAAGATGCAAAGCGAATTGCAAAGGCATCCTCACTGCGCTTCGGCCCGCTGGGGGTCGCTATGTTTCGCTTTCCTCTCTTAAATAAAGAAAATATCCGGGATCACGTGACAATTATCGGTTCAGAAAAGCTGGATGCTATCAAGGCGAGCGGGAAGGGCTGCATTCTTGCAGCCACTCATTGCGGCAACTGGGAGATGGAAGGTGCGGCATTGGCGCTTTATGGGTATCCACTCCTGTCCGTAGCCATGAAACAGGCCAATGAAGAATTCGACCGGTTTATTACGGAATATCGTTCTATTCCGGGCCAGACTGTGGAGTATAAGACCGGTGTACGGGATATGCTGCGGAGACTCAGACAGGGATATTTTGTGGGACTGCTCTGTGACCAGGATCCCGGGGATACCGGAATCCTGTCGCCATTTCTCGGTCAGAGGACACTGACCGCAACAGGGCCCGCTCATTTTTCAGTGACCTGCAAATTGCCGGTCATGACCGCGCTGATTCATCAAACCGGACTGGAAACGTATACGATTATTATCGGAGATCCTATTACGGCGGATGAAGGCGTGAATAAAAAGGAAGCCATTCAGCAGATTACAGATCGGATCAATGCCAGACTGGAAGCCTGGATTCGAAAATATCCCGAAGAATGGTTCTGGCTTCATAATCGCTGGAAGTGGACAGACCGTATGTATCCGGAGGAGCGGCATCATGATTCAGTTTGACACTGAGTTGGTGAAAATTGGAGACATCCCGGTGCGCATTGTCCATCCAATCAGAAAGGACCGGACCCGCTGTGTGGTCTTTTATCATGGATGGAGCAGCTGCAGTGAGCTTCAGATGACACGGGCGCTGGTGCTGGCTGCCCATGGTTATACGGTATTGTTGCCGGATTCTATCTTCCATGGTTCCCGGGGGATGCTGCCGGATTATTATTCGGTAGAGGTTTACGGAATCTTCTGGGAGACTATCTTTCGGAATATAGATGAATTTTCAGAAATCGGGAAATGGCTGCATGAACACAGCTTTTCTGTGCCCTGGGTCATGGGACATTCGATGGGCGGCCTTACGGTCATCGGTCTGGCGGTGCAGTATCCAAATGGAATTCGGGGGGCTGTGAGTTTCAATGGTTCCGGAGACTGGCTGCTGACTCATCTTTTCATTCAGGCACGTTTTGGTGTGGCAGAACCAAGAGACTGGCCGGTCTACGAAGAAATTGACAAAAAATCACCGATGCATTGCTTACAGGAGTTGAAGAACGTTCCTGTTTTTATGACAAATGGAGAGGCTGATCCATCCATTGATCCGAGGGCGCAGGCCCATTTTGCCGAGGCGCTGTCCAAGGCTGGAGGACACGGAGTACATATAACCTATCCGGGACTGGCTCATTTTGTGACAACAAATATGCTGGATGATGCCTTGGCCTGGATGGCGTCACAGGAAAAGGAAGGACAAGAGTGGTCTCAAAAGGAGTACTAAACGTTGAATAAAAGAAATGTTTATACGCTGATTATTGTAATGTTTTTTATTTCCGCCGCTTATACCATGCTGATTCCATTCCTGCCTTTATACCTGATGGAACTGGGGGTCACAGGAAAAGACGTTAATTTCTGGACGGGCATGGTTTTTTCCATATGCTTTTTGGTGGCGGGTATCATGGGACCTGTCTGGGGGAAGCTGGCCGATACAAAGGGAAAAAAGAAAATGGTGCTTCGGGCCGCTTTCCTTATCGGTGTTTCTTACTTTATGGCGGGTCTTGTGCAGAATGAATGGCAGTTGTTTGGCGTGAGGGCCTTTCAGGGGTTTGCCAATGGATTTGTAGCAGCTGCACTGGCCATTATTTCTCAGAGTGTGGAAACGAGAAAACTGGGAACAACTCTGGGATTTGCCCAGACCGCACTGGTCGTAGGGGGAATATGCGGGCCGCTGATCGGTGGCGTCATTTCCCATGTATTCGGCATGCGGGCTTCCTTTTTTATTGGGGCGGTGCTGCTCTGGCTGGCAGGGATTGCCGTTTGGTATTTCGTGGAGGAAAAACCCGTAGCGGTAACGGATAAAAAAGATGGCTCTATCCTGGATGATCTCAGGTATGCTGTAGGAAATCCCCATTTACGGGAACTGCTGATCTTTTTCTTTATTTTTCAGAGTGCCGTGCTTATGATTCAGCCGGTAACAGCTCTGTATATTGGTGAATTACAGGGCTCCATGGAAAATGTTGCAGTAACATCCGGGACTATCCTGAGCTGTGGCGGCATTGCCGGGGCAGTGACTACAGCATTCTGGGGGCGCTTCGGGCAGCAGAGAGGATATTTTTATGCGATGAGCATCACATTCTGCTGTGCCGGAATTCTCATGGCTTTGCAGGCAGTGCCCGGAACGGTTCTGGGCTTTGGTGTATTTCAGTTTCTCGTCGGGTGTTTTCTGATCGGTGTGAATCCGGCCATCAATGCGGCTTTTGTCAAATATACGCCGGAAAGTTTCCGGGGTCGTGTATTCGGACTGGCCAATACGGCGCAGCAGTTCGGTAATATGACCGGACCGCTGATTTCGGCAGGAGTGACCATGGTCATGCCAATTTTTACGGTATATGTACTTTCCGGTATTCTGCTTCTGCTGGTAGGGGTGTACATTATTCAGCGGCATGTATTGCGGGGAGAGCGATAACATGGAAGAATTGAAAAGAAGAATTCGTGAGGAAGGCATTGTGCTGCCAGGACAGGTACTGAAAGTGGATTCTTTTCTGAATCATCAAATTGACCCGATGCTGTCCATGGCTATGGGTCAGGAGCTGGCACATCGCTTTTCTGATGTGGAGATAGACCGTGTACTGACGGTGGAGGCTTCCGGTATCGCACTGGGACTGGCAGCCGCATATGCGCTGCATGTACCGCTCGTTTTTGCTAAAAAGTCGCAATCCGTTCTGATGCATGAGGATGCCTATGTAGCGGACGTTTATTCCTACACGAAGAAGGTCAAAAATTCCATTTTAGTTCTGAAGAAGTTTCTGCCGCCGGATGAATCCGTCCTGATTGTGGATGATTTTCTGGCTAATGGAGAAGCATCTCTGGGCATGGCAAGTCTGGTTCATCAGGCCGGTTCCCGGGTGGCGGGCATTGGAATTGCTGTGGATAAAGCTTTTCAGCGTGGCCATGATCGGCTGATTCAGGAAGGGTATCGGCTGGAGTCGCTTGCCGTTATAGCCTCACTGGAAGGAAATCGTGTACATTTCAGGGAGTCCATTTAGATCGGAGGGAAATACAATGCCCTATGATATCTGCGGGCTGGGAACACTGGCAACCGATGTGCTCATGATGCTCGATACATTACCTCAGAAAGACAGTTTCTGTCTGGTGCGTCATACGGAAATGCAGCCGGGAGGCAGCGGGACCAACACGATTGTGCAGGCGGCACGGCTCGGAAGCTGCTGTGCGTATCTGGGAACGGTAGGAGATGACGCTGAAGGCCGCGTGGTGATATGTTCTCTGAAGGAAGAAGGGGTAGATGCTTCGCACGTATACATCCGACCTGGGGAAAGGACAACACGAACCGAGATTGCCGTGGATGCGCAGGGAAATAAATGTATTTTTTTGATTATGGGGGATGCTTTCTTTAAGCTGCGTTTGAATCAGAAGGATCGTACACTGCTTCATGAGGCCAAGGTGTTTTTTACAGATCTGCTGCCCGGCTGGGCAGCTATGTCCGCCTTGCGGGAAGCCTTTTATAACGAGCAGAAAATTGCGGTATCTCTTGAGGTGGGAGTGAGTCTGTTTGCAGAGATGGGCGTTACTGCTGACCAGATCCGGGAATCACTGCGTATAGCGGATCTGGTTGTGCCCTGCCGGGATGCAGTGCGTGAACTTACCGGTACGGATGATCCGTTTGAAGCTGCAAAGAAAATGAGGCCGTATTGCCGGGGGATCATTGTATATACCCGCGGGAAAAAAGGCTCGGTGGCTTTTTTGCCGGATGGCCGTATAGTGGAAACACCGGCCTGCCCTGTAAAAGCAGTGGATACCACGGGCGCTGGAGATTCCTTTATGGGAGCTCTTATGCATGCATATCTCGTAAAAGAAAAGCCGATAGAAGAGGCACTGCGTTTTGCTGCATCCTGCGCTGCGCTGACCTGTACCGGCGTAGGGGCACGATATTATCCGCCGCAGGGGTATCCGAATCTTGAAACAATTTAGCAATTAACCGACAGAAATTGGCGGTTTTTTAGTTTCTATTGGAGAGGACTTAAGGGACAGAATGCCGAACCAGTGATATAATGACGAGAAATAAAGCATGAAATGATGGGGGAATTTTATGGGATACAGAGAGACCTATGAAGACTGGCTTTGCTGGGCGGATGAAGAGACAAAAAAAGAACTGCTTGCATTGCATGATGAAAAGGAAATTGAAGATCGGTTTTACAAATCTCTTGCATTCGGTACGGCCGGATTGCGGGGGATTATGGGGGCAGGTCCAAATCGGATGAACGGTTATACCGTGGCCCGCGCGACAAAAGGTCTGGCGGATTATCTGCATGGAGAATATCCGGAAAAGGCCGGTCAAGGTGTGGTTATTGCCTATGATTCCCGTCACCGGTCCCGGGAATTTGCCCTGGAGGCAGCTCATGTACTTTGTGCTGCGGGAATTCCGGTAAAATTTTTTCAGGAACTGGAACCGATTCCGGTATTATCCTTTGCAGTCAAGTATTATGGCGCACAGGCCGGAATCGTGATTACTGCAAGCCATAATCCCAAAGAATATAACGGATATAAGGTATATGGCCCCAATGGCGGGCAGCTGGTGCCGGAAGATGCGGACAGACTTACTGCTTATGTCAATGCAGTGACGGATCTGGCGCACATTGCAAGAGACGGCGGGGAAGAGCTTCTAAAATGGATCGGAGAAGAAACGGTGAATGCGTTCCTGGAAGCGGCTTTCCGGCAGTCCATATATAAAGGAAATCCGCCGGCACTGCGTATCGTCTATACGCCCCTGCACGGCTCTGGCAGCAAGCCGGTGCAGGCACTTCTGAAAAAAGCGGGCTTTCAGGATCTTCATGTAGTGAATGAACAGCAAGTACCGGACGGGAATTTTCCGACGGTACGTTCACCCAATCCGGAAGACGGAGAGGCGCTGGCTATGGGTATCCGGGAAGCGGAGAAAATCGGGGCAGATATCGTAATCGGCACAGATCCGGACAGTGACAGAATCGGAGCAGCTGTGCGTGACGGAGACCAATTTGTCCTGATTTCAGGGAATCAGATGGGGGCACTGCTGGTTCAGTTTCTTTTGACGATGAGAAAAGGATCGTTAACTCCGGCATCGACGATTATCAAGACCATCGTGACCGGTGAACTGGGAGCAGATATTGCGAGAAACTGCGGAGTACAGGTAGAAGAGACACTGACCGGGTTCAAATATATCGGAGAAAAAATCTCGCAGTATGCGGAGGATGTGTCTCATGATTTTCTGATGGGCTATGAGGAAAGTTACGGATATCTGATAGGAACTCATGCACAGGATAAGGATGCAGTCAGCACGGCGATGATCATTTGTGAAATGGCTGCCTGGCACCGTACACAGGGAAGATCGCTGGCAGATGCTCTGAGAGATTTGTATAAGAAATATGGCTATCGGCTGGATCAGATGGTTTCCTACACACTAAAAGGGAAAGAAGGACAGGAACTGATCGCCGGCATTATGAAAGGGCTGCGGAGAGGAGACACCACCCGCGCTATTCCGGGTCTGAAAGAATGTCTGGATTATGAAGTTGGCATCGGCACACTGCCTAAAGAAAATGTATTGAAATATGTACTGGATGATGGTTCCTGGATGGCGGTTCGTCCGTCTGGTACAGAACCAAAAATTAAATTTTATTATTCATTAAAAGGTAAAGATGAAACGGAAGCGGTAGCCAGATTCAGCGCACTGCGAGGATTCTGGGAAAAAACACGGGGGCTCCCAGCCAAAGGAAGCCCGCGGCAGAAGCCGCGGCCTTCTTTATTTTTAAGGAAGTGTCCGGAGAAAACGTAATGGTAAGGGTTACAAGACGGGAAGGATTCAGTTATAATAATAATAAAGTTTGGGACAACAGGAAGAAAATGGAAAAGAGGTGGTTTCCATGCAGAAAAAATGGCTGGGACTTTTGCTGGCAGCAGTCATTGCTGTTGGCGGAGGATATTACTGGTATTCGTCATCTCAAACAGAAACAAAAGAGAATTATACCCTGGGAGAAGTGACGAAAGGAGATATTGCCGTTACCATCGATGCAACAGGTACCATTGAGCCGGTCAACAGCGTTGATCTGTCGGCCACTGTATCCGGTACGCTGCAGCAGATGATGGTGAAACAGAATGAACAGGTATCCAAGGGGCAGCAGATTGCAGTGATTGAGTCTAAGGCTGCACAATCCACTTTGCAGCAGGCGAAAAATACTTTAGCTAATAAAGAGTCCTATTATTTCCGCATGCGTCGCCTCTATCGGCAGGGGGCCGTGTCTTATCAGGATATGGATGATGCACGGCTGGAATATTTGAACAGCCAGGCTGCTTATGATAAGGCAGAGGCGGATGTGAATGATACCATTGTTTTGTCTCCGATGGACGGGACTATTATTGGCGAACCCATGAAAGAAGGTTCCACCGTTTCGCAGGGACTTTCCAGTCAGATGATCATTGCCACTGTGGCGGATCTCAGTTCCATGCAGATCGAATTGCTGGTGGATGAGACGGACATCGGAGAAGTAGCCGTCGGTCAGGATGTGACTTTTACTGTTGATGCGTATCCGAATCGTACTTTTCATGGCAGGGTGGAAAATATCTCCAAAAAAGAATATTCTTCCTCAAGCAGTACATCTTCTTCCTCTTCGGTCGTGTATTATACCGTGTATGTTCTCATTAACAGCGATGAACTGGATGGGCTGTATCCGTCCATGACAGCGCGGGCAGAGATTCAGGGCCGTTCCGATAAGGATGCTCTGCTGATTCCGATTACAGCGGTTCGGAGCGATGCGTCCGGTTCCTATGTATATAGAAAGACTGCTTCCGGAGTGGAGAAAGCTTATATTGAAACAGGTATTACCACGAATACCCATGCAGAAGTTCTTTCCGGATTGTCTGATGGCGAAGAGATCGTAGTCAGCGGTACGGTCTCACAGGAAAAAGCGGAGGTTTCTGCGAAGAATACGCCCCGCGGCCCGAGGTTCTGACCATGAGCCCCGGCAGAAATCCGGATGCAGTCATTGAACTGACGCATATCGGGAAAAGCTATTATATCGGCCGGCAGCAGGAAGTGCCCGTTTTGACGGATATCAATCTTACCGTCATGAAGGGGGAATTTGTTTCCATTATGGGACCATCCGGGGCGGGGAAATCCACGCTGATGAATATCCTCGGCTGTCTTGACCGGCCAACCAAGGGTTCTTATAAACTGGATGGAAGTGAAGTGGCCAATTTGTCCGATGATAAACTGGCATACACAAGAAACAGAAAAATCGGTTTCGTATTTCAGTCATTTAATCTGCTGCCCCGCCTTTCTGCAGCAGACAATGTGATTCTGCCTATGATTTATGGCAATGTCTATAAAAGTGACCGCAGAAAGCGGGCTGTAGAGATATTGACGCATCTCGGGCTCGGTGAGCGGGTGGATCATATGCCCAATGAGCTGTCAGGCGGGCAGCGGCAGCGGGTGGCTATTGCCCGGGCTTTGGTCAATGATCCGGCCATTATTATGGCTGATGAACCGACAGGAAATCTGGACAGTAAATCGACCACGGATGTCATGGAGATTTTCTCTGAACTGTATCAGTCCGGGAAAACCATTATCCTTGTAACTCATGAACTGGACGTGGCTGGATATGCCACACGCCATGTCATTTTGTCTGATGGACATATCAGCAAAGACGTGAGGGGGCCGCTGCCATGACTAACATTTACATTGAAAGCATCCTCATGGCGTGGGAGTCCATTCTGGCAAGCAAGCTTCGCTCTCTGCTTACCATGCTGGGCATCATTATCGGTGTGGCAGCTGTTATTGCACTCATGTCCATTGGTTATGGGGTACGTCAGGATATCGAGAATAATATTTCCAGTCTCGGCTCCAATCTTCTTACCGTTTCTCCGGGAACAAGCCGGCAGCCCGGTGTACGGCCCGCTGCCGGTTCCATGGAAACGCTGACTTACAAGGATTACCTTGCCATTAGAAATCTGCCGAACATTGCCTACAGCTCACCGATGGTTCGCTCCAGCTATGTCGTTGTCAATGGAAACAAAAACTGGACGACGCAGGTATACGGCGTTAATTCTGAGTATCAGTATGTATCCAGCCTCGGCGTGGCGGAAGGACGGTACTGGACCAATCAGGAATTTGAAGGCCGGGAGCGTGTGGCGGTTATCGGGAAAACCATAGCTACGAATCTTTTTGGTGAAGAGAGTCCGCTCGGGAAAAAAATTCGTATCAACAACAGTCCATTTACCGTTATTGGTGTTCTGGAGGAAAAAGGATATTCCTTCCAGGATCAGGATGACCGGATTCTTTGCCCATTCACGACCGTACAGGAACGAATGATGGGCATTACCTATGTTAATTCCATTTCTCTGACTACGACATCCAATGATGTCATGTCTCAGGCAGAGACGGATATCACAAATCTTCTGCGGACCCGGCACCGTCTCACCGCAGGGGAGGAAAATGATTTCAGCATCAGCAATTCTCAGGATATTCTGGAAACGATGGAATCAACCACACAGTCACTGACTATATTTTTGGGAAGCATCGCGGCCATTTCCCTGATTGTGGGCGGCATCGGGATCATGAATATCATGCTCGTTTCCGTAACGGAGCGTACCAAGGAAATCGGCATCCGAAAAGCGCTGGGAGCAACTTACCGGATGATCGTCATGCAGTTTCTGATTGAAGCGGTGACCATCAGCATTGCCGGCGGCCTCATTGGTGTTATTGCAGGCATTGCCATTTCTCAGCTTATTCCTCATCTTATAGAGATGTCTACGGTTATCACCGCAGAGCCGGTCATCGGTTCTTTCCTGTTCTCCGTGCTCATCGGTCTGATATTTGGCCTTTATCCGGCGCAGAAAGCGGCGAAACTCAATCCGATTGACGCACTTCATTACGAGTAAAAGAGACAGCCTTCCTTTGGGAGGCTGCCCTTTTTGCATGGAGTTCGTCCGGCTTTCTTCTATGGAATGACGAAGTAAAAGTTGGAAGGCTGAATTTTTTACTCATTTTGCCGCATTTGAAAGCATAGCTTGACAGGCATTCCGGAGGAAGCAATAATGATAAGAAAATCGGAACGTATTGCGGCTCCATCATGTGAGGGGGATATATGAACTATAAAGTAATGGCGGCTCTGGGACTGGCTGTATGGCTTATAACCGGAGGATGCACGGAGGCTGAAGGGACAATTCGGACAGCGGCTGCGGAAAATTTTCCGAAGATCCAGCAGGAAGAAACCAATAGAAATGTTACATCTATGGGAGAGATTGACGGCACTCCATTGACGAGTCAGGATTTTGTCATTGATGAGCTTCATCTTGGCGAATCGCTTTCGGAATGTATAGAACGTCTGGGGAATCCGATTTCCCGGAAGACTGGCAGCACAAGAGAGGATTGTCTCTGGTCTGATCTTCGGGTACAGTTCGTTCAGGATACGGCATATATCTATTCAAAACGGCCGGATCTGACGATGAATCAGACATTTCCTTCTGCCGGTGCAGTCAAGATCGGTATTATGAATTCTGCTATATCGACGTCCCGTGGAATTCATGTGGGGGACAGCCGGGAAAAAGTAGTACGTTCTTACGGCCGGCCGGCCCAGATTGTCTGGAATGGTCCGCAGAAACAGCTGTATCTGATTTATGAAAAAGACGCAAAACAGTTGATTTTTACTATACAGGATAATCGGGTAAAAGAAATTCTGTTGTCTTTTGCGGGGGAGGAATTTCCTGTTTCTCATCCGGAAGCCATGACATCAGGTCTTCGATTTACCGATGAGGATTTCTGCATTGCAGGATACAGACCGGAAACCGATTTTCAGGAACATTCCTGGTTAATCTGGGAAAAAAAGGCGGCCAATCCGGAGGAGGAAATCTGGTATTTCCCGGGATTTGGTGTGCGTATGGACAGCAGGACCCGCAGGATCTCCTCTTTGTTTATTACGGATAACGGCATGGTGACACATCGGGGAATTTCCTTGGGAGATCAGCTGTCTACATTGGAATTCCTATATGGAGAACCGCAGAAACTGGAGATGAATCTGGCGGATACGCATCCGCAGAGCGCTTATATCTATTTTTCAAAGGATAAGGAAACAGTGCTTGTTTTTTATATTAATGAAAAGGAAAAAACAATACAGAACATTGTATCCATGAAAAATCCGCAGATCCCGAATCCGCTGCAGCCGACGCTGGATCGAATTCGCAATGTACGTACAATCAATCAGCAGAGGGGAAAGTAATGGACAGTACCGGGAAACTGTATTGTGCATGGTGCGGAGGGCCGCTGGAAAGAAAACTGGCACAGGGGGAATATCGTCTGTGCTGCCAGGGCTGTGGAAGGATTTCCTATGAAAATCCCATTACCGGAGTGGCTGGTATTATTCTTTCTCCGGCTGGAGAAATTCTGCTGGGGAGAAGAGCCGGCGGGGAAACCATGGAGGGGAAATGGTGTATTCCCTGTGGACATGTAGAGTATAATGAAGATATTCGTCAGGCGCTTGTTCGGGAAATGTGGGAGGAAACCGGGTTCTGGGTCAATCCGGTCTCTGTGTATACAGCGTATTCCAATTTTCATGAACCGCAGGTGCATTCAACGGGAATCTGGTTTTTAACTGAAATTTGCGGAGGATGCTGCCGGAGCGGAGATGATATTTCCGAAGTCCGCTTTTTTACGGGAGGCTGTCTGCCGGAACTGGCGTTTGTGACGGATCGGCTGGTCATTGAACGGTTACGACAAGAAAATCTGCTGAAGGAGTAAGACATGTACGAATATTTTTGCGCACTGATTGTGGGTATTGTAGAAGGGCTGACGGAATATATCCCGGTGTCCAGTACGGGACATTTGATCCTTGTAGGGCATATGCTGGGATTTACCGGCACACTGGCGGACGTCTTTGATGTATTTATTCAGTTTGGGGCTATTTTGTCGGTTGTGCTGGTCTATAAGGGAAAGTTTGTCAGCATGCTGCAGAAAAGGAACTGGTTTCGCACACAGGGGGCGTCCTGCCTGAATATTGCCGTAGCGATGTTTCCTGCCTGTCTGGTAGGCCTGCTCTGCCACGGCCTGATTAAAAACTATCTGTTCGGGCCGCTCACGGTTATCGGCGGACTGGTACTCGGCGGATTGTTTATGATCTTCGCAGAAAAAAGGCGCAAAGCTTTTGTCATTGAAGATGTGGATGACATTACCATCGGGAAAGCATTGCAAATGGGCATTTTTCAGTGTCTGTCTTTATGGCCGGGATTTTCCAGAAGCGGAAGCACTATTGCAGGGGGACTTCTTCTGGGAATTTCCAGAAAGGCGGCAGCGGATTTTTCCTTTATTATGGCTGTGCCGCTCATGTTTCTGGCGTGTTCCTATGATCTTTTGAAGGTAGCGCCGTCGCTGTCCATGGAGGACTTCAGTATTCTGGCCTTGGGCTTTGTTACCTCCTTTGTCGTGGCGTATATTTCCATTCTGTGGTTTTTGAAATTTCTTAATAAATCCACGCTATCCGGATTTGCTTATTACCGTTTTGTCGTGGCTGCAATTTCCTACGCATATTTTTTCTTATAAATCATTTTGCATTTTACCGAGAATGCAAAATGATACAGACTCTCTGTTAGCGGGCAGGGAGTTTTTGCATGCGGTTAATGGTTCCGCAGGAGTATAAAAGATAAAGCGAAATTCCTTCTTTGTGATATAATAAAAGACATAACGACAAAATCTATCATCATTTGCCAATGAGGTGGACATATGAAAGTATATATCCGGATAAAACACACAGGAGAATTTTTCAATCAGAATTGTTTTGATGTGTATACAGGATGTCTGTCTCTTGGTATACCGGTTGTTCCTTATAAGGCGGTTTATTCCATCGAGGATAATGAACCGGAGGATCCGATCGTAGGAACGCTGGATGATGTGGAAGTGGCCATGGACAAGATGGGAATTCATCTGCTTCCTATGGATTATCCAGAGGAATTACGGCCTTTCCTGGGACGGAAAATCTGGAAGTCCACTTTGTTCAGCATTACCAGCAATGCTGACAGCTGGCATATTTTTGTGAAGCCCATATGGGATGTCAAACGTTTTTCCGGCACGGTGCTGGATAAATCTGAGGATCTGATCAAGCTGGGCGGCGGCCTGGAGGATATTCCGGTCTGGTGCAGTGAAAAGGTACATTTCCTTTCTGAATGGCGGCTCTGGGTATTGAATGGAGAGATCATAGGATTGAATCCCTATGCAGGCCGGTGGGATGTATTTCCTGATGCGGACAGATTGAAGCAGGCCGTAGCTGCTTTTCATAAGGCACCCTGTGGATATGCTTTGGATTTTGGGGTGACGGATGACGGACGGACTCTTCTTGTGGAGGCCAGTGATGGATATGTTCTTCGCAGTTTCGGACTGGCGCCGGAAAAATATGTGCGGCTTCTGACTGCCCGGTGGCAGGAACTGACAAAGGGAATCGAACAGACGAGGGGATGAAGCACCTCTTTCAGAATGATGAACTGACAATTTCTATATGGGGTTTGTCAGTTTTTTTCATAGGTATGTGAGCGGTACGGGATTGACAGACAGTGGGAGTTACCGGCTATGAAATATTTTGGACAGGATTTTTTACAGAGGGTATCTGACAGCCTGAATATTGCAGACGTGATCGGTTCCTATGTGCCGCTGAAAAAAAGAGGCAACCGGTACTGGGGATGCTGTCCGTTTCATCATGAAAAAACACCTTCCTTTTCCGTGTCTCCGGACAAGGGACTGTATTATTGCTTTGGATGCCATGCGTCGGGAAATCTTTTTACCTTTGTACAGAAAATAGAAAATCTGACATTTCCGGAGGCAGTGGAACATCTGGCGGAAATCGCTCATATTGAGCTGCCGCAGGAGGAGATATCTGCGGAGGAACAAAAAAAACAGTCTGAAATGTCAGCTATGTATGAAGCGGCAAAACTGGCAGCGGATTATTTTCATAATTGCCTGACAAAAACGCGTATGGGGGAGGCTGGAATGGCCTATTTCCGGCGCCGTCATCTAACCCCGGAACATATTGCCTATTTCAAACTGGGATTTGCACCACCGGAATGGGACCGCCTGTTTCGTGATTTCACACAGAAAAAACAGATCAGACCGGAGATTCTGCGAAGCACAGGCCTCGTGGGATACAGCAATGGACGATATTTTGATATGTTTCGAAATCGATGCATGTTTCCCATCCTGAATCTGAAAGGACATCCGGTGGCTTTCGGTGGACGAGTCCTGGATGACAGTAAACCTAAATATCTCAACTCGCCGGAGACTCCGATTTTCAACAAGAGACGGCTTCTGTTTGCTTTGTATCAGGCACTGCCCAAAATCCGGGAAACGCGGCAGGTCATCATGGTGGAAGGCTATATGGATGCCATTTCTCTGCATACTCATGGGGTGACCAATGTTGTGGCATCACTGGGAACGGCATTTACCATCGAACAGGCCCGGCTTCTGAAACGGTATGCGGATGAGGTGGTTTTCAGCTATGATATGGATTCTGCCGGACAGAATGCAACGCGAAGGGCTCTGGAAATCGCCGGAACAGTGGGCTTAAAAATCAGGGTCGCCCGTGTGGGGGAGGGAAAAGATCCCGATGAATTTGTCAATCTGCATGGGGGCGAAGCCTACCTGGAAGCAGTACGGCAGGCACAGCCGGCGATGGATTATCTGCTGGCTTCGCTGCTGCATCAATATGATGCGACATCCCTGGAAGGACAGCAGCATATTCTGCAGGAAATGTTTGCTGTGCTGACAACTCGTGATGACTCCATGCTGATCAATTCCTATATCAGGAAAATGGCACAGGCCATGCGTCTGGACGAAGGGGTGATCCGGAGTGAGGCTACCCGTTATGTAAAAAAGAATCATATGCATATATATATTTCTCCGAAGGAGAATACAGAAAATGTGGTCAGTAGAGAGTCCCAGAAACTGCTGCGTCTGGAGGAGAGTTTTTTGAGATACTGCATGCAGGTTCGCCGGGCTCCATCGTTCTGGCCGGACATGAAAGGGTATGAATATCACTCTCCATTTTGCAGCCGGCTGGCATCGATTATGGAGGAGTTTCAGGAATCCGGACAACCCTTGTCTGAAAAACTGGTGCAGCAAAAGCTGGAGCCGGAGGATATGGAAGCATTGGCAGCTCTTCTGATGCGTGAGGAGGATGACGTCTCTGTTCCATGGGAAGAGTTTATACGCCCTTTGAAACTGGGATCTCTCCAAAAAGCATATAAGGAACATACGGAAAAGGCCAATGCACTGGCTCATGAAGATCCGGAGGCATCGAGGCAGGAAATGTTGACCTGCATCAGGTTGAACCGGGAAATTCAGGAGCTTCAGCAAAAGTCATCTGTCTGATACAGTCAGCGGCAGAAAAGCCGGGGAGAAATATATATGGCAGTAAGAATTACAGCGGCAGCCAAACGGTGGGTGGAACTGCTAAAAAAACAAAAAACAAAAGAAGGACTGATTCCCAATCGGGCCATTATTCAGCTGGTTCGTCAGAAAAAGCTGACAGCCAGGCAGCAGGATGCCATTTATGAGGCTTTGAATGCGCAGCGTCTTAAGGTGCTTTTTGAAGAAGAAGAGCCGGAGGACGAAGATCTGGAAGAACCGTTAGAGGAAGAAATCAAAAAAACATCCAAAAAGAAAAAGGCGGAAGAGGATGAGGAGGATATGGATGTACCGGAATCCGTAGCGGTAGAGGATCCGGTGCGCATGTATCTGAAGGAAATCGGTTCTGTGCCGCTTCTGACTGCAGAGGAGGAGATTCTTCTCGCTATGTGGATTGAACAGGGAAGCCTGCCTTCCGCCAGCCCGGAAGACAAGATTCGTGCACAGCGGGCCAGAAGGAAGCTGTCTGATGCCAATCTTCGGTTGGTTGTTTCTATTGCAAAGAAATATCTGGGCCGGGGTCTTCAGTTTCTCGATCTGATTCAGGAAGGAAATCTTGGCCTTCTCAAGGCAGTGGATAAGTTTGATTATAAAAAAGGATATAAATTCAGTACCTATGCCACCTGGTGGATTCGTCAGGCCATTACACGAGCGATTGCTGATCAGGCGAGAACAATTCGGGTGCCGGTTCATATGGTGGAGACCATCAACAAATTGAACCGGATCTCCAGACAGCTTCTGCAGGAAAACGGACGGGAGGCAACCAATGAAGAACTGGCGGAACGTATGGGAGTGAATACGGAAAAGGTCAGGGAAGTGAAAAAGATTGCTCAGGATCCCATTTCTCTGGAAACGCCGATCGGTGAAAAGGAGGACTCTCATCTGGGAGATTTTATCGAGGATCAGAAGGCCATATCGCCGGATGATGCTGCCGGGTCTATTTTGATGAGAGAACAGATCGAAGATATGCTGCATGGGCTTTCTGAAAGAGAGCGCAGTGTACTGGAGCTTCGATTTGGTTTAAGAGATGGCAAACCGCGTACTCTGGAAGAAGTCGGACGGTATTTTGATGTGACCCGGGAAAGGATTCGCCAGATTGAAGGGAAAGCTCTTACGAAATTAAAAAAATCAGCCAAAAATTTGATGAATCAGTAGAGAAGAAAGTGAGATTGCTGGTTTGTTTCTTGACGAAAGATTTTTTGATTGATAAAATGTTTTTGGCGATATTGGGCCTATAGCTCAGTGGCAGAGCCGCCGGCTCATAACCGGTTGGTCCCAGGTTCGAACCCTGGTGGGCCCACCAGAGAGTAAAAGCAGAAGGAAATTCTTCTGCTTTTTTGTGTGGACTGAATAAATGGGCTGATTGTAAAACAAGGCAATATCAACATAACATTGGGGATGTTAAGGCGTGATTGATTGAATTATATGAATTTTGGTAAACTACGGATGATCTGAAGAAATTAAAAACAAAAGATAGGCAGAGGAAAATATTCTGCCTATCTTTTGTTTTTTAGAATTTTGAATCAGCTATTTCTTGGCCTGCAGCATCGACAAGGGCGGTATGGGTCCATTTTAAGCGAATCAGTTTTCGGCCTGGTCCATAGCGATAGGACTGCCAGTAGGCACGCCGGATGCGTATGTCTGAAGAATGACTGTCCGGATGTATGAATCCTTTGGCTTCAAAACGGTTGAGCTGCTTCAACCTGCATGCAATATTGGCACCGACATTAAATACAGTGATTTCTCTTGGGATGTCGTGAATTTTAGATGTCTGCTTGGATTTCCAGCCAGGATCAGTTTGTATATCTGCATTATCGGCGGAAAGATAGACAAGCATAGTGGCAAGAAATGCAGTGAAAGGTCCCATGGTATTTCCATATTCTTCAAATGCGTCTTTATCCATGGACTCAAACTTGTCCATAATACTGACGTCCTGAAGAAGCATTTCCTCCAGGCTCTTATAATCTATCGCTTTCGGACGCCGGGAACCATTGCAGATACACTGTTCAATTGTTTTTTCTTCACCGGGAATGTAGGGAAGAAACGGTGTACAGAGCGGAAGTCCATTTTTGGTAATGGGGGTGAAGCGGATTTCCATGATATTCCGGTCTGGATACTCGATATGGTTTTCATTCCTGTAAACAAAAAAACCGTCTATATTGCCGGGCATTTTAATTCCGGGCCGGATATAAATAACTTTTTTCGGGAGATGAATGGAAGAAATATCAATATTCAATATTTTACGGCAGGAAACTTCAAAAAGCTCTTTTGTTAATTCTGCAGAAAAATCATAAATGGATTTATCAAGTCTCCAGCTGGCGGCAGCGGCAATAACAGAAGCATCCAGTGCATCGGTACGGGATATTTCTCTTTTGTATGATTTTTCCACGGCTGCATGGGCAACAGGAAGTGGCGCATATACCATGGAATGATCCCACATATCCGTAAAGTCTGCGGCGTTCGCAATTTCTTCCACATAGGAAATGGCTCCGGGATATTTTCGTTTGATTCTGTCCAGTGCAGCCATTGCTGCACATTTTTTAATATTAAAATTCATGCAAAAAACCTCCGTTACGCATTATAACAAAGAAGTGACGATTATGTATAATGTCGTAGTTTATTCTTTTTTTAGGCTAAGCCTGTATTTGAATTTTCTGAATGACAGAACGCATTGAATGGAAATGATCTATCATGACTTTGGCTAAAAACGAGTAGCATAGAAAGCCTCGATACAAAAAAACGGCAGTTGGGGTAGAAATTTGAGTAGCAAAATCAGGTTATCAGAGGAAAATAAGGAAAAATAAAAACCGGTAAATACTGGAAAAAGTCAGTATTTACCGGCGCTTTTAGCTGGCGGAGACGGTGGGATTCGAACCCACGGTACCTCGCGGTACAACTGATTTCGAGTCAGCCTCGTTATGACCACTTCGATACGTCTCCTCATGGTTTACGATGCAATAGGAAAAAGTCATTAACAATTCGACTGCATTCATCCGCTAAAATGCCGGAACAAATGGAAAGCCGATGGTTCATGACAGCATTTTCACAAATATGAAAATAGGAATCAATGCCGCCGGCACGGACATCTGCTGCGCCATAAACAAGGCGGTTGATCCGGGCATTCATAATGGCCCCTGCACACATCGCACATGGCTCTATGGTAACATAAAGGGTACATTCCGTCAAACGCCAGCGATTCAGACGGAATGCGCCGCGGCGGAGGACGAGGAGCTCGGCATGTGCGGTGGGATCATGGTCTGTTTCCCGGCGATTATGTCCAAGCGCAAGGATGGAATCGCGATAGACCAGGACGGCACCGATGGGGATTTCCCCTTCATTTTCTGCCTTTTGGGCTTCAAGGAGAGCCATGCGCATATATTCTGTATCTGTCATAAAGTTTCTCCTAATTTTATATGTATATATTATAAGGTAAATCGTTGGAAATGTCTTTTGAATCAGCAGAAACATATGATTGTGGTGGATGGAAATGAAATAAATAGGTATAATAAAAATACATCTTTTATTTTATGCAAATATGATAGGAGGGATTTTCATGGCCGATACGGAAATGAAACCAAATGTAAAGGCAGAAAAGTTTGACGCTTACTTGAAAGCCAATCAGCTGAAGTTCTTTTTGCGCGATCCTGTACCGAATGATCCCAATGGGACCGTTGTATATAAGTCCAATATTGAAGCAGAAGGCCAGAAGCTGCCTGTGGGAATTATTGTTGATAACACGATTTATACGATTATTCGTGTACAGATCGGAACCGGATTGATTAAGGACAGCAACAGAGACCGGTTTAATGCGTTTCTGAACGAACTGAATCGCGGATATAAAGTGTTTAAATATGTAGCAGCAGATGACGGAACGGTCTATCTGGATTCCTGCATTCCCAGCAGCAATGAAATGTTTGATCCTCAGCTGGTGCGTGTCATTCTGGATGTCATCGTTAATCATCTGCAGCAGGAATACAAGACGATCATGAAGAAGGTCTGGGACTGAGACTTTTGTGTTACTGCCAATGAAAAGAGCCTGCCATGTATTATGGCGGGTTCTTTTTTTATGAAATTTATTGAGTCCATGGTTTATCAGGCAAAGAAACAATGGGGGATTTTCATTTTTTCTGTCACTAAGTGGAAATTTATGGTAGAATGTGGGTAAAAGTGGTGAAATTAGAGGTGAGGAAGAAATGTTCATGAATGAATATGCACATACGATTGATAGTAAAGGTCGTATGATTCTTCCTGCCAAATTCCGAGAGGAACTGGGAAATACTTTTGTGTTATCTCCCGGACTGGATACATGTCTGACCATTTATCCGCTGGACTGCTGGAAACAGATGCAGGAAAAACTGGAAAAACTGCCTCAGACGAGAAAAAATGTACGGGCCCTTCGCCGGTTTCTGATCGGGAAAAGTACGGAAATGGAATGTGACAGACAGGGAAGAATTTTAATTCCATCCCATCTTCGTAACTATGCCCAATTGGGGAAAGATGCGAAGATTATCGGGGTGGGCGATACGATAGAGGTTTGGAGTCCTGCTGTGCTGGCAGCTTCGGAAGAGGAAAGCGGAGCCGTGGCAGATATTGCCGAATCACTGGATTTGCCTATGGATTTTAATTTATAAGAGGCCGTTATGGAATTTCGTCACGTAAGCGTTTTGCTCCATGAGCTGGTGGATGGTGTCTTTACTATTCCAAATGGTATTTATGTCGACTGCACCCTGGGCGGCGGGGGGCATACTTTGGAACTGGCAAAAAAAGTAGGACCGGATGCTCTGCTTATAGGTGTGGACCAGGATGAGGAGGCAATTCAGGCGGCCGGAAAACGCCTGGAGAACATTGGCTGTCGTCATTGTCTGATTCATGAGAATTTTTCCAATATCGGGAAAATTCTTGATGAGAAACAGATTGATTCCGTAAATGGATTTCTGTTTGATCTGGGAGTGTCGTCATATCAGCTTGATGAAGGGGAGCGAGGCTTTTCCTACATGCATGACGGCAGGTTGGATATGCGCATGGATCAGAGGAATCCTCTTACCGCCTATGATGTTGTCAATCGGTATAATGAAGATGAACTGGAAGAAATTATCCATCGTTATGGTGAGGAACGGTGGGCCCGGCGAATTGCGAAATTCATTGTTGAAGCGCGCAGGGAAAAGCCGATTGAATCTACGGGAGAACTGGTTCATCTGATAAAAGCAGCAATTCCGGCAGGCGCGCGTAAGGATGGTCCGCATCCGGCAAAACGGACATTTCAGGCAATCCGTATTGAAGTGAATGGGGAACTTCGTATTCTGGAAGAAACCATGAAGACTTGCGTAAAACGTCTGGCTTCCGGAGGAAGAATTGGAGTGATTACGTTTCAGTCACTGGAGGACCGGATTATTAAGGATGTATTTCGTGAAATGGCACAGGACTGTATTTGCCCTCCGGAAGTGCCGGTATGTGTATGTGGTCATCATCGGGAGATTAAACGCCCGTTCAAGCCTGTTAAACCCTGTCGTGAAGAAATAGAGGCTAACCCGAGGGCTCGAAGTGCGATATTGAGGATTGTAGAAAAACTGTAATTAGAGGGGATTGTGGTAAATATGGTATCGCAGGATATAAAGATGATGAATTATGCGCATACTGTACAGGAGTCCTATTTGTCTCAGACGACAGATGTGACAGCGGGGAAAGACGTATTTTCCCTGAAAGAATTGCTGAAGAAACTTTGTGCCCCGATTTCGGCTGCGGTTGTTCTGATGACGATAATCTATGGGGTCAGCGGTTATATCACGCAGAAGAGCTATGAGATGCAGCAAATCCGTTCGGAAATCATTCTGCTGGAAAAACAGAATGCGGCAGATCATCTGGAAGTAGCCAGGCTGGAATCTCCGGCACGAATTCAGAAAATTGCAGAAACGGAATTGGGAATGACAGTTCCCAAACAGGCAATCTATGGTTCCAGTGATATGTACGTAAATACAGAACGAATTCATGAATGAAAAGAAAAGGCGGCTTTTATATCTCTCCTCCAGAGTGCAGCGGAGGGGGATAGAAGCCGCTATTGTAACATGGTCAGTTTTACGCTATGATAAGTGAGACTTCAGAAACGTGGAAGCATATTTCGAGGTGAATCATATGATGAAAAATTTGCAGGAACTGCTTCAGCATATAACTTATGAACGAATTGAAGGAAGCCTTGATGTGGAGGTGCAGGATATTACTGCAGATTCCAGAACAGTGAAACAGGGCAGTCTTTTTATTTGTCTTTCCGGAGCGCATGTGGATGGACATAAATTTGTCGGATCTGCTGTGGAAAAAGGAGCATCTGTCATTATTGCTGCTCAAAAGGTCAATGTGCCTTCCGGGGTAACGGTCATTTATGTGGGAGATACCAGAAAAGCTATGGAAGAAGTGACTCCCTATTTCTTTGACTATCCGGCGGGAAAAATGAGAATGCTCGCCGTAACGGGAACGAATGGGAAAACTACAGCGACTCATATCTGTGCACATATCCTGCACCATGCAGGATATAAAACAGGTGTCATCGGAACCATACACATGCTGATCGGCGATAAGGAGTATCCTACGCATAATACCACGCCGGACGTAGTGGATTTGCAGAAAATGTTGTATCAGATGGTACAGGAAGGTGTAACGCACGTCTGCATGGAAGTATCCTCTCATGCACTGGTTATGGGGCGGGTAGAAGGCGTGGAATTTGATAATGCGTCTTTTACGAACCTGACAGAAGATCATCTGGATTATCACAAGACTATGGATAATTATGCCGCTGCCAAGGCGATCCTCTTTCAAAAAGTTTCTGCAGCGGATCAGAAAAAGAGTAATAAGTCTGCACATATTAACATTGATGTTCCATATGCAGATGTTATGGCTGATGCGGTATCTGATCGGCATGTTTGTCCGGTTTGCACTTATGGAATTGACAAAGCGGCTGATCTTCGGGCAGAAAATATTCGCTTTAATTCCAATTCTTCGGAGTTTACTGTGCGGTATCAGGGCAAAACCTATGATGTACATACCAATCTGATCGGAAGATTTAATGTTTACAATGTACTGACTGCGATTTCCGCCTGCCTCAGTGAAGGCGTTTCCATGGAAACGATTCTTGAGGCATTGCGTGATTTTCATGCGGTCCCGGGACGGTTTGAGCTGGTCAATGAAGGGCAGCCCTTTACCGTAGTCGTGGATTATGCACATACGCCGGATGGACTGGAAAATATCTTAAAAACAGCCCAGGAAATCTGTAAGAATCGGATTATTGCTGTTTTTGGCTGCGGCGGAGATCGGGATAAAATGAAACGGCCCATCATGGGACGGATTGGCGCTGCATATGCAGATCTTGTGATTGTAACCAGTGATAATCCCAGGACGGAAAATCCGGATCAGATCGTCAGGGAAGTGGCTGATGGTGTAAAAGAAATGGCGGCGCAGAAAGGGAATACCCGTTATGAGGTTATTGTAAACCGTCGGGATGCCATTCGCCGGGCTATTTCCTTGGCACAGCCGGGAGATATGGTTGTAATTGCCGGTAAAGGCCATGAAACCTATCAGATCTTGAAAGATAAAACCATTCATTTTGATGATCGGGAGGAAGCGCGTAACGCGCTGAGAGGCTGACATGGCAGGTTTTACGCTGGCGGAAATTCTGGAAGCAACCGGAGGACATCTTCTTCAGAGGGGGATATCGGAATATTGCAGCCGTATCAGTACGGATACGAGAAGCCTGGAAAAGGGCGCGCTGTTTATTCCTCTTACGGGAGAGAATTTTAACGGACATCGATTTATAAATAAAGCAGTGGAAAAAGGGGCGGTTGCCGTTCTTATTTCCGAGCCTGCCGATGTTTCTGCTTTTGCAGCAGTATCTGTTATTGCAGTAGAAAATACGTTACATGCACTGGAGGCACTGGCTCGTTTTCATCGCCTCCGTTTTTCTATTCCTGTCATTGCCGTAACGGGCTCCAATGGAAAAACAACGACGAAGGATATGATTTCCTCTGTTCTGAAAAGAAAATATCGGGTGTGCCATACCAAGAAAAATTTTAATAATGAAATCGGATTGTCCCAAACACTCCTGTCTTTGACTTCTGAGGATGAAGTTTGTGTGACAGAGATGGGGATGCGCGGGCTGGGACAGATAGAGGAACTTTGTCATGTTGCCTGTCCGACCATTGGCGTCGTTACCAATGTAGGGACATCCCATATTGGTATTTTGGGAAGCAGGGAAAATATTGCCCGGGCAAAAGGGGAACTGATAGAAGCTCTGCCGGAGACCGGCACTGCTATTCTGAATGCAGATGATGACTTTGTCTGCCGGATGGCGGATCATTTTGGCGGGAAGTCATTATTTTATGGAATTCATCGGGGAAGGGATGTCTGGGCGGATGCCATTGAGGCAAAACCTGATGCCATGAATTTCCATATGCAGGCGTTGGGGGAATGTGCTTCTATACACCTTCCCATGCTGGGAATTCATAATGTATACGATGCTCTGGCGGCGGCAGCAGCAGGGCGGCTCCTTGATATATCGGCTGATGAAATCAGCAAGGCACTGGCTGAATTTGTGCCACAGGGAGACAGCCAAAAGCTGGAAAAGCTGGATGGTATTCTGGTTTTAAATGATGCGTACAATGCAAATCCTCTGTCTGTGGATATGGCATTTCGTGCGCTCAGACAACTGCCGGGGAAACGGCATATTGTGGTGCTTGGTGATATGCTGGAACTCGGGGCTTATGCGGAACAGCTGCATAGAGAAATAGGGAAAAAAGCAGCCGAGAATCAGTTTGATTTTATGATTACAGTGGGACCGCTGGCCAGAATCATGGCAGAATCAGCCAGACAGAATGGCCTTTCTGATGTAAAATCATTTGATGACTGCCAGGCGGCAGAAGTTTATCTAAAGCAGAAAGTGGTGCCGGGAGATACCGTGCTGATCAAGGGATCTCATGCCATGCATATGGAAAAAATTCTGGATCTGTGGAAGGGAGCTGCGGAATAAATCGTGGACAGTATGGAATTGATATATGCGGCAGAGGCGGCTGTAGTAACGGTGTTGCTGGGATTAGCTGCAATTCCGCTTGCACGAAAATACAAGGCCAGGCAATCCATTCGGGAAGAAGGCCCAAAATCTCATCGTATAAAAGCCGGGACACCTACCATGGGAGGGCTGTTCATGCTTTTGGCAGCATTGCTGGTTATCGGGGGCAATCACCTGTATGATCCGGCAGTACTGCTTCTTGTACTGATTACGTTTGGTCATGCATTGCTTGGATTTCTGGATGATTTTATCAAGGCCGAAAAAAAGCGCAATCTTGGACTGACCGCCCGGCAGAAACTACTGGGACAGCTCATTTTATCCATCGTATTTTGTTTCGGATGTGTGGAATATCTGGGCCTGCCTACCTCTATATCCATACCGTTTATTGATACGGATATTTCCATTGGGGCTTTTTATTATCCTTTTGTGGTTCTGGTAGTGGTAGGCGCTTCCAATGCCGTCAATTTGACAGATGGTCTGGATGGTCTGGCTGCCGGATGCTGCATTATTGCTTTCGGGGCTTATGCACTATTCTGTTATTGGTCGGGAATGCCGGATCTGACAGCATTTGCTCTGATCATTGCCGGTTGTTGTGCAGGGTTTCTGGTTTATAATTATCACCCGGCTAAAATTTTTATGGGAGATACTGGTTCACTTGCGCTGGGCGGAGCCATTGCAGGGATTGCGGTCATAACACGGACTGAGCTTTTACTTGTCTTTTTGGGACTGATCTTTGTTGTAGAAGCCCTATCAGTTATTCTTCAGGTGACATCTTTTCAGCTGACAGGAAAACGAATCTTTAAGATGAGTCCTATTCATCATCATTTTGAACTCTGCGGATGGAATGAAGTACGTGTGGTCTGGACATTCTGGCTGGTGGAATTATTCGTTGCCGGAGGAACTCTTTTCCTTCTTTTCTAAACGCAGGAATCTGTACGGTATGAGGTAAAGATACTGTATTCCAGAAACAGGAGAAATTATGCAGAATATATTAATTATGGGAGCCGGAATCAGTGGACTGGGAGCAGCCCGTGTGCTGTCAGATCAAGGCTGTCATGTAGTGCTTTCAGATTTGCATGAGATTCAGGATGAGAAGAAAAGAAGTACACTCGAAAGCAGGGGAGTGCGGTTTTCCATCGGACCGCAGACAACCGGCCTTTTGGACGGGATCGACACTATGGTTGTCTCACCGGTCATTCCCCGGGAGAATCTGCTGGTTCAGGAGGCATTTAGCCGGCATATTCCGGTTATCAGTGAGATTGAGCTGGCTTATAGAGTGGCAAAAGCTCCCATTCTTGCCGTAACAGGAACCAATGGGAAGACAACAACGACATCGTTATTGGGAAAAATTCTGGAAAAGGAAGGTGTCCCTTTTGCTGTTGCCGGTAATATTGGCTGTTCGCTCAGCCGGGTGGCAGAGACTGTTCCGGCGAATGGACTCATTGCGGCAGAAGTTTCCAGCTTTCAGCTTGAATTTGTGGATTCGTTTAAACCAGCTGCTGCGGTCATTCTGAACATTACTCCGGATCATATGGAAAGACATCACAGCATGGGAGCCTATGCAGCGGCAAAGGCGAGAATTTTTGAAAATATGGGACCGGAGAATGCACTTTTATTGAATGCAGAAGATACGTATACACCTAAATTCATGAATATGACGAAAGCGCATGTGTATCTGTTCAGCACGGAACATCCTGTTGCCGAGGGGGCCTGGCTGACGCAGGAAGGAATGCTGCAGTTATGCTGTGACGGAAAAACGATAGATATTGTCAATGAGTGGGAATTGCAAATCCGCGGGAAACATAATATGCAAAACTGTCTGGCCGCAGCATTCCTGGCTTACCGTGGCGGCTGTTCCCTGGATGCGATTCAGGACGGACTGCGGGATTATCATGCTTTAGAACATCGTATAGAGTTTGTGCGGACACTGCATGGCGTATCCTATTATAATGATTCCAAAGCAACCAATACGGACGCAGCAGAAAAGGCGTTGGGAGCTTTTCATGAACCAGTCATTTTGATTGCAGGTGGACATGATAAGGACACACCGCTGAATTCCTTTTTGCAGGTGGTAAAAGCACATGTGAAGCATCTGATACTTTTAGGAGAAGCGGCAGAACGTTTTAAGCGGGCTGCTCAGGAAGCGGGGATTACCCGGCTGACCATGGTAAGTTCTATGGAAGAGGCAGTAAAAACCGGTGCGGCGCTGGCGGACTCTGGGGATGTCGTGTTATTATCGCCGGCTTGTTCCAGTTATGATATGTATCATTCCTATGAAGAACGGGGCTGTGATTTTAAAAAAATCGTTCAGGCATTGGAATGAAGTGAAATCGTTTTTGGAATCAAGGCAGGAGCCATTATGAAAAAAGTCATTTTATCCGGCGGCGGAACCGGTGGGCATATTTATCCGGCCCTTACTATTGCAAGGGAAATTGCAAGAATTGAGGATGCGGAATTTTTGTTTGTCGGAACTCCAAATGGAATGGAAGCCAGAATTATACCCGGAGAAGGCTATCGCTTTGCAGCACTGCCTGCTTCGGGATTGAAACGGCGTTTCACCGTAGAAAATCTGAAAATTCTTGTGAGAACGGCAGGAAGTCTCTGGAAGGCACGGAAAATTCTTTCTCAATTCAAGCCGGATGTTGTTATCGGGACTGGCGGATATGTATGTGGTCCTATTCTGATGGCCGCAGCACTTTCTCATATTCCGACGATGATTCAGGAACAGAATGTAATTCCGGGAATTACAAATAAAATCCTGAGCCGGGTTGTTGATCGGGTGGCTCTGGGATATGAAGAGGCAAAGACAAGATTTCCCCACCCTGAAAAATGTATCTATACAGGAAATCCGATTCGAAGAGAAATTTTGTTTGCCAAGCGGGCAGAATCAAGAAAGAAGCTGGGAATTTCTCCGGATGACTTTATGGTCCTGATTGCGGGGGGAAGCCGGGGGGCCAGGAGCATCAATACAGCGATGATTGGAGTCCATCAGCATTTTGCGGATACAGATGGAATTTGCTTGTATCATGTAACCGGGACTGATGGCTATCAGGCTGTACGAACTGCTTTGGGAAATGTAACGGATGATGGGCATTTCGGGAAAGGCAGCCGGATTGTCGATTATCAGAAGGATATGCCTACCGCTCTGGCAGCTGCGGATCTGGTTATTTACCGGGCAGGCGCCATCGGGTTGGCGGAACTGGGGGCAAGAGGAATTCCATCCATTCTTGTTCCATATCCCTATGCGGCAGAGGATCACCAGACTTATAATGCCCGGGTTTTTGTGGCTGGCGGCGCTGCCAAAATGATTGTGGATAAATACCTGACAGCTGAGGAGCTGATCCAGGATATTGCGGAACTCAAGGAAGATCCGGAGTTATTGATCAGCATGGCGGAAGCCAGCCGGAAACTTGGAAGAATTCATGCAGGGGAAGAGATCGCCCGTATGGCACTTGCATTAACGGACAGATAAGAGGAATTGTTATGGACTTACAGAAATTTCAGAGACTGCATTTTATTGGCATTGGCGGAATGGGGATGCGGGCACTGGCAGAAATCCTGATCGAAAAAGGCATGAAGATTTCAGGCTCTGATGTCCATAACTCCGATTATCTGCAGTTTATGAAAAAACAGGGAGCCGATATTTTTATCGGACATGAAGCCTCCCATGTAGATGGAGCGGATGGCATTGTCATTTCTTCGGCGATTCATTCGGATAATCCTGAATTATCAGCTGCACGAAAAAAGGGAATTCCGGTGTATCATCGCTCGGATGTTCTGGCAGCCATGTTTCAATGGGGAAAGGGAATTGCCGTTGCAGGCGCCCATGGGAAATCGACAACATCGGCAATGATCGGAAAAATTTTCCGGGATGCAGGGGTGGATCCTACCATTGTTCTTGGAGGTGCCGTTGACTATCTTCATGGAAATTCCTGTCTCGGCAGTGGGGAATATGTCATCGCGGAAGCCGATGAAAGTGACGGTTCTTTCCTGAAATTTAAGAGCAGTGTGGCGGTCGTAACGAATATTGAAGATGATCATTTGGATCATTATGGCACGGTAGAAAATATCAAAAAGGCTTTTGTCAAATTTATCGGTCATATTTCTGATCCGGCTGGTGCGGCCATTGTATGTATTGACAGCCAGGGGGTACGGGAGGTTCTGCCAGATTTAAATCGGAAGGTTCTCACTTATGGAATGAGTGAAGAGGCAGAATATCGGGCAGTCAACAAGCATTATGACAAAAACCATATGATCTTTGACGTGCAGCACAAAGGGAAAATGCTGGGCAGTCTGAAGCTTCAGATTCCCGGGACGCATAATGTAAGAGATGCGCTGGCTGCTGCAGTGACTGGTTTGTATTGTGGAATTCCTTTTCGGTCCATTGCAAAATCTCTGTCAGAGTTCATCGGTGTGAAACGGCGTTTTGAGACAAAGGCTTATATTAACGATATCTGGATACTGGATGATTATGCTCATCACCCCACGGAAATTGAAGCTACTCTTCGGGCGGCCAAGGAAATTGGCGGGCATCGTGTGATCTGCGCATTTCAGCCGCATCGGTATTCCAGAACACAATTGCTGCAGGATGAATTTGCATCTGCTTTCGACAGCGCGGATAAGTTATATTTCACCGATATTTATGCGGCAGGGGAAAATCCCATTGCGGGGGTTGACGGACACTTGCTTCCGGAGAAGGTGCGGCAGCATGCACCGGGAAAAGCGGTCCAGTATATAGACAATCTCAATGGGCTGGCAGAACAACTGTATCAGGAAGCACGGCCCGGAGACATGATTTTTACAATGGGGGCAGGAACCATTTATCAGGCGGGAGAACAGTTAATCCGGCTGATTCAGGATAAGGGACTGGCAAATGACAATAAAGAATAAAAAAATTGGAGTTCTTATGGGAGGCCCGTCCCGGGAAGCGGAAGTGTCCAGACATACTGGTCAGGCGATCGGAGCGGCCCTGAAGCAGCTTGGATATCAGGTCAGTTTAATTGAATATGATCCGCCCCGTATAGCTGCACAGCTGAAAGCGGAAAATATTGATATTGTCTTTATTGCATTGCATGGGAAATATGGAGAGGATGGTACGGTTCAGGGGGCATTGGAGCTTCTCGGTATTCCTTATACCGGATCTGGCGTTCTGGCCAGTGCGGTGACTATGGATAAGATCATGAGCAGTCATTTTTTCCCGGCGGCAGGCATTCGGATGGCATTGTCCAGACCTTATCGGCTGCAGGATGGGCTGGCTTTTGCAGAGGCGGATATCAGGAAACATTTTTCTTTTCCCGTCGTGCTCAAGCCCGCAAGAGAGGGGTCCACAATAGGAATTGAAATTGTAAAAACGGAAGAGCAGCTTCCTGATGCACTGAAACGGGTATTTTCCATAGAAGAACGGATCCTGGCGGAGGCATATCTGGATGGCGAAGAATTTACTGTTTCCGTTTTAAATGGAAAGCCGCTCCCGGTCATTCAGATTTGCCCTCACTCTGGTTCCTATGATTATTATTCAAAATACACTAAAGGAGCGACCCAATATCTGGTGCCAGCTCCCATTTCAAGGGAGCTGGCAGAGGAAATGTCAGAGATGGCCGTTCATGGATATCGGGCGGCAGAATGTGCCGGGGCAGTACGTTTTGATTTTCGGACGGAGGCAGCGACCGGAATTCCCTATTTGCTGGAAGCCAACTCCATTCCCGGCATGACGGAAACCAGTCTGGTACCCAAGGCGGCTCGGGCGGCGGGTATGACCTTTGCCGAATTGTGTGAAGTCATTTTGCAGGGTGCATCTACAGGGAAGGTATAGGATGTCGGACTTTAAAAGCTTTGATGATTTTCAAAAGGAACTTCATCACTTGGATCCGGAACAAACTGTAATTCGGGAATCGGAAGAAATACCGGAATCGGGACGACAAATTCCTCAAACTCCTAAATTGAAGAAAAAGCCCGGAAAGAAAAAGGCCCGTCGGAAATGGGAGCCGTATCTGATGGGAACCGCTGTTGGATTTCTCCTTCTTGCGGGGGCGGTGCCTTTCCTGCCGGTTCCGATGGGGGATATACGGCTTCAGGGAAATGAGGCCGTAACAAAGGAAGATATTCTTTTTGATGGGGATATCAGGGAACCGGTCAACGTATTTCAGATCAGTACATCCCAGCTTCAGGAACGGCTAAAAAAGGATGTGCGGATTGCTGATGCGGAGGTAAGCCGGGCTTTCCCTTTTTATATTGATGTAGTTATTGCGGAAAGGAAACCCGTTGCGGTTATTCAGGAGGAATTTGGCTATGCCTTTCTGGATCAGGAGGGAATGATTATTCAGACGGGCGATTCCATTCGAGGAATGGATGTTCCTGTCATTACCGGCGTAAAGCTGGATAATGTGCTGCTGGGGGATTTTACACAAAAGGAAAATGTAAAACTGGCTCTTCAGTTTCTCGGAGCTTTGTCTCCTGGCGGAATTCAGGTCTTTTCTGAAATTAATGTGGGAAATGCAGAAAGCATTGTGGCCTATACAAGGGATGGAATTGCGGTCAGACTGGGAGATGGAAGCTCTATGGCGGAACGGGCTGCACTGGCCGAGAATATGGTTAATGATGTAAAAGTGCGGGGGCTTTCTGTAGAATACATAGATGCCAGTTTGTCTTCACCTTATATCAAGTTGAAGAAATAATTCTGTTTTCCGGAAATCGGCTTTCATGCAGAATATAGCGTATTTAGCGGAAATATTGTAAAATATGTAGTATGATTAATTGAAATAAAGGAATATCTCTACTTCTGAATAAAGCGGATACATCAAAGGAGGATTTGACATGGGAGATTTGGCAAGCATCAAAGTCATCGGTGTAGGCGGCGGCGGAAACAATGCTGTAGGACGTATGATCGATGCACAGGTACAGGGTGTTGATTTTATTGCAGTCAATACAGAAGCACAGATTCTGGAAAAATCGGCAGCTGAAAATAAAATTCAGATTGGGGAAAAACTGACAAAAGGGCTCGGAGCCGGCGCTAAACCGGAAGTTGGCGAACAGGCAGCTGAAGAATCAAAAGACGATATTCTTAAGGCGCTTCAGGGCGCGGATATGGTTTTTGTAACGGCCGGAATGGGCGGCGGTACAGGAACCGGTGCTGCGCCGGTGGTGGCACAGTGTGCGAAAGAACTGGGAGCACTTACAGTCGGTGTTGTGACAAAGCCTTTCAGCTTTGAAGGCAAAGTGCGGATGAGAAATGCAATGTCCGGCATTGAAAAGCTGAAGGCTAATGTGGATACGCTGCTGATTGTTCCTAATGACCGTCTGCTTCAGACAGTAGATAAGAAGACATCTCTCAAGGATGCATTCAAGATTGCAGATGATGTTCTGAGACAGGGGATTCAGGGGATTTCCGATTTGATTACGGTCCCTGGAATTATCAATCTGGACTTTGCAGATGTAAAAACGATCATGAGTGATCAGGGTGAAGCACTGATGGGCATTGGCCTTGGCACGGGAGAGAATCGTGCCAGTGACGCTGCGAAAATGGCAATTTCCAGTCCGCTGCTGGAACGTTCCATTGATGGTGCCAAAGGAATTATTATCAGCATTACCGGTAATGAGGATCTGGGACTGTTTGAAATTAACGAAGCATCGCAGGTGATTACGGAGGCGGCAGATCCGGATGCCAATATTATCTGGGGTACCTCTGTTGATCCGAATCTGGATGATACGGTCAAGATTACTGTCATTGCAACCGGGTTTGAAGAAACAAAGAAGAGAGCCCCTATGGGAAATACCGCTATGGGACGCGGCACGGTCCGTACAGGAAATGGCGGAGGAATGGCTATTCCGGATTTCCTGCTGAAAAAATAAGAAGACGGATCAGATAAAATAAATTTTAAATCCTATCTGATAGAATGTGTCTCTGCGATTGCAAGCCACACTGCATCGGCAGTGTGGCTTTTTCGTATAAAGGAATAAGGAGATTAGGGATGAAATGTCCATACTGTAACAGCCCCAGTACAAAGGTTACGGATTCCCGGGATGCCGATGACGGCACGTCGATTCGCCGGAGAAGACAATGTCTGGAATGTGGACGGCGCTTTACAACTTATGAAACGGTGGAACAGTCACCTCTCCGGGTCATTAAAAAGAGCGGAGTCAGAGAAAGTTTTAATCGCAATAAGGTACGGAGCGGTATTATCCGGGCTTGCGAAAAACGAAATATATCTTCGGAACAGATTGAGGATATGGTCAATCGGGTAGAGCGGCAGATTCGGAACTGCCCTTCTCATGAGGTTTCTTCGGAAGTAATTGGCAATGTGGTAATGGAAGAATTGCGGAAACTGGATCAGGTTGCCTATGTACGTTTTGCGTCTGTGTATCGGGAGTTTAAAGATATAGGCAGCTTTATGCAGGAGTTAGAAGCGCTGATGAATGCAAATAAGGAGAAGTGATCAAATGGATCTGTCTGCGATTGAAGCATGCTTTGATGCTCATCAGAAAACCTGGGAAGCCACTCGGTTTTTGATTCCTGTTGTGGCCCGAATGGCAGAGGTTTGTGCTGAGGCTATTAAACAGGGCCATAAAATTCTGATTTGTGGGAATGGGGGAAGTGCAGCGGATGCCCAGCATATTGCTGCGGAATTTGTGGGACGGTTCCATAGAGAACGAATTTCGCTGCCGGCCATTGCGTTGACGACGGATACGTCGATTTTGACTTCTGTAGGAAACGATTACAGCTATGGCGATGTCTTTGCCAGACAGGTAGAGGGGCTGGGCCGGCAGGGGGACGTATTTTGGGGAATTACCACCAGTGGGAACAGCGAAAATGTACTGAAAGCCGCGCAGGCTGCAAGGAATCAGGGGATGACAGTGATTTCCTCTCTCGGGAAAGATGGAGGAAAGATGGCAGGTTTATCTGATGTGGCACTGATCATTCCCAGCAATTCTACGGCGAGAATTCAGGAAATGCATATATTGTGTGCGCACAGTATATGTGAGATCCTGGATGAAATGGACTGGACAGCTTATGGAAAATGCTAAGCGGGCGGTTTTCTTTGATCGGGACGGAGTTCTGAATGAGGATACCGGCTATGTTCACCGCTGGGAAGAGCTGCAATGGGTACCAGGTGCCAGAGAACTGGTAGGCCGTTTGACACGCGAAGGCTGGCTTCTGTTTGTGGTCACCAATCAGAGCGGGGTCGCAAGAGGCTATTATGCTGAACAGGATGTGCGACAGCTTCATGAGGCAATGAATCAGGAATTTGTCAGGTATGGCGGTCGAATTACGGAATTTTCTTATTGCCCGCATCTGCCGGGCGCACCTGTCAAAGCATATGATGTGAATTGCTCGTGCAGAAAACCAAAGCCTGGAATGATTTTACAATTGCTGGAAAAGTATTCTATCAATAAAAAGAAAGCACTGCTCATCGGAGATAGTCCGCGTGATGTGAAGGCGGCTGAACGGGCAGGGATTCGTGGATATTTATTTACAAGCGGAAATCTGGAAAGTTTCTGGGATACCCTTTGCAAAAGGCTGGACGATTTTTATGAATAAAATGAAATACAGGAATATTCTGATTATTAAAATGAGCTCTCTTGGGGACGTCATTCATGCATTGCCGTCCCTGTATGTACTCAGGAAAGCCTATCCGGAAGCACGCATTACCTGGGCGGTACATCCTGCCTTCGGCGCTCTTCTTCCAGAGCGGCCATGGATTGATGAGATTTATTATGTGGATCGGAAACGGATTCATGAATGGTCTTACTTGAAAACGGTAAGGCAGGATCTGCACAGCAGGCATTTCGACCTTGTCATTGATTTACAGATGATTGCGAAAAGCGCACTGATTGCGGCGCTGTCCGGTGGAAAGAAAAAAATTGGCTATTGGGATGCAAGGGAAGGCAGTTTTCTTGTCAGTCATCCCATTCGCGGAGTTCACTGGAACGGGCATATCATTGAGCAGCTTCTGGATGTGATGGTCTATCTTGGATGTGATGTATCTCATTTTGAATTCCCTATACATCCCCATGATGCAGAGCGGCGGACAATACAGGAAAAATTAAAAGCAGCAGGGGTCGGGAAAAGGTATGTTGTGCTTGTACCGGGAACCCGGGGAGAGCATAAAAAATGGCCTGTTGCCTTTTGGGGACTGTTAGCGAAAAAGCTGGCGGACAGAAAGATTTACACAGTGGTTTCCGGAACCGCTTCGGAAAAAGAACTGGGGAAAGCCATCCGCAGTTTATCTTCATCTCCATATACTGTTGACTTTACGGGAAAGACCAATCTGCTGGAGCTTGCAGCACTGGATGAAATGGCGGATCTTCATATTTCCTGTGATACGGGGCCTCTTCATATTGCCAATGCCATGCAGATACCTCTGATTGCGTTGTTCGGCCCTACTCTTCCGGATCGGAGCGGGCCTTTTGGAAATCCCTATGCAGAGGTTATTATGGCAGATAATCCCGGGCAGGAAACGACAGATATGAGTACAATTTCCGTCGACAGTGTTCTGGAAAAAGCAATGGAAAAAATATCCTCTTAAAAGACAGAGAAATCTGTCTTTTTTTTGATGCGTTCTCATACGGGGACAGTTTGCAGGCATGAAATTATGAAGAAGGAATGTTATTTCTATTTCATAATCAATCATGTATAATCAGATTATGATTGACAAGACGGAAGGAAACGGTACACAGTACAGAGGAAACAGGTAACATGGAACAAATTACGAGTGCAGGAAACCGCTGGGTCAAGCTGGCGGGGCGGCTGAAGATAAAGAAATATCGGGACAAAAATCGGCAATTTCTAATGGAAGGACTTAGAAGTGCTGAGGATGCACTGGCACAGGGCTACCGGGATGCGGTGTGTTTTCTTACTGAAGAAGCCCGAAGAAATAAACGAGTGGAAGCACTGATTGAAAATGCGGCAAAATATCACTGGTTGTTTCTTGAAGTGACCGAACCGCTGATGCAGCTGATAGCCGGGACGGAACACGGGCAGGGAATCATGTTAATTCTGCAGAAAAAGCCGGAAGATGTACAGGATCTGCTTCAGCCGCTGCATGGACATTATGTTCTGTTAGATTGTGTGCAGGATCCTGGTAATATGGGAACTATTTTTCGTACGGCTGCAGCGGCCGGGTGCAAGGGAATTCTCCTGACAGAGGGATGTACAGATCCTTTTGCGGAAAAAGTAGTGCGCAGCTCCATGGGCAGTATTTTGCGAATGCCTGTGTATGAAAAACTGACACCGGATATACTGGAACAGGTTCGCAATATGAGCGGGCTAAAATTGATTGGGACAGCTCTGGAGAATGGGATTGCTTATCGAAAGTGCGGTCCATTTCCGGATGCGATCTTTGTGTTCGGTAATGAAGGAAATGGAATACGGCCGGAAATTCTCGCGCTTTGTGACCAGCGGCTGTATATTCCCATGGCGTCAGGCGTGGAGTCTCTCAATGTGAGTGCCAGCGCAGCGATTCTTTTATTCTACTTTAAAGAAGAGACCGCATAAAATCATGAAAAAGGGGTTATAAGAAAATCAGAATGGAAAAGGGGACAAAACAGTTTTATCTGGTGGATTTTCAGGTGCTGCCATCAGCACTGAAAAATACCATCCGGGCAAAAGAGCTTTTGAAAAACGGTACAGCGGAAACCATCAACGAGGCCGTAAAAAAGACCGGGATCAGCCGCAGTGCGTATTATAAATATAAAGATCATGTGGCTCCGGCTTTTGAAGATTCTATGTATGGGGTGGCAACGCTGTTCATTATTATGCAGAATGACCCGGCTCTGGGAAATAAAATTTTTCGCAGACTTGGAAGAGCTCGGGCCGAGGTCATGACCATGCATAAAGGAATTGCTGTGAAAAAACTGACAACGATGAGCTTTTCAATTCAGACGGCGGAAATGGTACTGACATTGTCAGAACTTGTGGATGAATTGCGGAGCCTGAAGGGCGTCAAAGAAATTTATGTGGTGAAAGAGGAATAAATGATGAAAGAAATCAACATTGCACTTCTCGGATTTGGTACCGTAGGAAGCGGTACGGCAGAAGCACTGAATAGAAACAGAGAGCTGATTGAAAGTCAGCTGGGCTGCCAGGTCAATCTGAAAACGGTGTTGGTCCGGCATCCGGAAAAATATGCACAGCTTGATATTTTAAAAGGAGTCAGGGTTACTTCTGATTATCAGGAAATTCTGTCTGATTCATCGATCCAGATTGTCATTGAAGTGATGGGCGGTATTCATCCGGCCAAGGAATATATTTATGCTGCGTTGCAGCGAGGCATCAGCGTAGTGAGCGCCAATAAAGATCTGGTGGCTTTATATGGACCGGAAATTATTCAGATTGCGCTTACCCATCATGTCAATTTCAGCTGTGAAGCCAGTGTCGGCGGCGGGATTCCCATTCTGCAGCCGCTTCATGATTCCCTGGCAGGAAACCGTGTGGATAAAATTATCGGTATCGTAAATGGAACGACCAATTATATTCTGACCAATATGACAGACAACGGGGCTTCTTATGAAGACGCTCTGAAGGAGGCACAGGCAAAAGGATTTGCAGAAGCGGATCCGACGAACGATGTCTGCGGGTATGATGCGGCCAGAAAACTGGCGATTCTGACCTCTATCGGCTTCCGGGCCAATGTGACATTTGATGATGTGCTGGTGGAAGGCATAGAGAAAATTCAGCAGGAAGATGTGACCTATGCCAGAGATATGGGATATGTGATCAAGCTGCTGGCAGTGGCTCTCCGGGAAGGAGATGGCGTAGCCCTTAATGTATATCCGGCTTTTGTTCCGAAATCTCATCCGCTGGCCTCTGTCAAAGGCGCATATAATGCGATTTATGTGGTAGGCAACGTGGTGGATGACGTCATGTTTTACGGCCAGGGGGCCGGATCACTGCCCACGGCCAGTGCTGTTATGGGAGATGTGATCAGCACGATCAAGCACATCAGCAATGGCTCCGCCGGGACCGGTATGATCATGACCGATATTCAGCGGATTCCGTTTTATTCCTCTCTCAAACTGAAGGATTCGTACTATTTCCGTCTTATTGTAGATGATGTAACCGGTGTACTGGCAAGTATTGCCCGTATTTTTGCCGATAATGACATCAGTATCAATGAAGTGGTGCAGAAACGGCGTTTTGAAAAATTTGCGGAACTGATGCTTATCGTAGATACTTCACCGCGGGAAAATATTCTTCGTGTGGAGGATGCACTTAAAAATCTGCCTACAGTAAAATCAATCGCGAATATTATCCGGGTAATGAACGATGATAAAAAATAAGCAGTATCATGTAGCGGTTCCGGCCACGACCGCCAATATCGGCAGCGGCTTTGATGTACTCGGTCTCTCATTGGCATTGTATAATGAGGCTGTTTTTACGGTAGAGGAGGGGCTCTCCTTTTCGGATCTGACCATAACGGCAGAGGGCGAAGGCACTGATGAAATGGCATATGGACCGGATAATATTGTATGCCAGGCCATGAAACGAACGGCAGAAACAATTGGAAAGCCGCTTCCAGGTGGACACCTGCATCTGATTAACCGGATTCCGTTTGCCAGAGGAATGGGAAGCAGTTCCGCAGCCATCGTTGCGGGCGTCGGGTTGGCGAATCTGTATTTCGGGGAACCTCTTTCCAAGAAAGAGATGCTTTCCATTGCCGCTGACATGGAAGGACATCCGGACAACGCCGCTCCGGCGGTTCTGGGAGGCTTTGTGATATCCATGATGGATGAACAGGGCGTCCGGGGTGAAACTATTCCTGTCTCGTCGGAATGGCAGGCCGTTGTGGCCGTTCCGGATTTTGAACTGCTCACAAAAGAGGCCAGAGCGGTTCTGCCGGACAGCTACAGCCGAAAAGATGCTGTCCATAATATTGGAGCGGTTTCCTTTCTGCTGGCTGCCTTTTTCCAGAAGAAGCCTGAATATCTCCGGATCGGGCTGCAGGATCGGATTCATGTCCTGTACAGACTGACACTGATTCCCGGCGGACGGGAAGTGGTGGAACAGGCGGAAAAGGCCGGGGCCTATGGAGCGACTATCAGCGGATCCGGTTCCACTATGATTGCGTTTACAGACCGAATACATGCAGAACAGGTGGGGATAGCCATGCAGCAGGGATTTGCTTCTGCAGGCATAAGCTCCCGGATCATGGTTCTGGATTTCGACCGGCTGGGCGTGCATCGGCTTAAAGCATAAATTTTCTGCCGATGTGAGTCAAATAAGCTGTACTTGACAAAAAAAGAAAGAGCCGGTATCATATTTCATGTAGCAAATGTCGGGACGTAGCTCAGTTTGGTAGAGCGCTACCTTGGGGTGGTAGAGGTCGCATGTTCAACTCATGTCGTTCCGACCATTTTTTTTTACAGAAAAGAGGTCATCTGCTATGAACAGAATCAAATCCGTTATGCTTCTGACTCTGCTCAGCGTGATTTTGATGGCCATTGGTGGTATGGTCGGGGGCCGCTCCGGCGCCATGGTCATGTTCATCATTTCCCTTGGCATTAACTTTATCAGCTATTGGAATTGTGATAAAATTGCGCTTCACAGTTATAATGCACAGCCGCTTTCCAGGGAAGAGGTTCCGGAACTGTATGAGCTGGTGGAAGAGCTGACAAAAAAGGCGCATATGCCGATGCCCCGGTTGTATGTGGTGCCCACGGCAGTGCCCAATGCATTTGCAACCGGCCGTGATGAAAATCATGCAGCAGTTGCTGTGACAGAAGGTCTTATTTCCATGCTGGACCGGGATGAAATCGCAGGCGTAATCAGCCACGAATTATCCCATATCAAGCATAGAGATACACTCATTATGACACTGGCAGCATCCATTGCAGGCGCAATCAGCTGGATCGCGAATATGGCGCAGTGGGCTGCTATTTTTGGCGGCGGCCGGGATGAGAACGGAAATAGTTCCAATCCCATGGCACTGATGCTTATGGCTGTGATTGCACCGATTGCGGCGGCTGTCATCCAGATGGCACTGTCGCGTTCCAGAGAGTATATGGCTGATGCATCCGGGGCAGAGATCAGCGGCAAACCGCTGGCTCTGGCGAGTGCACTGGCTAAACTGGATGATTATGCTCATCACAGAGTCATGAGCCAGGCCACACCGGCTTCATCCGGACTGTTTATTATCAATCCGCTGGCTGGCGTGAGAAGCACTATGGTTAATCTGTTTTCTACGCATCCTCCTACAGAGGAACGTATAAAAAGGCTGCGTGAAATTGCAGCTAAAATGCATTAATTCAAGGGAGGTTTTCTGATGGCAAACATCGAAGAAACGCTGGTTCTTGTAAAACCGGACGGAGTCAAAAAACACATTTGCGGCGAAATCATTGCCCGTTTTGAACGGAAAGGTCTTTCCATCAAGGCCATTAAGATGATTCAGGTACCGGTAGAACTGGCAAAGAAGCATTATGCAGAACATGAAGGCAAAGGCTTCTTCAAGGATCTGATTGATTTCATTACCTCCGGTCCCGTACTGGCTATGGTTATTGAAGGGGAAAATGCAGTGGCAGCTGTTCGTCAGATCAATGGCGCAACTGATCCGCTGAAAGCAGTTCCAGGCTCCATTCGCGGTGATTTCGCTACGTCCATCGATGAAAACGTAGTTCACGCTTCTGATGCTCCGGAAACGGCAGCAAGAGAAATCGGTCTCTGGTTCCCCGAATTACAGAAGTGAGGGACTCGTCATGGCAAAAGTTTATACCCGTACCGGCGATAAAGGGAAAACCAGTCTCTATACAGGAGAAAGGGTTTCCAAGGCAAGCGTCCGTGTTGAAACCTACGGGACGATCGATGAAGCGGATTCCGTTCTCGGGATGGCCCGTGCTTTTGCAGAACATGACAATGTGAAGGAAACGATTTTTAAAATTCAGAAAGATCTGTGGATGCTGATGGCGGATGTAGCCAGCATTGGCAAAGATGCGACTATCACGGATGAACATGTGACTGAACTAGAACATATCATCGATTCGTATGATGCAGATCTGGAACCTCTTAATCATTTCATTGTGCCGGGTGAATCCAAGGGGGCGGCTCCTCTTGATATAGCCCGTTCCGTAGTACGCCGTGCAGAACGGCTGATGTGGAAACTCAGTGAAACAGAAGAAATCCATGAATCTGATCTCAAATATCTGAATCGTCTTTCTGATCTTTGCTTCATTCTTTCCCGCTATGAAAGTGAAGTCAAATAATTGAGGGTGCAGCAGGCCTGCATTCTTTGAAAATACAGCCGCTTGGGATTCTTCCCTGCGGCTGTATTTTTATGTCGGGGACTGTTACGGCGTTATTGTATAATACATATAGTGGAAATTTGGGGGAAGTCACAAGGAGGATGCATGGAACTCTTAGCGCCGGCAGGATCGCCGGAACAGCTTTATGCAGCACTGGAAGCAGGGGCAGACGCAGTGTATATGGGCGGCAAGGCATTCAGTGCCCGGAAATATGCAGGCAATTTCACGGAAGAGGAAATGACGGAAGCTGTGCGCCATTGTCATATTCTTGGTGTGCGGGTGTATGTGACGCTGAATACCCTGATCGCGGACAGTGAATGGGAGGAAATGGAGAAATATCTGCGCTTCCTCGGGTCCATTCATATCGATGGACTGCTCGTGCAGGATCTGGGAGTGGCCAGGGCGGCACGCCGACTCATTCCGGATATTCCTCTTCATGCAAGCACGCAGATGACGGTATCCAATCTGGATGGCGTGGAAGTTCTGAAGTCCTTTCATTTTCGACGGTCCGTTCTCTCAAGGGAAGTGTCCATTGAGGAAATGAAGCAAATCTGCGGGCAGACGGATATGGAAATTGAAGTATTCGTTCATGGCGCCCTTTGTGTCTGCTATTCAGGGCAATGTCTCATGAGCAGTTTTATCGGAGGACGGAGCGGGAACCGCGGGTCCTGTGCCCAGCCGTGCCGTATGCCTTATGCGCTGATCGATGAAGCGGGAAGAAAGATTGAATCTGAGGCAGGGCCGTATATTCTGAGCCTTCGGGATATGACCGGGCTGGATCGTCTGAAAGAGCTGAAGGAAGCAGGTGTGGTATCCCTCAAAATTGAAGGCCGAATGAAAAGTCCGGACTATGTGTATGCCGTTGTATCCGCTTATCGAAAGGCACTGGATGCCGTAGAAAAAGGGGAATCCATTGATCTTGAGGCGCTGTTCCGGCAGATGAAGGAGTCCTTTAACCGCGGCTATACTCATGGCTATTATGATGGTGTCGTAAGCGGCAGGATGATCACCGGAAATGCACCGGGAAATCATGGTATCTCCGCAGGAAAAATTGATTCCTGCAAAAAGGGGGTATTTTATTTTGAGGCTGATTTTGTTCCGGATCAGTCTGTACTGACGGGAATTTCCTATGTTTCCGAAAAACACCGGCTGGAGTTTCTGCCGGCAGAGCAGTTAAAATTTCTGAAAAATCATCGGGTGGCCGTATATGGGGCCTCTGAGCTTCCGACGGCGGGCAGCGAGGTATTCTGGCATGTGAAACGGCCGGCTCTACATGTTGCACTGAAATCCATGAAACGTAAAATTCCTGTTTCTTTTCAAATGGAAGCAGAAGCCGGACAACCGGTACGCCTGACTGCTGAAGATCCGGACGGAAATCAGGTAGAAGTGAAGTCATCTTCTTATGTGGCTGTGCCTGCGCTGCGGCCTGCTGCTGAAGAGGAAATAGGAAAACAGCTGGACCGGCTGGGAAATACATTGTTTTGTCTCCAAAATGTAACAATCAAACATCACGGCTGCATGATTCCCAAAAGTGTGATCAATCATCTCCGGCAGGAAGCTGTGGCGCAGCTGGAAAATCAGCGAATTTCCGCTTTTCAGCTGGACGAAAAAACGTCAGAGATTTCCGCGGGATGGGAATCCTTTGCTGTAAGGGAAAAACAATGTAGTGGGCCGGAAGTCTTTGTGCGGACGGATGACAGGGAACAGGCCCTGCAGGCTATGGAAAACGGAGTCCGCGGCATTATATTCGGAGGGGAATCTTTCCGTCATCAGACGATTCCTCTGGCAGATTATGATAAGGTGTTGAGACGGGGAAAAGAAACAGGGACCAAGGTTGTTTTTGCTTCACCTCGTGTGGTGAAGGAAAATAATCGGGAACTCTGCAAGCGGCGTTTTCTGAGTCAGGGACAGCTCGGTCCGGATGCGGTGGAAATTCAGTTTCCAGGGGCCCTGCTGTGGGCCAAAGAGCTGCCATCGGGGATTGCTGTAGAAGGCGGCACTTCGCTGAATATTTTTAATAGAGAAGCGTTGGCAGAAGCGGCGGACTGGGGACTTTCTGCGGCATGGCTCTCACAGGAACTGACCTTACAGCAGATTCGATTCATTGCAGAACGTGCAGAAATCCCGGTAGGCGTGCATGTCTACGGACGTGCGGAAATGATGATTTCTGAATACTGTGTCATCAATGCACTGCTGGGTGGGACTGACAAAGCGCATTGCCCGGCTCCCTGCCGTCGTGGACGATATGCGCTGCTTGATCAGGGCGGGCGGAAATTTCCCGTACGTACAGATGAATGGTGTCATATGCATATTCTGAACAGTGCTGTACTGGATATGCGGCCCTATATGGGACGGCTGATCAAAGCAGGGATTTCCCGTTTTGCTCTGGATCTTCGGGGAACTGAGGAAGATGCCGGGGTATTGTGCCGTTCGTTCATGGATGCAATCCGGCATCCGATACAGACCGGCTCCTGGAAAACGGATGTCGCTGTGACGCGGGGCCACTTTTTCCGCGGTATTTTGCAGGAAGTGTGAAAGCGGCGGGATGAACTTTCTCTAATGGATAAGGAGATACATGGAAATGAACACAGATATTTTACAGACGCTGGAATTTCATGACATTCAGAAAATGCTGGCGGACCATGCGGTCTCTGTATTGTCCAAGGAAATGGCCATGGCGTGGAAACCGTCTGTTTTTCCGGAGATCGTGGAACAGCTGCTGGAGGAGACGGAAGAAGCCTCGGTCTGCCTGCAGCGGGAAATTACATCGCCTTTGGGTGAGACCCATGATATCCGGGAAGCATTGGATAAATCTGAAAAGGATATTATCCTTTTGCCGCAGGAATTCCTTGATCTCTGTTCTTCTCTGGAAACCTATCGAAAGATGAATCAGTATTTTGATGGAGATCGAATTTCAATATATCCGAGGCTGTATGAACTGACCCGGAATATCCTTCCCGCAGACGGCCTGATCGGACAGATTCGGCGTGTTTTTGGAGATCATGGAGATGTTCTTGACAGCGCTTCGCCCAAACTGGCCCGCATCCGTTCAGAAAAAAATACATTGAAAGACCGAATTCGTCGTTCTTTTCAGCACATTCTTCAGGACAAAGACCAGGCATCGTATTTTCAGGACAGCATTATCACGCAGCGCAACGGCCGTTATGTGATACCGGTCAAAGCGGAGTACCGGTATAAATTTTCGGGGATTGTACACGATCGCTCTTCCACGGGACAGACAATTTTCATGGAACCCATGATTTCTGTACAGCTTAATAATGATCTGGCGGAATTGAATATCCAGGAAAAGCAGGAAATTCATGAAATCATGAGACAGCTCTCCGGTCAGGTCAGAAAAGAGGCTGCGCATATCCGGTCCAGCTGCAAGACGGCGACCGGAATCGAACTGATTTTTGCCAGAGGAGAACTGGCACTGGCTATGAAGGGAATCAAAGCCATCCATGATAAAAAAGGGTATGCGGAGCTGAATGGTGCACGACATCCGCTGATTGATCCGAAAAATGTCGTACCGCTGCATATCCGTCTCGGCAGAGATTTTCATATTCTGATCATTACCGGGTCCAATGCCGGCGGGAAAACCATTTCCATGAAGACACTGGGGCTCCTGGCACTGATGAATCAGGCCGGTCTGTTCATCCCGGCGGAAGAAGGCTCCCGTCTCCCTGTATACAGACATATCTACGCTGTAATCGGGGATGATCAGAGCATTCAGTATAATCTGTCCACCTTTTCCAGTTATGTGACGCAGATGACGAATTTCCTTTCCTGCTGTCAGCCGGCGGACTTGGTGCTGCTGGATGAACTGGGAAGCGGAACGGATCCGATGGAAGGGGCCGCGCTGGCTCAGGCGGTGACAGAGTATCTGAATCAACGCAATGTGCCGGCGGTGATCACGTCTCATTTCAGTGAAATGAAAAAGCTGGCCTATGAAACCGAGGGCATTGAAAATGCGTTCGTGGAATTTGATGAGAAAACGCTGGCTCCGACATACAGACTTGTTATCGGTATGGCGGGCAACAGCAATGCATTTAACATTTGCCGGCGCCTTGGCATGTCAGAGGAGATTCTGGGCCGGGCAGAAACTTTGAAATTAGAATCTCCTATGAATAATATGGAGACGATTCTGGCAAAACTGAATGTGGAAATACAGACGGTCGAAAAGGAACGGGAAACTCTTCGGGAAAAGGTAGCAGAAGCCCAGCAGCTTCGGGATGAACTATCTCATACCGCGGGAGAGGTTCGGGAAAAGAAAAAAGAGATTCTGGATAAGGCCCGGGGAGAAGCGGAACGGATCAAGCGGGAGCTGCGAGTGCAGTCCGAAACGATCATAAAAGAATTGAAAAAGAACGCGGCCCAGCTGAACCGGCAGGGGCTGATGAATCAGATTAACAAGACGCGCCGTGCAGTGAATCAGCTTGAGGTGCCGGAGGACAGGCAGGAACGGCGCCGGCTGTCTCCGGAAGAGATCAAGAAAGGGTCCTGTATTTATGTGGATACCGTGGAAAATGTGGGGATTGTTCAAAGTGTATCCGGAAAAAAGGTTTCTGTTCGCTGCGGCAATTTAACGCTGAGTGTCGGACTCAATCACTGCTTTGAGGCAGAGAAGCAGGAAATGCCGAAACCGAAGCAGCAGGAGACCGTACGAGTTGGCGGATATCATGCCGGACAGACGGTGCAGTCCGTGACGACCAGACTCAATGTTATTGGGCTCACCGTAGATGAAGCCATTCCACAAGTGGATCGTTTCCTGAATGATGCGGTCATGGCTGGTATTTCTCCCGTTGAAATCATTCACGGTAAGGGGACCGGGGCTCTTCGGAAAGGAATACAGGATTATCTTCGCACGCTTAATTTTGTGGCGGAATTCCATAACGCGGATGTGAGAAATGGCGGTGCCGGCGTGACCGAGGTCTATTTCTGAAAGAGATGGCTTGTATTCCAATATGGAAGAGATGTTTTAGGGAAAGGAATCTGGTATAATACATCCGGATTTCTTTTTAGAACAGGCAGGGAGATATATGAAAAACAGAGATCATTTATTTACAATGGTTGACGGTTTCCGCATTCCTTCCGATAAAGCGGATGAATATAAGAGAATGAGAGACAAAATGGCGGCGGAAGGAGAAAAATTTCTTCGGACTTTTTGTGTGACAGTCAAGAAACAGCCTCTTTTTGATCTGGTAGGGGACGGAATCTGCGGTTATTCTGCGTCAGGAGAAATGCTGGCTCGTATTTCTTTAGACCCGTTTGAATTGTCTGCCATGAATGTGGCTTTTCAGAGAAAAAAGCTGAAGGAATATATTCTGGCTGCCAACGGATATGATGAAAATGATTACCAGACACTTCTGGCGGAATATGAAGAAGCCCGGAAAAAATCGGATGAAGCATGATGGAACATAATAAAAAACGCTTTCTGTAAGAGAAAGCGTTTTTTATTTGCCGAAGCATTGAGACAGACTGACTGCCTGAATAGAATGAGCAATTAATTGAGCGGGGCAGAAGTTTCGCCTGCATTTTCCGCGTTAAAGCAGTCTGCCGGGCTGGGATAGAAAAACATGCAGCGGGTAGGGCGGAAAGTTTCACTGCTTGCCCGGCGTGCAATGATTTTGGAAAGAGCGGTTTCAAAATCGATTACATCTTTCGGAGTAAGGATGGTATCTTCCACAAGTACGGTAATGAAAGGCTGTGCTTCCGGCGCGTTTTCGGGAAGCTCGCTCCGGTCCAGAGGGACGCCGAGAACGAGACGGATGCGCGCTACATAATGATCCAGTGCATCAAATACCGTACCGCTGTACATATTTTCCCACAGCGTACGCATCAGCGTTACATGATACAATTCCTGCTGTTCATCTGCCATGATAGAATCTCCTTTTCTGTATATCAATTATATTATTGTAACATGAAATGGGAAAAATGAGTATCAGACCGGCTGTGTTGGCGCCGGCCGGGCCCGTATGGTATAGTTATACATAGAATTTCATTTCTGAAAAATCGGTGTGGATGGTTTTCAGAAATGAAATTTCAGACGTGGCAGACAAAAAAGTGAAAGTAAGAAGGCAGCAATGGAAAATCGCATTTGGATGGTCATGGGCGGTGCACGGAGCGGCAAAAGTGAATTTGCGGAAAAACTCATGTACCGGACAGTGGGTCAGCGCAAGGGGTATATTGCCACCAGTCAGGTGCTGGATGATGAAATGAAATACCGTGTGATGGTACATCAGCAAAGGCGGCCGGCATCATGGCATACCTTTGAGGTCATGCACGAGGCGGGACCGATGATGAAGCAGATCCTTGACAATGCGGATGCTGTCCTTTTTGACTGCATCACCATGTATGTGAGCAATCTTCTGATGGATCATATGGATTTCCGGCGTGTGGAGACGCTGGGAGTTTCGGATCTGGAAGCGCTGCGTTCGGTGCTGCAGAAAGATCTCGATCAGATATTTGAAGTGATTTCCGCGTATCAGGGAAAGGAAATCATTTTTGTCTCGGATGAACTTGGCATGGGAATTGTCCCGGGAAATGCCATGAGCCGGGTATATCGGGATCTGGTCGGGCTGGCCAATCAGTATATTACAGCCCGGGCTGCTCATGTGTATCTGTCTGTCGCAGGAATTACGATTGATCTCAAGAGGAATGAGGTGCATCTATGATGGCGAAACGGATCATGTTTCAGGGAACCAGTTCTCATGTAGGGAAAAGTATACTGACGACAGCTTTCTGTCGTATTTTAAAACAGGATGGATGGAATGCCGCCCCGTTTAAGGCGCAGAATATGGCGCTGAATTCATATGTGACGAAAAATGGCGGGGAAATGGGCCGCTCTACGGTGGCACAGGCGGAGGCAGCCGGTGTGGACCCGGTTGTGGAGATGAATCCGGTCCTGCTGAAGCCAACGGGAAATTCCTGCTCGCAAGTTATTCTTCTGGGGCATTCAGTCGGCAATTACAGTGCGCGGGACTATCAGGATCATTACAGTCAGGAAGCCTGGAAGTCTGTGCTTCATGCCATTGATTATATGGAACAGCATTTCAACATGATCGTCATCGAGGGGGCTGGGAGTCCGGCAGAAGTCAATCTGAAAGCCAATGACATCGTTAATATGCGGATTGCCAAAACGATGAATGCACCGGTATTTCTGATTGCGGATATAGACCGCGGCGGCGCTCTCGCGTCTATCGTGGGGACACTGGAACTGCTGGAGCCGGATGAACGGGCACTGGTGAAAGGACTGATCATTAACAAATTCCGGGGAGATGTTACGCTACTGGAACCGGCGCTGACATTCCTGCGGGAAAAGACCGGAATTCCGGTACTGGGCGTACTTCCCTATCTGGATAAGCTGGGAATTGATGATGAGGATTCCGTATCTCTTCAGGATATTCCTTCGGATCATGTGATGAGAGATATTCACATTGCTGTGATTCAGACACCTAAAATTTCTAATTTTACGGATTTTGATGCACTGGCACATGAACCGGATGTCAATGTCCGGTTCGTACAGAAGGGGGATCTGATTGGAGATCCGGATCTGATTATTCTCCCCGGCAGTAAAAATACGACAGAGGATCTTCTGTATCTCCATCGGAATGGATATGCCAAGGAGATTCGTGAGATGGCAGACCGTGGTGTGCCGGTGATCGGAATCTGCGGCGGTTACCAGATGATTGGTGAAAAGGTATGTGATCCGCTTCATGTGGAGAGCGAAAATGATGAGGTGGAAGGCCTGGGGCTTCTTCCCACGATTACCACCATGCAGGGAGAAAAAAACACCTATCAGGTGGAATGCGAATGTGAAGATCTGCCGTTCCTTGGAATGAAATATGAAGGGAAAGGCCTTCGGGCTTATGAAATTCATATGGGCAGGACCGTACTGACCAGGCCGGCACAGAGTCTGTTCCATATTATTTCCAGAAGCGGCAAGCCGGCAGATGTACAGGATGGCTATATTACAGAAACAGGAAATGTATTCGGTACATATTGCCATGGAATTTTCGATAATGATGATCTTCGCCGCAGCCTGATTAATGCATTGCGGGAACGGAAAGGATTGAAGGCACTCCCGATACAGTTCCGGTATCGCGCTTATAAAGAGGCAGAATATGACCGGCTGGCGGATGCGGTACGCAAAAATTTTGATATGAAGGAATTTTACCGCATTCTGGAGGAAGAATGACAGACGGTGTTCTGGCATATGCTCTGATTCCGGCAGCGGCGCTTCTTCTGGATACGCTTTTGGGTGATCCCCGGTCCGGAATGCATCCGGTTGTATTGATCGGTCGGTTGATTTCTTTCCTGGAAAGCCTGCTGTATCCGGCGGAACATAGGACGCCTGGCAGTCTTCTCTTTCGGGGAGGGCTGGTTGTGGCCCTTGTCATTTCCATAACCGGCGGTGTTGCCTGGGGACTTCTTACGGCAGCGGCTCTGGGCGGACCTCTGTGCAGTGCCCTGATGGGAGCTGTCATTTTATATTTCACCATTACACCGCGGGCACTGGCTCGGGACGGACTGGAAATTTATCATCTGCTTCGGGAAAAGAATATTGTACTGGCACGAAAACGATTGTCATGGATCGTGGGGCGTGACACAGATCGCCTGAATGAGTCGGATATCGCCAGGGGAGCGGTGGAAACGATTGCAGAAAATACAACGGATGGGGTTTTGTCTCCGCTGTTCTTTTTTCTGTTATTCGGACCGGTGGGGGCAGCCTGCTATCGGGCGGCCAATACCATGGACTCCATGCTTGGCTATAAAAACGAACGGTATCTGTATTTTGGACGGGCTGCTGCCCGCCTGGATGATGTGCTGAACTATATTCCGGCACGCATTACCTTCCTTTTATTTATTATTTCTTCTTTTTTCCTGGGGCTGGATTGGAAAAATGCCTGGAAGATCGGACTGCGGGATGCGCCCAAGCATCCGAGTCCGAATGGAGGTTATGCCGAAGGACCGACAGCCGGAGCTTTGCATGTTCAGCTGGGTGGATGGAATTATTATGAAGGAAAACCGGAATTCAGAGAATATATGGGAGATCCGGACCGGCCGCTCTGTGGGAAAGATATTCTGTATACATTGAAATTGATGTATATGGCAACGATCCTGTTTGCAGTAGTGGAAGCCATTATTTATATATTCATAGGATAAAGATATGCGTGCTTTTTTTATCGGGCTTCAGTTTCTGACCCGGATCCAGTTGTTTCGGCAGACACAGTGGACAGAAGAGGATTTTGGAAAGAGCGTTTCCTGGTTTCCTTTGATTGGACTGATCATCGGAGTGCTTCTGGCCCTGATGTATTACATTTTGCAGCCGCTGCATGTGCCTTATCTGACGGCGGCCATGCTGGTGGTGGGAGAATTTGTTATCACAGGAGCCATGCATGCCGACGGATTGATGGATACCTGTGACGGATTATTTTCCGGACGGAGCCGGGAACGCATGCTGGAGATCATGAAAGACAGCTGTGTGGGATCTTTTGGCCTTCTGGCATTTGTATTTCTTGTGCTGCTGAAAACCTGCGCACTGGCGGAGGCGGGGGATTTCCTGTATCCGTTGCTGATTGCCATGCCGGTCGTGGGAAGAATGAATATGGTTATCAGCATTTGTGAGTATCCCTATGCCAGACCTTATGGCATAGGCAAGGCGTTTTCCGCTTACCGGAGCCGGCATGCAGTACTCATCGGGTTTATTCTGATGCTGCTTCCGGCAGCTTTATTTGGAATGACGTATCTGATACTGGCTGGTCTGGGAATTCTTACGGGACTTCTGCTCAATCACTGGATTGTGAAAAAAATCGGTGGTACGACCGGAGACACCTACGGCTGTGTAACGGAAGTATCAGAACTGATTATGGCAATTGCCTTTGTCATTTTATGTCGAGGAAATGTATGGCTTATGTAGTCTCTTCTCCCGGTTCCTGTGGGGAACTGGTGCAGGGATATGGCTGGGGATCCTCTTTTATGATCACCTGCCCCATTGACCGATATTCCTGTGCCCGAAGCTATCTGAGGGCTTCATCGGGGACACTTCCGGAAAAATCGGAACAGGCCCGGATACGGACACTACAGTATCTGGGAAAAGAATCCGCGCAGATAGACATCTGCCTTACGTCTGCTATTCCGGTAGGGAAAGGAATGGCTTCCAGTACCGCAGATATCAGCGCGGTATGCCAGGCTACGGCTCTGGCATGCGGCAGTCTGCTTTCTCCGGAAGAAATTGCAGCTATTGCCATATCCATTGAACCGAGTGATGGAACTTTTTATCCGGGAATTGTACAGTTTGATTACCGGGGCGGTCAGATCATAAAAAAGCTGGGAACCGTCCCGGAGGCAAGAATTCTGGTGTATGACTGCGGAGGGAAAGTGGATACGCTGGCTTTCAATGTGAGAAAAGAGCTGATCGCCATGCAGAAAAAAAATGAAGCGGAGATACGCAGGGCCGTTTCACTTTGTCTGGAGGGACTCCGTACAGGATCCATTGACTGTATCGGAGAAGCGGCAACGATCAGTGCTTTTGCCAATCAGAAAATTTTATATAAGGAAGCTTTGGAACCTTTTTATGAGGCCGGCATACATGCCGGCGGCCGCGGGGTGATTGCGGCACACAGTGGGACTGTTCTGGGATTGCTTCTGGCCCCGGAGGATGATGAGGCAGAAATTCGGGGCGAAATGGACCATGCTCTCGGAGGAAAAGTGACATTTATCGACAGTGTACAAATGACAAATTCGGGTATGATAATCAGGGAGATGTAAATGCAGTGCAATCAGAAAACAGGGGCCAGACACGGCGGGGAGATCTTTTCGCTATCAGAGGAAGAGAGAAATCAACTCATTGATTTCAGTGTCAACATTAATCCGATTGGATTATCACCCCTTGGGCGGCAGGCAGTGATGCAGGCCTTTGACCGGGAAGCCGGACGGTATCCGGACAGCAGCTGTCGGGCTCTGAAAGCGGCACTTCATGAGCGGTATGGAATACCGGAGGAATGTCTGACCTGTGGCAACGGTGCTACAGAACTGATGTATGCCCTGATTCGGGCAGTACGCCCATCAATAGTGTATGTCCCGGCGCCGTCGTTCAGTGAATATTGCTTTTCAGCGGAAGCGGCTGATATTCCGGTGCAGTCTTTTTTGTTGGATAAAGATCATGGATTTTTGCTGAAGAATGATCGTTTTTTGCATACGATGCCGATGCATCCGCTGATTTATCTGGGAAATCCCAATAATCCTGACGGGCAAATTTTGTCCAAAAAGACTTTCGAGATGGTGATGACAGCAGTAGAACAGCGGGAAGGCTGGCTGGTCATCGATGAATCCTTTATTGATTTTCTGGATGATACATTGAGTTTCCGGAATCAGCTGGCTGAACATCCACGGTTGGTGATTCTCTTGTCACTGACTAAATTTTATTCTGTGCCGGGGCTCCGTATCGGGGCAGCAGGGTCATCCCCGGAGCTGGCTGTACAACTTTCCGGACAGCTTTGCCCGTGGAATGTCAATGGACCTGCACAGCTCTATATGACAGAAGCATTGAAGGATTTGATATATATCCGGCAATCTCGTGATTATGTCAGAAGAGAGCGGCGCCGCATGGAAATGGTTCTCAGGACTATACCGCAGCTGTTTGTGTATGATGGGACGGTCAATTTCTTTCTTCTGCGTTTGCAGAATGGCATGCAGGGGGAGGAACTCTCAGAAAGACTGCGCCCTTATCATTTAAAAGTCCGGCAATGTGGAAATTATGAAGGACTTGATGATACATTTTTCCGGATTGCTGTACGGACGGAAAGCGAAAATAACCGGATGCTTTCTGCATTGAAAGAGGTGCTCATGAAATGATTTGTTTTTATTTTGTAAGACATGGACAAACGTTGTGGAATTTAACAGGGAAATATCAGGGATCAACGGATGTTCCTCTGAGTGAGGTCGGAGAGGCACAGGCGGAACTGGCTGCCCGTTGGTTTGATGATAAGAAGATTGATGCGATTTATACGAGCCCGTTGGTACGGGCCCGGAAAACGGCGGAAGCCATTGCCCGGCGGCACCAGCTGGAGCCGGTGATTAAACCGGAATTCCGGGAGCTTTCCTTTGGGGAATGGGAGGGCCTAACCTATGATGAAATAGAATCCCGGTGGCCGGGAGCCATTGAAAAACTGTACCGGGCTCCGGACGAATTGCAGATTGAGGGCGGCGAGACCTTTGCTGAGGTGGAGAAACGCACGATGAAAGGAATGGAGGATCTGATTGCCCAGGGTGATGGAAAGACCTATGTCATTGTCGGACATGGAGCATCTACGAGGACCATTTTGTGCGGCATGCTGGAACTTCCGATTCGGCTGGCATGGCATTTTTGTCAGGGAAATGCCAATATTTCCTGTATTCATTACTACGGGAAAGGACAAAGCTGGCTGTACATGCTGAATTCTCAGGAACATCTGGAGGGACAAAAATAAGAGTCAGCCGGAACGCAGCAGGTGGGAAAAGGCCGTCCGGTGCCGGACTCAGCCTATTGTGCAATTCTGGAAGATACTGTAAAATTATAAGGCAAAAAGGAAAAGAGGCGATCTGCTGGTGTTAAATCAGAAAGTGATTTCAGAATTTCTGAGAGAAAACTCTGTTGATGCCGCTTTTATTCAGAAGGATGAAAATTGCCGTTATATCAGCGGCTTTACCGGATCTGACAGCTATTTGTTTTTATCCGGTGAAAACAATTACCTTCTAACGGACAGCCGATATACCGAGCAGGCTAAAGAAGAAGCAACGGGATTTACCGTAATCAATTATGCCGGACGATTAGCCGAAGCAGTGGCTGGGCTGGTACAGAAACACCGGGTCAGAAAACTCGGCGTAGAAAATATTCTGACATACAGAATGTATCTGTCCCTGCAGGAACAGATGCCGGATATCGATTTTTCTTTTTGTGAGACAGATCAACTGAGGCAGATAAAAGGTCAGGCTGAAATAGAAAAAATTATGGAAGCCTGCCGGATTTCCGATGAAGGATTCCGAAAAATCATCCCGCTGATTCAGGCAGGAAAAACAGAAGCAGAGCTTCGGATGGCACTCGAATGTGCCATGCTGGAAGCCGGATCAGAAGGGAAATCGTTTGATACCATTGTCGCTTCAGGCTGGCGGTCTGCGTATCCGCATGGTACTGCTACGGATAAGCTCATCGAAAACGGTGATTTGATCACCTTTGATTTTGGAGCTATTTATCAGGGATATCATTCTGATATAACCCGGACCGTTGCCGTGGGGCATATCACGGATCGGCAGCGTTTTCTTTATGATTCTGTTCTGGATTGTGTTTTGTATATTGAGCAGATCATGAAAGCAGGAATCAAAGCCTGTGATATCGATCAGGAGGCGAGAAGTTTTCTGAAGAAGAAGGAGCTTGATTCCTATTTTACTCATGCGCTGGGGCATGGTGTGGGACTGGAGATTCACGAAACACCGGTTCTGGCTCCGAGAGACAAGACTATTCTTATGCCCGGTATGGTGGAAACCATCGAACCAGGCGTTTATATACCGGGAACTGGCGGAGTCCGTATTGAAGATACGGTAGCAATACAAAAAGAGGGAATTTCCATTTTGACAAAATTCCCCAAAGAGTTTTTATGCGTTTAACAGGAGGATGAACAGAATGATTTCAAGTAATGATTTCCGTCCGGGTGTAACCATTGAAATTGACGGCATGGTATGGCAGGTTGTGGAATTCCAGCATGTAAAACCGGGGAAGGGCGCTGCCTTTGTTCGTGCAAAGCTGAAAAATCTGCAGACCGGTTCCGTCGTTGAACGCACGTTCAATGCCGGTGAAAAAGTGCCGAATGCACAGGTTGAACGCAAACCGATGCAGTATCTGTACGGGGAAGATGGCTCTTACTATTTCATGGATGTAGAGACCTATGACCAGATCATGCTGACCAAGGAACAGCTTGGGGATGCACTGAACTTTATCAAGGAAGAAATGGAAATCACCGTTTTGTTCTTCAACGGAACTGTTATCGGCGTGGATATTCCGAATTCCGTAGAATTGAAGGTCGTGGAAACGGAACCCGGTATTCGTGGTGATACGGCAACCGGTGGTGTGAAACCGGCTAAGCTGGAAACCGGTTATGTGGTTAAGGTACCGCTGTTCATTAATGAAGGAGATGTCCTCCGTATCGATACCCGTACGGGTGCTTATCTCGAACGTGCCTGATTTGGAGGAGGCCGCCGCATGGATGTTGCAGAAATTGCAGGAGATCATGGTCTGCTCCGCATTGCAGACAAGGCACTTGCCAGTTTGGTAAGGGATGCCTGTCTTGAAGTGCCGGGAGTAGCAGGAATGGGCAGCCGTTTCAGTCATTCTTTTTCTTCGCGGATAGCGGGAGAGGATGCAGAAGGGGTTTCCATTTCCATTCATGATCAGAAAATCAGTGCGGCACTGTATCTCCTGATCTACCACGGACTGAGAGCACCGGAAGTGGCTCTGCATGTGCAGGAAAAAGTCAAAGAAGCACTGGCTGATTCTGCGGGACTGGGGATTTCTACTGTAGACATATTTATACAGGGAATCGTTTTCGGGGAAGAAGGACGTTTTTCACATGACTGAGGAAGAACATCAGGAAAGGGAAGCGCTCTACAGTCGAATCTGTGATACGGTTTGCCGGGCAGTAACGGATTTCCCTGAAGCAAAACTTGTTGCACCGGAAGGATTTCAATCCATTTTGAGCGGGATTTCTCAGGTATGGGGCAAAAAGGGAACTCCGGGAATCATGATCCATTCAGACTCGGAAGGGCTGATTCTCGATGTTTCTGTATCGCTTGCTTCGGCATCTTCTCTTGCCGAAACCGGGAAACAGCTGCAAAATGCGGTCTGGAAATCTCTTCAGCCGCTGACACTGCAGATTCGGGCAGTTAATATTGATATTTTGAAAGTTGAGAAGTGACGAGGTACTTCATGAGAAGAACAGCAAGAAAGTATGCTTTGCAGGTTCTGTATTCTCTGGATTTAAATCCGGAGCCAGATGCGGATCTTGATGCGACTATAACCGAAAAAGTGCATAATGAGGATCTGGCATTTGCAGAATCATTGATTCATACTGTGCAGATGCATCTTTCGGAGATCGATGCAGTCATTTCTGCACATCTTCGCAAGTGGTCACTCAGTCAGTTAAATGTGGTGGATAAAATTATTCTCCGGATCGGCATTGCAGAAATGATGTATCCTCTGGAAGGAAAAGCGGAAAAGGGGATCATTATTAATGAAGCAGTCCTCATGTCGAAGGAATTTGGCGGGGAAAATTCTTATCGGTTTATCAATGGGGTTTTAAATGCTGTGGCAAATGAACAGCATTTGTAAGCTTCATTATCAGATTTACAATTAAAGATGCAAGAAAAGCGGGCATGTATTGCCCGCTTTTCTTACATCTGCAAAAATATTTTTTATTCAATGGAGTGTATATTGTGTATAATTAACAGGGAAAGAGAGGGACGTCATGATGATTCAGCAGATCTTACAGGAAAAGAAGCAGCTTGTCGATCAGTATCTGGCAAAACTTCTGGCAACGACAGAACCGGCCAATCAAACTTTATATGATTCAATGAATTACAGTCTCCTCGCGGGAGGTAAAAGAATCCGGCCGGCTTTATTTCTGATGGCACTGGATTTTCTGGGAAAACCATCAGCAGCCTATCTCGACGCGGCCTGTGCCATAGAGTGTATCCATACGTATTCTTTGATTCATGATGACCTGCCGCAGATGGATAATGATGATTATCGCCGGGGAAAACTGACCAATCACAAAATCTACGGAGCTGGTATGGCTACCATGGCAGGTGACGGCCTTCTTACCTATGCATTTACTTTATTGTCGGAAATGAAGAGTGTGACACCGGATATCCGTTGTCAATTGATTGCCCTGCTGGCACGGGCTGCCGGACCGGAAGGCATGGTAGGAGGACAGGCGCAGGATATTGAGGCAGAACATCGTCAGCTTACCATGAACGCGCTGCGTACGCTGGATTATTACAAGACCGTCAGACTTTTGTGCGTGCCGCTGGATATGGCGTCGGCAGCAGCCAACGCAGAGCATGAGACAGCAGATGCATTCCATGTTTATGGACTGCATATTGGTTACCTTTTTCAGATTACGGATGACCTGCTGGATGCAACCGGAAGTCTTGAGGAAATGGGAAAAAATCCGGGACAGGATCAGATCCATAATAAGGCCACTTATGCTTCTCTGGCAGGTCTTGCCGGAGCGCGGGAACTGGCTCAGGAGGAATGCGATAAAGCGGTTCATGCCGTGGCTCAACTGGGAAAGAGGGCGGAACCTTTCCAAGAGCTTGCCATGTATCTGCTGCACAGAACAAAATAACAGGAGAATTTGACATCATGCAGAAAACACCAAAGGAGCGGCTGGATGTTCTCCTTGTAGAACAGGGTTTTTTTGAAAGCCGTGAAAATGCAAAACGCCACATTATGGCCGGAATCATTCTGGTCAATGATGTACCGGTGGATAAGCCTGGAACAAAAATTCCGGTCGATGCACGACTGCGGATTAAAGGGCATGTTATGCCGTATGTAGGACGTGGGGGATATAAACTGGAAAAGGCCATCCGGAAATTTCATTTATCCATGAGCGGAGTCACTATGGCAGATATCGGAGCTTCTACCGGTGGATTTACGGACTGTGCCCTGCAAAATGGGGCGGCCAAGGTATATGCCATAGATGTAGGGTATAATCAGCTGGATTGGAAACTGCGCCAGGATTCCCGTGTGATCAATCTGGAAAAGACAAATATCAAGGATGTGACGGTGGATACACTGGGGGAACAGGTAGATCTCATTGCCACTGATATTTCCTTTATTTCCGTATTAAAAATTCTGCCGGCTGCCCGTTCTATTCTGAAAAAGGATGGACGTATTGTTATCCTGATTAAGCCTCAGTTTGAAGCCGGAAGAGAGAAAGTGGGAAAGGGCGGAATCGTCCATGATCCGGGAACGCATGCGGAGGTTATTCTCAAGGTGATTCATGAAGCGGCGGAAGCCGGATTTATGACGGAACAGATCACTTATTCCCCGATCAAGGGCGGATCAGGCAATATTGAATTCTTGGCACTCCTCCGGTGGATTCCGGATCCGGTGCCGGCTGTTCTTTATCCATCGGACGATTTTGTACGGCATCTGGTGGCAGAGGCCCATACAGCATTGAAAGGATGAGAGTCATGAATATCTCGGTTTTTCCAAATACGGGAAAAGAAGAGGTGTATTTATTTTTTAAGGAATTGATTCCCGTACTGAAAGAGGAAGGATTTCGATTTTATCTGCCGGAAAGTGCACGTCCCTGTTTTGAGGAACGGCATATTTATCTGTCAGAAGATTATTATCAGAGCTATGACTGGCTGGGTACCCATACCACAGTAGGGCTTTCTATCGGCGGGGATGGCTCTTTTCTTCAGGCAGCCAGAGATATGGCAGCCTATCCCATCCTTTTAGCGGGAATCCATATGGGAGAGCTTGGATTTTTAAATACCATTTCTCCTGCCAATATGAAACGCCGGTTTCAGGAAATTCGTGAAGGAAAATACAATGTGGAAAAAAGGGTTTTCTTATCGTCCTGTATCCGCCATGAAGACGGAACAGAAACCCCGCTGCCGGATGTACTGAATGACATTGTCATAGGGCATAACATGATCGGGAGAATGGCACGGCTTCGTCTTTGGATCGATGACAGGTTCTTTCAGCAATATCCTGCGGATGGTCTGGTGATTTCTACACCGACCGGGTCGACCAGCTATGCGCTTTCCTGCGGCGGTCCCATTATGGACAGCCGGGCAGAAAATATGATTATTGTGCCTATCTGTCCGCATATGATACAGAATTTTTCCATGGTGCTGCCTATGGACAGGACTGTAAAAATTCAGCTTCCGGATCGTGAAAAGCAGCTGCATATTTCTCTGGATGGAAACGGAGAATATAAAATATGCCGGAATGAATGCCTGTATATCCGGTGCATTCATCAGAAGATACGATTTATCCGTTTTCTCGATCAGGATTTCTTTTCCACGATCAGTTCCCGTCTGTTTCCCAAAATTGTTGCGACGTGATCCGCTGCCGGCTGTAAAACCGGGCGGCTGATGTTAAAAAGGAGTCATATCATGAAGCGTTACAGAATCATGAAAATCAAGGAAATTATTCAGAATCAGGTCATTGAAACCCAGGAGGAACTGGCGGCAGCTCTCCAGAAAGAGGGCATTGTCGTGACGCAGGCAACCGTTTCCAGAGATATCAAGGAATTGATGCTGGTAAAAGTTCCCTATAAAAATGGCCGTTATCGCTATGCTTTGTCAGCCGAAAAAAAGCATGTCATGTCGAATAATCACATTGCCATGCTGTTTCAGGAGGCCGTGACGCGGATTGACAGCAGTATGAATCTGATTGTCATTCATACATTGCCCGGTTCAGCACAGTCCATTGCTTTTTCCATTGATCATGCAGACAATAAGGAGATCATCGGGACACTGGCGGGGGATGACACCGTGCTTGTCATCATGAAGCATCCGGAGGATGTGCCGGATTTCGTCAAAAAAATCCAGCAGTTTCTGAAGGTCTGAGATACAGGCAGGAGGTGCGGCATGCTCCAGAGTCTCCATATTATGAATTTTGCCATCATCGAGGATACCTGGATTGAACTGGGCCCCGGTGCCAATATGTTTACCGGTGAAACAGGTTCCGGGAAATCCATTTTGATGGATGCGCTGGCTATTCTTCTGGGCCGGCGGGCCTCCGTCGAGCTGATTCGGAACGGGAAAGATTTTTTCCGAGTGGAAGGTGTCTTTTCTCTGGAACCTACATTGCTTCCTGTTCTGGAAGAGATGGGCGTGGATACAGAGGAAGGCTCCATTATTATTTCCCGAAAAATGAGCCGGAACGGGCGGGGCATCTGTACAGTAAATGGCGCTCTCTGCACAGTGAAACAGCTCGAGAAGCTTGGAAATCAACTGGTCCGTCTTCATGAACAGAATGACAATACAGAACTGCTGTCAGCGGATTTCTGCCGTTATCTTGTAGATCATTCCGATGAGGCCATGCAGAATGCCTGGGAGCAGTATGCACGGCTTTTTACCCAGTGGAAACAACTGAGGGACAGATTATCCGAATATCATCAGAAGAAGCAGGAGCATGAACGGCGTCTTGATATTCTGCAATGGGAAATTGATCAGATTGACCGGGCGCAGATTCAGGATACAAAAGAAGATGAAGCGGTCAGGGACCGGCTGAATATTCTGGAGAATCACGAAAAGATTTATCTGGAACTCAATAAAGCTCTGGAACTTTTATCGGGAGAGGAAGGCGTTCAGAGCGGACTGGCAGAAGCAGCAGGGCGTATTGATGGTCTGGGGAAATATGATTCCGGATTTTCTTCTCTGGGAGAAAGTCTGCATACCGCTTTGTATACGGTAGAGGATGCCGTTTCAGATCTGGAAAACTATCTGGATTCTTCAGAATTTTCTGAAGAGGAACTGGCTGCGCTTCAGGAGCGGGATAATATACTGACCCAGCTGAAAAATAAATATGGTCCGACGTTGGAAGATGTGCGGGATTATCTTGAAAAAGCCCGGGCTGAATATGAAATGCTTCATGATCTGGTGTACGACAATGCACAGATGAAGAAGGATTTTGATATACTGACACAAAAGGTACTGGCTCAGGAACATCTGCTCAATACCATGCGCCGTGAAAAAGGGGGAGCGCTATGTGAAGCCATTACACAAGCATTGCGGGATATGAATATGGATCATGCCGTGCTGGAGCTGCATCTGGAGGAATCGGAAAAACCGTCTGCATCTGGAGCAGCAGTGATGGATTTTTATTTTTCGGCGAATCCCGGTGAACCGCTCCGATCCATGAGGCAGACTGCTTCCGGCGGGGAAATTTCCCGAATTGCACTGGCTATGGAAGACATTATGGCTCATTTATTTTCCTGCCAGACGCTGGTGTTTGACGAAATCGACACCGGAATCAGCGGGGGCGCCGCTCTTCGTGTGGCAAAAAAAATCTGCCATCTGACCCGTTCGGTGCAGGTGCTGTGCATCACTCATATGCCACAGACTGCCAGTGCGGCAGACCGGCATTATAGCATCCGGAAAATGGTTGTGGAGGGGCATACAGAAACTAAGGCCGTGCTTTTATCCGGAGAGGAACACATTCAGGATATTGCTTGGATGATTTCCGGAAACCGCCCGCCAAATGAGAGTGCCATACAGTCGGCATGGGAACTGCAGCAGGCGGTGCGGGCATGATCCTTGTGCTGTCAGAAACGAAGAATGAGTTTTTTTCATTGACTGCTTGTGTTTTTTATAGTAAGTTAAAGGATAATACAATATAAGCAAAAATCCGGTTGTCTATTTTTACAGAGAGCCCGGATTTTTGGAGGAGGGGTAAAATATGATTCGTGTATTAGTGAATGGCGCAGCAGGCCGCATGGGCAGTGAAGTAGTAAGAGCGCTGGCAGCGGAAAAGGACTTACAGCTGACGGGGGCAGTGGACCCGAACCATTGCGGCGAGGATGCCGGTGAGGCAGCGGGGATAGCGGCCAATGGCGTAAAAATCATGGGGAGTCTGGAGGATGCATTTGCCGCAGAGAAGCCCGATGTCGTGGTGGATTTTACCAGTCCGGCCATTATTTTTGAAAATGCCAAGAAAGTGCTTCAGGCTGGTGTTCATATTGTCATAGGTACGACAGGCCTGACTGCAGAGCAGCGGGAAGAATTGGGACGCATTGCCGAGCAGACCGGGGCACATGCCCTGATTGCTCCTAATTTTTCTTTAGGAGCAGTGCTGATGATGGAAATCTGTGAAAAGGTTTCCAGATATCTGCCCAATGCGGAAATCATCGAACTGCATCATAATAAAAAATATGATGCACCTTCCGGTACGGCAAAGCTGACGGCTGAAAAAATGGCAAAAGCCAGAACGGAAATGCCGGAAGAAGACAAGACGACGGAAAGCATCGCCGGTGCTCGCGGTGCCAAGTATGATGGCATTACCATTCACAGCGTCCGGCTTCCCGGGTATGTTGCTCATCAGGAAGTATTGTTTGGCGGCTTTGGGGAGATCCTGACCGTGCGGCATGATTCTCTGGACCGCAAGTCCTTCATGCCGGGCGTTATGCTGGCATGCCGGAAAGTTGTTTCCGTCCCGGGTGTTACCTATGGCCTTGAAAATTATCTGGACTAAGAAAGGATGAATATTCCCATGAATCGTCTTCCCAATATTGCAATTCTTGGTGCAACCGGTGCGGTAGGTCAGGAATTTATCCGTCTGATTGAAGAAAGAAATTTCCCGTTTGCAGATCTTCGTCTGCTGGCTTCTTCACGTTCTGCCGGTCGTAAAATCACTGTGTGCGGTAAGGAATATACGGTAGAGGAAGCCAAGCCGGAATCCTTTGAACATGTGGATATTGCCCTTTTTGCGGGGGGAAATATCAGTAAAACACTGGCGCCTGAGGCAGTAAAACGAGGTGCGGTTGTCATTGATAATTCCAGCACATTTCGCATGGACCCGGAAGTGCCGCTGGTGATTCCGGAAATTAATCCGGAGGATATCCGCTGGAATCACGGAATCATTGCCAATCCGAACTGCTCTACGATCATTATGCTGATGGCTCTGAAGCCCATTCATAATTTATCCCGGATCTGCCGGATTATTGTAAGCACCTATCAGGCCGTATCCGGCGCCGGCAAGGAAGGGATTGATGAACTGTACGGAGAAACGACAGCTGCGGCCAGGGGCGAATCCTATACACCTAAAATTTTGCCCAGTGCCAGTCTGGAACGTCATTATCCCATTGCCTATAATCTGATTCCTCAGATTGATGTATTCCTTGACTCCTCCTACACCAAGGAAGAAATGAAAATGGTCAATGAAACGCATAAAATTTTCCATGATGATACGATCGGAATTACACCGACGGCCGTTCGTGTTCCTGTAGTCCGGAGTCATGCAGAATCTATTTTTATTGAAACAGAAACTCCGGTTTCTGTAGAGGATGCAAAAAAAGCCATTAATGCATTCCCGGGAGCCGCTGTAAAGGATGATCCGGAAGCGCAGGAATATCCTATGCCGCTGGATACTTCCGGCAAGAATGATGTACTGGTGGGCCGCATTCGAAAAGATCTGGTATCGGCCAACGGGCTGAATCTCTGGGTTTGTGGGGATCAGATCCGGAAAGGCGCAGCACTGAATGCACTTCAGATCGCGGAATACATGATTGCCAATGATTTGCTTTAATTGCTAATATCTGTATATTTCCTTATGGAAAGAGGTCTTGTATCATGAAAAATTTCGGACGTGTTATTACGGCTATGATTACTCCGTTTATGGATGACGGTGCTGTGGATTATGATGGGGCTGTTGCGCTGGCCAAGCACCTGATTGAACATGGGACGGAAGGCATCCTGGTAGGCGGTACCACCGGAGAAGGTGCGGTTCTGTCTGAAGAGGAAAAGCTTAAGCTGTATGACTGCATCATTCGTGCAGTAGGAAGCAAGGCAGAAGGGAAAAAGGTTCCGATTATTGGAAATGCCGGAGGCATTGATACAGCGGCATCCATTGCTTTTGCGAAAAAGGTGGAAGCGCTGGGAGCTGATGCCATTCTGGCTATCGTTCCGTTTTATGTAAAGCCGACACAGGAAGGGATGTATCAGCATTTTAAGGCCATTGCGGATTCCATCCATATTCCGGTTATTCTTTACAATGTGCCGGGAAGAACCAATGCCTGCATTCAGCCGGCCACCATTAAACGCCTTGTGGATGTGTGCCCCAATATTGTGGGGATTAAAGATGCCACCGGCAACTGGGATCAGGTTACGCAGGAAAAAATGCTCCTTCCTGATGATTTCCTGATTTACAGCGGGGATGATTCCTTTACCTATCCCATTCTGACGGCTGGCGGCGCCGGCATCATTAGTGTGTCCAGCCATATCATCGGGGATGATATGCTTGCCATGGTAGATGCTTATGAAAAAGGCGATGTAAAGAAGGCGTTTGAACTTCATAAAAAGACCTATCCTATCAATAAAGGACTGTTCTTTATTACCAGCCCGATTCCGGTCAAGACGGCTTTGAATTTGCTGGGTCTGCCTGGCGGAAAATTCCGTCTGCCAATGGTTGATGCCAGTGAAAGCGAAAAAGCCCATATTATTCAGATGCTGAAGGATTACGGATTGATGTAAGTCTGTTCAGGAAAAGACGGGACATAGCCCCCGTCTTTTCTTTTATGCTGTTGGGCAAAATAAAGAGTACTTTTTTGAATTCTTGGAGAATTGTTTCCGTAAAGGAAGAAGTCAATAATGGCAGAAAAGGAAATGCGCATTTCGTCGTGGAAACAGGAATCCCGCAAATGTCTGGTGTGCGGTGCCATGTTTTTTCCACGCCAGATCAGTCAGAAATATTGCAGCCCCGAATGTTGTCGATATGCAAATCGTCACGGCGGCCGTGCTTTTGGAGGAACCGTGATTGTTTCTGATCCTCATAAACCGGCGCTTCGGATATTTACGTGCAAGCATTGCGGAGAAGAGGTACGCGTCACGGAAGAAAATGATATGCGGACGAAGTTCTGCTCGCAGCGCTGTGAAAATTTGTATTGGAAGCATTCCAAGCGGGCGCAGCGTGGAAAGAAGGAATCGCGCAGCTTTCACTGCAGAAATTGTGGGAAAGAAGTGATTATTACAGATTCTCATGATCGTCGATCGGTATTTTGCTCGAAAGAATGCAGCGTAAAGTGGCACTCTCAGAAGAAAAAAGGAGAGAAAGACGCCTGATAATTTGCAAAGGCGGAAGCATGGAAAAACGGGATTTCAAAATAGTGAAATCCCGTTTTTCTATGCTCTAATAGTCGGAAATGGATACAGAACAAATTTTCTAAATAAAATGAAATTCGAAAAAGAACGCATGTTCTTGCTTTGAGGAACAAAAATGGAGATTTTATTTTCTTTTTCGGCCGAAAATATTTTATAATGGAGAAAAATAAAATTGGGAGCAGAAGATGGCCGTAAATAAAAATAGAATCAAATTTGTCTGTGCCAGCTGCGGGGCGGAAGCTCCCCGCTGGATGGGGCGGTGTCCGGTGTGCGGGGAATGGAATACCATGCAGGAAATCCAGGAACGGCCGGCTTCTGCGGCCATTCGGCCGCTGGCATCCCTTCAGGGATCATCCAGTCCCAGAAAGCTTTCCGCTATTCAGGTGGGAAGTGAAGGGCGGATCTGTCTGCATATGCCTGAAATCGATCGACCTCTTGGGGGCGGACTGGTATATGGTTCGGTCATTTTACTGGGAGGAGAACCGGGAATCGGAAAATCGACATTGGTTTTTCAGCTGTGTCAGGCAGTATGTCAGCTCCAGAAACAGGTTTTATATTGCAGCGGAGAGGAATCCGATATTCAGATTAAACTTCGGGCGGAGAGACTGCATATCGACGAAGAGCAGTGCTTTGTTATGACCGGTGCGGATCTGCATGAGGTGTTGACAGAAGCAAAAAAAATAAAGCCGGCGCTTCTGATTATTGATTCCATACAGACAATGTATCTGGGAGAAAATTCGTCACCCATGGGAAGTCCGGCACAGATCCGTGACTGTACAGCGCTTCTGGTTCGTCTGGCAAAGGAAGAGAATATCACAGTGCTTATCATCGGGCATGTGACAAAGGAGGGAAATCTTGCCGGGCCGCGTCTGCTGGAGCACATGGTTGATGTAGTCCTGTACCTGGAAGGGGATCGAAGCTATCAATTTCGCGTGCTTCGCACGGTGAAAAACCGCTTTGGATCTACTGCGGAGACGGGACTTTTCATGATGGGAAGCGAAGGGCTTCGGCAGATTCAGAATCCATCGGCCTATCTGCTGCAGCGGCATATCGTTGAAACGGCGGGGAGCATCACGGCGGCCTGCCTGGAAGGGCAGAGAGCGCTTCTGGCAGAAATCCAGGCATTGTCCGTTCATTCTGTACTGGCGGTGCCCAGAAGAATTTCGGTCGGATATGATTATAACCGCCTGATTGTTCTGCTTGCAGTATTGGAGAAAAGAGCACGGGTTCCTTTTTCACAGGAGGATGTGTATATTAATGTGGCAGGGGGCTTTAAGATTCGTGAAACGGCAGCGGATCTGGCAGCAGCGCTGGCAGTGGTTTCCGTCAAATGGGACTGCCCGGTTCCGCGCAGCCTGACTGCATTGGGAGAAGTGGGACTGACCGGAGAAATTCTTCCGGTTTCTCATGTAGGGCTTCGCCTGAGGGAAGCCTTAAAAATGAAAATCAATCATTTTATTCTTCCGGAAGGCAATAAACATGAAGCGGAGCTTTTTTTCAAACGTCAGCAGGAGGAAAAGATTCAGGTTCAATATGTAGGGCGGCTGGAAGAAGCACTGTCTGTACTGAAGAATCATTAAGTATTTGAAACTGATGAGAAATCAATACGCGGTTTGCCAGAAAAGTTATTTTTATGTTAAAATATATGTTACATTTTGATATTCAATTGTGAGTTAACATATGATGCAGAAACCCATGTTTTATCCCGTATACTGCTGAATGAGGATATTTTTATGCTGGAAAAAATATTAAGACCAATATTTATACTGCTGTTCAGTGTATTGGGAATTGTGCTGTTCAGCCAGTCTGATTCGCTTCTTACATCGGTCATTCCCTTTACATTCCTATCCGAAACCATTCTCGGAGTGACGTTCATGTCACTGGCCTTCATGTTGATTGGGGCGGTGGTTGGCGGTCTGATAGGAAATCTGGCTTCTCCGTATCTGATCCGGAGTCTGTTTTCCATTACTTCCTGGGCGGAGAAATCGTTGTCCTCCATTTCGACACAGGATCTTGTCCTAGGGACGGCAGGACTGTTTCTCGGACTGATCATTGCCAATCTGGTGGGGATTGCTTTTGATCGGGTTCCTTATATCGGGCCTTATGTATCGGTTGTCCTCAGCATCATTCTTGGATATCTTGGCATTCATCTCTGTATCAGCAAACAGAGTGAGCTGGTCACCTGGCTTCACCTGCATACGGAGGTAAAAGGGAAGAATAAGGAAAAGCAAAAGGAATGCCCGGATGGCAAACTGCTTGATACCAATATTATTATTGACGGCCGGATTGTGGATGTCTATCGGAGCGGATTCCTGGAGGGACAGCTGATCGTGCCGGTCTTTGTTCTGGAGGAATTGCAAAAAATTGCAGATTCTTCGGATGTGCTGAAAAGAAACCGCGGCCGCCGCGGACTGGATATTCTGAATCAGTTTCGGAAAAGCAATAAAGAAGCGATTCGTATAGTGACCGATGACTTTGAAGAAGTCAATGAAGTCGATTCCAAGCTGGTAAAACTGGCCCGGGAAAAGCATCTGAAAATCATTACCAATGACTATAATCTGAATAAAGTGGCAGAACTTCAGGGCGTTTCTGTCCTGAATCTCAATGATCTGGCCAGCGCGGTAAAGCCGACAGTGATCCCGGGAGAACAGCTGTTTGTACAGCTTGTCAAGCAGGGGAAAGAAGAAAATCAGGGCGTGGCTTACCTTGAAGATGGGACGATGATTGTTGTAGAAAACGGAAGCCGTTCCATTGGCCATGAAGTGCCGGTTATTATTACATCGGTGCTTCAGAATTCTGTGGGCCGTATGATTTTTGCAAAACTGGAAGATCTGAACTCATGAACAGCATGATCATCGCTGCCGCGGGGCAGGGAGAAAGGTTCGGTGCTCCGCAGAATAAGCTGCTTGAGAATATTGGTGGGAAGCCCTTGATCTGGTATACTCTGCACCATGTGATGCAGAGTCTTTTGCTTGATGAGGTCATCCTTGTGACGTCTCCTGAGGAAAGACGATTTTTTCAGCAGATAGCAGAGGATGTCGGAGGCACCATTGACATCAGATATGCCGACGGAGGCGCCACAAGAACGGACTCGGTCTATCATGGAATGCAGGCTCTGTCAGCAGATTCGGAAGTGGTGCTGATTCATGACGGGGCACGTCCATGGGTGGACGGTGCCGCTGTCGATCAGCTGATTAAGGAGCTTCAAAAGGGAACACCGGCGGCATTATATTGCGTCCCCTGCATTGATACTATAAAATATACCAATGGGAATGGCAGGGTTTGCCGGACGCCGGACAGGAAAAGGCTGATGAGGGCTCAGACACCGCAGGGGATACAGACGTCCATTTTCCGTCGTTGTATGGAAACGGTGCGACGAGATCATCTCTCTGTGACAGACGATGTGTCTGTTTGTGAAGTCTGCGGCATTCCCGTTAAGTATCTCATGGGAAAGGAAGCTTATTTCAAAGTGACGGTGCCGGAAGATAAACAGCATCTGCTGGATCTGATTCAGAAAGATTCCCTTCCATTCCGCATTGGTCAGGGATATGATATTCATCGGTTTGCCGCGGAGCGGCCTCTGGTACTGGGAGGCGTGCATATTTCTGATACGGGCGGTCTTCTGGGACATTCTGATGCGGATGTCCTGATTCATGCAGTCATGGATGCCTTGCTCGGAGCTGCCGGGTGTGCAGATATCGGACAGTATTTTCCGGATCAGGATGACAGATACCTCAATATTTCCAGTATGATTTTATTGAAAAAGGTAAGGAAAATCATTACGGAAAAGGGGTACGGTATTGGAAATATTGATGCCACGATTATAGCAGAAGCACCGAAAATGGCCCCGCATATTCCGGCAATGCGGCAGAATATGGCCGATGCATTGCATATTTCGCCGGAAGAGATTAATATAAAAGCTACAACTAATGAAACATTAGGAGCGGTAGGACGCCGGGAAGGAATTGCTGCTCTGGCATCTGTTCTGCTATTCAGGAGGAGATTGTAAGGATGGAAAAAGAGATCAAAGTCCGTTTTGCACCGAGCCCGACAGGCCCTTTTCATATTGGCGGCGCTCGTTCGGCACTTTTCAACTGGCTGGTAGCCCGTCATACGGGAGGAAAATTCCTCGTTCGCATTGAAGATACGGATTTGAACCGGTCGACAAAGGAATCCGAAGAAAACATCAAGGAATCCCTGCGCTGGCTGGGACTGAACTGGGATGAGGGCATTGATGTAGGCGGAGAAAATGGTCCTTACCGTCAGACCGAGCGTCTCAATATTTATCAGAAGGAAATTCAGAGACTGATCCGTGAAGGAAAAGCCTATTACTGCTACTGCTCACAGGAAGAGCTGGAGCAGGAACGCCAGGAACAGCTGAAAGAAGGGAAAACGCCGGTATATGGCGGTCATTGCCGTCATCTGACGGAGGAGCAGATTGCACAGTATCGTGCGGAGGGCAGAAAACCGGTAGTTCGTCTCCATGTTCCGGAAGGCGAGGTAATTGCCTTTGACGATATGGTACGCGGTCATGTGGAATTTCAGTCTTCCGGTGTAGGCGATTTCATTATTATGAAATCGGATGGCATTCCGGTTTATAACTTTGCTGTTGTGGTAGACGATGCGCTGATGGGAATTACTCATGTCATCCGTGCGGAAGAACATCTGTCCAATACACCCCGCCAGATTGCGATCTATCATGCGCTTGGTTATAAAGTACCGGAATTTGGCCATATTTCTCTGATTCTTGGTGCCGATCACAAGAAGATGAGCAAACGCCATGGCGCGACATCGGTAACCGCCTATAAAGATATGGGATATCTGCCGGATGCGGTCGTTAATTATCTGGCACTGCTCGGCTGGGCACCAAAGGGCGAACAGGAAATTTTTTCGCGGGAGGAATTGATTCGTTCCTTCTCCATGAGCCGTGTGTCTTCCAATGATGCTGTTTTTGATATGGAAAAACTGAACTGGATCAATTTTCAGTACATGAAAAAACTTTCGGAAGAAGAGCTGCTTGATTTTGTCCTTCCGTTCCTTGAAAAAGCCGGTTATGTAACGCAGCCGCTGTCTGCAGAAAAAAGAGACTGGCTTCGTCAGGTGGTGTGCTACGTGCGCGACCGCATTTCCTATGGGGCACAGGCACCGGAACAGGTAAAGATGTTTTTTGAAGAGATCCCTCCGTTTGAAGATCCGGAAGTGGTATCTATTTTGAAACAGGATAGCAGTGCTGTTATTCTGAAGGCCTTCATTGATGCACTGGAAGCTTTGCCCGATTTTACGGAGGAAGCGGTCACTGCCTGCTTCAAGGCGATTATGAAGGAAACCGGCATTAAGGGCAGAGCGGCATTTGAACCGGCTCGTATTGCTCTGACCGGTGTCACGAAAGGGCCCGGCATGTATGAAATGATTGTACTGTTTGGACGGGAAAAGACACTGGCACTGCTGCGCAAAGCACTGGCTTTTTGTGAAGCAGAATAAGTATTTTGAAATAAAAAAGGCATCCATTTTCGGATGCTTTTTTTATTTCAAAACAGTTCAATTGACGGTGATTTCAAATTTTCTTATAATTCTTATAACTAAAAAACATATTGCATACTGTTTCGCGCATCATACAGGGAAAATCGGCTATTATGCCATTCAGCAGGAAAGGATATGAAGAGTAAAAATGAGCTTTGATTTTGAATTAATTGAAAAGGCCCTGCCTCTTCTTCTCATGGGAGCTGCTGTAACGATTGAGATTACGGCGGTCAGTGTAGCTGTCGGCTTTTTCATCGGATTGTTTGCCGGGATTGCCCGGATTTCTCAGATCAGGATACTTCGTCTGATTGCTGCGGTGTATGCGGACTGTATACGCGGCACCCCGCTTCTGGTGCAGATTTTTCTGATTTATTTTGCCCTGCCGATTCTTACCGGCCACCAAATCGAACCGTTTGCTGCAGCAGTTATGGCCTGCGGGATCAACAGCGGCGCATATATTTCCGAGATTTTCCGCGCAGGGATTCAGTCTGTTGATCTAGGACAGATGGAGGCCGGCCGTTCTCTGGGACTGACGTGGTGGCAGACCATGGTCTATGTAGTGCTGCCGCAGGCGATCCGGAATATTCTTCCGCCGCTGGGCAATGAATTTATTGCCATGCTGAAGGATTCTTCTCTGGTATCTGTCATAGGATTTGAAGAACTGACACGCCGGGGGCAGCTGATCATTGCACAGACGTATGGTTCCTTCGAAATCTGGCTGACAGTGGCTGCTCTGTATCTCATTATGACTCTGGCCATTTCACAGGTGGTCGCTTTCCTAGAAAGGAGAACGAAATGAGTGGGGAATGCATGATTTCTGTTGAACATATTAAGAAATCATTCGGGAAACTGGAAGTTTTGAAGGATATTTCTCTGAAAATCCGTGAAGGGGAAGTTGTGGTGATCATCGGACCATCGGGGTCCGGGAAAAGCACCATTCTCCGGTGTATGAACGGACTGGAAACAGTCACTTCCGGTCAGATTACCTTTGAAGGAATTCCTGTTACGGGGGAAGCGAATATCAATGAGGTCCGTCGTGAAGTGGGAATGGTATTTCAGCGTTTTAATTTGTTCCCCAATATGTCAGTGATTAAAAATCTAATGCTGGCTCCGATGAAAGTCAGAAAACTCGGCGCGGAGGAGGCCCGCAGCAGAGGGATGGAACTGCTGAAGCGGGTGGGCCTTGCTGATAAGGCGGAATCTCGGCCGACGCAGCTTTCCGGTGGACAGCAGCAGCGTGTGGCCATTGCAAGGGCACTGGCCATGCAGCCCAAGGTGCTCCTTTTTGATGAACCGACTTCCGCGCTGGATCCGGAGATGGTTCATGAAGTGCTGGATGTTATGAAGGATCTGGCAAAAGCCGGCATGACCATGGTGGTTGTTACTCATGAAATGGGATTTGCCCGCGAAGTGGCGGATCGGGTGATGTTTGTAGATGGCGGCGTTATTGTGGAGGAGGGAACGCCGGAAGAGGTCTTCTCTCATCCCAAAGAAGCCAGGACCAAAGCTTTTCTGGCAAGTGTATTATAAAATTTTATGCGCACAATAAAAGCCCGGAAAACCGGGCTTTTATTGTGCAGAGCATTATATTTATAACGCGACTACATTGGCGGCCTGCTGGCCTCTTTCGCCTTCTACAACATCAAATGTGACGGACTGACCTTCTGTCAGTGTCCGAAATCCGTCGGACTGGATTGCGGAAAAGTGAACAAAAATATCGCCGCCATCTTCCTTTTCAATAAAACCATAGCCTTTTTCGGCACTGAACCATTTTACAGTTCCTTTCATGAGATTTCCTCCTGACATAATAACTTGTCTTCTGAGAGACACGGATGTACTCTATCATAGGTGCAGCCGGAGAGTCAACCGGAGGGAATCCATGGGGGATGCATTCATAAACGGGAGAATTTGTCAAGCATCGGTAAAAATAAAAATGCTGGCATATGATATAGATATTTGCTATAAGTAACATGCATAGAATTATGCATATTAACTTCAAATCTTTACGGGAATGTTATATAATATTAATGAAAACCAGATGTTGAATCTGGTTATGAAAGGAGGAGTTATTATGGAATTAAGCATTAGAGGAAAAAATCTTGAAATAACAGAGGCTCTGCGTCAGTATGTAGAAAAGCACACGGGAAAGATCCAGAGATATTTTGACAAACCAATCAAAATGAATGTACTTCTCCGGATTTCCAATATGACAAGAACCTGCGAAGTGACGGTTTTTGTGGATGGCGTCATTCTTCGTGGTGTGGAAAAATCTGATGATATGTATAAATCCATTGATCTGGTTTTCGATAAAGTGGAACGTCAGATTCATAAATATAAAACGCGTCTCGCCAAGAGATTCAAGGAACAGAAAGTACTGAGTGCTCAGTTCATGGAAGAAAAAGAACCGGCTTCCGATGCGGAATTTGAAATTGCCCGCACAAAACATTTCCGGATTGCTCCTATGTCTCCGGAAGAAGCGATCCTTCAGATGAACCTTCTGGAACACAATTTCTTCATGTTCTTCAATGCACAGACGGAAAGTCCGGCTGTCGTATATCGCCGGGATGACGGCAAATACGGTCTGATTGAATCGGAAAAATAAAAGAGCAGAGATCTGAAAACGAGGAGAGAAGCTCATGCTTCTCTCCTCGTTCTGTTTTTGACTACTTATGCAGAGTTTGTTAAAATAACATTGATATACACGTTTTTAACAGGACAAAAGGACTTTGCCTTGCTCGACGGCGAGGTCCGGGCTATGTACGTCATACACAGAAGAAGGAGCTGTATAAATGCTTAAAATTCTTGATAGACTGTTCAACGGGTCCAATGAAAAAGAGGTTAAAAAACTTCGGAAAATCGTGGAACAGAAGATCAATCCGCTGGAAGCCACGATGCGGAACCTGAGTGATACGTCTCTTGCCGGAAAAACACTGGAATTCAAGGAACGTCTTGCTAAGGGAGAAACACTGGATGATATTTTACCGGAGGCCTTTGCTGTGGTTCGTGAGGCCTCCCGTCGTGTTCTTGGCATGCGTCATTTTGATGTACAGCTGATCGGCGGCATCGTTCTTCATCAGGGAAAAATTGCGGAAATGAGCACTGGCGAAGGGAAAACCCTTGTCGCTACGGCGCCGACCTATCTGAATGCCCTGGAAGGAAAGGGCGTTCATGTCATTACGGTCAATGATTATCTGGCCAAACGTGACAGCGAGTGGATGGGGCAGGTCTATAAGTTTCTTGGCCTTTCCGTAGGACTGATCGTCCATGATATGGATTTCCGCCAGAGAAAGCTGGCCTACAATTCGGATATCACGTATGGAACCAATAACGAATTCGGTTTTGATTATCTTCGTGACAATATGGTGGTGTCGCTGGATCAGATGGTACAGCGGCCGCTGCACTACTGCCTGATCGATGAAGTGGACAGCATTCTTATTGATGAAGCGCGTACGCCGCTCATCATTTCGGGACCGGGGCAAAAATCGACGGATGACTATTATCGTCTGGCGCAGTGCGTCCCCAAGCTTGTAAAGGATGAGGACTATACCATTGATGAGAAACAGAAGACCGTAGCGCCGACAGAAGCCGGCGTGGCCAAGATGGAAAAAATGCTTGGCGTCGAAAACTTGTATGACACGGAAAATCTGGAGCTGAATCATCTGTTTACGCAGGCACTGCGGGCACAGACCATGATGATCCGCGATAAGGATTATGTGGTTAAGGACGGCAAGGTCATCATTGTCGATGAATTTACGGGCCGGCTGATGTATGGCCGCCGGTATTCTGACGGGCTGCATCAGGCGATTGAAGCCAAGGAAGGCCTCCAGGTGGAACGGGAAAGCCAGACACTGGCGACCATTACGTTCCAGAATTATTTCCGCATGTATGACAAGCTGGCCGGCATGACCGGTACTGCCAAGACGGAAGAACAGGAATTCATTAAAATCTACGGTCTGGAAGTCGTACAGATTCCGACCAATAAACCGATTCAGCGTAAAGATCTGCCGGATGTGATTTTCAAAACACAGCGCGGGAAATACAAGGCCGTCGTCAAGGAAGTTCTGCGCCGTCATGCCACCGGACAGCCTGTGCTGATCGGCACCACGTCGATTGAACAGTCGGAAGAGTTGTCCCGTCTGCTGAAGCAGGCCGGTATCGTACATAATGTACTGAATGCCAAATACCACGAAATGGAAGCCAATATCGTGGCACAGGCCGGGCAAAAGGGACAGGTAACCATTGCGACCAATATGGCAGGGCGCGGTACGGATATTGTCCTCGGTGAAGGCGTGGCAGAACTGGGCGGTCTGGCGATCATCGGTACAGAACGGCATGAAAGCCGCCGCATCGATAATCAGCTCCGCGGCCGTGCCGGGCGTCAGGGCGATCCGGGAAGCAGCCAGTTCTTCCTGTCACTGGAAGACGATCTGATGCGTATTTTCGGCGGGGACAACATCAAGAAGTTCATGGAAAAAATGGGACTTGATGAAGATGAGGAAATCAAGAGCACCATGGTCTCCAATGCCATTCGTAAAGCGCAGAAGCGGGTGGAGACCAGAAACTTTGATATCCGGAAATATGTTCTGGAATATGATGATGTCATGAACCAGCAGAGAAAGGTTCTTTATGAGGAGCGCCGCCGGATCCTGGAAGGACAGGATATGAAGAGCCAGATCATGAATATGGTGGATACTCTCATCAACGAAGGCCTTGATACGTACGCCAATGCTAAATTGTATCCGGAAGAGTGGGATTTTGCAGGACTTCTGAAATATTGCGAAAAATATTTCCTGGCACCCGGTGAAATCAAACTGGAGGATATTGAGGATCTCTCAAGAGAAGAGGTCAAGGAAAAGCTCGAAAAATGTGCCCACGACACCTATGATGCCAGAGAGGCTTCCATCGGTTCTCTCATGTTGCGAGAACTGGAAAAGGCCATTATGCTGAAAGTGGTGGATTCCAAGTGGATGGAACACCTGGATGATATGGATATGCTGAAGGAAGGCATCAATCTTCGTTCTTACGGTCAGAGAAATCCGATCGTGGAATACAAAGTGGAAGCCTTCGATATGTATGAAGAGATGCAGCATGCCATGATGGAAACCATTATCCTGTATCTGTATCATATTCAGATCCGCTTTACCAACGAGGCGGAAGAACAGAAAACCATTCAGCAGGAGTCCGAATCGGATCCGCTGAAGCATGCAACGGAACATTATGTGGATGAAAACACCGGGGCATCCATGCCGCAGAATGTACAGGCAAATGGTAGTCAGGAGAATTCCAAATAAAGGTTCTCTGAATATAATTCCTTTTCATATGGAAAAGAGTGTCTTTTTTAGAAAGCGAGATGACAAAACAGATGCTGGAAGATTTGAAAAAAACATTAGCCGATCTGCTGAATCACGAAAGAGAAATCAGGGATTCACTTTGACTTACCTAAACTGAAAGAAAAAATCACCAGTTATGATGTCCAGATGAGCGATCCGTCTTTCTGGGATGATGCAGAAAAGGCAAGAAAAATTTCTCAGGAAGCTACGGAAGCCAAAGAGGCATATGACACATATACCAGATTGTTTGATCAGGCGGAAGCACTGAAAGAAATTCTGGATATGGCCATCGAAGAAGATGACCAGTCTATGGAACCGGAACTGGCAGAAGAAATGGAGCGGCTGAAAGCCATCCTGGATAAAAAAGAAATCGAACTGCTTCTTTCCGATGAATATGACGCCAATAATGCAATCATAACTTTCCATGCCGGTGCCGGCGGTACAGAGGCGCAGGACTGGACACAGATGCTGATACGCATGTATCTGAAATGGGCACAGGCGCATGGCTTTGAAGTGGAAGAACTGAATCTGCTTCCCGGAGATGAAGCAGGGGTCAAAAATGCAGAGTACATGTTCAAGGGAAAGTTTGCTTATGGCATGCTGAAATCGGAAAAAGGGGTACACCGTCTGGTTCGTATCTCTCCCTTTGATGCAGCCAAGCGGCGTCATACCTCTTTCTCTGCGGTGGATGTTATGCCTGAAATCACAGATGATGTGGAAGTCAACCTGAACATGGCAGATGTGCGTGTCGATTATTATCGTTCTTCCGGTGCTGGTGGACAGCATATCAACAAGACCAGTTCTGCTGTCCGCATGACCCATCTTCCTACAGGCATTGTGGCATCCTGTCAGACAGAACGTTCTCAGCTGCAGAATAAGGAACAGTGCCTGCGGATGCTTCGTTCCAAATTGTTTGAGCTGGAGCTTGAAAAACGGGAAAAGCTGAAACAGAGCATTGAAGGGGAACAGCAGGCCATTGAATGGGGCAGTCAGATTCGTTCCTATGTATTCCAGCCGTACACGCTGGTAAAAGATAACCGGACAGGGATTGAAACAGGAAATATTCAGGCAGTTATGGATGGCGGTCTGGATGAGTTCATTGAAGGATATTTAAAAAAGCAAAAGTTCAAAGCGTAAGGAGCGAAATATGATTCGCCTTCACGAAATGTCCTTTCGTATTTTGTTGCTTATGATTTTTATTGGCTTTGCCGCTGCTGCCTATATTTCATATGAGCGGTACCATGTGGAAGCCAATGATCAGACCGTGGAAATGGTCTATGATTATGACAAATTGGAAGGACGAAAAAAAGAAGATCTTTTTGCATTGTACAAGGCCAGCGGAATTACCTCGCTGGCCCTGTATGATGATACGCCTGCCAAAATCATGGGCCGTAGTGACGCCATGATTTATCGTGGTGCAGATATGGCCGCTTTTTCCGGAGCCAATCCGGAAATCCGCCGCGACCGGATCTACATTCAGCCTTCGAGCAAGGCCAATGGCTGGGAATTTTTTCAGGATCTGGAACGCAATCTCAAACTTCGCCTGAATCCGAAGCAGATGCGGATTTTTTCGTTGAACGGAGTAGAAACCATAGAAATCCAGGATAACTGGACAAAGTTTCTGGAAATGCCTGTGGGGATTATTCCGGCTCGCGTGAAGGAAGCGTCTGCCGCCGGTTTCTATCTGGTTCTTCGCCCGCTCAATGTCAGTCATCCTGATAAGGCAGTGGTGGATGAATTCCTCCGGGCCGTAGACGCATCTGATAAGGTTAGTGCAGTACTTTTTGTGGGCAAAGAGGCTTTTGGCTATAAGGAACAGGCTGCATATTTCCGTGATGCCATGGCGGCCCGTCATATCCCGATTGTTCTGATTGAGGCACAGTCTCAGCTTGGCTTTGAAAATCAGGCCGGGGCATTGGACATGGTAAAATCATCCGATTACAATACGATTCGTTTGTATGCCATGGCACAGAATGAGCTGATTCAGCTGACGCCGGAAGAAGCATCTGCCCGGTTCTATATCAGTGATATTGAACGAAATATCCGCATGAATCTTTTCCCTTCTTATAAATATGCGTTGGAAGGAAAGAATCTGGATGAAACCAATGCTCTTTATATTGCCATGACCAAAGAAAGGCTGGAAGAACATGGATTCCAGATCGGGAAAGCTTCCCAGATGGAGTCCTATTTTCCGAATCCGATTTTGCGGGCAGCAGCAATGACAGGAGCTCTGTCGATTTGTGTGCTTGCACTGCTTTTCCTGTTTCCCGTTCTTGCCAGATGGGTCTGGCCCATCTGGTGCGCCGGGTTTGCGGTTTCTCAGGGATTGTTCTGGCTGATGCCGCAGTCCCTGCTTCCGATGCAGATGATGGCGCTGGGAACGGAAATCTGTACTCCGGTTGTCATTGTATCGTTCTTTCTGGCCTATTGCCTGAAAAAGAAAGAAGAAGCATCGGCAGAAAAAGGAGCACTGGCACTGTTTGCGGAAGGCGCTGCAGCACTCTGGTGCTGCGGGTTGCTGTCTCTCTGTGGGGGCGTATTCGTAAGTGCCATCCTGGGAGATATCCGCTTCTTTCTGGAAATTGAAATTTTCAGAGGGGTCAAGCTGACATTTGTTCTGCCGCTGATTCTTATGACACTGATCTATATTCAGCATTTCCCCTTCTTCGGCAAGGTGGTTTCCAATGACAGGGATTTTGTCTCTTTCGTCAAACATTTCTGTCAGATTCCCATTCGTCTGGGACTGCTGGCAGGGCTGGGATTCCTTGCTTTTGCCGCATTTATGTTTGTAGGACGGAGCGGCAACAATATGGCTCCGGTTCCCGGCTTTGAAATCGCACTGCGCCGTTTTCTGGAAGATACGCTGTATGCCCGCCCGAGAGAAAAGGAATTTCTTTTCGGACATCCTGCGGTTTTCCTGTCGCTGGCAGCTTTGTACAGACGGTGGCCGCAGATCCTTCATTATCTGCTGATCCTTGCGGTGACCATAGGGCAGGGATCGATGGTGGAGACCTTTGCGCATATGCGCAGTCCCTTTATTCTGAGTTTTATCCGCGGACTGGACGGTCTGGCTGCCGGAACCATCGCCGGTATCTTTGCAGTAGCCGGCGTTGTGATTCTTCTCCGGATTACGAAATTTTTTGGAGCACGGTATGGCAGGATATAAAGTCGTAATTTCCGGATATTATGGTTTCCGTAATGCCGGGGATGAAGCGATGTTATATGCGATCCTTCGATCGCTTCGGCAATATTTTCCGGATGCGGAGACTACCGTCATTTCAGGAAAGCCGGAAGAGACAGCCAGACGTTTTCATACCAGAGCCATTCCCCGTTTTGGCGGATGGGCCATTTTCAAAAGTATTCTGCAGTGTGATCTTTTGATCAGCGGCGGCGGCAGTCTTCTCCAGGATGTAACGAGCAGCAGAAGCCTGCTGTATTACCTGTCTATCATTCTGGCGGGGGTCGTATGCCGGAAAAAAGTGTTTCTGTATGGTCAGGGCATTGGTCCTCTCCGACGGAAATGGGTTTGTTCGCTGTTGAGACGGATTTTATCTCATGTGGATGCCATTACAGTCCGGGATGAAAAATCGCATCGTCTTCTGAATACATTAAGGATTCAGGCTCCCATTTATACTACGGCAGATTCCGTTCTCTCTTTGCCGCAGGTGTCGCTGGAAGCAGGCCGGGATATTCTGAAACAGGCCGGGATTCCCGGTGGCAGGCCGATTATAGGCATTTCCGTGCGCAACTGGCTGGATGCAGACCGCTGGACAGAAAGGTTCGGCCGGTATCTGGAAAAGCTGAAGGAAGAAAAGGTGACTGTTCTTTTTATTCCCATGCAGTGGCCGGAGGACAATCGGATGGCAGAAAAAATCTGTCAGCGGGGACCGGAGTGCTTTCATTTTCTGGAAGGTACGTTTTCTGCGCCGGAGCTGATGTCCATCATCGGGAATTTGGATCTGCTTGTGGGGATGCGGCTGCATGCGCTGATTTTTGCTGCATTGATGCATATTCCGATGATCGGCATTTCCTATGATCCGAAAATTGATAATTTCCTGAGGGAAATCAATCAGAAATCCATTTTTCCAATCTCTGCATTTGATGAGGAAAAATTGTATAATAGGACAAAAGAGCTTCTTTCCGAAGATAGAGATTCGCATTGCTGGAAATCGGTTGAAGCACTTCGGGAAAAGGCTGAGGAAACAGTCAGAATTCTGCAGCGCGTGGTAAAAAAATAAGGGGGACATGATGGCAAAACTAACAGCTGAAGAAATACGTTTTATCCGTGAAAAAGCAAAGCAGCTTCGGGTGGATATTCTGAAAATGATTACGAAAGCCAGTTCGGGACATACCGGCGGTTCGCTTTCCATTGCCGATATTATGGCTCTGCTGTATTTCCGGGAAATGAATGTCGATCCTGCCGATCCGCATAAAGTTGACAGAGACCGGCTTGTCCTTTCCAAGGGACACGGAGCGCCCTGCCTCTATGCAGCACTGGCAGAAAAAGGATTTTTCCCGAAGGAATGGCTGGATCATCTCCGTCAGGAAGGGGCAGTGCTTCAGGGGCATCCTGACATGAAGCATACTCCTGGTGTGGATATGACAACCGGCTCACTCGGACAGGGATTCAGCGCGGCCTGCGGTATGGCGCTGGCAGGAAAACTGAATCATGCATCCTGGCGCGTGTATGCGATTCTGGGCGATGGAGAACTGGAAGAAGGACAGATCTGGGAAGCGGCTATGTTTGCTCATCATTATCAGCTGGAAAATCTGACTGCCTTTGTGGACAATAACGGGCTGCAGATTGACGGAAAGATCACAGATGTACTGTCTCCGGAACCCATTGATGAAAAATTTGCGGCTTTTGGATGGCATGTTATTCATGCAGACGGACATGATGTATCTGCGCTTCATGATGCCATTGAGGAGGCCAAAACCGTTAAAGGCCAGCCTACAGTTGTCGTTATGAAAACGGTAAAAGGCAAGGGCGTACCGGAAGTGGAAGGACAGGTTGGCTGGCACGGAAAGGCGCCGACAGAAGAGCAGTGTGAACATTTCCTGAAAGAAGTAGAGGAGGCAGAATAATGGGGAAGGCAACTCGTGATGCATACGGCGAAACACTGAAAGAGCTGGGTGCGATTTATCCGGATCTCGTTGTTCTCGATGCGGATCTGTCTGCATCCACAAAGACTCAGGATTTTGCCAAGGTATATCCGGACCGTTTCTTTGACTGCGGTATTGCCGAAGGAAATATGATGAGTGTGGCGGCAGGCCTTGCCGCGGCAGGAAAGATTCCTTTTGCTTCCACATTTGCGATCTTCGGTGCCGGCCGTGCGTATGAACAGATCCGGAATTCCATCTGCTATCCAAAGCTCAATGTAAAGATTGCCCTTACGCATGCAGGACTGACGGTAGGGGAAGATGGTGCAACGCATCAGATGCTGGAAGACATTGCCCTGATGCGGGTGCTTCCGAATATGACTGTCATTGTGCCGGCTGATGCGGAAGAAACAAAAGCAGCCGTCAAATGGGCGGCATCCTATCAGGGACCGGTGTATATCCGAATGGGACGTGCTAAATGTGATGATGTCACCACTGAAAATACGCCCTTTATTCCTGGCAAGGCAACGGTTCTGCGCAAAGGATATGATATTACGATTATTGCCTGCGGGATCATGGTGGGCAAAGCATTGCAGGCGGCTGATATCCTGAAGGGCGCCGGCATCACGGCACGTGTCATCAATATGAGTTCCATCAAGCCGATCGATGAAGATGTCATTATTAAAGCGGCATCGGATACGGGCGCCATTGTGACGGCGGAAGAGCATCAGGTGCAGGGCGGTCTCGGGAGCGCTGTAGCGGAAGTAGTGGTCAAACATTGTTCGGTTCCTATGGCAATGATTGGTGTGGAAGATCGTTTCGGTGAATCCGGCAAGGCTGATGATCTGCTGAAGGCGTATGGACTGACGGCAGCGCACATTGCGGAAACCGCACTTCAGTTGTATAAAAGAAAATAATTTTTTTCAGGTAAAAAGCAGTTCCGCTGACATTTGGCGGAGCTGCTTTTTCCGTATCAGAAATTTTGGGCGGGAATCCGCAAAGTGACTTGCGGATTTTGACAAAGTGGATTATAAAAGAAGAAGTATTGCCCGCACAGGGGAAATCAGGCAGAATGAAAAGACTTATGCAAATCTGCCGGCCGTATTCGTTTATTGGAGAATCACGATATGATTACGCTGGAACATGTATATATTGAATATACAAAAACAAAGATCGCTCTTCGGGATATCAATATTCACGTAGATAAGGGAGAGTTTGTATTTATCGTGGGCCCGTCCGGAGCAGGGAAATCAACATTTATCAAGATGCTGACGCATGAACTGGTTCCCTATAAGGGCTCTGTTATTGTCAATGGGGTGGAAGTCAACAAGCTGAAAAAAAGCAAAGTTCCATACTATCGGAGAAAACTCGGCATCGTTTTTCAGGATTTCCGCCTTCTGCAGGAAAAGACGGTGTTTGAAAATATTGCCTTTGTTCTCCGGGTCACCGGTGTAAGAGGCAAGAAGGAGATTCGTGAAAAGGTCAACCGGGTACTGGATCTGGTCAATCTGAGAAACAAGGCGAATGCCTATCCGGCCCAGCTTTCCGGCGGTGAGCAGCAGCGGGTTGCGATTGCCCGTGCGCTGGTCAACCGGCCGACACTGCTTATTGCGGATGAACCGACAGGGAACCTGGACCCGGCAACCTCAGAGGAAATCATGGATTTGTTTAACAATATCAATCATATGGGAACCACTATTATCATGGTGACTCACAATAAAGACCTGGTCAATGCCATGCACAAACGGGTCGTCAGCATTGAAGACGGTCATATTGTCAGTGATGTGAAGAAAGGGGGCTATGACCTGCATGCTTAATTCATTCGGCTATTTTTTACGGGAAACAGCCCATTCCCTCATTCACAATAAATTCATGGCTATTGCCTCGGTTTTGACCGTTACCTTATCCATGTTTATTCTCGGTGTATTCCTTGCTGTGGTTCTGAATATGAATCATATGGCCGGCTATCTGGAAAGCCAGGTTGAAATGAGTGTGTATCTGAAGGACGGTCTGACGACGGAACAGGTCATGGGAGTTGGCCAGCGGCTCAAAGCTTTACCGGATCTGTCGGATCTTTCTTTTACAAATAAGGATCAGGCTATGGAGGAATTCCGGGAACGGCTTGGCGATCAGGCCGCCATTCTGGATGCAGTCAATGGAAATCCGCTGCCTTCTTCTTACCGGCTGTCCTTCAGCCGTCCGGACTCCTTGAAGGAGGCAGCCGCGCAGGTTTCCCAGTACGCGGAAGTGGAATCCGTTCAGTACGGGCAGGATATTATCGAACAGCTCTATAAGGTGTCTCAGGCCATTCGTGTAAGCGGCATCATTCTGATTGTATTTCTTGCAGGGGCTGAACTTTTCATTATTTCAAATACGATTCGCCTGACAGTATTTGCCAGACGGAGGGAAATTCAGATCATGAAATACGTAGGGGCTACCAACGGATTTATTCGCTGGCCGTTCCTGTTTGAAGGAATGATTATTGGTCTGGTTGGTTCCGGTATTGCCTCTGCCGTATTGTGGGAGCTGTATAAGGTCATGCTCAATGAGGCGGCAGCGGCCGGACTCCTGTTTATTCCTTTCATTGGCATTTATCCTTTCATGCTTCATGTGACGCTGCTTCTTCTTGGGGCAGGCATTCTGATCGGCATGCTGGGCAGTGCGATTTCTATTCGTAAATATATGAAGGTGTAAGATATGAGCAGGCACAGTCAACGGGCTGCCGCATTTCTTGCCGCTGCACTGGTGCTGGGAACGGCAGTTCCTTCCGTCGCGGATGATCTGGAAGATCAGCTGGCAGATATTCAGAGCCAGATTTCCTCAGCACAGGAGGAACAGGCCAATGCGCAGGCCATCATCAATGCGGTTATGGACCGGTTGAATGCCATTCAGGCAGAACTGGATGCGGCCAATGCGGAACTGGAAAGGATTCGCGGAGAGCAGGCAAAGCTGAATGAACAGATCCGGCTCAACGAGATTGCCCTTCAGAAGGCAATTGATGATCTGCATGCACGGCAGGCGATCCTGGCAAAACGAGTACGTACCATTTATATGCATGGCCAGCTGAATTATGTTGACGTGATCATTGGCTCTAACAGTTTCAGTGATTTTGCCAATCGGCTGGAACTGTTAAAGCGTATTATCCGGGCTGATTTTTCTCTGATCCTGGATATTCAGGAAAAACAGAGGCAAATTGAAGCCAAGCGGGCTGAACTGGATGAAGAGAAGCGCCAGCTGGATGCGCTGGAAATCGAAGCAGAAAAAGCCCAGCAGGCCATCGAAGCCAAGCGGGCCGAACAGCAAAGCGCGCTGGATGAAGCCAGAGAGCATAAAGCGGCGGCAGAACAGATGGAAAGAGAACTGCAGCAGGCTAGTGAGGATGTGCAGGCACGAATTGAAGCCCGTCTTCGTGAGCAGCAAAGCAGCGGCGGCTATACCGGCGTAGTTGGTACCGGTCAGTTGTCCTGGCCATGCAGTGGTCCTATCACGTCGCCTTTCGGCTACCGCGTGCACCCGATCTTTGGCATTGAGATCTCTCATGCCGGGATTGATATCGGTGTTCCTGATGGAACCCCGGTCTGTGCGGCTGATGGCGGTACCGTCATTGAATCGGACTGGATCAGCGGTTACGGGTATACCATCATCATTGATCACGGAAACGGAATTCAGACATTGTATGCACATAACAGCAGTCTGGTGGCCGGCGCCGGTCAGTCTGTTTCCAAAGGAGAGATGGTGGCGTATTCCGGACAGACAGGCAATGTTACCGGACCACACTGCCATTTCGAAGTCCGCATCAACGGTTCGCCGGTCGATCCGATGGGATATTTGTAATTGTACGGAAATCACCGAAGGAATTGAATTCCTTCGGTTTTCCTGTATCAGGTGAGAAATGAAACTTTCAATCAAAAAGAAAATGCTGATCCTCTGGCTGATTTCCGTATCAGCTGGTTCCATTTCACTGACAGGCCTTTTGCTTCTTACTGCGACCGGAGATCCGGCAGCACTGCTTCGGCTGATGCGGACGTATAAGACCATTCATCAGGAATATTTTCTTGGAGTTTCCGATACGGAGCTGCTGAATGGAGCGGCACAGGGGATGGTTGATGCGCTGGGAGATCCCTATTCCAATTTTCTGACCGGTGATGCTTTTGACAGTCTCATGGAGCAGACGAACGGAGAATACGGAGGAATCGGCGTTGTCATTGGATCGGATGGGGAAGCGCATACCTATGTGCTTTCTGTTTTTCCGGAGAGTACAGCGGAAGCGGCCGGACTCCTTCCCGGCGATGAAATTCTGATGGTGGATGATGCACCGGTTTCTGCCGCTGATCTGGAATCCACCGCCAAAAAGATCCGAGGTCTGTCCGGAACAGAGGTAACGCTGTCCGTTCTGCGTGATGAAACGGAAAAAAATATAACGGTTTCCCGCTCGGATGTGAATCTGCCCACGGTACAGAGCTACATGGCAGATGACGGGATCGGCTATATCCATATCTATTCCTTTTCTTCTCACACTGCGGAGGAATTCCGCACCCAGTATGAAAAGCTCCGGGAGGCGGGAATGGATCGTTTGATTCTGGATCTCCGCATGAATCCGGGAGGTCTGATTGATTCTGTGGTTGCCGTGGCGGACCAGATCCTGTCAGGAGGTCCTGTGGTCAGTTATGAGGAGAAAAATGGCAATACGCAGGTTTTTTCCATTAAGGGAACCGATGATCCGCTGCCCCTTGTGGTTCTGATGGACCGGAACAGCGCTTCCGCTTCTGAAATTCTGGCCGGTGCGGTGCAGGATAAGAAAGCCGGAACGGTGATGGGAGAGCGCAGCTATGGCAAGGGGACGGTGCAGGTCATTCATCCCATGGATGGAAGAGAAGCACTGAAGCTGTCCGTCGCACAATATCTGACAGCGGCAGGACGCCGGATCGACAAAATCGGTATAGAACCGGATATTCCTGTGACGCAGACAGGAAGACTGTTTGACCCGGGGGCCGATTCGGTCCTGCAGGAAGCCATTCGGTTTTTCCAGAGCAGACCGGCTCCGGAGAAGTAAAAAGAGAAGCCCTTTTTTGAGGGCTTTTTTGCTGGGATACATGGAAGCGGACAGAAGGAATCTGCCGAAGAAATCTGCATTTTCTTTTCTTTTTTTGATCAATATACGGTATAATAGAAAATACAATGTTTACATCCGGAGGCGCGGCGTATGACGGCCCGGAGAAAAAATACAGGAGAAAAAATATGTTTATAGACAAGGCCAGAATTATTGTTCAATCCGGTGCCGGCGGCGACGGCATGGTGTCTTTCCGGCGTGAAAAATATGTTCCCCGCGGGGGCCCCAGCGGCGGCGACGGCGGACAGGGCGGTTCCGTCATCATTCGGGCAGCAGGAAACATCAATACCCTGATGGATTTTCGGCGGCACCGGAAATTTGCAGCCAAGAACGGGGAAAATGGCGGCTCCAAGGATATGTACGGCAAGTCCGCAGAGAATGTCATTGTCAAAGTTCCGCTTGGCACGATGGTCTATGATGTGAAAAACGGAGAACTGCTGGCCGATATGACGCATGAGGGGCAGGAAGTACTGATCGTGAAAGGCGGCCGCGGAGGACGCGGGAATGCCCATTTTGCAACCAGTGCAGTCCGTGCCCCTACTTACGCGGAAAAAGGGGAGCCGGGTGAAATGAAGGAATTGCGCCTTGAGCTCAAGGTCCTGGCAGATGTGGGCCTTCTGGGATTTCCCAGCGTGGGGAAATCCAGCCTGATCCGCAAGGTGTCCGGTGCCCGTCCTGAGGTGGCAGCCTATCATTTTACGACATTGACCCCACATTTGGGCGTAGTGGCGCTCAGCGATGACAGAAGCTTTGTGATGGCTGATATTCCGGGGCTGATTGAAGGGGCCAGCCAGGGGGTAGGACTCGGTCATGATTTTCTGCGGCATGTGGAAAGAACCCGTGTTCTGATCCATGTACTGGATGCTGCAGGAAGTGAAGGGCGGAGCCCGATTGATGATTTTCACATCATCAATAATGAACTCGAGCTGTATAGTCCAGCACTGGCAAAAAAACGACAGATCGTAGCGGCGAATAAAATCGATCTGATTCAGGACCCGGAGCAACTGGAGACGCTGAAGAAGCAGATTGAGGCGGAAGGCTTTGAGTGCTTCCCCATCTGTACACTTACCGGCGAAGGGGTACGGCCTCTGATGGAAAGAGCCTGGCAGATTCTCCAGGAGGAACCGGCTCTGCCGGAATTTACGCCGGAGAAAACCATCGTTTATGACGTCCCGAAGGACGAATTTGAAATTACAGTAGAAGACGGGGTGTTCTCTGTCAAAGGCAAACGTGTGGAAAAACTCGTCAACATGACGGATTTTGATGATACACTTTCCCTGCGCCGGTTTGAAAGGGCCTGGAAATTTATGGGCCTGGACAAGCTGCTGAAAAAAGAAGGAATCCAGGAAGGCGATACGGTGAATTTGTACGGAGTGGAATTCACGTTCTCTGAAAAGGGACATGATGCGGAAGAATGAAAGGAAAAGCCATGCTGACAGGAAAACAGAAACAGTATCTGAAAGCCATTGCCGTTAACTTTCCGGCAGTTGTGCAGATTGGAAAAGACGGTCTGATTCCGTCTGTGATCGACAGTGCCGACGCAGCGCTGACAGCCCGAGAACTGATCAAGGTAAAGGTCAATCAGAATTCCGAAGAAGAAATTTCCCATACCGCAGCGGTTCTCGCAGAAGAACTGCAGTGCGAAATCGTACAGATCATCGGCCGGAACTGCATCCTTTTTAAGCAGAAAGAGAAAAAGTCCCATTATGAGCTGCCCTGATACCATACCCTCAGTGAGAGAACGGATTCTCCGCAAGAAAAAAATTGTCATCAAGGTAGGAACAAGCTCGATTACCTATGACAATGGAAAACTGAATCTCCGTTTTATTGACCAGCTGGCTCAGCAGATTTCCGATCTGATGAACCGCGGCATCCAGGTGATTCTGGTCACCTCCGGCGCCATTGGCGTAGGGGTCCCGATCATCGGATTTCAGGAGAAACCGTCCTATCTTCCCTATAAGCAGGCGGCGGCAGCCGTAGGCCAGGGATTTCTGATGAACGTCTATGAACGGTTTTTCCATGAATATGGTCATCATGTCGGCCAGGTGCTGCTGACCAAGGGGGATTCTCTGAATCCCAAGCGCTATATGTATGCCCGCGGTATGATGATGGCACTTCTTGAACTGGGAGTATTGCCCATCATCAATGAAAATGATGCGGTGGCGGCTGATGAAATCAAAATCGGGGATAATGACACCCTGTCTGCTACGGTGGCAAGCATTGCCGATGCGGATCTGCTCATTATTCTTTCTGATGTGGACGGCTTGTATGATAAGAATCCGTCCAGATATTCCTATGCGAAATTGATAGAAGAAGTGCCGGTTTTCAGCCGGTCTCTGTTCCGTACAGCAGAAGGTCCTGGAACAGCGAGAGGGACCGGAGGCATGTATACGAAACTGCAGGCCGCCGAAATCTGTGTCCACTCCGGAATTGATATGATCATTGCACGGAGTACGGTTCCCCGTGTGCTGTATCGCATCATGGATGGAGAATCGATTGGCACCCTCTTTGTGGGGGAATCGGTGCATCCGCAGATGAAGAAACGGAAAATGATCATTGGAGCTGATATCAAGGGAACCATTTTTGTAGATGCCGGATGCAGGGATGCTGTACTTCACAAGGGCTCAAGCATTCTGCCTGTAGGCATTACCGGGACCTCCGGGGATTTCCAGGATGGGGATATCATTTCTGTTTCCTGTGATGGCGAAGAGCTGGCCCGGGGCATTACCCATTACAACAGAAACGATGTGGATAAGATATGCGGTGTCCATACTTCGGAAATCAATGAGGCGCTGGGTCATCAGGCACCTTATGATACGGTGATTCATAGAGATAATTTGCTGGTACTTCACTGAAAGAGGTGGGGGATATGAATACGGAAGAATTGATTCAGTCTGTCCGGAAAGCCCGGCAGGCTTCCTCTCAGCTGGCTCTTTTGTCCGGCAGGGAACGGAATGGAATGCTGCAGTCATTTCACGATGAACTGATGAAGCAGAAAAAACGGTTGCTGGAGGCCAATGCCCGTGATCTGCAGAAGGCCGGAGATTATGGCCTGAGTGAAGCCATGGTGGAACGGCTCACCCTGTCTGAAAAGCGGATTGAAGAAATTGCGGAAGGAGCGGCTCAGCTGATTCAGCTGCCGGACCCGTGCGGCAGGACATTGAAGCGCTGGACGCTTCCCAATGGTCTGGATATCATACGTACTTCTGTCCCCTTTGGCGTGATTGCCATGATCTATGAATCACGGCCCAATGTAACGGCCGATGCGGCGGCACTGTGTCTCAAAAGTGGAAATGCCTGTGTGTTGCGCGGCGGGAAGGAAGCACATTTTACCAATGAAGCCATGACAGATATTCTTCATGAAGTTCTTCGTGGCGCTGGTGTAGAAGAAGCAGCGGTCACCAGCATTCTTGATCCGGATCGTTCTCTGGTCCATACGCTTCTGACGCTTCGCGGGCTCGTTGATCTGGTTATCCCCAGAGGCGGAGCCGGTCTGATCCGGTCTGTAGTGGAAACGAGTACCGTTCCTGTCATTGAAACAGGAAGCGGAGTCTGCCATACTTATGTGGATAAGGATGCTGATCTGGCAAAGGCGCTGCCCGTCATTGTGAATGCAAAAACGCAGCGGCCGTCTGTGTGCAATGCCATGGAGACGCTGCTGATTCATCAGCAGATTGCTCCGGAATGCATCGCATCTGTATTTCCCGCACTGCGGGCCAAGGGCGTGGAAATTCGCGGTGATGAACGGGTCCGGGCTCTTGATCCGTCGGTTCTTCCGGCGGTCCAAGAGGACTGGAGTACGGAATACGGCGCGTTGATTCTTTCTGTATCCATTGTAGATTCTCTGGAAGATGCCATCTCCCATATACGGAAATACAGTACCGGTCATTCTGAATGCATTATGTCCGAAAACAAGGAAACCATCCGGAAATTTATGAACAGCATTGACGCGGCCTGTGTGTATGCCAATGCCTCTACCCGGTTTACCGACGGTTTTGAGTTTGGATTTGGTGCAGAAATCGGCATCAGTACGCAGAAGCTGCATGTGCGGGGGCCGGTCGGACTGGAGCCGCTGGTTACCTATAAATATAAAATTTTCGGGAACGGTCAGATTCGGGAATGATGAATCAAACCAATGAACATGGCAACTACGCCGTTTCTATGATGGAAAAATGCCGGTGGTGGATGTATTATCATACGCAGACCGCAAAGGGGCGTTTTGAAGTATATCATTTTCTGGAATGGCTGTGTTTCATGGTTGTGGGAATTGCGTGTGTGGAAGCGGTGTTGGTATGGCTCGGCGTATAGGTGTATTCGGGGGATCGTTCAATCCGATTCATATCGGACATCTTGTGATTGCGGAGGCGGCCTGGCAGGAATTTGCCCTTGAAAAGGTGCTTTTTATCCCCACAGCAGATACGCCCAATAAACCGATGCATCATATTGATAAGTATGACCGGTATCATATGGTGGAACTGGCCGTGGCAGAAAATCCTCATTTTCAGATATCTGCTATCGAAATGAAGCGAGAAGGGCCGTCCTATACTGTCGATACGATCCGCCTGCTGAAGCAGGAAGCATCAGCAGACACAGAGTTTTATTTTATTGCCGGGACGGATGCCATTGCAGATCTTCCTACCTGGAAGTACAATCGGGAGCTGCTGGAGTCCTGTCATTTCATCTGCGCCAGCCGGCCCGGGGATGTTGAGAAAGTCCGGCAGTCCATCCGTTATTTCGGGCCGCTTGGCCGGCAAAAAATTCATTTTTTACGCACACCGGAGCTGGAGATTTCCTCGACTATTCTTCGCGGGCTGATTCGGGCAGACCGTTCGGTCCGCTATCTGATTCCGGATGCGGTTATTTCTTATTTACAGAAAAAGCAGCTGTATAAGGGGGCCTGGTAATGGAACTTCATCAGATTCAGAAGGAGCTGGCGGAACGGCTGTCAGCCAAACGATTCCGCCATACCTGCGGTGTCGCAGCCTCTTCCCGTCAGCTGGCCGAGCAATATGGAGCCGATCCGGATCAAGCGGAGCTGGCAGGATGGATTCACGACTGTGCCAAGGAAATGTCTCTGGAAGATATGCAGGCACTGGTCAGAACGGAAAACCTTTCTCTGGATGCTCCCGTTTTGAAAAGCCGGGCACTTCTTCACGGCCCGGCAGGCAGTGTGTATGCACGGCGTCATTTCGGAATAACAGATCCGGATATTCTGAGTGCGGTTTTCTATCATACCACAGGAAAGCCGCATATGACGCTTCTGGAAAAAATTGTGTTTCTGGCAGATTATATTGAGCCATCCCGTGATTTTCCGGGAGTGGAGGAGCTGCGGAAGATGTCCGGGCAGGACCTGAATCAGACTCTGATTGCTGCGTATGATTCCACAATTCGGCATCTGGCAGAGCAGCATGCCTATATTTATGAGCTGACACTGGCCGGCAGAAATGCGCTGATTATGGAAGAACACAATCCATCATGAAAAAAACACGAATTCGATATAAAAGATTATTTTTCTTTCTGGCGTGTTTCCTCATTGTCCTCGGTCTGCTGGCGTATGGCATTCTGTTTATCATCCAGTGGATTCTGTCTGCTCCGAAAACGGAAAGTATTTCCAGCCAGCCGCCTTCACAATACTATCTTTTTGTAGGGACCAATCATGAGGGGCCGCCACAGGCGGACAGCCTGATCCTGGTCTCTGTGAATCCACAGCAGAAAAAAATGTATGCGATTTCACTGCCAGGCAATACAAAAATCAGCCGGAATGACGAGCCGCTGCTTCTTTTGAAGGATGCTTATACAGACGGAGATGCAGAAAAAACGGTCAGTGCAGTGGAGAATCTTCTTCATATCCGGATCGGCCGGCATGCAATCTTTGATAATGCCACGTTTTCTGCACTGATGGACCGCTTTGGCGGTATCGATCTGTATGTGGAAAAAAATATGAGCCATACAGATGTCTCGGGCGCCGAGGATATTGCATTGAGACAGGGATTTCAGACCCTGGAGGGAAATGATGCCTACGGTTACCTCCGCTTCCTGGATGAGGAAGGGGGAGAGATCAGCCGCATTCAGCGGGAAGAACGATTTATTAAAGCATTTTTGAATCAGAGCCGGAACCATTTTCGTATTTATACCTGGGGGCTGGTCCGCTATTACTGGAATGCACTGGATACCAATATCAGTCAGGCAGAAGCAGCAGATCTTGCTTATGACATCAGCGGATTCCCGGCTGACCAGTTATATTTCACTATTTTGCCCGGTGAGACCCGGAGCTATGAGCATGTAAAAGTATGGGAAATCAATCCTGTGGAAATCCAGGAAATTGTAGGATTGACGATAGAGCAAGAACAGAAACAGGGAGAAAAAGAATGACAGAACAGGAAAAGCTGAATATTATCTGTAAAGCAATTGCCGATAAAAAAGGGGTACAGATCCGTATACTGCATGTATCGGAGCTGACTTCCATTGCGGATTATTTTATCCTTTCCACGGTACGAAACCAGAAGCAGGCACAGGCTGCCGCAGAGGAAGTGGAAGAAAAGATGGAAGAAGCAGGAGAACGGCCTCTCCGTCACGAGGGACTTCGTGAAGGAGACTGGGTCCTGCTGGATTTTGGCAATATCATCGTTCATATCTTTACCGATGAAGAACGCCGCAGATATGAACTGGACCATCTCTGGGGAGAAGCACCGGTCACGGAATATCATGAACCGGAAACCGAGGCATCTCATGAATAACCAGAAATGGAAGGAAAATTCCATTGCAGAAATGACCGTCGCCCGGCTTACTTCTTTTGGGGCCTTTCTGAATGCGGAAACGGGAAATTCCGCCGATGATATTCTTCTTCATCGGGACCAGCAGACGCAGGAAGTCAAAGTCGGTGATACAGTGAAGGTCTTTCTGTATCATGATCCGCATCACCGAATGACAGCCAGTATGCGGCTGCCTCAGATTCCGGTCGGAGGCATCGGTTATGTGGAAGTTCTTCTGATGACCCGTTTTGGAGCCTTTGTGGAAGCAGGAACGGAGCGTGGTATTTTTCTGCCTCATACAGAAACAATCAAACCCATCAGAGAAGGACAAAAAATCTGGGTTAAACTCTATATTGATAAAACCGGCCGTCTGGCGGTAACCATGCATGTCGATGAGGAAATGCGGAAAATTGCCAGACCGGCCAGAGGCATCAAGGTTGGAGGAAAGGTCACAGGCACCATTTATAATATGACCGGAGAAGGGGCCTTTCTGATTACGCGGGAAAAATGGATTGCTTTTCTGCACAGAAAAGATATGCCTCAGACACCGCTGCTGATGGGGCAGGAACTGACCGGTCGTGTGACATTTATCCGGGAAGACGGGCATCTGAATATTTCTCTTAGACCGACTAAGGAAAAAGCACTGGACTCGGATGGAATTCGTTTATTGCAATATATGGAATCCCATCAGGGGCGTATGCTGCTGAACGATAAAAGTGATCCAATGCTGATCAAGGATATTCTGGGGATAAGCAAGGCAGCTTTTAAACGGGCTGCTGGACATCTTCTGAAAGAAGGCAAAATTACGATGGATGATTCCGGTCAGTACCGGATATCCAAGTAATAAACAAAAAAGATGAGACAATGTACTGTCTCATCTTTTTTATTGAATCAATAATGGCGATAAAGGCCAATGACCTTTCCTAGAATGGTAACCTCCTTGGCAAGAATCGGCTGATAGGCATCATTTTCCGGCTGAAGGCGGATGTGATCCGCTTCCCGGTAAAATCGTTTCACCGTTGCATTTTCATTACCGACCAGAGCCACTACGATTTCTCCATTTCGTGCGGTTTCCTGCTGAGCCACAATCAGAAGATCGCCTTCCATAATCCCCGCATTGATCATGCTGTCTCCGCGAACCGTCAACATGAAGCAATTTTCATAACTGCCGACCAGTTCTGCCGGCATCGGCAGTACGGTTTCCACCCGTTCATCAGCAACAATGGGATCACCGGCACGAACTGCGCCGACAATGGGGGTCGGCAGTATTTTTTTATGCTTCCATGACATATCTTCGGTAAGCTCAATGGCACGGGAACTGGCGGGATTTCGTTTGATCATTCCCAGCTTTTCCAGTCTTCCCAGATAACCATGGACTGTTGAAGTGGAACGGAGACCGACTGCATTGCAGATTTCCCGGACGGTAGGGGGATATCCGGACTCCTCGATTTTCTGACGGATATATTCAAGAATACTTTTTTCTCTGCTCGTCAGACCGCGGTCATATCCCAATACTTTTCTTGGCACAACGGTTCATCCTTTCCTGTATAATCGTGCATCTTTTTATTTGATTTTATTATAATTGATTCTCCATTAAAATACAAAACACTCGTTCACAGAAAATATGCTTGACCAAACAAATATTCTGTACTATTATAATAAAAGCGAACATAAATTCTATCTATTAATTCCGGGAATATATTATGATTTTCGGCAGGGAGGAGTATTATGAGAACTCATACCATTGGTCGGCTGCTTATCCTTTGTCTTGTGGGTATTTTTCTTTTTCAGGCGGCAGTACAGGCGTCATTTTCAGAATCCATGCCGGCCCAGCAGGAGGTTCGGGTGGAAGCCCATCAGACTTTGTGGGATATTGCAGCCATGCACGTAAACGATGACACGGATATTCGCAGTTATATTTACGACATCAAGCAATTGAATCATATCTCTGATGCCGGTCAGCTTCAGCCAGGGCAGATCCTCAAACTGCCTGCGTGTCAGTAAAAATAAAATCCTCCATCTGCAGAAATGCAATGGAGGATTTTATTTTTATTTATTTAAGAAAGATATTTATTTGGAGCGGCTGAACATCATACTGATCGGATTATTCACGAACAGATTGCCTTCATTGATATAATGCCGAACCATCTCTACAGAACGGTGCCGGGTCTGTTTCATAATAATGCGTTCCTCAATGCCGAAAAGTGCCGCGGAGGTAGCAAACCCATGACGCAGGCTATGCGCTCCATAGAGATCCGGATTCAGGCCAATCAGGCCCGCGTATTTTTTGATAATAAGATTGATGCTTTTATCACTGAGCCGGCGGGAGGAGGGACGTCCGTTTTTGAGAAAGCTCCGAAATAAGGGGCCATCCGTGATAGGGGCTGCCCGCAGCCATTCTTTTACCGCTGTTACAGCACACATTCCCTTATTCTCAATATAAGGGATGCCAATTTGTTGCCCGGCAGAGGCCTGATCCGTTTTGGAATGAGTGATGGTAATAACCATGCCCTGCGGAAGAAAAGAAAGATCTTTCAGATCCAGTCCCGACAGTTCACTTCGGCGAAAGGCGCCCATGAAACCAAGTAGTAGAATGGCTTTATCCCGGACATCTGATAATTTATCCGGATTCAGCAGAGAAATCATTTTTTCAAGATCATCCCAGTAAATAGGGGTCTTTCCTTTCTGCGCCACGCCTTTCCGGCGGCTGAGACCAATTAAGGTTTCCCGTACGATCCATCTGCGGCAGGGATTTTGCTCCGCAAGTCCGGCCGCATTGTAGTTTTCGGAAATGGCGCTGATTCGTCGACGGATAGTGGATACCGTCGCGTAGTCTGCTAAATCATTGATATAGTTCACGATGACTTCCGGAGTGGCCGGCATAGGCTGAGCCTGATGAAATTTGCACCAGTCACAGAAATCATTCCAGTCTGATTCATAAGCATTGATGGTATTTTCTGACTTTGTATTGGAAATAGACTGCAGGCTTTTGTCAGAAAGCGCAGAATCTTCCTGTTTCAGATAATTTTTGCGGATATAAAAATCTTCACGTTCTTTCATGTATAGTCCTCAGGTGTGATCAAAAGAGAAATCAGAAAAATCTCAACATTCACTTATTTGACCCATAAATTTTTGCCGCACTTAGGCGCATTTTTACTTAGGCGCATTTTTACGGAAATATACGGGAGAACATCGGAAATACAAAAAAGTCTGAATTTCCCGATAAAATAGGGCTTTTTCAGGGATTGTCAGATAATCGTAAAACCCCAAAATAACCTCATTTTTATACTTCCGATAATTTAACGTTATCGGAAGTAATTCACGATAAAAAAGAAACGGGATCCTTTTCCCGCTTTCTTTTTTATCGCTGCTGTTTGAACGCATAGAGTTTTTTCGTAACACGTTCCGTTTCGTAAGACAGCTTTTCTGCATCGATCGTCAGCAGTTCCCGATGTCTCATAAGAAGTTCGCCATTGACCATCACAGTATCTACATCCATGGAGTTGCCCGCATACACCGCCAGAGATACGCTGTTGAAGCAGGGTTTCCAGTTCCAGCCGCTGCGGTCTACAAGGATGATATCTGCCAGATAACCTTCTTTCAGGACGCCAAGATCGCTGTAACCGAGACATTTGGCGCCTGCTTCCGTTCCCATCTGTAAAGCTTCCTCTGCCTTAATGGCAAACGGATCAAGAGTGGCCCCTTTATGAATCAGTGCAGCCAGCCGCATTTCTGCGAACATATCCAGTTTGTTGTTGCTGGAAGCACCGTCTGTACCAAGGCCGACCGTTATACCTGCTTTTCTCATTTTTGGAACCGGAGCAATACCGGAAGCCAGTTTGAGATTGCTTCCCGGATTATGGGCTACACATACATGTTTGTTTGCAAGAATTTTGATATCCTCATCTGTGACATGAACGCAATGTGCTGCCAGCGTGGGACAATCAAAAAGTCCGATCGAATTCATCAATGCAATAGGAGTCATGTTGAATTTAGACTGACACGTTTCCACTTCCCCTTTGGTTTCACACAGATGGATATGAATAGGAATTCCATATTTTTCTGCGGTGTCACGTACTTTTTTCAGATAGTCCGGCGGACAAGTATAAGGCGCGTGTGGTCCCAGCATGACGCGGATACGCCCGTTTCCGGCCTGATCCCATTTCCGGAACAGCTCTACATTTTCCTCCAGCGCCTTCATCCCGTTGGGCGTGACACCTGCCAGTCCGCGGGCAATATTGCCGCGAATCCCTGCTTTTTCTGCAGCCTGAGCACAGGAATCCATGAACATATACATATCACAGAAGGCGGTCGTGCCTCCGCGGATCATTTCTGCAAATGCGAGCATGCTTCCCCAATATACGATATCGTCATCCAGATGTTCTTCAGCGGGCCAGATCATATTTTGGAGCCAGTCCATCAGCGCCAGATCATCGGCATAACTGCGAAAAAGCGTCATGGCTACATGCGTATGGGCGTTCACAAGTCCGGGAAGTGCCAGCATTCCTTCCCCATCGATCAGCTGATCAAAAGCAAGATTCTCTGTCTGCTTCGGAAAAGAAAGAATCCGGTTGTCTTCTATGAGAATATTCTGTCCTTCTTCTGCTTTGCCATCACGGTAAACGGCTACATTTTTTATCAGTGTTTTCATGATATTCCATCCTTATTCCTGATTCAGATAATCCTGCTGCTCCTGGGTAAGCTCATCGATACTGTATCCCATGGAATGCAGTTTGATTTCCGCAATCTGGCGGTCCAGTTCCCGGGGAAGCAGATACAGCTGAGGCTTCAGTTCACCGGCATGCTTGCAGAGATAGGAAGCAGCCAATGCCTGCATAGCAAAGGACAGGTCCATGATCTCTGCCGGATGGCCATCCCCTGCAGCCAGATTGACCAGACGCCCTTCTGCCATCAGGTATACGGTCTTTCCATTGGGCAGTACATAGCCTTCAATATTTTTTCTTGCTTCATAATGGGAAGTGCAGATACGGTCCAGATCCTTTTTGCTGACCTCTACATCAAAATGCCCGGCATTGGCACAGATGGCACCGTTCTTCATTTTGAGGAAATGTTTTTCTACGATGACATTGATATCACCGGTAACGGTGAGGAAAATATCTCCAAGCGGAGCCGCTTCTTCCATCGGCATCACATCAAATCCATCAAAAACAGCTTCTACTGCTTTAATCGGATCGACTTCCGTTACAATGACGTGTGCCCCGAGTCCCTTTGCCCGCATGGCGCAGCCTTTACCACACCACCCATATCCAGCGATAACTGCTGTTTTTCCTGTTACGGTCAGATTGGTGCTCCGGATAATGCCATCCCACGCAGACTGACCCGTCCCATAGCGATTATCAAAAAGATATTTGCAATAGGAGTCATTGACAGCGATCATAGGAAATTCCAGCCGGTGATTCTTTTCCAGATTTCTCAGACGATGGATCCCTGTCGTGGTTTCTTCAGAGCCGCCGACCAGCCGTTCCTGCGCATCCTTTCTGGTGGTATGAAGGAGATTTACCAGATCGCCGCCATCATCAATAATAATATGCGGTTTATGATCCAATGCTTTATTCAGGAACATCGTATATTCTTCATCCGTGCACCCATGCCAGGCATATACTGTCACGCCCTGGCTGACAAGGCCTGCCGCGATGGGATCCTGGGTGGAAAGTGGATTACTGCCGGTTACCACCACATCGGCACCAGCTGCTTTCAGGGTCAGCGCCAGATAGGCTGTTTTTGCTTCCAGATGAATGGACATGACGATCGTCTTGCCGCGGAATACCTGGTCACGAATAAATTCGGCTCTGAGATGGTTCAAGGCGGGCATGAAATTTTCCACCCACCGAATACGCTGCATCCCTTCTTCTGCAAGGGAAATATCTCTGATCATAGAATCACTCATTGGTTAAGCTCCTTTCATATTTCAGAATACTTTCCTCATAAGGCGGGGTCAGTACTCCTTTTTCTGTAATAATTCCCCGGATCAATGAAGCGGGTGTCACATCAAAAGCAGGATTATATACCGGAACATCTTTGGGGGCTGTATAGTGTCCCCCAATCTGACGGATTTCATCAGGATTGCGCTCTTCGATGATGATTTCCTTTCCGCTTTGGATGGAGAAATCAAATGTTGAAAAAGGCGCGGCAATATAAAACGGAATATGATGATAAGCCGCAGCGACAGCCAGTCCGTATGTTCCGATTTTATTGGCTGTATCCCCATTGGCGGCAATCCGGTCCGCACCGACGATAACGGCATCAATCCTTTTATCTCTCATTACGGCAGATGCCATGGAATCCGTAATCAGGCAGCATGGAATCTGATCTTCCATCAACTCCGTTGCGGTGAGCCTCGATCCCTGAAGAAGCGGCCGTGTTTCATCCGCAAAAACCCGATCCAGCTGGCCGCGGGATGCCAGTGTCACCAGCACGCCAAAAGCGGTACCAATGCCGGCAGTGGCCAGGGCACCGGTATTGCAGTGTGTTAAAATTCGCAGACTGTTTTTTCCTTCAAAAAGGGAAGCCCCATTTTCACCAATGCGCCGGCAGGTATCAATGTCTTCTTTCTCAATGGCCTGTGCTCTTTCCAGTAATTTCTGCGCTGCAGTTTTCGAATCAGATTCAGCAAAGGCTTTTTGCATCTGTCTCACTGCCCAGGCGAGATTGACGGCTGTCGGCCGGGCTTCCGCTATAGCCTGACAGGAATCATGAAATGCCTGCCGGATTTGCGGCCAGTCCTGATATTCTGTACGGGCTTCCCGCAGAGCCAGTACACAGGCATAGGCAGCGGCTACACCGATCGCCGGTGCACCGCGTACAGCCAGTTCCCGGATCGCTTCAGCTACCATACGGGAACTGGTACAGCGCCTGTATGTTAGTATCTCCGGCAGCTGCGTCTGGTCCACGATGATCAATGCGTTTCCATCCCACAACAGAGAATGAAGGCAGTCACTCATAAATGGAATCCTCCAAAAGCAGAAGCTGCGTGCCGGCAGGTGCAGTCCGTATCCGGATCATAAGTAGCAGATAAAATGGTTATAATTTTACGGAAGCTGGCAATATTCTGCTGCATGCAGTCCACCACTTCCTGATGGGTCAGTTCTGTCGGTGAGATGCCCGCCGCAAAATTTGTAATCATGGAAATAGTGGCATAGCAGATTTCTGCTTCTCTTGCAAGCTGGCATTCCGGTGCATTGGTCATGCCGACCACATCGGCTCCCCAGAGCCGGAAGGCACGGATCTCGGCCGGTGTTTCAAAACGGGGCCCTTCGGTACAGATATAGGTGCCGTGCGGATGAATTTTAATATCTGCTTTTTTTCCTGCCTCCATAATCGCCTGACTCAGTGTCCCGCAATAAGGATGAGTCATGTCAAGATGAGCCACTCCATATCGCTCACCGTCAAAGAACGTTCCAATGCGGGATTTGGTCATATCGATAAACTGATCCACCAGTACCAGATCGCCTGGCTTGTATTCCGGATTCAATGATCCCACTGCAGTAGTAGATACGACGGCCGCCACATCCAGCATTTTTAAAGCATAGATATTGGCCCGGTAATTGATCTTATGCGGTGGAATGGTATGATGCACTCCATGCCGGGCCAGGAAAATAATTTCCTTTTCATCAAAGAAACCGGATTCATAGCTCGCAGTTCCATATGGCGTCTCAATGACATGGGATGAAATATTCTGCAGAATCCCCGGATCATATACTCCGGTTCCTCCGATAAAAGCTAAACGGCTCATATTACTGAACTCCCTTCTGTTCTTCTTCAAACCATTTTCTCAGGATTTCATTTCGGATAACATATTTTTTGCCACAATAGTGGCACACGATTTCTATGGATGGCTCCTGAAGCAGGCTTTCCCGTTCAGCCCGGGGCAGCGTCATTAATGTGGAGTGAATCCTCTCTTCAGAACAGGTACAGCGAAAAGCAAGCGGTGCTTCTTCCAGCAGTTCGAATTTTCCCTCTGTAATCAATGCTTCCAGAGACTGTTTCGAAGCACCGTCCGCAGTTACATCCCAGCGGGAAAGCTGTTCAAACAGACCGGCAAACCGGCTCATATTTCCTTCTGGCATAAGCTGTGCCAGAAATCCGCCAGATCTTTCTATCGCCCCCTGCTCATTGATTTTTAATGTCAGAGAAACAGCAGATAAAGTTTGTTCCGAAGTATTGAGGTATTCTGTCAGTCCTGCGGCAATGTCTCCCCTGCTCAGATTCACCATACTGGTATAGGGCATCTTCAGCAGAGAATACCGTGTAACAAAGAGCTGTCCTTTCGTGCTGACCAGGTCGGCTTCATGATCTGTCGTATAGGAAATCCCGGCACCAGCTTCCGGATGGTCAAGATATCCTCTGACATAGTGCCCGTCATAGGCATCTATATGGATATTTCCCAAAGGACTTCCCGTAATCCATTTAAAGGAAACTCCTTCGTGATTTTTAAAATCATTGGCCAGAATAGCGGCTCCGGTTATGGCTTTGGCCATGATGGCTGCGGACATTTTCGGCAGATGGTGAATGACTTCCGCCTCAGCTGCCGCTCTGGAAGTATCAGCTGCGGTAAGCCGTATCCCATCGGGGCTCAGATAATGCTGAATCGTATCTGTTTTCAAATCTGATTCTCCTTTTCATGAAAAGGAAGCTCACAAGAAATTGTGAGCTTTCCTGCTTATCAGCATCGTAATGCGTCAATGGCTGCTTTCCGGTCCTTTTTCCCAAATACGGAAGAGCCTGCTACCAGAATATCGGCTCCTGCTTTTTTTAATGCCGGAGCATTTTCCGCATTCACTCCGCCGTCTACCTCGATCTGCAGATCTGCATTCCCTTTTTGTTCTGCCAGTCTCCGAAGCCGGCAGATTTTGTCCAGCGTATAAGAAATAAATTTTTGTCCGCCAAATCCGGGATTTACTGACATGATCAGAACAAAATCCAGAATCGGCAGCATTTCTTCCACAAGAGACAGCGGAGAACCCGGATTTAAAACCAGTCCGGCCTGAATTCCCCGTTCCTGGATATCATGAATCAGTCTGTCGTGGTGTACCGCTGCTTCTGCATGAAAGGAAATCATCTGCACACCGGCTTCCTCCAGTGCATCAAAATAGGATTCCGGATGATAGGTCATGAGATGGGCATCAAAAGGAAGCCGCGTATACGGCCGCAATGCCTTGATGACGGGTGCACCAAAGGTAAGATTCGGTACAAAATGACCATCCATGACATCCAGATGAAGCAGATCGGCACCGCCCTGTTCAACATTTTTTACCTCATCGGCAAGATGAGCAAAATCGGCAGATAATAAAGAAGGTGCAATTTTCATGATGATCTCCTGTTTTTAATACCTGGGCTTTTTTTCTTTGATCTCATTCAACATCTGACAGTAAGACTGATATCTGGAAAGCACAATATCTCCCCGGGATACAGCATCCCGGACGGCGCATTCCGGTTCATTCAGATGATGACAGTCCCGGAAACGGCATTGTCCCATGTACTGTTGAAATTCCCGGAACAGGAATCCTATATTTTCCGGAAGTACAGAATCCAGTGCCAGTGACGTATATCCCGGTGTATCCATTAAAAAAGAATCATTGCCAAAAGGAATCAGTTCTGCATGCCGGGTGGTGTTTTTACCGCGTCCTGTCCGGGAACTGACACTGCCGGACAGCAATCTGTCAGTACCAAGAAGGGCATTCAGAAGACTGCTTTTCCCGACTCCTGATGGTCCGGAAAAGGAGATAATATGCCCCTCCATGGCAGTGAACAGCAAATCCAGTCCGGCTCTGTTCGGAACAGAGGTACAGATAACCGGGTACCCTGCTTTTTCATAATCATGCCGAAGTTCTTCGGCTCTATCCGGATCCAGATCTGATTTATTGAGACAGATCAAAATTGGAATTCCGGCATCTTCTCCAAGAAGAATCATTTTATCCAGCGTATACCGATTGATATCCGGTGATTTTACAGCTGATGTGAGCACAAGCAGGTCTACATTGGCTACCGGAGGCCTGTGAAGAAGAGAATGCCTCGGATATACCTTTGTAATTGCGGCTTCCGATAATGATGGAAGCTCATATTCCACCACATCACCGACCAGAATATCGGTTACCCGCTTCAGCCGGCCCCGGGAACGGCATAGATGAAGATTTCCTGATTCACCATAAATGGAGAAATATCCATTCTGGTTTTTGATGATCCTTCCCTTCATTACAGTTCCCGATCCTGAATAACGGAATTATCCACCAGGACCTGTACACGTACATTTCCTTTTCCGGAAACATCCTTTGAAATGACCGATCCAGGTTCTGCTTCACTGCTGTAAACGGTATGACGACCTTCATCATCCATGACGATGATTTCCACATGACGGGTCTTTCCGCCTTTGGGAATGGAAATGTTGACCGCTCCCCGTTTTTCCAGACTGGTTTCTCCGTTCTGATTCGTTCCTTTGCCAACGACCAGATCCACCCGGGAACCCGAAGCAGAATCCCCCGCAGACGGTGTCTGAGCGACCACGATATTATCCGGATTATCCGCCTTTAAGGACGAGTCATTGGCGGTGATATTGCCTACAGAAAGCTGCAGAGCAGATAATGTTTTCTGTGCTTCCGACAGAGTCATACCTACTACATTCGGAACCTGAGCCTGATGTCCGTTAATCTGGACATTGACCGTTGTCCCTTTTTCCGCAGGCATTCCCGGAGCCGGCGTCTGCGAAATAATGACTTCCGACGGCATGGAGCTGTCAGAGCCTGTCTCGACAGCCCCGAGTTTCAGATGAAGCCGTTTCAGCTGTTCCTGTGCCTGATCGAGGGTCATGCCCTTCAGATCAGGAATCTGAATCACTACACCGCCCTTGCTGACTGTCAGGTGAATAATGCGCTGTTCCTTGACGGAAGCACCTGCCTGCGGTGTCTGGGAAATGACTCTTCCTGCCGGCACCGTATCACTGGCAATTTCATCAACAGATACCCGAAGATTTTCTTCTTTTAATTCAGTTTCCGCCACAGCGGCTGATTTGCCCACTACATCCGGTACTGTAATATTTTTGGAGCTCCAGAAATTGCCAAAGCTGAAAAAAGCCCATACAAAAGCAGCCAGAAACAGCAGAACCATAGCGATCCAGATATATTTCTGCGGCAGATGTGTAATAAAATAAGCCAGATACCGTTCCCGCACCTTCAAAGGCTTTTCTGCTTTTTTCTGTACGCGTGGCGCCGCTGGTTTTGCAATGGCCGCAAAATCAGGCTGTGCCGGTCTGTAAATCGACGTGGTAAATCCCTGCGCAATTTTCAGTTCGGAAATAAAATCGGAAATGGTATCATACCGCTTATCCGGATCTCTTTGCAATGCGGTCAGCAGGCACTCTTCCAGCAAAGGAGAAATCGCCGGATTGAATTTTGTGGGACGGGGAATATCATTCTGGATATGTTTCAGGGCAATGCTGACCGCCGTATCTCCGTCAAAAGGAAGATGATGCGTCAGCATTTCATACAGAACAATGCCCAGAGAATAGATATCGGTTTTTTCTGTGACCTGATCCCCGGCAGCCTGCTCCGGTGACAGATAATGAACAGAACCCAGAATGGATTCCCGGTTCATAATCGTAGATGAATTAATAACGCGGGCAATGCCGAAATCCGTGACTTTGACCTTTCCAGAATCAGTAAGCAGGATGTTATGAGGCTTGATATCACAGTGAATAATGCCGTTTCTATGGGCTTCTTCCAGTGCATTGCCTATTTCGATAGCGATTTTTACAGCTGTATCAATAGGAATATTGGGATGGGTTTGGATATACTGCTTCAGTGTTGTTCCTTCCACGTATTCCATGATAATGTAGTACACACCCTGATCACATCCGACATCATAGATGCCTACGATATTCGGATGGCTCAGTTTTCCTGCAGACTGAGCCTCATGACGGAACCGGGTAACGAATTCATTATCTTCTGCAAAATTGCTGTGAAGAATTTTTACCGCTACGACCCGATCCAGAAGGATATCTTTGGCCATGTAAACATCGGCCATTCCGCCTGACCCGATTTTTTTGACCAGCTGGTAACGGTTATCAAGTAATTTTCCAGTCATGATTCAGCTCCATTATTTAGCTCATCAGGAATATATTGAACAAGAATGGCCGAAATATTATCAGAGGCCCCGGCTTCATACACCTTTTTCAGAAGCTGTTCCGCACAGGCTTTCAGAGCTTCTTCTCCTCTGCCGCAGTCATTAAATGCTTCTGTAATGGTATTGTCATCAATGGGTGTACTCAGGCCATCGGAACAAATCAGTATCATCATGGGGCTGTCCAGTGCAATCGTGCCGGTATCCACTTCCAGTGCCGCACGGATGCCCACCGCTCTGGTAATCTCATTTTTTCTCGGATGGGCACGCATTTCTTCGCGGGAAATCTTTCCTTCATCCACCAGTGTCATCACAAAAGAATGATCCTTTGTGATCTGTGTCAGCCGGCCGGTATTCCATATATAAAGCCGGCTGTCTCCCACATGTGCCCAATACAGGTGATCTTCGGCAATTGCCGCAAGGATGAGGGTAGTCCCCATCTCCTGATAGGTTCCGGAGGAGACCTTCTGATGCAGGATGGCATGGTTGGCAAAAAGCACTGCCTCCCGCATTGCAGATTCCGAATAGACTGTATCCGGATGTGCATCAAAATACTGCTTCACCGCAGCCACTGCAGTGGAACTGGCCAACTGGCCGCCTTCATAACCACCCATTCCATCGGCCAGGACAAAAAGGCGGGTACCCACCAGAATGCAGTCCTCATTCACCGGACGTATAAGCCCGGCTTCCGAAATGCCATAACTTGTAATCATATTTCGCCACCAGTGTTTGAAACACCGTAAATCACTCTTTGCTGTTTCAGAGTATTTTCTTTAATTTATACGTTCTCATTATACTACAGACCAACTCTAAAAGAGAACCATCCCTGCCATATGGGGCTGCAATAAAAAAGGGACTTTGTATCAAAGTCCCTTTCTCGTACCATTCAGGAATTGTCTTTCAGATATCGTCTTTTGAGCTGACCGCAGGCAGCCTGAATTTCATCGCCCATCTGACGGCGCACGGTCACACTTTTCCCGTGTTTTTCCAGAATCTGGCTGAATCGCTCAATGGCCTGATGATCCGGAGGATACAACTGGATATGTTCTGTCCCGTTGATCGGAATCAGATTGAAATGACAGGACATATCGCCAACCAGCCGACACAGCTCTTCTGCATGCGTCCGCTCGGCATTAATCCCCTTGATCAGAATATATTCAAAGGTCACACGCCGTCCAGTTACATTGAAATAGTGCCTGGCGGCATCGATCAGTGTCTGAATGGGATATTTCCGGCTGGACGGAAGAATGCGGTTTCGTATTTCATCATTCGGTGCATGGAGAGAAATTGCCAGCGTGATGGGAATTTTCTCGTCAGCCAGCTGATAAATTGCCGGTGCAATTCCGCAGGTGGACAGCGTCATGCCCCGATATGACAGGTTCAGTCCATCCGGTGCATGACAGAGATGCATGAACTGCAGGACATTTTCATAATTTTGCAGCGGTTCCCCACTGCCCATGAGGACAATGGAATGAACCGGAATCTGGTATAGCATGCGAAATGCATAAATTTGTGCCAGCATTTCTCCCGGTGTCAGATTCCGTTCCATTCCCTTGCGGGTGGAGGCACAGAAAATACATCCCATTGCACAGCCGACCTGTGTGGATACACAAATGGAATTGCCATAATCATGCTTCATACAGACCGTTTCAATCAAGGAACCGTCTGACAACCGCAGAAGCAGTTTGATGGTATCTCCGTTGGAAGAGTGCTGTTGTCGAACGACTTCCGGCTTTTCGATCACAGCATTTTCTGACAGCCAGTCTCTCATTGCTGCGGGAAACTGCGTCATCTGAGCAAAATCGTATACATACCGCTTATACAGATAATCATGAAGCTGTTTTGCCCGAAATCGGGGGAAGCCACCCTCCTGAAAGAACTGTTCCGTCTCTTTCAGAGGGTGTCCCCATACGTTCCATTTCATAGGCCTCTCCTTGTCATAGAAGCAACAAAAAAGCCATCGCTGTGATGTATATCCGGCCAGAGCGTACACATGCCGGAAGTACCGTCAATCCCTGGCAGAGAAAACGGTGCCAGATAAAATTCCGGGTGTATTTTCAGAAATTCTGAAACCACCTGCTCATTTTCTTCGCGATTCAGCGTGCAGGTGCTGTATACCAGCCTTCCACCCGGCTTTACATAAGCAGCTGCACACTGAAGAAGCTGCTTTTGCAGTATCGGAAAAGCCTTCAGCTCTGTTTCCTTTCTCCGCCAGCGCATTTCCGTTTTTCTTCCGAGGACGCCCAACCCTGAACAGGGCGCATCAAGCAGCACCCGTTCATACCGATTTACGGCAGGCTTATGCAGAATGGAGGCATCCCGCGCCTCTGCATGGACAGAACGAATGCCCAGACGGCGGCAGTTTCCCTGAATCAGCTGGATTTTATGCGGATAAAGATCCCATGCATCGACGCGGCCCTGATCGCCCATCATCGCTGCGATTTGAGTCGTTTTGCTGCCGGGCGCCGCACACATATCCAGAACGGTTTCTCCTGCCTTCGGTGCCAGAACACAGGCCGGAAGCATGGATGCCTGATTCTGTACATAAGCCAGTCCATCCCTGAGCAGAGATGACTGAAAAAAGGGGCCGCTTGCTCCCAGGGAAATTCCATCTTCATAAAATGAAATTCTTTTCGGCTCTGCACCAATGGCTTCCAGTTTTTTTATCAGTTCCTCTGTCGATATTTTCAGACGATTGCAGCGGATATCTGTATCGGCAACCCGGTTTAATGCGGCAAATACCGCCTGCGCTTTTTCCCGTCCCCATTCCTCTGTCCAGCGGTGCACCAGCCAGACCGGTTCATTGTACGTCAGTGCATCATGAAGCTCTGGATCTTCCGTATCCGCCGGAATCCGGAAGCTCTCCTTCTTCCGCAGATAATTTCGGAGAATCGCATTAATAAATTTGACATTTCCGGCATGAGTTACCTGCTTTGCGATTTTTACCGTTTCATTAACCGCAGCGGAATCCGGTACGGCATTCAGAAAAATCAATTGATACAATCCGAGACAGACCAGAAGTCTGACTTTGGCATCCAGCTTTTTCAGAGGACGGCTGCTGAGCTGTTCTAAAATCCAGAGAAGATAATTGTACCGGCGGCACACACCATATACGAGCTCCGTCAAAAACCGCCGTTCCTCCGGCTTCCAGGTCCAGTGCCGAAAAAAATGCTGCAGAGTCAGATTGGCATAGGCAGATTTTTCAAAAATCTCATACAACCCCTCATAGGCAGCCCGTCTGGCTGGCGGAGCAGCCTCAGCATTCCAGTGCGTCATGAATTTTTACCTGATATCCGTTAATGAAATCAGCGGCATCCATTTGTTTATGATTTTCCGGCTGCAGCTTTGCAATGCCCAGTATGCCATTCCCGGTCTGCACCCAGAGAACGCCTGAATCGAGGGACACGATTTCACCAGGATGACCGACGGCTTCACCGGGATATTTCGGCGGAATCACCTGATGAATTTTAATTCGTTTTCCCCGGAAGAAGGTATAGGTCCCCGGATTCGGATACATGCCGCGTGCCAGTCCGCTAAGGACAGCCGCCGGCTTTGTCCAGTCCAGATGCCCCATATCCTTTGTCAGCTTTTCTGCATAGGTGGCGCGGGATTCATCCTGCGCTGTTGCTTTATCAAGCATTTCAGGGAGATGATCCAGAATGCGCAGCAGTTCTTTGGATCCCATGTCTGCCAGCGTTTCCAGGAGACTGCCGGCCGTCATTGTTTCTGTTATGGGCAGTGCCGACTGACTGATGATGGCGCCCGTATCCATTCCTGCATCCAGATGCATCAGTGTGACACCGGTTTCCGGCTCTCCATCAATAATGGCACGCTGAACCGGTGCGGCGCCGCGATATTTCGGCAGAAGAGAAGCATGAATATTGATAGCCCCATATGTGGGAATATCCAGAATGGCCTGCGGCAGAATTCTGCCATAAGCGATCACAACAATCAGATCCGGTGAGAACCGGCGCAGTTCTTCCGCGGCCTCTTCCGTACGGAAAGACACCGGCTGAAAAACCGGAAGATTTTGCTCCAGCGCATATGCCTTGACCGGAGAGAAAGAAATTTTTCCGCCCCGACGATTGACCTTATCCGGCTGCGTATATACAGCGACCGGCGTATGCCCGCTGTCACACAACGTACGCAGTGTCGTCAACGCAAAATCTGGTGTACCCATAAATACGATACGAAGATTCTTATTCATCAGCATCTTTTCCTTTATGCAGTGAAACCGCCTTTTCAATGAAAAGGATGCCATTCAGATGATCTGTTTCGTGCTGAATGCACCGGGCCAGCAGGCCGGATGCCTTTTTTTGTCTCTTTTTACCATGGCGGTCCTGATATTTGATCAGAACCTCTTTGTACCGCTCTACCTCGCCATACAGATCCGGTACGGAAAGGCAGCCTTCCACATCTATATCCTTTTCATCTCCCACAGGCGTCCATACCGGATTGATATATTCATCATATCCGGACACTCCGTCATCAGCTACGAAAATGCGTTTGGACACGGCAATCTGCGGAGCCGCCAAGCCGACTCCATTGGCTTCATACAGGGTTTTCTTCATATTTTCCAGTAAAAATTTCAGATTCTTATCGAATACGGTGACCGGCTGGGCCGTTTCTTTCAGCAGCGGGTTGCCGGCAGTAATGATTTTACTCAAGGTCTGTCCCTTCTTTCTATATTTTGAATTCAAATGGTAAGCGTATCCTATGATATGGTTGCTTTTTCGCAATATGCCCTGTTACGGCTCTCCCCTTTTCATGAAAGAGGATCCACATCCACCATAATACCATTGTTTTGAAAAATCGGCTCGGCTCGCATGGCTGTCTTTAAAGCAAGAAGAGAAGCGCCCCGAATCATAATGGAAACATAATAGATATTTCTTACCTTGCGAATGGGCTCATCATAAGGCGGTGTAGCGGAGGTACCGTCCGGGATTTGGGATAACCGGTCTTTCAGCCAGGAAAAAATCTGTTTTGCTTTCTGCACAGCTTTACTGTGCTGTTTATCAAAGCAGGTAATTTTCATCATTCTCACAAAGGGAGGATACCGAAGTGCTTCCCGGAAGCGGATTTCTTTTTCATAAAACAGGTTGTAGTCCTGCTGTACTGCCGCCTGGATGACATAATGATCCGGATTGTACGTCTGCAGCACGACCTGTCCCTGCTCATGGCCCCGTCCGGCCCGTCCTGCACATTGTGTAATCAGAATAAAAGCCTGCTCCGCTGCAAGATAGACCGGCCGGTTCAGAATCGAGTCTGCAGAGATCACGCCGACCATCTGTACACCCGGGATATCATGTCCCTTGGCCACCATTTGTGTTCCTAAGAGGACATTAAACTTACCCCGTCGAAAATCTTCGAGAATCTGAAGTGCGGAATATTTTCGGGATGTACTGTCCAGATCCAGCCGGCGGCAGGAAATTCCGGAAAGCAGCTGTTCAATCTGTTCTTCTGCCTTTTCTGTTCCGTATCCCATATAGGAAATTTCCTGCCCGCCGCACTGTGGACAGTGATCCGGCAGGGAAAAAACACTCTCACAGTAATGGCAGTGCAGAGAATGCCTTTCTTTATGATACACAAGGGATACATCACAGTAAGGGCATTTGAACACATACCCGCAGTTCCGGCACTGCAGCACGGTGGCATATCCGCGGCGGTTCAGAAAGAGGATTCCCTTTTCCCCGGCCCGGATCGTTTCCTGCAAACTCTCTAAAAGAACGCGGGAATACGGAATATCGCCCTGTTCCTCCCTCATGTCCACGATATGGATGACCGGCAGCGGCACATGGTGGACCCGCTCTTTCATTTCCAGCAGTTCGATTTTTCCCTGCTTTGCAGCATAATACGTTTCGACGGCCGGTGTTGCCGCCCCCAGTACAATGGGACACTGCCACAGGACAGCCAGTTTTTTGGCGGCATCCCGTCCGTTATACCGGGGCGTTTCATCCTGTTTATAGGATGTGTCGTATTCCTCATCCACCACGATCAGCTTCAGATTCTGATAGGGCATGAATAAGGCGGATCGGGAACCAATGACGATATGACTTTCTCCGTTTTGGATTCGGGCCCTGTTATTATAGCGTTCCCCACGGCTGAGCTTGCTGTGAATAAATACGACTTCACTGCCGAAGCGGGCAGAAAAGTAATCCACCATCTGAATGGTCAGAGCAATTTCCGGAACGAGAATCAGGACAGATCCGCCCTGTTCCAGCGCATGTTCAGCGGCCCGCAGATATACTTCCGTTTTGCCGCTTCCGGTAACCCCCATCAGCAGCTGGCCTTTGCAGCTGCCACTGTCAATAGCCGCGCAGATTCGTTTATATGCTGTCTGCTGTTCTCTCGTCAGTGTCCGCGGCACAAAATTTTTCGGATCCCGTATCAGCGAATACGTTTTCTTCGGACGATAGATGAAATGCCCCAGTTCATGTTTGCAGAATGTATTTAAGGAAGCAACGGAAAAGCCCTGCTGTTCCAGCACATGTACCGGCTGTCCGCCGTGATCTTTGAGATATGTCAGGAGGGCTTTCTGCCGCTCCCCGCGGACATGGTCGGCTTTCTGTTCCAGGAAAGGAATCAGCCATTTTTCCAGAGGGGGATGATAGACCACCTTTGTTATTTCCTTTTTTTGCAGAAGGCCCTCATTCACATATCCGGAAAGAATATCGGCATCCCATAGAAGTTGCGCATCCTCCCCGGATAGTTCCATAACTGATGTATCTACCAGCTCCCGTATCGGATGGTTCTGTGGTATAGATTGCCAGCAGATTTCATATAGGATTTCGCTGCGGATTCCTTTTTTGTCAATCAGGAACAGCCGGAGCGCATCAATATACGTACACATGTAATAAGATGCAATCCAGCGTGCCAGTGTCATCATCTGCGGAGTAAACCAGGCAAAATCATCCAGCGGAGCGGTAATATCCCTCACCGTATAGGATAAAGAAGCAGAATCCTCTTCCTGTACAGAAAGGATAATCCCCTCTTCCGTCCGGTTGTTGAAGGGAACCACACACCGCCAGCCGGGAGTCAGATCTGAAAGCTCCGGCGGCAGTCGATACGTGAACGTCCGGTCCAGATGTTTGGACGGCCGGTTGATCAGAACTTCCGCCAGTTTTTCCACGATGGTCTCCTTCCTGCAATACTGCCCAAATGCTTTTTTATTGTAACATATCCGCAAGAAAAAAGAGGAACCTCCCTCTCATGGGGCGGTCCCTCTTTCCTCACCTGATTACAGGCCTGCCTGTTCTTTCAGTGCAGCTGCCTTATCCGTATGTTCCCAGGGAAGATCTACATCGGTACGACCGAAATGTCCATACGCTGCGGTCTGCTTATAAATAGGCCGGCGAAGATCCAGCATATCGATAATGCCTGCCGGACGAAGTTCAAAATTTTTGCGGATCAGTTCCACGATTTTTTCATCGTCCAGTTTGCCCGTGCCGAAAGTATCTACCAGAATGGATACCGGATGAGCGACCCCGATGGCATAAGCCAGCTGGATTTCACATTTATCAGCGATACCGGCAGCAACGATATTCTTTGCTACATATCTGGCTGCATACGCTGCAGAACGGTCAACCTTTGTCGGATCCTTTCCAGAGAAAGCGCCGCCGCCATGACGCGCCATGCCGCCATAAGTATCAACGATGATTTTGCGTCCGGTCAGTCCTGCATCCCCCTGCGGCCCGCCGATAACGAAACGTCCGGTCGGATTGATGTAATATTTTGTCTGGTCGTCCAGATAGCCCGCAGGAATCACAGCTTTTACCACATGCTCGATGATATCCTTTTCAATCTGGTCGTGGCTGATTTCCGGATCGTGCTGAGAGGATACGACAATCGTATCGATGCGGACCGGTTTGCCGTCATCGTACTCCACAGTCACCTGAGTCTTGCCATCCGGACGGAGATATGCCAATTCGCCGGTCTTTCTGACTTCCGCAAGACGGCGGGACAGACGATGTGCCATGGCAATCGGGAATGGCAGATATTCCGGTGTTTCGTTGGTGGCATAGCCGAACATCATGCCCTGATCACCGGCTCCGATATCATACGCATCTGCTTCATTTTTCTTTGCTTCCAGAGAATGATCCACACCCATAGCAATATCCGGAGACTGTTCATCAATGGAAATCAGTACGCCGCAGGTATCTCCGTCAAAGCCGTATTTGGCACGGGTATAGCCGATATCCTTGATCGTCTGGCGGACAACCTTCGGGATATCCACATAGCATTTTGTGGATATTTCCCCAAAAACATGAACCTGACCAGTGGTGACAATGGTTTCGCATGCCACCCGGCCATTGGGGTCCTGTGCCAGAATGGCATCCAGAATGCCGTCAGAGATCTGATCACAAATCTTGTCCGGATGTCCTTCTGTTACAGATTCGGACGAGAAAAATGCTTTTTTAGCCATTTGTACCTCCTCAGACTATATACAAAAATTTTCCCTGCTGAAATTCAATAAAAAAGCCTCCATACGGAGGGAATATCCCTCATCTTTCAGTTTCCTGCTGGAATTAGCACCGCTTCCGGAGAATGGTTGCTGTAGCATCAATGGGCCAGTCCCTCCGCTACTCTTGATGAGCATACGCAAGTATTATATCGTTTTTTCCGATGGAATACAAGTAAAAAGCCCCCGGTTTTTCACCGGAGGCTTTTCTTACAACCGTTCCGCAATTTTCTGAATGATAACATGTCCCAGTTCTTCCTTTGTCATAATGGGGAACTGCTCCATGGTATGGTCTTTATACAGAATCGAGGCAATGTTCGTTTCCACATTAAAGCCGGCCCCTTTCTGGCTGACATCATTGGCGACGAGCATATCCAGATTTTTCCGCTGCAGTTTTTCCTTTCCGTGTTCAATCACATCGTTGGTTTCTGCCGCAAATCCCACAAGGAACTGCCCTTTCTTTTTCTGGCCCAGTCCGTACAGGATATCCGGATTCAGTTCCAGTTCAATGGTCAGGGAGTCGCAGGCCTCTTTTTTGATTTTCTGCGTGGCTTCCGTTTTAGTGCGGTAATCAGAGACGGCCGCAGCCATGATCGCCACATCGCAGTCGTCAAAGCGCGCATCCATTTCCCGCTGCAGATCACGGGCATTCTTTACATAACAGACGGTCACGCCTTCCGGCACAGGAAGTTCTGTTGTGCAGCTCACAAGCGTCACTTCCGCATCTTCCATGGCAGCCGCCCGGGCGATGGCATATCCCATCTTTCCGCTGGAGCGGTTTCCGATATAACGGACAGGATCAATGTTTTCCTGCGTACCGCCCGCACTGATAATGATCTTTTTCCCCTGAAGAAGATGTTTGCCGAAAAGAATTTTTTCCGCTGCGGATAAAATGACGTCTGTTTTTGGAAAGCGGCCCTTCCCGGAGGTATTGCAGGCCAGATGGCCTTCCTCCGGTTCCATGACCGTGTAGCCCACTTCACGAAGCGTCCGGATATTTCTCTGAACAATGCCGTTCTCATACATGTTGGTATTCATGGCAGGAACCACCAGCACCGGGGCTTTTGTCGCCATGACGGTCGTGCTCAGCATGTCATCCGCAATACCGCAGGCCATTTTTCCTATGATATTGGCAGTTGCCGGAGCCACTATGAACAGATCCGCCAGCCTCGCCAAGGCGATATGCTGTACGTCCCAGTGAGAAATATTGGCAAACATATCCACCGTTACATCATGACCGGAAAGTTCCCCGAAGGTAATTGGAGAAATCAGTTTTGTGGCATGTTCCGTCATAATGCAGTGCACATCAGCGCCCCGCTGCCGCAGCTGGCTTACCAGTTCCGCTGCCTTATAGGCAGCAATACCGCCGGTGATGCCTACAACGACATGCTTACCCTCAAACGTGCGCTTCTGCATTCTGTTTTCTGTCGCTGCGTTCATAGGTAATTTTCCCGTTATAGATTTCTTCCAGCGCCACGGTGACCGGCTTTTTGCCTTCTGCATCCGGAATGAGAGGCTCCATGCCGTCAGTCAGTTCTCTTGCACGAAGTGCAGCCAGCGTGACCAGCGTATACTTGGTATCCACATCTTTTACGAGACTGTCAATAGACGGAAAACACATCATTTTAACGGTACCTCCTTATTGATATACTGCTTAAAAACGGTTTCGATCTGTCCTTCATTCCGGGACAGCTTGCATTTTTCTGCTTCAATGATCGCACAGGTTTTGTGAACGGCATCTTCCAGCACATCATTCACGACCACATAGTCATACTGATGCATCATGGACAATTCATTGGTGATCTGCGCCAGACGATTCTGAATGACCTCTTCGGAATCCGTTCCTCTTGCATGAATGCGCTGAGACAGGATTTCCAGAGACGGCGGCACAATGTAGACAAAAACACCCTTGGGATAGCGCTTTTTGACCTGCATGGCCCCCTGGATATCGATTTCAAGGAGCACCGACCGGCCGGCCTGAATCTTATCCAGCACATATTTTTTCGGTGTTCCGTAATAATGGTCATATACCTGGGCGTATTCCAGAAAAGCATCCTCTTCCACCAGCCTTTTAAACTGTTCATCTGTGCGGAAGAAATAGCTGACACCTTCCGTTTCACCATTTCTTGGTGCCCGTGTCGTCATGGAAATGGAATATTCCAGATCCGGATATTTTTCCCGGACGGCACTGCATATGGTGCCTTTCCCGGCACCGGACGGGCCGGATACAACAAGCAGAATGCCTTCGTCTTTCATTTTCAAGCTCAAAATTACGCCTCCCCACCTGTTTTATCTGCCACAAGAACATCCCGATCTGTCAGCCGGTGAGAAATGGTTTCCGGCTGCACCGCAGAAAGAATAATCTGTCCGCTGTCCATCACAAGAACGGAACGGGTTTTTCTTCCATAGGTGGCATCAATCAGTTCTCCCCGGTCCCGCGATTCCTGAATCATGCGCTTCACCGGCGCCGATTCCGGACTGATAATCGCCATCACGCGGGCCGCCGCTGCCATGTTTCCAAATCCTATATTGATCAGTGAAAAGGCCATGATCCTGCTCCCTGTATGACATTTCAGCATGATCTGGTGCATACTGAAAGAAATGAGATGTATTGATAACTAAGTATATATCATGTTTTCCGTTTTCACAAGGAAACAGGCACCGGACAACGGTCATTCAATATTCTGCACCTGTTCTCTGACCTTTTCCAGCTCCGTTTTAATCCGGATGACGCAATCCACCACTTCCAGATCATTGGCTTTGGAGGCGGTGGTATTGATTTCCCGATTCAGCTCCTGAAGCAGGAAATCCAGCTTTCTGCCGATGGAGCCCTCCGTCTGCAAAGCCGTACAGAACTGATCAAGATGGCTTCCAAAGCGGACCATTTCCTCAGTAAAGTCCGTTTTTTCTGCATAGACAGCGACTTCCTCCAGAATACGGCCTTCATCGGTCTGGATATTCATGGTATCCAGCAGCGACTGAAGCCGGCTCCGCAGACGATTCTCATACTGTTGAATAATATCCGGCTGCTTTTCTTTCAGGAACTGCAGCTGTTCCTTCAGAAACGTCATGCGGCTCTGAAGATCTTCTACAATGTTTCGCCCTTCCCGTTCCCGCATAGCCATCAGCCCGGCCAGTGCTTCATCGGCCGCTTTCCGGACCAGCGGCTCCAGCACTTCATCCGATACGGGATCACAGGTGACGCGTATCCACGCTACCGGCAGGGCCAGAAGATCTGCGGCCGTCAGTTTTCCCTTTTTGATGCCCGGAAGCTCCCCTGCCTGACGCAGGGCTTCCACCTGTGCTTTCAGCAGCGGTTCATTCAGCTCCGCCCGAACGGACGCTCCTGCATCTGCCGCGGAAAATTTCAGAAAAACGGAGGTTTTCCCGCGAACAATGCGTGCTTTGACACAATTTCTGACCAGTTCTTCCATGGCGGGAGAAACGCCTTCGGACCGCATATTGATTTCAAGAAAGCGACTGTTTACCGTCTTGATTTCCAGTGTCACCGTTCCTGCCGCATCGGATACACAGCTTCGTCCATATCCTGTCATGCTGACTGCCATAGAATCATTCTCCTTCCAGCGGATATTCGCCTTCATAGACTTTGACTGCCGGTCCGGTCATGAATACATGGTCCTTTTCCGTCCCGTCCCATTCCACATGAAGGCGGCCGCCGTCCAGAAGGATATCTGCTTCTCTCTCCACCAGATGATTCAGCACCGCTGCCACAAGCGTGGCACAGGCTCCGGTGCCGCAGGCCAGCGTTACAGCCGCGCCGCGTTCCCAGACCCGCATGCGCAATGTTTTTTCATCCAGTTTCTGCACGAATTCCACATTGGTTTTTCGTGGAAAATGTCCATCCTTTTCCAGAATCGGACCATCATGGTACAGATCGACCTCTCCCAGATCCGGAACAAAAATGACACAGTGGGGATTTCCCATGGAAACACATGTCACGGAATACGTACGGCCCAGTCCTTCCGCTGCCAGCGGCCGGCCGATCACCGGTCCGTTCCCCATATCGGAAACCGGTACCTCCACCGGATTCAGATGAGGAATGTTCATGTCTACCCGGACTTCTCCATCAGGAAGAATCTCCGGATACAGAATACCGGCTCCTGTTTCCACGGAAAACGAATCAGCGGATACAAGCCCGAGTTCCCGGCACCATCTGGCAAAACAGCGGATGCCGTTTCCGCACATTTCCGCTTCACTGCCGTCTGCATTAAAAATCCGCATACGGATGTCTGCCTTTTCCGAGGGAAGAACAAAGATGATGCCATCGGCGCCGATCCCGAAATGCCGGTCGCAGATTTCCGTGCAGTGCGCAACAACAGGGCCCATATCCTGATCCATGGCGTTGACAAACACAAAATCATTGCCGCACCCATGCCACTTTGCAAAATGCATATGTATATCCTCCTGAATCATTTCATGAAGAAAACCAGCCGTATCCGGTGGTTTCTTCAAAATCCTTTTATCCTATCTGATATAATTTATTGTAACATTCCCGATGAAGAAAAGAAATTACATGCAGACTGTTCCTGTGGTCTGCGGAAGGAGTTCTCATGTTTATTGACAGCGTAATTTTATATGGCCTCGTCAGAGAGCTGAAGGAGCTTCTGCTTTCTGCACAGGTCAAGCAGATCCACCAGACCGATCCGAGAGTCATTGATATAGAGCTTTACCGCCCCATGTCTTCGCCGGCCCATCTGATTTTATGCGCCCAGAATCCTCCCTGTCTCTATGCCGTCTGCGGCGGAAAGAAACGGCAGCAGTACATAGATTCCCAGACCTTCTGTATGACGCTCCGGAAAAATCTGGAAGGCAGCCGCCTCTCCGACATCCGTCAGATCCAGATGGACCGGATCGTCTGTCTGTCCTTTGACCGGATAGAGACCGGCGGTGAAATCATTACCAAAAATCTGTATGCAGAGCTGATCCCTTCCGCACCGAATCTGATCCTGACGGAAGACGGAAAGATTCTGGATGTACTGATCCGAAACAGGAAACAGCACAGAGAACTGGCCAATCAGAAGGAATACGTGCTCCCCGAGGGAGGTGACCGGCTGGATTTCATGCAGTTTTCCGCGGATGAATTGTTTGACATTCTTCATTTCAGCCGGCAGGCCGCCGGTTCCTTCAAGGAACTGCTGTTCAGCCACTTCAACGGACTCAGCACACCGCTCGTATCGGAGATTGCACGGCGCGCGGAGATTTCCGGGGATTGTCAGGCGGAGACGCTGTCGGAGGATGCGCTCCACTATGCCGCAGAGATCATTTATTCTCTGGGACTGGAAATTCGTGAGGCTTCCGGACTATATGTATATCCCGGGCCTTCCAGAGAAACGGTATCCCTGCTTCCGCTCTCGCTTCCTGACGGACAGCATATCTCTTCCATCTCTTCCTGGCTTGCACAGGCAGCCGGGCAGAATGGAAATATGATCTCTGCTTCCGTACAGGAACTGAAAAAGAAAATTCACAATCTGATCAAAAAAGAGGAACGTAAAGAGAAAAAGATTCAAAATGAAATGGAGGAGACGGCGCTCCTAGAAAAATATAAGCTCTGGGGCAATCTTCTTTCCATTTATGCGTATATGAAAGTCAGCGGCCGGAAGGAGATCACGGTGGATAATCCCTTTGATGAAAACGGAGGAACAGAGACGATCCCCCTCCTTCCGGAATACAGCCTCATCCGGAACAGCCAGCTGTATTTCAAGAAATACGGACGCATGAAGACCCGTCTGGCTATCGGACAGGAAAAACTGGAAGAATGCCGCATCAAGCTGGAATATCTCAGGAATGCCGCCTATTTTGCCGAAGAAATCCGGGAACGAAAGGAGCTTCTTGCCCTGCAGGAAGAGCTGAAAAGCACAGGCATTGACAAATACGGAAAACAGGAACGAAAGAAAAAACAGGCAGCGGCTTCTGCCGACGAGCCGGCCTTATATTCTGTGGAAGGCTTTCGTGTCTGGATAGGACGGAACAGCCGGCAGAATGAAGCACTGACCCTTCACCGGGCCGGCAAAAATGATCTGTGGCTCCATGCTCAGAAAATCCCCGGTTCTCATGTGGTCATTGAGGCCGGAGACGGACTTCCGCCGGAATCCGTTATTGAAAAAGCGGCTTCCTGGGCTGCCTGGTTCAGCAAAGGCAAAAATGATAAAAAGGTATCTGTTGACTGCACCAGAATCCGTTATGTGAAGAAAATAAAAAATGCACCGCCCGGACTGGTCAGCTATACACGTCAGAAAACACTGGCTGTTATTCCGGAGCCGCCGGAAGAAAAGGCCGATGAATAGACAACAAAAAAGAGACTGGTAGAATAAACTACCAGTCTCTTTTTATGATAATAATGATTCTACAACGATTTCAGGCTCCTGCAATGCCCTGCAGGAAGAAAAGGGAATCTCCTTCAGCGCCTCTCCGGCACTTATCCGTTCCCCTTCCGGTACGGCTCCCGCCCAGAACAGCAGACGTCCGATGATCTGCTCTGCCGTTATGCCTGCCTCTCTCATATCACGGATAGTGATTCCATGCTGCCTTTTTGACAGACGCACATGGGAGGAATCCACCAGGAGAGGGAGATGCGCATATACCGGCGGAATCCGCTGCATCTTTTGCAGCAGGCAGATCTGCGCCGGTGCAGAGGAAAGAAGATCCCGTCCGCGGAATACATGAGTGATTCCCATAGCGCCGTCGTCTGCAGAAGCGGCCAGCTGATAGGCAATCATGTCGTCAGCCCGCACCAGTACCAGATCATCGGTTCCTGCATGGAGCGTTTTCTCCTGCATTCCGCAGAAAAGATCGGTAAATGAGATGCTTTCCGTCTCCATCCGGAACCGCCATGACGGAGTTTTTGTTTCCCGGGCCCGTTCCTCCGGAGACAGATTCCGGCAGCGGCCGTCATACCCCGGTCCTTCTTCTCCGGGGTGCGGAGCTGATGCAATCTGGCGGAGTCTGGCTCTCGTACAGAAGCAGGGATATACATCCCCTGCTTCTTTCCATTGCTCAAAAATAGCCCGGTAAAAATCCATGCGTTCGCTCTGTACAGCAGAGCCATAAGAGTATATAGCCCCCGGCCCTTCATCCCAGTCGATGCCGAGCCAGTCAAGGTCCTCCATCAGAGCCTCTGCATAAGCAGCATGGCAGCGCTGACGGTCGATGTCCTCCATGCGCAGCACAATGGTCCCCTGATGCTGTCGGGTCCACAGCCAGTTCAGAAAGGCCACCCATACATTTCCGAGATGAATATACCCTGTAGGACTCGGGGCAAAACGGGTACGTATTTTCATCATTCCGGAAGCGATACGATATGGCTGAACAGATCTTTTTCCGCCTGGATCTTATCCTCTCCGCCCATCACGCAGAGATACGGCTCCTTCATGACCACATCTACCAGATCTGCCAGATTCCGGATATCCTGCTGGGTACATTCAATGATTTCCCTGCGCACACGGAGCCGGTCCTCCCGGGTGATGCCGCAGAAGCGGAACATCATGGCCTGCTCCCCTTTCATGAAGGGCGTATACTGCGTCTCTGCCGGTGCCATGGTACCAATTACATATTTGGTCATTTCCCGGTCGGAAATCGAGAAATTCCGCAGATATTCCGCAATGCCGCCATAGGCATCCACCGTTTCCCTGAGGTTGGGGTCGCGGTAAGAGCAGATCAGGGAATTTCCGTTCAGGGCAAACTGGGTAAAAGCCCCGTAGGCACCGCCCTGTACACGAATCTTTTTCCACAGATATTCATAACGGAGAATTGTTTCCATCACCTGAAGCGCGCCGGTATAGGTGAAACCGTGATGGCGGAAGTTTCCGCCCTTTACTACATACTGCACTTTCCCGGATGTCAGGATGCCTTCATTGACAGATGGTTCCGGGAAATGAAAACGGGCCGGCACCGGAGTGCTGCCTTCCGGCATGTCTCCGATGATGACAGGAAGAAATTCCTCTGCTTTCTGTTTTTCCTCCACGTCTCCCACAGTCTGGAGAATCAGATTTTTACGGGTGAAAATTTTAGCCGAAACTTCTGCCAGCCGTGCGGCAATTTTTTCCCCGTCCGCATCAAATCGCTTGACCAGATCAGAAAGTAAATAATAGAAGGACAGGCCGCCCATTTCCCGGAATTTTTCCGTCTCTGAAAAATACGACAGAAGCCGGTGCATGACCAGTGTATGGCCGCGGCTGAATACAGACATATCCCAGTCCGCTTTTTCTTCCATGAGGATTTCCTTCAGACGGGACAGATCATCAAACCGCGTATGGTTCAGAATGTCTCCCATGAGACCGGTCAGTTCCTTCATCCGGGCCGTAAGCGCCTTGCCACGGACAATAAAGACGGGAACATAGGAGGAATCGTCATCCGCCCTGCTGTAGGAATTGACGGAAAACGTGAGGCCCCCCGTATAGGAGTTGGACAGGCGTGTCAATTCCTGATAGGTATGATTCCGGGTATCCATGCCGGAAAGCAGATTGGCCAGCAGATAGGCATAGGAAATGTCTTCCGTTTCCAGACCATACAGCGGGAAGAACAGATTGATGTAGGAAATGCCGGAGGTGTGCGCTGCGTAATGCAGATGTGTGATGCCGTTCACCTGCTGTTCCTCCAGGACCTCATCCCGGATATCCCGTTTCAGATCGCTTCGGGACAGAATCGGAATCGTTGCCAGAGCTTCTGCGGTTTCACCGGATGCCTGGCGTTCCTTCAGCGCTCTGGTACTGGCAATGATTTCATCCAGCTGCTCATCGGACAAACTGTTTTTATAAGATGACAGTTTTTCTTCCGTTTCCCGGTTTTTCCGTTCCGTGAGCCCTTTCTCTGCCTTCATGGTAATCAGTACCTGATGATTGTTTTTCAGTACATATTTCAGAAGCAGATTTTCAAACAAGCCCTGACTGATTCCCTCCCGAAGTGTCTTCAGGTCCTCGATATACCGGAGCGCCGCCAGGGGATCACGGTCATACAGCCACATATCCATGGCGCGCACACCGTAAAACAGCCCCTTGGGCCGTCCCTGATAATCACTTTCACGGAGAGTAAACTCCGTCCGGTTCAGCGCTGCTGCCAGCATCTCCCGGTCCAGACCATTCAGCGCCAGCGTACGGAGAGTGCTGTCCAGCACCTGCGCAAATTTCTGCTGCATTTCCGACTCCGATCCTGTTGTCTCGATCTCCCATACCGGCTGCCGGTAGCTGTCGCTGTAGCTTCCGGTCAGATCATTGCCGATGCCCGCATCAACCACGGCTTTTTTCAGAGGTGCTCCATCCATTTCAATCAGCGTATAATTCAGAATCTTGAGACCCATGGATTCCGCGGTACTCATCTGATCAGGAAAGGCAATATAGAGGCTGTGAATGGCTTTATTTTTCTCATCATCTCCGGCGGCAATGCCATAACTCTGTTCCAGCTGTTTCCGGCGGGCAAATGGAGACTGCAGCCTGACTGCAGAATCCACCGCATGCCGGCTGAAATGAGAAAGATATTCTTCATCAATGAAACGCAGCGTCTCTTCGATATCCATATCGCCATACAGATATATGTAGCTGTTTGACGGATGGTAGAACCGGCGGTGAAATTCCGTAAACTCTCGGAAAGACAGTGAAGGAATCACATCCGGGTCACCCCCGGATTCCACGCCGTAGGTGGTATCGGGGAAAAGCTCCGCCATGGCACAGTCCTCCATGATCGCTTCCGGAGAAGACAGAGCGCCTTTCATCTCGTTATAGACAACGCCATTATAGATCAGAGGAGATTCTTTATCCTCCAGCTCGTAATGCCACCCTTCCTGCATGAGGATCTGCGGATCTTTAAGGCAGTTCGGATAAAATACCGCGTCGAGATAGACATCCATCAAATTATGGAAATCCTGTGCATTGCGGCTCGCCACCGGATACATGGTCTTATCCGGCCATGTGATTGCATTGAGAAATGTGTTCAGAGATCCCTTTGCCAGTTCCACAAAAGGTTCCTTCAGCGGAAATTTACGGGATCCGCACAGCGTGGAATGTTCCATGATATGAGGCGTACCCTTCGAATTGTCCGGCGTCGTGCGGAAGCAGATATAAAATACCTTGTTGTCATCTGTATTATCCAGATACAGAAGGCGCGCTCCTGATTTTTCATGCTCCATCAGATAGGCATCCGAATCCACTTCCGGAATCCGGGACATGCGCGTCACTCTGAATCCGTGGACGATTTCACCTTCGCTCCACTTCATAATTGATATTCTCCTTTATGTAAATTTCTGAAATTATAAACTATGGTGTTTCCTGTCAGCTACAGAAACCGTTCCGGCCAAAAGAAAAGCACAGGGGCGAAGCCCTGTGCTTTCATATCATCAAGCCTGTTCGCTCCCGAAAAATTCCTTATGAATGGCCTGAACTGCTTTTGTCAGATCCGTTCTGGGAATGAGACAGGAAATACTGATCTCGGATGTGCTGATGATATCGATATTAATATCAGACCGTCCCAGAGCCCCGAACATGCGGGCCGCAATTCCGGGAGCCCCCAGCATTCCTGCACCGACAATGGAGACCTTCGCCTTGTCATCACTGCAGATGATGCCCGGGATCACGCCTTCCACCGTCAGACCGTCCAGCACTTTTTTCGCTTCATCCAGGTCATTATTGTCGATAGTGAAAATGATGTCCGTCTTGTCCGTATCAGCACTGCGGATGCTCTGCACGATCATATCCACACTGACATGATTTTCCGCCAGCTTATTGAACACACTGTAGGCAACACCCGGTACATTGGGCACACCCAGCACCGCAATTTTGGCAATATGAACATCCTGTGCGACACCGCGCACGGCAAACTGTGTATGGTTCATCGTTGATTCCTCCCGAATGATCGTACCGGCTTCTTTCGTAAATGTGGAGCGCACATGGATCGGAATGTGATAGCGCATTCCCATTTCCACACTCTTCGGCTGCATGACCCCTGCCCCCAGCCGGGCCATTTCCAGCATCTCCTCATTGGTGATTTCATCAATCTTGATCGCATCCGGCACGTAGCGGGGATCCGCGGAGTAAACGCCGTCTACATCGGTGAAGATCTCGCACATATCCGCTTTCATGGCACCGGCCAGAGCCACGGCTGTGGTATCGCTTCCGCCACGGCCGAGCGTCACTACATCGCCTTCGCTGGTGACTCCCTGAAATCCCGCCACGATCACGATCTTGCCTGCATTCAGCTCACGGAATACCCGGTCCGGACGGACATCCACGATATCGGCCTTGCTGAAAGCGCCTTCGGCGATGATGCCCGCCTGCGCTGCTGTAAGCGAGATGGCCGGTACGCCCATGGCCTGGAACGTCAGCGCCATAAGAGCGATAGACACCTGCTCACCTGTAGTGAGGAGCATGTCCATCTCACGGCCGAAATGCTCCTTCGTCACCTGTCCGGCAAGGGCCAGCAGATCATCCGTGCTGTCCCCCATAGCAGATACGACGATAACAATCTGATCGTCCGGCTTCTTTTCGCTGAGGATACGATTTGCGATATTTCTCATTTTCTCCGGCGTAGCCACAGAGCTGCCGCCGAATTTTTTTACATATAAAGCCACAGTCATCCCTCATTTTCACGGAAAGGACATAGAAAATGGTTCTGCTTCCTTTCTAAAACTGAATGAAATCCATTCAAAATTTTATCATGCCCGTCCCGGTATGTAAAGAAATGACTATGCTTCCCATGATTTCCAATAGAAAAGGAAGAAAGATCCCTCTTTCTTCCTTTATCAGCTCAATTTCAGAATTCAATTCCCTTGCGTGCGCGAATGCCCTTTTCAAAGGCATGCTTGACCGGTTGCATTTCCGTAACCGTATCTGCCAGCCTGATCAGTCCTTCCGTCGCATAACGTCCTGTCAGGATCAGATTGAGCCTCGTCGGACGATCGTGAATCAGTTTCGCCACTTCTTCCTCGGAGATCATGCCGAAATGAATGGCATAATTGATTTCATCCAGCACGATCAGGTCCCAGCGGTCGCTCATGACTTCCCTGACTGCTTCCGCCCAGGCATCCTGCGCCAGCTGTTTCTTTCTCGCAAACTCCACGGCATCTTCCTTTTTATTATGGAAAACAAATCCATCTCCCATGGAGCGGATCTCCAGATTGCCGTTCAGTCCGCCCAGCGCACGGACGGCTTCCAGCTCTCCGTATTTCCATGAGCCCTTGATGAACTGCAGGATCAGCACCCGCTGTCCATCACCCCAGGCCCGCATGGCTGTACCGAGAGCCGCGGTCGTTTTTCCTTTGCCGTTTCCCGTATTGATAAGTACAAGTCCCTGCTGTTCCATTATCATTCCTCGTTCCGGTTTCGCCATTCCCGGCAGTTCCGGATCAGTGCATCGGCCGCACGGGGGCTGCCGTCAAAATTCATATGCAGATAGGAAGCCAGTACATTGCCGCAGGCATAGCCTTCTTTGTGCGGTTCTGCCTGCCGGATGCCTTTCATTTCATAAGCCCACGGAAAATCCCCCGTCAGAGGTTCCATCGTGGAAAAATGGAATTCATGCCCCCGAATGGTATCTCCCGGCTCCGCCAGAATGCTCGGCCGCTGCGCAGAGGCCGTCACATAGCCGACCCGCTGCAGTTTTTTCTGCATGCGGCATACCGCCGGCACCAGTCCTGTCATGGTGCTGCACCGGCCCTCAAAATCAATGATATCCCGGCAGAGATACATCAGCCCGCCGCATTCGGCATACACAGGCATGCCTGCTTTTGCTGCCGCTGTAATGGATTTCTTCATCGATTCGTTCCCGGCCAGCTCCTGGAGGAACATTTCCGGAAATCCTCCGCCGAAGATCAGGCCGTCCACATCGGGAATCTGCGCGTCCCGCATGGGGCTGAACGGCACCAGCTCCGCACCACGCGCCTCCAGCGCAGCCAGACTGGCCGGATAATAAAAGGTGAAGGCTTCGTCCCGGGCAATGCCGATGCGAACCACATCGCCGCCTTCATGACGGGGTTCCGCCGCGCATTCGATGGCCGGCGCCTGCCGGGCCGTCCGGATCAGTGTTTCCACATCGATCCAGCGGCCGGCATCCTCCTGCATATGCCGGATCAGTCCCGAGGTCTCCACTTCCGTTACCGGCGTCAGGCCAAGATGCCGCTCCGGTGTTTTCAGATCCGCATCTCTGTGCAGCGCGCCGAAAACAGGAATTCCTGCATCAGCCATGGCCTCGCGGATCATCGCTTCGTGTTTATCGGAGCCGAGTTTATTCAGAATAACACCTGCAAAGGATACTTCCGGATCGTAATTCCGATAACCCATGGCAATAGCCGCTGCACTGGCACCCACAGACTGACAGTTGATGATGAGAACGACCGGGGCATGAAGCAGCTTGGCGATCTGTGCCGTGCTGCTGATGCCCTTGCCGCCCCCGTCATAGAGGCCCATAACGCCCTCAATCAGGGAAATATCCGCTCCCTCGGAGAGCTTTGCAAAGGTAGATGCCAGACGATCCTCCGGAGCCAGCCAGGTATCCAGATTGTAGGATTCCCTTCCTGCGGCCTTCGCATGAAATCCGGGATCAATGTAATCCGGCCCTACCTTAAATGGCTGTACGGAAAGTCCCTGCGCGTGAAGCAGCGAAGAAAGTCCGGTCACAACCGTTGTTTTCCCCACGCCGCTGCTGACGCCGGCCAGAACGATACGCGGACGCGTATAACTTGACATTACAGATCATCCCTCTTGGTAAGAATGGTGCTGAGATAATTCGGTTTATAATCCGCCGGCAGACTGTCCAGATCCCGCTGAATGATTTCGTCCGGCAGTCCTGCACGGGATACCATCACTGCCTTCTTGATCATATGATGTTTCCGGAGCTCGCTCTGGATATATCCCCAGTTTTTATAAACTTTCATAATGACCGCATGATCAGCGGCAGCGAGAGCCTGATCGATTTTTTCCGGGCTGGCCGTTGCCGGAATGATCAGCACATTTTCTTCCCATTCCGCCACAGGCATTCCGATATAGGACGCAATGCCGAGGAAAGCCGGAATGCCGGGAATCGTCTCCGCTTCGTATTCCGTCCCCTCAAATGCGCGGAAAATATACATATAGGTGCTGTACAGCATGGGATCTCCCAGTGTCAGGAAAACCAGATTTTTCCCTTCATCCAGTTTCTCCGTGATGATTTTGCGGTTTTCTTCCCACTGTCTTTCTACAGCCGCCATATCCGTATTCATCTGAAAAACCATCGGAAGAATTTCCGCAGTTTCCGGAATATACGGCGAAGCAATATGAAATGCTACAGAGCCATCTTTCTTTTCCGTTTTCGGCGTAATGATCATATCCGCCGACTGCAGAAGTTCCACTGCCTTGACTGTCATCAGCTTGGAATCTCCCGGGCCCACGCCGATGCCGTACAATTTCCCTTTTTTCATTTAAAATCCTCCTCAAAAAACAATAAACGGATGCTCTTATTATACTCCATCGACCGTCAGGAATGAACCATCCTATTCCTGCAGCTCGAAAATCACAGGTACACGGGATCTGGCGGAAATGGGAACGCCGTTTCTTCGGGCCGGTACAAACCGCCAAGTGTAGACGGCTTCTGACGCTGCGCTGTCAAGACGGCTGTCTCCGGAGGAGGACTCCACCCAGGTCTGTGTAACCGAACCGTCTTCGGCAATGGTAAGACCGATAACAGTGGTGCCTTCTTTCTGCTCCTGCCGTGCGGATTCCGGATACCGGGGAGACGGTGCGGACAGGAGCCTCGGCCCTTCTATGGCAGCCGGCTGCTGCGCCTCCCTGTTTTCTGTTCCGCCTCCGCCGGCCATTCCCTCTCCGGTGCCCGAAGTTCCGTTCCCGTAGCCTTCTGCGAATTCCTTTCCCGGGCCGGATGAAGAGGAGAGCCGCCCTTCCGTATTCTGATATGGAGAAGAAGCATCAGCCGGCTCCGTCTTTGCCTCCAAAGGAGCCGCCGCAGAAACGCCGGATTTGGATGCAGTGCCATGCCCCCGGCCGCCCTGCCCGGCAGTCAGGGAGACCTCGATTGGCGGCGCCTTCTGTATATCCAAATAGAAGGGAAGCCAAAAGACCAGAAGCCCGAAAAGCATTCCGTGAAACAGGAGCGAACATACCGCCGCCCGCTTCCACCGGCTATGCTCCGGAAGAGTCCTTCGTTTCATGGTGTCTCTCCCGGGTCCGCCGCAATGCCGATCCGGCTGATCCCTGCGGAACGCAGGCCATCCAGCACAAAGAGTACGTCCGCATGCCGGGCGTCCTCATCTGCACGGAGCACCACATTCACATCCGGATTCCGTTCCCGCTCCGCCGCCATGCGCCGTGAAAAATCAGCACGGCTCACCGGCTCTTCCTCCACAAAGATCCGGCCGTCTGCGGTGACTCCCACCGTCAGAGACGCCTCCGTCTGAAGCGCAGCCGTCGCCGCCTGCGGCAGCTGCAGCGGTACGGAATGCTCTACCGTCATGGAGAGCATGCTCATCATGAAAAATACGAGCAGAAAAAAGATGATATCGATCATGGGGATGATCATGATATGCGGCTCCCGCTCGTTTTGCATCGGCCGCAGCTTCATGATTCCCTCTCCGCCAGAGCCGCCAGATACAGATTGGCCGCCTGCTCCATCTGCGCTGTCAGCTCATCCAGCTGCTGAGAAAAAAATGAGTGAATCAGCAGCGCCAGAATGGCGGCAAACAGGCCGAAGGCCGTACAGATCAGCGCCTCGGCCACGCCGCCCGTCACAGCCGCCGGCTGTCCGGCTGCGGCAGTCAGGACCCGGAAAGACTGGATCATCCCGATGACCGTTCCCAGCAGGCCCAGAAGTGGTGCCAGTGTGACGATCGCCCGGAGCACCGGCAGATATCGTCTGAGTGCCGTCAGCTCGCGGGAGGCCTCATATTCCAGGCGAAGGGACTGCGCCGTCCGGGAACCTCCGCCGGCCAGCGCTTTCCGCAGCACCCGGGCCGCACATCCGTCTTCCTCTTCCAGCACAGCCGCCAGAACCGCCGCGTCTCCGGTCTTCCCAAAGCCGGCTGCTGCATCGGCCAGCACTTCCATACGGGATCGGCTGCCGCGATAGAAAAGAAACCGCTCTGCCCCTATGGCCGCCGCCAGAAACGAACACAGCAGAATGGGCCCCATCATCCATCCGCCTGCCTGAAATATATGCCAGAGAGTATTCATCCGTTTTTCCCTGCCTTTCCTCCGGAATAATAAACAAAAGAGCAAAAACAAAGGCACGTCTCCTTTGTTTTTGCTCTTTATTCCATAAATACGATCAGTATCCGTTGACTTCACTGACCACGCGGAAATTGCCCACATCAAAAGCACGGCAGATCTGCGCAAAGAAACGGGCCGACAGCATGGTGCGGTACAGCTCGGATTTCGTGATCAGCATGAGGCGGCTTCCATCATAGGTGATGCGGATCAGCCCGTTGTTGACGTATTTTTCAAAATCCTCCGCTTCCATTTCGTCCTTCAGACGGAGAAGTGCATCCTTTACCGGACCTTCCTGATATTCCGGCCGTTCCATGACCGGAATGAACCGGATCTCATAAATTTTATCGTTATATCCTTTCGATGCGGCAGAATATCTTTTGCCGGATTCCATTTCCATGACGATACCTTCCTTCCTGAGCAAATTCTTTATTCATTATAATTCATTTTTCCTGCTTTTGCACCGGTCACACGATGCCCCGGTCATGGAGGCTGATGTAGATCCCATCTCCGATGATCACATGATCCAGCACTTCCATATCCAGCAGCTCCGCCGCTTCCGCAAAGCGCCGCGTCATTCGGATATCCTCCCGCGACGGCTCCGGATCACCGGAGGGATGATTATGGATCAGGATCAGGCCGTGCGCCTTATACCGGATACCCCATTTCATGGTTTCCTTAAGGTCGGCCTCAACGGTATGCAGACTCCCCACGGAGATTTCCTTTTCTCCGAGCATCCGGTTCTTTACATTGAGATAGCACACATGAAAGTGCTCCTGCGTCTCATGTCGAAGTTTTTCCATAAAGAAACCGGCCACCCGGTCCGGTGAGCTCAGCAGGAGCAGCGCCTGCTTGTCGTGATAGGCTGTCAGACGACGCCCCAGCTCGATGGCCGCACAGATGGTAATGGCCTTGTCTCTTCCTATCCCGGAAATATCCTGAAGATCCCGCCAGTCCAGATCCTCCTGCCAGTGCACGCCGCCCTCTCCGAGCCGCTTCGTCACCTGCCGGGCCAGCTCCACCACGGAACAGCCCTTCCGGCCTGTGCGCAGCAGGATCGCCACCAGATCCACCATACTCGCCTGTGAGGGCGAGACCGCAAATTTTTCTCTTGGCCGTTCCTCCTCGGTCAGGTCCCGTACCTTTGTCATGCGATCACCCCGGTTCTCCGGCGCGGCGCAGCAGCTCCTCCGTCAGCTCTTTAGGCAGCCCGATCACATTCGACACCGGACCGTCCACCTTTTCCACAAACTTCCGTCCAAGCCCCTGTACGGCATAGGCACCTGCCTTGTCCATAGGCTCACCGGTAGCAATGTAGTCCCGGATCTCGTTCCCGGACATCTTCCGAAATGTCACCCGGCTCACGCAGACGCTGCTCCAGTGCCGCCCATCCCGGAAAACAGAGACTCCGGTCATCACCTCATGCGTCCTGCCGGACAGCCGCTCCAGCATCCGGGCCGCCTCTGCTTCATCGGCGGGCTTCCCGAGAACAGCATCGTCGAGGACAACGATCGTATCGGCCCCCAGCACGGGCTCTTCACCGCCGCACCGGCGCCATACCTCTTCCGCCTTGCCCTCTGCCTGGAGCCGCACCAGCTCATCCGGAGGCAGCGGCCGGTCATTTTTTTCCTCGTAACGGCTCGGAACGACGCGGAAAGAAATTCCCATTTCCCGCAGGATCTCACTGCGGCGCGGCGACTGCGATGCCAGAATCACCATGCCACACACCTCCGATCTCATCCATAAAACAGATTCGGAAAAGCAGCCGGTCAGAACCGGCTGTAGATCCAGGCCGCGATCAGGATGCCCAGAATGCTGATCAGATTCGGCGCAAACCGGATGCCGAAGTGGATCTCCATAATCGCCAGATTCAGATAAATATCCTGAAAATTAAAAATTTCAAAGGGCTTTGTGATATACGGCATGATCCCTGCCAGACTGGCCTGACCCAGCAGCTGGCCCAGAATGCCCCCAATCAGAGCCCCGGCCGCCAGAAAAAGAATCAGTGATAAAACGCCATGCGGTCTGCTTACTCTCATAGCTCCGCCTTTCCTCAGAACGTCGCGCCCTGCACGATCTGTCCCTCAATCCGTTCCGCCAGAGCTTTCCCCACCGGGTCCTCTGTGCGGTACTGATAAATGACGCGCCACAGCGTCCGATCCTGCCGGAAAATATACTCCTTCACCGTGAGCACCGCCGGCTGTCCCCGGCTTGTATCCGTGAAAGAAAACGTCAGGCAGACTCCTCCCGTTTCTCCGATGCGCGCCGGTTCGGCCTTTTCCTGCAGATCTGTCACCGAGGCTTCCTGCCGCATCATGGCGACAGCCTCCGCTGCCTGCGCTTCTGCCGTTTTATCTGTTGCCTCGCCGGTCACCAGCACCTGCATATACCGGTTGTGTCCCTCGGCGCTCACCTTGCCGCTGTCCTTCGGCGCCAGATCCGCCATCTGTCCCTGCACGCCCAGCTCAAACGGCACTTCCACTGTAATGGTTTCATTGGCACAGCTGATGCGGTTTTTGCCAAATATAAACTGATCATCCAGCGATTCCTGTCCGCATCCGGCCGTCAGCAAAAGTGCCGAAGCGAGAACCGCCGCTAAAAAAATCCGTCCTTTCATTCTTTTCCTTTCAGAATTGATTTCTACTTTTTCTATTTCAGTCTGACGCTATTATAACACAGGACAAAACCGCCACGGAAAATTTGAGTGCCCTCCCTCCCATGCTATAATGCAGGAAACAGACACAAGACGGGAGGACTTATGTATATAGGAATCGTAGCCGAATGGAACCCTTTTCACGAGGGACACGCGCATCTGCTGTCCATGATCCGCGCCCGGTATCCGGAGGCGCCGATAGCAGCGGCCATGAGCGGCGCCTTCGTCCAGCGGGGCGAGCCCGCGCTTTTTGACAAATGGTCCCGCGCGGCCTGGTCCGTGGAACACGGCGTATCCGCTGCGGCGGAGCTCCCCGTATCCTGCGTGCTCCAGAGCGCCGACCGCTTTGCCGAGGCCGGCATCCTGCTGCTTCACGCCATGGGCTGCACCCACGCCGCCTTCGGTGCGGAAACGCTCGATGCGGCCGCTATTTCCGCCGTCGCCAAATGGACCTTTTCCCCTGCCTTTTCCGAGGCATTCCATGAGGCCCTCCGGAAGGGACTTCCCTATTCCGCTGCGGTGAATGATGCCGCCGTGCGGAAATTCCCCGGACTGGCCGATGATCTGACGAAGCCCAATAATCTTCTCGGCATCCAGTACGCCCGCACCATCCTGCAGTACGATCTGCCCATGGAGATCCTCCCTTTTCCTCGGGATCAGGACCAGCCCGTATCGGCCACCGCCATCCGCGGAGAGATCGCCGGCGGCCATGCTCCCTCTCACATCCCGGAAGCGGAGCGGCCCGCCCTTCTCCGCCTGCTCCGCAGGGGCGCCTTCACCGATTACCGGCGCTATGACGACGCCTGTCTGCTTTCCTTCCGACTCCTCACAAAGGAGCATCTCATCCGGTCCGGCCTCTTTTCAGAGGGACTGGAGAACCGGTGGCTGAAAGAAATGCAGCGTACCTCCTATGAGGACATGCTCGCTGCCATCAAGAGCCGGCGTTATCTGTACAGCCGCCTGCGCCGCATCGGCGCCTCGCTGCTCCTTGCCGGTGCGGACGGACCGTCTCCTATGGCGCAGCCCGGCCGCCCCCTCTATGTGCGGCTGCTGGCCCTGCGCCGGACGGAAAGCGCTCTCCTCCGCCGGGCCCGCCTTCCGGTAATCACCAGTACCGCCCGGGCAGAGCGTACATTGTCCGGAAAGGCAGCGGCGCAGCTCGCACTGGACCGCCGGGCCTGCGATATCCAGACCTTCTGCTTCCATGGCCCGGAGCAGAGAGCCGGACGGCAGGATTATTACCGCTCGCCTGTAATTCTTTAGACGGATCGGCCAGGAAAACCTTTACAAAACAGCTTTCTTCTTTTATCATAAAAAAATATAAAATTTAAAAAGGGTCCATGCAGGAAACGCACTGGAATGCTGCCCCGTCAGCGGTCCGCAGCTTCCGGTATTTTTATTTCCGCAGGACTCCCCATCGGAGGCGTTTTCTATGAACTACAACGGAGAAATCGGCATCATCCTGGCCTTTGCGCTGTACCTGCTGGTGATGATGTCCATCGGCATCTACTATTCACGAAAACAGAAAAATCTGTCGCAGTACATTCTGGGCGACCGCAAGCTCGGCCCGTGGCTCACCTCCATGAGCGCCGAGGCATCCGATATGAGCGGCTGGATGCTCATGGGGCTGCCGGGCTTTGCCTACCTGCACGGCCTGTCCGCCATCTGGACGAGCATCGGCCTCATCATCGGCACCTGGCTGAACTGGGTATTCATCTCCAAACGCCTCCGCACATACACCGAGGTCGCCAGCAACAGCCTCACCATTCCGGACTATCTGTCCAACCGGTTTGAGGATCACCGGAACGGCCTCCGCTTCATCTGCGCGGTGTGTATCATCATCTTCTTCATCATTTACACCTCGTCCGGATTCGTCGCGGCGGGCAAGCTCTTCAATACCATTTTCGGACTGCCCTATACTACGGCTCTCCTCATCGGCGCCTTCGTGGTGGTATTCTATACGTTCCTCGGCGGATTCAGCGCCGTCTGCTGGACCGACTTCATTCAGGGCACCATGATGTTCTTCACCGTGCTCTATATTCCGGTCGCTGCCACCATCGCGCTGGGCGGCCCTGTCCCCACCATGGACATCCTCGCAGGAGAAGGGCCGGACTTCTTCTCCCTGCTCCCGGAATCCGCCGGCGGCTTCGCCAATTTCATTATGTTCATCTCCTCTCTCGGCTGGGGCCTCGGCTACTTCGGCCAGCCGCACATCCTTGTGCGCTTCATGGCCATCAGCGACGCATCGGAGCTGAAAAAATCCACCCGTATCGCCATGGGCTGGGTCATCATCTCCCTTCTCTTTGCCATCATCATCGGCATCGTGGGCAAGGCCTATCTGTCCACGCCGCTGGAAAATGCCGATGCCGAACGGGTATTCATCATCATGGCGGCGGATCTGTCCGCACCGTTCATCACCGGCCTCATCTGGTCCGCTGTTCTAGCAGCTATCATGAGCACCGCCTCGTCGCAGCTTCTTGTCACGGCCTCCGCAGTATCCCGCGACCTCTATCAGCCCTTTCTTCACAGAGAATCCAGTGAAAAGGAACTGATCCTCGTGAGCCGCCTCACCGTGCTGGCGGTCTCGCTGTGCGCTCTCTATCTCGCCTCCGATCCGAACAGCTACATTTTCCAGATCGTGTCCTACGCGTGGGCCGGCTTCGGCGCCTGCTTCGGTCCGGTGACGCTGCTCTCCCTCTACTGGAAGCGCATGACCCTCAAGGGCGCCTATGCGGGCATCCTCACCGGCGGCGTGGTCGTCCTCATCTGGAAGCAGTTTGCATGGTTCGGCCTGTATGAGCTGGTACCCGGATTTATCCTTTCCACGCTGGCCATCATCCTTTTCTCCCTGGCGGACAAGGAACCGTCCCGGAAGATCCAGGAGGAATTTGAAGAAGCCATCCGCCGGGCGTCCCGGTAACAGCTGTCCGATTTTCTCAAAAACACGACAAAAAAGACCATCGATATCGATGGTCTTTTCTTTTTCTATGAGCAGTCAATAAGCCGAGTTCTGTTCCACAATGTGGCGATGATTATCTATCTAGACAGAAAATTGCTCTCCTGTTCAAGCGGCAACAACCCGGAAGGTCAGCGGGCAACCTCAACCCTTCCCTATTCGGCCTTGCTTCAGATGGGGTTTACCGAGCCAGCCAGTTACCTGACTGCTGGTGCGCTCTTACCGCACCTTTCCACCCTTACCGTTTGCACGGCGGTCTCCTTTTCTATGGCACTTTCCCTGGGGTCACCCCCGCCGGACGTTATCCGGCATCCTGCCCTGCGAAGCTCGGACTTTCCTCAGACCCCGAAGGGCCCGCAATCATCTTTCGTGCTCACGAGTGACAGTATATCATACGGATTTTACAAATTCAATGGCCTGTCAGCGGTAGGAAAACACGTCGGCCGCCACAGGATCTTCCAGGACCGTCAGCTCCCAGCCCCGCTCCTCCGCCGCCTGACGGATGCGCGACGCCATCCGCGGGATGATCCATTTCTCCGTATGGAAATGGCCGCCGTCGATCAACAGAAGGCCCAGCGCCTCCGCTTCCTGTCCCTCGTGGTACTTCACGTCGCCCGTGATATACAGATCCGCACCGGCTGCTTTGGCCCGGCTCATAAATTCTGCGCCGGCGCCGCCGAGAATGGCTGCCTTCCGGATCACGCCGTTGGCCAGCCCGGCCCATTTGACCGTTTCCAGCCCCAGCTTTTCCTTCACATAAAGCAGCGCTTCCTCCCCGCTCATGGGATGCGGCAGCTCTCCCACACGGCCCATGGTCTCCCAGGGACCGCCGTCCACGAGCTCATACAGATCCCACACCGGCTCCTCATAGGGATGCGCGGCGCGCACGGCCTCGCGGACGGCGCACAGGCAGTCCTCCTCAAGGAACGTCTCGATGCGCACCTCCTCCGCCGCTTCCTCCCGGCCCGCTTCGCCGAGGAAGGGATGAGACGCCGTTCCCGGCAGGAACCGCCCCGTTCCGACCGAGGAAAACGTGCAGTGCGTGTATTCCCCTGCGATGCCTGCTCCGGCTGATGTCAGCGCGCGGCGCATCGCCTCCGCATGGGAAGCCGGCACATAGACCACCAGCTTATACCGTTTTTTCTGATGGACCGGCACCAGTCCCGTGCAGCTACGGAGCCCCAGCGCCTCCGCCAGCGCGTCGTTCACGCCGCCGTCCGCCGTGTCCAGATTGGTGTGCGCCGCAAAGGAACAGATGCGGTGCGACAGCAGATCTGCCAGCATCCGCCCCTTTTCCATCCGCAGATCGACTGTCTGCACCCCGCGGAAAAGAAACGGATGATGGGAAACGATCATATCCACGCCGTGCGCCATGGCGTAATCCAGATTTGCTCGCGTCAGATCCAGCGCCGTCATCAGCAGGTGCACCGACTGGTCCGGATCGCCGGCCTGCAGGCCGGGATGATCCCAGCTCTCCGCCAGCGACGGCGGCGCCCATGCATCCATCAGACTGATGATGTCTTTTGCCCGAATTTCCATAACAGAGCCTCCAGTTCTTTTTTCTCCCGCTCCGCCCGGAGCCGTTTTTCCCGGTTCACCCGGTTTTCCGTATCCTCCGCCACGCCGCGGATCGTAAATTCCCTCTTCCGTATGAGCCGCCGCAGGAACTCCGGAAACAACGGGTCCCCCATGCGGTATTGCAGCAGTCCCGTTTCCGCTTCCAGCTCCGTCAGCTCCGGCATCGGACCATGGCGCACGAAAAGGATCTCGTACAGCATCCGGTCCTCCGCAGCCAGTGACTCTCCGCAGATCTGAAAGCCGTTCTGCCCCAGCCACCGGCGCAGCTCCGCTCCGTGATTCTGCGGCTGGAGGACGAACCAGTCCATGGCATCCGCCACATTGCGGCCCTCCTCCAGTATCCGGCGGATCATCAGACCGCCCATGCCGGCAATGACAGCACCTTCCGCCTCGCCCGGCCGGAGTGTGGAAAGTCCCGGACCGACCCGCACGGATACCGCCTGCAAAGCCTTCGCCTTCCGGCAGTGCTCCTCCGCCCGGACCGCCGGCCCCTCATGGATATCCGAGGCGACCGCCTGCCTGATCCGTCCCTGCTGCCACAGATACAGCGGCACATAGGCATGGTCCGTTCCAATATCCGCCATGCAGCGGCAGGGCGGTACAAGATCCGCCGCCGTCTGCAGGCGCGGCGATAATACGATCATGAAATCTCTCCTTTACATCCGGCGGCTGTCCCGCCGCCATATGCTTCATTGTATCATATCCATTTGCGGCAGCACAAAAAGGACCTCTGCGCATATCTCCATTCCTTTTTCCTCCTATAATCGGACTATATTTGTCCGATTGATTTCAAAATATGGCACTTAAGAACAGGACAGCCCCCGCAGAAAGCCTTATCCGGAACCGGGAAACGCCATCCGCCCCGGCTGCCTTTACCCTGCCGCCGGACATGCTATAATAAATAAGACTTAACAGTGGAAAGAGAGTGAGCTATGTCTATCACCTGGCTGATATTTGAAACCATTGGTACCATCGCTTTTGCCTTTTCCGGTGCCATGACCGGCCTGTCCCGGCGCATGGACGTATTCGGCGTCACCGTTCTCGCCGTCATGACCGGAATCGGCGGCGGCATGATCCGCGACGTCCTCGCAGGCATCACGCCGCCGTCTGCTCTCCGCAGCCCGACGGGACTGCTCCTTTCCATCGCAACGGCTCTCGCCGTATCGCTTCTCTACGAATTCGTTCCCATTTCCCGGCGCAGCAAACAGTGGATCGCCATGCTCTACACCGTTTCTGATACGTGCGGCCTCGCCGCCTTCACCGTCACCGGTGCGCTCACCAGCCTGTACGCCCATCCGGAGGAACAATACGTCATGCCCGTCATGCTCGGACTTATCACCGCCATCGGCGGCGGCATCATCCGGGACATGATGGCCCAGCGGGTGCCGCTCGTGCTCCGCACCGACGTATACGCCCTCGCGTCCATCGCGGGCGGCCTCGCGGTCTGCGCCGCCTGGCAGCTGCTCTCCGTGACCGCCGCCTCGTGGATCGGATTCATCCTTGTGCTGCTGCTTCGGGCCGCCGCCATTTTCTTTCACTGGCAGCTCTATCATCCCCATCCGGGATTCCACAAAAAAGTGCGTTTTCCCCGCGATGGCACACCATCATGACAGGAGGTTTTCATTTTGAAGTGTCCTAAACTGCTGCTGACCGCCGCTGTAGCCTGTGCGGTCTCCCTCGCCGGACTGACCGCCGCGGCGAAAACCATTCTTCTCGTTCCCCAGGACGACCGGCCCGTGAGCCTCGCCTACACCGCCGACACAGCGGAAAAGGCGGGATATACCGTGATCACCCCGCCGGCCTATCTGCTTTCCGGCCGGGACTATCAGGGCTCCCCGGACCGCGTCTGGTACTGGGTGCAGCAGAATATGGACCGCGCCGATGCAGCCGTCCTCTCCACGGATACCCTCATCTACGGAGGGCTGGTGGACTCCCGCAAGCACAATGAATCCCTCGAAGTCCTCACGAACCGGGCCGACCGGCTCCGCACGCTCCACCGGACCCATCCGAACGTGCCCATCTACGCCTTCGGCACCATCATGCGCACTCCCTATGCCTCCAGCAGCGGCGTGGAGCCCTACTACTATTCGAACTACGGCACCTCCATTTACCGCATCTCCGGCCTGCAGGACAAAATGAACGCCGGCACCATCACCCCGTCCGAATCGGCGGAGCTCCTGGCGCTGAAGCTCTCCGTCCCCACGGAATACCTTCAGGACTGGTTTGAACGGCGCACGAAAAATACCATCATCAATAAACGCCTTATCGAGGACGTGAAAGACGGCGTATTCACCTACTTCTGCCTCGGCTTCGATGACAGCAGCCGGAATTCCCAGTCTGCCCTCGAGGCGCGCTATCTGAAAGAGGATGCAAAGGGCCTCTCCGACAAGGTATACGGCTCCTTCCCCGGCGCCGACCAGCTGGCGCTCCTCCTCATCGCCCGCTATCATGTGGACGACAATCATCTCCAACCCCGCTTCGAAGCGCTGTATCCCCTCGGCCGGGCGGAGGACACCGTTCCCAGCTATGAAAGTCAGGAGATCGGCCGCACCATCGCCCAGCACGTTGCCGCTGTGGGCGGCGTCATGACCACGAAACAGCCCGACATCCTTCTCGCCGTCAATACGCCTCTTGCCTCCACAGGAGAATCCGGCCAGTTCAGCAACTTCGGCATGCTCAAGGAAAGCACCACCGAATTCATGGACCGCGTCGCCGCCGCCCATGACCGCGGCATTCCCATTGCGGTCCTCGACGTCTACTTCGCCAACGGCTCGGACAATACCCTCATGAAGCTCCTCAGGGAAAAGGACCTTCTCTACTCCGTCGCCTCCTACAACGGCTGGAACACCGCCAGCAATACCATCGGATTCTCCATCGCACAGGCCGTGCTGGCTCCGGAAATGAGCGAACAGGACCACAAAGACATGCTCTCCATCCAGTACCTTGACAACTGGGCCTATCAGGCGAATGTGCGGAAAAATCTCTACCGCCTTCAGGAGATCCTCGGCGACGATCCCTCTGCTCCGGCCTCTCCGGCGGTGACGGAGGAAATGGTGGCCGAGCTTCAGGAATTTGCCCGGAAAAATATGGGGCTCGATCCCGCTTCCGTCACTGCTGAATTCCCCTGGGGCCGCCTCTTTGAGATCAATGCAGAGGTTTCTCCTGTGCCGAAATATCCGGTGCTCCTCACCCGTGCGGAAAAACAGCGTATCGCCGCGGAAAAAGCCCGGAAAGAAGCAGAAGAAAAGGCAAAGCTTGCCGCCCAGCAGGGAAAAACCTCCGGTGCTCCCGCTGCGGCGCAGCAGCCGGCCTCCGGAGACGGACGCTCCGAGATCGTCTGGCAGCCTGCCGGACAGGAATAAAAATTCCATCAGAAAAGCAGGGACGCTTTGCCCCTGCTTTTTTGTGCCGGAAAAAGGTATGAAAAAAAGACGCCCCGAGGGACGTCCTTTTTCCGGATTATTCTGCTACAGGATATACGCTTACCTGTCTCTTGTCTCTTCCTACACGTTCGAAAGCCACACGGCCGTCCGTCAGAGCGAAAAGAGTGTCATCCTTGCCGATGCCTACATTCGTGCCCGGATGCAGATGCGTGCCTCTCTGGCGAACCAGAATGTTGCCGCACTTCGCAAGCTGACCGTCATGCATTTTCGTGCCCAGACGCTGAGAATGCGAATCACGGCCGTTCTTCGTGCTGGATACGCCCTTTTTATGTGCGAATAACTGGAGATCAAACTGAAGCATGAAATTCACCTCCCGTGCTTTTTGATTAGAATCCTGTCCGGATATTGTTTCTGTACTTCCTCGAGACCGCGGAACATGGAAGCGATCACCGCCTCCGTTCTTGCGTCCTCGTGGCCGCTGATATCCACTGTGAGAAGCCCGCTCTCCGATTCATACGAACCGTCGATGCCCAGTGCGTCCCGCAGTCCCAGCGCCGCCGTCAGCGTGATGGCCGACACAGCTGCGCATACGATATCATAGCCCAGCTCCTCCGTGTCCATCTCTCCGTGTCCGGAGATCCGGTATCCCGCGAAGAGCCCCGCCCGGCTGTACACCGCTTCTGCAGTGATCATCAGCCTTCGATCTTCGTCACTTCCACTTTCGTGAACGGCTGACGATGACCCTGACGGCGGCGGTAATTGGACTTCGCCTTATACTTGAAAATGCGGATCTTCTTGTCCTTGCCCTGTTCCAGAACCTTTGCGGTTACCTTCGCGCCGGCCACGGTGGGCTGACCGATCTTGCATTCATCTCCTGCGACCAGCAGGACTTCGTCAAACGTCACTTCAGCGCCGACTTCTGCGTCGAGCTTTTCCACGGAAATCTTCTTGCCTTCTTCTACGCAATACTGCTTTCCGCCCGTTTTAATGATAGCGTACATGTGTGCACCTCCCTCTTACTATACTCGCCGATGACAGGCAGCCCTTAGGCATTTTTCAGGCCCGTCCCGTGCGGTTGCGTCACAGCACCCTGTACAATGACTTATGTATTATACCGGCCGCGTCGCCTCCTGTCAAGCCCCTTCGCAGGGTTCCCGCCCCGGTCCGCCGCTCTGACAGGGGAGAAAAAATCTGGTATACTGATGGTAAAGAAATCATTTGCTCATTGGAGGCATACCATGGAAAACTATATCGGCCGTCATCTTCTCATTGACTGCTACCGGTGCCGCGAGGGTGTCATCGACTCCGCGGACCTGCTCATCCCGCTCATCAATTCCGCCGCCCAGAGCCTCGGCGTCGAGCTTTACGATACCTTCTACCACGAGGATGAAAGAGAGATCACCGTCTCCGGCTTCGGCGAAAACTGCCATCTCTGCATCCATACCTACCCCGAGCCGAATTACGCCGCCGTCGACATCTACCTTTTCGACACCGACGTCCAGCCCACGCTGGCCATGCCCATCCTGCGGCAGTACCTCCAGCCGGACAAGATCCGCGCCACCTCCGTGAAGCGCGGCAATATCGATACCGATCTCGACCTCAAGCCGAAGATCCAGTCCAAATCCACGGCCATGAGGAAAATGAAGCGCACCGGCCACCAGCTGAACGCAGCCGGCAAAAAGGTGGTCCACTTCATCCAGAAAAGCCGCGGCGGCAAAGATAAGGAATAAGCATCGCACGGGCGGAGCCCGTGCGATGCTTATTCCTTATGACGCACGAAAAAAGACAGGGAAGCTCCCTGTCTTTTTTCTGTTCCCTTACAGCGTCATGCCGCCTGCCAGGAAATGCACTTCTGCCTTCCGTTCCCGGAAATTCCGATTCCGATCCCACGGTGCATCACGGAGCAGTGAATTCCATCTTTCACTGTCCGGAATATCCGGCATACCGGACGGCCCCGGATCAATGCGGGTACTGAAATCAATATCATAGCCGAGATTATTTGGATTAAATCCGGTCGTTTCATCAGTGCTGGCCGCAATCTGCAAAGAATAGAGCCAATCATCATAGCTTCCTGCATCTTTATGGCTGTTCTGCCCCAGCGGAGGAATTGTTACATCTCCATACACCGCATCAATGTAACCGGTTCCTATGACCTGTTCCTGCCCGTTATAAACCAGATTCGGATCTGTAACCTCTGCTTTGGTAAGGAATACTTTCAGCAGTGCCATGGAGGAACCATCATAAATTTTCCAGATGCCATCTGAGCTTGCCTTGCTGAAATCCGTGGTATCTGCAAAACCGAAACCAGTATAGCTCTCTGATTCTTTTGCCAAATCTTCGCTCATAACGAGTCCATTTTTAATGGTACCGTTATTGCTGCCAGCTATCGAACCTTCCTGTGTAGTAAAAGCAGTAGAAATTATGCCGGCATTATTTCCAGCAATACCTCCAACAGTATTTGTGCCGCCAATAATATCCGATGTATTGTATGCATTAGAAATGATGCTGCCGGCTTCGTTAGAACCCACGATGCCGCCTACGTTGGTGCCGCCGTTGATGGTCTGGTTCTGACCGTCAGCAGTCATGACCGTGTTGAAGACCTGATCGAGGGTACCGGTATTGGTATTGGTGCCGGCGATGCCGCCTACGTTGGTGCTGCCGCCGGCCATGATGGCGCCGGTGTTGTATGCGGCTTTCACCTCAGCGCTGTTTGTACCAAAGAGGCCGCCGATATTTTTACCTTTTTCCTCAGTGAACTCATTCGCATCAATATCAATCATGCCGTCTTTATCAGAATCATTCCACGTTCCGACCTGAATTGTTCCGTTGTTGTAGATCTGATATTTGTAATAACCGTCATTTTCATCCCGTCCGCCGGTGATATTTCCGGTATTTACGCCGATGAGGCCGCCTACATTCTGGGTCCCGATGACCTGTCCATCCACCTGATTCTTCAGGCTGGAACAGGTAACTGTACCGCTGTTCACCCCGAAAATGCCGCCGGTGCCGTTTACTTTCTCGGAAAAGGTTCCGGATACAATACCGTTATTTGTCATTTCCACATAGGTGATATCTCCCGTGTTTTCGCCAAAGATACCGCCGGCACCGCCCTTATGGGCAATGACCACGCCGTAATTTTTGATCCCAATCATAGAACCGAGCATTCCGGTAATTGCTGCCTCATTCAGCCCGGCTACGCCGCCGACATAACTGTTTCCTTCTACACGGCCTTCATTGCTGTTGCCTGCGCCTAAGAGTATACCTTTTTCCGTATTCCAGCCGACAATGCCGCCTACATAATCTGCATTTATCGCAATTACATCGGCCGAATTTGTCGCATTGGTAATAGTTCCTCCATCTTTGTTGATGCCCGCTACACCGCCAAAGTAGTTCGCTTTAGCCGAGGTATCCCGAACATTCAGATCAATATCGCTCTTGACATATTCGATCGTTCCGACATTTTCACCGGCCACACCGCCGACATACCTCTGACCGGTGATGGAACCACGGTTGACAAGATTTTTCTGATTTTCAGAGGAAATATAACCTGCATTGCTGCCGGCGATGCCGCCCACATAGTTATCACCGGTGATGGAGGCCGCTTCGTCGTTGACCAGATTGGACAGAGTAGAATCTTTTCCATTTTCTCCGACGAGACCGCCGACGTACTGGCTGCCGGTGATCTCCCCGTTGTTGCGGCCGTTGGTGATGCTGCCGCTGTTGGAGCCCACCAAGCCGCCTACATAGTCACTGGTCTCTCCGGAAGCCGCTTCCCCAGTCACACGGGCTGCATTGGAGACATTCTGAACCGGACTTCCTTCTCCCTCTGCTGCCGCAGCCGTATTTACACCGAGGATGCCGCCCACATTGTCACGGCCGCTGACGATGCTTTCGTTGTAGGCTTCGTTGACTGTGCCGCTGTTTTTGCCGGCAATGCCGCCTACGTTGTCCGAATACTTCGTTCCTATTGCCGTATTATGGCTGCCGACCTCATAAATCCCGGTGGTGACGCCGAGACTGTCCACATTGCTCAGGGTACCGGCATTGACACCGGCGATGCCGCCCAGCGCATAGGTGCTTCCTGCGCTGGCATTGACTGCGCTGTTGCTGCTGCTGTTGAGAATATCCTTCTGATTGATGCCCGCAATGCCGCCGGCGGTAGACAAAATAGCCTTCCCATTTCCATCATCTGCTTTTGCATCATCCGCAGTGACCGCATCCGATGCGGAAGCATTATCAATGGTCCCGGCATTGATACCGGCGATGCCGCCGGCCGCACCGACGTGTTCGCTGTCTACTACAGTACTGTTTTCGCTGCCTTGTGCGGTGACCACATTGCCAAAGGTCGTCACACTGGAAATGGTGCCCTTATTGATGCCTGCCACGGCGCCTGCATTGTCTGTGCCGCTGAAGGTGCCGGAGTAAACGCGGAGATCCTCCACCTTACCGTTTGTACCGATGGTATCAAAAATGCCGGCGTTGGACTGTGCCGTCCCATTCGATAATGTATCCACTTTCAGGCCGATGATGCGGTGATCCCGTCCGTCAAAGGTGCCGTTAAAGGCGCTGCCGGTACCGATGGCTTTATAGTCTGTCACTGCACTGGCATCAATATCATTTTTCAGCGCGAAATTATAGCTGAGGATATTGGTTTTGCCCTTATTAGCCTCATAATAAGCCTGGATATTTTTCAGTTCTTCTCCGGTGCTGACCCAGATATACACAATATTTTGATTTGTTATATCCTGTTCATTTGCCGTAATATTTAACGAATTTAAACGTTTTGCCAGTGTGTCTTGATCATTAAGATCAAATTTTTTCAGATTAAAGGTTTCATCGGTTCCCCACATATCGACGGCAATCTTCTGTTTTCCTCCATTCAGAGTAATCACAAAACCATCAGCCCCGCTAAAATGATCAAGGAACTTATGCAGATACGACACTGCCGACGAAGCATTTTCTCCCTGCGATGCATCATTTGCAGCCTGTACCTGCCCGATATTGGAAATATCCAGCACGGCTTCCGAATCGGCTCCGGCAGTGATGCTCAGACTGCCGCCGATGGACAGATCGCTGTCCATGTAGACATCGCCGGAGGCCTCCACGGTAAGATCTTTTGCCGTATCGAGGAATCCCTTCTGCTGATGGCCGTAGTACACATTTACATGACCGTCCTCCGATGCCGTTTCATTGGCCGTAATGGAAATATTGCCGTTTACTGCGGATGCACCGGTGGTATAGCCGAAGCGGTCGCCGATATCCGTCATGGGTTCCGTATGATCACTCACCGTTCCCGGTTTCCAATCGGAAGCCATACTGCCGATCCCCGGAATAAAGGTCGTGTTTTCCTTTTCAGCATTTTTAGCAGAAGTCAGCTGACCGTATACATCGACACTGCCGCCGGTGATGGAGATACTGCCGGAATTATCGGTTACCGGATTGTTTTCAGCATTTGTGCCATTGCCGGTAGCAGTAACATTGCCGTAAATGGTGACATTCCCGTCCGCGGAAATGGACACGGAGGAACCGTAAAGCTGAGAGGCACTGCCAAGCGCCACATCACCATTGTTCTCCGATTCGATGGAAAGGGCACCGTCGCTGTAGATCATCCCGCCGAAGTAGCCGCTGCCGCCGGTGGCTTTGAAGTTATCCAACGTGAGCCCCGCGCCGTAGACCGCAATACCTGCGGCATTGTTCGTACCAAGAGCCTGCCAGTCAAATTTCAGCGTATCAGTATTCGCATGAATAATGGTGAGCAGCGGATCATAGGCTGTGCCGTACTGGATGGACGCAATGCCATCCATAGCGTTGGTTACACCGGTTTCTCCGCTGAAATATTTTTCCGTATTCGGCAAAAACGCATTCAGGATCGGCGTGGAGCCGTCATAGATACGCCAGTTCGTATCAGCGGCCTTAATAGTAGTCTCATTTCCTTCATCTACTTTTCCCGATCCTTTTCCCTGTGTGGTAAATGTCAGGGAATGTGGATTTCCCTCACTATCCTCATAGGTATAAGAACCCGCTTGATCTTTCCTTTCAAAGTCAATGGCCGCATTGGAATTATCTCTTTGAGCCTGAGAAGTATCCTTTCCCAGAGTCTTAAAATAGGGTTGTTTGGTTGCATCAATCAAAGCTGGATCCGGCTTGATGTAGTAGGTATTCGTTAGATGATACCGAGTTTGATAATCCCTGTATTCTCCAAGAATACTCCCTAGAGTTCCATCAGAATACAGATTGCCCGTCGTATACGCATTGGAAATAAGCAATTTTCCTGTCTTACTATCATGATAACTGTGAATCGCCCCAACGATACCGCCTAAAAGAGATCCGCCTGTAAATTTAATGCTTCTTAACGTACCAAGGTTATAGACATTGGTCAGCACTATGTCACCGGTTGCGATATTGACATCCCCGGCAATCCCGCCGACGTTGCTCGCCTCTGTACCATCATGATTCCATACGGTTATATTTCCCGTATTGAAGGAATTCGTGACGGACCCGGCATTCAGCCATCCGACGATGCCGCCGACTATACTGTAGCCGTTATAGATCGCACCGGTATTGTAAGCTTTTTCCACGGCACCGGAGAGACGGCCCACCACACCGCCTACATGACGGGCATAATATTCAAAGTTCTCATCGCCGATCTGTCCTTTGTTATACACATCATACAATACGGCTCTGGCATCGGTTTCTTCTGTCGTATCCCCGACGATGCCGCCCATATTGACAGCAAAATAATTGCCCTGCTTAAAGGAATCTTGGTTGCGCGTGGTATTGACCGTACCCAGATTGTAGGAACCGGCGATCTCTCCGTTATACATCATGCCGGCCACACCGCCTACGCCCATGTAGCCCCGGACATCACCTGTATTATAGCTGTTCGATACGGCTGCATTTGCATAATTTTCCCCTAACGCATTCTTTATATTCTCTGTATCAATTATGCCAGTTGCATCATCCTTACCAATAGTATGACTCCTGTCGATTTTCCCCACGATGCCGCCGGCGTTGGCTGCCTGGTTAACCGGCAAGACCTTCTCCGTACTGATGTCCTGCGAATGAACGGTGCCGCGGTTGGCACTGGAAGCAATATAGACATTATCGCCGTACATGTAACCGGCAATGCCGCCTATATTGCCGATGATGGACTGTTCACTGCCCTGACTGCCGCCTCGGACATATTCCGTTATAAACCCATCTTTACGGGTAAGCTCATTTGACGTGGTAGATTCCTTGGTATCCTTATCAACAGCACCGGTGGCCAGAATATCGCCGCCATTATTGACGCCGCGGGTAATTGTATATGTAACGTCCGTATTTTCTGTATCCTTACTTCCGAAATAACCGGCGATGCCGCCTACATTATGCGCGCCGCGAACGTCATTTTCCGTATTGGTCGCATCGGTAATATTGGTGTTCTCCGCACGCCCCACAATTCCGCCTACATTACCCGCCGTGTAAAATGTATATCCGCCGTTATCCTTCGTATCTATGCCGCTGCTCACATCGCCGGAATTCTGTACATCAGAAATTTTGCTTCCGCCGGAAGCCATACCGGCAATTCCGCCTGCATTGGCAATATTGACCGTTTCTTTTCTTATTGAATCTTGAGATGTCCACTTTGCGGAGTGATACTTATATGTTTCGGTCGTATGTCCCGTGGCGGTCACATTGCCGCTGTTTTCTGCATTCTTCACCGTAGTATTCGCCATGGAGCCGACGATGCCGCCCACGTTATATGCGCCGCTCACGTTCAGCCGATTATAGATGAGATTCATCCCGTCGCCGAGAGTCGCATCGGATGCTTTTCCCACAAGGCCGCCCACATTGGAGCCCTTGCCGGTAACGCCGCCCAGATTGTAGCTCGTGCCGGACAGTGTACCTCCCGTAAGAGAACCAATGAGGCCGCCTGCATTATTTTCAGCCCCCTCTGCCGTGCCGGCAACAGTCCCGGTATTGACCAGATTTTCAAAAACAGAATTCCCTGCCGATCCAATGAGGCCGCCCACGCTGGAGCTGCCGGTGACGGAGGCACTGTTTATGCTGTTGCTGATCTGCGCGCCGCCGCTTACAAGTCCGGCCAGAGCGCCCACGTTATTTTGTCCCTTGATGCTGCCGCCTACGAGGGTGACATTCTGAATCACGGCAGTACCTCCAACCACGCCGAAAAGACCGACGTTATTCTCGGTATTTCTGTTGATATTCAGATTGAAAATATTGTAATCCAGCCCGTCGAATTTGCCGGTAAATGATTTTCCTTCCTCGTCACTGCCAATCGAAGCAAAGCCTTCTTTTACATCCGTTGGATTTGTTGTTTCACTTTGATCATTCCAGTCCTGTGTGGCGGTGGCGTCGATGCTGTTCCGGAGCGCATACTGGCCGCTGAGGTTGGTATTGACAGCCTGGAGCTGTTCGATATCCTCCACCCACATATAGCCGTTGAGATTGTCTGTAGAGCTTTCATCAACAGCTGTTACCGTTGCCAAATCTTTTGCCAATTTCTGTTTGCCATCATAAGTTCCTTTGTTTTTTCCCTCATTATAGGCATCATAGCCGAGAACAACCTGACCGGCATCGGTGGTACGGACGTGGATATTCTCCGCCGCCATCTTGTCATCGTCGGTTTTCAGCCGTTCCGTATCAATGACGATGCGGCCGCCGTCAAAAGTGATATGGTCTGCATTGATATTCCCGAGGCTCATAAGCGCTGCATCGGTGGTTTTCCCGCCCTGAATAAAAGCCGCCATATCTGTAGGCTCATTCATACCTTCATAAATCTTCTCACTCAAATCCCGGTTGGACACATACAGGCTGCCCACATTGATCTGGGCGGAGCTGCTGATTTCCACACCAGCTGGATTCACGATGTAGATATTGCCGTTATTGTTGGCATTGATGGCCCCGTAGATCTGGGACATGTTGCCGCTGGCATCGTAATTGAGCGTGTTGTACCCGGATTTCGGACCTTTAAAATTAACGGTGGCATTGGCGCCTACGTTAAAACCATTGTCCCACTGAATGACTGCGTTCTGCACATTCTGCGTAATCGTCATCTGCGCGCCACTCGTGTCGATGCTGCCGACAGTGTTTCCACCGATAAATTGCCCTCCATCGGGCAGCTGGGTATTCGGTACGGCGCCGGAGGCAGCCAGCGCTGCGGGCATGCCGAGCCAGAGGGCCGTGCCCGCCAGCAGGCCTGCGAGCACGCGCTTTTTCAATTGGGTTTTATATGTCATGATCGTTCCTCCGTGGATCTCTTACTCTATATCAGAACATCTTGTACACCTGGAACCAGAGCCGGCCATTGTGATCGTCCGGCTCCGCCCAGTCGGCCCGGCCGTCGATCTTCCGAGCGTAATCGAGCTGGGCGTACCAGTCGTCCCGCATGGCATAGCGGAGCCCCACGCCCCAGCCGTACAGGTGCTCGCCGTAGCCATTGCGGATCTTCGCATAGCCGCCGTCGAGGAATACCGCCGCCTCAAGTCCTTCGATGCCGGTGGCGCGGCGGATCTCAAAGGAACCGAGCCAGCCGGCGTCGCCGTAGCCGTCGCCGTTGCCGTAGGCGCGGACGCCGCTCATGCCGCCCAAAAAGAACTGTTCACTGCCGTCGAGGGGCTTGTCGGCCAGCTGCCAGGAGCCGCGGAAGCGGTAGTTCCACGGGCCATCGTACCAGACCTTGAAGAGATCGCCGGTCAGCTTCTGATAGCTCCCGTCGATGTAGGTATTGCCGCCGTCAGTGGACATATCGCCGTACCAGTAAATGAGGTCGTACTGGAGAAATTCATTGGGCGCATACTGGCTGCCGGAAATACCCACGTGCCACACATTGGCATTTTTTTCATTTTTCAGATCCGGCACTACCTGCCCCTTGAAACGGTAGCGGTTTTCAATTTCCCGGTGATCGTATCCGTAAATAAGGGTGAGCCGATCGGAGCGGTCCCGGTAGAGCGGCGTCAGACCGTAAATGCTGAGCCCTTCGGAATCGCCGAGCGTGCTGTACCAGTCATTGGTATTGAGCTCGTATTCGCTGCGACTGTAGGCAACGCCGAGGCGGGTGCCGTCCCTGCCAACGGGCGCTTCATAGCGGGCGCTCCAGCTGTCCGTATCATGGCTGGACATCGAACCGGACAGGACGATCTTATCGCCCTGATGGCCGGGATTGTCGATCTCCAGATTGAAGCCGTAGCGGTAACGGCCGGAATAATAGCCGCCGCCGTTATCGACGAACACATAGTTGTTCCATATGGGGCGGTCCATGACCTCCACATCGACGGCGGTGGTCCCCGGCGCGCTGCCGGGACGAAGCACCGCTCTGGCGATGACGCCGGGCAGATCATTGAGATTATTGATGGCTTTCTCAAGCTTCCTATCCGTCATGGTCTCTCCCGTTTTGAGGCGCTGGAGATAGCCTTCGATGACGGAATCCGTCACATCGGAGGTATTTTTCACAACCGTCACCGTATCGTAGGAGGCCACGTACATCCGGATCTCCAGCAGGCCGTCCTTCACTTCCTGCGGAGGCACCACAGCCTGCGCCACGGGATAGCCGCAGGACTTGGCATAGGCGGTGAGCCGGCCGGTGAGCGCACGAAGCTCGTCCACTTTCACGCTGCGGCCGCTGTAATCGGCCAGAATGGCAGAGAGTCTGCCGTCCCGTTCCGGCAGAGAAAATCCGGTAAGCCGGATCTGTTTCACATAAAAGGCAGGAGCTTCTTCCGTTCCTGTATTTCCGGGCCGAAAATCCTCCGGCACCTCATCTATGACCGTCTTTTCATCGCCGGTCCGGTTATACGGATATACGGTCGCCGCCTCTTTGTCAAAGGTGGGAATCGGCGACTGCGCCATGGCCGCGCCGCTGAGGACAAGGCTCATGGCCAGCGTCATTGTCAGTTCTTTTTTCATATTCCACTCCTTCATCATATGACCGGGCATCTGCCCCTGCTTTATACAAAATTTGCGACATTTTTACGTTTAAATTTTATCATTTTAATCCACCCCCAGTCAATAAATTTCAATCCCTTTTATATGTTTACAATTGTTTTAGTGGTGTCATGACTGGCAGTATATAATCGTCCTACGGAACGATACCCGTCCCATTCTGCTGCGAAATCTGCCCGGATTTTCCCTTCATTTTGTACCCCAAAATCGCATCGGGCCCATTCTGTCCCGGCACTGTTTACCGCACACAAAAAGGCTCCTTTCGGAGCCTTTTCCTTTAATTTTAGCAGTTTATCAGCGGAGTGAGCAGTGAATGCCTTCCAGTGCGCTGACGATGTCAGCGATCCACGCATCCACTTCCTTGTCGGTGAGCGTCCGGGAAGGATCGCGGAATACGAGGGAATAAGCCATGCTCTTATAGCCTTCGGGGACCTGTTCACCCTGATAGAGGTCAAAGAGACGGAGCGATTCCAGGCACCGGCTGCCTGCATTGATGATGACTTCCTCCACCTTTTCATTGGTGAGATCTTCCGGCACGAGGATCGCCAGATCGCGTTCATTGGCCGGGAAGCGCGGGATCTTTTCATAATCGGCGCCGCCGTCGTAGAAATCGGTCAGGACCGGCACGGAGAAGAAGAATCCCCAGGTGGATTTCTTCAGGCCGCAGGCCTCCGCCGCCGCCGGATGGAGTTCGCCGAAGCGGGCCAGCACCTGGCCGTCTCTGACGAATTCTGCGGACACGCCGGGATGGAATACCGGATAGGTGCTGCGGCGTATCTCGTAATCGCGGATGCCGAGCGCGGCAAGTACATTTTCCACGATGCCCTTCACATCATAGAAGTCGTAGCGGCGCTGATCATTGGGATAGCCTGCTTCTTCGGGGCAGCCGTAGAGGAGGCCGCTCACCTGCAGTTCTTCCACGGGAAGTTCCGTAAGAGGCAGAGATTTCGAATGATAGACCACGCCTGCTTCGAAAATGGCGACCTGCTCGTTCTTCTGGGCCAGATTGTATTTCAGCACGTGCATGAGGCCCTGGAAAAGCGTGGTGCGCATATCCGGATATTCCTCTGAGATCGGATTGACGATCGGAATGGCGTTATACACTTCGTCCCCTTCGGGATAGTTCAGGTCGGACAGGGATTTCCGGTCCATGAAGCTGTAGGTCTCCACTTCAGAGAGGCCCTGCTGGATGAGAACCGCCTGCATTTTCATGACCACGGTCTTTTCCTTCGACATGGTGCCCTGTTCGATAGCGCTCCACGGCGTGGTGTTCGGGATATTGGCAAAGCCGTATACGCGGGCCACTTCTTCCGCAAGGTCAGGCATGCCTTCCAGATCGAGGCGGAAGTCCGGCACGGTGACGGTGAGCACGCCGTCCTTTTCTTCCACACCGAAGTGGAGGCGGGTCAGGATATCGGTCATTTCCTCCGCGGACAGGTCAATGCCGATGTAGTCATTGATCTCTTTCACAGAGGAAACGATGACCTGCGGCGGCTTCGGATTCGGCCAGCAGTCGAGCATGCCCTGCGCGACGGTGCAGGCCCCCTGTTCCTGAAGGAGCTGGGCAATGCGGTCGATGGCCTGAGAGGCGCGGACCGGATTGACGCCCTTTTCGTACCGGCCGGAGGCTTCAGAGCGGAGGCCGAGACGGCGGCTGGTGCGGCGGATGGAGGCTCTGTCGAATACAGCCGCTTCGAGGAATACATTTTTCGTCTCCGCGGTGACTTCCGAATCCAGACCGCCCATGACGCCGGCGATGCAGACCGGGCCATTGGCGTCGCAGATGACGATATCCGAAGCGGAAAGGATCCGTTCCTGTCCGTCGAGGGTGGTGAAATGTTCCCCTTCTTCCGCATGGCGGCAGGACAGGCTGTGGCCGGCTACCTTGTCGTAGTCGTAGGTGTGGAGAGGCTGGCCGAATTCCAGCATAACGTAATTGGCCGCGTCGACCACGTTATTGATGGGACGGATGCCGTTGCTGCGGAGACGATCGCAGATCCATTCCGGAGACGGGCCGATCTTCACGTTTTCCAGCAGGCGGCCGCAGAAACGGCTGCAGCAGCTCTCGTCCTCGATATGAACGGAGCCTCGCCCTTCGAAGGCCGGTCCGTCTTCCACCACATGGACTTCCGGCAGGGTGATCTTCCGGCGGAAGATGCCCCCCACTTCCTGAGCCAGACCGATCATGCTGAAGCAGTCTGCCCGGTTTGCAGTCAGTTCAAATTCATAAATGATGTCGTCCAGACCGAAAAGGGTCGTGAAGTCCACACCAACCGGAGTATCCGGCGGCAGGATCATGATGCCTTCCTTATCGGCACCGGGGAACAGGACCGGATCGAGGCAGAGCTCGGGAGCGGAGCACATCATGCCTGCAGATTCCACGCCGCGGAGCTTGGATTTCTTGATCTTCACTTCACCGATCTTGTAGCCGCCGGGTACGGAGGCGTCATGCTTGGCAGGTACGCGCGCGCCGTGAAGCGCCACGGGAACGATCTGACCGGACATGCCCGGTTTGATATTGGCCGCGCCGGTGACGATCTGTACAGGCGCTTCCTGTCCCACATCGAGCTGGCATACCACCAGATGGTCCGCATCCGGATGAGCCGCTACGGAGAGAATCCGTCCGGTCACGACACCGGAGATGCCTTCTCCGGGATAGATCACGTGTTCGACCGGAATCCCGTCATCCGTGAGCGTTTCCGCTGTCGCTTCGGGGTCCAGGCCGCTGATATCTACAAGGGTATTGAGCCATTTTAAAGAAGCATTCATCTATTGTCCCTCCCGATCAAAACTGTTTCAGGAATCTCATATCGTTCTCATAGAACAGACGGAGATCATCAATGCCGTACAGCAGCATGGCAATGCGCTCCACGCCCATGCCGAAGGCGAAGCCGCTCACTTTTGCCGGATCATAGCCGTTCAGGGTGAGCACATTGGGATGTACCATGCCTGCACCGAGGATCTCCAGCCATTCATCGGCATTGGTCTCGCCGTGCATGCGGGATGCAAAGGAGATATCCACTTCGGCAGACGGTTCCGTGAAGGGGAAATAGCTCGAACGGAAGCGGATCTTCGTATCGGAGCCGAAGATCTCTTTCAGGAAGATCTCAAGCGTGCCCTTGAGGTCGGAGAATTTGATGCCCTTGTCCACTACGAGGCCTTCCACCTGATGGAATACCGGAGAGTGGGTGGCGTCATTATCCCAGCGGAATACCTTCCCCGGTGCGATGACGCGGATGGGCGAATTCGGCTCATGGCTCTGGAGGGTGCGCGCCTGTACCGGAGAGGTGTGGGTGCGGAGCAGGAAATTCATGTTTTCCGTCAGATAGAAGGAGTCCTGCATATCTCTGGCGGGATGATCCTTCGGCAGATTCAGGCAGTAGAAATTGTAGTAATCCTCTTCAATTTCCGGCCCTTCCGCCACGGAATAGCCCATGTTCATAAAGGTGTCCATGATGAGGTGAAGCGCCTTATTCAGCGGATGAATATGGCCTGTCTGATGGCGGCGTGCGGGAAGGGTGATATCGATCCGTTCTTCCCGGATGCGCTTCGCCAGATTGGCCGCCTTGAATTCCGCCTTTTTCTCTGCTTCGACCGCTTCGATCTCCTCGCGGACTGTATTGGCGAGAGCGCCCATGACAGGACGGTCCTCTGCGGTAAGATCCTTCATGCCGCGGAGGATCGCAGTGAGGCGACCTTTCTTGCCGAGGTAAGCCACGCGGGCTTCCTGCAGCGTCTTTTCATCAGTGCTTTCTTCGAGGGCTTTTTTGGCCTCTTCCCGGAGACCGGCCAGTTCCTCTTTCATCAGACCGGCAATGGCGCGGCTCACAGCTGCTTCAGTCTCTGCGGCGAGAGCCCGTCCTTCCTTTCCGAGTTTTTTGATTTCTCCAAGGACCTCAGCCAGTGCGCTGCCGATCGTTCGGCCGGATTCATCCTGTGCCTTTCTGTCTTTGCAGGCATCCAGCGCCTGCTGCGCTTTCTGCCGTAATGTTTCCAAACTTTCCATCCGGAATGCCTCCTGAAAAAAATAAGGGAACGGGAGCGGATGCCCCCTGAAATGAAATAAAAAAATCCGCCCCGTAAAGGGGCGGAATTATTTCCGCGGTACCACCCTGATTTAGTACTCGTCAGCCTTAACGCGGCCCGGACGCCTGCCCTACTCCGTTCAGGCAGGAACTCCGAAGCGAACGCGACTTCCAACGCCTGCCGGCTTGCACCTCCTGCCGGCTCTCTGCAAAAGCGTCGTGGAAATCTCCTCTTCATCCTCGTTCTGTATGTGACGTATTATACCACCGGCGCGGTGCGCCTGCAAATCAGTACACAGCGGCGTTGGCGATGACCAGGCGCTGCACCTGATTCGTGCCTTCGTAGATCTGCATGACCTTGGCGTCGCGCATATATTTTTCATTGGGATTTTCCCGGGAATAGCCGTTGCCGCCCATGACCTGCACGGCCTTGGTGGTGACTTCCATGGCCACGTCGGATGCGTAGCACTTGGCCATGGCGGAGAACTTGGCCGCTTCCTTGTCTCCCTGATCGTGGAGCCAGCAGGCCTTGTGGACCAGCGCACGGGCTGCTTCGGTCTTCATGACCATGTCCGCCATCATTTCCTGCACCATTTCAAAGGTGGAGATCTTCACGCCGAACTGTTTTCTCTGGTGTGCGTAATGGATGGCCGATTCCAGTGCCGCCTGCGCGATGCCGACGGATACAGCGCCGACGATGGGACGGGAGGTCTCGAGGGTCTGCATGGCAAGACGGAAGCCCATGCCTTCACGGCCGACGCGGCATGATTCGGGAATGAAGCAGTCGTCAAAGAGGAGCTCGGACGTAGCGGACGCACGGATGCCCATCTTGTCCTCTTCCTTGCCTACAGAGAAGCCCGGCGTCTTCGTATCCACGAGGAATACGGTGAGGCCGCGCACGCCGCCGCCCTCGCGGGTATTGGCGAAAAGGGTGACCTTATCGGCAATGGGGCCGTTGGTGATAAAGCATTTCGTACCGTTCAGGACGTAGCCGCCGTCCACTTTCCGGGCCCGGCAGGATACGGCGCCCGCATCAGAGCCGGCAGACGGTTCCGTCAGCGCAAAGGCCGCCATGCCGCCGGAGAGCAGGCATTCACAAAATTCCTTTTTCTGGGCATCATTGCCGCCGATCAGGATCGGATAGGAGGCCAGTGCATTGGCTGCACAGATGGTGGCTACGCCGGCACAGCCCTTCCCCAGCTCTTCTGCAATGATGGCCGAGGTGAGCAGATCAAGGCCTGCCCCGCCGTATTCCTTCGGCACGGAGAGGGAGGTCATGCCGGACGATTTCAGAATCTCCAGCAGTTCCGGGTCCATCACGCCGGTTTTATCTATTTCGAGAGCACGCGGTGCAATTTCTTTCTGTGAAATTTCGCGGGCCAGTTCTACCAGTTCCTTCTGTTTCGGATCGAAAGTGAAATCCATAATGTTCCTCCGTATTGACGACTGACATATCCGATGCAGAACGCCTCTGTCCTCCTGCGGACACAGCAGGCGCATCTTATTTCATAGAAGTTATTTTACAATAACTTTCCCAATTCTTCCAGTCAAAAGCGAAAAGAATCCCGCGCCCCGAACGGCACGAAAAAACACCGGAGAAGCTCTCCGGTGTCTCTGCTGTACAAAATCAGGCTTTTCTGTGGCGTTCCACGAAGCGGCCGATGCGGACCAGCGCTTCCGCCAGATTTTCCCGGCTCGCCGCATAGGAAATGCGGACATGGCCGCGGCCCTGTTCGCCGAAGCAGCTTCCGGGGACGACGCCCACTTTTTCTTCTTTGAGGAGCTGTTCGGAAAATTCCTCGTCATTCATTCCCGTACAGGTGATGTCCGGGAAAATGTAGAAGGCGCCCTTCGGTTCAAATACGGAAAGGCCGATCTTTTTCAGGCCTTCGTAGACCATGAGGCGGCGTGCCGCGTATTCCTCATACATGGCATGGACATCCTCGTCGCAGCTCTGCAGTGCCGCGATGGCGCCGTACTGGCTCGTCGCCGACGCACAGAGGATCGCATACTGATGGACCTTGTAGATCGAATCCACCGCTTCCTTCGGTGCGCAGAGGTAGCCCACGCGCAATCCCGTCATGGCATAGGACTTGGAGAAGCCGTTCAGCACGATGGTTCGTTCCTTCATGCCGGGGAGAGAAGCCACACAGGTGTGTTCGCCCTCATAGGTCAGATCGCAGTAGATCTCATCGGAGATGACGATCAGGTCGTGAGCCTTGGCAAATTCTGCAACGGCTTCCAGCGAAGCCTTGTCCATGACCGTGCCGGTGGGGTTATTCGGATACCCGATCAGCAGGACCTTGGTCTTCGGGGTGACTTTCTTTTCCAGCTCTTCCACGGTGAGCTTGAAGTCATCCTTTTCCCAGGTGGGAACGAGCACGGGCACGCCGCCGGCAAAGCGGACGCACGCCGGATATGCCACATAGGCCGGGTCCGGAATCAGCACCTCGTCGCCGGGATTGAGAAGAGCCGTCATGGCGATGCTGATGGCTTCGGATACGCCGACGGTCACAACGATTTCATTGGCCGGATTGTAGTCCACATGATAGCGGCGGTGGAACAGCGCGGCAATCTCCTCGCGGAGCTTCATCAGACCGAGATTGGACGTATAGGACGTTTCCTTGTTTTTCAGGCTTTCGATGCACGCATCGATGACTTTATCCGGCGCGGCATAGTCCGGCTCGCCGACGCCCAGCGAAATGACGCCTTCCATCGTGCTGGCCAGATCAAAGAATTTACGAATGCCGGACGGCGGCACGGATTTCACAGTAGCAGCAATTTTTGAATCCCAATTCATCGTATTTCCTCCCTCACATAGATCAGACGGACGCGTTCTCCGCCTCTTTCACCACGGTCTTTCCCAGCTCCTCGCACGCTTTGAGCGATTCCTCGTCGGGATACCCATATGCCCTCACGGGAGCTGCGGGAAAAATTCCGCCTGCAAAATGCAGTTCCGATTCCCACGAATTCAGCCACGCACCGCGGCTCCAGCCGCAGGAGCCGAAAACTCCCATGTATTTCCCCTTGAGAAAGGGCTCCAGCTTTTTACTGAAGGGCTTCATCTGCGCTTCCTCTATCACCTCGACGCCCCAGGCGGAGCATCCCAGAAGAATGCAGTCGTACTCTTTTCCAATGGTCTCCGCGTCCACATCCGACACGGAGGCCAACAGCACGTCGGCGCCGCAGCTTCTGGCCCCTACCGCCACCGCTTCCGCCATGGCTTCGGTATTGCCCGTGCTGGAATAAAAAATCACAGCGGTTTTTCCTGCCATCATTCCTCCACTGCGCCTTTCCGCAGAATTTTAAAAAATAAAGCGCCCTTTATATGAGCGCTTTGTATAAACTTATCATCAGTTTGTATTTGTTTTATGCGTTGGCAATGGTTTCGCCAAGGGCCTTGCAGGCAGCCAGAGCATCATCGTCAGGATAGCTGTAAGCCTTGACCGGATCCGCAGCCAGAGTTACGCCGGCTTCTTCCAGACGGCCTTTCCAGTTTTCGATCCAGTCGCCCTGATTCCAGGCATAGGAACCGAAGATGCCGACGACCTTGCCGCTGAGGTTCGGAAGGAGTTCCGCGAAGAACGGTTCGAATTCATATTCTTCCAGTTCTTCATTGCCCATTGCGGGGCATCCAAGAATGATGTGGTCATAGCCTGCCACGTCCGCTGCGCTGGTGTCGCTCACAAAGGAAAGCGTCGTTTCTGCGCCTGCCGCCTTTGCGCCTTCTTCCACTGCCTGTGCCATGGCTTCCGTATTGCCGGAACCGGACCAATATACGATTGCTACTTTTGCCATAAGTATTGCCTCCTGTTCATTATCGAATCTTCATGGATTCGTTTTCTTTAATATTACTGGACCACCGGGGGATTGTCAATTTCAAAGAAACGGGCTGCTGTCATTTTCCATGAAGGAATGCCTCCAGCAGTTCTTTCTCTTTGTAAAAGCTGCGTTTCTGCATCATCTGCGACAGGCCGTTCCCGAGCTGTGTCCTGTCCGCATCGGAGCAGATCACGCCGAGCACCACACGGAATCCGCTGACCTGAAGCACCATCTGATACTTTTCACGGTAGGTGATGCCGTTTTCCTGCCGGGTGGTGACAAAGCTCCCTTCCCAACGGGGATGCCCTTTGTCATTGAGCCGTTTCAACGGCTCCTGTCCGTCGTACGAGGCCCCCTTTTCCCGGATCTCCCGGTTCAGCAGACCGGCGATGACATCCATCTGCTCCGCCGGCGTTTTATTCCGATATGCGGTCTCTCCATGTTTGACAAGGTACGGCACGCCCACAACGGCAGACGCTGCCCAGCCGTAGGAAAAGTCCGTGCCGTCCGCATAGGTCATGGTATAGAACCGGCCGTCCATCATGCCGCCGCGGACAAAGGTCCAGCGGATGCCCCCTGTGGAGAGGAACGGCAGTGCCGTCTGCTCCCCTTCCTGAAAGGTCACATGGGCCGGCGGCTTCATGCGGCCGATATAGGCCATATCCCACCGATCAGCCGCCTGCACCGGCAGCGCTGCCGACAGCATCACCGCCACTGCCGCCGCGGCGGCTATCCATTTCCCCTTCATATCAGTCCTGCTTCTTCTGCATCTTGGCCCAGGAATCCTTCAGGCCGACGATGCGGTTCACCACGATATGGCCCTCGGTCGTATCCTGATCGATGATGAAATAGCCCTTGCGCAGGAACTGGAAGCGGTCGCCCACCTTGTAGTCCAGAATGGCCGGCTCTGCCTTGCTCTGCATCACGGTGAGCGAATCCTTATTGATCTTTTCCATGAAATCCCTGCCGTCGTCCACATCGTCAGGCGAAATCAGATAGTCATAGAGCCGGGAGGTGATGTCCACCGCCGTATCTGCGCATACCCAGTGGAGCGTCCCCTTCACCTTGCGGTCGGCGCCGGGTGAACCGCTTCTCGTATCCATGTCACAGGTGCAGTGGATCTCCTGAATATTCCCCGCTTCGTCCTTGATCACTTCATCACAGCGGACGATATAGGCGCCCTTGAGCCGTACTTCCCTGCCCGGAGTCATGCGGAAGAATTTTTTCACCGGTGTTTCCATGAAATCTTCTCTTTCGATGTACAGATTTCTGCCGAAGGGGACCTGACGCGTTCCCATTTCCTCATTTTCCGAGTTGTTTTCCAGCGTGACGTATTCGATCTTTCCCTCCGGATAGTTAGTCAGAACGACCTTCACCGGATCGATGACCGCCATGATGCGCGGCGCTTTTCCTTTCAGGTCCTCGCGGATGCAGTGTTCCAGCTGAGCGATGCTGACCACATTGTCCGCCTTGGCCACGCCGATCTGGTCGCAGAACATGCGGAGCGATTCCGGTGTATAGCCCCGTCTCCGGATGCCGGAAATGGTGGGCATACGCGGGTCATCCCAGCCGGATACAACACCGGCTTCCACCATGCGGCGGAGCTTTCTCTTGCTGGTGATCATGGTGGTCACATTCAGGCGGGCAAATTCGATCTGTCTCGGCTTTTCTTCCCCGTCAAAGGCCTGCAGGCACCATTCATAGAGCGGACGCCGTTCTTCAAATTCCAGCGTGCAGATGGAATGGGTGATCCCTTCCAGTGCATCAGACAGCGGATGGGCAAAGTCGTAGAGCGGATAAATGCACCACTGATCTCCTGTGCGGTGATGCGTCGCATGAAGAATGCGGTAGATGACCGGGTCGCGCATGACCATATTGGGCGATGCCATATCGATCTTAGCGCGGAGCACCTTTTCTCCGTCCTTATATTTGCCGTCCTTCATCTCCTGGAACAGCTTCAGATTCTCTTCCACGGAACGGTTGCGCCACGGACTTTCCTTGCCCGGATGGGTCAGATCGCCGCGGGTATCATGAATTTCCTCGCTGGTCTGGTCATCCACATAGGCGAGTCCCATGCGGATCAGCTTGCACGCAAATTTATACAGTTCCGGAAAATAATCAGACGCATAATGCACCGGCTCTTTCCACTTGAATCCGAGCCATTTCACATCTTCCAGAATGGAATTGACATACTCCACTTCTTCCTTCGTCGGATTGGTATCATCAAACCGCACATTCGTCTCGCCATGATATTTTTTCCCGATGCCGAAATTGAGGCAGATGCTCTTCACATGACCGATATGAAGATAGCCATTCGGTTCCGGCGGGAAACGGGTCAGCACCCGTCCGTCTTTATACACATGATTGGCAATATCCTTATTGATTTCCGCTTCAATAAAATTCGCCGTTTCTCTTTTCTCTTCCATAATCGTCTCCTTTGCATGATCCAGTACCGTCCGGCCCGGAGAACCCCGCCGGACATACAGTCCTGCTGTACGCAATAATGTATGCAATATAGTTTTATTATAGCATGAAACAGAAAAAAGCCGACACCTTACTTTCGTTCATTTCGCCCGGTCTTTTCTCCCCTGCGCCGCCGTCGGCTTGCACATCTCCTATGATATAATGGTACATACATTTCCCTGCATTTATACAGAAAGAAGGATGTCTATGCAGCGACTGATTTCATACCGCCATGAAGGCCTCAGCCAGTGGGGCGTTCTTGCCGCGGACGGGCAGTCCATTTATTCTGCCTACGATCTGGAGGAAACCTATTACATCCCTCTCGCCGAAACGCTGGAGGAATTCATTGAGACCGGCGAGGAGGGCCTGCTCAATCTGGCCAAGCTTCTCGAAAGCAACGGGAAAGACAAGAGCGTCGAACCCATTCCGCTCTCCGAGGTACAGCTCGACGTGCCCTTCCATCCCCGCCGGAATATCCTCTGCGTGGGCAAAAATTATCAGGAGCATGTGCGGGAATTTGACCAGAATAAAAATGCCGCCAATCCTGCCGCTCCAATCTTCTTCACCAAGGCCACGACCTCTGTGATCGGGCCGGATGAGGAGATCGACAGCCACCCTGACGTGACATCCCAGGTCGACTATGAAGGCGAGCTGGGCGTCATCATCGGGAAACGGGGCACGGATATCGCTCCCGAGGATGCCATGAAATATGTCTACGGCTATACCATCATCAATGACGTGACGGCCCGCGACCTGCAGAAGACCCATGCGCAGTGGTTCCGCGGCAAGAGCCTCGATACGTTCTGCCCCATGGGCCCTACCATTCTGGTGGGCGGCTGGCCGGCTCCCTTCACGATCTACACCCGCGTCAACGGTCACCTCCGTCAGGAGGGCAATACCTCGGATCTGATCTTCTCCATCCCGAAGCTGATCTCCACGCTGTCCGCAGGCATGACGCTCCTTCCGGGCGACGTCATTGCCACCGGCACACCGAAGGGCGTCGGCATGGGGCTGAATCCGCCGGAATTCCTCAAGAAAGGCGATGTGGTGGAAATCACCATTGACCCGATCGGAACGCTCCGCAACACCGTTAAATAAATAAAAAACAGGACACCTTCTTCCGTGTCCTGTTTTATTTTGTCATTTGATCTCCCGGTAAAGCATCACCGGCACATCACCCGCTTCCATTTTCACCACGGCGGTACCGGGCTCCACCGAGCTCTGTTCACGGCACCGCTGCAGCCCGAACTGCCGGCACAGCCGCTCCCAGCTTTTTCGGTGCTGCCCCATCACCTTGGACCGGTCTGCAGGATGGCAGATGATCTCCACCGGATGACGCAGCGGGAAAAGAGCCCGGTACAGATTATGAAAGACGATGGCCTGATCCACCAGCTCGCCGAAAGCGGCGTGATAAGGACCGGCCAGCAGACCCTCCCCGCCATCCAGCTCCGCCGTGGCCTGCAGCCCCATCCGGATCACGGGGATCTCATGTGCTCCGTACCAGCGCTTCAGAAAGGCACAGCGCAGCACGGCTTCCTGCACGGTCAGCGGCCGGTATTCTCCCGCCTCATACATCTGCTGCAGGCGGGTCCCGCGAAGCACGAGCACCGGATAGAGCCGTACAAAATCCGGATGCAGCGCCGCGCCGCACCGGGCGGTGGACCGAAGCGACGCATCGGTCTCCCCCGGAAGCCCGATCATAAACTGGAGCCCCACACGGAAACCGGCCTCCCGGAGCTGCCGCACAGCTTCTGCGGCATCCTGCGCGGTATGGCCCCGGCCGGCCTGCCGGAGCACTTCCTCATCCAGACTCTGCACCCCCAGCTCCACCGTGGAAACGCCCATCCGCTTCAGCAGCGTGAGAACGGGGCCATTGATGCAGTCCGGCCGCGTAGACAGCCGGATGCCCTGTATCCGGTTTTCCTGCAATGCCTGCCAGGCCGGCCGCAGCAGGGATTCCATCACCGGCAGCGGAAGCGCCGTAAAAGAGCCTCCGTAGAATGCGGCTTCCCAATAGCGGTCTCCGCTGCCCGTCCCCCGGTACCGTTCAATGGTCTCCGCCGCCTCCCGGGCCGTGACCGGCGTCGTATGGCCTGTGATCCGGATCTGATTGCAGAAAATACACTGGTGCGGACAGCCGTAATGGGGAATGAATAAAGGAATAATGGCGTGCTTCATATCTCTTCTCCTATACAGAAAAAGGCGGGATGTCCCGCCTTTTATTTTCAGTCCTTTTCCGTTTCCCCGTCCTCTTCGGCCAGCTCTTCTTTTTCGGTCAGCGCCAGAACCGTCAGGATATCATGACGGGTGATCAGACCCACCAGTTTATTTTTGTCGGAAACCACAGGAACCACTTTCAGATGCTCGTCCACCATCAGAGAGGTGATGACGCTCATTTCCGTTTCCGGAGTGACACAGCGCACATCCCGGGTCATGATCTCTGCGGCTTCCGTGGCCAGCATCTTGCGGAAGGATTTGGTGTATCTGCCGTAGCCGCAGTAATACAGCGTACCTCCCAGAATATCAATGTACTGGGGAATGCGGGGACGCACCTTCTTATACAGCAGATCGCCTTCCGATACGATCCCGAGGAGCGTGTCATCTTCATCCACCACGGGGATCGCACCGATATTATGCGATACAAAAGCCCGGATCAGCTCATGGATGGTGATGCTCGGCGGCACCGTGAATACATATTTTTCCATGAAGTCTTTTGCTTTATATTCCTTTGCTGTCATTGTCCTGCTCCTTTCCTGTACATCTGAATTCTTTTCCTTACCTGTATTGTACCTGATTTTTCTTCATTTATGCAAAGAAGAAATCGCCGGCCATGAAAAGCGACTCAGAAGGAATGAGACACGCCCACAGACCAGAACCGCCCCTCCAGATCGCACCGCTCATCCTGCCGGTCCAGCAGATTCCGGATGCTTCCATAGATGCGGCTGTTTCTGCCGAGCTTTCTGGCTACGGTCACATTCAGCACATTATAGCTGGTGCTCTCCGCCGCCGAGCCCGGCACAAATCCTTCCGTGACATAATCCAGATACAACTGATCCCACAGCATGGCGCTCCATCCATTGTCCCGGTGATCGTCATAGCTGAGCTGCCATACCTGAGAAAAGGAGGGGCGCTGCGGCAGCCTCGTGTGGCTGACGGCATCTTCCGCATCCATCCACGTGGAAATCAGCTTTGCCTCCACCCGGTCTCCCAGATGCCAGCCCAGCGTAGTCTCCAGTCCGCGGATGCGGGCCTGTCCTACATTGACATAGCGGTACTGCCGGGTGTCCCCGTCCCAGCCTTCAAACCGGGCATCGATCAGATTTTTCACATCATTATCAAAATAGGTCAGCGCTGCATAACCGCGTCCGAATTCCGTCTCCAGTCCCAGATCCCAGCTGACCGATTCCTCCGGCCGGAGCTCCGGATTGCCGATGAGGTGCACCATGCCCGCCGGTCCCATCATCATGTACATATCATAGTACAGCTGCATGACTTCCGGTGCCTTGAATCCATCCCCGTAATTGGCCTTCAACCGGAAGCGTGGGCCTGCCCGGTAGGTCAGACCAATCCTCGGTGAATAATGCCCGCCGTACACGCTGTGTCTGTCATAGCGTACAGCCGGAGCCGCAAACCATTTTCCCCAGGTGATCTCGTCCTGTACATAGGCCGACCATATATCCATCTTCTTTTCCGAGGCGGGACGTCCTTCCATGCCGTCCCACTCGATATAGGGATGGTCGCCTCCTGTTCCCAGCCCGGTACCCCGGATATGATCCTTTTCATATTCCAGACCCGCTGAAATCTGATGATGGTCGCCTGCCTTCAGGGTATCCCGCACCTCCATCCGCCAGAGCCGGTTCCGGTCCTTATTAAAAGAAGAGGTACCCGTTTCCGTCTGATCTCTGCTCCCCCAGGAAAACTGACTGGCATAGGCGGAAACCTGCCAGCTGTTCTGCGAACGGCTTCCCTCCCAGCTCAGGCCGTAATTTTTCTGCCGGTAATCCCGGGATGTGAATGCATCGGACGATCCGCTTTTCATATGCTCGCTGAAATAGTCCGACCAGGCACGAATCCGGCTGTCCTCATCCAGCTCATATTGAAGCGCTGCGTTGTAGTTCTGGGACGTATCATTGCCATGTCCCAGATCATCATCGGGGAGCAGATCCCGCCGGTATTTGTCAAACCGGGCATCAAAGGAAGCAGAAAATTTCCCTATGCGGCCCGTATCCGCATGCCACCAGTTCGCTGTCGTCTCAGAACCGGCTTCCAGACCAACGGTAACCTCTGGCTTCTCCGGTGTGAGGGTGATGATATTGATAACGCCTCCCATGGCATCCGAACCGTACAGCGCGCTTGCCGGACCGGACGCGATCTCAATGCGGTCCACATTGAAAAGGTTGATCCGGTCCAGCGCCATGGCATTCCCGAGCCCGGCCGCACTGGCCTCATTGGCTACGCGCCGCCCGTTGATCAGGATCAGCGATTTGTCCGTATCCATGCCGCGCAGGATCAGATTATGCCCGCCGAACCGGGACGAGGTCAGTATCATATTTGTTTCCGCAGCCAGTACATCCCGTATATTGCCGGCCCCGCTGCCTGCGATCTCCTCTCGGTCTATGGTCTGCACCGCGGGCGGCACCATCTCCGGTACCTGTTCAGTACGCGTCGCCGTCACCGTCACGGCATCCAGTGTATATACGGGAAGCTCCTCCGCCCGTATCTCCGTTCCCGAAAGGAGGACGGCCGTACCCACAAACAGAGTCCATCCAAACTTCATGTTTCCTCTTTCCGCCCCGGTTCCGCCGTCCGCAGAAGGGAACGGTCCCGGGGATATTTCAATACAGAAAAATCAGGCTTCTCCGGCCTGATTTTCTGTCACAGATGATACGGCTCATGCCGCATGATTTTCATAGCGCGGTATATCTGTTCCGCCAGAATCAGCCTCGTCATCTGATGGGTGAATGTCATGGGAGACAGACAGAGGCGGAAATCCGCCCGCTGCTTCAGATTGCGCCCGTTGCCGAACGGACCGCCGATTAGAAAAACGAAACTGCTTTTCCCGGCAGTCATCTGTTTCTGCAGCAGCTCCGACAACGCCGGAGAGGACAGCTCTTTCCCGGAAGTATCGAGCAGAATGACATAATCATCAGCTCCCACATACTTCAGAATTTTATCCCCTTCTTTTTCCATCACCTTTTCCTTGATGGCGTCCGAAGGAGAAGCCGGCATTTTTTCCTCTTCCTGTTCCAGGATCTGTACCTTTGCCATGGGTGTGAGACGGGTCACATATTCCTGAATCCCGTCACGCATCCATTTTTCCTTGATCTTTCCGATGCCTGCGATGGTGAGCTTCATATCAGTCCTGCGGTGCCTCACTCAGAAGGATTTCCGTGCGCCGGCTCTGTCCGTTATGCACATAGGTGATGGACAGCGTATCGCCCGGCTTGTACTGATCCAGAACATCCCGGATGTCACGCACCGATTCAATGGACGTATCCCCTACCGCCGTGATATAGTCACCGGGACGGATTCCGGCCAGAGCCAGCGGGCTGTTTTCAGCCACACGCATGACCAGCACGCCCTTCACCGAAGAATCCCAGCGATATCCGTACCGCGCGGCAATATCCTTATCTGCCCCGTAGAGTCCCAGATAGGCCCTTGTCACATGACCATTCTGAATGAGTTCTTCAATCACCGTACGGGCCTGATTGATCGGAATGGCAAACCCCATGCCTTCCACGCCTTCCTTGGCGATCTTGGCACTGTTGATGCCGACCACTCTGCCGTCCGCCGTGACCAGCGCCCCGCCGGAATTGCCGGGATTGATGGCTGCATCGGTCTGAATCAGCTTGAATCTCTGATCCATGTCATCGAGGGTGCGGTTCAGCGCGCTGATAACGCCCACCGTTACCGTGCCCTGGAACTCAAGCCCCAGAGGATTTCCGATGGCAATGGCCGTTTCTCCGATCTGCAGGTGATCGGAATCACCAAATTCAGCGACCGGCAGATCGTCACGTCCTTCGATCTTCACCACTGCCAGATCCGTGGAAGGATCAGTTCCCACCACAGTCCCCTGTACGGTGTCTCCATTGGAAAGACAGACATTGACCTTTTCACTGTCCCCGACTACATGATTGTTTGTTACGATATATCCTTTTTTATCAAAAATGACACCGGAGCCGACACTCTGCCCCACTTCAATACGGCGGTTGAATACGTCTCTGTCATAGATCTGCGTCGTGATGCCCACCACAGCAGGCCCGACCTTTTTGACCGCCTCCACCACTGCGGTATTGCGGATAGCCGGCAGATCAAAGTTTTCCCCTGCGGAGGATTCCGGCATTTTATAATTGCTCTCCGTCCCCGGAGATTTCATAAACGGCAGATCATGAAGCGTGCATCCCCCTGTAAATCCGACGATCAGAAGTGCGGCTGCCGCTGCGGCCAGCCATTTTTTCGTATATGTTCCCACGGGATTCTGCATCTGCATTTCGCTGCCTTTTTTCTGCAGATCCCTGTCCAGATCTTCTCTGTCCATCGCTGTCCCTCATTTCTTTCTGTCAATGGTTTTGAAAATTATTATCTATTATATCATGACACCGCCAGCTCTCCGCTGGTACGAAAAAGAGGCAGGAACGGGTCTCCCCGTCTCTGTCTCTTTTTTACAGCACTTATTCCGTCCGGAAAGTAAGTGCATCCTTGTCATCCAGCTCCACATGGAGCACCGTCTTATCCTTAAAGGCGCCCTGCAGCACCAGTTCTGCAATGGGATCTTCAATTTCCTTCTGGATCGTCCGTTTCAGCGGCCGTGCACCGTACTCAAAGTCCGATCCGTTGGCAATCAGATGATCCTCCGCCTTTTCCGTGAGATCCATCCGGATATGGAACTGATCCAGTTTCTTCTGCACCTTGGCAAGCAGCAGCTTGACAATGCTCTTCAGATTGTCCGCCGAGAGCGGATGGAACACAATGATTTCATCGATCCGGTTGATGAATTCCGGCCGGAAAGCCCGTTTTACATCAGAAAGAATAATTTCCTTCGTTTTGTCAAAATCGGCCTCCGCCTTTTCCTTTCCTTCATCGGTCCGGAATCCCAGCTGCTTCATCTGATCCTTCAGATGCATGGAGCCGAGGTTGCTCGTCATGATGATGACGCAGTTCGTGAAATCCACAGTCCGTCCCTGCCCGTCAGTCAGGCGGCCGTCATCCAGCACCTGAAGAAGGATGTTGAAGAAATCCGCATGCGCTTTTTCCACTTCATCGAACAGAATGACGCTGTACGGATTCCGGCGCACCTGATCTGTCAGCTGACCGCCTTCCTCATAACCGACGTATCCAGGAGGCGCTCCCACGAGACGGGAGACCTCATGCTTCTCCATGTATTCCGACATATCGAAGCGAATCAGCGATTTATCACTGCCAAACAGGCATTCCGCCAGTGCCTTGGCCAGTTCCGTCTTGCCCACGCCGGTCGACCCGAGGAACAGGAACGAACCAATGGGCCGTCTCGGATCTTTCATACCTGCCCGTGCCCGGCGGATCGCCTTGGCTACGGCATGCACCGCTTCTTCCTGTCCGATGACGCGCTTATGGAGTTCCTCTTCCAGATGAAGCAGCCGTTCAGAATCACTTTCCTTCAGATTCTGCACCGGAACGCCGGTCCATTTGCTCACGACTTCTGCCACATCTTCCTCTGTCACGGTGAGATGCTCCTGATCCGAGCCTTTCCAGTCCTTCTTGAGCTGGTCCACCTCTTCCGTCAGTTTTTTGGCCTGGTCGCGATAGATAACCGCCTTTTCAAAATCCTGACTGGACACGGCTGCTTCCTTTTCCTTCAGCACACGAGCCAGCTCTTCTTCCTTTTTCCGCAGTCCTTCCGGCGTGGAAGAAGCTTCCATACGGACTTTGGCCGCGGCTTCATCGATCACATCGATGGCTTTATCCGGCAGAAAACGGTCCGTAATATACCGGTTGGACAGCTCCACGGCACTGCGAATGGCTTCATCCGTGATTTTGGCCTTATGGAATGCTTCATATCTGTCCCGGAGGCCTTCCAGAATTTCCACGGCTTCCTTCGGCGTCGGTTCTCCCACCTTGACCGGCTGGAAGCGGCGCTCCAGAGCGGCATCCTTTTCAATATATTTTTTATATTCCTTCAGCGTGGTGGCACCGATGCAGCGCAGTTCACCTCTGGCCAGAGCCGGCTTCATGATATTGGCAGCATCCATGGAGCCCTCCGAAGCTCCTGCACCGACCAGTGTATGGATCTCATCCACAAACAGAATCCAGTCCGGATGCTTCTTCACTTCGTCAATGACTTTTTTCAGCCGTTCCTCAAACTGTCCGCGGTACTGCGTCCCTGCCACAACAGAGGACATATTCAGGGAAATCACATGACAGTTTTTCAGGATCTCCGGCACATCATTGTCCACGATCCGCTGAGCAAGCCCCTCTGCAATGGCGGTCTTGCCCACGCCGGGTTCGCCGATGAGCACCGGATTGTTTTTGCTCCGGCGGGACAAAATCTGAATGACCCGCTGAATTTCTTCTCTGCGGCCAATGACCGGATCGATTTTTCCCTGCTTGGCCTTTTCATTCAGATCGACAGCAAAATCAGAAAGATCACCGAGACTGCCGTCCTTGCCTCCCTTGCTGCTGTCCTCAGACAGCACGGTTTCAAAGGCTTTCTGCAGCTTCTCCTGCGTCACACCGAGATGCTGCAACACCTGTACGGCCAGACCGCCCTCACGAAGAAGCGCCAGCAGAAGGTGCTCTGTCCCCACATAATTGTTGCCCATTTCATTGGCTTCTTCCACGGCCATCTGCAGAACCCGTTTCGTCCGGGGAGAGGTGTAGACTCTCTGGCCTCCGCCGAAAAAGCTCCGCTGATACAGACCATCCAGCAGCGGCTCAATGGCCTCAGCCGTAACGCCTACCGCCTGCAGAATCTTTCCGCCGGCGCCATCCTTTTCTCTGGCAATGCCAAGCAGCAGATGCTCCGTATCCAGAGCTTCACTCCCCAGCTTTACTGCTTCTTCCGCAGCAAACTGCAGTGCCTGCTTGACACCGTCTGTATATCTGTTATCCATGAAAATCCCTCCTTTTCGGGAATATTTTTATTTATCAAAGCCGCCGTTCTGCTCTCACAGTCCGGCTTCTGTAATCAGATTTCTCAGAAGAACCGCTCGCCATACTTCGATTTCCGGCTCCTCCATGGTTTCTTTATGGGTCATTTCCCGTACACAGGCCGAGCCGGCCGTCAGGATCAGCTTCGGGAAAAGCATCGGGTCCCGTGCAGGAAAAAGATTTTCCATAATGCCGATATGGAGCAGACCTGCGCAGGCCACAGCTTCCTCCCGGCTGATGATGCGGGCATATTTCAAAGTGCCAAGAGCCCGCCAGATCTGGTCCTTCAGCTTTCCCTCATCCTTCCGGAATACCTTCTGCCATGCCATGTTCTCAGCTTCTTCTATATCATGCAGGAGCTGTTCCATCCGTTCCGTCAGAACGGACTCCGACACGCCGAGCGTAACCATATTGGACAACTCACAGAAGCTTCCGAGTCTGTCACTCCCGCTGTACAGACTGCGCAGGGAGAACCCCTGCCGTGCAGCATTTTCTGCCATTCCTGATATGACCCCGCTTTCTACAAGTCCGGGCAAAAACAGCGCTGCGGAATACCGCAGGCCTGTCCCCGTCAGATAGGGTGACGCGGTCAGAAAACCAAATTCATGATCGAAGGCATACGTCAGATCCCTGCCAAGCTGATTTTCAAGAGATTCTGCCTTTTCCCACAGTTTCCCGGGAACAGGGCTGCCCGCCATGTACTGGATCCGGAGATGGTCCTGTCCATTGACCAGCAGTGAGCCGTCCTGTTTTTCATTGATGAAAAGCGCGGTCTGCTCACAGCCGCCCGAAAGAGCATCCGGAAGCAGCCTCTTGTTTTTTAACAGTTCTCTTTCATTCAACGAGAAGGAAGCTACAGAAAACTCGGAAAAACGCGCTGAAGTCTTTGCATTCCAGTGCGCCACGGCATTCCGGATCTCCTGAAGGACTTCCGCCTTGGCCTTTACCTCTGCCCTATGGGGAAAAGAATAACCGGCTATATTTCTTGACAGCTGAATTCGCACCCAGAGCGTATGACCGGATGATCCGGTTCCTTCCGGAAATCTGTCCTGTCCCATCAGCTCGGAAATACTCATGATTGCCCTCCCTGCTCCAGACGTTTGATTTCATCCCGAACCCGGGCTGCTTCCTCATAATTTTCTTCCTTGACCAGAGCTGCCAGCTTCGTTTTCAGCTGCTCTATCTCCGGAGAGGTTTTTTCCTCTTTACATGTATCAGCCATCCCCGGTGCCTTGCCTTCATGCTGTATTCCTTCCTGGGCCCTCCGGAAAAATGGCTTCAGGTTTTCCCGAAACGTCTCATAGCAGTCAGGACAGCCCAACATTCCTTCCTTCTGAAAGGTATCCAGCGTCGTCCCGCAGGAGCGGCAGGCCATACTGTGCAGGGCACTCATGGGATCACTCCACAAATCCCGAAACAGAGAATCATCAAACAGAGAATTCATCCAGGAGTGCATGCCTCCCATCCTGTTTCCGGCGTTCTGATACTGTTCCGCCGCACATTCCGGGCACAGATGCTCTTCCTTTCTGAGTCCGTTCACGACCTGTACATAATGCATAGTCGCTTCTCTTTTATGACAACGATCACAAAGCATTTATTTTCCCTCCTTTATGATCCGGCTGATCCGATGAACGGCATCCTTTACCGCGGAATGTTTCCGCTCTGCCGGACAATGTTCCATAATGATGTCCATCAGTCCCTGCATCATCAGAAATTCACGCATCGTGATGGTTCCGGATGATACAAGCATCTGAAAATACTGTTCCATCAATGAATCCGGATCTTTCTCTCCGGCAGTTTTCTTCTCTTTTTTTGCGGTAAGATTTTCAGTGCGGATGGAAATACGGATAAATCCGCCGCTTCCCCTCCGGGACTCTACTTGGAATCTCCGATCCGGACTGAACCGGGTATTGATGACATAAGTGACCTGTGACGGCGCACAATCCAGCAGTTCCGCCACTTCTTTTCTTTTCAATATCACGACCGGCGTCGTCTGATTTTTCAGCTGATTCAGAATGAACCTTTCTATCCGGTCGGACAGCATGTTGCTGACCATACTATCACTGCCTTATTTTCGATCTTCTTTCCAATCATAGCTTTCTCATCTGCCTGATGTATCCACATTATAAAGTCAAATGGTCAAATAGTCAATAGGGAATTTTACTTTTAAACTTTTATAAAAGAGCCTGTATTTCATACATCTTTTCTACTTAGATAATCCCTTTGATCCAACACAGAGCTGCCACAAAAAACGGGCAGGAACATTTTCCTGCCCGTTTTTTATTCTTCAGTTATATTCAGGACCGCAGACACTACAGAAGGAGAAAATCCACGTCGTATCAGAAAGCCCACTGCCCGCCGGTACTGTGTCAGAAAATCCGGCTCCAGCCGGACCTTATGCTGCAGTGCCTGCCTCGCCTTTTCCTCTTCCTCCGCCTGCGTCAGATGCCGTTCCAGCTTCAGTCCCCGCATTCGCAGCTTATTCTGAATATAGCGGTCGCCATAGAGACCGCCGTCACGATAAGCGGTAAACACCTCTTCCGCCAGCGCCTCATCATCCAGATACTTTGCTTTCTGCAGCCGGATGATGGTGTTTTCAATTTCCTCCGGCCCGTATCCCCGCTGTTTCAGCTTGGTACGGATCTCCCGTTCACTCTGCGCACGATACCCAAGAAGATGGAGAGCGGCCTCATAGGCGGTCCGGTTATTTGTCTTCATCTGCTGCCGCAATGACGCCGTCTTCAAAGACCTCCGGTTCAGCTACCAGCGTATCCCGGATGATCTTATCGATTTCCACCGCTACTTCCGGATGTTCTTTCAAATATTTCTTCGCATTTTCTCTGCCCTGGGAAATCCGTTCCCCCTTGTAGGAATACCATGCGCCGCTCTTCTGCAGAATATCCATGTTGGTCGCCATGTCGATCAGCGTACCTTCTCTGGAAATGCCCTCACCATACATAATATCGAAATCTGCCACCTTGAAAGGCGGTGCCACCTTGTTTTTCACCACCTTGGCACGGGTACGGTTGCCAATGATTTCCGTCCCGTTTTTGATTGCCTCTGCCCGGCGGACCTCGATGCGGATGGTGGAATAAAATTTCAGTGCCCGGCCGCCGGTCGTCGTTTCCGGATTTCCGAACATGATCCCTACTTTTTCACGCAGCTGATTGATAAAAATGACAATGGTGCCGGACTTGCTGATCACACCGGTCAGTTTACGCAGCGCCTTGCTCATGAGCCGCGCCTGCAGGCCGACAGACTGTTCCCCTATATCGCCTTCAATTTCCTGTTTCGGAACCAGCGCCGCTACCGAGTCGATGACCACGATATCCACGGCCCCGCTGCGGACCAACGATTCACAGATGCTCAGTGCCTGCTCACCGCAGTCCGGCTGGGAAATCAGCAGCTCATGGGTATCCACACCCAGATGATGCGCATAAATGGGATCCAGCGCATGTTCCGCATCAATAAAAGCAGCCACTCCGCCCATTTTCTGTGCTTCGGCAATGGCATGGAGCGCCAGTGTGGTTTTCCCTGAGGATTCCGGGCCATAGATTTCAATGACACGGCCCCGTGGATATCCCCCTATTCCGACCGCTACATCCAGTGCGAGAGAACCGGTGGGAATCACCTCCAGATTCATCTTGGCACCCATGTCTCCCAGACGCATAATGGCGCCGGTCCCAAATTCCTTTTCAATCTGATGCATGGCATTATCCAATGCCCTTTTCTTTTCCATCGCCAGTCTGTCCGATGTTGTCTGATTGCCTGCCATTATATTTCCTCCTTTGCCTGCTGCGCCCCGGATGCCGATTCGCCTATATGATGGGCCCGAATATATTCTGCCGCATAGAACAGTGCCTTTTCCGCCGCACCATAGCGCACGCTCCTGCGTGAACCAAGAAAATGTTCCCGATGAATCTCTGTTCCGGCCGGGCCGGACACTCCGATGTAGACGAGTCCCTGCGGTTCTCCTCTGTCTCCGCCACCGGAGCCGGCATACCCCGTCGTCGATACCGCCAGATCCGCCTCATACAGACGGCGTGTCCCCTCGGCCATTTCCCGTGCCGTTTCCGGACTGACAGCGGTATATCGGGACAGCGTATCCGCCGACACATGCAGCACCTTTTCCTTGGCGCTTTCCCAGTAGGTGACCGCACTGCCCTTGAAATAAGAAGAACTCCCCGGCCAGTCTGTCATCAGTTTCCCGATCAGCCCGCCGGTACAGGATTCTGCGGCGCAAAATGTCAGTTTGCTCTTGGTCAGAAGCTGTACCAGATCGCCCCGCGCCTCATTCTCCAGATTATAGCACGCGGTGGGAAGCCGCTTTCCGATTTCTTCTGCAAGCGGCCGGAGCAGATCCATAGCCGCTCCTTCATCCATTCCTTTTGCCGTAAGCCGGATAGCGATATAGCCGGGCCGTGCATAAAAAGCAATGGTCGGATTGGACTGTGCCTCCACCAGATCCCGAAGCTTCTGCTCTACATCGATTTCAGACGTATTTTCTACGGACAAAACCAGAGAACGGATAATTCCCTGATTTCCCAGAAAAGCTGTCAGGCGGGGCATCATCTGATGCGCTGCCATCTGTTTCATTTCAAAGGGAGGCCCCGGCAGGTGAATCAGGATTTTTCCCTGATGACGCACGATACATCCGCTGGCCGAACCATTTTCATTGGGAAGAAGCTCCGCGCCTTCCGCAAACCAGGCCTGACGTTCCTGCGGCTCCTGCCATTTTCGGCCGTATTGCGCATAGTACCGGCGCAGCCGTTGTTCCTCTTCCGGAAATTTCACAAAGGGAAGTCCCAGCGCCCGTGCGCCGGCCTGTTTGGTAATGTCGCCTTGCGTGGCACCCAAGCCGCCGGACGTGATCACAAGGTCGGCCCGTTCCAGAGCCTGCCGGAATACCGATGTCATGCGGTCCGGATTATCTCCCACCGTTGTCATATAGGCCACAGTATATCCATGCTCGTTTAAAAACGAAGCCAGCCACTGACTGTTTTCATTGGTAATCTCTCCCAGAAGTAGTTCCGTTCCGGTCGTAATGATCTCTGCAATCATAATTCTGCCTTACTTTATCCGTTCTGCAATCAGATCATAGGCATATCCGTCAGTGATCCGCACATGGATGAAATCTCCGGGCTTCACATCACCGGGATTGTCTATATATACATTGCCGTCCACTTCCGGCGCCTGGAAAACCGTGCGCCCCTTGGCCTGAATCTGTCCATTTCCCGCATCAATCAGTTCTTCTACCAGCGCTTCCGTTTCCATCCCGACTGCATTGCGGTCGTTTTCCTCAGAAATAGCCGCCTGTGCAGCCATCAGCCGATGATATCTGTCCTCTTTGACCTCCTCCGGAATCTGCCCGTCCATTCTGGCAGCCGGTGTCCCGTCCTGCGGAGAAAACATAAAAGCTCCCATATCATCAAATTTGACTTCCTGCACAAACTGCAGCAATTCTTCAAAATCCTGTTCTGTTTCTCCCGGAAATCCTACCATCAGTGTCGTACGGACAGTCATGGGCACACGGACTGACCGGATTTTCCGGAGAAGCTGCCGGATGCTTTCAGAAGAATCCCTCCGGTTCATCCGCTTCAATACGGAATCGCTGATATGCTGCAGCGGAATATCCACGTATTTGCAGATTTTTGGTTCCGATACGATCAGATCCAGCAGTTCATCAGTGAAATACGTCGGATACAGATAAAACAGACGAATCCAGTGTACCCTATCCACCTTGACCATTTCCCGGAGCAGTCCTGCCAGCGTGGTTCCATCCCGCAGATCCCGTCCATAGCAGGACAGATCCTGAGCAATCAGATTGAATTCACGGACGCCCCGTGCAGCCAGCTCCCTCACCTCATGCATGACCGAAGCAATGGGACGGCTGCGCATCCGGCCGCGCACATACGGAATATAACAGAAGGTACAGCCGTTGCTGCATCCTTCTGCAATCTTCACATAGGCCATATATTCCGGCGTTGTCAGCTGGCGGGGAAGAAGCTCTTCATGCTGGCAGGGCGCAGTATCAAAGAACTGAACCTTTTTGTCTGTTTCATAAAACTGCTTCACTGCCTCCAGAATCCGCTGCCAGGAGTTCGTTCCGAGAAGAATATCAATTTCGGGGATTTCCTTAGCCAGATCCGCCTGAAATTCCTGCGTCAGGCAGCCCGCTGCCACAAGGCATTCACAGGTTCCGTTTTTCCGGGATTCCGCCGCTTCCAGCAGAGTCTGTACGGATTCTTCCTTGGCAGGATCGATAAAGGTACAGGTATTGACAATAAGAACCTGCGCCGTTTCCAGATCCTCCGTCAGCTCAAACCCGGCATCCTCCAGAATTCCGAGCATCTTTTCCGTATCCACCAGATTCTTTGAACAGCCGAGACTGATAAATCCCAATTTTTTCTTCATGGTTTATTCCTTTCCAAACCGAATCTCCTGCAGCCACCGGGACAGCAGTTCTTTCTTCCCCAATTCTGTATATTGTTTTTCCAGAGCCCAGAATGAAAGTTTTGTTCCCGCATCATCCACAGGCATTCCGGCATCATTGACATAAATGAAATGATAGGAATTCTGCTCTTTCTGCGCTTCCTGTGATTCTGAGTCCAGCAGCCAGTCTATAAAATCAGCAGCACGCTCTGCCTGAGAACTATCCCGTGCCAGCGCCGCCCCATACAGATAGAAAAATGTCCCGTCCTCCGGATAAATGATACGGACCGGAAGCCCTTCCTGCTGCACTTTCTTTGCCTCGTCCAGACCGGAAATTCCGATATCGCATTTATCCATGGCCGCCATCTGTGCTGGTGTGGACAGATATTTTCCATACTGCACAATATGCGCGGAAGCATCCCGAAGCCTCTGGAAGGTCCCCTCCTCTCCGAAATGCTCCACCAGTGCCATCAGGCTTTCCTCCGAATATTCCGAAGCAATGAAATCCGTCATCACAAGACGGACACTCTGCCGGGACAGGACTTCATCCCAGGTATAGAAAAAGGCGGGATGCGCCGAAGCAAACTCCGCATTGACCGCAAAAACAGCCGGATTCAGCCATATGCCGGTCCAGTAGCCATCCCCATCCTTACAGGAATTCAGCACGGTATCTGTCCGATCCGATACATGAGGCGCCAGAAGATTCTTTTCTTTTAATGCCATCAGCGTTTTCTGTGACGCCACATATAAATCCGGAATCTGGCCTGACCGCGCCGCCTGGACCATACCGGTTCCGGACATTTCCTGAACAACCAGCTTCACGCCGCTGTTTCTGAAAAAAGGTCCTTCAAAGGCCTGTACTGCGCTCTGCGGCAAATCCGTATAGATCAGAATTTTTTCCGCCGGTATTTCCGCTTCCCGCCGCGCTTCTTCCCGCTTTTCCATATACTGGAACAGAAAAGCAAAAACAGCCCCTGTCAGCAGGAGGAACAGCAGTATGGCACCGCCTCTGCGCATAGCCTCACCTCTTTGGATCTCTTCACCATGATCAGAAATAAAACAGCCATATCCAGAATAAAATAAACAGTACAAATCCGGTTAAAAGGATCATCCACTCCAGACGGGTAAAATGCTTCCGGTCTGTCCGCCGGCCCACATGTCCCCTCCGGACCGGCGCGGCAGTTTCTGTCTTTTCCCATCGCTTTTTTTCCGCAATGGAAATTCCGGATGCCGCATGAATTTCCGCATTGAACTGCCGGACCATGGCATCACCGTCCAGTCCGACAGCCTGGGCATAATTCCGGATAAATCCCTTGACATACACCGGATCTCCGATGACCTTGTACTCACCCCGCTCTATGGCATCCAGATAGCTCTGCCGGATATATGTTTTCCGGCAGACCGCATCCAGATCCATCTGATTCTGTTCCCGCTGTGCCTTTAATATGGCCCCTACCGATTCATTTCCCATAATTTCCTCAAATCACCTTATGGCTGCTTATTTTCCTTCTGGAAGAAACGGGATTCCGCTTCTTCCCTGGTCATCAAAATATCCCGCGGCTTTGCACCGTCCGCCGGTCCGACGATTCCCATATGTTCCAGTGTATCCATCAGCCGTCCGGCGCGGGTATAGCCGATCCGGAACCGGCGCTGCAGCATGGACACAGATGCTTTCTTGGTATCCAGAATCCATTCCGCCGCTTCCTGCAGCAATTCGTCTTCCTGTTCTGCTTCCTGTACACGCTCCGGCTTTTCCGGCAGGTCCAGATTGATAGCCTCATACCGGACTTCCCCCTGCACGGCTTCCGTCTTGATATAGTTGGCCACGGCTTCCACTTCCTCATCGGAAACAAAAGCCCCCTGTACGCGGACCGGGTTGGCCGCTCCCATGGGATTGAAAAGCATGTCTCCCTTCCCGATCAGCTTCTCCGCACCGGCCATATCCAGAATGGTGCGGGAATCCACCTGCGAGGAAACGGCAAAGGAAATCCTGCTGGGAATATTGGCCTTGATCACACCGGTAATGACATCCACCGAAGGACGCTGCGTAGCCAGCACCAGATGAATCCCGGCAGCCCGCGCTTTCTGTGCCAGCCGGCAGATGGCATCCTCCACGCTGTCCGAGGCCGCCATCATCAGATCTGCCAGTTCATCAATAATAATGACAATAAACGGAAGCCGCTGTTCGGGATTCAGCTTGTTGTATCCGCCGATATCTCTTACATGGGCATAGGAAAACTGCTGGTACCGGGATTCCATTTCCCGTACAGCCCACTGCAGGGCACCGGCCGCCTTTTTCGCTTCCGTCACTACCGGAATACGCAGATGTGGAATGCCATTATATACCGAAAGCTCCACCACCTTCGGATCAATCAGAATCAGTTTGACATCATCCGGCTGCTGGTGAAACAGAATGCTCATAATGATCGTATTGATGCACACGCTTTTCCCGCTGCCCGTTGAGCCGGCGATGAGCAGATGAGGCATTTTTGTCAGATCCGTAACGACAGGCCGGCCGGTAATATCCTTGCCCAGTGCCACAGGCACGCCGCCTTTTCTGTTCTTAAAGCTGCTGTCATCCAGAACGTCCCGCAGAGCAACTTCCGCCGTCTTTTCATTTGGCACTTCAATGCCTACAGCAGATTTCCCGGGAATCGGTGCCTCTATGCGGATATGAGTTGCCGCCAGCTGCAGTGCAATATCATCCTGCAGATTGGTAATGCGGCTGACCTTCACCCCCGGCGCCGGTTCCAGCTCATAACGGGTCACCGTCGGGCCGACGCTGACATCGGTAATACGTACGCTGACACCGAAGCTGCGAAGCGTGGATTCCAGCACCTGCACATTTTTCCGTGCTTCCTCCCGGACTGAACCGGAGGTCTGTGTTCCCTCATGCAGAAGTGATAAAGGAGGACGCCGGTAGGCCGGGTTCCCCGTTCCCGGCGTCTTTTCCTGAATCTCAGCCGTCTCCGGTGCTTCATCCGCCGGTTCAGTCCGTTTCTCCGCCGCCGGCACCGTCGTCTCATCATCGGATTCCACATCCGGGATTTCCGTTTCAGGCGCTTCATCTGAAACCGGCTCCACTTCGGGAATTTCCGACGGAATGACCGGATCTTCCCGCTGCTTTTCCTTTTTCTGGAACAGAAATCCCTTCGGAGGTTCGTTTTCCTCCTCTGCAGGTTCCCGGCTTTCCGCCGCCAGCCGCTGCTGCTCTTCCCATGCCGCCTTCTTTTCCAGAATCACCGTATGAACATGCTTCATTTTTGTTTCTGTTTTAGCCCCGAGGATCTGCATTCCGTTAGTCAGAGACCAGTGCGTCATGAGCAGAATACCGGAAGCAGACAGAGCAAACAGCACAAGAGTCGTCCCAATGCCACTGCCGAACAGAATATGAAGCCCCCAGACCAATCCCCCGCCGATGATTCCACCATACTGAGACAGACTGTCTGCCGTCAGTTCCCTGCCCGGCAGCGTTTCCCAGTGATGAATCCATCCGAGAGCCAGCACATACAGTGCCCCCCAGAGACAGCCTTTTTTAGTCAGAGAAAATCCTCTGCCCCGGTAAACGTACCGGGCCCCCATATAAACCAGAAATATACAGGGAAGCACTGCCAGACTCCCGAACAGAAAATGCAGGGTATCCTCCATCCAGCTTCCCAGGATTCCCAAATCCTGTCCTGTCAGGCTGATACAGAGAAAAACACCGAACAGAAAAAGGAAAATTCCCGTAATTTCATATTGATGCGTGGTTGAAGTCTGTTTCCTTTTTCCGCTGCGCGTTTTTTTCTTCACTCCCATTCCACCTTCTCCTTATATCCGGTGCCGCCGTTCTTCCCAGCGGCGGCTGAGCTCCTCTTCCTTCCCGTTCATGACGGGCTTATAATACACGGCCTGTTTTAATTCATCCGGCAGATACTGCTGTTCTACCCAGCCCCCATACGCATGGGGGTACTTATAGCCGATCCCCTGTCCCAGTTTGGCTGCACCGCTGTAATGTGCATCCTTCAAGTACTGGGGAATGGTCCAGCTGTTTTTCTTTCGTACGTCTGCCTCAGCCGCATCAATCCCATTAATGGCACTATTGCTTTTCGGAGCCAGACAGATATAAATCACGGCTTCTGCCAGAGGAATCCGTCCTTCCGGAAATCCCACCATTTCTGCGGCCTGTGCAGCGGCCACTGCCACCTGCAGAGCCTGTGGATCAGCCAGGCCCACATCTTCAGCGGCACAGATCATGATCCGCCGGGAAATAAAGGACGGCTTTTCCCCGCCCTCGATCATACGGGCCATATAATGCAGCGCCGCATCGGGATCGCTGCCCCGCATACTTTTAATGAATGCCGAAACAATATCATAATGATAATCGCCATTCTTATCATACAATGACAGATGGTCCCCGGCAACTCGGCGAAGCACCTCTGCCGTAAGGGCACCGCCTGCGGGAATCATGGCCGCGGTCTGTTCCAGCAGATTCAGCGCCATCCGCGCATCGCCGCCGGCAAAGCTGCTGATTTCCTTCAGGACCGCCTCTTCCGCCTGATACCGGCAGCGTCCCAGCCCCCGCTCCGGATCGGTCAGAGCTCTCCGGAGAATGGCCGTCAGAGCCCTTTCATCAAGAGCCTGCAGCCGGATCAGCCGCAGCCGGGAAAGCAGCGGCCCGTTGATTTCGAAATACGGATTTTCCGTCGTTGCACCGATCAGCACGAAGGTCCCGTCTTCCACATAGGGCAGCAGCACGTCCTGCTGCCCCTTGTTAAACCGGTGGATTTCATCAATGAATACAATGGTCCGCCGACCATAGTAATTCATTTCCTCTTTGGCCTTTTCCACCACGTCCCTTACATCCCGAATACCGCCGGCCGTTGCATTCAATTTGATAAAGCGGCTCTTTGTCATCTGCGCCACCACAGAGGCGATGGTGGTTTTCCCGCATCCCGGAGGCCCGAAAAGCAGCAGGGACGGCACAGTATCCCGCTCCATCATCTGATACAGAAAAGTGCCTCTTCCTACAGCAGACTCCTGCCCGAAAATCTCGTCCAGTGACATCGGACGCATCCGGTCCGCCAGCGGGGCAAATCGTTTCCGATTTTCCTGCGGTGCATCAAATAAAGAATCCATCTCCCTGCGCTCCTGTTTGACCCTTACCGGGTCCTTCTCTCGACCCGTGAATATTTGTTCTGTTTATTATACCTGTTTCATCGGAGCAACGCAAAAAAAGAAGCCGCTCACAGGTCTCCCGGAGCGGCTGTTCTCTCATCCCCACCATGTCGTAATTGCTTTATTTTGAGTCTGCATTTCTGCAGGTGGGTGTCCTTGTGAAAAGGTTCATCAATCCCCGAAGGGCATGGACGTCACTTTCCAGCTCAGACTCCCTATGTAAAGGTGTTGGTTCAAAATAGGTAAGCTGTACGTGCACAGCAGGGTTTTATTTACCCATAGTGTAGCAGAAAATGCCTCTTTTTACAAGATTGACCTTTTCTTTACAGCACCAGCCGTTTCCTATCAGCCGGTGCAACAGAACATTTTTCATGGAACTGACTCTATTCGTCTCCCCGTATGAGAAATACCAGTGTCTCCGCACATTTGGCCAGAGAACGGACCGGCAGGTATTCAAAGCGGCCATGAAAATTATGCCCGCCCGTAAACAAATTCGGACAGGGCAGTCCCATAGCGGACAGACTGGCCCCATCCGTCCCTCCGCGTACTGCTGTGATTTTCGGTTCCACACCGGCCTTCCGCATGGCCCGCTTCGCTTGTTCCACAACATCAAATACCGGAAGGATATACTCTTTCATATTCCGATACGATTCCCTCAGAAAAATCTCTGCCGTTCCCGCTCCATATATGGTATTCATCAGTTCCGTCATGGCGGAAATCACATGTTCCCGCTGCTTCAGCTTCTCTGCATCGTGATCACGTAGGATAAGCCGGATCTCCGCCTGCTCCACGGTCCCCTGCATGGAAGTCACATGATAGAATCCCTCATGATCCTCTGTATATTCCGGCCGCTCTCCTGCAGGCAGCCCCTGCAGCCATTGCGCCGCTATTGTCACCGCGTTGCGCATTTTTCCTTTGGCCTCCCCGGGATGCACGGACACTCCATGAAACAGGATGCGGGCTTCACTGGCATTGAACGTCTCATAGCTCAGTTCACCAAGCTCGCCTCCATCCACGGTATACGCATATGCTGCACCAAAGGCCTCCAGCGGAAACTGTTCCGTCCCCCGTCCGATCTCCTCGTCCGGCGTAAATGCCACATGCACTTCTCCATGGGGAATATCCGGATGATGAAGAAGATACTCGCAGGCCGACACAATGGCACAGATCCCCGCTTTATCATCGGCTCCGAGCAGAGATTTCCCGTCAGAGGTCAGAATGGTCTGTCCCTGATACTGTTTCAGCTCCGGAAATACCACCGGATCGAGAACATCCTGTTCATTCAGAGGAATCACACCTCCGTCATAATCGGAATGAATGCAGACAGATACATTGCTTCCATTGGCTTCAGGACTGGTATCCATATGGGCAGTCAGTCCCATGACCGGCTTTTGTTTCCCCTGCGCGGGAAGAACCGCCAGCACATAGCCATACGGCGTGACCTGTACATTCTTCATCCCGATCCGGCGCAGTTCCTCCGCGAGATGTTCCGCCAGCTTCCATTCTCCGGCGGCACTGGGAAGAGACTGCGACGTTTCATCTGATGTGGTATCCATCTCCGCATAGGAACGGAACCGTTCAATCAACCGGGTTTCATCAAACAGCATAAAAATCCTCCCGCAGTTTTCAGACTGCAAAAAAATCCTCCACTACGGAGTAATGGAGGATTGATGAAGCTATCAGACCAGCAGATCTTTTTCTTTTTTGATATCGACTTTGATATGCAGTTCCTTCAGCTGTTTGTCCGTTACGACATTCGGCGCCTGCGTCATCTGATCGATAGCGCTCTGCGTCTTCGGGAATGCAATCACGTCGCGGATAGTGCGGCAGTGAAGCATGAGCATTACCAGACGATCGAGGCCGAGGGCAATGCCTGCATGCGGCGGTGCCCCATATTTGAAGGCATCCAGCAGGAATCCGAATTTTTCCTGTGCATCCTCTTCCGTGATTCCGATGGCCTTGAATACCTTTTCCTGCAGTTCTTCCTGATAGATACGAAGGCTGCCGCCGCCGGCTTCCACGCCGTTCAGAACCATGTCATAGGCCTTTGCATAGACCTTTTCCGGGTTCGTCAGGAGATACTGCACATCTTCATCACGCGGTGCGGTGAAGGGATGATGCTCTGCCACATAGCGCTTTTCTTCCTCGCTGTATTCAAACATCGGGAAATCCGTGACCCAGCGGAAGCAGAATTCATTGGGATCAATGAGATTCATGCGGCGTCCCATTTCCAGACGCAGCTCGCCCAGTGCCTGTGCCACCACTTTCGGCTTGTCGGCAATGATGAGAATCAGATCGCCTTCTTCTGCTTCGCAGGCTTCACCGATCTGACGGATTTTTTCCTCTCCGAGGAACTTGGTGATCTGGCACTTCAGGCCGCCGTCTTTCAGGAAGCCGATCCATGCCATGCCTTTAGCGCCATAATGGCCGCAGTATTCCACAAGGCCGTCCAGTTCACGGCGCGGAATGTCCGCATCTCCTTTGACATTGATCGCCTTGACCACGCCGCCGTTATCGAGCACATTGCGGAATACGCGGAAGTCGCAGTCACGGAGCAGATCGGAAATATCATAGAAATGCATATCAAACCGGAGATCCGGCTTATCCGAGCCGTACAGATTCATTGCATCGTCCCACTTGATGCGCTGGAACGGAATCTGAATGTCCACGTTAAGAACGTCCTTGAACACTTTCTGCATCATGTGTTCCATCAGATCAAGAATATAATCCTGATCAACGAAGGACAGTTCCATATCCAGCTGCGTAAATTCAGGCTGACGGTCCGCACGAAGGTCTTCATCGCGGAAGCAGCGGGCCACCTGGAAATACCGTTCAAAGCCAGATACCATGAGCAGCTGCTTGAACAGCTGCGGAGACTGCGGCAGTGCATAGAACTTGCCCGGGTTGACACGGCTAGGCACCAGATAATCGCGGGCCCCTTCCGGCGTGCTCTTGGTCAGCATCGGCGTTTCGATTTCCAGGAAGCCGTGGTCATCGAGGAACGAACGCATGGCATGGGTAATCTTATGACGAAGAATCAGATGCTTCTGCATTTCCGGCCGGCGCAGATCGATATACCGATATCTGAGGCGGACATTTTCATCAACATCAATACCGTCTTCCACATAGAAGGGCGGCGTTTTTGCCTTATTCAGGATGCGAAGCTCCGTTACGACCACTTCCACCTTGCCCGTAGCCATTTTCGGATTGATCGTGTCTTCGCTTCTGTCTCTTACCGTACCGCGTACGGCCAGCACATATTCATTTCTGACAGCTTCCGCCTTATGGAAGGCTTCTTCCCCATACTGAGGAGAAAGAACGAGCTGTACGATCCCGGAACGATCTCTGAGATCGATGAAAATCAGACCGCCGTGATCTCTCCGGCGCTGTACCCAGCCTGCCAGTGTCAGTTCCTTGCCCTGATCCTCTTCTCTGACAGTCCCGCACCCGCAGGATCTCTGCATGCCTGCCATTGTTTCCATATTTGAGCACCTCTCCAATTCATGATTTTGTGCCGTGCGTCTTTCGTACGACATATAGTTTTCACCGGAATCCGGCGTATTTACATTTTCTTATTTTACTCCAGATTCCTTTTCCATGATATACTTCGGTATCATTTCAAAAGAAATTTTTTCCTGACTGCCTTCGGCCATCGACTTGACTTCTGCCGCTCCGGCAGCCAGTTCATTGTCTCCGATGATCACGGTATAGTCAGCGCCGCTCCGTCCGGCCTGCTTCATCTGCCCCTTGAGGCTGCGCCCCTGCAGGTCCATATCAGCCCGCACGCCTTCTGCACGAAGCTGCTGCTGGATCTTCAGCCCTTCAGCCACGGCATTATCGCCCAGTGCCGCAATATATACGTGGCGCGGCTTGACCGGTGCCGGAATCAGATTCTGCATTTCCAGAGCCAGCAGCAGCCGCTCCAGCCCCACGGCAAAGCCTACGCTCGGCGTATGCGGGCCGCCGATCTCCTCTACCAGACCGTCATACCGGCCGCCGCCGCAGATCGCGCTCTGCGCTCCCAGCGGGGTATACTGAATTTCAAAGGCCGTATTCGTATAATAATCCAGCCCGCGCACCAGCTGTGGGTCCAGTTCATAGGAGATCCCCAGTGCCGTAAGATATTTCTGCAGCGCTTCAAACTTGGCCTGGCATTCTTCACAAAGGTAATCCGTGATTTTCGGCGCGTCTTTGGAAGCTTCCCGGCAGCCTTCCTCTTTGCAGTCTAGTACACGAAGCGGATTCTTTTCCAGCCGTTCCTTGCACACATCACAAAGAGATTCTTCCCGTTCATGGAAATACTCAATCAGTTTCTGACGGTATACCGGACGGCATTTGGAGCATCCGATGGAATTGACATGGAGCACCAGATCCTTCAGCCCAAGTTTCTGGAACAGGTTGTAGGCCAGGGAAATCGCTTCCGCATCTGCCGCCGGTGAATCTGCGCCGAGCACTTCCACGCCGAACTGATGAAATTCACGATACCGGCCGGCCTGCGGACGGTCATAGCGGAACATGGAGCCGATATAGAACAGCTTATGCACCTGCTGATCACCGTAAAGCTTATGTTCCAGATAGGCCCGCACGGCCGATGCCGTGTTTTCCGGGCGCAAGGTAATGCTACGTCCGCCGCGGTCAGTAAAGGTATACATTTCCTTCGTTACTACATCGGTGGTATCGCCGATGCCCCGCTGAAACAGCTCCGTCGCCTCAAACATAGGTGTACGGATTTCTCCGTATCCGTAGCTGCCGCACAGCTGGCGAATAACGCTTTCCATATAATTCCATTTATAGGCATCTTCCGGGAGAATATCCTGCGTGCCTCGTAATGCCTGCATATTCTGCTGCCCCCTTCTTTATGATTCCTGTCCTGCCGTTTTCTTCCGGTCAGGCAGAAAATCCCATAATGCATCCCGCGCGCTGCACAGCGCAGAAAGTTTTGCTTCATAAGCCCCGGGCTGCCTGGGCATATAAAGTTTTTTCAGACGAAAGCCGCCGGGAAGCACCGCCTTGGAAACGGCTCCGGCGCCCGCACCGATCACATGCTGATGTTCGCCGATCATCTGGATATTGTACAGGGAATCCCGCCCTTCCAGCGCGTATCCCACATTGGCAAAATCATCCGTCATATATTTCTGCCGATACAGATAATACGGATGATATCCTTCTTTCAGAAGCCGCTCCTGCGTCAGATGCAGCATGGCCTCCACTTCATGTTCCGGAGGCAGCTTCCATTCTTTTTCTTTCTCAAAAAAAGGGCTGCCCCGCTTCACAGCCAATGTATGAATTGTAACATTTTCCGGCCGCAATTGGCAAATCACACGGAGATTCTCCTCCATATCCGCTATTGTCTGCTCCGGCAGTCCGCAGATAAAGTCCATATTGACCACAGGAAAACCGGCTTCTCTCACCTCCCGAAAAGCCCGGAGAATATCCCTGCTGCCATGGGTGCGTGACACCTTCGCCAGAATGCGGTCCTGCATGGTCTGGGGATTGATGGAAATCCGATTGACTCCATGACGGCGAAGCACCTGAAGCATCACCGGATCGACCGTATCCGGCCGGCCCGCCTCCACAGTCCATTCCACCCGCTCCTGCAGCGGAACAGACGCCCTCACCGCATCAAGAACGCGCTCCATCTGAGCCGCCGTGAGAATGGTCGGCGTCCCGCCGCCAAAATAAATGCTCTCGATGACAAAATGCTTCCGCCGGCTCAGCGCACCGGCACGACGAATATCCTCACACAGCGATGCCGTAAACGAATCCAGAGCCTCTCCCCGCCGCACGATGGCCGCCGGGAAAGAGCAGTATGCACAGTGGCTGGGACAGAACGGAATGTGGATATACAGCGCCGCCGGAGTCGTTCCTGCTTTTTCCTGGTCCAGTACTGCTTTCTGGCATTGGGCAGCCTCCATAAGCAGTTCTCTTACAGAGGGAGCGACTTTCTCATTCTCCAGAAAACGTTCTGCAAACTCCCTCCACGGTCCGGCAGCGGACAGAAACGGATACAAGGCCTTGACCGGCCGCATTCCCAGCATAAATCCCCAGCGCCCCAGCGGCTTCCCGGTCTGCCCGGCCAGCTGTTCCATCAGAAAATGAGCGATTTCCCGCCGGTTCCGGCATACGGAAGAAACGGCACAACAGGCCCCTTCATGGACAAGGGCAGCCTGCCAGCCGCCCGGTGCTTCCTGAACACGGAAAATCCATGAGGCCGTTCCTTCTCTGGCATAGGAAATTCCGAAGTGCAGAAAAGCCTGCGCCGCCATGGAGGAAAATGACACAGGCCCATCAAACCGGTAATTCATCTGGCATTCTTTTTTCGACATTCTCTGCAGTACCCGTATACCTTCAACTGGGAATCAACAATCTGAAATCCGTTTTCCCGTTCCATTTTTTCCTTCAGACCGCTGCCGAATTCATAAGAAAATTCCACCACCTTGCCGCAGCCCAGACAGATCAGATGGTGATGTGAGTGTTTCAGATTCCGATCATTCAGCTCATACCGGCTACGCCCGTCGCCGAAGTCCAGTTTTTTCAGAAGCTCCAGCGAGGTAAACAGCTCCAGAGAACGATAGACCGTAGCCAGACCGATATCCGGATTTTCATTTTTCACGAGGGAAAACACGTCCTCAGCACTCATGTGATTTTCCCGGCTGTCCAGAAAGGCCTGAAGCACGACCTGCCGCTGTCGGGTAAATTTATACTTTTTTTCCTTGATACGCTCCCGAAGCGCCTCCATGATATCTGAATGTCTCATGTGGGATTCTCCTTTGATTTTCCCGTTTTATAGCGGTCATAAAACCACATATGCTTCAGCATGACCTGCAGAACGGCCAGTGTCGGCACCGCAATCATCATCCCGACCACGCCGTACAGATGACCGCCCACCAGCACCCCCAGAATGATCGCCACCGGATGCACATTGATGATGCTTCCCATCAGCTTCGGCATGATCAGATGGGAATCCAGCTGCTGTACAACGATATAAAACAGGATGACCTTGACCATGACGGCGGACCCCTGCGTCAGTCCCAGCAGTACCGGGGGAACGGCTCCGATGATCGGCCCCAGAATCGGAATCATTTCCACCAGACCGGCCAGCAGCCCGATCACCAGAGGATACGGAATTCCCAGCGCCATCATACCGATAAACACGACCAGTGCCATACACACACACAGTGTCAGCTGTCCGCGGATATAGGCCGCCAGAACATAATGAATTTCATGAAACAGCCGCTCCAGATGCGGCGTATAGGATGCCGGGAAAAGACCGATAAAGCCTCTGCAGAAAACAGTTCCTTTTTTGATCATGTAAAACGTGATGATTGGTACGATGATCAGCTCCACAATGGTTCCTGCAAAGGAAAAAACAGCGGATACACTGACCGATGCCAGCTGCAGCATATAACTTCCGATTTTTTCCAGCGTATTGGCAATGAGCTGTTTGACCTCCGGCGGCATGGAGCTCAGTTGATACTGTGCCTCCAGCCGTGGAATGGCATTCTGAATATTGACGATGATCCCGGGAATGCTGGCCGCAAATTCCTTAAATTCCTTGATGAACGGCACCAGTACATAAGCCGCGATCAGATACAGCGCCTCTGCGAAAATCACAAAGGACACAACGATCCATACATCATAGGGAATGCGCCCTACACCGGCCCGGACCGCCATTCTCTGAAGCAAATCAGCCAGCGGCTTCAGCAGAATAGCCAGGATCAGCGACAGCCCGAAGGGAAACAGAATCGCCGGCACCAGAAACAAAATGACACCCAGAAATACTGCGGCAGCAATCCGCAGCCAGAACTGTGCCCCTTTTTTCATCATCAAACTCCTGTGAGGAAAGGATTATTCCTCTTTTCCACGCCAATCGCCGTAGGCTCTCCATGACCGGACAGCACATGTACGTCGTCCGGCAGAGCAAACAGCTTCTCACGGATGCTGTTCACCAGCACGGTCATGCTGCCGCCGGGAAAATCCGTTCTTCCGATAGAACTCTGGAACAGTGCATCTCCGGTAAATACGATACCTTCCTTTTCCTCATAAAAGGAGATGCCGCCCGGTGTATGCCCCGGTGTCTCCAGAACCTGAAAATCCATACCACCTTCGGTGATATGATCTCCGTCCTTGACATACACATCCGGTTCATTGCACAAAACCGGCTCTGCCATCATATTCGACAGATTGAGCGACGCGCTGGTCAGCAGCGGCCGGTCCTTTTCGTTCATGTATACTTTGGCATCCGGATATTTTTCCCGCAGAAAATTCAGTCCCGCAATATGATCCACATGCGCATGGGTCAGAAGGATCTTTTCCGGCACTATCCCAAGCTTCAGAACGGCCTGCCATATATGCTCCGGACCGAAGGACGGATCAATGATGACCGCTTTTTTTGTCTCCTCATCCCATGCAATGTATGTATTGGTCATAAACGGCCCCAATACCAGATAACTGATTTTCATCATCTTGCTGCCCTCCTTTATATGGGCACTATGCTGTCAGAAGGCCTTGCGGCTGTCCAGCAGAATTGTCACCGGGCCGTCATTTTCCAGATCCACTTTCATGTGCGTGCGGAACCGCCCGGTCTCCACCGATTTGACGCCATCCCGGCAGAGGTCCACCACCAGCTGATAAAGTTCATCAGCCTTATCAGGCGCTTCTGCTTCAAAAAAACTGGGACGCCGGCCATGGCGGCAGTCTCCGTACAGAGTGAACTGGGAAATGATCATCATCTCACCATCAATATCCTGTACGGACCGGTTCATTTTCCCTTCTGCATCTTCAAAAATGCGGAGATGCAGAAGCTTTTCCGCGATATACTGACTGTCTGCCTCCGTATCGCCTTTCCCGACACCGAGAAGCACTGACAGCCCCTGACCGATGCGCCCTGTCTCTTCTCCTTCGGAACAGACCCGGCACCAGCTGCACCGCTGTACAACGGCTCTCATCCGATTTCTCCTCTCTTGGAATGCATGCGCCGCACGGAATGAACCCCCTTGATCCGGCGCAGCTTCGTCATAACAAATTCCAGCTGCTGCAGATCTTTGATCTGAATTCCCAGATTCATGACCGCCATACCATTGGACTGTACCTTGACATTGGCCGCTGCCACAGACAGCTTCATGCCGGCCAGCACCGCCAGAATATCCGCCATAAGCCCGGTCCGGTCATAGCTGACGACTTCGATCGTCACAAGGAATACCTCATTGGCATCCTCTTCCCATTCCACATCGACCAGTCTGTCCATGTCATTGAAATTGACGGCATTGGGGCAGTCCGCACGGTGCACAGACACACCGCGCCCACGGGTCACATAGCCCACGATGCTGTCACCGGGCACCGGATTGCAGCATTTGGCCAGATGCACCACAAGCCCCGATTCGCCTTTGACAAGAATACCGCTCTGGGAATGCTTCTTGATGCTGTGCATCTTGAGATTTTCCAGAGCCTTGGCCGTTTTCAGCTGCTCGATCGGTTTCTGTACATTATTGTCTTTCTTATACAGCTCGATCAGCTTCAGAAGCACCGCCTTCACGCTGACACCGCCGTAGCCTACAGACGCCAGAAGATCATCTGCCGTTCCTGCATTGAAGGATCGGGCCACCTGATCCAGCCGGCCCTTCCCGATCAGCTCTTTCCAGCTATACCCCTGCCGGGCCGCTTCTGCGGGGAGCTGCTCCTGAGCACGGGCAATATTTCCCTCCCGGTTTTCCTTTTTGAACCAGTTCCGGATCTTGGCCTTGCTTTCCGTCGCCCCCACCATATTGATCCAGTCATAACTGGGCTTGCCCGTTTTGGATGTAATGATGGAAACGATATCCCCGTTTTTCAGCTTGGTATCAATGGGAACGATTTTATTATTGACTCTGGCGCCGACACAATGATTCCCCACTTCCGTATGGATGCGGTAGGCAAAATCAACAGGAATGGAGCCCTTGGGCAGGTTGATAACGTCGCCCTTCGGAGTAAACACAAATACTTCATCAGAGAATACATCCAGCTTCAGCGCATTCATAAATTCCTTCGGATTGGATGTATCCTGCCATTCCAGAATACGCCGGAGCCAGCTGATCTTGGCATCGAAATCCTTGGTATTGGCGTGCTGCCCTTCCTTATAGCGCCAGTGTGCCGCCACGCCGTATTCTGAAATATGATGCATTTCCCAGGTCCGGATCTGGATTTCCACCGGCTGTCCCTTGGTCCCGATGACCGTCGTATGCAGGGACTGGTACATATTCGGCTTCGGCACGGCAATATAATCCTTGAATCGGTTCGGCAGCGGCTTCCACAGGGAATGGGCAATCCCCAGTACGGCATAGCACTGCGGAATGGTATCCACAATGACCCGAACGGCATACAGATCGTAAATCTGGGACAGATCCTTGTTGTCCCGCTTCATTTTTTTATAGATACTATAGAAATGCTTGGGCCGCCCGGTGATAGTCGCCTTGATGCCTGCCTCTTCAATGTGCTCGTGAAGGACACGCATGGTATCATTGACGATTTCCTCTCTGGCCTTGCGCTTCTGCTTCATCTGCCGGACGAGATCATAATATTCCTCCGGATACAGATAATGAAAGCACAGATCTTCCAGTTCCCATTTGATATTGTAAATACCAAGACGATGGGCCAGCGGTGCATAGATCTCCAGCGTCTCCCGGGCAATGCGCTGCTGCTTTTCCCTACGGAATACCCCCAGTGTACGCATATTGTGCAGCCGGTCCGCCAGCTTGATGACAACGACGCGGATATCCTTCGCCATAGCGAGGAACATTTTCCGGAAATTCTCCAGCTGCTGGTCTTCCTTGTCCTTGTAATGGAACTGGGAAAGCTTTGTCACGCCGTCGACCAGAAACGCCACATCATCGCCGAACATCATGCGGATGTCTTCCAGCGTGTATTCTGTATCTTCCACCACATCATGAAGCAGCGCCGCGATGATCCCCTGCACATCCATTTCCAGCTCTGCCAGAATATAAGCGACGGACAGCGGATGAATGATATAGGGCTCCCCGGTAGCACGGATCTGCTCGGCATGGGCCTTATGTGCCAGCTCAAAGGCTTCCTGTATCGCATCCAGCTTATCCTTATCGTGCATATAGCCGCTGACCGTATCGATCAGTTCCTGATAGGCCCGCCGGATCTCCTCCCCATAGTCCTTCTGCTTTTTCTGCGCTTCGATATATTCTTCCTGATGCAGCAGAAATTCCGCCAGTGAGGAAGCGGAGGCATCCGTATGGATCGGTTCCTCATTCAGCGTCCTGTCCATCAGCTCCTGACGCTCTGTTTCCCGCGCCTTTGCAGCTTCCTCAGCCTTCTCTGCCGCAGGAATTGTTCTTTCCTCTTCCATACAGATCCCCTTCTCCCTTTCTATACCTGCAAAATGTCGGTGACATCTGTAAATCCATTTTGTCCTTCAGGGCATGATAGATAAAATACTCCTGCCCGTTGCGGCTGTACCGGGACAATATGCCGATCTCCTCAAAAACGATCAGCCCCGCCTTCAGCTTGACCTCCGGGCAATGCCCCGGATACAGGCTGCAAAGCGTGTGCTGCACCTCTGAAACCGGCCGACTTCCGCCGGACAGCAGCTCCCGGAGCTTCAGGAAAATTTCCACCAGAAACGGACGATCCAGCAGCAGCTCCTCGCCGGGCTGCAGTTCTCTTATGTCTTTTCCGATGAGCTGCACATGCTCGCCATACCATTCATGAATTTCCGGCTCATAAGCAATGGCCACCTCTTCACCGGAGCTGCAGGGATTGTCTTCTCCCGGATTCCAGAATACCGCCTCCACCGAGGTGTTTCCCTCTGAAAGCAGACACTTGAAATGCCGGTTCTCGGCCCCCATCCTCCGTGTGCTTTCCACAAAAACACCGCGGCTGGCAAATAAGGGTTTCGGATTTTCACAGCCGCAGGGCTCAAGAAGCGCCAGGGACCGGATAAAATCCAGCGTCACCTCCGAGAGCGGCACCACCTGCTCAATTTCCAGCTGGGGAATACAGCTTTCCTCTGTCAGCCGTTCCGCCGCATAGGCATTCAGCCGTTTCCTGAAAAGAGGGATTTTATGCTCCTCTATACTGAAGCCCGCCGCCATGGTATGGCCGCCGAACTGCAAAAGCAGATCACTGTGCGCTTTCAGTGCCTCATATATATTGAAACCGGGAATGCTCCGGCAGGACCCTTTTCCGATGCCGTCCCGAATGGTAATGACCAGGGTCGGCCGGTGAAACTGCTCAAGGACCCGGGAAGCCACGATGCCGATGACCCCGGGATGCCAGTCTTTTCCGTCAATGACCAGCGCCATGGACTGCTGGCCCTCCAGTTCCTCCAGCCTCTGAAGTGCTTCCTGATAGATGGCCCGCTCAATGGTCTGCCGCTCCACATTGATGGCACAAAGCTCTTCTGCCATCGTCTTTGCCTCTTCCGCAGAGTCCGTGATCATGAGAGCCACCCCTTTGCGGGCGTGGGCAATCCGGCCGGAGGCATTGAGCCGTGGGGCCAGTCCGAAGGAAATCTGATCTGCACTGACCTCTCTGTATTCTCTGTCTTCCGAGAGGATTCCCGATGCCACCAGCAGGGCCTTCAGCCCGGCCACCTTTGTATGCCTGAAACGGGACAGCCCTGTTTTCACAAGGATCCGGTTCTCTCCCGTCAGCGGAACCATATCTGCAATGGTTCCCACCGCTGCCAGCTCCACATCCTCTGTGTAGTCTGCCTGCCGCATCTGTTTCCACAGCGCCCGGCAAAGGGTGTAAGCCACACCACAGCCGGCGAGTTCCTTGTAGGGATATCCACAGTCCGCCTGATGCGGATTGATCACAGCGACAGCCCGGGAAGGAAGCGTTTCCGGCGGTACGTGATGATCCGTCACAATGAAATCCATCCGGTCAGCCCATGTATCAATCAGATCCGCCGAACTGATGCCGCAGTCTACGGTAATCAGCAGCTGATAGCCTTCTCCGCAGAGCTTTTCCACCGCCCCTGCATTCAGACCATATCCTTCGCCTTCCCGGCCGGGAATATAAAATCCGATATCTGCCCCAAGGCGGTGAAAAAAACGGTACAGAATGGATGTGGCGGTGATGCCGTCCACATCATAATCTCCGTAAATCACAATTTTTTCATTCTGTTCCAGTGCACGCTGAATGCGCTGCACTGCTTCCGGCATTCCCTTTATCAGAAAAGGATCGGCCAGATCTGCCATGGTATCCTTCAGAAAATGACGAAGTGCCTCTTCTGTACAGATCCCGCGGCGCTGCAGAATCCGTGCCGTTCCTTCCGGGATCTTCCATGTTTTAAAAAACGGGAGTACCCCGTTCTCCTGTTCCTTTGCCCTGAAAATCCATTTATATTTTTCTTTCATGATGACACCTTTATTTCTCTGTTTTCATTTTGTATTGTATCATGCACGATTCTCAATGGCTACAATTTATTATCATTCTCAATTCTGCTTCCCGCCAAAACAGATTCAAGCACCTTTGTGAATAACAGGACTGTGAATAACTCATATAAAAAATCCCTGCCGTAGTCTGACAGGGATTTCCTATATGAATTATTTTGCGTATTCGATAGCTCTGGTTTCTCTGATAACAACCACTTTGACCTGTCCCGGATACTGCAGTTCCTTTTCCACACGCTCTGCAATATCGTGAGACAAAATCACAGCCTGATCTTCATTGACCTTTTCCGGTTTGACAATGACGCGGAGTTCACGGCCTGCCTGAATGGCAAAGCAGCTTGCCACGCCCGGGAAGGACTTGGCAATATCCTCCAGCTTGGTGAGGCGCTTGATATAATTTTCAAGCGTTTCTCTCCGTGCGCCCGGCCGCGCTGCGGAAATGGCATCTGCAGCGGCAACCAGCACAGCCTCCACACAGATCGGATCGGTATCTCCATGATGCGAAGCGATGGTATTGATCACTTCCGGCGCTTCATGATACTTCGTCGCCAGTTCCACACCAAGCTCCACATGGGTGCCTTCCTGTTCACGGTCTACGGCCTTGCCGATATCATGCAGCAGGCCGGCCCGTTTGGCCAGTTCCACATTGGCCCCGATTTCATTGGCCAGCACGCCGGCAAAGTACGATACATCAATGGAATGCTGCAGTACATTCTGCCCATAGCTGGTGCGGTACTTCAGGCGGCCGAGGATCTTGACCAGTTCCGGATGAATGCTGCGGACGCCGCAGGTAAATACGGCCTGCTCGCCGGCTTCCCGGATCGCCTTTTCCACGTCCTTTTTCGTCTTGGCGACGACCTCTTCAATTCTTGCCGGGTGGATCCGGCCGTCCTTCACGAGGCTTTCCAGTGCCAGACGGGCAATTTCCCGGCGAACCGGATTAAAGCTCGAAAGAATGACCGCTTCCGGCGTATCATCGATGATCAGATCAACGCCGGTCAGCGTTTCGATCGCCCGTATGTTGCGGCCTTCCCGGCCGATAATACGGCCCTTCATCTCCTCATTGGGCAGAGAGACCACAGAAACCGTCGTCTCCGAAACCGTATCCGCCGCGTTGCGCTGAATGGCCGAAGACAGGATCTCCCGTGCGGTCTGATCCGCATGTTCCCGGATTTCGGACTCCACCTCCCGGATACGGACAGCCTTTTCATGCTGCAGTCCGTCTTCCACTTTGTCCAGGATCATCTTCCGGGCCTCTTCCTGGGACAGAGACGAGATTTCTTCCAGTTTCTGCGTCTGTTCCTCGCAGAGGCTGTCCAGCTTTTCCTGCTGTGCCTTCATCCGGGTCTCCCGGCGGGTCAGCTCTGTTTCCCGCTGCTCCACCGCATCACTGCGGCGTTCCAGATGTTCTTCCTTCTGCACGAGGCGCTGTTCATATTTCTGCAGCTCATCCCGTCTTTCCCGGTTCTGCTGCTCTACGTCCTCCCTCAGCTGATGGATTTCCTCACGTGTCTGAACCATCGCTTCTTTTTTCAGATTTTCCGCTTCCCGCATGGCATTTTCGATGGCCTTTTTGGCATCATCAAGAATGCGGTTTGCTTTTTCCTCCGCGGAACCGATCCGCGCTTCAGCGATGTGTTTGCGCAGCACATACCCGATGCCGCAGCCGATAACCGCTGCAGCAATGGCACTCAGACACATAAAAAGAATTGCTTCATCTATAGCCAATGAGTTTCACCTCCCTTTTTCTGAATTTCTTCTTTAATACGCACATTGTAATTCACAGGCAATCTTCCGATTGCTGTATTAATATTAGATTCTTTATAATTTATTGTCAAGAAAATACCCACTGTTAATAATTCGATGTCATGACTCCATAAGAAATTGTTCTGCCTGCTCAGGAAAACATCAGCGCAAACAGCCCGAACAGACATCCCCCTGCCGCCGCAGCAAACAGGGCGCCGTTGATGCGGACCCATCCCAGTTCATCTCTTGTTTTTTCGTAAATGAACGCGTTCATTTTTTCTCTGCTGTACGCATGGAGCACGGACTCCACGGTATCCCCGAGAAACGCATGCTCATACAGCGCCGCATTGAAGAACATCTGCCGGAAAATCCGGTCCATCTCATTGCAGGCTTCCGGATCATTCAGCCACCGTTCCAACGCCTCATGCAGCAGGGTGTGCAGCAGCTGCTGCATGGATTCCGTTTCCCTCCCCGGCTTTTTCCATTCCTTTACGATTTTTCCGAAGATCTGCTCTGCAATCACACTGGCCGGCAATGCCTCCATAACAGCCTGCCGGGCCACGGCATTGGCCGCTCCCGATGCCTCCGGCGTCGCCATAAAAGACCGGATGGTTTCAGCCAGTTTGTCACGGAGCACCGCATGATACAGATGTTCCGGCCGGCTCCATTCCTGCAGCTTCTCCCCGGCTGCCCGGCAGATAGAGGCTGCCATATCCCTGTAATCGATGACGCCCATCGTCTCGGCCGTGGAAATCGCCATGGCGATCAGCAGATTGGATTTCTGCGAATCGGTAAATTCCCGAAGCCCCTGACATACCGCATTCTGTACTTCTTCCTGCTTCAGGAGCATCTGCCCGCCGGAAAGCAGTTTCTGCAGGACCTTTTCCGTCTGTTCCGATTCTGTCATCACCGTTCTGACACGTTCCGCAGCCAGCGAAGGGAGAGAATCCATTTGCTCCCGTATCCGGATGCTCCAGATCTGCCGGTGGAAATAAATCTGCCGGCGGACCTCCCTTTCCGCCAGAACGACCAGCCGCATTTCCAGCCGTTTTCCCTGTTCCGTCTGCCGCTTTTCCCGCAGCCAGCTGCTCAGGGAAAACCGGCCGGCCAGCCCCTGCCACAGTTCCGGCTTCACCAGATATTCTTCCGCTGTCCGCCGGATGCCCCGGATAATTCGCTCCCGGTTTCTCGGAATCAGCGCGGTGTGAAAGGGAATGCCCAGCGGTTTCCGAAACAGCGCCGTGACGGCAAACCAGTCTGCCGCGCTTCCGATGAAGGCAGACTGCGTCAAAAAATATAGCACATTGGAGGCCAGACTGTCATTGTGCAGCCGCCAGGCGAACGCCGCTGCAAATGCCAGGGCAGAAACGGCAAAGATCCAGTTTGCCTTTGTATCATTTCTCACAGCAGTGCGCCCCCTGACAATCCATAAAATCCAATATATGACAGCGCCCCCAGCACAGCCCCGATCAGGGAACCGTTGATGCGGATCATCTGCAGATCCTGCCACACATGGCTCTCAATCAGATCCGCCATGGCTCTGCCGGAATAGCCGGACAGCGCCTTTTCCACCGATTCTCCGATCATCCGCTGTATCCGCGGCAGATAACAGACAATCTGGTAGAGGACCCAGCGGTCCATTCTGTGACGAAGTTCTTCGTTCTCCAGCCGTGCTTCCAGCAGACGCAGTCCCTGCTCCGCTATGGTATCCGCCGCTGATTCACCATAGTCCTCCAGCCTCGACATGGCCCATTCCATAGCCCGCGTGTGTGCCAGCGGAATGAGAAGCCGTTTCACCAGCGCATTGATTTTTTCCTGATAGGCGGGATCATTGCCCAATCGTTCCAAAAAACGATGACCGGCCTCCACGATCATCTGTCCGGCCCAGCTCTCCGGATTTACCACAGATTCTGCCCATTCCATCAGCTTTTTCCGAATGAGGCCGGCTGTTTTTTCATCATTCAGCCCCAGCTGACTCTGCAGCAGGCCCCGGAGCATATTCCGGCCCATTCCGTTTTTTTCATAGGAATTCCAGGCCCGATGATACATATCCAGAATTTCCGCATCCGTAAATCCATCCTGCAAAAACGTCCGCACTGCATTTCTGAGTCCCCGGAAAATGCGGTCCCGGTGCTCGGAACGTTCCAGTGCTGACAGGGCCTGATACAGCAGCTCTGCCCAGTTGATCCGATCCACTGCTTCGGCTGCGGCATCAGCCGCTTTCTGTCCCAGCCGTTGTTTATCAGCCGCTCCTGCCGCTGTCCGGACGGCGCTGCCGAGCAGTGCCCGGACCTCTGTCCTGTTCTCTTTCAGCCACGGCAAAACAGCGGCTGAAAGAGAATGGGATTTCAGCACGCTGTAAATACGGGGCACGGTCAGAATTTCCTCAGTCATCATAGTCCGTGCCATATGAATGATTTTATCCCGGCTCCGGGGCACCAGCTCCGTACGGAAAGGAATTCCCAGCGGCTTCCGGAACAGAGAATTGACCGCGAACCAGTCTGCCGCCCCGCCCACGGCTGCAGCCATGGCGGTATGAAACAGCAGACCGCTGATAAAGGAAGCCGGAAGACAGGCCGCCCCGGCCGCCGCCACCGCCGAAGCGATTAAAATGCCGTCGGCTGTACGCTGTCCTGTATTTTTTCCACCGATCAACGGCTTCGGCCTCCTCCCGCCATAGACCAGACAAAAAGAGCCCCAAAGGCGATCCACGACATGATGTAGGACATGATCCCCAGATCCGTCAGAATGTTAATGGCGGTCAGGCCTGTCATAAACAGCATATTGGCCCGGAGATCCGAAAAATAATCTCTCCGGAACACAAAATAGGATGCGGCAAGCACCGCCAGATTAATGACGATCACCGCTTCCACATACAGGAAAAACGGCACAAACTGCAGGGCAATATTGCCTGCCATCAGAAGCAGAAAAATATAAAGCCAGGTGTAGTTCATTTCACCAGATCGTCTCCTTCCTTTTCCGGAATCCACAGCGGCACACTGCCCCACCGCCAGCGAAAGGCGTACGAAGGACACCAGCGGCTTCCAAATGCATGCATGGCTACCAGCAGTTCCTTTACGGGCACTTGTGCCAGAAATTCTCTGACGCCCCATTCCCGGGCGACCTCCTGCCGGGCATCGACAGGGAAAAATGCCACGTCTGCGGACAGTCCCCGCATTCGTTCCAGTTCCTGAAAATACATGGCTCTGGCGTCCTCGTTTTCCTCATCATTTTCTCCGGCCCAGTGCCACCAGTTGAGGTCGCCTGCATGAAAAATAGTCCGGTCTCCGTGGCGAAGGAAAAAGGAGCCGCCCGCATCCGTGGAACCGTACATATGGACGGAAAATTTTTCCGTGCTGCATTCGTCTCCCGGCTCCATGAGGTGGACCTGCGGCAGCGCCTGATGCGGCGCGCAGTCTCGGTGTACAAAATACCCCGCCACCTGATCAACCCACCGGTAAATCTTCGGATTGAAGTGATCTCCGTGCTCATGACTTACAAACACATAGACCGGCTTTTCGCCATTCAGAAATTTTTCCGTCACATGAGCCGGATCTTTATACGCATCAAAAATCAGAACACAGTCTGACAGCTCCATCAGAAAGCCGCTGTGCCCCAGAAAAAAAATACGGAATGAATCCATGGTTCCTCCATTTGATATTCATGAAAAATACAGATTTTCTGCGTTTGTATTATATCATACCCCGCTGCCGCAGCAGAAAAGCGGGCCTTTCAGCCCGCTTCTTTTACCCTGCCTGATTTTCAATAAAAAGCTTTCCGTTTCTGAGCCGCACGAAGGAGCCCGCTTGTTTTTCCTTCCCGATCTCCTCTGCCAGACGCATGGTCTGCGCATGACAGGTAAAGAGGAAAATCTGCTGCTCTTTCCCCAGATCCATCAGGAAACGCAGGGTCTCTTTCTGCCGTCCTTCATCAAACCGGACAAAAATATCATCGAGAACGATCGGCAGCGGCTCCATCTGCCGGCCAAAGGCCAGTGCCATGGCCAGACGCAGTGCCAGATATACCTGATCCCCCGTACCGGATGACCAGAACCGGGCATCCTTTTTATCATGCTGCCGGTCTGTGGTATATACGCTCTTCCCGTCCTCGCTAACATGCAGCTGATACCGGCCTCCGGTCATCGCTTCCAAAAATTCGTTGGCCTTCTTTACGATTTTCGGCTGCCGCCCGGATTCATACTGGAGCTGTGCCTGTTTCAGGAAATGAGAGGCAAACATGCAGGACAGCCATTCCTCCACCGCACTGCGCAGTTCCGTCTCCACTTCTTCCCGTTCCTGCAGGGCATGGGTGATCCGGTCATCACCGGCCAGACGATAAATTTCATTTTCCGCAGCTCCCTGCTGTTTCTGCAGCTCCCCGAGCCGCGCTCCATCCTCATCGATCCGGTCCAGCAGCGCTTTGTGCGCTTCCATCCATTCGTCATATTCTCCGGTCTCCAGAGAATTCCACAGCCGGCTGAATTCCTCTTCACTGCCGGCATACAGACGAATGTCCTTCCGTACAGACTCCCACTCCTTCATGAGCTGGTCATGCTGCTCGTGCGCAGTGACCCTTTCCGCAAATTCCTCCGCATTTTTGGCATTGACCAGTGCAAAGAGAGTCTGCACGCTTTTCTGGCAGGAATCCCACTGGGCATTCAGCTGCTCCATTTCTTTCTGGTATACCTCATGCTGGCGGTTCTTCTCTGAAATGGCCTCCCAGGCGAGAGTACGTTTTCTGTTTTCCTCATAAATATCGGCAATGGTCTCCGGCGTTGCCTCCAGTGTCATGCCCGACGCCCGGATGATAGACAGGGCCCGGCGCACGAAAGCATCCAGTTTTTCCTGTGTTTTTTCGATACGCACATCCAAGATTTTACCAACACCCTGTGCAGCATAGAGCTTCTGCCATTCCTCCTGCAGCGCACTCAGACTGTCCGCTCCGGTTTTCGGCAGATGATTTTCTTCCAGCCATTTTTCCCAGGCCTCCTCTACACGCTGTTTCTCCTCCCGCAGAGAAGCCCCTTCTTCTTCCCATTTTTTATGTTCATTTTTCTGACGCTGGAGAGATTCCATTTTCCAGGAGAGCGCCTGTGCCTGCGCCTGTGCTTTATAAAATTCGGACCGTTTCTGCTGCAGCGCATTGTGAAATACCTGCAGGTCTTCTTCCTTTTCCGGCAGGACAATCGGAAAATCCTCAGCCAGTGTCTTCCGCTGTCCGGCAAGCTCCTCCTTCGCGGCCTGAAGCTTTTCCATCTGTTTTTCTTTTTTATGTGCGGCATGGCTGTTGGCCCAAAAGCCAATGACCGCCAGCAGGGCTCCGCCGGCTGCCCCGTACAAAGCAGCAAATCCGGCAAACGCCAGGTAAAAGGCAGCCATCCCTCCGACGGCAGCCGCCAGGCCGGCAATGCCCAGCCAGAACCAGACGGTGTACCGGGTGTCTTCCTTCTGCGTCAGTGCATCCAGTTCTTCCTGTAGATCCATTTCGCTGTGCAGCAGTGCCTCTGCCTGATTGGCTTTTTCCTCAAAGGCGTGCCATTCCTCTTCTGTCTGCTTCGGAGCCTCTTCCCCGTCCAGATCCAGCTCCTCCACTTCCGGTTCCCTCTGTTCCCAGAAATGAAGCTCATTGTCTCTCACGGTGACGCTCTGCGCCAGCTTCCGGCCGTCCTCCCAGTTAACGGCGGAAAATTCCTCATTCGGAGAAATCATGCGGTCCCACAGAGGCAGTGTATAGCCCAGACGGGAAAATTCGCTCCGCCACTGTGTCTTCTCATTTTTCAGTTCTTCCAGATCCTCTATGGTCTGGCTCCACTGTCCCAGATCCGTATACAACCGCTCCAGAGAGTCTGCCGCATCGGCCCACGGAATGATCTCCTCCTTGGCTTTCGGTGTATACTCATCCAGCTTTTTCTGCAGCTGCTCTCTCTGGTCGTGGATCATTTCCATGCGGCTCATGAGCTGATTCCACTGTTCTTTCCCGTTTTTAGGAAACAGCTTCACCTGCTCGCTCAGCGCAAGCTGGCGTTTGATCTCCCGGGCTCTGGTGTAGTATTTCCAGGCGCCCAGCTTTTTTTCAAAGGCCTTATCCTCTGCTTTTTCCTTCACCAGCCGGCTGCTGATCTCTTCGATCTCTTTCTTGATTTCAGCCCGCTTTTTCTGGAGCTCCGCAAAGGTCTCCTCCTGCGCAGACAGCTGATCCAGCTCCGCCTGCACGGCTTTCTGCTGTTCCATCAGCTGATTGATTTTTCGTTTTCCCTGTGCAGACGGCAGCAGAAGTTCCTCCATCCGGGCAGACAGTCCGGCTTTGGCATCGGCCAGCCGGTCACCGCCCTGAATCATGAGAAACCGGCTTCTTACATCATCCTGCGACAGGAATCCCGTCCCCTGCAGATCCTCCAGTCCCACGGCAAAGATCTTTTCATACATGGCCCGGTTCAACCCGTGCCACCAGACCAGCGGCAGCTCTTCGGCATAGGTCTCGCCCTGGCTGTCCTCAAACCAGCCGTTCTTCTCATCACGGTATACACGCCAGGCTTCCCCGTTATCCCGGAGAAATCCCAGATTGCCCCGCCGGCCGCGCCACATGCCTCTGCGGTAACCGAAGAGCATATCCCGGATGAAATTCAGCAGTGTCGTCTTGCCGCTTTCATTTTCTCCCATGACCACAACCAGCTGCCCCTGTACCGGTCTCCAGGACACATCCTGATAGATTCCGTACTGCTGCAGCTGTAAATCAGTGATTTTCATCCGTATCCTCCTCTGCCAGCCATTCTGCTCCCAGAAGCTCCGCCCGTTCAAAGGCCCGGGCCACCATTTCATCATCGGCCAGCGCCAGTACAGCCGGCCACTTCTTCATTTCCGGCTGCTCCTCCACGATCCGCCGGAGCTGCTCTGCCCGCTGCTGTGCCGGCAGACCGGCCGTTTCATCATAGGCGCGCAGATAGTCCCCCATCACATCAGGAAGTTGCCGCCGCTCCTTCAGATCCAGAGCCGGCTTTGTCTCATCCTTAATCCGGCTGAAATAGGTAAAAATATGGCGGAACTGTTCCTTTTCATTCAGTGCCTGCAAAATGAATTCCCGCCCCGATTCGGAAGCAACTGCCCGGTGGAGCGGTCCCCGCCCCCTTAAAATCAGTCTTGCAATATTCGGACGCCCGGTCAGTTCCTTGAGAGCCGCCCGCTGCCGCATGATTTCCCGGAGCAGGGCCTCCTGATCAGAATAATCACTGATATCTATGGGCATATCCAGCCAGCGCACCGCATCTGTTTCCATAAATTTCAGCGTGACCGTGCCGTAGGCCCCCACATCTACCAGATAGCACCCCTTCGGACCGGCTTCTGTCAGATCCAGCCCCTGCGTATTCCCAGGATACACCACATAGGGCGTCTGATTCACGATCTTCCGGGTATGCACATGCCCCAGCGCCCAGTAATCCATCTTTGTCCGTTTCAGATCATCCAGAGAACAGGGAGCATACGGACTTCCTTCTCCGCCCATGTCCGTATGGAGCATGGCGATGGCAAAGCCGTCATTTTCTTTTCGCTGAAACTGCACCGCCAGATTTTCCGTGATATGCCGTGTGCCGTAGCTGATCCCGTAAATGGTTGCCGCCAGTTCCCCGTCAATCATGAGAGGAACAGCCTCTACCGATTCCGAAGAAAAAATATGAACAGACGGAGGCAGCGGAATATTCGCGCGCCATGCTTCTCCGGAATCATGATTCCCGTGAACAATGAAAATCTGAATCCCCTGCTGTGCGGCCCGATACAGCTCTCTCGCAAAAGCCATCTGCGCAGCCAGACTGTGATGGCTGCTGTTGTATACATCTCCGGTAATCAGAAGGGCATCGGCATGCGCATTGACCGCAATGTCCACCACTTTCTCAAAGGCAGCAAATGTAGCCTTCCCGATGGCTTCCGTCCACGGTCCCTTATCACCGGGCCGCAGCCCCTGAAAAGGCTCCCCCAGATGAAGATCTGCACAGTGCACAAACGAAAAATGCTTTCCCATAATTCCTCCTGAAATGTCGTGTCCTGATAGTCCCTTTTATTGTACCATATCTGAAAACAGGCACACAGACTTCGAAATGCCGCTTCTTCTTTATCTTTTACCTGCATTTGCCTGCCACGAAAAAAGCGGAGCCTGAGGCTCCGCTTTCCGGATCACATTTCATTGTAAATCGCTTCGACCGCATCGTACTCTTCATCGGTAGGCGGTACATATTCCGGTTCACCGTTGTCGTCCGTATCAATCCGTGCCAGAATGATTTCCGGTTCCTTCGTATCTTCCTCCGATTCCGGAATCGAAACGAGAACCGCAAACTGTTTTCCCTGATAGGGAATCACTACATCCTGAGCAAAATCCTGTTCACTGCCATCAGGGGCGGTGATCGTTACAACGATGGGTTCTTCCTTCATGTCTGCCATGTTTCCACCTCATTTCTGATGAGCGCGCCAGTCCAGATATCCCTGAAGAATCGCCACGGCCGCCATCTTGTCAATCACTTTTTTCCGTTTTTTCCGACTGACATCAGCCGCAATCAGCTCTTTCTGTGCCATCACAGTAGTGAGCCGTTCATCCCAGAATGTCTGTGCCATATCAGGAAAGGCCGCCTGAAGCTCGGCGGCAAATTCCTCCGTCCGCTCCGCGCGCATTCCCTTGGTGCCGTTCATATTGAGCGGCATCCCCAGTACAAAGAGCTCCACCTGATACATATCCACGAGCTCTTTCAAACGCTGAAAATCCTTTTCCCGCGTTGTGTGGCGGATGGTTTCCACACCCTGCGCCGTCCATCCGAAGGGATCGCTCACAGACACACCGATGGTCTGGGAGCCCACATCCAGTCCCATGATCCGCATATCAGAGTCCTTTATTTTTCACGTAATACCGGATCAGCTCCTCCAGCAGTTCATCCCGCTCGATGGAAGATACGATTTTCCGTGCATCATGGCGGCTCGTGATATAGGTCAGCTCTCCGGAAAGAAGATACCCCACCAGCTGTGCCGTCGGATTATGACCGGCCTCCTTCAGCGCTCCATATACAATCTGAAGAATCAGAGAGGCCCGCGTATTTTCGCCTTCATCGGCTCCCTTATTAAACAGAATGGTTTCGTCTGAGACTGCCATGGCTGTCCCTCCTTACTGAATCATTGCGGCAATGGCTTCGGCACCGGCCTGAATGGCTTCTTCCAGCTTGGACGGATCTTTTCCGCCGGCCTGGGCCAGTCCGGGCTTTCCGCCGCCGCCGCCACCGCAGATCTTTGCTGCGGTGGAAACGACCTTGCCCATATGTACGCCTGCTTTCACCGCTTCTTCCGAAGCCATGCCCACAAGCTGAACCTTATCTCCCACTACGGCACCGAGAATGCATGCAGACGCCGGGATCCGGTCACGGATCAGATCGGCTGCCTTACGCAGTTCATCCATGTTGTCTGCCTGTACAGCGGCACCGATATAGGTAATGCCGTTCTTTTCCTTTCCGCTGCGAAGCAGGTCTTCAATGCGGCTCTTCATCATCTGCTGCTTGAGCTTTGCGTTTTCCGCTTCTGCCGCCTTGAGAGCTGCCAGCGTCTTTTCAATCTTATCCCGCAGTTCTTCCGGTTTGCCTTTGACCAGTGCTGCCGCCTCCTCAATGAGCGCACGGTCATGCACGGTCGATTCATAGGCCGCCGTGCCCGTAATGGCTTCAATGCGGCGTACGCCGGAACCGATGCCGCCTTCACTGATGATGCGGAACAGTCCCAGTTCCCCGGTATTGCCTACATGGGAACCGCCGCAGAGTTCCATACTGAAATCACCAATGGTGACAACCCGGACGATATCGCCGTATTTTTCTCCGAAAAGTGCCATCGCACCAAGCTTCTTGGCTTCATCGATCGGCATTTCACGGAAAGACAGCGCTGTGCCCTTCTGGATTTCTGCATTGACCAGTGCTTCCGTTTCAGCCAGCTGCTTGGCTGTCATGGCTTCCGGCCAGGTGAAATCGAAGCGGAGTCTGTCCGGGAGAACCAGAGAGCCTGCCTGATTGACAGTATTGCCCAGCACCTTTTTCAGCGCTGCCTGCAGCAGATGGGTCCCCGTATGATTCCGCGCCAGTGCTTCCCGGCGGTCACGATCTACCACAGCGGTCACCTTTTCCCCTTCGGAAATGGTGCCTTCTTCCACGATCCCGATCAGATATTCAATACCATCAGGCAGCTTCTTCGCATTTTCCACGCGGATAACGCCTTCTGCCGCAGTAAGCCGGCCCGTATCGCCGATCTGCCCGCCCCCTTCGGCATGGAATGGATTGTTCTGCAGCACCACGGTCACTTCGTCTCCGTCTGCGGCAGCCTGTACTTCCTTGCCTTCCCGGCCCAGAAGCAGGATCTGCGTCTCCCCGTCATGATCTTCAACAGTGAGAGATGCCGCATCCAGTTTCGTCGTATCCGGTGTTGCCACCTTCATGGATACCTTGACTCTGGCAGCACGTGCCCGTTCCTTCTGTTCTTCCATGGAAGCTTCGAAGCCCTTTTCATCGATGTCCATTCCCGCTTCGCCGGCGATTTCCTTCGTCAGTTCCCACGGGAAGCCATAGGTATCATACAGCTTGAATACATCAGCGCCGGGCAGGACATGCTTCTGCTGCTTTTTCAGCGTTTCCAGCATTTCAGAAAGCAGATCCGTTCCTGCATTGAGCGTGGTCTGGAAGCGCTGTTCTTCCGTGCCGGCGATCTTTTTGATAAATTCCTGTTTTTCGATCAGTTCCGGATAGGCCGGGCTCATCATCTGCACCACTTCATCGATCATCTGTCCGATAAAGGGACCTTCGATGCCGAGAAGCTTGCCATGACGCACGGCACGGCGGAGAATGCGGCGAAGAACATAGCCCCGGCCTTCATTGGATGGAAGCACACCGTCGCCGATCATATTTGTCAGTGCACGGGCATGATCGGAAATGACCTTCAGTGATACATCAGAAGAATCGCTGGCGCCATAGGCCGTGTGTGCCAGTCCGGCCGCCCGTTCAATGATCGGGAAGAAGAGATCCGTCTCAAAATTGTTTTTCTTGTGCTGCATCACAGCGGCCAGACGTTCCAGCCCCGCGCCGGTATCAATGTTCTTTTTCGCCAGCGGCAGATAGGAACCATCCTTCTGGCGGTCAAACTGACTGAATACCAGATTCCAGATTTCCAAGAAACGGTCACCGTCTCCGCCCATCTGGTTTTCCGGGTCCGTACCAAATTCCTCGCCCTGATCATAAAAGATCTCCGAATCCGGACCGCAGGGGCCTTCCCCGATTTCCCAGAAATTATCGCTCAGCGGATAAATGTGATTTTCCGAGATCCCGATCATTTTATGCCAGTAATCATGAGCTTCCTGATCATCCGGATAAATGGTGACATAGAGTCTTTCTTTTTCCAGCTTCAGAACTTCCGTCAGGAATTCCCATGCCCAGGTAATTGCTTCCTTTTTGAAATAATCGCCAAAGGAAAAATTCCCCAGCATTTCAAAAAAGGTATGATGCCGGGCCGTGTGGCCGACGTTTTCAATATCGCCGGTGCGGATGCATTTCTGGCTGGTCGTCACACGATGTCTCGGCGGTTCCACCTTGCCGGTAAAGAACGGCTTCAGCGGCGCCATGCCGGCACCAATCAGAAGCAGACTGGGATCGTTCTGCGGAATCAGAGAATAACTGGGAAGTCTCAAATGACCTTTCGATTCAAAAAATGAAAGATAATTTTCCCGAATATCATTGCCTTTCATTCTATTCCTCCTTATAGCCTGTGCTGTGATAGATTCAGTATTTCAATTATACACGACAAGGAATGGCAGGTAAAGAAAAGAGGAGCCCCGGGCACATTCACCATGCTCCCGGAGCTCCTTATTTTAATATCCCAGATTTTCTCCCACAAGAATTACATGTATGCGGTCGGGAAACATGCTGTTTCTCGTAATCACGAGATCACTGCAGATGCATCCCTCCTGCAGACAGTTCCGGCATAAACCGCCCTGCCTGCACGGTGTATTTCCGGGGAACCGCAGGGCGTTGATCGGTGCCGCCGTATGCCGCACGCGGGAAACAGCCGCTTCTACATCCGTAGTCAGTTTGTTCATCCCGACAATGAGAATCACGTGATCCGGCCCGTAGCACAGCGCCGCCACCCGGGGACCCCGCCCGTCCAGATTGACCAGAATGCCGTCTTCCGTAATGGCATTGGTGCTCATCAGATAAAAGTCCGCGGAAAAGCACTGCCGCTCCAGCGCTTTTCTTTCTTCTGCATTTGCCGCTGCATCCCGGTCAATCACCCGGTAATGCCCGGCCTTCAATGCCGCCTTCAGCCCGATTTCCTCAATGCTCATGCTACCGCCCCATCCCACGGTGCTTCCTTCAGGAATAAGCGACAGCGCCAGATGAAGTGCCTCTTCCGCAGTCTCTGCATAATACCCGTTCATATGCCGGCGCTTAAGTGCAGCCATGACTTTCTCCGCTGCCAGACGATTTCTGTTTTTTTCAAACGAATCCATATGCCCGCCTCCTTATTCTTCCTCTTCTTTTACCGAGCGGATGACCGCAAGCTGTCTGCCGAGCTCCCGATATTTTTCCTCTTCATAGGTCCCATACAGAATTTCCTCTGCAGTGCCTGCTTCTGCCTGTACGGTTCCTTCCGGGTCGATAAACAGCGAATGGCCTCCCAGCTGAACGCCGTGGTATGTGCCGGCCATATTGACCGCACATACATATATACCGTTTTCAATGGCCCGGGCCCTGGCCAGTATCTCCCACCGGCTTACATGCATGAGCGGCCAGGACGCAGGCACTATCACCAGCGTGGTCCCTCCCCGTGCCATCGCGCGAAAGAGATCCGGAAAATACAATTCATAACACACGGCCATGCCGCTCTGAATGCCACCGATCACCGTCTGCATGGCCCGCCGCCCCGGCGTCATCAGCGTTCCTTCCAGATAGCCACTGAATAAATGCCGCTTGCTGTAATGGGCCTGCAGTTCTCCGGATGGGCCAAAAAGAAGCGCCATATTGTACAGTGCGCCCCGATGTACGATTGGCAGCGTTCCCGCCGCCAGCGTGATATGATGATATTTTGCAAACGCGCCCAGTCCTTCCACCAGACTATCGCCCATGCGTGTCGCCTGTGTACGGATCTGACGGAAATCATAGCCGATGGTCCAGAGTTCCGGCAGCACCAGCAGATCGCAGGACGGCGCCGCCTGTTCCATCAGGTCGAAGGCATGATGGATGTTTCTCTCCTTTTCGCCGCCAGCTACCTCCATCTGTATCAGACCGATTTTCATGCGTCATTCCTCATTTCCGGATATTCCGATCATACAGATCAGGAATATTACAAGACTCGTTTGGCTCCTACATAGCAGTCTGACCAGTATCCGGCCGTCATATCTGCCACGGCAATGCCCTGACTGGTGGTCGCACTGATAAACCGGCCGCCGCCGACATAAATGCCGGAATGCGATACCCCATCCTCATAAGTGGAAAAGAACACAAGATCTCCCGGCTGCAGGGAGCTGCGGGATACCTTTTTTCCCCAGCGGTACTGCTGATCCGCCGCCCGGGGCAGTGATATCCCTTTTTGCCGGAATACATACTGGATAAATCCGGAACAGTCAAACCCATGTGTATCCGTCCCGCCAAAACGATACGGGATGCCGATATATTTCTGTGCCTCTTTGGTCACTGCCAGCGCTTTCCGGCCGGCTGCCGTGCGGTTTCTTTTATCGGAATCCGCTGATTTTTTCTTTCCGGACTGCTTTTGACTGCACTGACCGTTCTTTTCATCCCGATGTACAACAATCTTATAATCCGGCATAGCATCACCGGTCAGTTTCCGATAGGTTTCCGGGCCCACAATGCCGTCTGCACTGAGATGATGCCGCTTCTGGAAAAGCCGTACTGCCCGGGCTGTAACAGGCCCGTACCTGCCGTCGGTGCTCACTTTATATCCTGCTTCTATCAGATGCTTCTGCACCACCCGGACAGGCTCCCCGGAGTCCCCCATCTGTATGGCGGCCTCACAGCTTCCTCCCAGCAGGCAAATCAGAATGCCTGCGCAAATCGTTTTTTTCCAGTTTTTCATACCGTCTATCCATCTCCCGCATTCCTGTGCAGTTTCTGTTAAAAAGCCGATTTTCTTTTTTGTATTTGTTAGAAAGTCTTTGATTTATTTTAGCACAAAAAGAAATGGCATCACAAATGTGCAGGGTACCGGTAGTTTCCGTCTGTCCCCCTGGTCATTTACCGGCATGAAAAAAGCACCCCGCAGCCATACGGGATGCCTTTCTTCACTGCATGCTAAGACCGTAACGTTTTCCGCTTATAAAATTGCGGTCCACCATGATGTCGATATGATATTTCGGATTGACCTGCCTCATTTCCCGGCTCAGCACATCATAGATCTCCTGATCACTTTTCCTGCATTTTCCCGTAAAGGACACCTCGAAGGACATATGCACATCATTCGCGGTTTCCTCCACAAAGAAATCATGATAGGCCAGCGGCAAATTGGACCGGTAAATAGCGGCCTCCAGCTCATGCATATACTGCTGCTCCCGGGGATTGCTGACGGCCTTCGGGTCCACATGAAGCACCGCCTGAATATGGAAGCGTTCCTTGATTTTTTCCATGACCTGTTCTGCCAGTTCATGGCTGTCCACCAGATTCATGCGGCTGTCCATCTCCACATGGGCGGATAAGAACTGATTTTCCGGGCCATAATCATGAATGATCAGATCATGCACTCCATAAATGCCCGGAATTTTCAGCATAAAGGCCTCCACTTCCTGATAGACCGCATCATCCGGCGACGCCCCGATCAGGGAATTGACCGCGTTTTTGAGGATGCTGTAGCCGGTGTACAGGATCGCTGCAGCCATTAAAATCCCCATCCAGCCGTCGATATGGTATCCCGTAAATTTTTCCGCCAGCACCGCGGCAAGCACCCCTGCCGTTGAAAGGACGTCCGAAACAGAATCTGCCCCATACGCACTGAACGCTTCCGATCCCGTTACCTTCTGTGCCTGCCGGTAAATCAGAGAGAGAAGAAATTTTCCGGCAATCCCCACAACCAGTACCGCCACCAGAAGCGGACTGAAAGCAATCGGCTCCGGATTCATGATTTTCTGTATGGAATCTATCACAAGGGTGATCCCCACATACAGGACCGCTGCTGCCATAACGGTGGAATTCAGATATTCAAGCCGTCCGTGCCCAAACGGATGCTCTTTATCAGAAGGCTTCGCCGCATAAAAAAATGTAAGGAGCAGCAGAAATGTGGAGCCCACATCCGTTACATTATTGAAGCCGTCCCCCATGACGGCAATGGAACCGCTCTGCCAGCCCATGAAAATCTTTGTCAGTCCGAGAGCCGCATCTACAGCCATGCCGGCCAGGCAGAAGGCATAGGCCTTATGCTGTCTGGACTGCATAGAAAATATCCCGTTTTTCATTTTGTACTTCCTAATCCGGTCTCCTTTTCAATAGAAAAATGTCAGCTATAAAACCGTAAAAGGGCTCTGTCCCTGAGAGCCCTTTTGTGGTATTGCCTTTGACTTCCGAAATCAGCCTTCGTATTTTTCAAAATCCAGCTGATTCAGAATATCCCGCAGATTGATCAGTTCTTCCTTGGTCAGCGTCAGCCCCTTGGTCATGGATGTATGATCTGCATCCCAGGACCGAAGATCAAATTTCGGGCTCCGTCCATTCCAGCTTGTATACGTGAGCTGCTTTTTCCATCCGTTGGAGCTGACGGATAAATCACCCAGCTCTTCCATAATTTCCACACTGATTTTTGTAGGCATACGTCCTCACCTCAATGAAAATATTGTGATTATCCTACCACAGCTTTCAATTAAAAATCAAGAAAAAGTCCGGCATCTTCCGATAAATCTTTTTGCACTTTCCCATTTCCGTCCAGCAGAAAAGGCAGGCCGACAGCCTGCCTTTTCTTATTTCTTCTTTTCGTAATGGGCCCAGAAATTCTCACGGAATTCCGTGAACCTGCCGTCCAGGATCGCCTGCCGCATATCCCGCATGAACTGAAGCAGGAAATACAGATTGTGAATGGTAAGCAGCCTCAGAGCCAGCGTTTCCTCCGCCTTGTACAGATGACGGATATAGGCCCGCGTGAAATGCCGGCAGGTATAACAGCCGCAGCCTTCCTCCAACGGAGTAAAGTCTCTTTCATACTGCTTGTTCTTGATATTCATGCGGCCGGTATGCACCATGGCCATCCCGTTGCGGGCCACGCGCGTCGGGAAAACACAGTCAAACATATCAATGCCCCGGGCTACGCCTTCCACCAGACAGTCCGGCGTCCCCACGCCCATCAGATAGCGGGCCTTGTTCTTCGGCATCCACTGTACCGTATAATCCAGCATGTCATACATCAGATCATGCGGTTCTCCTACGGACAGACCACCAATGGCAAAACCGTCAAACGGCATGGATGTGATCTGTTCGGCACTGCGCTTTCTCAGATCCTTATACATACCGCCCTGAATGATGCCGAACATGCCCCGGTCCTCCCGGGTATGCGCCCGGATGCACCGTTCCGCCCAGCGGGCCGTACGCTCCGTGGATTTCTCCGCATAATCATGGTCCGCCGGATAAGGGATGCATTCATCAAAGGCCATGGCAATATCGCTTCCCAGCTCCTCCTGTGCCTTGACCGCCACTTCCGGAGAAAGGAACTGCAGGGAGCCGTCGATATGAGAACGGAAATACACGCCCTCCTCTTTGATCTTCCGCATCGCCCCGAGGCTGAACACCTGAAATCCGCCGCTGTCTGTGAGAATGCCGCCGTCCCAGTTCATAAATTTATGAAGGCCGCCCGCCTCCTGAATCAGCGGTGTCCCCGGACGAAGGAACAGATGATAGGTGTTGCCAAGAATAAACTGGGCGCCCATATCATGCAGTTCTTCCGGTGTGAGCGTCTTGACGGTCGCCTGTGTTCCCACCGGCATGAACATCGGCGTCTTGAGTGTGCCGTGAGGCGTATGCAGCAGTCCGGCTCTCGCCCCTGTCTGCGCATCCTCTGCGAGCAGTTCATAGGTTATTACCATACGTCTCTCCTTCAGCGGATAAACATGGCATCGCCAAAGCTGAAGAAGCGGTATTTCTGCCGTACAGCTTCCTCATAGGCAGCCAGAATGTGTTCACGCCCTGCAAAAGAAGCCATCATCATGATCAGTGTGGATTCGGGCAGGTGGAAATTGGTAACGATAGCATCCACAATGTGCCACTGATAGCCGGGATAAATGTACAGCTGCGTCCACCGGCTGCCAGGCTCCACCTGTCCGCTCTGGCCTGCCGCTTCCAGTGTACGTACGGATGTGGTGCCTACGGCAATGATTCGGCGTCCTTCCGCTCTGGCCTGATTGATCTCTTCCGCCACCTCTTCGGAAACCGTATACCATTCGCGGTGCATTTCATGGTCCTCGATATTTTCCTCCGACACCGGACGGAAGGTGCCGATCCCCACATGAAGCGTCACAAAAAGCAGTGTGGCGCCACGCTGTTTCATTTCCTCCATCAGCTCCGGCGTAAAATGGAGCCCCGCTGTCGGCGCTGCTGCCGAGCCCTTGTATTTGGCATATACAGTCTGATACTGGCTCTTATCCTCCAGCTTTTCATGAATATAGGGCGGCGTGGGCATTTCACCGATCTGATCGAGCAGTGCATCCCACTCGCCGTCATACTGGAATTTCACACGGCGTCCGCCGAAATCCGTCTTGTCCAGCACTTCGCAGGATACATGATCGGAAAAAGTGATCACTTCTCCCGGCAGTGCTTTCTTCCCCGGATTGACCAGTACTTCCCATTCATCATTGCCCTTCGGCGTCAACAGAAGGACTTCCACGCGCCCGCCGGTGCTCCGCTTCCCGAACAGACGGGCAGGAATGACCTTTGTATTGTTGAATACAAAGATATCTCCCGGACGGATCTCATCCAGAATATCCCGGAATGTGTGGTGCGTATATTCGCCCGTGTTTTTATCCAGCATCATGAGCCGGCAGGAGTCTCTCGGTTCCGCCGGTGTCTGTGCAATCAGTTCTTTTGGCAGGTCATAATTAAATTCTTCCAGTTTCATTTGATTTCCTTCTTAGTAAATTTTTTCCACCTTGGCTCCCGTGAAGTAGTGAGTCAGAATTTTTTTATAATACTCTTTACCATCACCGTTCTTGGCGGCCATAGCCTCGGCCCCCCACTGTGACAGGCCCAGACCGTGGCCTGAACCATATCCGGTGATAACCAGATTCTTCCCTTTTACGTCAAGATCAAACAGCGTGCTGCTCAGTCCGAACCAGCTCTTCATCTGATCGCCGGTCACAGTTTTCTTTCCCTTGCTGCCTTCCACAGTAAAGGATTTCACCCGGCCGGACACACCGCGGTCCCTGACCTTCATCGGTCCTTTTTTCAATTTAGACAATTCAATTTTCTTCAGATTCCCCACATTGAGCAGCTTCTGGAATTCCGCAAGAGAAACGGTCTTCGTCCAGGGCTGATTGACTACAGAAGAGGATTCCTCTTTGACGCCCCGCAGATACTGGATCTGGCTGCCCCACACATTTTCACTGTTCTCTGTATATCCGCCGCCATTGGCATGAAAAACCGCATCGATCGGCTTCCCGCCGCTGGTCAGGATTTCTCCGGCCGTCTCCGCGATGGCATTGCTGGTCGCCGCAGACTCCACGGCCGTGCCGCGGTATACCTGAGACCGGGTATCATCCGTCACATCATACCCTGCCTTGCTGAATCCTCCCATATGATACATGGCGTAGGTCCGGGCAGCGACAGCCTGTGCCTTCAGCGCATCTTCATGCCAGGATGGGGACACCTCACTGGGCACCACGCCAAGGAGATATTCCTCTATCGGGACAGCATTCACCACCGTGATCCCGCTGCTGTAGGCCGACGGCAGCAGCTTGATTGCGCCGCGGTAGGAATTGCCCTTCACCGAAAAAGCCGCCTCATCCCCTTTCGTCATCAGGTAAACCGTTCCTTTTTTCTTCTCCCCATTGATGGCGATCTGATCCCCGCTCCGCGTCACGGTCAGTATCTGTCCCTTTTTATAGGACTTCCAGATCTTATCATCAATTCTGGCCTCACTGTCCGCCAGGCATTTGATTTTCACCTCGGCCTGGCCGGAGAGAAGTCCCACATTAATTACCGGTCCCCGCCAGCGGACACCTGACAGCTTCATGGCATCTTTTGCCGCAGGGGTAGTATTTGCAGAGTCTGCCCTCGCCGGGCGATATACGGCCGTTTTTCCGGCCTTTGCTTCCGGCTGTTCCCCTTTCAGACTTCCCGCCTCTGCCGTACCGCCAAGCATAATTGATGACAGCACCACCGCTGTCAGAATCCATTTTGTATTCATATGTTGTTACCTTCTGAAAAATAGATTCAAAAGAATGGTCCCGATCAGGCTGATCAGCGCACAGCTGACAATCGGAAAATAAAAATCCACGCCATTCTTTGAACTATGAAGATCTCCCGGCAAATGGCCGAGAAAATGAAACCGGCCGCCGAAGTAGAACAGGGCGCCCGCGACAAGCAGTGCCGCCCCCAGGACCATCATCATTTTTCCGATCTGCATGGGTCAGCCTCCTGTCTCCTCCATCTCCAGCCCCAGATGACGGTACGCGGCCTTTGTCACGACCCGGCCGCGGGGCGTCCGAGACAGGAATCCGATCTGCATGAGATACGGCTCGCACACATCCTCGATGGTGGTCCGTTCTTCACAGACCGCTGCGGCGATGGTATCAATGCCTACCGGTCCGCCGTTGAATTTATCAATAATGGTCCGCAGTACCTCCCGGTCCGTCGCATCAAGCCCCAGTGAATCCACATGAAGTGCATTCAGCGCATTCGCAGCCAGATCCCGGGTAATGACCCCGCTTCCCATGACCTGTGCAAAATCCCGCACCCGCTTCAGCAGGCGGTTGGCAATGCGCGGTGTCCCTCTCGCACGGCGGGCGATTTCCGAAGCACCGTCTGCCTCCACAGGGATCTCCAGTATGCGGGCTGCCCGCGTGATGATCTGCTCCAGTTCCTCCGCTCCATAAAACTGCATACGGAAAATAATGCCGAACCGGTCGCGCAGCGGTGCCGCCAGCGCCCCCGCCCGCGTTGTCGCCCCGATCAGCGTAAAAGGCGGCAGATTGATGCGGTAGGATCTGGCACCGGGCCCCTTTCCCATAATGATATCCAGCGAAAAATCCTCCATGGCCGGATACAGGATCTCCTCCACGCTCCGGTTCAGGCGGTGGATTTCATCAATAAAAAGCACATCATGTTCTTCCAGATTGCTCAGTATTGCCGCCAGATCTGCAGGCCGTTCAATAGCCGGCCCGCTGGTGATCCGGAAATTGACCCCCAGTTCATTGGCAATGATATTGGCCATGGTCGTCTTACCCAGTCCCGGTGGTCCGTAAAGGAGCACATGATCCAGCGCTTCTCCTCTGGACAAGGCTGCCTGGATATAGACGGACAAATTGCGCCGCATATCCGGCTGCCCGATATAATCCGACAGGGCTTTAGGCCGGAGCGATTGCTGCCATTCATCCTTTTCCGTCTCTTCCCTCGCGACGATCCGTGTTTCCTCTGAGGCGGTTTCCGCCGTTTTCGGGCGAAGACTTTTTATCTGTTCGATCATATCATATCCTCATTTTACCCAATTCCCGGAGCGCCGCCCGGATCAGCTCCTCCGTTTCCCGTTCCGTCGTATTCAGGGCCTTCACCACAGGCGCAACCTCCTCCGGCCGGTAGCCCAGAGAACACAAAGCCGCAATGGCTTCCGCCTCCTGCCCATTTCCCTCTGCGGAAACAGCTGCACCATCGGGAACAGAATCCCCCAAAACGCCCACCTTGTCCTTCAGTTCCAGTACAAGCCGCTCGGCGGTCTTCTTTCCGATCCCCGGAAGCTTTGTGAGCACGCTCAGATCCCTATTCCTCACAGCCATACCGAAGGTCTCCGGCTTCACGGAAGACAGTACGCCCATGGCCACCTTGGGACCGATTTTGGAAACGGACAGGAGCAGAAGAAACAGATCATAGGCCTCCTGGGACAAAAATCCATAAAGCGTCAGTGCATCCTCCCGCACGGCCAGATATGTAATCAGCCGTGTTTCCTCACGAAGATGCAGCTCCTGCCGGTCACGGTCGGAAATATAGACACGGTATCCGATGCCTGAGGCTTCAATAAAACAGCTGTCCGAAAAAATAGCGGTAATGGTACCGCGTATATACCCTATCATGTCAGTCTCCCGTAAATCGCTTCATGTTCTGTCCGGTAGATAGCCGTGAGCCCGATAGCCAGCGCATCTGCCGCATCATCCGGATCAATTTTTTTCGTGATCCGCATCATCCGCATGACCATCTCTATGACCTGTCTCTTTTCAGCCCGGCCGTAACCCACGACCTGCTGCTTGACCTGCAGCGGAGTACACTCAAAAAGCGGCACTTTTTTTTCAAATCCTGCCAGAAGGATGACGCCGCGGGCCTGCGCCACTGCAATGGCGGTCGTAATATTCCGGTTGAAATACAGCGTCTCTACCCCCATGACCTCCGGATGATAGGCCTCAATCAGCTGGCAGATGCCTGTATGAACAATGGCCAGCCGCTCGGATGGCGTCATATCGGGAAAGGTTTCGATGACCCCGTAATCCACCGCCGTGAGCCGGCTGCCCTGTTTATCCACGATGCCAAACCCGCACCGTCCGGTTCCGGGATCAATTCCCAATGCCCGCATAGGACTCCTTTCCGACTGCCTGTCTTTTTCTTTATTCCCTGAAAGGGTGCCTGCCTGATTCCTGTCGGCACTCCCTGCTGGAGACTTTGCATTTTATTATACCACAATAAAATACCTGTCCTGCCGGATACCGCTCATGTAAAAACGCGGCCCGCCCGAAAGCAAAGCCGCGTCTGTTTTCCTCTTTGTTACGGAAGGCCATCTTCCAGCAGATGCAGATAATGCTTCTGCAGATTGGCCGTCACCTTTCCGATCTTTCCGTCATTGATCGGCTGCCCGTCAATGGACAGTACCGGAACGACTCCGGCTTCGGAATTGGTCAGGAATACTTCTTCCGCTCCCATAAGCCGTTCCTTTGTAATAAGCTGATTTTCCTGTTCCGGTTCAATGATAGTCGCACTGCAGGTCGGAGCCACTCTGGTGAAGATCAGCTGCCGGGTAATTCCTTTCAGCAGGAAATTATCCGCTTTTCTCGTCCAGATGACGCCGTCTTTGACAATAAACAGATTGGAATGCGTGGCTTCTGTCACCATCCCGTTCCGTAGATAAATGGCATCATAGGCCCCCTTTTTCTGAGCTGCCGCCCGGTCCATGATATTGGGCAGCATATTGAGGCTCAGAATATCGCAATGCGGCCACCGTGTATCTTCTGTGGTCACACAGGATACGCCCTGTTGTGCTTTTTCCACAGCAGCCACATCCAGTTCCCGTGCATACACCAGCGTATTCGGCTTCATAGCCATCCGTCCGGGAATGGTAAAATCATGGGCACCGGCGCCGCGTGTTACCGTCAGTACCAGATAACCTTCCTTGATGTCATTTTCTTCTGCGATAATTTCATGAATTTCCGTAAATTCATCAGGAGCGATGACTGCGCGGATGCCGAGAAGCCGCATGGAGCGGTACAGCCGGTCCACGTGATAGGACAGGGCAAAGGGATGCCCCTTGTGAACGCGAATCCATTCATAGCAGCCGTCACCGAACTGAAGACCGCGGTCATCGGCATTCATGACATTGGCAAAGCTGTAATAATACTGGTGATTATAAAAAATCGTCGCCTTATCTTCCGCCATGGCGTTGTCCCTCCTGTTGTTTTATTTTTCCTGAATCTTTTTTACTTCGGCAATGAAAGCCGGCAGGAAATCTTTCAGGTCTGCTGTCACTGCATAATCCGCCATTTCCATAATCGGTGCATTTTTATCCCGGTTTACAGCAATCATAATATCCGCTTTTACACCGCAGATATGCTGCATGGCGCCGGAAATTCCGAACGCGAAATAGATATGAGGTGCCACGGATTTCCCGGTCTGGCCGATCTGGGCACTATGCGGTTCCCAGCCCAGCTCACAGATCGGACGGCTTGCACCGACGCTTCCACCGAGAAGATCCGCCAGTTCATGGAGCTGTGCCCATTCTTCTTCACTGTGAATGCCGCGGCCGCCGGCCACAATGATCTGTGCTTCCTCAATGGGATTTTCTTCTTTCGGCGCCGGAATGATTTCCTTGAGAATTGTACCCAGATCTTTTTCCGTCAGTGTGACCGGTACTTCTACAACGCTTCCCTTTCTGGATGCATCCGCTTCCGGCAGATCAAACGTGCTGGGACGCACCGTTCCCACCTGAGGACGGTACTGCGGGCTGATAATATCAGCCATGATATTGCCGCCCATAGCCGGACGGGACCATACGATCAGACCGGTCTTTTCATCTACGGACAGCTCCGTCACATCTGCCGTTACACCGCAGACGACAGCCGATGCAATGCGGGGTGCCAGATCCCTTCCATAGGGAGTGGCAGCAAACAGAATGGCGCTCGGTTTCTTTTCCTTGAGCAGGGCTCCCAGTTCTTTTTCATAGGCCATACCGTCATAATGAGCAAGCAGCGGGCTCTCCATGACATACACCACATCTGCGCCATAGGCAATGAGATCCTGTGCCCGTTCCTTTACACCGCTGCCCAGGATAACCGCTTCCACCGGATCTCCCGTTTTCTCTGCCAGCTTTCTGGCCTGTCCCAGAAGTTCCCCGGTGACTTTTTCCACCTTGCCGTCGCGTACTTCGGCAATGACATAAATTCCCTTATAATCAGAAAAATCCATCGCGGACCTCCTTAAATGACATTGACTTTAGCCAGTGCTTCCGCAAGAGCTGCCGCAGCTTCAGCAGGCGCCTGGTCTTCAATCTTCAGGTTTTCCTTTTTCGGCGGTACTACCGGCCGGATCCCCCGCACCTGTGTCGGAGAGCCTTTCAGACCGATGCGTTCCGGCTCTACATCCAGATCGACTGCCGTAAGCTGATGAATTTCCGTTTCATATTTCCGAAGAATGCCCTGTACACTGGGATACCGCGGCGTATTCAGAGCCGGAGCAGCGGTAACAACCGCCGGCAGATGCAGCTCCAGCACCTCACAGCCTTCTCCCACCTGACGGGTCACAATCGCCTTGCCATCCTGCCACTGGAATCCCACAGCAGCGCTGACATCAGCGATTCCCAGCATGGCGGCTACTTCCGGCCCTACCTGTGCCGTATTGCTGTCGATTGATTCCTGACCGCAGAAGATCAGATCAAAATCATTGCCCAGTTTGCGGATGGCCGCTGCCAGTGTATAGCTCGTTGCCAGCGTGTCGGCACCGCCAAAAGCACGGTCCGTGATCAGATAGACATCGTCAGCCCCCATGGACACCGATTCCAGCAGAACAGCGCCTGCCTGAGGCGGTCCCATGGTAATTACCGTTACCGTACCGCCGGTCTGCTGTTTCAGCTGCAGTGCCGCTTCCAGCGCATTCTTATCGCACGGATTCAGGATACTGTTTGCCCCGTTTCGATTCAGCCGCCCCGTATTCGGATCGACTTCCATCTTCGATGTATCAACGACCTGTTTGACGCAAACGAGAATTTTCATATTGTCCCCCTTCTTTTACGAAATATGAAAGGAAATACTCTTTTATATCTATTTAAGTATAGCTGAACAGCGTTTTTTTTTCCAGTCATTTCCGGAAATTCCGGCCGGAGAGTCACTGCCACTCCTACCTCCTGCTGAGAGCTGTTTTCTCAAGGTATTTGGCCGGCTTCTTCTCCACTCTTTTCAATGCGGATACAAAAAAGCCGCCGGGAATATCCCGACGGCTTTGGTAAATGATCTTAATATTCTTCGTAAAGCGGATATTTTTTGCAGAGCGCAGATACACGGGTGCGGGCATCTGCCTTGACGGATTCATCTTCCGGATTCTTAAGTACATTGCAGATGATATCCGCAATTTCCCGGAAATCCTCTTCTACGAGGCCTCTCGTCGTCAGAGCCGGGGAGCCCAGACGGATGCCGCTCGTAACAAACGGAGACAGCTTTTCAAAAGGAATCGTATTTTTATTGCACGTAATGCCTACATCATCCAGGAGGCTCTGGGCGATTTTACCGGTAATACCGATGCCGGTCAGATCGGCCAGCAGAACATGCGTATCGGTGCCGCCGGAAACCACGCGGATGCCGTTTTTCTGCAGTTCATCAGAAAGGACCTTTTCATTCTTCTTGATCTGCTTTGCATAATCCTTGAAGGAATCTTCCAGATCTTCTCCGAAAGCAACCGCCTTTGCTGCAATGACATGCATAAGCGGGCCGCCCTGCATACCGGGGAATACCGCCTTGTCAATGGCCTTTGCATAGGGTTCACGGCACATGATGATGCCGCCTCTCGGTCCACGGAGCGTTTTATGCGTTGTGGTCGTCACAATATCAGCATACGGTACCGGGCTCGGATATTCTCCGCCTGCCACCAGGCCTGCGAAATGTGCCATATCGATCATGAGAATAGCGCCAACTTCCTTGGCAATGGCTGCCATCCGTTCAAAATCGATAATACGGGAATAAGCGCTGGTGCCGCCGATGATGAGTTTCGGCTTGACTTCCTTGGCAATTTTTTCCATGGCATCATAATCGAGCAGTTCATCCTCTTCCCGTACGCCGTAGGGAACGACATGGAAATAATTGCCGGAGATATTGACCGGGCTGCCGTGGGACAGATGTCCGCCATCGGTCAGATTCATGCCCATGACTGTATCGCCGGGCTTCAGCAGGCCATAATACACAGCAAAGTTTGCCTGGGAACCGGAATGAGGCTGTACATTGACATGATCCGCGCCGAACAGTTCCTTTGCACGGTCGATAGCCAGCTGTTCCACCTTATCCACATATTCGCAGCCGCCATAGTACCGTTTTCCCGGATACCCTTCCGCATATTTGTTGGTCAGCACACTTCCCTGTGCTTCCATGACCGCATAGCTGACAATATTTTCCGATGCGATCATTTCCAGTTTGTTTCTCTGACGATTCAGTTCTTCCTGAATGGCGCTGTATACAGCGCTGTCATCTTTCAGATGTTTCATCATTTTGCTTTCTCCTTCCAAAAGAACCGCTCTGCAGGAAAGACCGAATTACTCCGCCTTTCTGGGGCTGTCTCTGAAACCAGCTTTATATGAAAACCGCCCTGCCCTTTCCGGCAGCCGGATTTCACCAATATAAGAAAATCACTCCCGATGATACCGGGCCCGTTCCCCGCCGATCAGCGGAGGCCGGGTGCGGGCAGCAGCCACAAGAGCACTGCCCACGTGATTGTGTGTGAGGCGGACAGGAACCGCCACACGGCGCAGATGCATGCCGATCATGGTCAGACCGATGTCCAGTCCACCGTCAGCCCGGATGGATTCCACAGCAACCGGGTCCTTGAAAAGCTCATAGGCATTGGTGGCAAAAGCACCACCCGCATGAAGCCATGGCACCACAGACACTTCTTCATAACCGAAATGCTCCATGGTTTCCCGCTCCACAATCAGTGCCCGGTTCAGATGTTCACAGCACTGAAAGGCAAGACGCAGCTGTTTTTCCTTTGCCGCTTTCATCAGGGCCGATACCACAGCTGTCCCTACCTCATAGGAACTATCCTTCCCGATATGACCGCCCCGGATCTCACTGGAAGATCCGCCGATCACGATCAGAGCCCCAGGACGAAACCCGGCAATTTCTGTCAGTTCAAAAAGTGCCTCTTCCGCCTCACGGGCCAGCTCTTCATACATGGTGTTCCCTTCTTTCAATCTCCGCGATCTTATCGATACGCCGCTGATGACGTCCGCCTTCAAAGGGCGTATTCAGGAATTCATCCAGAATCATTTCTGCCAGTCCGGCACCGGTGACCCGTGCCCCCATGCAGAGCACATTGGCATCATTATGCGCCCGGGTGAAATGCGCAGAAAAGGTTTCCCCGCAAAGCGCCGCACGGATTCCGTTCATCTTATTGGCAGTGATGCTCATCCCGATGCCGGTTCCACAGATCAGAACACCGAAGTCCGCCTCGCCCTGCTGTACCAGCCGGCAGGCCTTTTCCGCAAAATCCGGATAATCACAGGAGTCCTCACTATCCGTTCCGCAGTCAACAAAAGCGATGTTCTGCGACTTCAGATGCTTTTTCATGGCTTCTTTTAAAGCATATCCACCATGATCACTGGCTATTGCAAGTTTCATAGGTCTCTCCTTTTCTGCGCCCGCAATTAAGTATACCTAATTTTTATTATTTATATACTATTTTGCATCTTCTACAATAATATGATATCCGGATGCCTTCGTCAAGCGGTTCATGATGGCCAGTCCCAGCCCGGAGCTGTCAATGCCTTCCCCTATAATCTGATCCACCGGATGCTCATTGAAATAATGAAGTCCTGCAAACAAACGATGTGCCATGCTTCCTGCATCGCCCCGTTTTCCCCAGATAAAGACCACCGATTCCGGCGGCAGCTTCTCCGCCGTTTCTTCGCTTACAAAAAATCCATAGGTCTTATCCGTTTTTTCTGCAAAGGCAAGGATCGCCGCCTCCGTCTTTTCCACGTCGCCCACATAGACAGACATGGGAGCTGCGGGAGCATAATGCCGGTATTTCATGCCCGGTGCTTTCGGATGTGCACTCCCGGACTGAATTCCCGGATCGATTTCCACCGGCGCATAGGATTCCAGCACCTCTATGGGAAGTCCGCCGGGCCGGTAAATGGTGATTCGGTCATCCGCGCAGGAAATGATCGTGGATTCCACACCGATGCGGCAGGGCCCGCCATCGATCACCGCATCAATACGGCCTCCCAGATCATGCATGACATCCTCTGCCGAGGTCGGACTCGGTTTGCCGGATAAATTGGCGCTCGGCCCGGCAATAGGCACCCCTGCTGCCCGAATAAGAGCCTGCACGGCCGGGTGAACCGGGCAGCGAAGCGCTACCGTGTCCAGCCCGCCGGACGTTTCCGGCGGAATGATGTCCTTCTTAGGAACCACCAGCGTCAGCGGACCCGGCCAGAAATCCTTCATCAGCCGCTTTTCCAGTGGTGACAGTGCAGCCGCCAGCTGTTCCGCCTGTGCGGCATCCGCCACATGAACAATCAGCGGATTATCTGAAGGGCGCCCTTTTGCCGCATAAATTTTTTTTGCAGCCTCTCCGTCCAGTGCGTTTCCCCCCAGGCCATATACCGTCTCCGTGGGAAATCCCACAAGACCGCCCCGGCGGATAATTTCACCCAGTTTTTGTACCTTTTCCGGAAAATCCGCCGCAGAAGCGGAAATCAGTTCTGTTTTCATGATCTGCCTTCTTTATTCCGAAACCACCGGGGCCGCCGCTTTTCTGCCGCATACCGCCCGGTCAATGCCGCCATAATCCTGAATGTAATATACGTCCTTCAGACCCCCCGCTTCAAAAAGCGCTTTCACATCCGCTGCCTGATGAATGCCCACCTCAACGGCAAGCAGTCCGCCGGGCTTCAGATACTGCACGGTCTGCTCCCCGAGAATGCGGTAGAAATCCAGACCATCCCGGCCGCCGTCCAGCGCAATCTGCGGTTCCCGCCGGACCTCCCGGTCCAGTCCCGCCAGATCCGCCGTAGGAATATAGGGAGGATTACTCAAAATCACATCAAATACTGCACCCTCCGGTACAGCATGCAGAAAATCCCCCTGATAAAAGTCCAGTCGCTTTTCCACACCGTTTTTCCCGGCATTTTCCCGGGCGACCTGGAGTGCCTCTTCGGAAATATCCACTGCCATACCATGCGCTTCCCGGCAGTAATACAAAAAACTCACTGCCAGTGCACCGCTGCCGGTCCCCAGATCCAGCATCTCCGCTCCGGGAATGCTCCGAAAGGACTGAATGATTTTTTCCAGCCAGGCTTCCGTATCCGGCCGCGGAACAAGGACATGATCATTTACGGAAAAAGGAAGGCCCATAAATTCCTTTTCTCCGATCAGAACAGCGGTGCAGTATCCCTGCACTCTCTGCCGGATCAATTCCCGATACTGCGCCAGCTCCTCCACATTCATGATCTGGTCATAATTGGTATACAAATAGATTCTCGGCTTCCCGAGGACATGTCCCAGCAGAAGCTCTGCATCAAGGCGAGCTTCTTCGATACCATGTTTTTTGAAATAGTCTGTCGTCCAGCGGATCAGGCGCTGAATGGTCCAGATATCAGTTCCGCTCATGTTCTTCTTCCTCTTTCAGCCGCGCTGCCATATCCGCTTCAATGAGCCCGTTCAGAATTTCATCCATATCCCCGTTCATAAACTGATCCAGTTTATAAATGGTCTGCTTTGTCCGATGATCCGTTACACGCCCCTGCGGAAAATTATACGTCCGGATTCGTTCTGACCGATCCCCGCTTCCGACCTGCCCTCGCCGGTCTGCCGCCGTGCGGGCCTGAGATTCATACAATGCCTCTGCATACAGGCGAGAACGCAGGATCTGCAGTGCTTTATCTCTGTTCTGCCGCTGACTCCGCTCATTCTGGCAGGTAACCACCATCCCCGTAGGCAGGTGCGTAATCCGGATCGCCGATGAGGTTTTATTGATATGCTGGCCGCCAGCCCCGGAGGAACGATACACATCAATGCGAAGATCATCCCGGTTGATCTCCACATCCACTTCATCCGCTTCCGGCAGAATCGCTACAGTAACTGCGGAAGTATGGATGCGCCCTGCGCTCTCTGTATCCGGCACGCGCTGCACCCGATGAACGCCGCTCTCAAATTTCAGAAGGGAATAGGCATTTTTCCCCTGAATCATGCAGGTGACTTCCTTAAAGCCGCCCAGTTCCGTCGGGCTGGAATCCGTGATCTCTGCCGTCCAGCATTTTCTCTCTGCAAACTTCAGATACATCCGGAGAAGATCCCCTGCAAATAAGGCAGCCTCTTCTCCGCCTGTCCCGGCACGGATTTCCAGAATGACATTTTTTTCATCATTCGGGTCTTTCGGCAGAAGAAGAATATGAAGCTTCCGTTCCAGTTCTTCTGCTTCTGACTCCCGCTCTTTCAGATCCTCTTTGGCCAGTTCGTGCAGTTCCTCCTGGGTATGGTCTCCCAGAATGGACCGATCCTCCTCTGCGGCCTTCACAGTGTCTTTATATCTGCGATAGGTCATCACAGTTTCTGCCATATCCGCATGTTCTTTGGACAGTGCTCTCCATTTGGTCTGATCAGCAATGACCGCCGGATCACTGAGTTCGATTTCCAGACTCTGAAACCGTGACTCCATCCCCTCCAGGCGATTTGTCTGCATTCCATTTCCCCCTTGTGTTTTCCTGCAAGCCAGATATCCTCATACAGCCATCGGAGACACAATGCATCTGCTGCACGCCTCTGCTCCTGGCTGCTTTCGGTGCCGTCTTCCTCAATCCAATTTATTTGCCCCTGTACAGACCGGCAACCATTAATGTCTTCTGTCCATGGCATGATCCTGACGAGATCTCTGTCAGACTCTCAGGCCTCTAAAAATTCTCTTCTAGTATATCACACGGGCCGGAGCCCTGAAAAAGTGCATAAAAAAACAGGGCCTGCGCCCTGTTTTTTTAGTCGGTGGTTCTGCCGTAACGTTTGTTGAACTTTTCAATACGGCCGCGAGCTTTACCGAAACGCTGCTGTCCCGTATAGAACGGATGGGACTTGCTGCTGATATCGATGTTGATCAGCGGGTATTCATTGCCGTCTTCCCATTTCACGGTCTGGTTGGACGTTGCCGTAGAACGGGTCAGGAAGGAATAGTTAGCGCCGATATCGCGGAACACGACAGGATGATAATCCGGATGGATTCCCTTCTTCACTGCTTGCACCTCATTTCACATACTTAAGATAATTCGTGAACAATTATACCAAAAGGGGATGGAGAATGCAAGATAATATGCAGGAAATCTGCATCCCCGCCGCCGGCCGTTTCTCTGCCGGCCAATACACCGCTGCAGTCCGGCTTTTATTCTTTTTCTTCCATCAGGCCGCGCAGTTTTTCCATAAAGGTATGCGTATCATTATAGCCGATAATCCGTCCTTTTTCCTGTCCGTTCTTAAACAGAATAAAGGTGGGAACACCGACCAAATGGAAATTTTCCGCAAAATCCTCCATCAGATCCACATCAATGCGGAAAAACGCGACCTCTCCTGCCATGGCTTCATCTGCCTTTTCCAATACAGAGGCCATCAGCTTGCACGGCCGGCACCAGGAAGCAAAGAAGTCGAGAAGCATCCAGCCTTCTCCATTACCGATTTTTTCATCAAATTCTCTCTCGGACTGAATATCATAAATCATGGCTCTGTTCCTTTCCTGTTTACTGCGTTCCGCCATGCGGATCGGCAAGAATCGTGAACGTCTCCCTTCGGAAATCCGGCCGCCGGGCAATCCGGACCGACCGGAGCATGGTGCTTTTCAAATACCACTGTTCTTCCTTTGTCTCCAGAATATCCGCCACGTCCGGCTGGCATTCAATCAGAATCGGATACGGCATCCCGCCCCGGCTTTTTTCCTCCTCCAGCCTGTGATGAATCCGAAGAACGACAGAGGAGGCAGACAGCACATATCCGGACCCCCGGCAGACGCGGCATGGTTCATAGTAATTCTGAAACAGCCGGTGTGCCGTTCTTTTTCTCGTCATCTCCACGAGTCCCAGCGCAGTCATGCCCAGCACAACGGTTTTTACCCGGTCCCGGGCTGTTTCCCTGCGCAGAAGCGACAGGATCTCTTCTTTCTGGTCTTCGCGGTCCATATCAATGAAATCAATGAGGATCATGCCGCCGACGCCGCGCATGCGGATCTGACGCGCCGCTTCCACAGCCGCTTCCCTGTTGATCAGAAAGGCCGCCTCTCCATGGGAAATCCCCTTGCGGTGAAAGGACCCGGAATTGACATCGATCGCCGTCAGTGCCTCTGTATAGTCAATGACCAGAGAGCCGCCCAGCGGGAGCGGCACTTCCCTCTGAAACAGCTGCTCAATCTGCTCCTCCAGCTGATACTGCCGGAAGATCGGGCCTTTCCTGTACCGAATCCGCTCTGCTCCCGGTCTGTGCTCATCGGCCATCAGATTGCTGAGCCGCCGTGCGGTTTCCTCATTATCTGTGATGATTTCATCCACATCATCAGAAAGATATTCCCGCACCGTCCGGATCGCCAGTTCACTCCGCCGGTACAGCAGCACCGGCCCCTTTTCAATTCTGGCCCGCTTCTGAATAACAGACCACAGATCGGCCAGCCGCCGGATATCCGATACTGCATCCTCTTCCGGCGCGTTATCTGCTGCCGTACGCACAATCAGTCCCAGCCCTTCCGGGCAGTGCTTTTTAGCCGCCTGTCGAAGCATATTCCTTTTTTCTTCGGAACGGATCTTGCGCGAGATACCGATATAGGTGCTGTCGGTGAGCAGTACGGAATACCGTCCGGGGATGCTGATCTTCCCGGTGACAAGCGGGCCTTTGGTGCTGGTACTGTCCTTGACAACCTGCACCAGTACGGAACTTCCCTCTGTAGGCAGACGGCCGCCTTCCGTCAGGCAGTCATCCCTCCGCAGAAAGGCATTCCGTCCGATCCCGAGATCGACAAAGTACCCTTTGACCGCAGGCACAGCATTTTTTACAACGCCCTTATAAATCCGTCCCACCAGATCTTCCCGGTCCGTCCGTTCCGCCAGATAGTCCGTAAGGATGCCGTCCTCCTCCACGGCAAGCCGGGTCTCTTCCGGCATGACGCTGAGCAGAAAGCGTTTCATTTTTCCGGCTCCTGTGTCGTTGCCGGGAAAGCCGCCTCATCAAAGGGTGTCATCCGCACACCGTTTTCCCGATGATATACACCGCAGCGGCGGCATACAAATTCTCCCGGCATCCAAGGCATATGGAAGGATTCCGCCAGAATTTTCCAGATATCTTTCGGCTGAATGGACCCCGTCCGGGTACGAAGGAAGGAAAAAGTCACATACGCCCGGCCATTGTCAATCCGGACCGCCACCGGCTCCGTCAGCAGCGGCATAATATCGATTTCACGCACTTTTTTCGGAGTGACCCGCTGATACACAAAGGAATCCAGACCATTAAAGCGGGCGGTCTCTTCCTGTATCCGTGCTTCGTCCACGGTTCCGGATACAGGTCCTTCCGCCTCATAGCTGTCTTCATTCAGATAATTGATCAGCTTCGGCCATTCCGGTGCGGCTTCCCGTATATCATGAATGCGAATTCCCTTGAGAAGCTGCGGTGCCAGCCTTTCCCGTACTTCCTCCAGAGATACGCTGTCCTCCACACGAAGCTCCAGATAAATGAGATCGGCTACAACGCCCACGCCCAGCGCCGCATCCAATGCAATTTTCATATGCGGATTGAAACCTTCGGAAAAGACAGCCGGGATTTCTGCGCGGAGAACCGCCCGTTCCAGTGTCCTCAGAAAATCCAGATGCCCCAGAAACCGGATTTCCTCACCTTTCGTGATAGACAAAAACAGTCTTTTCATGACCTTCATTCTCCTTGTGATAATCGACAAGTACTGCCGGAAGCATCGGACACACAGCGCAGCCGTTGCAGGGATGGCGGCGGCAGTCCTCTGTCGTCACGCCACGGCCTGCCAGACGCCATTCCTTGCGAAGGAAATCCTTGGTTACGCCGCAGTGGATATGATCCCACGGCATGGCTTCATCCAGCGCCCGTTCCCGTGCTGCGTAAAAATCCGGGTCCAGTCCGCATTCTCTGAATGACTCCATCCAGCGGTCAAAATCAAAAAATTCTGTCCAGCTGTCATACGTGGCCCCATGTTTCCATACCGTTTCCAGCACATCTGACAGGCGGCGGTCGCCCCGTGCCAGGATGGCTTCAATATAGCCGGTCTTTGCATCATGATAGGCAAATTTGATATTGCGGTTGGTAAACAGGCCGCGCAGATACCGCTGTTTTCTTTCAATTTCCTCCACGGAGCACTGCCCCATCCACTGAAACGGCGTGAACGGCTTCGGTACAAAGCTGGCCACACTGACCGTAATGCGGCAGCCCCACTTGCCCGTAACGGTGTGATACAGCTGATAAATCCGGTTTGCCAGATCGGCAATTCCCGCCAGATCCTCGTCCGTTTCGGTAGGAAGCCCCATCATGAAGTACAGCTTCACTTTGCTCCAGCCGTTGCGGAAGGCATTGCCGCAGGCTTCCATGATATCCTTTTCCGTCACGTTTTTATTGATAACATCCCGGAGTCTCTGCGTTCCCGCTTCCGGCGCAAGGGTCAGTCCGCTCTTTCTCACCTGCTGCACTTTTTTTGCGATATCGATGGAAAAGCTGTCCACACGAAGCGACGGAAGGCTGACGCTCACTCTCCGGTCCCTGAAATTATCCATGAGATGATCTACCAGCTCCGGCAGACGGGAATAATCTGCCGAGGACAGCGACATGAGGGAAATTTCACTGTAGCCGGTATTTCTGATCAGCCGGTCGGCAATTTCCTGCAGATTTTCCTCTTTCTTTTCCCGTACCGGCCGGTAAATCATGCCTGCCTGACAAAAACGGCAGCCCCGGCTGCATCCGCGGAACATTTCCAGCACGGCCCGGTCATGGACGATCTCAATATGCGGAAGAATCGGCTTGTCGTCAATCACCACATGGTCCACATCCTGAATGATCCGCTTGTACACCGGCAGCGCTGCCTCATCGGCCAGAGGCCGAATGGAACGGAACCGGCCGTCCTCTTCATAGGACACTTCATACAGAGACGGTACATAGATGCCGCGAATATGAGCAGCCCGCCGGAGGAATTCTTTCCGTCCGCCCGGCCGGCCTTCCCGTTTCCACATCTTGAGCGTTTCCAGGAATTCTCCCATGGATTCTTCCGCTTCCCCGATAAAGAACAGATCAAAGAAATCTGCCACCGGTTCTGCATTGTATACACAGGGGCCGCCGGCCACCACAAGGGGATCCTCCTCCGTCCGGTCCGCCGTGCGGAGAGGAATCCCTGCCAGATGCAGCATATTCAGCACATTGGTATAGCACATTTCATAAGGCAGTGTAAAACCAAGCACATCAAAATCACGGACCGGACAGCTGGATTCCAGCGTATACAGCGGGATCTGTTTTTCCTTCATGAGCGCTTCCATATCCACCCATGGCGCATATACCCGCTCGGCCAGCGCATCGCTGCGTTTATTGATCACGCTGTAAATGATCTTCAGCCCCAGATGGCTCATGGCCACTTCATAGACATCCGGAAAGGCCAGTGCCACATGCAGATCCACACTGTCATGATCCTTGACCACGCTGTTCCACTCTCCGCCAATGTAGCGGGCCGGTTTCTGAATGTGCATCAGCCACACGGGATCAATATATACTTGTTTCATACGGTCTCCTGTATTTCCGGCGCATACGCGCCCAATTTCTGCCGCCGCAGGGGCGTCAGTTAAACATAAGTTTTTTGCGCCGCAGATAAATATTCATCAGTATTCCTGCGCAAAGCATATTCACCATGAGCGCGCTTCCCCCATAACTGATAAAGGGAAGCGGAATCCCCGTGACCGGCATAATTCCCAGCGTCATTCCCACATTGATGAACACCTGAAACAGCCACATGGAGAAAATACCGCAGGCCAGCAGACTGCCGAAAGCATCGCCGGAGGAGCGGGAAATCACAATGGTGCGATACAAAAGCAGGAAATATAAAAAGAGCAGAAAAATGGCGCCCACAAATCCCAGTTCCTCCCCGATCACGGAAAAGATAAAATCCGTATGATTTTCCGGGAGGAAATTCAGCTGGCTCTGCGTCCCTTCAAAAAGCCCCTGTCCGATAAAGCCGCCGCTGCCTATGGATATTTTGGACTGGATCACATGATAGCCGGAACCGAACGGATCCACATCCGGGTCAAACAGCACAAGAATTCGTTTCTTCTGATAGTCGTGGAGCAGGAAAAACCACAGCACCGGGAACAGCGCTACCAGTGCCAGCAGCGCCTGCCGGACAATTTTCATCCGAAGTCCCGACAGGAACAGCATACCGAAGCAGATCGCCGCAAAAACAAGGCTGGTCCCCAGATCCGGCTGAATAAATACCAGAATAAATGGCGGCAGCATGAGGCCGGCCACCGGCAGCAGGCTCCGCCACGTGCGGAATCCATCCTTGTGCTCCGCCAGCATCCGGGCCAGACAGATGATCATCAGCACCTTGGCAAACTCGGAAGGCTGCAACGTAATCGGTCCGATCTGAATCCACCGCTGGGCCCCCAGCGCACTGGTCCCCACCAGACGCACCCCGAGCAGCATGATACAGTTGATGATATACAGAGCCGGCGCCCACCGGTACAGCAGCCGGTAATCATATCTCATGAAAAACGCGGCCAGAGCAAATCCCAAAAGAAAAAATACCCCCTGCCGGGTGACAAAGTCGAACCGGCCCGCATAGGTGGGATCATTCATATGGGTGGCGCTTCCGATGATAAGAATGCCCGTCAGTGCCAGCGCCAGCAGTGTCAGAAGCAGGGTTCCATCAATTCTCCGCCAGTAATACAGAAAATGCATGTCTACCTCCTCCTCCATCGCGCGGCCTTCGCCCGCTGCCGCAGAAGCAGGGAACCTGCCGGCCGGTTTTCACGTTCACAGTCCTCTTTCTTCGCCTTCTGAAGAAGCGACTGCCAACGGGACAACGGATATACCGTCCCCGTCAGGAAAGATTTCAGGGTCAGTTCCACCGCTTTTCCAAAAGCACTGTCCCGTTGATATTCCTTCAGCCGTCCCTGCTGTGCCAGACGGTTGCCCTTACTGCTGTGAGGAATCACCCCTGCGACCTGCAGTCCATCCACAGAATCTATCAGCTCTGCCAGCGAGACCCCTGCATCTGATCCGGTCTGAAAATCATTGAAAACCAGTGCCGCCCGGCCCTGTTTCCCAATACAGGCAGCGGTTTTCAGAGCGTCCCGCCGGGAAGCCCACGATGGTCCCACCACAATGAGCCAGGCATCCGCTGCTTTTTCCGCAAACCGAATTCCTTTCCCAAGCCCTGCCGGACAGTCAATCAAAATATAGTCATACCGGTCCGCCAGATCCTCCAGCACCGTAGACAGTGCCGGCCGGGAAACAGCTTTCCAGTCTTCCTCTTCTGCTGCCGGCAAAAAATCCAGATGCGGCGCCACCGACAGAATGGAATCCTCTTCAAAACAGCGGCCCCTCGCCAGATCCCAGCTGGTATACCGGGTCTGCTTTTCCATACCAAGAGGAAGGTCCAAATTCCGAAGCCCCATGTCCCCATCCAGAAGCAGCACGGAAGCCCCCTGCCTGGCCAGAGCCAGACCGAAAGAAGCAGTGAGAAAGGTCTTTCCTACCCCGCCTTTTCCTGAAGCCAGAGCCAGACATTTCATTGTCCCTGTCCCCCTTTATCTCCTTCCGCCTTCGGCTGTTTTCCGGACTGCGCCGATGGACTGAATTCTCCCAGATGGAAATAGGCATCCAGAATTTTCTTGGTAACCGGTGCCGCGGAATCCGAACCGAACCCGCTGTGCTCAAACATGACCAGTACCACAATCTCAGGCTTGTCAAATGGCGCATAGGCCACAAACCAGCCGTTATCCAGCCCGTTTGTTTCTGCCGTGCCGGATTTCCCTGCCAGCGGGATCGGATAATGTTCAAACAAAAATCCGCCGGTGCCTTCCTTGCCCATAACGCTTCTGAGGGCCTGACGGATAATCGCCAGATTGGCCTGCGAGACAGGCAGCGTTCCGGTTTTTACCGGTGAAAAAATTTTATTGGGTGTCCCGTCCAGATTATCCACACGGCTGACCAGATACGGCTGATACCGGAATCCGCCGTTGGCTATGGCAGCGTAAACCATGGCCATCTGAAGCGGCGTTGTCAGCGTATAGCTCTGACCGATGGCGGCATCGAAGGTTTCGCCCAGATACCAGTCTTCGCCAAATACTTTTTTCTTGTATTCTTCGCTGGCTACATTGCCTTCCGATTCACCGGCCAGATCGATTCCCGTTCTGCTTCCGAGGCCGAAAGCTCTGGCCATAGCCGCAATCCGGTCAATTCCAAGCCGTCTGCCGATTTCGTAAAAATATACATTATCAGACTTTTCCATGGCCTGCTCAAAATTGATCCAGCCGAAAGCTTCGCCCTGAGCATTCCTTTTATCAATCAGCCAGTGCTTGCCGCTGTCAAAAATCGCTTCCTGCGGATCGAGCACCATGGCTTCCAGACCAGCCGCACTGGTAATGACCTTAAAGGTTGAACCAGGCGGATACATGGAAGTGATGGGACGGTTTTCCAGCGGATGATTCGGATTGTTCAGAATCGCGTTCCATTCTCCCGCCGTAATGCCGCGGCTGAACTGGTTGGGATCGAAGCTCGGCCAGCTGACCATAGCCAGAATGGCTCCGGAATTCGGGTCTACTGCTACGACAGAGGCCCCGGTCGGATTGATTTTACTCGCTCTCAGATTGGCGACCTGCTCTTCAATGGCCCGTTCCGCCACTTCCTGCAGGCGGGCATCCAGCGTCAGACGCACATTGTATCCGGAAACGACCGGTTCTCCGCTGAAATACCGCACCGGCTGCCCCGTGGCGTCCACTTCCACGTGGCGGGACCCGTTTTTCCCTTCCAGGTAGGAATTGTACTGATACTCCAGTCCGGTACGTCCGATCAGCGTACTGGAGGTATAGGGCTGGCCCTCCGCATTTCGTTCATCCGGACCGGCCTCGCCTACATAGCCCACCACCTGTGCCCCCGCATTTTTCAGCGGATAAATGCGCAGCGGCTGGCTTTCCACCTCAATATCCGGAAAATCCGCCTTTTTCTCTGCAATGCGGCTCACCACATCCAGTCCCACATCATGGGCCAGCGGAATGGAACCGAATGCCACCTTATATTCTTCCTGTTTTTTCTGAATATCCTCAGGCTTCATTCCAAGAAGAGCCGCTACGGCCTGCAGTTCTGCCTCCGGCAGTTTTTCCTGCTTGCGGTCTACCGGAATCACCACTGTATAAGTGGGCCGGGAACCGGCCAGCATGATGCCATTCCGGTCATACATGACCCCACGGGCTGCCTGCACGGGCAGGGTACGGATGCGGTTGCCATCTGCCTCAGCTTTATAATAGGAACCTTCTACAATCTGCATATAGAACAGGCGCACACTTAATATGGCCAGCAAAAAGACCGCGGCATACATCATTTTGGCATACCGTGATTCTTCTCTGTTTTTTATCACCTTACCCAGTATACCGGGTATTGATTTTTTCCTTACCATCTTGGTTTCCATTCCTGTTTCATATCCCAAAGCACCGGATGCATAACCGCAGCCGCTGCCGTATTGGCCAGAATCTGAGGAATCCCGCTGTACAGCAAATAGCGCAGGAACGAAATCCGTCCCCCGCTCAGTGCCGTAATCGCACATACAAAGAGGAGATACACCGCTGTCCCCACCGCGACGGAGGCCACAGACACCAGCCATCTCCGGTTATAGCGCTCCCGCATAAAGGCAGCCGTCAGCAGTGCCAGTGCCAGATAGGGAAACAGATGCAGGCCGAACAAATTGCCTGTCACGATATCCTGCGCAATGCCTCCCGCCACAGCAAAGGCCAGTGCGGTTTTCCTGTTGAAAGCCAGTACGGAAATAATAATGGCGCAAAACCACAGATCCGGCATCCACCGGCCGGAAAACAAAAAGGGAAGCACGGCGCTCTGGATCAGAAACAGCCCGGCGAACAGACCAGCCCATGTCAAGCGGGACATCACGGCACCCCCGCCTGTTTTTCATTGGGATTCATAGGAGGCTCCTTCACCGGTGCTGTGGTATCAATATCTGCCGGAAGTGTCCGATCAAACTGGCTCACAATGACAAATACTTCCTCCAGCCGGCTGAAATCCGCAGCCGGCACCACACGGGCCTCCCTCACCGGCGTTGACGGATCATCCGTCACCTCACTGACATGACCGATCAGCAGTCCCCTCGGATAGACGCCGCCGTACCCGGACGTCACGAGCGTATCATCTTTCAGAATATCCGCTTCCCGCGACAAGTTGACAAAAGACATGGTCCCGGGCTGGTTGCCGTCTCCCTGCACGATGGAGACGACCCGGGAAGACGGACGCTGTACGATCGCACCGACCGAGGTGCGGGGATCGGTAATCAGCTGTACCCGGGCGGAATTGGAATAGACCTCGCTCACAAAGCCCACCAGACCTTCCGGCACGATGACCGGCATATATTTGGTCAGGCCGCTGTCGCTGCCGCGATCAATAATGGCAGTATGTGTCCATGCCCCGTATTCTCTGGCTATAACGGTTGCTCCCAGCAGAGTGTACTGGGTATATCCCTGCCGGAATCCTGCCAGCGAACGGAGCCTGACATTTTCCGCCAAAATCTCGCTGTACGCGGTCTGCTCGGCCCGCAGCGCTCCGTTCTCCCGGCGCAGCTCATCCAGTTCTTTCCAGTTGGACAGCACCTGATCCACCATATCCAGTCCTGTCCGTCCCGCAATGGCGATCCGGCTTGTCCCGTACTCAAACGGGGCTGCCGCAATGGACAGGGGCTGGGAGATAAAAGGTACTGATTCTCTGTGCCGCCAGAACCAGCCGCACAATCCCATAAGGAAAAAAATCATTATGGTCAGAAAGATCTTTCGTTTCCCGAAGAAAAACAAAATTTACTCCCTTCCGTAATACATTTCACCGTTTTCTATAATGTCCGGCAATTTTCTATATTCATTAAGCGCTGCCAGACATCCGGCCGCCACTACATTTTCCGGTTCCTCCGGCACAAAGACCGGTATCCCGACCTCAGAGGCAATCCAGTCACTGATACCCGCCAGAAGCGCTGAGCCGCCTGCCAGAAGCATGCCGTTTTTCAGCAGATCCTCCGCCATTTCCGGCTGCGCGGTGCGGATCACCCGCCGTATCAGACGGGTCACGGGAAGAAGCAGCAGCTGAATGATCGGATACAGCTCCTGTGCGGTCATGGTCAGCAGCACTTCCACGCCGTCTGCCGCCCGGCGGCCTCGTACATTGATGGCCCGCACCTCGCTCGGCTTGATAGCACTGGCCGCTTCCTGTTTGATGGTTTCTGCCATTTCGCTTCCGATCAGGATGCGGTACTTTTCCATCATGTAATTCCGGATGCCGTTGTCGATATTGTGTCCGCCAAAAGGCACGGCTTCCTCTGCTACCACACCGCCGCAGGAAAAAAGCCCGCAGTCCGTGACATCCCGTCCGATAACCGCCGCCAGCGTAGCTTCTGAAAGGACCAGTGATTGCTTGGCCCCCAGCACGGCTGCTGCCGGCGCGGAAATCAGGTATCCATGCTGCGCTCCCGCATGAAGCACGGCATCAATCAGCGCATGGCGCACCACAGAGCTGGTTCCGCTGGGAATGGAAAGCGCCACTGACGGACGGGTGACTGCCCGGTGCATGACTTTTTCCAGAAAATACTGGAGCATGCCCTTTGTCAGTGCATAGTCGACAATGACGCCATGCTTGACCGGCCATTCCAGATGGTATTTTTCCGGTGCCCCATGGTACCGCACCAGTGCATTGACCCCGAAGCCGACGGCCGCGCCGCTGCTGTTATCGATCACGGCTACACTGTTTTCCGCCAGCACCACCCGATTGCCCGCATACATGCGGATCTGAGAAGACCCCAGATCGATGCCGATCCGGCTCATCACTCCCGAAAACGCTTTCATATCCCGCTTCCTTCCTGCTTACGTATCATTCATTGTACCACATCATGTGGAATCCGGCAGAAAAATCCCCCAAAATCCCGGAATTTCCGCCGCTCCTCCCGCCGCTGCCACAGCCATGTTTTCCCGGACCTTTCCTGCCGGGGATTTTCCGGTTTCCTGCAGTGACACCAGACCATTTCTCTCATCTTTGGCACAGAAACAGCAAACAGCCCACGAAAAAACTTCCGTACTGGCAGTCATACTGGCCAATACGGAAGTTTTTATAATGCACTGATTACGCCCCGGCTGCTATGCCCCCGGAGCAGCAAGTGCCTGTCTTATCCAAGACGGCGCAGAAGATGGCGGATTCGTCCATCCCCGTATTCTGCATTGACATCCAGATCCTCTTCAATACGGAGAAGCTGATTGTATTTGGCCACCCGTTCGGTACGGCCCGGTGCGCCCGTCTTGATCTGGCCTGCATTGAGCGCCACGGCAATATCGGCAATGGTCGTGTCTTCCGTTTCCCCGGAACGATGGGAAATCACGGCAGAATAACCGGCCCGCTTTGCCATTTCCACCGCTTCAAAGGCTTCCGTCAGGGTGCCGATCTGATTGACCTTGACCAGAATGGAATTGCCGACCCCTTCATGAATACCGCGGGACAGCCGCTTGGTATTCGTGACGAACAGATCATCGCCCACCAGCTGAATGGATTTCCCCAGTGCTGCTGTGAGGAGCTTCCAGCCATCCCAGTCTTCTTCTCCCAGTCCGTCTTCAATGGACAGGATCGGATACCGCTGCAGAAGCCCTTCATAATAAGCGATCATGCCTTCCGCATCCTTTGCGGTATGATCACCGGTCAGATGATAGAGGCCGTCATCCTGAAGAATCTCGGAAGCTGCCACATCCAGAGCCAGCGCTACATCCTTTCCGCAATGATAGCCTGCCTTTTCAATGGCTTCACAGATCACTTCAATAGCCGCTTCATTGGACGGCAGATCCGGAGCAAAACCGCCTTCATCCCCCACTGCCGTGGACAGGCCCTTGGATTTCAGTACGTTTTTCAGCGTATGATACACTTCCGTCCCCATGCGGAGTCCTTCGCTGAAGGAAGCCGCGCCGACGGGCATGATCATGCATTCCTGAATATCCACATTATTGTCTGCATGAGCGCCGCCGTTCATAATGTTCATCATCGGTACCGGCAGAACATGGGCATTGGTGCCGCCCAGATACTGATATAAAGGAAGGCCTGCCGACTCTGCCGAAGCATGCGCTGCTGCCAGAGACACTGCCAGAATGGCATTGGCACCGAGGCGGCTCTTGTTTTCTGTCCCGTCCAGATCGATGAGCAGATGGTCGATGCCTCTCTGGTCGGATGCTTCCATGCCGACGACGGCATCGGCAATTTCCGTATTGACATTTTCCACGGCATGCAGCACGCCTTTGCCGTTGTAGCGGTCTGCATCGCCGTCACGAAGCTCCGTGGCTTCATACATGCCGGTAGAGGCACCGGAGGGAACAGCGGCTCTGGCAAATGTGCCGTCTTCCAGCTCCATGTCCACTTCGACCGTGGGATTTCCTCTGGAATCCAGAATTTCTCTTGCATGAATGTCTACAATAGCTGCCATTTTCAATGTCCTTTCTTCAGGCCTTTGCCCTGTTATACATGGAAATAAATTCTTCTGCCCGGAGACTGGCTCCACCGATCAGCGCCCCGTCGATATCCGGTTCTTTCAGAAAATCAGAAACGTTCCGGCCGTTCACACTGCCGCCATACAGGATTCTCACCTGTCCGGAAACCTCTGTTCCGAAGCAGCGGAACATGCATTCCCGAATCCAGCTGCATACTTCTTCCGCTTCTGCTGCGGTGGCTGCCTGTCCGGCACCGATGGCCCAGATCGGCTCATAGGCAATGACAAGCCGGGCCGCCTCCTCTGCGGACACGCCGGACAGGCCGGCCTCCACCTCCCGCTGTACGATGGAAGCGGTCTGTCCGTTCTGCCGCTCTTCCGCACTTTCTCCCACGCAGAGAATGGGCGTGAGCCCTGCATCCAGCACAGCTTTCACTTTGCGGTTAATCAATTCATCCGTTTCACCGAAGAGCTGTCTCCGTTCCGAATGGCCGCAGATGCACCAGCGGCATCCCAGAGATTGGAGCATCTGTGGAGAAATTTCTCCGGTATAGGCGCCGGCCGGCTCTGGATACACATTCTGGGCCCCCCACTGGGCCACCGTATCCCGGAGGAGGTCCTGTGCCTGTGCCAGCGCGGTAAATGGCGGACACACCACCAGATCAGCCTTTCCCGGTTCCGCACCGGCTATGGCCTTCAGAAGCGCCTCCGCCTCCTGCCGGTCGCCGTTCATTTTCCAGTTCCCGGCAATCAGGGGGCGCCTCATTCCTTCTCCTTATCGGCCAGCACGGCGATGCCGGGAAGCACCATGCCCTCCAGCATTTCCAGCGATGCGCCGCCGCCGGTTGATACATGAGACAGCTTGTCCTCAATTCCCAGCTTATCCACCACTTCTGCGGATTCGCCGCCGCCGACCACGGTGGTCGCATCCAGATCTGCCAGCGCTTCTGCAATGGCAAAGGTTCCCCGGGAAAACGGCTTCATTTCAAAAACGCCCATAGGACCGTTCCACACGACGGTCTTCATTTTCTTCAGCGTCTCTACATACAGATCAATGGTCTTCGGACCGATATCAAGCGCCATCCACGGATCCGTGAATTCCTTCGCCGTCAGCACCTTGACCTGTGCATCTTCTGCAAACCGATCCCCGGCCGTAAAATCGACCGGCAGCAGCATCTTAGCACCCAGCTTTTCCGCCCGCGCCATGAGCTCCCGCGCCTGATCAAAGCGGTCTCTGTCCTGCAGAGATTTCCCCATATCGTAGCCGTCGGCCGCCACGAACGTATTGGCCATACCGCCGCCGATGAGAATGACATCCGCTTTTTCCATCAGATTGGCAATGACATGAATCTTGTCGCTGATCTTGGCCCCGCCGATGATGGCTGCAAAGGGCCGCTCCGGATGGTCGATGACGCCGCCGAGGAAATCGATCTCCTTTTTCAACAGAAGCCCCGCCGCCATGGGCAGCAGTTTCCCGACTCCCACGATAGAGGCATGCGCCCGATGAGACACGCCGAACGCATCATTGACCGCTGCATCACAGCCGCTGACCAGTGCTCTGGCAAAAGCCGGATCATTCTTTTCCTCTTCCTTATGAAAGCGGAGATTTTCCAGCAGAAGCACTTCGCCGGATTTCAGATCCCGCTTCATCTGCTCCGCCTGAGGTCCGACGCAGTCTTCCGCAAACCGGACCGGCCGCCCGAGCAGCTCTGCCAGCCGAATGCCGGCCTTGCGAAGCGACAGCTCCGGCTTTACTTCTCCCTTGGGCCGCCCCATATGGCTGGCCAGCACTACAGCTGCGCCATGATCCAGCAGATACTGAATGGTGGGTACTGTGGAACGGATGCGGCGGTCATCTTTAATGGTGCCGTCCGCCTCATGGGGCACATTGTAATCCACCCGCATGTAAACGGTCTTGCCTTCATAGGAAACGTCATAGACGGTTTGTTTCATGATTATAATCCTTTCGAAGCAACATACGCGGCCAGGTCGGCGATCCGGCAGGAATAACCCCATTCATTATCATACCAGGCAATGACTTTCACCAGGTTGTCATCCACCACCATGGTCAGTTCACCATCAACGGTGCTGCTCACACTGGTCCCGCGGAAGTCGCTGGAAACGAGCGGTTCATCCGTATAAGCCAGGATGCCCTTCAGTTCCCCTTCTGCCGCGGCTTTCAGAGCCGCATTGATTTCCTCTTTGGTAACTTTTCCTTCCACTTCACAGGAAAGATCCACCAGCGACACATCCGGCGTGGGAACCCGGATAGCAAGGCCGTTCAGTTTCCCCTTCAGTTCCGGAATGACAATGCCGATCGCCTTTGCCGCACCGGTCGAGGTGGGAATGATATTTTCTGCAGCGGCTCTGCCTCTCCGAGGGTCCTTTTTATGGGCTTTTTCCAGAATGGCCTGATCGTTAGTGTAGGAATGCACCGTCGTCATCATGCCGCGGCGGATATGGAATTTTTCATTCAGAACCTTTACGACAGGAGCCAGGCAGTTCGTGGTGCAGGAGGCATTGGACAGCACATGATCCTTGGCCGGATCATAATCCTGTTCATTGACGCCCATAACGATCGTGGCATCATCGTCCTTGCCGGGAGCCGTAATGATAACCTTTTTCACCGTGCCGTGAATATGCTTGCCGGCGCTTTCATGATCCTTCAGCTTGCCGGTCGACTCGATGACGATCTGGACGCCGTAGTCTTCCCAGGTGAGGTTTTCCGGATCTCTGTCATGGAATACATGAATCCGGCGGCCGTCGACCAGAATATCGTCGCCGTCCACCTGGACATCCTTATCCAGTCTGCCATGTACCGTGTCATATTTCACGAGATACGCCGCCGTCTCCGCCCCGCTGGGGTTATTGATGGCGACCACATCAAAATCGTCACGGTCCAGCATGACGCGGAATACGAGACGTCCGATTCTGCCAAATCCATTGATGCCGATTTTTGTTGCCATTTGCATTACCTCCTGTAAATTCCGTTGGCTTTCCGATTTTTTAAATTGTATATTCTTCTATAACAGACAGCAGCCCGTCATCCGATTCGTCCTTCCGCATTCAGGCGGAGGATTTCCCGGCAGGCTCCTTCATCCGTAACCAGAGTACCCCGCACGCCGGCTCTTGCCATGGCGAGGATGGCGGCGCCTTTAGAGGCACCCCCGGCGGCAATGATCACATGAGGAATGCTCTGTAGTTCCTCCAGCGCAATCCCCACATTGTGCATGCGGTATAAGATCCGCCCCTGGATGTCTGCGTACAGCCCCAGGGCTTCCCCGCAGGCTCCCTCCAGCATAAGCCGGTTTTTCCGGCCGGACTCCAGCTGATGCCGCTGGGCCATCCGGTTGGCTTCGCCTACACCGATGGCCAGAATATCAGCCCGGTGAATCAGCGATTCAATCTCCACCAGATCCGGAGACTCCTTTCGGAGCATCTCGATCAGCTGCGGGCTGAAGCCGTCCGGAATATGAAGCATCCGGTACGTCCCGCCGATTTTTTCCGCGGTCACCGCCGCCACCGTATTTGCCTGATACTCGATCTTCTCTCCGAATCCGCCGCGGGCCGGAACGACGGTCACATCGAGAGACAGCCGCGGCAGTGAAGCGGCCAGAGCCGCCATGGTCGTACCACCGGAAACTGCCAGAATCTGGCCGTTTTTCAGCAGACGGGACAGTGCAAGCGCCGCTTCCTGCCCCACATTCTGCTTGACTGCCGGATTCTGATCCATGTCTCCGCGGACCAGAATGACCTGTTTCATGGACAGCACGGAAGCCAGCTGCCGCTCCAGCTCTGAAAAGGACGGCCGCTTCAGAAAATACCGGGAGAGCGGAGCCAGAAGCTGTTCTCCCTTTTCTGTCAGACGAATGCCTACCGCCTGAATCGTGACCAGTCCGGAGCGTTCCATGGCTTCCACATGACTCCGGACCACCCGCTCCGTCAGCTTTGTCTGTACGGCCAGAAGCCGCCGTCCCACCGGCTGAGCCAGTGCGATCTGCCGGAGCAGCTCATACCGTTCCGCTGCCTGCTCCATCATTTCCGGCACAAGCAGTGCCATCAGGGAATCTTCTTCCAATCCATCACCTCCATCCCGGTGGACATTTTCCGTCCCATTTATTCTACAATATCACCTTCATTTTTGTTTTCAGTATAGCATATTCCCCGAAGGCTTACAATGGAGGCTGTCCTTATTACGCAGTACTTCCTTGTAAAGAGTCATTCATTCAAGACTCTTTTCCGTGTCAGCCTCGGATTCTTCCTTATCTTATTTTCTTTACTATATACCTATATTATTTATCCGCCCCGTTCTCTTTACATTTTCATAGAAGAAATTTATAATGCGGTTGTAGAATAATTTGCGGTTTTTGTGCAAAAAAATCATTCATATCTGATTTCGAGGAGGCATGTATTATGTGGAAAACCAAACTGACCGAACTTCTCGGTATTGATTACCCGATCATTCAGGGCGCAATGGCCTATCTCTCCGAAGCCAAACTGGTATCGGCGATGTGCCATGCCGGTGCTACCGGTGTAATCGCCACCGGCGGACTGCCTGTGGACAAGGTTCGTGAACAGATCCGCAATACCAAGGACATCACATCCCGCCCGTTCGGCGTCAATCTGATGCTCCAGTCACCGAATAAGGATGATATCGCCCAGCTCGTGTGCGATGAAAAGGTGGCCTTTGTCACCATCGGTGCCGGCAACCCAGTTCCCTACTTTGAACCGCTGCAGGCGCACGGCGTAAAATGCATCCCGGTCGTTCCCAGCGTCCGTCTGGCCAAACGGGTGCAGGATAAGGGCGCCGATGCCCTTGTCATTGAAGGCATGGAAGCCGGCGGTCATGATGGAACACTGACCACCATGTCCCTGATGGAAAATGTCATTCCGGAAATTGAGATCCCTGTCGTAGCAGCCGGCGGCATCGTTGACGGCCGCGGCATCGCGGCAGCGCTCCTCATGGGCGCCTCCGGCGTACAGATGGGTTCCCGCTTCCTGCTCTCCGAGGAATGCATCCTTCATCCCAATGCCAAGCAGGCCATCATGAAGGCAGTTGACACCGATTCGACCGTGACCGGCTTCACCCGGAACAACAGCGTCCGCGGCCTGAAAAATGCGTGGAGCGAAGCGTATCTGAAAAAAGAATACAGCGGAGCCCCCGAGGAAGAACTGGCCAAAATAGCTACGGGCACCAACTGGAAGGGCGCCATTGAAGGCGATACGGAAAACGGCTTCGTTCTCGTCGGCATGTCTCTGAACCGCCTGAATCACATTCAGCCGGTACAGGAAATCATCGATGAACTGGTATCCGAGACGGAGCAGCGTCTGGCTGTGGCGGGCAGTCTCCTGAAATAAGGCCAGCCACCCCGCCGCTTTTGAAATTTTGAAGGAGGAAATAATTATGTATACCCTGCATTCTCAGAGTTTCAAGGGAATCTCCCCTCAGATTGATGAAAACGCGTTCGTCGCGCCCGGCGTTCATCTTTACGGTGATGTCCGTGTGGGACCGGAATCCAGCCTCTGGCCCGGTGTCGTCGCCCGCGGCGATGTCAACTATATTTCCATCGGGAAATGCACCAACGTACAGGATCTGTGCTGCCTTCATGTGGCAGACGACCATCCCTGCATCATCGGTGACTATGTGACGATCGGCCACTGCGCCTGCGTTCATGCCTGTGAGATCGAAGACCATGTACTGATCGGCATGCATGCCACCATCCTGACCGGTGCCAAAATCGGCCGCGGCTCCATCATCGCCGCCGGTGCGCTTGTCCTCGCCAATCAGGTCATTCCGCCGAACTCTCTGGTGACCGGCGTTCCCGGAAAAGTCATCCGCAAGCAGGACGTCATTCAGAAGCTGCATGAACAGGCTCTGAAATATAAATGCGAATGGGCCATTGAATATGGCGCCAATCCCAACATCGGCGGCGAAAAATTTGACGGCTCTTCGGTGTTCTGATCGGTCAGCACAATAAAAAAGATCTCCTTTCTCAGGAGGTCTTTTTAATTTGCCTTTCTGCCGCCGTACATGATTGCTCTTTTCTATATCTGCCGCCTGTTTCCCGCATGCATTCTTTCCTCATTTGTCGTTCTTTCATATCGATTTATCATACAGCACAAAACCATTTTGACGGGACTGCTCAAATTTTATAAAATAGGCAGTAAAGGAGGCGGACCCATTGGTACAGCACGATAGGGAGAATCATACATTCCTCATCAAAAATCCGGAAGGAATTTCCTGGCTGGAATATCAGGAAACAGACCGATCTGTTTCCGTGCTTCATACTGTGGTGCCGCCTGAATTGTCCGGAAAAGGGCTGGCCGCCCGGCTGGCGGCCGCCGCATGGGATTACGCCCAGAAGCAGCATAAGGAAATCTGTTCGGAATGCTCCTACATGACCGCCTGGCTGAAACGCCGGACCCGGTCCTGAAAATTTTGCGAAAATAAAAGGAAGCAGCCGAAGCTGCTTTTTATTTGTCTGTTTTTATCGTTTCCATGCCTCCGAAGCGGCGGTATATTACAAGTTTATGGATGGACCCGTCATGTATACTTCTTCACTTTTTCAATCGCCGGCTGCCTTCAGCAGCATCCGTGATACGCTGGAAGATATCACACTGCACTTCACCTACCTCATGCGCCTGAAGTCGCAGGATCTGTATGAGCATTCCATTCGGGTGGCGAATTTTGCCGGCGCCACGGCGATCCGCATGCGCCTTCCTGCCAATGAAGTGATGCTGATCCATTACGCGGGGCTGCTTCATGACATTGGCCTGCTCACGATGGCCAACCGCTCGCTCGCCCATTACCCCAATCTCAGTACACGGGAGTTCCAGGCCTATAAAAAGCATCCCGACCTGGGTGCCAATATGCTGGAAACCAACTCGGCATGCCAAGACCTGATCCCGTACATCCGCTTCCATCATGAGTGCTGGGACGGCGGCGGATATCCCAAGCATCTGAAAAATGACAACATTCCGCTGGGTGCCCGCATTCTTTCCGTAGCCGATTATTATGACAATACCATCTACTCCGCTCCGGATTTTCCGCAAAAGGATAAAAGTGAAGTCACGCAGGCCCTTTTCGCAGGCTCCGGCAGTCTGTTCGACCCGGAAGTTACGCTGGCATTCCTGCACGTGCTGTATCAATAATGGAATTCCATCAAAAAAATCCTTTCCGATACTATGCCCCGTTAGGGTGATATCGGAAAGGATTTTTTATTTACGGTGCGCCGCTGGCCAGCGTCAGCCCCATGACAGCGGCCGCTCCGGCTCTCTTCAGCTCCCGCGCTGCTTCCTCCATGGTAGAGCCTGTGGTATACACATCATCCAGCAGGAGGATGCACTGTCCCTCAATCCGGCGCCCCCGGTTGATATGAAATGCATCCCGGATATTTTTCCTCCGTTCTTCGCGGTCCAGTGTGGACTGCACCTTCGTATCCCGGAGCCGCACCAGAAGCTCTGCCTCATAGGTTTTTCCCAAATTTTTCATAAAATCCTGAAAAATCAGATCGCACTGATTATAGCCTCTGCTTTCTCTTCTCCGGCGGGAAAGCGGCACCGGTACGGCGATGGGATATGATGCCAGTCTTTCCCACCAGGGAAACCGCGCCAGAAGCATGGGAAAGCACCGTTTCAGATTCCTTTTCCCGTAATATTTCAGCTGAATAATGCAGTCCCGTATGCCGGCCGTATACTGGCAGCAGGTATAGCAGCCTTCCAGATCCCGGCTATGCGCTGACTGTATCATCCTTGGATTCCAGAACTGCCGCACACAGGCTTCACACCAGGGATGCTCCGCATCCGTCATGGCTCCGCATCCGGGACAGCACACAGGAAAAAGCAGATCCAGCAAGGCCTGTCCCCATTTCATGGAACCGCCTCCCCGGCCAGCATCGGCAGAAACAGGCTGCACCGTCCGGCGGTACGGTGATTTCTCACGGCGGCGGTGAGCGCACTGCCTGCCGTGACCAGAATGGTTCTCTGTCTGGCCCGCGTCACTCCCGTGTACAGCAGATTCCGCTGCAGCATGACCCGCTGTGTAGGAAGCAGCACAAAAATCACCGTACTGTATTCACTCCCCTGGCTTTTGTGTACTGTCACCGCATAGGCCAGCTGCAGGTCCTGCCGCTCATCTCCCTCGTACACCACTTCTTTTTCCGGAAACTGTACAAACAGCTTCCGCCCGGACACGGACCATACGATGCCGATATCTCCGTTATACACTCCTTTTTCATAGTCATTCCGCGTCTGCATGACCTTATCGCCCTTGCGGAATCCGCCGTTCTCCGTTTCATCCCCGGGATTGATCTGCTCCTGAAGGGCCTGATTCAGATGGTCTACGCCACACAGTCCACGGTACATCGGTGACAGCACCTGCATGTCCCACTTCTGATCCTCTTCCTCATAACGGGCTTCCCGGCAAAGCTGCATCACCAGTTCGAAGGCCTCTTCCTCACTGTCTGTAAAGCAGACCTGAAATTCCCCGCGCTCATCCGGCTGCGGCATCTCCCCGTCCCGTATGCGCCGGGCATTCTCTATGATCCCGCTTCCCTCTTTCTGCCGGAAAATATGCTGAAGCCGTACGACCGGCGCACAGCCCCAGGCAATCAGATCCTTCAGAGGCGCTCCCGGACCCACCGGCGGCAGCTGATCCGTATCCCCCACCAGAATCAGCCGGGCGCCTGCCTTCAAGGCACAGAGCAGCCGATGGAACAGCAGCATATCCATCATGGACACTTCGTCTACAATGATCAGGTCCTCCTTCAGCGGCTCTGACTCGTTTCTCGCAAAGAAGGTCTTATCGCCCTGCCGCTCTGCCTCCAGCGCCTTGTGAATGGTATCGGCATTCCGACCGCTCGCCAGGGACAACCGCTTGGCCGCACGGCCGGTAGGCGCCATGAGGCGCACCTTTTTTCCGTGCTGCTCCGCTGCCGTAAGTATCGCCTGAATCAGCGTGGTCTTTCCGGTACCCGGACCGCCGGTAATGATCAGCAGTCCCGACTCCATGGCATATTTCACAGCTTCCTTCTGCTCGTCTGCCAGCGTCAGCTGATGCTCCCGTTCAAACTTCTGAACTGCCAGTGTCTCGCTGCCCAGATACGAAGCCCGCAGAAGTCCCTGCACCCGCTGGTAGGACTCCGTCTCCGCCTCATACAGCGACGGCCGGTACAGGAACAGCTGATCGCGCCAGACCACAGACGGAATTTCTCCAATTTCCGCCGCTTCCAGAACCGTCCGCCTCACCAGCTCCTCTTCCTGACCGAGCAGCTGCGCCGTGCGCTGGCAGGCGGCTCCTGCGGGCACACAGCAGTGCCCCTCAGAAGAAAAGCCGGACAGCACATGAAAGACCCCGCTGAGAATCCGTTCCTCATCATGCGGACTGATTCCCTCCGCCATGGCGATCCGGTCCGCCATCTGGAAGCTCATCCCGGAAATTTCCCGCACCATCCGGTACGGTTCCTTTTCCAGCACATTCCTAAGCCCTTCCCCATAGGCTTTCTGCAGTACGGAAGCAAATCTGGCCGGCACACCGGCATTCTGCAGCAGGAGCACCGTGCTGCGGAGCGCAGCGCCCTCCGCATAGGAGGCCCGGATTTTTTCCAGCTTGTGCTCCCCGATGCCCGGCACAGAAAGTAGCGCCTCCGGATTCCGGTCCAGAATCTCCAGCGTACGGGAACCGAACGCATCGACAATGCGCCGGGCCATAGCAGGTCCGATCCCTTCGATCTCGCCTGATGCCAGATACTGTTCTATATCCTCTGATCGCTCCGGCATCTGCTCTGTCATGGAGACCGCCCTGAACTGCATGCCAAAACGGGGATGCTGTACCCAGCATCCCCGAAGTGTCACCGACCGTCCCACAGTGGGAACTCCGATCTGGCCGGCTGCGGTCACGGATTGTCCATTGTCTTTTCTCTTCAGACGAAGCACACAGAATACGCCGTCTGCACTCTGAAAGACAATGGCCGCCACCGTGCCCTGCAGTTCCTCCATCATGACCGTTTCTCCTTTTCCGCGCGCTGCCGATCCTTGGACAGATCCATCAGCAGCTGATACCACCGGCGGAAATACGGCTGATTCGCTGCATCCTTCAGCAGAAGAGACAATTCACGGATATTTTTTTCTTCCCGTGCGGCATCATATACCGGTTTCCCGCTCTTCATCTTGCAGAGAGCCACTTCCCGGGACAGGGCCATGCGTTTTTCAAACAGCACGACCATATCCTGATCCACCCGGCGTATTTCCTCTCTCACCGCATCCAGCTCGTCCATATGTGCCTCCCGTATATGGCAGATCACTGATTGTTCGCGTGCAGATCCGCCAGAATTTCCATGACCTTCGCCTTGCAGTCCGTGAGCGGTACTTCGATGGTTTCCCCGGTCCGGCGGATGCGGATCTCCACATTGCCGGATTCCTTCCACTTCTTGCCGATCGTCACGCGGACCGGATAGCCGATAAGGTCTGCATCCTTAAATTTGATGCCCGCCCGTTCATTCCGGTCATCGAGGACCACTTCGTCGCTCTTTTCTTCAAAGGAGTCATACAGGGACTGTGCGGCCTTCATCACGTCTTCATCCTTGTTGTTGGCCGGAACGATCACCGCTTCATACGGCGCAATGGCCACCGGCCAGATGATGCCGTCATCGTCATGGCTCTGTTCAATGGCTGCCGCCATGGTGCGGGATACGCCGATGCCGTAGCACCCCATCACCATCGGCTGGGACTTGCCGTTCTGATCCAGATAGGTGCACCCCAGCGCTTCGCTGTATTTCGTTCCCAGCTTGAATACCTGGCCCACTTCGATGCCTTTTTTGATCTCGATGGGAGCGCCGCATTCCGGGCATACATCGTCAGCGGTAATCATGCGGATCGTTTCCACACGTACATCGCCGAAATCACGGGCCGGATTGACGTGGATATAGTGCATATCCTTCTGATTGCCGCCGCAGCAAGCATCCTGCATTTCCATGACGGTCGCATCCACAACGATGTCAAAATCTTTCGTGCGGTGCAGGCCGATCGGGCTGATATAGCCGGCAGTAAGGCCGCACCGTTCCAGATCCTCATCGGAGGCCATCCCTACCGTTGTCGCCCCGTAAAGGTTCTGCAGACGAACCTCATTGACTTCATGATCGCCGCGCACCATGGCGAGAACCACCATATCATCCAGCTTGTACACCACAGCCTTCACCGACTGCTGCACCGGTGCATGAAGATATTCACAAACCATTTCAATGGTATGCTGTCCCGGCGTGGCCACCAGTTCCTTTTCCTTGTCGTTCTGAATGGTGCAGGGCAGTGTATTCGGCACGACCGCTTCCGTATTGGCCGCAAAATCGCAGTGGCTGCAGTATACCACATCGGCTTCCCCGGAATCCGCCAGCGCTTCAAATTCATGCGTCGTGCTGCCGCCGATGGCGCCGGAATCTGCCAGCACCGGACGGAAATGCAGGCCGCATCTCGTGAAGATCCGCGTATAGGCATCATACATGAGCTTATACTGCTTATCCAGCCCTTCCCAGTCCTTATCAAAGGTATAGGCATCCTTCATGATGAATTCACGGCCGCGCATCAGACCGAAGCGGGGACGGAGCTCATCGCGGTATTTATTCTGAATCTGATACAGACTGACCGGAAGCTGCTTATAGGAGCTGGTATCCATGTGCACCAGTGTGGTGATCATTTCCTCGTGGGTCGGAGCCAGGCAGTACTGACGACCGTGGCGATCCTGCAGACGGAACATTTCATCGCCGTACACGGCCCAGCGGCCGGTCTGCTGCCAGATCTCCGCCGGCTGAATGATGGGCATCTGAATTTCCTGTGCGCCCGTTTTGTTCATTTCCTCGCGGATGATGGCTTCAATTTTCTGAAGCGTGCGCCATGCCAGCGGCAAATACACATAAATGCCTCCGACGATTTTACGGATCATCCCTGCCTTCAGCATGTATTTATGGCTGATGACCACTGCCTCTGCAGGAATTTCTCTTAAAGTCGGACTGTATAATCTGGATGCTAACACTGAAATCTCCTCCTATGCGGCCCCGTGCCGAGCCATCTATCTATGGAATGCGTAATCTTTATTATTATAAATCTTTTGCCATCATCTGAAAACAGAGAATGCCCTGTCCCTGCCGGCTGCGAAGATCACTGCTTCTGCTCCTCGTAACGGCGGATCTCATCCAGAAGGGCATCGATCAGCTCATTTTCCGGAACGCTTCTCAGTACCTGCCCCTTGCTGAACAGCAAGCCGCTGCCCTTGCCGCAGGCAATGCCGAAATCTGCTTCCCTCGCCTCTCCCGGCCCGTTGACAGCACAGCCCATGACGGCAATGCGGAGCGGGGATTTAAATTCCTTCAGCCGTTCCTCCACTTCCTGAGCGATATGGATCAGATTCACCTGCGTCCGCCCGCAGGTGGGACAGGAAATCAGCACCGGACCGTACTGCTGGATTCCAAGGGAAGACAAAATTTCCCTGGCTGCCCGGACTTCCTTCAGCGGATCATCAGTGAGCGATACACGGATCGTATCACCGATGCCGTCCAGCAGAAGGGCGCCGATGCCGATGGCCGATTTGACCGTCCCCCGATATTCCGTACCGGCTTCCGTCACGCCCAGATGGAGCGGATACTCCGTCTGCTCGGCCAGAATCCGGTTGGCCCGGACCATCATGGGCACATCCGACGATTTGACGGAAATCACGATGTCACGGAAATTTTCCTCTTCCAGAATCCGCACATGACGAAGCGCGCCTTCCACCATGCCTTCCGCCGTGGGATGTCCCCCCGCCGCATCCAGCAGGTCCTGCGGCAGAGAGCCCGCGTTGATGCCGATCCGGATCGGAGTCCCTGTCTGTCTGGCCATCTCCACGACCTTTACCACGTTTTCGCGGCGTCCGATATTTCCCGGATTGATGCGGAGACCATCCACACCGGCCTCCATGGCGGTCAGCGCCAGCCGGTAATCAAAATGGATATCCGCCACGATCGGCACTTCCGTCAGAGCCCGCAGATCCCGCAGTGCCTCCGCTGCCTTTTTATCCGGCACTGCCACGCGCACGATATCCGCCCCCGCTGCGCCCAGCGCATTGATCTGCGCCACCGCACGGGCGGTATCGGTCGGACTGAATGTGCTCATGGACTGAATGGCGATAGGCGCACCGCCGCCGATCCGCACACCACCCACATTGACCTGTCTTGTATGATTCATGGTTTTCTCCTTGATGCTCTGTCAAAGTCTGCCGGAAAACGGGCTCTCCGGCTCTGTCACCTGCCCAGTGCGGACAGGTCATTGTACGTCGCAAACAGAAACAGCCCCACCAGAATGGTGATTCCGATGGTCTGAATATAATACAGGGCCCGTTCCGGCAGCTTTTTCCCCAGAATGGCTTCGCCCAGCGTCAGAAATAAAAGCCCGCCGTCCAGAAGCGGAATGGGAAACAGATTCATAATGCCCAGATTCAGGCTGAGAATGGCAATAAACAGAAGAAATTGAACGGCTCCCACCTCCGCCACCGCACCGGCCATCCGGGCCACGCCGATCGGTCCGGACACATCGGCCGACTGGCCTGACACCACCGCGCTGAGGCCGGCAAATACGGCCTGCATCACGAATACACAGCGGTCCGCTCCGAGAAGCAGGGCCTCTCCGATACCGACAGGCCGGCTCTCCATGTATGGCGTGATGCCCACCATGGCCCGCCCGTTCCCCTGATCCTCCGGAATCACGGAGAGCGTTTTCTCCGTACCATCCCGCTCCAGAGAAACAGATACCACATGGCTGCCTCTCTGTCCGAGAAGCTCCGCCATATCTACCCAGTGGTCGACCGGATTGCCGTCTATAGCAAGAATCCGGTCTCCTGCCTGCATCCCAGCCGTTGCCGCCGGTGAACCGGCCATGACCGAGCCGATCACCGGCGTATTCGGAAAGGACTGTACGCCCACAGCCAGAAACAGGCCTGCAAAAATCAGAAAGGCCGACAGAATATTCATGAGCGAGCCCGCAGATATCACAAGCAGCCTCTGCCAGACCGGCCTCTCCGTAAAGGCCCGGGGATCGGTAGACTCGCCAGGCGCCATGCCCATGATCTTATTGAATCCGCCCAGCGGAAAAAGCCGGAGAGAATACAGGGTTTCTCCCCGGCGGCGGGCCCAGAGCTTCGGCCCGAATCCCACGGCAAATTCCTCCACCTTCATGCCGGTCAGCTTGGCTGTCAGAAAATGGCCGCCTTCATGGATCAGCACGATGAGCCCGAAAACCACGATGGGCGCCAGGATGGTCATCATCATTTGCCTGTCCCCCGGATCGCTTCCCGCGCGGATTCTCTGGCCAGCCGGTCTGCCGCCCATACGTCATCCAGCGACCGGACTTCCTGATTATCCCAGCGGTCCAGTACATCCTCCACGATAGTAAAGATGCCCGGGAAGGAAATCTCTCCTCTCACAAAAGCTGCCACGGCCTCTTCGTCCGCTGCATTCAGCGCCGTTGTCATGGTGCCGCCCGCTGCACCCGCCGCACGGGCCATACGCAGCGACCGGAAAACGGACTCATCCGGCATGCTCACATCGATCGCCGCCAGCCGGCTCCAGTCCACAAATTCATGAGACGGAGACGGAAGCCGCTCCGGATAGGTCAGTGCAAACTGAATGGGCAGACGCATATCCGGATTGCCAATCTGCGCTATGATGGAGCCATCCTCATATTCCACCATGGAATGGATCAGGCTCTGCGGCTGCACGACCACCTGAATCCGGTCATAGGGCACGCGGAACAGCCAGTGGGCTTCGATGATCTCCAGCCCTTTATTAAACATGGTTGCCGAATCGATGGTGACCTTCCGTCCCATATGCCATGTGGGATGATTCAAACAATCCGCCAACGTGACCTGCTTCAGTTCCTCTGCAGATCTCCCGCGGAACGGACCGCCGGATGCCGTGAGAATGAGCCGGTGCAGCCCCTTCCGGTCCTGCCCGAGCAGGCACTGGAAAATGGCGCTGTGTTCGCTGTCGATGGGCCGGATGAGAATGCCTGCCTGATCGGCCGCCGCAGTCACCAGTGCGCCACCGGTCACCAGCGTCTCTTTATTGGCAAGCGCCAGTTCCTTTCCCTGATGGATCGCTTCCAGCGTCGGTGCCAGTCCGGCGATGCCCACCACGGCCACCACCACAAGATCCACATCGGTACGACGCACCGCTTCCATAAGAGCCGATGCGCCAATGAGCACCTCTGCCGGCCCGTTATATCGCGCCAGAAAATCCTTACCGGCCTCCTCATCGGTAACGGCGATGCAGTGGGGATGAAATTCCTCTGCCTGTGCCAGCAGGGCCTCCACGCTCTGATGGGCTGCCAGCACCGCCGTATGGAACCGGTCTTTATGCAGCCGGATCACGTCCAGCGTCTGTGTCCCTATGGAACCGGTGGAACCGAGAACTGCAATTTCTCTCATAAGAAACTCCTCATTGCCACAAGACCGGCCAGCATCAGCGGTGCCACAAAGAGCAGACTGTCGAAGCGGTCCATCATGCCGCCGTGTCCAGGCAGAATGTTGCCGGAATCCTTGATATCACATACGCGTTTTATATAAGATTCAAACAGGTCCCCCAGCGGCGCTGCAATGGCCACCAGAACTCCCAGGAAAAAGGCCGGGAGAAGAGCGAAGTCAAAATAGGCCGCATAGGCGAGACACAGAGCCACACAGCCCACCGCGCCGCCGGCCAGCCCTTCCATCGTCTTGTTCGGACTGATATGAGGCGCCATTTTATGCCGCCCCAGATTCTTGCCCACTGCATAGGCAAAGGTATCGCTGGACCACGTGCCGATCAGGGCAAACCACAGAAGAAAGATCCCGCCGTGGATCGAGGCCGCGCCCGCTGCAAGCAGATCATCTCCGCCGCGGAGATAAAGGAAGGAGCCGAAGCCCACGCCGAAATAAACGGCTCCCACGACCGTGGAAAACAGCGCCCAGATATCGGATTTCTGGATCACCAGTATCAGGAACATCAGCACCACGAAGCAGCACAGCACCGCCGCTGCAAAAAGAGGCAGCGAAGAAGAAGCGGCTGCTCCGATCATGACGGCGATGGCCGTCAGCGCGGGGCCTGTATACACATGGGTGATCTTCTTCATCATGCGGGCATACTCCATCCATGCGAGTCCTGCCACGACAAAAATGGCCGCAGTCAGAGGAAGGCCGCCTGCCGTCACCAGCAGGATGACAGCGGCGATCCCCACAATGGCGGTCAGTATCCGTGCTTTCATTGTTCCGTCCCTTCATTGAGGCCGCCAAACCGGCGGTCTCTGTGACAAAACCAGTCCACTGCCTTATGCAGCTCTTCCACCGTGAAATCAGGCCAGAGGACCGGAGTGAAGTACAGCTCGCTGTACGAGGCCTGCCACAGCAGAAAATTGGAAATCCGGGACTCGCCGCCTGTACGGATCAGCAGATCCACATCCGCTGCATCACTCGGATACAGTCCTGCCTGTACCGTTTCCTCCGTGATGTCCTCCGGGGCCAGTTCGCCCGCTCTGACCTTTTCCGCCAGCTGACGTACGGCGTGAACGATTTCATTGCGGCCGCCGTAATTGATGGCCACATTCAGGATCAGTCCCGTATTGTCCTTTGTATCCGCCTCACAGGCTTCGATTTCCTTCCGGAGTCCTTCAGACAGCCGTTCCTTTTCCCCCACTACGTGAAGCTGTACACCGTCTTTCATGAGGTCCCGGAGCTGCCGCAGCAGATAGTCCTTGAAAAGCTCCATCAGGAAATTCACTTCCGGCTGGGGCCGCTTCCAGTTCTCCGTGGAAAAGGCATACAGCGTAAGTCTTTCGATCCCCATATGCCCGGCTTCCCGGACGATCGTTTTTACATTTTCAGCGCCGGCCTGATGACCGAAGGTCCGCTCCCGGCCCTGTCGTTCCGCCCAGCGCCCGTTTCCGTCAAGAATGATCGCCACATGTCTGGGGTACTTTTTCTCTTCCGCCAATCTGATCCTCCCCGCCGCAGCATTCCTTAAGAGCGGCGGCGACTTCCTCACCATAAGCCATGCGCGGCAGAATCACCGCGTCCGGCCCGATACGCACCAAATACAGGGAATTTTCTTCCAATGCATAATGACGGCCCCGGGTGACGGAGACCGTCCCGTCGGGGAACGCCTCCGCCAGCTTGAGCCGTACATTTTCATCAAAAGGCATGCCTGGAAACAGAGCCTCTTCACTCATACCGACATGATCTCTTTGATCTTTTTATCCGTGACCGCTTCCACTTCCTTGATTTTCTGATCGGTCAGCTTCTGGATCTTGTCTTCCATTTCCTTGATGACATCTTTGGAAACTTCGCTCTTTTTGCCTTCCTTTTTCAGGAAATCATTGCCGTCGCGGCGGATATTGCGGATGGCCACCTTGCCTTCCTCCGCCTTCTTATTGACCACCTTGCACAGGTCCTTGCGCCGCTCTTCCGTGAGCTGCGGGATGGACATGCGGATCAGGTTGCCGTCATTCATCGGCACAAGTCCCAGATCAGACTGCAGAATGGCCTTTTCAATGTCCTTCAGCAGACTGCGGTCCCAGGGCTGCACCACCAGCATGCGCGCTTCCGGAACGGAAACGGTAGCCACCTGCGTGACCGGCGTCGGCGTGCCGTAGTATTCCACACGCACCCGGTCGAGAAGGCTGGCCGTTGCCTGTCCGGTCCGGACAGAGGCATATTCCGCCTTCAGAGACTGGATGGATTTATCCATTTTTTCCGTCAGTTTTTTCAGTTCTTCTTCGTACATGATTTATTTCCCTTCAATCAATGTGCCCAGCGTCTCACCGAGGCAGGCCTTTACGATATTGCCCGGTACGTCGATATTGAAAACCACGATCGGGATATTGTTGTTCATGCAGAGGGTGATGGCCGTATTGTCCATGACAGCCAGTCCCCGGTTCAGTACTTCCCCGTAGGTGAGATGCGTGAACATCTTGGCTTCCGGATGGAATTTCGGGTCAGCATCGTATACGCCGTCGGTCTGCTTTTTCGCCATGAGCATCACTTCCGCTTCGATTTCCGCGGAACGGAGCGCTGCGGTGGTATCCGTCGTAAAGTACGGGTTGCCCGTGCCGGCTGCAAAGATCACGACGCGCCCCTTTTCCAGATGGCGTACCGCACGGCGGCGGATATAGGGCTCTGCGACCTGACGCATTTCAATGGCTGTCTGCACGCGGGTCGGGATGCCCAGCTTTTCCAGGCCGTCCTGCATGGCCACGGAATTGATGACCGTTGCCAGCATTCCCATATAGTCTGCCGATACGCGGTCCATGCCGCCGGCGCTTCCCTTCAGGCCTCTCCAGATATTGCCGCCGCCTACGACTACAGCGACTTCAACGCCTGCTTCACAGACCGTTTTGATTTCTCCGCAAAGCCGGTTGACCACTTCCGGATCAATGCCGAAGCCCTTGTCATTGGCAAGTGCTTCGCCGCTCAGCTTCAGCATGACTCTCTTATATTTTCTGCTTTCCATACCGGACCCCCCATTTCACTCAGTACCAGCCGGCACCGCCTGTTTCTTTCATCATAACCGAGTCCCGATGGAGATTCAAGATTTCCCGTCAGGCACTGCCCAAAAAATAAGAGAACACAAAACTGTGTCCTCTTATTCCGGAAAATACCGAATCAGCCAGGCCCCGGCAGGGCGGGACATAGCTGCCTCGCCGGGCCTTCCGGGCCGATTGTGAAGTTCCCTGCCTGCAAAGGCAAAATTATTTATTGATCTGCTTCTGGATCTCTTCCACGAAGTTTTCCTGCTTCTTTTCGATGCCTTCACCGAGCTGGAAGCGGGCAAAGCGAGCCACTTCAGCGCCCTTGGATTTCAGCAGTTTGGTGATCGTCAGATCGCCGTCTTTGATGAATTCCTGATCGAGCAGGCAGACTTCCTTGTAGTATTTGTTGATGCGGCCGATAACCATCTTTTCAATGATTTTTTCCGGCTTGCCTTCGTTGCGGGCCTGTTCGGAGAGAACGGTCTTTTCATGTTCCAGTTCTGCTGCCGGTACCTGATCACGGTTCAGGTAGGACGGGTTGGCTGCTGCGACCTGCATAGCCACGTCCTTGCCCAGTTCTGCGTCTCCACCCTTCATGTCCACGAGAACGCCGATCTTGCCGCCGCCATGGATATAGCTGTATACCTGGCCTTCTGCGCTTTCAAAGCGTTCGAAGCGGCGTACGGAAATGTTTTCGCCGATCTTTGCAACGGCTTCGGTTACGAGATCTTTTACAGTCTTGCCATCCATTTCGGAAGCAAGGAGTGCGTCCACATCTGCCGGTGCTGCCACAGCGACCTGCTTGGCAATGGATTTTGCCAGAGTCTGGAAGCCTTCATTGTGGCCTACGAAGTCCGTTTCGCAGTTGACTTCCACGATGACGCCGACTTTGCCGTCTTCAGAAACATAGGATACAACGGCACCTTCCGCCGCAATGCGTCCTGCTTTCTTTGCTGCCTGAGACAGACCTTTTTCACGAAGGATATCTACGGCCTTTGCCATATCTCCGTCTGCTTCAGTGAGAGCTTTTTTGCAGTCCATCATTCCTGCGCCGGTGGACGTACGCAGTTCCTTTACCATGCTTGCAGTGATTGCTGCCATGCTATGACCTCCTGTTGTATAATCGGGATTCCCACATAAAATTAGAAATCCTGCCGCTGCCGTATTGCGCGGCGGCACCAGAATTCCTAATCTTACGCTTCTGATCCCATCAAAATGATTTCAGAAATTATTCTTTTTCTTCTGCAGCGGTTTCTTCTGCTTCTTCAGCAGCAGCTTCTGCCGTTTCTTCTTCCTGCTGGCCCTGACGTCCTTCCAGAACAGCGTCTGCCATCTTGCTGGTGAGCAGCTTTACGGCGCGGATAGCGTCGTCGTTGGCCGGGATCGGATAGTCAATCAGGTCAGGATCGCAGTTGGTGTCAACCGTAGCGATAACCGGGATGTGAAGTTTGCGTGCTTCAGATACCGCGATTTCTTCTTTCTTGGAGTCGATGATGAAGATAGCGCCCGGAAGTTTCTTCATGTCTTTGATGCCGCCGAGGTTCTTTTCCAGTTTTTCCAGTTCACGCTGCATCAGAATGACTTCCTTCTTCGTGTACTGGGACGTGGTGCCGTCAGCGAACATGGCTTCCAGTTCTTTCAGACGGGCGATACGGGTCTGAATGGTGCGGAAGTTGGTGAGCATGCCGCCCAGCCAGCGTTCATTTACATAGAACATGTTGCAGCGGAGAGCTTCTTCCTTAATGGAATTCTGAGCCTGCTTCTTCGTGCCTACGAAGAGGATCGGCTGTCCGTTGGCTGCAACTTCACGCAGGAACGCATACGCTTCTTCTACTTTCTTTACCGTCTTCTGCAGGTCGATGATATAGATGCCGTTCCGTTCCGTGAAGATGAACCGTGCCATCTTCGGATTCCAGCGGCGGGTCTGATGACCGAAATGAACGCCTGCTTCGAGTAACTGTTTCATGGATACAACTGCCATAACTTTTACCTCCTGTTATTTTCCTCTGCCGGCTTCCTCTCCCGCAGCCACCGTGTCAATGAGAAAAATTTTTGACTCCGGCACAGATGCGAAATCCATCCGACATGTGTACTCATGCCTTCACATTGTATCAAAGGCAGACCGGGAACGCAAGATGGAATTTTCTCTTTCTCCCTTCCGCGGTCCGTGCTATGATAGGAACCATCGGAAAAAGTTGTATTTTATACATCGGAAAGGATCGATTCTCTTGTCTTCCCAGCATACAGACGGCAGACCGGCGAAGAGCAAAAAAATTCACATTGAATTTCTCCGCATCCTCTGCATATGGCTCGTCATGTTCACCCATTCCTCCACGTCCGGATTTTCTCTGTATCTTGCGCAGCAGACCTCCCCGTGGTTTCCGCTGTATCTTCTGGTGCCCTTCTGGATCAAGACTGCCGTTCCCATTTTCTTCATGGTGTCCGGCGCGCTGCTGCTCGGTAAGGACGAGCCGATTTCCGTGATCTTCCGAAAGCGCATCAGCCGCTTCGTGCAGGTGATCCTCGTTTTCTCCCTGATCAATTATATCTTTTTCTACGCCGTGCCGGAGCATCATTTCAGCCTGCTCCGGTATCTCTCCATCACCTACACCTCCAATATGGCGACGGCGTATTATTTCCTGTATATTTACGTTTCCTTTCTGCTTATGCTCCCCTTATGGCGGGCCATGGTGCGCAGCCTCACCAATACGCACTATCTGTACCTCATCGGGCTGAATCTTTTCTTTGTGGGATTCATTCCTGTCTTCTCCTTTCTTCTGTTCCACGGGCAGGCGGAAATGAACGGATTCCTGAACCCGCTGCTGGCCATCAGCGAGCCGAGCTTTTATTTCATCATCGGCTACTGGATGGAAAATGTGCTTCCCGACAGCTGGATCACCAAACGGAACCTGTGTCGCCTCGGCCTCGCCGCAGCAGCCGGCACCGTCATCGCCGCAGTGATGACCTGGTTCTACGGCTATACCGCAGGCGGACTGACCGAAGCCATTTCCCAGCGCTTCTACGATTCTTTCCTCTTCCTGAATACGGCCCTCCTGTACTGCTTCTGCCGCTACTGGTTCCGCCGGCATGAGGTGTCCGATACGTGGAAGCGCCGCCTCATCTTTCTCGGCGGGCTCTCCTTCGGCGTCATGCTCTTCGAGGAGATCACCCGCGCCGTCACGCACCGGCTGCTCACGCAGGTGCTCCTTGTGCATGTCCCGGGATTCCCGTTTCTGGATGCCGTGGTATGGATCACCACCGCCTTCGCTCTGGGAGCGGTGATGACGTGGCTCATCAAAAAAATTCCTTACTTCCAAAAATTGATCTGACCACACAAAAAGAGGATGCCCCTTCAGACATCCTCTTTTATTCTGCTGTTAAAAGGAAAATAATGACCGGAAAAATTCCAGGACATTGTCCCACCAGCGGCCGAGCATTTCGCTGAAGCTCTCCGGTTCCGGCTCATTGCCCTCTTCCCCGTCACTGGCCGCTGCACTGTTGTGTCCGCTGAACCAGAGCCAGGGCCACAGCGAAAAGCCGTTGAAAAATCCGCCGATCCCGCCGCCGGTAAAGCGATTCTGTACCGCCGGATTCTGTGCCTGTCCGGCGGTATTCCCGGCCGTTCCTGCCGTGGTATTTTCCTTCCCGGCATTCCGCCGGCCATAGTCCTTCGGATCAATGCCCTGATCGATGGACTGCGAGGACTGACGCCCGGCAGACCGGTCCGTCTGCTGGGACGGCCGTGCCGGTGCCGTTCGGGTAATGGACGGGCTCCCGCCCACACGGCCGCCGCCCCGTCCGCCTCTGGCTGCCAGCACAGGGCTGGCCATGGCCGTCAGCGCTGCGGCCAGACAGAAAGCGGCCGCTATCTTTTTGCTGTTCATCTGTACCTCCTGTTTTACTGCTTCATCCGCTTTTCCATGTTTTTCCCATCGATAAAGCTGACAAGAAGTCCTTCTTCCATTTTCTGTACATACAGGCTGGTTTTGCGCCCGGCCCACAGTGCGGTATCCTCAGTTTTTTCCGTGGGCGCACCGCAGGTGGATTCCAGCCGCGCCACATACACCGCAAAGGCCTGATCAACGGCCTCCCGGCTCTCCAGTGCCAGCGGCACATTGATCTGCACCAGCCGGTCCTTCTCAAAGGCCCCGGTCACGACAAGCGGTCCGCTGATGCCCATCTGCTCGGTGAAATCCGTAAAGTTTACGGCATACAGGGCGCCTCCGCCGACCGTATCCTCCAGATACTGCGTCGCATAGCGCTCGCTGACCTTTTTGACCGAATCGCCCCAGCGCATATCTCCGAATCCCTCCGGCTCCCCGCTGTAGGCGGCAGCGCTGAACAGAAATCCTCCGGCGGCCCACAGGGCCAGCATCCATCGCAGCATCCGTTTCATTTTCTCACCCTTTCCATTTGTCCTGTATTATAACAGATTTCCCTTCATTTTCTATCCGTCTCTGCGCCCGTCACTCTTTGCAGAAAAATAAAAAGCGAACAGCCTGTGCTGCCCGCTTTTTTATTGATTATTTTGCGTTGTCGATCTTCGCGGCATTTTCCTTAAGCCCCGGGAAATCCAGCGTAGCGAAGAGATCAGCCAGCGTTTCATTGCGGCGGATCTGCATCACCGAGCCGTCTTCCCGCAGGAGCAGCTCCTGATGACGGAGCTTGCCGTTGTAGTTGAAGCCCATGCTGTGGCCGTGTGCCCCGGCGTCATGGATCACCAGCAGATCGCCCATGTCGATCTTCGGCAGTTTGCGCTGAATGGCAAACTTATCATTGTTCTCGCAGAGAGAGCCGGTCACATCATATACCTCCGTAGCCGGTTCATTTTCCTTGCCCACTACCGTGATGTGATGGTAGGAGCCGTACATGGCAGGACGCATCAGATCGGCCATGCAGGCATCGAGTCCGATGTATTCGCGGTAGATGTGCTTGTAATGAATGGCTTTCGCCACAAGGTAGCCGTACGGTCCCGTGATGACGCGGCCGCATTCAAAGGAAATGCGGGTATGTTCAAAGCCCTTCATCTTTTCTTCAAACAGCTTCCGTGCTTCTTCGCCAAGAGCGGCGATATCCACCGGTTCCTCTTCCAGACGGTAGGGAATGCCGATGCCGCCGCCGAAATCGATGAAGCTGACCGTGACACCCAGACGGTCGCGGATCTCGTTGGCCAGATCAAACATCATGCTGATCGTGCCGAGCAGTCCTTCCAGCGCCAGTTCGCAGGAAATGACCATGGTGTGAATGCCGATGTAGGAAATGCCCTTCTCTTTGGCCCATGCGATGCCCTGCATGAGCTGTTCCCGGGTCATGCCGTATTTGGCTTCTTCCGGCTTGCCGATGATGGCATTGCCTCTGGCCAGTTCCGGGCCGGGGTTGAAGCGGAAGCAGATCTTTTCCGGTACGATATGGAGCCGTTCCATATCATCCAGATTGGAAATATCATCCAGATTGATGATGGCGCCCAGTTCCTGCGCCTTCAGGAATTCCGCATCCGGCGTATCATTGGAGGACATGACGATGTCATCCCCGCGCAGTCCCACCGTTTCAGACAGCACGAGCTCTGCCATGGAGCTGCAGTCCGCGCCGACATTCAGTCCCTTCAGGATCTTCATCAGCCATGGATTCGGCGTTGCTTTTACCGCAAAATACTCATGGAAATTGGGATTCCATGCAAAGGCTTTCTGAATGCTTTTGACACAGTTCACAATTCCCTTTTCATCATACAGATGGAACGGTGTGCCATAGGTGGCCGCCAGTTCCCGAATCTTTTCATCGCTGCAAGGCAGAGTTTTTACAGACATGCGTTTCCCCTCCAATTGTGTTGTAATGGTTTAGTATAACATTGATTTTTTTCAAAGTAAATAAAAAGACCGCCTCAATCACAGTCAGCGGTCTTTCCCTGCAGAATTTTATTATTTTTTCGCATTGGATACAGCGAGCGTGCTGTATTCCTGAATCCACTGCGGAATGTCATCCTTATTTTCTTCAATGACTTCATTGATCAGCCGGACCATATCATCATTGCCCTTGGGGATGGCCACGCTGGACGAGCTCTGGACATTTTCAAACTTGACGCCGGAATCCGCCAGATTGGGGTTCATGATGAGATACTGCTGCGCCACGACGCCCTGAGAGGCTACCGCGTCCAGTTTGCCGTGCTCCAGCTCAATGAGCGTATCCGGGATGCGGTCCAGTGCCACCACTTTCGCATCGGGGATCTGCGTACGGGCCAGTTCCTCCTGCAGAGTGGATTTCTGAGCGCCGATGGTCTTGCCGCGGAAATCCTCCAGCGTCTTATATTTCCCTTCATCCTCCTTGCGGATCAGCAGAATGTGCGAGCTGTGCATGTACGGATCGGAGAAATCCACAGCTTTTCTCCGTTCATCCGTTGCATTGATGGCCGAAATGGCGATATCAATCTTATCGGCAGCAATGGAGGACAGGAGCGCGGAAAAGCTCATATCCTGCACCACCAGCTTGACGCCGAGCTTATCGGCAATTTTCTGCCCCAGCGCCACATCGATGCCCACCACGGTCTTGTCGCTTTTGGAAGTATCGATAAATTCATAGGGCGGGAATCCGGAAGAGGTGCCCATGACGAGCGTTCCCTTTTCCTTGACCTTCTGAAGCAGATTCCCCTGCGGCGCCGCCGCTTTTTCTTCCGTTTTTTCTCCGCCGCAGCCCGCCAGTCCGATGACGCTTGCTGCTATGAAGCCAATAATGGCCGCTTTTCCTGCCAGATTCATGCTATCTCCTGTCTTTCTTCAGGCCGCCTTACCGTACAGCCTTGATTTTAAATTTCCATTCCAGCGCCCGCAGTACATTCGACACGGCAAACGTAAGAATGAAATAATATACTGCAACAATGACCAGCGGCGGGAACGGCTGGAAGCTGATCCCCTGAATGGTGGTCGCCGTATACATCAGATCGGCCATGCCGATGACGGATACCTGAGAGGATTCCTTGATCAGCGTGACAAATTCATTGCCGATGACCGGCAGAATATTTTTGATGGCCTGCGGAATGATGATCCGCACCATGGATTCCCATTTGGAAAAGCCGAGAGACATGGCGCCTTCCAGCTGGCCCTTGCTGATCGACTGGATGCCGGAGCGGACGATTTCGCATTCATAGGCGCCGGAATTGATGATCAGCGCCAGAATCCCGGCGGACAACCGTTCAAAATCCACGCCCATGATCTGGAAGCTCGGGAAATGGATGCCCAGGAACGGCAGACCGAAGAACACCAGAGAAATCTGTACCAGAATAGGCGTGCCGCGGATGATCTCCACATAAGCCGTCGCGATGGCCTGCAGCACCTTCACGCCGGAAATTTTCATAAAAGCAAGAATTGTGCCGAGGAGCAGGCCGAAGAAGCATGACATGATCGAAATGACGATCGTCACCTTGATCCCCGACATAAATATATCGTTATATTTGACCGCAGTATCAATGACTACATCCATAATTCCGCATCTCCTTAAATATCCGCATGAAGCAGCCGCTTCAGGAAAGTCTGCGTCCGTTCTTCCTTCGGATGCGTGAAAATATCATTCGGATCGCCTTCCTCGACGATGTACCCTTTATCCATGAATACCACGCGGTCCGCCACGGAACGGGCAAACTGCATTTCGTGCGTGACCACCGCCATGGTCATGCCCTGCTGCGCCACCTGTTTCATGACCTCCAGCACGTCGCCGACCAGCTCGGGGTCCAGCGCCGACGTCGGTTCATCAAACAGCAGCATCTTCGGCTTCATGGCCAGCGCGCGGGCAATGGCCACACGCTGCTGCTGTCCGCCGGACAGCTGTTCCGGATAAAAATCGGCATGGTCTGCCATACCGACCTGAGAAAGCAGCGTCATGGCCTGTTCTCTGGCTTCTGCCTCCGGAACCTTCCGGATATGCATCGGTGCATACATGACGTTTTTCAGCACCGTAAACATCGGGAACAGATTGAACTGCTGGAATACCATCCCCACATCGCGGCGGAGCATTTTCACGTCCGTGCCGGAATCGATTTTCTTGCCTTCAAACCACAATTCGCCTGCGGTCGGCGTTTCCAGAAGATTCAGGCAGCGCAGAAAAGTGCTTTTTCCGGAACCGGACGGTCCGATGATCGTTACCACTTCTCCGTTTCTGATCTGCATGCTGATATCCTTCAGCACCTCGAGCTTGCCGAAGTTCTTTTTGATGTGCCGGATATCGTAAATGATCTTATCTTTTTCGCTCATTTTCGTCCTCTCCCAACAAATGTATACCGCATAATAGCATATTTATTCATTGATGTCAATGTAATTTCATACGGGCTTTCCCGGTGCTGCCGGTATTTAGAGAAAGAAAATCGAATGCCGCTTCATGAAATCCCTGACTTCTAAAACCATTTCCCCTTTGGAAGCCGGTGCTCTCCCTGAAACTTTATGCACCGTCCTTCTCTTTTTGGGCAAAACAAAAAGGCCTCACCTGAAAGAGGCCTTTTTGTCTACGGAAAATACAGGAGAAAGGAAAGAGGGGGTTCATGGATCAATCCAAAACTTGCTCCTGCGAATGATCCGGAATCGCTGTCTTATCCGGTTCAGGAAAAATCCGCATGCTCTATGTTCCCGTCTCAGGCAAGACAATTAATTCCTTGTCCTTATGATACCATAAGAAATAGAAATCTTCAATCTTTCCGTATGGAACGGCTGTGACAAAAAAGGCATGGAATCCCGGTCTGTATGCCGGCATCTCATTCTCCGCCCTGCGGTTTCCGCAGCAAAAAACTCTCCCCTGTCACGGAGAGAGTCTGAGAACATCCGATTCACCGGGCGGCCCGCCTCCGCCACAGCACAGGCAGGGCGATGGCCGCCACAATCAGAATGATGCCGCCCGTCTGGACCAGTCCGAAGGTGGTCCCGAAAAGGAAATAGGACATCACCACCGAGGCCACCGGTTCCACCGTCGTCGTCAGGCTGGCCTGATCCGCCGAAAGATATTCCAGCCCCACATTGTAGCAGATGAATGCCACTGCCGTACCGCATACCACGATCACAAACAGATCAAACAGCAGCTCCGCATGGAAAAAATCAAGGAAGTTCAGATGATCCGTCATGAGCCACGAGGCAACGGCGCCAAAGAGCATGCCCCAGGTCAGAAGGAAGGAATTGTCCAGCCGGCCCGTGAGATGTTTCGGGAAAATGGCCGCCACCGCATAGAATACAGCGGATGCCACCGCCCAGATCAGGCAGGGCCGGGAAATGGAAAGCGCATCCAGATGCCCGCCGGTGACCAGCAGAAAGGTCCCCAGAATGGCCATGCCCACAGCGATGGCCGAACCGGGCTCCGGCCAGGCCCGTTTCTGAAAGGCCAGCCAGCAGATGACCATGGCCGGGCAGGTGTACTGAATGACCGTCACCACTGCGGCATTCCCCAGGTCAATGGCTTCAAAATAGGCAAAGTGCATGGCCATCAGCCCCACCAGACCGTAAAACAGGATCTGCAGCCAGAGTCCCGGCTCCCGTTTCATCACAGTCCAGTTTCTCCGCCAGTGCCCCCGGCTGAGCGTCACCGCCGCCATGATAAAACTCGTGCAGAACATGCGGAACGTGGTGAGATCCATCGCATTGAGATGGCTGTGCGCAAAGAAATGCTGGGCTGCCACACCGCTGCCCGCCCACATGACCCCGGCGGTCATACAGAAAAATAAAGCCAGTTTTTCCACCTGCTGCCTCCTCCTTCGATATACGTGATTGTATCATACCTTTGCTGCCGGGAATAATGCAATTCTTCTCTGCGGTGAAAATAAAAAGACAGCCGCCTCCCCACCGGTCTGCGGCTGCCTTTTATTCCTTATCCGGATTTCCAAATTGTTCCTGTATCGTATTCGTAAAAATGCGAAGCGTCACAAGCCAGTCCAGCACCTGCTCCTTCATGTAGGGAACGGCGGCACGCCCCTTGTCGGTGATGCTGTAAATGCGCTTGCTTCTCTTGTCCGGAGAGTCCCACTGGCTCTCCACAAAATGCCGGCTCTCCATGTAGCGAAGCACCGGATACAGTTCATTAGGATTCGGCCGGTATACATTGTTCGTCCGCTCGTAAATCTCCCGCTCGATCCGGTTTCCGTAATTGCTCTCCTCTGTCAGAATATCCAGTACAAAGGTGGCTGTAAGGAGACGCTTCCACTGGCGGCGCCGGGCCAGCTCATCGATCTCCGCCTTGTATTCCGGCACGGCGTTTTCCCGCTCCTTTGTATCCATGATATCCTCCTTTCCTCTGCCTTTCTGCCGATGGCCTTTCCCCTGCCATCTTTCATTTAATTTCATTATAAATGATTTTATTTTTTAACACAATCCTTTTTATTAATTACATTACTATCCGATTCCATGACTTTTCTGATTACAGACAAAAATTCTCCCTGCCTTTTTACAGACAGGGAGAATTTTTATGTAAGATATTCAGTCTTTCAGATCATTCCGCAGTGCGCGGTGTGCCATGCCGACGGCCACTTCGTTGAACCGGAGCACGCCGACCCCCACATAGACCGCCACACAGAGGTGTTCATCCCAGCGGGCGATCCCGATCTTGCCGCCCACATTCATTCCGAGTGCCTTCAGCTTGATCTGCTCGATGGCGGATTCCACCGCACCGAGCACCGCGCCGTCGCCCACATGGGTATCGGAAATGACATGCTGCCGCTGTGCCGCCACGATCGCCGACTCGAAAATTTTCGGAAGGATATCCGGAAAGCGGCCACCGAAATTCACGGCCACAGCACGAATGCCGTTCTGCGCCAGCTGACCGCGGAGCACATTTTCATCGGCCCGCGTCTCGGAAAGTGCCATGCGGAGCGCAGCGCGTCCCACGTCCGCGCTCTGCAGTTCTCTTTCCATTACAGGCTCCGTTCCTTGATCTCACGGATCAGACGGGCAATGAAGGCGGGCAGCATCTGGCTGCCTTCGTCACCGCCATTGCGGGTACGTACGGATACGGTGCGGCTCTTGATTTCCTTATCGCCGATGATGAGCATGTACGGCACCTTTTCCGTCTGGGCCTTGCGGATCTTGTAGCCCAGCGTTTCATTGGCTTCTTCCAGTTCCACACGAATGTTGGATTCTGCCAGCGTATCTGCCACATCCTTTGCATATTCCAGATGCGACTGCGCTACCGGGATGACCTTCACCTGTACCGGTGCGAACCAGGTCGGGAATGCGCCGCCGAAGTGTTCAATGAGGATGCCGAGGAACCGTTCCAGGCTGCCGTAGCCTGCACGGTGGATCATGACGGCACGATGCTTTTCACCGTCTTCACCGATGTAGTTTACATCAAACCGTTCCGGCAGCTGCATATCCATCTGAATGGTGCCGCACTGCCAGGTCCGTCCCAGCGAATCCTCGATATGGAAGTCCAGCTTCGGGCCGTAGAATGCACCGTCGCCTTCGTTGATGACATAGGGAACGCCTGCATCCTCAATGGCATTGCGGAGCGCATTGGTGGAGATTTCCCACAGCTCGTCAGAGCCCATGGAGTTCTCCGGACGGGTGGACAGTTCTACATGATACTGGAGGCCGAATACGCTGTACAGATCCTGATACATATGGAGCGTACCGATGACTTCCTTTTCCATCTGTTCGGGCGTCATGAAGATGTGCGCATCATCCTGGGTGAAGCAGCGGACGCGGAAGAGGCCGTGCAGAGCGCCGTGCAGTTCATGACGATGGACCAGTCCGAATTCACCGACGCGCTTCGGCAGTTCCTTGTAGCTTCTCTGCTTCGTCTTGAAGTACAGGATTCCGCCGGGGCAGTTCATCGGCTTTACCGCATAGTCTTCGCCGTCGATCTGGGTGAAGTACATGTTTTCTCTGTAGTGATCCCAGTGGCCGGACTGAATCCAGAGCTTCTTGGACAGGATCACCGGCGTCATGATTTCTTCATAATCGTATTTCTTGAACAGTTCCCGTTCATAGTCCATAAGGAGATTCCGCAGGACCATGCCCTTCGGGTGGAAGAACGGGAAGCCCGGGCCTTCTTCATGGAAGCTGAACAGATCCATCTGACGGCCCAGTTTTCTGTGGTCGCGTTTTTCCGCTTCTGCACGGACATAGAGGAAATGATCCAGATCTTCCTTGCTGTAGAACGCGGTGCCGTAAATACGCTGGAGCATCTTGTTGTGCTCGTCGCCGCGCCAGTATGCACCGGCCACCGTCATCAGCTTGAAGGCCTTGACCTTGCCCGTGGAGCGGACGTGAGGGCCTGCGCAGAGATCGGTGAAATCGCCCTGGGTGTACAGGAAGATCACAGCATCTTCCGGCAGATCTTCAATGAGCATGACCTTGTAGTCCTGCTGTTTTTCCTTGAAATAGGCAATGGCCTCTTCTCTGGAGAGGATCTTCTTTTCCAGCGGGAGATTGGCCTTGATGATCTTTGCCATTTCCTGTTCGATCGCCGCAAAATCATCCTGGCTGAATACGTGATCGCTGTCGATATCGTAATAGAATCCCGTATCGATGGCCGGGCCGATGGCAAATTTGGTGCCCGGGTACAGGTGCTGCAGAGCCTGCGCCAGAATGTGGGAGCAGGTGTGGCGCAGCGTGAAGAGGCCTTCCTTGTCTTCCTTCGTATAGAATTCCACATGAGCGCCGTCTGTGATCGGTTCGCGCAGATCGGTCAGTTCGCCGTTGACGCTTGCCGCGACCGCATCCTTTGCGAGGCTGTTGGAGATCTTCTTCGCTGCTTCAAAAAGCGGCACAGCGCTTTCAAAGTCCAGTTCTTTTCCGTCTTTCAGAAAAATCTTAACCATGATTCCTTCCCTTCTGTGGGAATCCGGACCTGGGGCGCCCGTTTTCCCTGACAACAAATAAAAAAGCTTTCATCCGCAAGGGACGAAAGCTGTCTTCCGTGGTTCCACCCAAATTGATCCCGAAGGATCACTCGTAAGCCGGTAACGAGGCTGTCCGGAGGCGCATACTGTCATTCCGCGTCTCTGCTGTAGAGGGGTAACGTCACAGGGCCGCCCGTCCATTTTCACCAGCCATGGACTCTCTACGGGGCTGCTTGCTGCCGTCTTGTCTCTGTCACTGCATTTGTTGTGATTAATATAGAGGAAAACCCCGGGTCTGTCAAGAAGCAGTTTCTCCTCTTTTTTCCCGGTCTGCCTTCTGCGCTTCATAGAGCTGGTAATATTTGCCCCGCCGCGCCAGAAGCTCCTCGTGCCGTCCTTCTTCCAGAATCCGTCCGTGGTCGAGCACAATGATCCGGTCCGCATGACGTACGGTGGACAGGCGGTGCGCGATGAGAATGGCCGTACGGTCTCTGGACAGTTCGGACATGGTCTCCTGAATCTGCTCCTCCGTCTGCGTATCCAGCGCCGCCGTGGCCTCATCCCAGATGAGCACCGGCGGGTCCTTCAGAAAGACGCGGGCAATGGAGATCCGCTGCTTCTGTCCGCCGGAGAGCTTCACGCCCCGCTCGCCCACTTCCGTATCATAGCCGTGAGGCAGCGCGCGGATGAAGCCGTCGGCGGCCGCCATGCGGGCCGCCTCCTCGATCTCCTCCCGGGACGCGCCGTCCCGGCCATAGCCGATATTGTCCGCCACGGAATCCGAAAACAGGAACACGTCCTGCTGCACGATCCCCACGGTCTGACGGAGATCCCGCTGCGACAGCGACCGAAGATCCTTTCCGCCCAGCAGAATGCGGCCGGCCGTGGGATCATAGAAGCGGAGGAGCAGACTGACGAGGGTGCTCTTGCCCGCGCCGGTCTCCCCGACGAAGGCGGTGGTCTTGCCGGCCTCAATGGTGAAATTCAATTCATGAAGCACGGTCTGCGCCGGCGTATAGCCGAAGCTCACATGGTCGAACACGATATCGCCGCAGGGGGTCCCCACCGTTTCCGGCTCCGGCGGGTCCGCCACAGACGGCCGGACCGCCATGATTTCCTCGAAGCGGTGAAGTCCTGCCATCCCGCGCTGGTACACCTCTGCAAGGATCGTCAGGCGGAACACCGGCTTCATGAAGATATTCACATAGAGAAGAAAAGCCACGAAATCGGAAAATGCCAGCGTGCCCGCAGCGATCATGAGGCCCCCTGCCAGAAGCACCGCCACATGAATGAAATTGGTGAAGAAATTGATCCCTGCAGAAAAGGCCGCCACCAGACGATAGGACGCACAGCGGGTCTGCCGGAGCTCATCACTTTTTTCACTGAACCGCGCCAGCTCATAGGGCTCTCTCGCAAAGGCCTTGGTGAGGCGGATGCCGGACAGGCTTTCCTCCACCCGGGCGCTCACCTCACCCATCTTGGCCCGGTTCCGCCGGAAGGCATTCTTCATCTTCCGGTTGGTGTGGACGGTCTGGATGGATTTCAGAATGAGCAGGGCTCCGATGAGCAGCGCCAGCTGCCAGTTCATAAGCAGCATGATGATCAGCGTCCCCGCCATCGTCACGGCGCAGATGAGGAAGTCATTGGGCCCCCGGAATGACAGCTCGCTCATTTCCGTGATGTCGCTGGTGATGCGGGACAGCAGCTGCCCCACTTTTTCGTTGTCGAAATATTGGAAAGACAATCCCTCAATATGGGCAAACAGATCCCGCCGCATGTCGTGCTCAATGCCGGCGCTCATCACATGCCCGTAATAGGACACCGCGTACTGCACCGCAAAATTGGCCACATACAGCACGAGAAGCGCCGCCGCCCCCGTCCAGAGCTCCGATATATTTCCCGACGGCAGCACCCGGGCGATCAGATCGCGCACCACCGCCGGAAACAGCAGATCCAGCGCCGAAGCCGTAAAGGTCCCGGCAATGACGCCGCCCAGAAGGATTTTGTAGTTTTTATAATATTTCAGAAAATGACCGATCATACACGCCTCTCTCCGAAAAGATTCTTGGTAACTTCTGCAAAATACATTAAAATTCTCTTCCTTATTGTACCGTTTCCCTGAAAAAAATCATAGGCCCGCATCGATGGCTCTCCGATTTTCATTCTGCCGTCAAAAAAAAGCCCTGATACTGCCGTATCAGAGCTTTTCCCGTTCCGGTCATGCGTTTTCTGCTGCCGATTTCTTTTCTTTCCCTCCATGGAGGCCTGCATTGCGCACGCTGTTGCCGTGCTCATGCCATTTGACCCAGATCGAGGTCGCCACACAGATGGAAGAATAGGCGCCGCTGATGAACCCGATCATCATGACCAGCGCAAAATTCTTCGTGGTGTCGCCGCCGAAGAAATACAGGGACGCCACGGCAAACATGGTCGTGGTCAGTGTGTAGCAGCTTCTGCGGATGGTCTGGCGGATGGAATCATTGGCCAGCACCTCATAGCTGTCCGTCTTTCTGTGGGTATGCAGATTTTCACGAATCCGGTCAAAAATGACCACCGACTCATTCATGGAATACCCGAGGACCGTGAGGATCGCCGCCAGGAAGGACCCGTCGATTTCCAGACGGAAGAAGGCAAAGACGCCCAGTACCATGAGAATATCATGGCAGATGGCAGTGATGGCGGAAATGGCGATCCGGTGCTCAAAGCGGAACGACATGTAGGCGATGAGGAAGCCGAAGGACAGGATGACATTGAGCAGCGTGTTCTTCGTCACTTCCGAGCCGATGACCGCGCCTACCGTCTCGATGCGGTTCATCTCCGCAGGATTGCCGTCCATGGCAATGTCCGCCACGACCTGTTCCGCTTCTTCACTGGACAGATTGCGCGTGCGGATGATGACATTCCGGCCCGATTCCTCCTGCGTTTCCCCGGAAAGCTGAATGACGCTCGTTTCCAGTCCGCTCTTCGACAGGCCGCTGCGCACATCCGCTACGGTCACCGGCTGGCTGTATGTTACATCCAGAATGGTGCCGCCCGTGAAATCGATGCCGAAATTGAAGCCGTTCATCAGAATGGAGGCCAGCGACAGGATCACGAGGATGCCGGACAGGGTGAACCAGTATTTACAATGATGCACTACATTGAATTTTTTCATCTGTCATACCCCCTTTTGCCGCCGAACCACCAGGGGTTATGAATCCACGAAGCATCAATGAGCAGCATGAGCAGGGTACGGCTCACCGTAATGGCCGTAAACATGCTGACTGCCACGCCGAGGCCCAGCGTGAAGGCGAAGCCCTTCACTGTGCCGCTTCCGAGGAAGAACAGGATCGCCGATGTGATAATGACCGTCATATTCGCATCAAAAATCGTGGTGAATGCCCGCTTGAAGCCGGCCTGTACGGCCAGACGCAGGATCTTGCCCGCCTTGATCTCTTCCTTGAATCGTTCAAAAATCAGAATGTTCGCATCGACGGCCATCCCGATGGACAGGATGATGCCGGCGATGCTGGGCAGCGTCAGCGTCGCGGAGAGGCCGTAGAGAATGCCCAGCAGAATCAGCACATACACGAGGAGTGCCACGTCAGCCACAAACCCGGCCATGCGGTACACCGCGAGCATGAAGAGCACCACCAGCGTCAGGCCGATGGAGAACGCCATGACGGATTTATCCTTGGAATCCTGGCCGAGGGACGGACCCACAGTACGGACTTCCATGACGGTCATCTTCACCGGCAGTGCGCCGCTCCGGAGAAGGATCGCCAGATCCTTGGCTTCATCGAGCGTACGCTGGCCGGTGATCACCGCCCGGCCGCCGGTGATGGCCTCATTGACCACCGGATTCGTGAGCATTTCGCCGTCCAGATAAATGCCGATGTGGCGGCCGATATTGGCTTCCGTCAGTGCGGCGAACTTGTCGCCGCCTTCATCGGTGAATTCCAGAGCGACCACCGGATTTTTGCCCTGATCCATCTGCTCCTTTGCATCCTTCAGGTCCTCACCGGTGAGCGCCGTGCGGCCCTCTTCGTCCTTGAATTCCAGCACGGCGGTCTTGCCGATGGTCTCAATCGCCCGCTGCGGGTCCTTTTCCCCCGGCAGCTCGATGATGATCCGGTTGGCGCCTTCCTGCTGAATGATCGGCTCCGTGAGCCCCATTTCATTGATACGCTTCTGCATGATGCCGATGACCTGCGTCATCGCTTCCTGCGTCACCTGATTCTGCTCCGTATCCTCGGCCTGCATGACGATATGCGTGCCGCCCTGCAGATCCAGCCCCTGCCGGATGCTTCCCGCAAGGCCGCCGATGGTGGCGCAGAATACGGCGATGATCGCCGCGATCACCACCCAGAAACGGACGAGCGCCCCTTTGCGGACACTCGCCTTTTTCATTTTCTCGTTCAAAACTTCACACCCTTTCAGCGCTGCAGTCCTGCGCCCGTTTTTCCGTCACAAAACCGCTCATACGCTGGTCAAAACTGTCTGATGGCACAGCCGGCACAATCTGGAAATCCCAGAGCACCGCCAGCCGCCGCTCCTCCGGCACCCGCGGAAGGTAGCGGTCATAATAGCCCGCCCCATGGCCGAGCCGGTGCCCCTCTGCATCACAGGCCACCGCCGGCACAAGCACCAGATCCAGCGTCTCCGGCGCCGCCGTCTCATAGCCTGGCGGCAGATCCCGGAGACCGTACGGCCCTTCCACGAAATGTTCCATATCCCGCAGCCGGCCCGCCTCCATGGCGCGCTCCGGCAGGCATATCGGGATATAGACCTCTTTTCCTTCACGGAGCGCCGCCCGGATGACCTCATCCAGATTGGCTTCCCCCGGAAGCGCCAGATAGGCCAGAATGCGACTCGCCTTCTGATACGCCGGAAGGGCCAGCACCTGCTCCGTCAGCCCCTTCGTCAGCAAAGATATCTCATCAGCAGAAAGAGCCCGCCTCATGGCGAGCATCTTCTGCCGCAGCGCCTTTTTCCCTGCGTGTCCCGGACTCATGCCTTATCCTCTCCGGATGCAGCGTCATCTTCCGGTTCCGCCGGTTTTTCTGCCTTTTCCTCCGGTTTCTCCTCCGTCGTCTTGGCAGTCCCCTTCATGACAGACGCCTTATCAATTTTAATGACCACCTTCGGTGCGATCTCCAGCGTGGCCGTATCTCCGTGAATGGACCGGATGATGCCGTAGATCCCGCCTGCAGTGACCACATGATCTCCCTTTTTCAGCGAGCCGAGAAATGCATTCCGTTCCTGTTCCTGCTTCTTCTGGGGACGGTACATGAAGAAATAAAAGACCGCGACCAGAACCAGAAAAGGCCAGAACATCTCAATGTAGCCCATAAGCTCGTTCAATCAGATTCACCTCCTGCTCCCTATGTATTTTTTTATTTTACCACAGCCCTTTCGAACTGTCTGTAAAAAACACGTCATTTCCCTTGCTCCTGCAAGGCAGCTTTAGCCACCGCCCCCCGGTATCGCTTTTTTATATACACCGCTGCCGAGAAAAGACAGGAATCCCCGGTCCCTGAGCAATTGCAGCTGCTGACGAATTTTAGGCCGAATATGTTGATTGCTTCGATGTCTTTCTGCCAGCACAGGTTCAAAAGCATAGACCTGATCCAGTGTAAATATATCCGCCTGAATCTGATTGATGCACTGCAGCACATCCATAAGCCATCCACGAGCCTGAAGCCCTTCTGTATACAGCCTGTCTGCCGCCCGCACCTGATGCAGTACAGTATCCCGGCTAACTTCCATGCCATTCTGTATTACTGTAATTCGTCCCTGTACCGGAATTTCATCAAACAGAATATTACATCCTACCCAGCCGGCACGTTTGGCATTGGTGCCAAGAGGCTTTCTCTTTTCCACAATCCGCGGCACAAAAAAGTGTTTGGGTACAATCCAGAAATGAGTAACGCACAACGCATCAGGGTCATAGCTCAGTATAAAAAAATCCGGATTGCGGTCACTGGTAATCCGCTGAATGAAAGCTTCATAGGCCCCGTCGGCAATTTTATGTCCCGGCAGACCGCTTTTGCTTTTCAGTTCATATTCATTGCCGCACTGTGGGCAGTAAAAATCTGCCACGGCCTGATTATTTGGACAATGATTCAGTTCCGCATGGCCGCATCTCGGACAGTACATATGTGCCTGTACCCAGGATTCTGTCAGAATCCGAATGCACTGTGAACGGCTATGGTATCTCTTTGCCAGCGACGGATCAAAATGACATTCCAATGCATCTCTCCTCCTTTCTGTTCTCTGCCGGTGCGCCCCATCACAAAAAAGGACCGCGCCGAAAGGGCGCTGTCCTTTTTTGTCTGTCTGTTTTTATTCTCCCTTGGAGCTCTTGAAGCCGTCGCGTTTGGTGATGACGGTCTGTCCGCCCATGTACGGACGGAGTGCTTCCGGAATGACGATGGAGCCGTCTGCCTGCTGGTAGTTTTCCATGATGGCAGCCACCGTACGGCCTACAGCCAGACCGGAGCCGTTCAGGGTATGAACGAATTCCGGCTTGTCTCCCGGGTGACGGCGGAAGCGGATATTGGCGCGCCGTGCCTGGAAGTCAAGGCAGTTGGAGCAGGAGGAAATTTCTCTGTATTTGTTCTGGGCCGGCATCCACACTTCCAGATCGTAGGTCTTGGCCGAGGAGAAGCCGATATCGCCCGTGCAGAGGCAGACCACATGATAGGGAAGGCCCAGACGCTGGAGCACCCGTTCCGCTTCGGCGGTGAGGCTTTCCAGTTCATCCCAGCTGTCTTCCGGCTTGCAGTACTTCACCATTTCCACCTTATGGAACTGGTGCTGACGGATGAGGCCGCGCGTATCCTTGCCGGCAGAGCCCGCTTCCTTACGGAAGCACGGCGTGAAGGCGGTCACATGGACCGGCAGATCCTTGCCATCGAGAATCTCACCGGCAAAGTAGTTGGTAAGCGGTACTTCGGCGGTCGGGGTCATGTACATATCTTCCCCTTCGACCTTGTACATATCTTCTGCAAATTTCGGAAGCTGGCCCGTGCCGGTCATGGAAGCACCGTTGATGATGTACGGCGGAATGACTTCGGTATAGTCATTTTCCTGAGTGTGCATATCGAGCATCAGATTGTAGATGGCCCGTTCCAGACGAGCGGCTGCGCCGAGGTAGAAATAGAAGCGGGCGCCGGCCACTTTGCCGGCCCGTTCGGAATCGAGGATGCCCAGCTCTTCGCCCAGCTCATAATGGGCTTTGATCGGGAAATCAAACTTCGGGATTTCGCCCCAGCGGCGCACTTCCGGATTTTCGCTGTCGTCCTTGCCGACCGGTACGGATTTGTCCGTCATGTTCGGAATGCGGAGAAGCAGGGCATGGAGCGTTTCTTCCGTTTCACGGAGCTCGGCATCGATGGCATCGATCTTATTGCCCACTTCTTTCATTTCTGCAATGGCTGCGGAAGCATCTTCGCCGTTTTTCTTGGCCAGTGCAATTTTTTTCGTTTCTGCATTGCGCTGGCTCTTCAGCGCTTCCGTGTCCTGCAGCAGTGCACGGCGCTTTTCATCCAGCTTCAGCACTTCATCCACATCAAAGGGATTGTGGCGGTTCTTCAGGTTTTCCTTGACCTCGTCCGCATGCTCTCTGATAAATTTCATGTCCAACATAGTCTTTCGCCCCTCTGTTCTAAAATTTTCCGGCGGCAATAAAAAAAGCTCTCATCCCAAGGGACGAAAGACTTCGCGGTGCCACCCAATTTGCATTTCTGCCAGCTCTGTGTACGATATCGGATACGCCGTCCGACTCTTCGCCGGCCGCTCCGGAGCGGAAACTTCTCTCTTCCCTGCAGGCTCACACCAGCCGCCTGCTCTCTGCAAAGTTCTGACAGAAGATTTTCTCCTTCTCTGCGTTGCATTTATTATAATCATTTCCCCATCATTTGGCAACACCCGCCCCAGCAGCCTGCACCATACGCCCCATCGGGCGCAGCAAAAACGCCCCGCATGCCTGCGGAGCGCTTCCTGTTACTTCACCCGGCCGAGAATGACCTTCGTCCGGGACGGCGGAAAAGGCGCATCCGCCGGCTGAAAATATTCAATATTCACTATCGTGACCGGCTTCGGCTCATTATCCGGCCCGACCGGCACGAGCACGCGGTCCCCGATGCGCAGCGTCTCATCCTCCGTGCGGTAATGGTAGCGCTTTCCGCCCTCCTGAAACACCACCGAGCAGTAAATATACTCGCCGGCCTCTCTGGGCCGCCAGCGGTACAGCGCCGGATTCATCAGCGCCCCCTCCGTACGGCTCCGGAAAAACGCCGTCACCCGATCCGCGAAGGCCGGCCACGTCTCTGGCAGTCCGTTCCTGTCGAAGCTTCCCTCCAGCAGCTGCTCCGGCTGCCGCCGGTACCGCACCACAATGCGGTACCGCAGGTCACAGCGGTCCCGGTCCATATCCGGAAAGAGCACCGGCGCCTCTGCGCACTGGCACCGTGTCTCCGGCGGTGCAAACATGCCGTCCCGGCTGCACGCCTCCAGCTGGTCCCGCACGCCGCCGCGGATGGTAAGGCGGGTGCCGTCCTTCTCATAGGTCAGCTGATCCGCTACCCCGTCCAGCTCCAGGATTTCCCTGCGCTGCCCTGCGGTCTGCGGGGCGCCGGCCGGCGTCTCCTTCCACTGCGGCAGAAACTCCACGGTGAGATTTGTGATGGACTCCCAGCTGTGCCCGTCGAAGGCCCACGCATTGGACAGCCCCGTCTCCCTCCGTATCATGGCCGAGAGCCCGCCGGGAAAAATCCCCGGGTCGATGGGAAACTCTCCGTCATATATATCGGCATGCCCCTCGCCGTCAGACAGCCGCAGCGTCCAGTCCCCGCCGTCACAGATCCGAATTTCCGGCTTCGGCAGGCCGCTCTGCGCCAGCAGGGTCAGCACCTGAAACAGAAAGGCCGCTTTTTCCCGGTGGACCCGGAACGGGATCGTCCAGAGCCGTGTGGCCGTTTCAGGATACATTCTGACCCGGTCCTCTGACAGGGTGCCCCGTCCGCTCTCGCTGAAGCTCAGCCGCTGCCGCTTTATGCCGTCTTCGGACAGAGCCCAGAACCAGCATTCTGACGAGCGCAGGATCAACTTTTTCACCGTCCGCCCGAACAGCTGCGGATGGTCCCGTTCCTCTGCGGTCAGCTGTTCCAGACGGAGAAACGCCAACGTGAACCACACCAGCGGATCGTTCTCCCGGTCGGCCGGCCCCATGGCCCAGCGCGTGAGATACCGCCATTTGGAAAAGATGGCCGAGCCGAGAAGCGCCGCATCATCCACGTCCATGATATGCGCCGCCAGTGCCCGCACGTCATGGAAAGACGCTTCAGAAAAACGCCGGCTGAAAGCCTGTCCGCCATCCATGGCAAAGCCCAGCGCCTCACAGGTTTCTCCAAAGGCGCGGTTTTCCAGAAATTCCCTCTGCGGTTTCCCGCCGGCGCAGGCCAGATATCTCTGCGCCCACTCGTGCACTGCCTTTCTGTCGATCATGGGACTCCCTCCTTTTCTTCAATATAGCAAAAGCTGTTCCAAAACACAAAAGACAAAACAAAAGAGCTTCTCTCACAGAGAAGCTCTTTCATATATCAGTGAAATTATTCTTCTACCCAGACCTTCGGGACCCGTTTCAGATCACAGAGGATTTCATGCGGGATCGTGCCGGCCTTGGCGCATACCTCATCGATGGTGATTTCCTCATCGCCCTGTTTGCCGATGAGTACGGCTTCATCACCGGGACGTACCTCGTCATCCACAGCGACCATGAACTGGTCCATGCAGATGCGGCCCACGATGGGGCAGCGTTTTCCGTTGATGAGGACCTCGCCCTTGTTGGAGAGCGCGCGATGATAGCCGTCCGCATAGCCGATCGGAATGGTGGCGGTCTTCATGTCATGATCCGCTACGAAGGTGCCGCCGTAGCCGATGGCTTCGCCCTTGTGCAGGGTCTGTACGTGCGTTACATGGGACGTGAGGGACATCACATACTGCAGCGGCAGCGTATGGGTCATCACATCCGAAGGCTGCGGTCCGTACAGAATGATGCCCGGGCGGGCCAGATTGTGCCAGCTGCGCGGAATATCGATGATGCCTGCACTGTTGGCAGAGGATACAACGAAATCTTCGGTGATCTTCATATGGGACAGAGCTTCATCGAAGCGGTCCAGCTGGGCCAGAGCGGCATCCTTTTCCTTGTGGTCCGCGGTGGCCATATGCGTGAACGTGCCGCGGATATGAAGATGGGGCAGACTCTCCAGCTTTTCCCAGAACGCCGGCACATCCGCAGGATGGACACCGATGCGGTTCATGCCCGTGTCCACGGCGATCCATACGTCCATGACCCTGCCTGCCGCTGCGGCCACCGCTTCATAGGCATCGAGATCCACGGTGTCATCCACAGGAACCACCAGATTTTCGTTCACTGCCACAGGCATATCCTCCGGCAGCGGAAGGCCGAGCACGTAGATCGGGCAGGTGAATCCGGCTTCCCGGAGCTCCTGGCCTTCTTCCACACGGGCTACAGCGGCTGCGCAGTACCCTTCCTCCAGAGCAATACGAAGCGCCTGTACCGCGCCGTGGCCGTACGCATTGGCCTTGACGACAGCGAGGACATTCACTTCTTTCGGCAGATGCTGCCGGATAACGCGCATGTTGTGACGCAGCGCGGACAGATTGATTTTAATTTCAGAAACGGGCATGAAAGATACCTCCTTGTTCTGCCATATGACAGAAATGATTGATAAAGTACAGCCCCATCATAGACCGAACCGGCCAAAAAGGAAAGTGTATATTCTCTTTTTTTATGACAGAAATAGTGAAAAACCATGGCAAAGAAATCCTGCCCATACAAAAACAGTGCCGAAGCGCTGTTCCTTTTATTCTATGTCATCACTGCGGAGAAAGGATTCAAACACCGTATTGCCCAGTGCCGCGCCGCGGGCGGTCAGAAAGAGTCGGCCCTCTTTCTCGGCAATAAGTTTTTCCCGGGTCAGCGTCTCCAGCACCGCACCATACCAGTGCTCCAGCGGCGCGCCGTAGCGCTGTTCAAAATCCGCCAGCGGAATCCCCCGCTGCATCCGCAGATGCAGGAAGCAGTATTCCTCCATTTCCTCCGCTTCGCTGAGCGCTTCCCGTTCCATCGGCGCCTCATGACCCAAAAGCAGCTCGTGCATATAGCGCCGCGTGCCGGGGAGCACCTGCCAGCGCTCATGGCCGATGCGCGAGCACGCCGACGGGCCGAACCCCAGATAGGGATCAAGCCGCCAGTATTTCTCATTGTGCCGGGATTCGAAGCCCTTCCGGGCAAAGCTGGAAATCTCATACCGGTCAAAGCCGTAGTGCGGCGGGATGCGGCACATCAGCTGATACATGGCCCAGCTCTCCGCCTCGGAAGGACGGGGCAGCTTCCCCGCCTCCGCCAGCTGGGTGAACCGCGTCCCCTCCTCGAGAATGAGGCTGTAAATGGAAAGATGGGTAATCGGCAGATGCATCGCCCATACAAGGGACCGGCGGAAATCCTCCGCCGTCTGTCCGGGCAGCTCATACATGAGATCGATGCTGATATTCCGGAAGCCCGTCCGGTAAGCCCGCTTCACTGCCTGTTTTGCTTCTGACGCGGTATGGCGCCGGCCGATGGCCTGAAGCAGCCGGTCATCCTTTGACTGCACGCCCACAGACAGACGGTTCACGCCCAGCGAATACGCCGTTTCCAGAAAAGACGCCGTCATGTCGCAGGGATTCATTTCCATGGTGATCTCTGCATCGGGCCGTACCGGGAAATGCTGCCGGATGCCCGTTATGAGCCGCGTCAGCTGCGCCGCCGTGAGGAGCGACGGAGTGCCGCCGCCGAAATAGACCGTATCCACGTCCTGATGAAAGGTGCGGCTCCGCAGCTCCACCTCCCGGAGCATGGCGTCGATATAGGCGTCCGGAACGGCGGCCGCATTGGAATAAAACCCGCAGTAGGCACACCGGCTCCGGCAGAAGGGAATGTGAAAATACAGACCGAGGGTATCAGTCATTTTTCAGCACAGCCATGAAGGCTTCCTGCGGGAGCTCCACGCTGCCCACCTGCTTCATGCGCTTCTTCCCTTCCTTCTGCTTTTCCAGCAGCTTTTTCTTACGGGTGATGTCGCCGCCGTAGCACTTGGCCAGTACGTCCTTGCGGAGCGCCTTGATGGTCTCACGAGCAATGACCTTGCTGCCCACCGCTGCCTGAATCGGCACCTCGAAGAGCTGGCGGGGAATGATCTCTTTCAGCTTCTGCGCCAGTGCCCGGCCGCGGGACACCGCATTGGACCGGTGGACGATCACGGACAGCGCATCAATGAGCTCACCGTTCAGGAGAATATCCAGACGGACCGCATCGGTCCGCTCATATCCGGCGAGCTGATAATCCAGCGAGGCATAGCCCTTCGTGCTGGATTTCAGTTTGTCGAAGAAATCAAAGATGATCTCGCACAGGGGGATCTTATACTGCAGATCCACCCGGGTCTCATCGAGATAGCTCATGGTGATGAAGGTGCCCCGCCGGTTCTGCGCCAGCTCCATGACGGCCCCCACCATGTCGGACGGCACCAGAATATCCACCTTCACGATCGGTTCCTCGATGTGGTCGATCTTGCCCGCCGGCGGCAGCTCGGCCGGATTGTCCACGGAGATCATTTCCCCGTCGGTCTTATATACATGATAGATAACGGACGGCGCCGTGATGATCAGCTTCAGATTGTATTCCCGTTCCAGCCGTTCCTGCACCACATCCATGTGAAGCAGGCCGAGGAAGCCGCAGCGGAAGCCGAAGCCCAGCGCCAGCGAGGTCTCCGGCACGAATTCCAGCGCCGCGTCGTTCAGGCTGAGCTTTTCCAGCGATTCCTTCAGCTGGTCATAGTCCTTGCTCTCCACCGGATACAGACCGCAGAACACCATGGGAAGCGCCTTGCGGTAGCCCGGCAGCGCCTCTTCGGCGCCATTCTCCGCGGTGGTGATGGTGTCCCCCACTTCACAGTCGTGTACATTTTTGATGCTCGCCGCCACGTAGCCCACGGAACCGCAGGAAAGCTCTGTATCCTGCTTCGGGAACGGCGTGAAATGGCCCACCTCCGTCACGTTGTAGACCTTTCCCGAGGCCATCATGCGGATATTCATGCCGGGGCGGATGGAGCCGTCCTTGACGCGCACATAGGCAATGGCCCCTTTATAGGAATCAAAAATGGAGTCAAAGATGAGGCAGCGCAGCGGTTCCTTCGAATGATCCTGCGGCGCGGGGATGCGCTCCACGATCGCTTCCAGTACCTTTTCCACGTTGAGCCCCGTCTTGGCGCTGATCTCAATGGCATCGGACATATCGAGGCCGATGACATTTTCCACTTCCTTCTTGACCCGCTCCACATCCGCCGAGGGCAGGTCGATCTTATTGATGACCGGGATGATTTCCAGATCGTGATCCAGCGCGAGGTACACATTGGCCAGCGTCTGCGCCTGCACGCCCTGCGTAGCGTCGATGATGAGGATGGCCCCCTCGCAGGCGGAAAGGCTCCGGGAAACTTCATAGTTGAAGTCCACGTGCCCGGGGGTGTCGATAAGATTCAACGTGTAGGTCTTTCCGTCCTTGTAGCGGTACAGCAGCCGCGCGGACTGCTCCTTGATGGTAATGCCCCGTTCCCGTTCCAGATCCATCGTATCCAGAATCTGGGCTTCCATGTCGCGCTTCTGCACGGTGCCGGTGAGCTCGATCAGCCGGTCCGCCAGCGTGGATTTCCCATGATCGATGTGGGCAATGATGGAAAAATTACGGATCAGTTCTGTATTCATGTCATTCTCCATGTGTAAATCGGACAAGCCGGGCCTGTCCTTCGGTATTCTTTATCGAAAGTATTATATCATATTCATTTTCTTTCCGCGGCGGCCCCGCGGGGCAAAGGAAAAACAGCGCCGCTCCGGACGCTGTTCCTTTAAATTTTCTGTATGTTATCGTCTGCCGTCGACAGCACGGCTCCCGAGGAGCATTTTCAGCTCCTGCTCCGCCGCCTCCGTGTAGTCCAGGAAGAACTGCGGATTCATGGCGATCTCCTGCCGGGTGCTCTCGATGTGAAGGAACACCGGCGTCTTCCCGTGATGCGCGGCGAGGATGCGCGCCAGCCCGTCGCTCACCGCCTGCGATTCATGGCGGCGGTCCACATACAAATGCACCTCCGACACGGGATAGCGCACGGTCTGCCCCGCCTGTCCCAGCGGAACGATCTCCTCTGCCAGCAGCCGCACCTCCCGTTCATTGGCCTGCACGCGGCCCCGAACGCAGACAATGGCATCCATTTTATCGAGCAGCGGCTTGGCCTTTGCCCAGACAGAAGGGAAAATCACCGTCTCAATGGCGTCGTCATAGTCCTCGATGGTGGCATAGCCCATGGGCTGTCCCTTTTTCGTGAGCTTGCCCTTCACGCGGGCCACGGTGCCTCCGATGGACACCATTTTCCCGTCATACTTCATGCCGTGGCTGTTGATCTCATAAATGGGCGTGCAGGAATCGAGCACCTTTTTGTAATCATCCAGCGGATGTCCGCTCACGTAGAAGCCAAGGAGGCTCTTTTCCCAGTGAATCTTCTCGGACGGAGTCATGTCCGGCACGTCCGGATAGGATACCGATTTCATCTGCGGCTCCTCCCCGAAGAGACTGAGCTGCCCCGACTCCTGATCCTGCCGGGCCGAAGCCGCGGCAGCCATCGCCTCCGGAAGCGCCGCGAGCAGCTGCTGCCGGTTATAGCCGAAGGAATCCATGGCCCCGCAGCGGATCAGACTTTCGCAGGCGCGGCTGTTCAGTGTCCGCGCATCGATGCGCTCCAGAAAATCGGAGAGAGAACGGAACGGCCCTTTGGCCTTCCGCGCCGCAATGATGGAGTCCACCGCATTTTCCCCTACATTCTGCACCCCTGCAAGGCCGAAAAGGATACTCTGGCCCTGCGCGGAGAAGTAGGACTCGCTTCGGTTGATATCCGGCGCGGCGATCGCCACCTGATGGCGGCGGCAGTCCTCGATATACCGGCTCACCTTGCCCTTGTCCCCGTTGTAGCAGGACATCATGGCTGCCATGAATTCCGGCCGGTAATGCGCCTTCAGATATGCCGTCTGCCAGGCGATCCATCCGTAGCAGACACTGTGCGATTTATTGAACCCGTACCCTGCAAAATGCACCATCAGATCGAAAATGTGATTGGCCGTATCCTTTTCCACACCGTTTTTCAGCGCGCCGTCCACGAAGAGGTCGCGCTGCTTCTGCAGGATCTCCGGCTCCTTATGCCCCATGGCGCGGCGGAGCAGATCTGCCTGCCCCAGACTGAAGCCGCCCATGACGGAGGCAATGCGCATGACCTGTTCCTGATAGAGGATGACCCCGTAGGTCTCCTTCAGAATCGGCTCCAGCAGCGGATGGGGGTATTCCACAGGAATCCTGCCGTGCTTGCGGTTGATGAAATCTTCCGCCATGCCGCTCCCCAGCGGTCCCGGGCGGTACAGGGCCACCATCGGGATCAGGTCCTCAAAGCATTCCGGCTTCAGCTGCACCAGAAGGCTCGTGAATCCCGGCGACTCTGACTGGAATACGCCCACCGTATCGCCGGCGCAGAGCATCCGGCAGGTCAGCTCATCCCGGCTGGGCAGGGCGTTGATATCCAGATCGATGCCCCGGTTTTCCCGGATCATTTCCAGTGCATCATGAATGACCGTCAGATTCCGCAGGCCCAGCAGATCCATCTTGAGCAGGCCCAGTTCCTCGTCGAGGTCCTTTTCATACTGGGTCTGGAGGAAGCCGTCCTGCGTGAGCTGGATCGGCACATAATCATCCACGGGAGACGAGCAGATCACGACCCCCGCCGCATGGGTGCCCGACTGACGGGAGAGCCCTTCCAGCTTGAGGCAGTGGTCGATCAGCGTATGCACCCGGTCGTCCTGTTCATAGAGGGTGCGGAACTCGTGCGACCCTTCCATGGTCTTTTTCAGCGTCACCCCCGGTCCGCCCGGCACCATCTTGGCGATCTGGTCCACCTCGCGGAGGGGCATCCCGATGACGCGTCCCACGTCTCGGATGACGGCCTTGGCGGCCAGCGTACCGAAGGTGATGATCTGCGCCACATGGTCCTGCCCGTATTTGTTGGCCAGATAGGTGATGACCTCGCTCCGGCGGCGGTAGCACAGGTCGGTATCAATATCCGGCATGGACACGCGCTCCGGATTGAGAAAGCGTTCAAACAGAAGATCAAACCGCAGCGGGTCCAGCTCCGTGATGTGCAGCAGATACGATACGATGCTGCCGGCGGCGCTGCCGCGGCCCGGTCCGATGGGGATACCATGGGACTTCGCATAGTGGATGAAGTCCATGACGATCAGAAAATAATCGGAAAAGCCCATATGATCGATGACGGACAGCTCATAGTCGAGGCGCTCCCGCACCTTGTCCGTCACGGGCTGATAGCGCTCCGGCAGCGCCGCCTCACAGAGCTTCCGCAGATATGACCGGGCGGTCTCCCCCTCCGGCACGTCAAAGGAAGGCAGCTTGTGCTCCCCGAAGGTAAGCGTCACCTGACAGCGGTCTGCAATTTTCTTCGTATTTTCAATGGCACCGGGGAATTCACCGAGGATGGTTTCCATTTCCTCGCCGCTCTTGCAGTAAAATTCATCATTGGCAAACCGGAAATGCTCCGGATCGTCCATGGTTTTCCCGGTGGAAATACACAGCTTGATCTCCTGACTGCGCGCATCCTCTTTCCGCACATAGTGGAAATCATTGGTCGCCACCAGACCGAGGCCGTATTCCTCAGCCAGCTCCGCCAGCACAGGCCGCACGGCCGCTTCCTCGGGCAGTCCGTGATTCTGCAATTCAATGAAATAGGAGTCGCGGCCGAAGGTATCGATGTAATATTCGATGATCTTCCGCGCTTCCTCCATATCCCCGTCGAGGATGGCCGAAGGGAGCTCCCCGGCCACGCAGGCGGAGAGCGCAATGATGCCCTCATGATAGCGGCTCAGCACGTCGTGATCCACCCGCGGCTTGTGATAGTAGCCTTCTGTCCAGCCCTTGGAGCAGATCTTGATGAGATTCCGATATCCTTCATTGGTCTCCGCCAGCAGGATCAGATGTCCCAGCTTCTCCCGTCCGCTCTTCTCGAAGCGGCTCCCGCGGGTGACATAGACCTCGCAGCCCATCACCGGATGGATGCCCTGCTTCAGGCATTCCCGGTAGAGATAGACAGCGCCGTACATGACGCCGTGATCCGTGATGGCCAGCGCGGTCTGCCCGAGCCCTTTTACATAGGACACCAGATCGGGGATGCGGCTGATGCCGTCAAACAGACTGTATTCGGTATGTACATGCAGATGTACGAATGGGTCCATATTGCCTCCTGATAGATTCCGATTCATGCAGAAAAGGCAGGCCCTTCTGAAAGCCTGCCTGCCGCGTTATTCCTTTTTCTGGTCGTCTGAAACGATTTCCACGGTGTCGCCGTTCTTTTCCGCTTCTTCCCGTTCCTCTTCCGTCATTCCGGTGCCGTCCAGAACGATCTTCACACCCATCCGGTCAAGCATGTCATCGATGGTATAGGTGTTTTTGAATAATTCTCCCATAGTGCCTCCTCAGATATGATCCTGCCACTGGTAGACCACTTTTTTACGGAACAGCCGCCATACAAAGACGCTGAGGCTCCATACCGCCGCCGCCACGAGGAACATCGCCCCCGGTACAGCATCCATGCCGGCCTTGAGCGCCGCCAGATCCACAAAGTGAATTTTCGGGATGACCAGCACATAGGCGGAGAAATAAATGGCGATGGCAAAGAAAGCCGACGCGTAGGCCGCGGCCAGTCCCGCCTCCGGATGACGGCTCCGGGTCAGAATAAACGCCGCCGCAAAGAGAAGCGCCGTCGCGATGAGGCTCATCCAGAAATAGCCGCCTGCATCCCAGGCATCGCCCAGCGTGATGCGGAGCGTCACCGCAAAGATGATATAGGCCAGTACGGACAGGCAGCTCGATACGAGAAATGCCGCGCGGAACCGTTCGCCCAGCGGATTGACCACCTTCACCGCCCCGTAGAGGCTTCCGATCTGGAAGCAGGCCAGCACGGTCCAGGCTGCACAGAAAATGCCGGACATGGTAAAGACGCTGCCGTCATCAATGAGAACAGCCGTCCCTAAAAGTCCCGTCAGAAACAGCGCCACCAGCGCAAAGACGCTGAGCCCCTTCATCATCACCATGGAGGAGAAGGTCTTTGTCAGAAAGACCGCCGCCATACGGAGCAACGCGCCCCCGGCGACCAGCGCCAGCATGGTCATGTACCAGGCATGCATCCCCGTGCCGCGGATATCGGGCAGACTGATGCTCAGCATGAAGAATCCCATGAAAAACCACAGCTCATTGCCGTCGAGGAACGGACGAAGGAGCGAGAGGATCGCCTGATTTTCCTCCCGGTTCCGGGACACCAGCGGCGCCGCCAGACAGAGTCCCCAGTCCGCCGCTTCCAGGACAAAATACAATGCAAAAAAACAGGATGGCAGCAGCAAAGCCGCTACAGATGCCTCCATAAAAGCCTCCTTTATACGCTACATTTCACCGATTCACTGTTTATCCTTCTGATTATAACACAAGACGGGACTTTCCCCCACTGCGGGAAGCGCAGCCCGGCCTTTCATGCTACAATACAGACAAAGAAATCCGAAAGGAGAGCCTCTCATGAAATTTCTGCGCTCATGGCTGTACCACACCGCCCGGAAACGGGCCGGTGCTTTCCTATGGACTCAGCTCTGCCGGAAGGCGCCGGAGCTGCTCCGCGTCACGCCGCTGCCTTCGCCCTTCTGGTGTCTTCTTCATCCCCGGCGGGCCCTCTGGGCGTATCTATTCTGCCGCTCCCTCCGCGTCAGCCGTTTCCTTCTGGGAAAGCTGCTTCATAAATAAAAAGACCGTACCTCGTATACGGTCTTTTATTTATGGGAAGATTCTTCTTCCCGCACCATCTGTACCAGGCGGATCATCTTCTGCCTGTCCTTCAGCCCGTTCGTCTCGGCGCCGCTGGAAATATCCACGCCGTAGGGGTGATACGCCAGCGCCGCCCGGAGGTTGTCCAACCCGATGCCGCCGGCCATGATCCACGGCTTTTTCATGGGAGGAATGAGCCCCCAGTCAAAGGACTGCCCTGTGCCGCCGCGGCCGTGGTCGAGGAGCAGATAATCCGCCGCCGTGTCCTGCCAGCGCAGCACATCCTCCGTCGTTTTCACCGACACCACACGGATAAAGGGACAGGAAAGCCGCCGGCGCAACGACAGCAGATACTCCTCGGATTCACCGCCGTGAAGCTGCACAGCCTGAATGATTCCCCGTTCCACCAACGCCGTGATATGCGCCGGGTCCGCATTCACGAAGACGCCCACCGCCGGGATGTCCGGACGCAGAGCCCGGCGGATCTCCGCCGCCTTCTCATCGGACAGAAAATGCCGGCCCTGATCAAACACAAAGCCCACCCAGTCCGGATTTGCCAGATTGGCCGACTCTGCATCCTCCACACGGGTCAGTCCGCATAATTTGATTTTGCTCATGGGCCGCCTCCTTTCCTGTCAGATTTTTCATCATTATATCATCTCTTCCGCCGATATGCGCGGCGCATCCGGTCTGCCGCGCCCAGAAAGGTCGACGCCAGTCCGGCCCCATAGGCAATGAGTGCTCCCGTAAACAGCAGCCGACCCGACTCCCCCTCAGGCAGTGCCCCCTGCGCCGGCACTATGAGAGAAGAAGCCGTACCGCCGCCGAAAGAGGACAGGATCACGCCGCCGGACGGCATCGGCCAGAAGGCTGCGCCGTGCAGCCCTGCTTCCTCCGCAGCCAGTGCCAGACAGCCGGTCTCCTCTGCGCATGCCGGAAAATACAACACCGCCTCTCCCTGCTCCTTTCTCTGGAAAGGAAGAGAGAGCAGCCCCTCAGACAACGGTGGCTCCCCGTCCCGGAAACGGTATGCCGCGGCCGGTCGTCCCGCTTCATAGTCCCGTTCCGCATCAGCGGAGCAGAAAAACAGCCGGGAAAAACCGGCTTCCAGCAAAAGCCCCGCCAGTGCCTCCTCCTCTTCCCGCGGAAACAGCCCGGCAACCGCCGCTGATCCGGGCACAATGACGGCGCCCTGCCGCCCCTCCCGGATGCACGCCGTCATCTGATGCAAAGACGGCGGCGCCGTGATGTTCATTCCGTCTGTCATCGGTGTATGTCCTCCCTTAGTAAAAAAAGATGCATCCGAAGACGCATCTTCTTACCAGTTCCGGTTCCCCGGCGGCTGAAAAACAGCGCCGGATACCTTCCTGAGAGATACGGGCTTTCCGGCCAGTACCTCCAGTTTTCGTTTTCTTTCATCCTCAGCCGCCGCGCGTTCTCCATATTTCACCGCATTGGCAATCAGGCCGACCGCACAGCAGTTGGTCACCAGCGCCGTGCCGCCGAAGCTGATGAAGGGAAGCGGCACCCCCGTCACAGGAAAAATTCCGATGACCATGGCGATATTCAGGAATCCCTCCACCGTAATGAGCATGGTCAGGCCGTACACGAGCAGCGCCGGATAGACCCGGGGAATCCGGCCTGCCATGCGGAATCCGATGATCAGGACCGCTGCAAACAGCCCCAAAATGATCGACGTGCCGGCGAAGCCCCACTCCTGTGCCAGCACGGCAAAGGCAAAATCCGTATACTGCTCCGGCAGGTAGAGAAATTTGGACAGCCCTTCTCCGGCCCCCTGTCCTTTGAGTCCGCCCGAGCCGACCGCTATCAGACTCTGCACCACCTGATAGCCCTGATCACTGGCATAGGCAAAGGGATCAAACATGACCTGAAGCCGTTCCCGCCGGTACGGCTCTGCCCAGGCCACCAGCAGAAGGCCCGCGAAGGCCACCAGCCCTGACCAGAACACGTCGCTCCAGGGGGCCCCGCAGAATACGTACAGCAGAACGGGAAACACCAGAATCAGCGCGGCCGTCCCCATGTCCGGCTGAAAAATGACAAAGAGCGAAAATATCCCCGGCACGATCAGGGGCAGATAGCCCTCGACGATATCCGGCCACTGATAGCGTTTCCCGTGAAAGGGGCGTCCCAGCATCCAGTGCACCATGCCGCCCAGAAAGGAAACCATCTTCTTTTTGCGGAGCAGATCAGCCAGATACGACGCCGCCCACAGAACGGCCACCACCTTTGCCAGCTCCGAGGGCTGAAAACTGCCCGCATTTCCCAGAGAAATCCACCGGCGGGCTCCGTTTACGACCGTCCCCCCGATCGCCACAGAGATCAGACAGATGATGATGACCACAGCCAGGAGCGCAATCGTCCTTTTATTCTGAAGGAAAGACAGCGGCAGCCGGTAGCAGATCAGGGCCGCTATGAGTCCCACTCCTAAATAGAGCACGTGTCTCCCTACATGAAAATACGGGCTGATCCCGTTTTCCATATTCATGTAAATGGTCGCACTGTATACATTGGACAGACCGACCACACAGAGCAGCGCAATGATAAACAAAAACCACCGGAGTGCAGTGAGATTGCTCAGCCGTTCTCTGTCTCCGGAATCATGGCTGCCAGACGGCATATATGGTTCCCCTTTCTGCTGAACTTCTCTTCATACTCGGTCTGGGCATCGCCCTCCACCGGATGGGCATGCAGATCGAAGGTCACATTCAGGAAGCGCCAGTGCATATCCGAAAATTCATCGATGGAAAAGGCAAAGAGGCCCATATTATCCGTCTTGAAGCGCACCTCTCCGTCCTGCTTCAGCAGCTTTGCATACTGCGCCAGATAGCCGCGGTAGGTCAGACGGCGTTTATAGTGCCGCTTTTTCGGCCAGGGATCGCTGAAATTCAGGTAAAAGCAGTCCACCTCGCCCGGAGCGAACAGCACAGACAGCTCTTCCGCATCGATGAGCAGAAGGCGTACATTGGACAGATGCGGATCGGACTCCGCCACCTTTTTCCCTGCATAATACAGAACGCCTGCCTCCCGTTCGATCCCTATATAATTGATCTCCGGATGCATTGCTGCCATGCGGGCGATGAACTGCCCCTTGCCCGTTCCGATCTCCACATGGAGCGGATACTCCGGATGGGGGAACAGACTCCGCCAGCGGCCGGCGATCCCTTCCGGCGGCGTGAGGAAAAGAAAATCTCCAAATACCTGAATGGCTTCATCAATCCACGGTTTTCTGCGAAGACGCACGATTTTCTCCTTTTTTATACTTCACTCTGCGCAGAGCCCTCTCCCGCAGCTGTTTTTCTGATTTCATCCTCCGGGAATGTAAGCGCCCAGATCGCCTGATGGTCCAGACGCAGTCCCTCTGCATCCTCGGACACCCAGATATTGCCGTACATGGTCATGAGCTGCTCGGGCATCTTGTTGTAGCCCTCATTGAACAGATCGCAGTGCCGGTCATAATGGATCTCCCGGATTCCCATAAATCCGAGGAAGGTATCATACAGCATATCATTGGTAAACGGCGTATGCACCCGGTTTTCGATCCAGACCATAGTCTCCGGCCGCTCCGCCATATATGCATCAGACGTGTAGATCCACAGCGGAATATGCACCATGGTGAAATCAAACATGTCCGCATTATGGCCGGGCCGTTCCGTCACCTGCTCCGCATGGTCGGAGAAATACATCACGCCGTCCGCCCGGAGCTGGTTCACCGCCGTATTCATGATGCCCTGCATGACATAATCATTATACAATACGGAATTGTCGTATTCGTCGGTCATGACCTGCGCCTCGGTGCGCTCCTTGGAAGTGTCCACAGGGTAATGGTAGAACGAGCCGGGATAGCGGTCCCAGTAGCTCACATGGCTCCCCATGAGATGGATGACGATGAGCTGCCGCCGGTTGTTCGGGTCCACCTTCTGCAGGTACGGGATGAGCACCTCGTCATAATCCTTGGTAACCACGTTGGTGCCGATATATTCGTTGACCCAGTACTGGGTATCACAGGTGGAACCGATCGCGCCGATGGGCGTATCCCACACGCCGTACCGGGACTGGTTGGAGATCCAGGTCGTCGTAAAACCCGCTGCCCGCGCCATGTCAATGATGGAGTACGCATCCGCCAGGCCGATATCGTTGTACTGGTTCTTCTCCGTCAGCGCATAGGTGAGCACCTGCACCGTCTGGGTATAGCATGCATAGGCCTTGTCAAAGAAGGTATAGTGATAATCCTCGGCCGCGGCCGTCTGGAACGGCGTGGTCTTCCGGGGATACCCGTACACATTCATATGATCCCGGTTCAGCGACTCCCCGATGACCAGCACATATACGCCGTCCGGCACCTCCCGGAGCGCCTGCAGCGTCGCCGGGTCCGTGATGCGCATATGCTTCCGGCCCTCCAGAATTTTCTGGTAATCCCGGAAGCTGTCCAGTGTTTCCTTCGTTTCATACACCACATGGGCGAGTTGTGTCTCCGAGGCAGACAGGGCTGCAATGCCGCAGTTCCCGAGGAACAGGCCGAGCACAATGACGCGCTCCGTCCGCGAGGCGGGACGCATGCGGATAAAGCTCATCCGGCTCATGCGGAAGAGCAGCCAGCCGAGGCAGAAAAGCGCCGCCACCGCCGCGGCCAGTCCCGCATAGGGAATATTCACCCGCACATATTCCATCGCCTCTGACAGATTCGTCTGCGCCAGCGCCAGCATCATGTTCAGCGAAAGGAGCGAATGGGCAATAATATAGTACCCGATGTAGGTAAACTGTATGAAAATATACAGAAAAATCAGGAACAGACAAATGACGCGCACCGGCATGCGCCCCCGTCCCGGGAGCAGCCACGCCGCTGTCAGGCACGACAAAAAAAGATAAAGCGGGGTGCTCATCTCAAAGGTGGTATCCGCCATATCCAGAATGTGATTGGTCTGTGAGGCCAGGTACGGCACCACAAGCGACAGGAGCCATAAAAACAGGATCGTCGCCCACAGGCTGGCAGCCGCCCTGTACAGATGGCGGCTGCAGAAAAAGGCCGTGATGAAGCCGATCTGCAAAAACAGAAAGAGCATTTTGATCTGCGAAGAGACCTGCCATCCACCGGGCGCACCGAAGAGCCAGCTCAGCAGAAAAGCCACGGCGAAGGGAATCAGCGTCGCCGCGCACCACAGGAGCCGCATCCGTTTCACATATCTCAGCATACTTATCTCGTCTCCGCGTACAAATAAAATGTTTACTTTTTCTTCTTATATAAAATTTCCGTCAGCTTTTCGTCCGTTTTTTATTGTATCACATCCCCGCAAAAAATACGGCCGCAAAAAAGAGGAAGAAAACAGGACCTGTTTCTCCTGTTTTCTTCCTCTTTTCCCGTGATTTCCCCGCCGGCTTCCCGCACCGACTTATTGGTTGCAGAAGGAGTCTGCCCACTTCCAGAGCCGGTCGGCCGGCTCCCGCCCGCTCAGAATCCGTCCGTCCCGAAGCACCGCCCCCGGACAGCACGGCCGCAGGTCTTCCTTTGTCGATCCCAGACCGCTGCCGCCGGAAGTGGCAAACAGCACGATGGTCTTTCCGGAAAAGTCATACCGTTCCAGAAAGGTGCGGATGATCTTCGGCGCCGTATGCCACCATACGGGAAAACCGAGAAAGATGGTTTCACAGGAAGCCACGTCGGCCGCGCTGTCTGCCAGTGCGGGACGGGTCTTCGGATCACCCGCCTCCACAGAAGTCCGTGACGCCCGGTTCGTCCAGTCCAGATCTACCGCCGTATAGGGCGCCGAAGATCGGATCCCAAACAGCCCGGCGCCGGCGCCCGCCGCCAGCGCTTCCGCCGCGCGGCGCGTGGTGCCCGTTGCGGAAAAATATGCCACCAGTTTCTTTTTCATTCTGCTCTCTCCTTTCCTACTCCCCGGCCTTCTCCACCGTAATCTGTCCCGACAGGGCCTGCAGATCCTCCAGTCCTTCCTCTGTACGGCCCAGCGCATAGAGTGAATCGTTTCTCCGGCCGGGCGCGAAGAACATGGCTACATCATCCCACGGCGCATAGTAAGCCATCTCACCGGCTTCCGCATCAGACAGCGGTACGCCGGACACCGGAAGTGGCGCCGGGTAAAACATTTTTTCATTGGTGCTGAAATTCTCAACGGCCGCCGTCAGAGGCAGCTGCCCATAAAGAGCCTCCGCCGCCGGGTTGTCATACAGACGGAACTGCACGGTATGCCCCGCCTGATCCCGCACGAGGATGCGCTTCTCTTCATGGGCCGCCTGTGTCTGCACCGCCGGGACAGGCGCCGGCTCTGACGGCTTCGCCGTTCCCTGCGTACCGCATCCCCCGGCCGCTGCCAGCAGAAAGGCACACAACGCGGCTGTCCGGAATTTCATCCTTCATCCCTCCCCGGAAATTCGTTACCTGATGTCTTCATTATGCGCCGTCCACGCCGTTCTGCCCAATACCTGTCCTGCATCCTGCGCCATGCGCGGCAGGAATGCATGCAAAAATCGGACAGCCTGCACTGTCCGGTTTCCGTTTATTTTTTTATATTCAGCATAGCCATCTGGCGAAGCCAGTTCTGCACATAGACCTCCGACATGCCGCGGTCGCGCAGCTTTGCCACCTCCCGCACCATCACCGGGTCCTGCAGCATCTGGCGGATGGCCGCCTCGATGCGCGCTTCGTCCTTTTCGTCCATTCCGGCTGCCTTTCCGTACTCTTACTGATTGGCCAGCAGCGCCTTTGCCCGTTCGATGTTGGCACGGACCGTATCGCAGCAGGCCTTGAATTCTGCCAGTTCGTCCGCCGGCAGATCATATTCCATGACCTCTTCCACGCCGTTTTTGCCGATGAGAGCCGGTACACCGCAGAAGATGTCCTTTTCGCCGTATTCGCCATCCAGCGGGCAGCTGCACGGGAAGATTTTCCGTTCGTCGTGGAGAACGGCCTTTGCGAGCGTCACTGCAGCGGAGCAGATGCCGTATTCCGTGCAGAACTTGCCGCTGTAGGTCACCCAGCCTGCGCGGATGGTCTGATGACGGACGGCTTCCTTGTCGAACTGGAAGCGCGGGTCTTTTTCCATCTGTGCCAGCGGCTTGCCGCGGAAGTTCACCAAAGACCACGGGATCATCTGGCGGTCACCGTGCTCGCCCATCATGAACGCATTGAAGGAATGATGTTCGATGCCCGTCTGCTGCGCAATGGCGCTGATGAGGCGGGAGGAGTCGAGGAGCGTGCCCGTACCGAAGACGCGGCCCTTCGGCAGTCCGCTCTTCTTTGCGATGAGGTGCGTCACCACGTCGCAGGGATTGGTGATATTGATGAAGAAGCCGTTGAAGCCGCCGGCCATGACCTTCGGAATGGTTTCCGCCACCTGACGGACGGTATAGTTCATTTCATCATCGCGGCTGCCCGTTGCACAGAGGGTGATGTCCCCCACAGCGTTGATGATGATGTCGCAGTCAGCAAGATCCTCGTACTTCGCAATCTGGTAATCCACGCGGTGCGGCATGAAATAGACCGCATCCATCAGGTCCTGACGTTCGCTGATGACCTTGGCCTCTTTCGGGTCGCAGATCTTGACGACGTCTGCCACGCCCATCATGCCCAGAGCATATGCCACATGCGCGCCTACATGGCCTGCGCCCAGTACGCCGATCGTTACTTTCTTATCTGCCATAATTTTTCCTCCCTTGTCCTTTTCCGCGGAGATTCCGCAATATCGAATTATGGAATAATACTATTATTTTACCAGAACGAATTCAAACAGTAAATGCCCGAACAGGCGGACAAAAAAACAGCATCCTCAGGGGATGCTGTTTTCTGCTGTCTTATTTCAGACGGAGACCGAGCTTGGCACCGAGTGCTCTGTAGCGCTCGATATCCTTGCGGCGCAGGTAGTCGAGCATGTTTCTGCGCTGGCCGACCATTTTCAGCAGGCCGCGGCGGGAATGATGGTCTTTCTTGTGTTCCTTCAGATGTTCGGTGAGGACCACAATCCGCTTCGTGAGGATGGCGATCTGTACTTCCGGAGATCCGGTGTCGCCTTCACAGGTGGCATACTGGTCGATGATTTCTTTCTTCTGTTCTGCTGTAAGCATAGTATTCTCCTCCTATTGGGAAATTGCTGTATCTGAGTAATTCGTCGGAGTGCTCGAAAAACTGAGACACAGTTCACATACAAGGAGATTATACCTGTTCCCCGCTGAAATTACAAGCTGTTTTCTTTCAGAGCCCGGCCACTGCCGCCTTCATGCTGCGGATATAGGTGCGGAGCGCCTCATCGGCCGCCCCGCCGTGCTTCCCGATCAGATCCACCACGGCGCTTCCCGTGATGATGCCGTCCGCCCCGGCGGCCATCTGCCGCGCCTGCTCCGGCGTGTGGATGCCGAAGCCCACCGCACAGGGCACGTCCGTCACCTCCCGCACGGCAGCGATCATATCCTCCACATTCATGGAGAATCCGTCGCGCATGCCGGTGACGCCCATGGACGACACGATGTAGAGAAAGCCCGACGCCCTTTCCGCGATCCGGCGGATGCGCTCCTTCGAGGTGGGGGCGATCATCTGAATGAGAGACACGCCGTATTCTTCCGCAAAGGGATGCACCTCGTCCTGCTCCTCGATGGGCAGATCCGGAATGATGACCCCGCCGACGCCGATTTCCGCGCAGTCCCGGAAAAACCGCTCTGTGCCGTATGAAAAGACCGGATTGAAATAGGTGAGAAACACCAGCGGGATCTCACTCACCCGGCGGATGGCCCGCGCCTCCTCCATGGCCTGCGGCAGATGGATGTGCCCGGCCAGCGCCCGCACGTCGGCCTCCATGATGACCGGCCCGTCCGCGATGGGGTCGGAGAAGGGCACGCCGATCTCGATCAGATCCGCACCGGCCTCCTCCATCACCTGCACATAGCGCACGCTGTCCCCGATGGTGGGATCGCCTGCGGTCAGAAAGGCGATCACTGCTTTTCCCTTGGTAAATGCTTTGTCCAACTTGCTCATGATGCCCTCCTCAGTCTCTCAGCTCTTCCCCGCGGTACCGCGCGATGGCTGCCACATCCTTGTCTCCGCGGCCGGAAATGGTGATCATCATCAGGCTCCCCGGCGCCATGGTCCGGGCGGCCTGCATGGCGCCCGCCACGGCATGGGCGCTCTCGATGGCGCAGATGATGCCCTCTGTCCTCGCCAGATATTCGAAGGCGTCCACCGCCTCCTGATCCGTCACCGGATGGTATTCCGCCCGGCCCGACGTATGGAGATACGCATGCTCCGGACTCACCCCCGGATAATCCAGCCCGGCGGAAATGGAATAGACCTCCGTGATATTGCCGTCGTCATCCTGACAGAAAAGGGACTTCATGCCGTGGAAAACGCCCACGCGGCCCTTCGCCATGGTGGCTGCATGATACGGCGTGTCCACGCCCTGCCCGCCGGCCTCGCAGCCGATGAGCCGCACGCCCTCATCCTGAATGAACGGATAAAACGTCCCGATGGCATTGCTGCCGCCGCCCACGCAGGCCACGACCGCATCGGGAAGCCGCCCCTCCCGGCGGAAAATCTCCTCCCGCATTTCCCGGCCGATGCAGCTCTGGAAATCCCGCACCATTTCCGGGAACGGCGCCGGCCCCACGGCGGAGCCGATGAGGTAATGCGTATCCTCACAGCGGGCGCTCCAGTCCTGCATCGCCGCGTTCACCGCATCCTTCAGCACGCGGGACCCGGTCTTCACCGCATGGACCTTCGCCCCGAGCAGCTTCATGCGGTATACGTTGAGCGCCTGCCGCTCCGTATCGATCTCTCCCATGAAGACCTCGCACTCCATGCCGAAGAGCGCCGCCACCGTAGCCGCTGCCACGCCGTGCTGTCCCGCGCCGGTCTCCGCGATGAGCCGCTTCTTCCCCATGCGCCGCGCCAGCAGGGCCTGGCCGATGCAGTTGTTGATCTTGTGCGCGCCGGTGTGATTCAGGTCCTCCCGCTTCAGGTAGACCCGGACGCCCAGATCGGCGGACATCCGCTTCGCCTCATAGAGCAGCGACGGCCGCCCTGTATAGATCCGGTTCAGCTCCTCCAGCTCTGCCAGAAAGGCCGGATCGTTTTTGCAGGCCTCGTAGGCCTCTCCCACTCTGTGGATCTCATTCATCAGTGTTTCAGGCACATACTGCCCGCCAAAGATGCCAAATCTTCCGTTCATGTCCGTTCCCCCTTTATCGGTCCTGATTCTCCTGTATCATCTGCCGGAGCAGCACGCCCCGGTCCTGTGCCCGCATGAGCATTTCCCCGATGAGCACCGCATCCGCGCCTGCTTCCTTCACCCGCCTTACCGCGGCCCGGTCCGTCAGGCCGCTTTCCGCCACGCAGAGCACCCCCGGCGGGACCGCCGGCCGGAGCCGCTCCGTCAGCGTCAGGTCCATGAAGAAATCCTTCAGATTTCTGTGATTGATGCCGATGATGTCCGCCCCGGCTGCCAGCGCCTGGCGCAGCTCCTCCCCGTCATGGACCTCCGTCAAAGCCGCCATGCCCAGAGCCTCCGTGCGGTGCAGAAACCGCTGCAGCTCCTCATCGGTCAGCATGGCCGCGATGAGCAGCACCGCTGAGGCGCCGGCCAGCGCCGCTTCCTCGATCTGGCACACATCGGTGATAAAATCCTTCCGCAGTACGGGAATGGAAAGCGCCGCTGCGGTCTCCCGGAGGTAGTCCATCGAGCCGAGGAAATGATCCGGCTCCGTCAGACACGACACCGCGGCCGCGCCTGCCTCCTCGTAGGTCCTGACAATGTCCAGATAGGGAAAATCTTCGGCGATCACGCCCTTCGAGGGCGATGCGCGCTTCAGCTCGCACAGGAAGGACAGCCCCGGCGCCGCCAGCCGTTCCCGGAACCGCTTCCCGCCATCTGTGTGAAATCCCTCTGCCGCTTCCCGTATCCGTCCGGCCCGGCCGTCCTGCTTCATGGCCTCCGCGCGCCTGCGGGAAGCCGCAGCTATCGTATCCAGTATCATACGGCCTCCTGCGATGCTTTCACGAAGCGCTGCATCAGCGCCATGGCACTGCCGCTGTCGATCAGCATCTGCGCCAACGCCACGCCCTGTCCGATGGAGGCAGTGCGCCCGCTCACATAGAAAGCGGCTCCCGCATTGAGAAGCACCGCGTTCCGCCGCGTCTCATAAATGCCGTCCCGGCGGCCCGCCAGCACTGCCTCCGTGATGGCTGCGTTTTCCACCGCATCGCCGCCGACGAGATCCTCCTTCCTGCCGCGAACCAGTCCGAAATCCTCCGGCGTCAGGGTATACTTCCGTTTTTTCCCTTCATTGAGCTCGCATACCTTCGTTTCCGCCGACGGGGAGATCTCATCCATCCCGTCCGTTCCGTAAAAGACGAGCGCCCGCTTCGTACCCAGCCGGTCCAGCACCTCCGCGATGGGTTCTACCAGAGAGGCGTCATATACGCCGATGCAATCATAGGCGGCGTGCGCCGGATTCGTGAGCGGCCCCAGAATATTGAAGATCGTCCGGATGCCCAGTTCCTTCCGCACCGGCCCCACATACTTCATAGCCTGATGGTACAGCGGCGCAAAGAAGAAGCACATGCCCACCGTGTCCAGAAGCCACGTGCAGGTCTCCGGCTCCTGCCGGATATTGGCCCCCAGCGCCTCCAGCACATCCGCCGCGCCGCACCGGGACGAGGCCGCCCGGTTGCCGTGCTTCGACACCTTCACGCCGCCTGCGGCGATGACGAAGGCCGACGTGGTGGAAATATTGAAGGAGCGGGCGCCGTCGCCGCCGGTGCCGACGATCTCCAGCAGCTGTCCCGGGTATTCCACCGGCCGCGCATGGGCCCGCATCCCTGCCGCTGCCCCGGCGATCTCCTCCGGCGTTTCCCCCTTGAGCTTCATCGCCGTCAGAAAAGCCGCCGTCCGCGCCTCACTGACCGTGCCTTCCATGATCTCATAAATGCTGGCCTCCGCCTGCTGAAAATCCAGGTCCCGTTTATCCGCCAGCAGCTGAATCGCTTCCGTAATCATCTTTCTTCATCCTTTCCTTTTTCGAATTGTTTTCTTGTATCCATCGTCTGAAAAGAATGAACGGCCATCGTCTCATCGTGTCCATGGGTGTCTCCCTTCCGGGACGGCCAACAAAAAATCCGTCCCTGACATGTCTGTCAAGGACGGATACAGTATCTCCGCGGTGCCACCTTGCTTCAGGATATGACTCCTGCTCTTTGTCGGGATACCAGCATATCCCCGGCTACTGACGTAAGCCTCACGTCGCAGTATACTCGTTGCCTTTCCCCTGCGCCCTCAGCGGTCCATTTGACGGGCTGCGTTCTGCTGGATTCTCATTATCCCAGCTCCCTGTAAGTGCACGATCCGTTTTGATCTCCGCTTCTACGGTTTTTCCTCTGCCTAAGCAGAATAATTTATCATTATTGTATGAAGTTGTCATCATGATACAGAAGAAAAACAGGTTTGTCAAGCATAGACTCTCATTAATTTCACTACAAGCTGATATTTTTTAGCTGCTGTTGAGCATAGATACTTCCCTGCTCTGCCGCCTTCTGATACCATTTCGCCGATTCTTTATAACTCTGCTCTACGCCTTGCCCCCAATAATAGCAATCTCCTAAATTATTCAGAGCCTCTATATTTTCTTTTTCTACAGCTTTTTTAAACCATGCCACGGCTTCTTTATAGTTCTGTTCCACTCCATCCCCATCACGATAACATTCTCCCAAATTATTCTGAGCTCTTGCATTCCCCTGTTCTGCTGATCTCTTAAACCATTTCACCGCTTCCTCACAATCCTGCACTACTACTTTTCCATAGTGATAATATTCACCCAAACTATTCTGAGCATTTGCATTCCCTTGTTTCGCTGCTTTACTATACCATTCTACTGCTGCCACGTCATCTATCTCTTGGCAGTAATAATCCCCCAACCAATTTTGAGCCCATGCATCTCCCTGCTCTGCTGACCTCCTAAACCATTTCACGGCTTCTTCCGCATCCCGTTCTATTCCAATTCCCCAATCATAACACCATCCTAAATTTTTCTGCGCAATTGCATTTCCCTGTCTAGCTGATTTCTTAAACCAATTCACCGCTTCTTTATTATCCTTCTCTACTCCATATCCATCCCGATAACATTCTCCCAAATTATTCTGAGCTCTTGCTTCCCCTTGTTCCGCCGATCTTCTAAACCATTTCACGGCTTCTTTATCATCTTTCCCTACTCCATATCCATCCCGATAACATTCTCCCAAATTATTCTGAGCTCTTGCTTCCCCTTGTTCTGCCGACCTCCTAAACCATTTCACGGCTTCCTCATAATTTTGTGAAATATTTCTTCCACAAAAATAAGTATTTCCTGCTTCAAATTGAGCCGCCACATCGCCTGATTCCGCAAGCTGCAATACATGCTGAAAAATGAATTTACAACTCTTTCGCGATACCAATTTCAATGCAGCAAGCAAATCACCAGCCTTTGCACCACGTTCTCGCCATTTCTGCGCCATTTCTACATCCACATTCACAGTCGAATAAGAATATTCATAATATTCTCCTAAATAATACATGGAACGTCCATTCTTGTTGTTAGATAGCCAAGAAAAGAGAGAAAATGCTTTTTCATAGGAGCCGTACATAAATAAGATTTCCGCTTTAAGAAGCAATCTATGATTCTCTATAGCCAACGCTTTTTCTTCTGAACTTTGAATTAAATGCTCTTCCGAGACTTGTTTTAATGAATATAATAGATCAAGAATTATATCGAAACTTTTTATTTCTGAATCCAGATTTATCTTTAATTTACTTTCTATGCAATTATTAGCCAAATCACAACATAACGCTTCCCTAGACATTTCCACATGAAACTGGGACAGATATCCTATCACCATGTCTACAATACCATTTTCATCACGATAAAAGGTATTCATCTGCTGCAAACTCTCCAGAAAAATCAGATGCCCTTTATTTTTAATTAGGCGTAAGTTTAATCCTCCTAACAACTTTTCCCAGATCACATGATCCTTTGCAATTTCACTAATAACTTGTTTGTAATTAACTTTTTTTTGAGGATCCATATCAATCTGAGCCATTACTACCTTTAAAAAAAGCAAATCCGATATGGAATAGTTACCTCCCGTAATATCATAAAAATTCCGTGCGAGACACACAATTTTTCGAGTATCATCCATATTCCGATACTCTGCGCCCTCAAATTCCAGATATTCAATAGCACTCCGCCAGATAAGTAAATCCTTATTACATTTTATATTAGCTGATTGTATTTCCAATTGTACTATACGGCGCTGAACGGTTCTAAAAAACATCTTCAATTTCTTGAAAATATTATTAAGTTCCCCTGAAATACTCTCCCGACTTATATACAATTTATTATTTGCTGCTGCGCTGACTTCAAAAGCTATTAGATGTTGTTTAGCTAATTTCCTCAGCACTTGTTCAGAAACATATCGTCGCACGGTCTGCTTCATAATAAGTTTCTTTCCCAGCTCTTCATTAGCTATCATGATCCCGTTAATAAATTGTCTCCAAACTCCTGGCCATTCCTTTTCGTTATCCTTCGCGAGTATCATATTAATACTATCAAAAATCAATTTATTAATATATCTTTAATTATCATTTGATGCAACTCAATAAAACAATCAATTTCTGTATCAAGTAATTCCCGCTCTTTACAAGTAAGTTCCCCCATATTAGAAAATACCAACTCACTTTGATTTATCATATATTTTTCTCCATATTTTCTTTTACAGTTTTCACTTAAAATACGATTTTACTTATTATGTCTCCTTAAAATTTAGCCGTCAAATTGCTAAAACGAATTTTTCGTTCGGTATAAAAAAGACCATAACTATGGCCTTTTTTTATAATGTATTTTTTATTTTAATAAATGAACAGTGATGGAGCATCTGTTGTGCGACGATGCCGGTGAACAGGCCGGCGGCGGCGCCGGTCAGCGCAAGGACGGGGAAATAAGCGAGAACGGAGGAAGTGCCCAGCAGGAGGACCGCCGCTGCCAGCTGTCCCATATTGTGGAGCACCGCGCCGATGAGGCTGCACAGCCACAGCCGGGAAAGAGAAAGCAGCCGCTTCAGGCATAGCATCCCCGCCAGACAGAGCAGGCCGCCGGCGAGGCTGTACAGAAGCGAGGCCGCCTGTCCCGCAAAGACGGCCGCCAGAAAAATGCGCGCCAGCAGGATCATCAGCGCCTCACCGGGGCGGAAGCGGAAGACCGCATAGACGGTGACCACATTGGCCAGCCCGATCCTGACGCCGGGCAGCGGCAGGGGCGGCGGCACCTGCATTTCGATCACAAACAGCACAAGAGAAAGTCCCGTGAGCAGCGCCATGGCATTCAGCCGCCGGATCGTCATAAAGATCTCCTCCCTTCCTCTGTCAGTCCGCCCACTGGATCACAAGGCGGTGCGGCAGACATACAATGGGCAGGCCTCCTTCTTCCAGTTTTCCCGCTCTCACACAGATCTGGTCCGGACAGTCCGCCGAAAGCATGCGGATCTCTCCCGGTGCGATGAGGATGGTATTTGTTCCCGCCCTGCCGGGGACCGTCATGCGCTCCTCTTCCTGCACGGCGGTGAGATCGACCGTGCGGAGAACGCGCCCGTCCTGCACGATTTCCACCGTATGTGAAGACGGCACGCTGCCGCAGCCCGTCATACCGCAGACTGCCAACACCACCAGTCCCAGTCCGGCTGCCCGCCATGGAGTCATCGCCTCAGCACCTCTGCTTTCTCCGCAGTATATTCCGGAAGGACCGTGAACCGCTCCGCCAGCCCTTCCGTCACAGTGATATGCCGGCCTTCCCCGATGAGGATCATCTCAAATCCGCCATGGGCCCGCCAGAAGGCCTCTGCCTTGTCCCGGCCCATCACAAAGAGCGCCGTGGACAGCCCGTCGCAGAGCAGGCCGTCCGGTCCGACCACGGTGACGGAAAGAAGGCCGTTCTCCGCAGGATAGCCGGACGCCGGGTCCAGAATGTGATGCCAGCGCTTCCCGCTGTCATCCGTGAAATACCGTTCATAGCTGCCGGAGGTGACCACGGCAGCATCCCTGACGGAGAGCATCCCTGCATGGCCCTCCGCATCGGGCGCGCGAATCCCCACGCGCCACGGCGTACCATCCGGCCGGGCGCCCACCGCTTCGATATTGCCGCCGAGGCTCAGGATCGCGGAGGTCACACCGTGAGCGCGGAGAACACGGCCTGCTTCCCGTCCGGCATAGCCCTTGCCCACCGCGCCAAGGTCGATCTCCATTCCTTCCGGCCGGTGCAGTGTGCCCTCAGACAGCCGGAGTCGCTCCCAGCCGGTGCGGGCCATGGTCTCACGCAGCGTCTCATCGGCCGGCACCTGCTGCCGCTCTCTGGTGAAGCCCCACGCTTCCACCACAGGATACAGGGTCGGGTCCAGCGCGCCGCCGGTCTCCTCAGCCAGCGCCAGCGCCGTACCGAGAGTTTCCTCCATATCTTTTCCGACCGGTATGTCGGTGCCGGACCCGTGGTTCACGCGGTAGACCTCACTGCCGGGATCGGTCACGGACAGCTCCGATTCGATCTGACGAATGCGCGCTTCGGCAGACTTCAGCCCTGCTTCCGCCTCCGGACCACAGGCGGTCATCGTCATATAGGTGTCCATGGCAAAGAAGCTGCGGCGCTGTTTCTCCTCCGCGTGCCCGCTGCATCCTGTCAGCACCAGACACAGCGCAAGCAGACCCGCCCATAGCTTCATCACCATCCTGCATCAGCGAGCCATTCTGCGATGCGCGGCTCTGCACTGTCCACATCCGGTCGGTATACGCCGATGAGCCGTCCCACACGGGCCGATTCCGGCAGTGCCGCCCGCAGGTCCTCCACGCTTTCCGCGAGGCCGCCCGTACCATGCGCACAGAAGGGAATGACGGTCTTACCGGAAAAATCATAGCTTTCCAGAAATGTCATGACCGGCATGGGAAGCGTATACCACCAGTTCGGATACCCCAGAAAGATCACGTCATAGGAATCCATATCCGCCACACGGTCCGTCAGCTCCGGCCGGCTTCCGATCTGTTTCTCCCAGGCCGCCCGTTCCAGACATTCCTCATACTCGCTGGAATAGGGCTCCTTCACGCGGATGGAAAACAGGTCGCCGCCGGTGCGCTCCTGAATCCATCCTGCCAGCCTGGCCGTATTGCCCGGCGGGAGCACGCTTGCCGACGTAGACGCATCGGGATCGACAGCCGACGGATCTTCCACGTGCGTATTTTCCGCCCAGGTAAAATAGGCGATAAGCACCCTGTGCCCTTCCCGCGGGACATCCGCCCCCGCTGCGGAAACCGGCGCTGCCGGAACGGATGCCGCAGGAGCCGGACCGCAGCCGGAAATCGCTGCCAGAAGCCACACCGCCAGTGCCGCTGCAAGCCACTGTTTCATATAATTCTCCTTTCTCCCGCTTCCGTTCTATCTTCTCCGCCGCGCCAGGCACAAAGACTGCCAGCCCAGCCAGAGAAACAGCGCCATAATCGCCGCGTGATCCAGATAAAACAGAAACCGGGATTCTTCCGCATCAAAGAAAACAAACTCATTTCGCAAAAACAGAATATCGGGCCAGCCCCTGTTCCAGAATGCCCACAGGCCGTATACGGAAAGCAGCCGTCCCGCTGCAGATGCCGCCGACCTGGTCCGGGCACCGGCCCTACGGAGACGGGAAGCCAGCATGTCCCCGTGAAGGCCGATATGAAAGCTCATGACCAGAAATCCCCAGTAGGCCGACACCATGTGCATTTCCCGCCCGAGCGTCATGCTGCCGGGAACCGGCAGCCCGCCCAGCAGCGGCCGGGCCAGAATGAGACTGCTCCAGAGAAGCGCCCCCATGATGACCACCAGACAGAGATTGGAGCCCGCCTGCAGATACCGGGCAGCGTTCCACCGGCCGCGTGCCAGTGAAGGCGCCCACCGCCGGTTCAGCCAGTGGTGCACTACCAGAAGCAGAAAGAACGCTGTCCCTGCCGCCATATGCGCCGTCATTCCGAAAAAAGGAAATCCCATCAGGAAGAACAGGCATACCGTCATGCCGGCATCCGTCAGCCGGCGCAGCCCTGCGCCGTTCATGGCTCAGTCCGCCAGATGAAGCGACCGCACCCAGTTGTCCACGGAATTTCCCGAGCGGGCCGCGGAAGAACCGCTCACATGGAATCCGTCAAGGACGACCGCATCGGGTTCCGCCGTCCGGATGGCCTCTACCGTATCGGATAGTGCGCTGCCGCCGGAGGTGCAGAAGGGAATGATGGTCTTGCCGGAGAAATCGTATTCATCAAGGAAGGTATACAGCGCCATGGGCATATCGCCCCACCAGTTCGGATAGCCCAGAAAAATCACATCATACGATGCCGGGTCTTCGATGTGCGATGCCAGTGCCGGGCGGGCATTCTGCTGCTGCTCCTGACGCCCCTGCTCTACCGTGGCGTCATAGGATGCAGGATACGGAGCCTCCGTACGAATGGAGAACAGCTCGCCTCCCGCAGATTTCTGGATCTCCCGCGCGACCAGCCCCGTATTGCCGGTCATGCCGTCTGCGGCGGGCTGGATGCTTGCCGATGCCGACGCATCTGCGCCGTCCGGGATCTCCGCATTTTCTCCGTAAGCAAAATAGGCGATCAGGATCTTATGACTGCCCGGCGCGGCCTGCTGAACTGCTGCCGGTGCGGCGGAAGCAGCCGGCGCCGCGGCGGAGGACTGCATCTCTTCTCCGCTGAAGGCACAGGCAGTGAGAGACAGGGCCAGCATGGCCGCAGTCGCAGGAAGTGTGTACTTTTTCATAACAATTCTCCTTTCCGTTGAAATGATAGCTGTCTATCTATTCCTCATGTCTGTATTATAAAAATCCGCAAGCCATGCTTCCAATACTCATTCCATATACAGAAATATGCTCATCATCTATATTTTCCAATAAAAAAAAGCGGGGTCCCGCTCCCCGTTTCCGGTTCACGAAATCCCGTATTTTCTTTATGCGTTCCGGCTGCTGCAGAGGCCGTTGATGATGACTCCCGGCCGGCCGCCCCGCATTTCCACATCGGCGTCCACACCGAACACCTCGGATATGCTCTGCGGCGTCAGGACCTCCATGGGCGCGCCGCACCGCGCGGCCAGCCCGTCCTCGATGATGCAGACTTTGGTGGAATACCGGCAGGCCTGTCCGATATCGTGGAGCACCATCACCACGGTGAGCCCCTCCTCCCGGTTCAGCCGGTTCACCAGCTCGAGCACCTCCAGCTGGTGGCAGATGTCCAGATAGGTGGTCGGCTCATCCAGCAGCAGGATATCCGGCTCCTGCGCCAGCGCCATGGCGATCCACACCCGCTGCCGCTCCCCGCCTGACAGAGACGCCATCGTCCGGTCCTTCAGTTCGTACGTATGGGTGCGGCGCAGCGCATCCGCCACGACCTCCCGGTCCCGTGTGGAAACGCCCTTCCACCAGTGCTGATAGGGATAGCGGCCGCAGGCGGCCAGCTCCAGCACCGTCATGTCCTTCGGCGTTTCATGGAACTGCGGCAGAAACGCCGCCTTCCTTGCCAGTTCCCCCGATTTGTAGGAAGCCAGCGGCCGTCCGCCGATGGATACCGTCCCCTCATCCGGCTTCAGATTGCCGGTGATGATCTTCAGAAGCGTCGACTTGCCGCAGCCGTTCCGACCGAGGAAGGTAACGATGCTTCCCTGCTCAACGGTACAGTTCACGCCGCGGAGCACCTGATGATCGCCAAAGGCGACCTTTACGCCGGATACTTCAATGGCCGCGCTCATCATACATTCCTCCTCAGCAGATACAGGAAAAACGGCGCGCCGAGAAAGGCCATCAGGATCCCCGCGGGGATCTCCACCGGAGCCACGATGATCCTCCCCACGGTATCACACAGCACGAGCACGCCCGCGCCGAGAAGCGCCGAGCCGGGGATCAGATATTTGTAATCCGAGCCGATGAGCAGGCGCACGATGTGCGGCACCACCAGCCCCACAAAGCCGATCAGCCCGGCGATGCTCACCGCGCCGGCTGCCAGCAGAGCCGCCACGGCGGTCATGAGGAAACGCACCTTCTCCACCGGCAGACCGAGGCCGCTCGCCGTCTCGTCGCCGAGCGACAGGATATTGAGCGCCTTGGCGCCGCAGAAGGCCAGCGCCAGTCCCAGCACCGTATAGGGAAACAGCGCATAGACCTGCGGCCAGCTCCGCGCGGACAGTCCGCCCACCATCCACAGCAGCGCGCCCTGCACGCGGTCTGCATAGAAAACGAGCAGTGCGGAAATGCCGCTCCCCAGAAAAGCGCTCACGGCGACCCCTGCCAGAATGATGCGGCTCGGACGAATGCCGTTTTTCCAGGCCAGCGCATACACCGCGCCCGCAGACGCCATGGCACCCAGAAAAGCCACCGGCGTCAGCAGCAGCGCCGCCTCCGGCAGAAAGATCAGCATGACCACGCCGGCCAGACCGGCGCCGCTGGATACGCCCACGATGCCCGGGTCAGCCAGTGGATTTTTCATGACCGCCTGCAGGATCGCCCCGGATACGGCCAGATCAGCGCCGACCAGCGCGCCCGTGAGATTTCTCGGGAAGCGGATATTCCAGATGACCGTTCCGTCCGTACCCGTCACCGGGCCGAACAGCGTGGCCAGTATACGCCCGAAGGCAATATCCGCCGAGCCGAAAATCAGGCTGCCGATCATGGCTGCTGCGGTAAAAATCAGAAAGGCGGACAGGATGCCCACACGGAGTGCACGGCTTTTCCCTGCCGCGTCCGTTGTCTGCCGATCCATATTCCCTCCTCCGGCAGACAGAAGCCTGCCTTTTTATACAGGAAAAGCCGCATAAAGCGGCTTTCTCACAAATCAGTCCTTGATGCCCTGTACGTAGAGCATATTGTCCCGGCGCACCAGATTATACAGAAGCGCATTGATCACAGAAGCCACGATCGGGCTGCCGCCCTTCGTTCCGCGGACCGTGATGTACGGTACGGAGCTCTCCTTGATCAGCGTTTCCTTGGATTCCGCCGCTCCGACGAAGCCGACCGGAATGCCGACGATCAGCGCGGGCGTGATGCCTTCCTCCTTTGTCATGCGGATCGCTTCAAACAGCGCGGTCGGCGCATTGCCCACGGCAATGATGGAGCCGTTCAGGGCCTTTCCGAAGGAGTGCATCGCTTCCATGGAACGGGAAATGTTCTTTTCCTTGGCAGACTTTGCGATTTCCGGATCGGCAATGCGGCAGAAAACCTGTCCGCCCAGCACGGAAAGCGCTCTCTTATTGATGCCCGTCTGTACCATGGTCACATCGCAGTAAATGTTGCAGCCCCGGCGCAGCGCTTCGATGCCGGCTGCCACAGCGCCGCGGCTCGTCTGGATGAGATGGCCGTAGTCCACATCGCCTGCGGCATGGATCATGCGGGAATATACGGTGATTTCCTCTGCGGTGAGATCCAGATCCTTGATGAAGGGATAAATCATCTCCATGCTGTTTTCTTCGATGGCTTTCGGGTTTTTAATAAAATTCATGATGTTCCTCCATGTATTTCAATACCTGCTCCTGCGAAGAAAAGACGGGAGCGCCTCCCAGAGAGGCTTCAGGTCTTTCTATAACGATCACATGGATGCCTTCATCCATGGCCGCTTTCAGTTTCGTGTCGCTGCCGCCTACAAGGCCGCTGTTTTTGGTCACCAGCACATCGGCCCGGAAGTCCCGGATCATGGCCCGGTTCATCTCATAGGAGAAGGGCCCCTGCATGGCGATGATCTGCCGCGCCTTCAGGCCCAGCTCCTCGCACATGCGGATCACTGAGGACAGGGGCAGCACCCGCGCCCAGATCGTCTTGCCCTGCAGGGCTTCTGCATGGACGAAAACGGGCAGTGTCTTCGAACCGGTCGTGAGCAGGATGCTGTCTCCCAGCCGGCCGGCCAGCGCCGCAGCTTCCTCTTCATTGGATGCCAGGTGCAGCTTGTCATACGCAGGCAGCGCGATGCCCGGCCGTTCATAGCGCACATAGGCAATGCCCGCTTCTTTGCAGGCAGCCCGCGCCGTCTCCGATACGATCGCGGCATAGGGATGGCTGCAGTCCAGGATGCAGGTGATATGCTTCTCCCGGACCTCCCGGAGCATATCCTCTCTGGCAAACCGGCCCACCTCAATGGTGATGCCCTCGTGCTCCGCGAGGATCTTTCCGTACTGGCTGACCACAGTCATGAGAATGTCCGCCCGATGATCCTCCGGCTGCTTCTGCATCCAGTCCGCCAGCCGTGCGCCGATCTCCCGGCCATCCTGTGTTCCGGAGATGATCCAGATCACAGCTTATACCCCCTCGGCGTGATCATGAAGCCGCCGGACACATAGGTATTGCTGTTGCCGATGATGACCGTGGACTGCATGTCCACATCCTCCTCAGGCAGCTTCTCCAGCGTGCTCACGGTCCAGTTCATGCCGGGACGGCCGGCCTTCCGCACGATGCCCACCGGCGTTTCGGGGCTGCGGAATTCCAGCACGATGTCCCGGATCTGGTTCAGATAATCCGCACGGCCACGGCTCTTCGGATTGTAAATGGCGATCACGAAATCGCCTTCCGCTGCCAGACGCGCTCTCTTTTTGATCTGTTCCCACGGCGTCATGAGATCGGACAGGGAAATGACCGCATAGTCATGCATGAGCGGTGCCCCCAGTGCTGCGGCGGAGGTATTGGCTGCCGTCAGGCCCGGAATGATCTCGCAGGCCGGACGCTTGTCCTCCGGCAGCTTCTGCACCAGCTCCAGCACGAGGCCGGCCATGCCGTATACACCGGGATCACCGGAGGAAATAACGGCCACGCTCCTGCCTTCTGCAGCCAGATCGACCGCTTTCTGGCACCGCTCCACTTCCTGCCGCATGCCGTTGCCCACCACGGGCTTTCCTGCAATGCGGTCGCGGATGAGAGCGATATAGGTGTTGTAGCCCACAATGATCTCCGCTTCATCGATGGCGGCGGCCGCCTTCGGCGTCATTTCCTCTTCATGGCCCGGCCCGATGCCGACGACACGGATAAGCCCACGGCCACTGCAGCCGTTGCCTCCGCAAACTTTGTTTTCGGAAGCAGTGTTTTCCCTTTCCACGCTTCCCTCAGCGCTGCTGATTCGCATACGTTTCCCACTCCAATCGTTTTTTCTACAAATTCTGATATAGCAACATGACCGGCTTCCGCCCACCATCTCAGCTCCTCCGGAGGATAGAAATGGATGGGAAGCCCCATGTGTTCTGCAAAATCCAGAAGCCCCTTTTCATTGGCCTTGGCATCCACCGAAGCCATGGATTTGACCTGCCAGGGCTCCGCGCCGATTTTAGCCAGTGCCCCGAAGAACGCGTCCCGGATGCGGGATTCCGCAGTCCCCCTCTTGCATCCCATGCCCACGAAAAGATTCCGGGGCCGGAGATAGACATGAGGCGCGCCGAGCGTCAGATTCCGTTCGGAAATCACCGCAGCGGCCCCGCAGTGCGCATCTTCCCGATACGGCTTCGCTTCCAGCCCCAGTGCCCTGAGCCGGCTGAAGATGGCCTCTGCGCCGGGGAATTCCGTGTCCACCAGCCAGAGGAAGGACTTTCCTTCGGCAATGGCGCTGTTCACCGGCTTCAGCGCTCCCAGCGGCTCCACACGCATATGCAGCTCGCGGGCCACGTCATCCGGCGCCCGATAGCCATGCACATCCGTGGCGGTCGTAATGACCGGATCGGCCCCGACAGCGGCCGCCACCTCCCGGGCCCACGCATTGGCGCCGCCCAGATGGCCCGACAGCAGGGAGATGCAGTGCTTCCCGCACTCATCCATCACGAGCACAGCCGGATCGGAGGCCTTGCTCACGATATGCGGGGCAACCGCACGGACCGCAATGCCCGCCGCCATGATGTACAGAATGCCGTCATAGCGGGGAAAAATCTCCTCCGTGAGCGCAAAGGTGCGCTGAAACAGCCGGGCTTCCCCGCCGCTCTCCGCGCCCTTTCTCTCATAGCAGGTGATCTCGCCGCCCAGAGCGTCCCGCACGGACTGACCGAGCTCCGCCCCCTCCCGGGAGACAGAGACGACAGCACATCTCATTTTTCATCCGTTCCCTTGCGGAACATGGTGGTGAATTTGCTGTCGTACAGTTTCGACAGATCGTATTCGCTGTCCAGCACGCGGCCTACAATGATCATCGCCTGACGGGTGACGCCCGCTTCATGGATGATATCGGCAATGGTCGCAATGGTGCCGCGGAGAATCTTCTGGTCCGGCCAGGTGGCGCGTACGACGATGGCCACCGGGGTATCCGGTGCATAGCCGCCGTCCGTGAGCTGTTTCATGACCTGATCAATGGCCTGTACGGAGAGGAAAATGCACATGGTCGCCTGATGCTGTGCCAGAGATACCAGTTTTTCCTTCGGCGGCATGGGCGTACGTCCTTCCATGCGGGTGATGATGATGGTCTGCGACACGTTCGGCAGGGTGTATTCCTGCTTCAGCGCCGCTGCCGAGGCAAGGAAGGAGCTTACGCCGGGGATCACTTCAAAATCCTCGATCCCTGCTGCGCGCAGTCCGTCCATCTGTTCCTGAATGGCCCCGTAGATGGCCGGATCGCCGGTGTGCACCCGTGCGACGGTCTTGCCCGCCCGGACAGCCTGAATCTCCACATCCAGCACTTCATCCAGATTCATGGTCGCGCTGTTGTAGACCTCGGCATCTTTTCTGCCGTATTTCAGGATTTCCGGATTGACCAGAGACCCTGCATAAATGATGACATCTGCTTCCGCGATCAGACGCTGTCCCTTGACCGTGATCAGTTCCGGATCTCCCGGGCCGGCGCCGATGAAATATACTTTCCCCATAAAAAAGCCTCCTCAAAATCTTGTATACTTTTATTTCTGCTTGACTGCCGTAAAAATGAAAACAGGGCTGAGCGGGCTGTACAGATGATACCGGCCCAGTCTGCGCAGGCGGTTCACCTGCATCTGGAATCCCTCCAGCGTGTAGTTCCGGTCTGCAAAGGCACGGACGATATCCCCCGTGGTTTCCGCGGTCACCGCGGTCAGCACGATGCGTCCGCCCGGAGCCAGCCGGTCATCCGCCGCATCCAGAATGGATGACAGATTGCCGCCGGTCCCGCCGATCAGGATGACATGGCACTGCGGGAGCCCGTTCATGGCCTCCGGTGCGACGCCTTCGATCACTTCAATATTATGGCAGCCGAATTTTTCGGCATTCTGCCGGATCAAGCCGATGCCCTCGGGATTTTTCTCAATGGCATAGACCTTTCCTTCCGGGGCGGCCAGCGCCGCCTCCACCGACAGAGAACCCGTTCCCGCACCGATGTCCGCCACGGTATCCCCCGGCCGGATGGCCGCCTTGACCATCACCATAGCCCGGATCTCCGCCTTCGTCATCGGTACCTTTCCCCGGATGAATTCTTCGTCGGCAATCCCAAATGTATGCATTTATCCCATCACCACCAATACTGACTCGCCAAAGCCCGGAAGCTGCGCAATCTCCTCAAGCGTGCCCCGGACAATGTGCTGATTCTCATAGGAAATGTGCTCCGCCGCGGCTGCCTGCGTTTCCGCCGGCCATCCCCGCTTCATGAGCTCTCCTGCAATATAGGCCGGATTGTGTTCGTGATCCGTCAGAAAGGCCAGCTTCTTTCCCGGTGTGCAGGCCAGCTTGTCCTCCGGCGGCACGCGGCCGTGGAAAGAAAGCCATTCCGCGCCCTGCCAGGATTCCCCGATGCAGCAGTACGCCGCCTGCACTGAGGAAATGCCGGGAATCACCTCGATCTCCGTCCGGGAGAACTGCTTCTTCAGCCACGGAAGCAGGCTGTAAAAGCCGGGATCGCCGCTCACCATGACCACCACGTCGGCCTGCTCCAGCGCGGAGGCGATCCATTCTGCCAGCAGGGACAGTTTGCCCGTCACAGCGCAGGTCTCCTGCCCGTCCGAGGCAAAATCAGCCAGTGCCCGGCGGCCGCCCACCAGATAGCGGGCGCTGCGGATGGCCTGCATGGCCTTCGGCAGGACATATTCCTTTCCTCCGGGGCCGATGCCCGCCACGATCAAACGATGTGCCATTGTTCCTCCTCTGCAATCTCTGCGGCCCGGCTGGATGCGGCAATCACGGTGCCGTCCATGGCCGCAAAAATGACGCCCACCTGTGCCTTGCCGAAGATATACCGCTCGCACCGCACCTGCGCGCGTTCCGCCATCTGCGGATACACTGCCTCCAGATGCTCCCGGGCAATGATCTCCGCCGCGGCATCGGTGGTGGTGCAGTCCAGAATGTCCCGCACGACCGCCGGCCCTGCGCCGTTCAGCGCCGCATAGGCCGCCATGGTTTCCATCCGCCCGTCGCTGTTCCGGTTGTAGGTGTGGAAGCTCCCCGATGTGACCTTCACCAGTTTGCCCATATGGCCGATGAGCAGCATCTTCCGGAATCCCACGGATACGGCCTGTTCCATCATATACCCGATGAAATTGCTCGTCTCCGCAATGACATCCCGGGGAATGCCCATGCGCTGCGCCGCGGTTTCTCCGATCCGGCCCGGTGCAAGCACCACCGTATGATAGCCGCAGGCCTTCACCACAGACAGCTGCGGCGCCAGCGACCGCTTGTAGGCATCCTCGCTCATCGGCTTGACGATGCCCGTCGTGCCCAGCACGGAAATGCCGCCCACGACGCCCATGGCGGGATTCAGCGTCTGCTTTGCCAGCTCTTCCCCATAGGGGATCGATACCGTCACTTCCAGTCCCTTGTCCCGCCCGACCATCTCCTCATAGACCTGGCGCATCATCAGCTGCGGCCCCGGATTGATGGCCGGTTTTCCCACCGGCACCTGAAGTCCCGGCTTTGTCACCGTTCCCACACCGCGGCCGGCCCGGAGCACCAGCCCCGGCGTTTCCGTATACCGCACGGAAACAACGACCGGCGTGCCGTGCGTGCAGTCCAGATCATCGCCGCCGTCCTTCAGCACCGTCGCCGTCCCGACAGCTCCCTCTGCCGAAGCAGAGTCTACGGGGATCGTGATTTCCGCGTGCTGCGGGGAAAGCACGGTCACCATTTTCGGGAATTCCCCCCGGAGCGCCAGCAGCGCCGCCTTCATCGCAGCCGTTGCCGATGCCCCGGTGGTATATCCCTCACGCATGGGCTGATCCATGTTCTCCGCCTCCAATCAGCGGTAATTGACAAACTGCAGATCCGCCGGCAGGTCCTGATTTTTCAGAAAAGCGATCGTCGCCTGAAGCGCATCCTTGTCTTTGCCGCTTACACGGAGCTCATCTCCGTTGATTTTGGCCTGCACCTTGATGCCGGACCCTTTGATCCGCTTCACGATGTCCTTGGCCAGCTCCGCTTCGATGCCGTTCTTGAAGGTCAGCACCTGGCGCACCATGCCGCCGGCAGCCGCCTCCTTTTTCCCTTCCGTGAGATTTTTCAGGGAAATGCCGCGCTTGACCAGCTTCCCGTTGACGATCTCCCGCACGAGGCGCAGCTTGAACTCATCGTCGCCGAGCAGCGTGAGCGTCCCCTCGCTGAGCGTCACCGAGCTCTTGCTGCCCTTGAAATCATACCGTGTCCGGATCTCTTTCTCCGCCTGATTCACTGCGTTGGCCGCCTCTGCCAGATCCGTGCGGCATACCACATCGAACGAATAGTCCTTTGCCATTTCGTTGTCCTCCAGCTTTATGAAAGATTCAAATTCCATTAAAATTTCCTATAAATTATTTCTTCCAATCTTTTTTATTATACCGGCGATACTGTATTTTGTCATGTCCTATTCTCCGGCAGCGAAAAAGTTCCTGCGGGATGCCGCTCCGGTGCCATTAAAAAATCTCTCCGGAATCCATCCGGAGAGATCCTCCCTTCACGCTTCTGTCAGCTCCTGCTCGTGAGACTCAAACCAGTCATAGACCTTCCGCAGAGGCTCCACATCCTTGAAATGAAACGGATGCAGAATCCCCGTCAGACGGGCGATGGCCTGATGATGCCTTAGAAAACGGACCGTACGGAGAAGCAGCGCCGCACCGCCGGCTTCGCGGTAGCCGTCCCACGCAGCCTGCACATAGGCTTCCTTCATCCAGGGCTCGCGGTACATCCCCTGCAGCAGAAGCACCGCGTCCGTCATCTGCCGGTGCGGAAGATCCCGGAAATAGGTGCGGTTCTCCCAGTCCAGAAGCGTGAGCCTGCGCCCGTTCCACACCATGTCCCGCAGCGCCGGCCGGCCATGATACAGGCCGGCCTGATGCAGACGGCAGAGCGTCCGGCCCGCTTCCCGGGCAATGTTCCGTTTCTCCTGCTCCGGGACCTCCGACATCAGCCACTCCTGCACGGTGCGGCCGCCGTCCCGAAGCACGAAGCAGCTGTCATGAAGCAGCACCATATCCGGTGCGCAGTCTGTCATCTGCGCCGCGATGCTGATGCGGGCCACCTCATAATAAAACTCTTTTTCCACAGAGTACTTGGCCGCCCGTACCCGGTCATTGCTCTGTTTTTTCTTGAGCCAGAAGGTCTGCCCCCGCCAGACAAAAGAAAACACCCGCTCTCCCGGATGTTTTTCCATCTGGCGCTCCGCTTCCTTCTGCAGAGCCTGTTTTTCTTCCTCTGTCATTCTGCCGCGCCTGAGTCCCCGCGGACCACTTCATAGGGCCACTGCAGAATGCCCCCGAATTCTGAAACACGTTCATAGCCCAGCGCTGCCAGCTTTTCTGCGCCCTTCTTGCTGCGCACGCCGCTCCGGCAGTATACCAGGACCTCCGTGCCCTGATCGGGGATCACCGCCGCGGCCGATTCCTTATCGATGGACCCCAGCGGAAGCAGACGGGCCCCCGGCACATGGCCGGCTTTATATTCTGCCGGCTCCCGCACATCGATGACCACCGCATCCGGCCGGTCCATCCGTGCATGAGCCTCTTCTGCTGATATGGACTGATAGCCTGCATTCTGTCCGGTGCATCCCATGGTCAGCCCCATGGTCAGCATACAGGCTGCTGCGATCATTTTTTTCATTTCGTTCCTCCTTTCCGTTATTTTAGCTGAAAATTCTCCTCTTTTTGAAAATAAAGTTTACAGAAATTCTAAATTCTTTTCATAATCTGTACACAAGGAGATCCGGCCGTCCTCAATCCCGGTTCATTTCTGTCAGATACCGCCAGTATTTCTTCGGCATATAGGACCGCCGCAGTACCGGATTCGTCCGTTCCTGCACGGCAATATGGTCATAATAGGTCTGCCACAGACGCCGCATGGCCGCCTCCTCTCCGCTGTACGACAGGATCTGCAGCCGTTCCGGCACCTCTGCCAGAAGCAGCTCCTTCCGGTCCCAGTACACGGCACGATGCCGGCGCGCGTCATAGATGGCCCATGACTCACCGGCGAGCCGTCTCTGGAAATGCCCCGCCATGAGCGGCAGTACATCATGTGTGGGTGCGATTTCCGCAAACAGCAGTCCCTCCGATAATTCACTGAACCGCACCAGTCCCAGCAGCTTTTCCGCTTCCGCCCCGGTTTTTCCTGCCCACTGCCAGACAGTCCATGCCCAGGCCTCCATATGATGAGCATACAGTGCCTTTTTCAGACGGAAGCCGTTCCGGATATACCGGAACAGCACATCCTCCCGGCCCGGTTCTTCCGCCAGAAAGGCACGAAACAGCTGCCGGAATGCCTGCCGGCCGCAGTCCGCAAAAAAAGCCTGCGCTACCCGTTCTGCCCGGTCAGATGCTGTCCGCACCTCCTTCTCCGAAGAAAAAAGGCCTCCCGGTGCCATGGCGGTGCAGATGCCTTCCGTATGGCTCGTTCCGTCCTGATAGGCCTCATACACCGCACAGAGAAATCCCGGAAACGTGCCGTCATACCGGTAAATCATGATCAGACCTGCCCCTCAAAAAGACTCATTTCCCGCAGTGCCTGTCCTGCCTTTTCCGACACCAGCTCCGTCCGGAGAGACAGAGTGTCCCCGCTGCCGTAATAGCGCCCCCGCACCGTCAGAAAATGGCGGGCCCGCTTCCAGACCAGACCGGTGCGTTGCAGACTGTCCATGGACAGATCGCCGTACCGCCGGAAATTCAGGATACGCCAGGCCGAACGCCGCCCGATGCCGGGGATGCGGAGCAGCATTTCATAGGGCGCCCGGTTGACCTCCACCGGAAACAGCTCCCGGTGCCGCATGGCCCAGCAGGCCTTCGGGTCCAGCTCCGGGTCAAAATCCGGAGACGAAGGAGGCAGCAGCTCATCCGCCGTGAACTGATAGAAACGAAGCAGCCAGTCCGCCTGATACAGCCGGTTTTCCCGAAGAAGCGGCGGCCTCGCAATGACGGGAAGATGCTTCCCCTGCATGACCGGAACATAGGCGGAATAATAGACCCGCTTCAGAGAAGCTCTTTGATACAGCGCCTCCGTCAGGTGCAGGATCTGCCGGTCGCTTTCCCCGCTGGCCCCTACGATGAGCTGCGTCGTCTGCCCGGCGGGAACAAAGGCGGGGACCTTCCGCGAACGGCGACGTTCCTCCCGGTTTTCCTGAAGCCGGTCCCGGATGAATTTCATGGGAGAAAGGATGGCACTCCGCGATTTCTGTGGAGCCAGCAGCTTCAGGGAGGACTCGGAGGGCAGCTCCATATTGACGCTCATCCGGTCCACATACCGACCCAGCTCCTCCAGGATCTTCGGGTCCGTCCCCGGGATGGCTTTCATGTGGATATATCCGCCGAATTTCTCCCGCTCCCTCAGCAGCCGGGCCGTCCGGAGCAGCAGTTCCGACGTGTAATCGGGCGAGCGGATGATGCCGGAGCTCAGAAACAATCCTTCAATGTAATTTCTCCGGTAAAAAGCCATGGTCACATGCACGATCTCCTCCACGGACAGCATGGCCCGCGGCGTGTCGTGGCTCCTGCGGTTCACGCAATATTCGCAGTCATAGATACAGGAATTGGTCATGAGAATTTTCAGCAAGGAAATGCACCGCCCGTCCGCCGCCCAGCTGTGACAGATCCCCGCATAATGGGCATTTCCGATGCCGCCCGCCTGACGGCCCCGCCTCGATCCGCTCGATGAGCAGGACACATCATACTTGGCGGCATCCGCCAGAAGCGCCAGCCTGTCCCGCAGTTCCATACGCTTTTCCTCCCGTTTCATAGAACATTTTTTCTCATTATATCATAAAGAAGAAAATTTGTTCTATGAAAAAATGAAACTGTCCAGACCGTATTCTCTTTTGCGCACGTATAAAGCCGCACCGTACAGGGTATCCCATACGGCACGGCTTTATACGTGCTGCCTGTCTCAGATCTTCTGTCCCAGGCTGGCCATCAGCTTCATTTTCTGAATGATGGCTTCCCCGGTCTCACTCTGAAGATAATTCAGAGTGCTGCGCGGCACCATGCGGCGAACCGTTTCCCAGTCGTCATCCACCAGTGCCCGGCGGACGGTGGAAGCACTCACCACCTGCTCGCCCTTCTGCTCTCTCGGAATGATCTTCAGTTCGATCCCGTTGTTGCTGAAGACTTCATTCATCGCCTTATTGTAAGCCAGCGTGGTCTTGTCAGTCGGCTCGTCCCCTACGAAGCGGACGGTGATATTCAGCGCCGGCGCAATGCGCGTGGCGAATACGGTGGCATCGAGCTTCGTCTGCGCCGCCAGCTCCTCCGTCCCTTTGATGAAATAGGTGGGAAACGTGGCATTGGAAATGATGTAGTCGCCGCCGCTGACGATCTGCACGCTTCTCATATCCTGCACGCCCTGCTTCATCAGCGAGAAGCGGTCAGAAAACGGGAAAATGGAGCGGTCTTCCTGCACGGCAAAAATGATGACTTCATCGCAATTGTTGACCGCATATTCCACCAGCGACCGGTGGCCCAGCGTGAAGGGATTGCAGTTCATGACGATGGCTCCGCGGTTGCGCCCTTCCCCGGTGCCGAGGATCGGGCGGATCCGGTTCAGATAATCGTCCAGTGTGTTCTGCCCCTTTTCAAGAAGCGCCGCATATGGCTCTGCCACGCAGACCAGCTTGAAGCCCATATGCTCGAATACCGGTACATTCTGGGGCTTCGTGAAAATCTGATTGCCCGTGATGCCGCGGCGGTGCGATTCCCCTTCCAGATTGCGGATGATGCGGTGTGTCAGTCCCTTGTGCTGATAGTCCTCGGAAATGGCGATATCGCGCATGACACGTCCGCCGAGAGAACCGGTGCCGATGAGCTTTCCGTCATCAAAAAGCCCCATGGTGTAGTCGATATTTCCGGTGAACGTCAGTTCAAAGCCTTTCAGAAATTCAACGACCTCTGCCTTGGCTGCAGGATCGGTCAGATAAATTTCCTGCTCTGTGATCATATAATGGCCCCCTTTCGAAACCTTATCTCTATGCAAAAAAGTAAATCTTTATGACGATTTTGTCATAGGTCCATTATAGCAGATATATTTCCGTAAATCAAAAAGAACAGCCTGCTTCAAATGGTTTTTCACTATTTCCTGAAATCCCGAAAAAAAGAGCACACAAAAAGCTCCCTTGAAAAGGGAGCTTTTCCTTATTCTGCGATCTGATAAATGGCCAGCGCATTTCTGCGGGTGGCTTCGATCACCGTTTCCACAGGCAGCTCTTTCAGCCGTGCGATCTCCTCCGCCACATACCGCACCTTGGACGGGTCATTCCGCCGGCCCCGGAAGGGCGGCGGCGTGAGATACGGGCTGTCCGTCTCGACCAGAATGCGGTCCAGCGGCAGTTCCCGGGCCACCTCTTTCAGCTTGGTGCTCTTCGGGAAGACCACCGGTCCGGCAAAGGAAATATAAAAGCCCATCTGGATCAGCTCTTTCGCCATTTCGAGGCTTCCGCTGTAGCAGTGGAGAATGCCGCGGAGGCGGTCCGTCTGATGTTCCTTCAGAATTTTCAGTGTATCGCCGTGGGCGTCGCGGTCATGAATGAGAATGGGCAGATCCAGCTCCGCTGCCAGATCGATCTGCCGCCCGAACCATTCCTTCTGCGTTTCGATATCGCTGTACAGATAGTAATAGTCCAGACCGATCTCCCCGATGGCCACGATCTTGTCATTCTCTTCCGCCAGCTTCCGGATGCCGTCCAGTTCCTCTTCTGTAGCCTGCGCCGTCAGCTGCGGATGGATGCCTGCGGCGGCATACATGTGAGGATACTGCTGCGCCATAGCCAGCGCCTTCCGGCTGGTCTCCAGATTTTCGGCGGGGCACACCACATAATCGCAGACCTCCCACACGGTTTTCATCATGGCCTCGCGGTCATTGTCGAATGCTTTGTCATACACATGGGCATGCGTATCAAAGAGCTTCATATCATTTCACCCTGCTGCCGGCGGGCATATCCACAAAGGGAACCACCAGTTCGCCGTCCCTGGATGCAGCGAGCACCATGCCCTGGGATTCGATGCCCATGAGCTTGGCCGGTTTCAGGTTCGCCACGAAAATGACGTGCTTGCCCACGAGATCCTCCGGCTTGTAATACTGGGCGATGCCGCTCACCACGGTACGCGTTTCCGTACCGAGAGATACGGTCATCTTGATGAGCTTCTTCGACTTCTTCACGTTTTCCGCGGTGAGGATCTCCGCCACACGGAGATCGGTCTTGAAGAAGTCGTCGATGGAGATCTGCGGCAGTGCTTCTTCCGCCTCTTCCTTCTTCACTTCTGCGGCGGGCGCTGCCTTGGCCGGTGCCGGAGCCGCCTCTTCCTTCGTTTCTTCGATTTCAATGCGCGGGAAGATCTGTTCGCCCTTCTTCGTCTGAATGCCGTCCGGCAGTCCGCCCCATACCGCATCGGTCAGCAGAGCCGACTTGAAGTCCGTCAGGCCCAGCTGATTCCAGATCTTTTCTGCGGCGATCGGGATGACCGGTTCCGCCATGATGGCCGTAATGCGCAGTCCTTCACAGAGATGATACAGCACGGCATCGAGCAGCGGCGCCTTGGCCGGGTCCTTGGCCAGCACCCACGGTTCGGTGACATCGATGTATTTATTCAGAGAGCGGATGAAGGTCCATACCGCTTTCAGCGCGTCGTTGATCTTCCAGCCGTTCATGCCGTCACGGAGCGCCTGCAGCGTTTCTGCCGCATTGGCTTCCACCTGGGCGGACGCTTCGGCAATGGCTGCGTCGCCGGACGCATCGCCCTTCGTCACGACGCCATTGCGGTATTTTTCCGCCATGGACAGGGTGCGGTACAACAGGTTGCCCAGATCGTTCGACAGATCGGAGTTGATGCGGCCGATCAGACGATCCCGGCTGAAGTTGCCGTCCTGACCGAGCTGGATGTCATTCAGGAGATAGTAGCGGATCGCATCGGAGCCGAATTCCTGCAGCAGCGGGATCGGGTCGATCACATTGCCCTTGGATTTGGACATCTTTTCCCCGTCCACGATGAGCCAGCCATGGCCGTAAACCATCTTCGGGATCTCGATGCCGAGGCTCATGAGCATGATCGGCCAGATGATCGTATGGAAGCGGACGATTTCCTTGCCCACCAGATGCACATCCGCCGGCCAGAATTTTTTGAATTTCTCCGGATCATCCACGATGCCTGCGGCGGTGAGGTAGTTCACCAGCGCGTCGAACCACACGTACACCACATGCTTCGGATCAAAGGGAACGGGAATCCCCCAGGAGAAGCTCGTACGGGATACGCACAGATCCTCCAGCCCGCTCTTGACGAACTGGATCATTTCATTCCGGCGGGAGGCAGGCTGAATGAAATCCGGATGCTCTTCCACATATTTCATCCACTGATCCGCATACTTCGACATTTTGAAGAAATAGGCCTCTTCACTTACACGCTGGAGCGGACGGCCGCAGTCCGGGCAGATGTGGTTTTCATCCAGCTTGTTTTCCGGCCAGAAGGATTCACAGGGCACGCAGTACCAGCCCTCATATTTTCCCTTGTAGATATCGCCCTTGTCGTAGGCTTTCTGGAACAGCATCTGGACGACCTTGCGGTGCCGTTCTTCGGTGGTGCGGATGAAATCATCATTGGTGATGTTCAGTTCCTTCCACAGCTCCTGGAACATGCCCACGATCTTATTGGTGTATTCGATGGGCGTCACACCCGCTTCGTCAGCCTTCTGTTCGATCTTCTGGCCGTGTTCGTCGGAACCGGTCAGGAACAGCACATCGTAGCCGTCGAGCCGTTTGAAACGGGCCAGGCAGTCCGCGATGGTCGTGCAGTAGGTATGGCCGATGTGCAGTTTTGCACTCGGATAATAAATCGGCGTGGTAATATAATATTTCGGTTTTTCAGACATACATAATCCTCCCTGTGCTAAGCGTTCGTATTTTTACATTATACCGCACTTTCCGCGGGAAATGAAAAGAACCGCATAAAAATGCCGGCCCCTCTCGGAGCCGGGATCTTTCAGGAATTGGCCGTTTCCCGGAGCAGGTACTGATAGACCTCCCGGCGGGACCGGTTCCATTTGGCGGAGATCTGCCGCGCGGCCTCCTTGACCGGCAGCGTCCTGGCCAGCTCGAGGGCCTCTTCCTCCCAGCTGCCCTCCGGCCCGGCCTCTTCCGCTTCGCCGCGGAAGCCCTCCACCAGGACCACATATTCCCCGCGGGGCGCCTCTTCGGAAAGCCCGTCCAGCAGTTCGGACAGACGGCCTCTCCGGAAGGTCTCGAATTTCTTCGTCAGCTCCCGGGCCGTCACTGCCTCCCGGTCGCCCAGCGCCTCCCGGAGAATCTTCAGCGTTTCCTTCAGACGGTGCGGCGCCTCATAGAAGATCAGCGTGAAGGGGATCGACTTCACCGAAGCCAGCAGCTCCTTCCGGTTGGCCGTGGTCCGCGGAAGGAATCCCACAAAAACGAACTGCCGCGCATCCAGACCGGATGCGATCAGCGCCGTCAGCGCTGCATTGGGTCCCGGCAGCGGCACCACGGGGATCTGCTCTGCCAGCGCCAGCTTCACCAGATCCGCTCCCGGATCGGAAATGACCGGCATGCCCGCATCGCTCACCTGCGCCACAGACCGTCCGGCCTGCAGCGCTTCGATCAGCTTCGGCCCCGCTTCCTTTTTATTGTGCTCATGGTACGACACCACCGGCCGCTCGATGCCCAGATGCGTCAGAAGGATTCTTGTATGTCTCGTATCCTCGCAGGCCACGATATCCGCATCCCGCAGGATCTCCGCCGCGCGGGACGTCATGTCCGACAGATTCCCGATCGGCGTCGGGACCAGATACAGCGTGCCTTCCACAACTTCGCTCATGATTCCGTTCCTTTCTCTTTTCCGTAAATGGCCAGCACTTCCTCGGTATAGCCGCCGTTTTTCTGATGTACGATCAGCGGCGGCTCCACCGTAGTGCCGGGATGTCCCCCGTATTTCCACTCGCCGAGCACACGCGCCGCCGGCTCCCCTTCGTGGCTGTGAATGAACCGGAGCCGCTTGAGCTCCATCCGGCAGGCCCGGCCTGCGGTGACGAGATCGCTGATCCGGTCCGACCGGTGCACCATGGTCAGCCGCCCTCCGAAGGCCAGCAGATAAGCCGCTGCCCGGAAGACGTCCTCCAGCGAGGCCGTCAGCTCATGGCAGGCGGCGGCCACGCCTCGTTTTTCATTCAGCGCTCCGCGCCCCACCTCACGGTAGGGGGGATTCACCACGATCGAGGTGAAGGCGCCCGAGGGAAACAGCTCCGCCGGCCGGCAGTAATCGCCCTCAACGATCCGGATCTTGTCCTCTTTATGGTTGCCCCTCACATTCCGCGCCGCCAGCTCCGCCATGACGGGATTCTTTTCAATGCCTGTCACATGCTCCGCTCCCAGCGCCGTCAGAAGGAGGGGGATCACACCAGTGCCCGTTCCCAGATCGGCGATGCGGTCCTTCCGGCGGACGCGCACGAAGTGGACCAGCAGCACCGAGTCGATGGAAAAGCAGAACTGGTCCGGCCGCTGGATGATCCGCATCCCGTCCCGGACAAGATCGTCCAGCCGCTCCCCTTCACGCACGTCAAACTCCACGTCGGTATCCTTTCTTCAAAAAAAGCAGCGCGTCCGGCGCTGCTCTGCTTCAGCTGTTTTCCTCTGCGGCCAGATCGTCCCAGGAGACCACCCGGGACTTCTGTCCTTCCAGCTGCACCTTGACGGTGCGGCGCTGGCTGTTCACATATACGATGACTCCGCTGCCGCTGTCCGTGACCACCTTCATGCCCACTCTCGGCGCAGCAGTCTCGACATTCCGCTTCTCCGCCGCCGACATCTTCGGGCATTTCAGCTCGCCCGACGCATACATTTCATTTTCATAGCGCAGGCAGCACATGAGGCGGCCGCAGGCGCCGGAAATCTTCGTCGGATTCAGAGAGAGCCCCTGCGTCTTGGCCATCTTGATCGACACCGGCGAGAAATCACCGAGGAAGGTGGCGCAGCACAGCGGACGGCCGCAGGGACCGATGCCGGACACCTGCTTCGCCTCGTCTCTCACGCCCACCTGACGCAGCTCGATCCGCGTATGGAAGACCGAAGCCAGGTCCTTGACCAGCTCCCGGAAATCCACGCGCCCCTCTGCGGTGAAAAAGAACACGATCTTGCTCCGGTCGAAGGTATACTCCACGCGGAGCAGCTTCATGGGGCATTTGAATTTTTCAATTTTCTTCAGGCACACGTCGAAAGCGTATTCCTCCCGCTTCCGGTTGCGCTCCAGCTGCACCCGGTCCTTGTCCGTCGCCCGGCGGAGAATCGGCTTCAACTCGCCGTCCTCCTCCCGGCGGTTCACCTCCCGGGGCAGGAGCACCACATAGCCGAACTCCATCCCCCGGGCGGTCTCCACGATGACCCCGTCATCCAGATGGAGGTCGAGCCCGTTCGGTGCGAAATCATAGATTTTTCCGGCCCGTTTGAACCGGATTCCTGCTGCCAATGCCATATGTTTATCCCTTCCGGATACGAACCAGAGAAATCAGGATCATATCCCAGATATTTTTCACAGAAATATACCGGCGGCACGCCGCATCGGCCCGAAAGAGCACCTCCAGCGCCGCTTCCGCCCGGCCGCCGCTCCACACCGGAGCAATCCGCGCTTCCCGCTCCGTCATCTGGCGGCACCGCACGAGATCCGCCCCGGGCGCCTCCGACAGCACCAGCAGATCCCGGCCGATGAGGATCATCCACCGGAGCATGCGCCGGAATTCCTTCCGGTCCTGCGAGGCCTCCGCCGTCCCCTCGGAAAAGGGGATCACGCTGTCCGTGATCCGCTCCCAGAACTGCATGGCCGTTTCCGGCTGGGGCGTCCCCTCCTCCTGAAACATTTCCTGCGTCAGTCCCGGATTGCCCTCGGACAGATAGTACGCTTCCTCCGCCTCCTGGGCCGTCCGGAACGGAAATTCTTCCCGGTGACCGGCCAGAAATGCCTGATATTCCTCCCGGCTCAGCGGGAAAAAGGGAAAGCGCTCGCCCCGGGAAATGATGGTGGGAAGAAGGGCGTCCAGATCGTGGGTGATCAGGATGAAATACACCTGCTGCGGTGGTTCCTCCAGCGTTTTCAGCATGACGTTGGCCGCGGCGGGCATCATGGTCTGCGCCTCGTCGATGATGCACAGATGCGCCGTCCCGTCAAAAGAGGACATGGCATCCAGAAAGGCCCGGAACTGGTCGATGCGGAGCTCTGTCCCCACCGGCCGGAGATACCACACACGGTCATCCGCGGCGGTGAGCACCGGCTCCTTTTCCAGCTGCGGGTCCGATGCCCAGGCCTGTGCCTCCTGATACACGTCGCGCCCCGTCAGCGCTCCTGCGAAGTCCAGAGCCGCCGTGGTTTTTCCCAGTCCCTCATCGCCGTAAAAAATCAGCGTGTGAGGGATACGGTCCTCGCTGCAGAGCCGTCCCAGCTCTTCCTTCAGCCGGTCCTGTCCGCACACGTGGGGAAACCATTCCACCTTTGCTCCTCCTCCCGCGAAAAAAGCCCTGCTCTCTGCAGGACCCATCACTCAAAGCGGGGCTGCCGCCCATTGCTTCTATTTTAACATGGCGCGCCCCAGAATGACAGATGCCGCCTGCGCTCCGCGGCACAGCAAAAAGACACGGCCCTCCGCCGTGTCCTTTCTCTGTATATTATTTCAGAAATGGTTCGATTTCCGTCACGCGGTCCGCGCAGGGGACGCCCGCTTTTTCAAACATGGCCGCGGCCTCTTTGCCCTCCAGCCCGGTAAGGACGCCGATGCACCGCGCGCCGGCAGCAGCAGCGCCGAGGATATCCGAGTAGGAATCGCCCACCACGTAGACTGCATCCCCTGCGGCAGGCTTCCGGAGCCCCTTTGCGTAGTCCCCGTAATTTTCCCGCTTCCGGCCGTACATGGCGCATTCATAAATGAACGGATGCGGCTTGTCCAGATGCTCCACGCCGGTGAGCTGCTCCGCCTCGAAGGCATCGCTGGCCGTTGCCAGATAGAGCGGATCAAATTCGCCGTACCAGCCCAGCGTCCGGAAGGGCACCTCCATTTCGTGGCGGGACCGCCCCGTCGCCACGGCAATCTCCCAGCCGTTTTCCTTCAGACGGCGGAACAGGCTGCCGATCGCCGCAGCCGGCGCCAGCGGCGTCTCATTCCGGAGAAAGCCCCGTTTCCCGCCGGCGGCAGGCAGTCTGTGATATTTCTCAATGAACAGATCATCCCCGAGGTACCAGGCCTGAAAGGCTTCCGTATGCATGCGCCACAGCGCGGACTGGAGCCCCGCCCAGGCCGGCACGTCCCCGAAGGTCTCCTTCATGGCCTCCGCCAGCGCTGCAAAGACCTCACTGCCCCGTACGCCCTCCGGCACGGCGGCTTCCCACGCGGCCAGCAGGTCCGATGCTTTCGGCACCGGCAGCCCCATAACGGCCAGCCCGGCCTCATGGAAATCCGATTCCTTTTCGAAGCGGAGAGGAAGCACATCACCGCCGGTGCGTCTGCGGTACTCCCGGCCGAACAGCCAGAAGCAGGTGATGAGCCAGGCGTGCACCATGTCCCAGTTGGAGTTGATGCCCCGCTGCTTCAGCCAGGACAGGAGCGAATCCTTCCCCCACACCTCGCTCCGGATGGCGGCGATCTGGCCGTCCGTCACGGCTGATGCATCGAAATCCTCCCGTTCCGACGGCAGCCCCATATACTGGCGGCCGTACAGGATCTCCCACACCGTGAGCGCCGATACATCGTAATACCGTTCCTCGCTCAGCAGTACGCCGTCCACATCAAAAATGACCTTTTTCATACCCTTCTCCTCTGCGTTTTTTCTCTCATTGTATCACAGAACCTGCCGCGCTTCGCCTAAAGTCAGCCATCCATCAGATAGTCTCTGGCCATCCACCGCCGGGAGGCCGTGAAATTGATGGTCAGCCATTTCTGATGGTCCGGATATCCGATCGCCCGGTCAATGGCATTGCGGATCTCATCGAATTCAGCGATTGTTCGGGAGGGATGCGCCCGGTCAATCAGAATGTCGATTTCAATGATCTTCACACTGCCGTACTGCTGCACGCTGCTCACATAATCCGTAAAGCCATAGCGCTTCATGCTCTCGTCCATGACACGCTGAACCCGCTCATGCACCTCCCGCGGCGCCATGCCCAGCATCTGGCCGAAGGAAGGCCGCAGGATGCGCAGTGCCGGCGGAATCATATGCAGAGACAGCACCAGCATGATGACCGGGTCGGCATACCGGCTCCATGGTGCCCACGCCGTCTGTTCCACTGCCCAGGCCGCCGCAAAGGACAGCAGCAGCCCGAAGGCCAGTATCATATCCACATACCAGCTTACGCTGTCAAAATGCACCAGGTTGGACCGGAGCTCCCGGTTTTCCCTCACCAGATAGAAATAAAAGGATGCGGACAGTACGGCAAAGAAAACGGCAAAGCCCGCTGCCAGACCGAAATCGGTCTCCCGGCCGCCGTTAATCAGTCCCTGCAGGCCTGACGCCGCGGCAATCGCCACCACAAGCAGCGTAAACACGCCTTCGGCAAAGAGGACCAGCGGCTCCATCTGCCAGTAGCCAAACTGAAAGCGTACGCTGGTCTCCTTCGCGATCAGGCGCGAGGTACCCAGAATCATCAGCTTGATCACCACCGCCAGGGAAGAAAAAACACCGTCCGTCAGGATCGCCTGTGATCCGCTCAGACATCCCATAAAAATACCGGCGCTCCCCACAGCCGCCATCACAGCGGCTGAACCCATGAGGAGCTGCTGTTCCTTTCGTTGAAACAGGTAACTCATGACAGCCTCCTAATCTGTAAATCCATTGGTCCGTATGATTCTTCGTCCTGCGTCCGATTTACAGATTTGATGGCTCCTTCTCCTTTCACGGGTTTACGGGGATACACCGGGTATTGGCATATCTTGTATCTCTGTTTATATTCTACCATATCTTCCACTGCTCCCCAAGTGTATGTCCCGGGCAGCAGCCGGCCGGCATCACCGGTTCCGGATCAGAAGATCCGGTCCTGATGGCCGACTTCCTTTTTATTTCCCTTTTTCTCGTCCCGCACTTCCATTTCCGCCATTACATCCGTCATGGAGACCCCGGCATTTTCCCAGAGCACAAACAGATGATAGAGCAGATCGCAGGACTCGCTGATGATCTCCTTCGGGTCCTCATGCTGATCGGCAATGATGACCTCGGCGGCTTCCTCGCCGATCTTCTTGTCGATCTTGTTCTTTCCTTCCTGCTGAAGGTAATTGGTGTAGGATTTTTCCTGCGGATGCGCCCGCCGGTCCTGGATCTCCTCCCAGAGATCGCGGAGCACGCGCAGGCTGCCCGGGCCGCGCTGATTTTCCCATTCCGACAGCGACCGGAAGAAGCAGGTGCGGTTTCCCGTGTGGCACGCCGGGCCGTCCGGCACCACCTCGACGACGAGGGTGTCCTCATCGCAGTCCACATAGATGCGGCGCACATGCTGGAAATGACCGGATTCCTCGCCCTTGTGCCAGAGCTTCTGGCGGGAGCGGCTGTAGAACCAGGTCTCTCCGCTCTCCACGGTCCGGATCAGGGATTCCCGGTTCATATAGGCCACCATGAGCACGTCGCCCGTGCGGGCATCCTGAACGACTGCCGGGACGAGTCCTTTTTCATCGAACGCAATATTCTGCAAACTCACTGATTCCATAACTGTCTCCTTCTCAAAGCCGCATGGGGATGCCTTCCGCCAACAGATAGGTCTTGAGTCCGTCGATGGGAATGGTCCCGAAATGGAAAACGGATGCCGCCAGCGCCGCATCAGCGCCTGCGCGGAATACGTCCAGAAAATCCTCTTTTTTCCCGGCACCGCCGGAAGCGATCACCGGAATGGGCAGTTTCTCTGCCAGAATGTGATTGAGCTCCAGATCATAGCCGTTCTTTTCGCCGTCGGCATCCATGGAGTTCATGCAGATCTCGCCGGCGCCGAGCTCAGCGCCCCGCACGGCCCATTCCACGGCATCGATCCCCGTATTTTTCCGGCCGCCCTCGACGTATACGTCCCAGCTGCCGTGGCCGTTCCGCTTCGCATCGATAGAGAGCACCACGCACTGGCTGCCGAACCGCTCCGCACTTTCCGAGATCAGCTCCGGCCGGGCCACCGCCGCGGAATTGACGGACACCTTGTCGGCCCCGGCAAGCAGCATTTCCCGGAAGTCCTCCGCGCTGCGGATGCCGCCGCCCACCGTAAAGGGAATGGTGAGCTCCGCCGCCACCGCGCGCACTACATCCACAAACAGCGCCCGCTTCTCATGGGTCGCCGTGATATCGTAAAAGACCAGCTCATCCGCGCCGCATTCGGAATACCATTTCCCCAGCTTCACCGGGTCGTCCACATCGCGGAGATTCTGAAACTGTTTTCCCTTCACTACCCGGCCGTGGTCCACGTCCAGACAGGGAATGATCCGTTTTGCCAGCATTATGCCTCCTGAATATTTCGAATATCGTCCATCGTGATTTTATTTTCGTAGAGCGCCTTCCCGCAGATCGCCCCGTACAGGCCCATGCCGGACAGCCGGCGCAGATCGTCCGGCGCCGCCATGCCGCCCGAGGCGATGAGGGAAATGCCCGGAATGGCATTCAGTTTGCCCAGCATGTCGAAATTCGGCCCTGTGAGCATGCCGTCCCGGGAAATGTCCGTATAGACAATGACGGAGACGCCGCTCTTCACGAGCTCCTCTGCAAAGGGAAGCACCGCCCTGCCCGTGCTGTCCGTCCAGCCGTGCGAGGCCACCTGATCGCCCCGGGCATCGAGGGAGACCGCCACGCGGTCAGCACCGTATTTCGCGGCCATATCCGCGGCAAATCCGGGATTCTCGATGGCCGCCGAGCCGAGGATGACCCGCGCAGCCCCCAGGGCAAAGCAGTTTTCCACATCCTTTTCGGTGCGGATGCCGCCGCCTACCTCCACGGGGATCGCCACGGCATGGCAGATGCCCGCAATAGCCGCCCGGTTCACGCCGCAGCCCTGAAAGGCCCCGTCCAGGTCCACCACATGGAGATACCGGGCGCCTTCCATTTCCCATTTCAGCGCCATGGCTGCCGGATGGCTGCCGTAGACCGTGGCCTTCGAGGCCTCCCCCTGGCGCAGTCTGACGCACTGGCCATTCTGTATATCAATGGCAGGAAATATGATCATTTGCTTCCCCTTTTGAACCACTCTGCTATATTTTTCCAGATCTGCATTCCCACCGGGCCGGATTTTTCCGGATGGAACTGAAGGCCCAGCACATTGTCCCGGCCGATGATGGCCGGCACGGAGACGCCGTGTTCCGCGCAGGCGATGACGTCCTCCGCGTCAGCCGGCGTCTTGTAGTAGGAATGTACGAAATACACATAGGGATGCTCCGGAAGCCCCTGCTGAATCCAGTGCTTTTTCCGGAAAACGAGCTCGTTCCAGCCCATGTGCGGCACCTTGAGCAGCCCTGCGGGGAACCGCACGACCCTGCCGGGGATGAGCCCCAGCCCGGCGACGCAGCCTCCCTCTTCCGAGGTATCGCAGAAGGCCTGCATGCCGAGGCAGATGCCCACCAGCTTTTTCCCGTTCCGCGCTTCCTCCCGGAGAAGCTCCGTCAGCCCGAAGGCATTCAGATGATCCATGGCATCCTTCATGGCGCCCACGCCGGGAAGAATGAGCGAATCCGCATCCCGGATGACAGCCGGGTCCCGCGTCACGACACAGTCCAGACCGGCCCGTTCCGCCGCGCGGTATGCATTCGCCAGATTTCCTGCTTCATAATCAATAATCGCAGTTTTCATCAGAGCACCCCCTTGGATGACAGGACGCCGTCACCGCCGCGGAACGATACCGCTTCCGCCAGCGCATGACCCAGTCCCTTGAACAGAGACTCCACGATATGATGGCCATTGATGCCGTACAGGCAGGCCACGTGAAGATTCATGGCACCGTGCACCGCCAGTGCCATGAAAAATTCCCGCGTCATTTCCGTTTCAAAGGAACCGATGCGCTCCACGGGAATGTTCACGTCATAGACCAGATACGGACGGCCGGACAGATCGATCACGATGCGGGACAGCGCCTCATCCATGGGGCAGAAGAAGCAGCCGTAGCGGCGGATCCCCTTCTTATCCCCCAGCGCCTTGGTGAGCGCCTCGCCCAACACGATGCCGATATCCTCCACGGTGTGATGATTGTCCACGTTCAGATCGCCCTTCGCATCCAGCTCGATGGTGAATCCGCCGTGCACCGCCAGAAGCGTCAGCATATGGTCGAAAAAGCCGATGCCGCTCGTCCCGTGGAAGGAGCCGTCCCCGTCAAGGCACAGCCGGAGCCGGATCTGCGTCTCCGCCGTACATCTTACGATCTCCGCCTCACGCACGGGCCATCACTCCTTTCAGCACACAAAGCGCCGCATCATCCACCTCTGCGGTGGTCACGGTCAGGCGGAACGCACCGGGCAGGAGAGCCCGACCCTGATAGCGCTTCACCAGAATATCCGCCTGCTTCCACGCATCAAACAGGGTGTCGGACAGACTTTCATCCACCTGCATGAGCAGGAAATTCGTCCGGGACGGCCACACCGTGACGCCCGGGATCTGTTTCAGCGCCTCGTACAGCCGTTCCCGCTCCGCCACGATGCCGTCGCGGGTGGGGAGAATTTTGTCCCGGCAGCGCACCACCGCCGCTGCCAGCGCCTGTGTGAGGGAATTCAGATTGTAGGGATTCTTCACCTTCGCCACTTCCGTGATGATGTCCTTATCGGCAGCGATATAGCCGCACCGGAGGCCGGCCAGACCGAAGGCCTTCGAAAGGGTGCGCAGCACGATGAGATTCGGATAGCGGTCAATCAGGGGCACCACGCTTTCCGCGCCGGCAAATTCCATATAGGCCTCATCCACAAAGACCAGATTGTCCGCCGCCTTCAGGCATTCCTCGATGAAGGAAGCCGGCAGAAGCTCTCCGGTGGGGTTATTTGGATTGCACAGGAAAGTCATCTTCGGCTGCTTCTCGCGGATGGTCCGGAGGATTCCCTCCTGATCTCTCCGGAAGCCCGGCAGGTCCGGAAGATGCTCCACCTTCGCCCCGATTAGGCTGGCCCCCACTTCGTACATATCGAAGGTCGGCGCATGAACGAGGATGGTATCTCCTTCATTGAGGAACGTGTGCAGCGTATAGGAAATCATTTCATCGCCGCCGTTCCCGGCGAGGAGCTGTTCCGGCTGAACGTCCAGATAATCCGCCAGCGCCGTGCGCAGTCCGTTTGCCATCGGGTCCGGATAGACCTGCGGCCGGAAGCCGGCTAAAATCTCCTCCGCCGCGGCGCGGACTTCCGGGATGTCCAGCACATTGGCATAATTTTCGTTGGCATTGATGACGTGCGTCTCATGGACCGGCGCAACCACATACGGCGCAAACTGCGTCACTTCCCGCCGCAGCCATTCAGTCTTCATCGCGCACCTCCATGGCATGGGCATGAGCGCCGAGGCCTTCCGCCTGTGCGAAAAGCTGCACTTTCCTGGAAATTTTCCGGAAGGCTTCCTCCGTATAGATCTCCACGCTGCTGTGCTTCACGAAGTCATAGACGCCCAGCGGAGACGAGAACGCCGCCGTGCCCGATGTGGGCAGTGTGTGGTTCGGCCCGGCCATGTAGTCCCCGAGCGGTTCGGAGGTATATTTCCCGACGAAGATGGCCCCTGCATTCTTGACCAGCGGGAGATAGCTCTCCGGATCGGGCAGCTCGATCTCCAGATGCTCCGGCGCGATCTTGTTCACCACATCGAAGCACTGGGCTGCATCCCGGCAGAGGAAAGCCTTGGCGTAATCGCCCACCGAGCTTTTAATGATCTCATACCGCGGCAGCTGTTTCATCTGGACTTCCATTTCCGCCTGTACCGCTTTTCCGAATTCCGCGTCCGTGGTGATGAGGAACACCGCCGCACGGGGATCATGCTCCGCCTGCGACAGCAGGTCCGCGGCGATCCATTTCGGATTGGCGCTTCCGTCGGCCACACAGCACACCTCTGACGGGCCGGCGATCATGTCGATCCCTACGGTGCCGTAGACCAGGCGCTTGGCCATCGCCACGAAGGCATTGCCCGGACCGGCGATCTTGAAGACCGGCTCCACCGTTTCCGTGCCGTATGCCAGCATGGCAATGGCCTGCGCTCCGCCCACCTTGTAGATCTCCTTCACACCGGCCACCTTGGCCGCAGCAAGGATATTCGGATTCACCTTACCGTCCCGTCCGGGCGGCGTGGCCATGGCGATGGACGGGCATCCGGCCACCACAGCCGGCACCGTATCCATAAGCACCGTGGAGGGATAGGCCGCACGGCCGCCCGGCACATAGACGCCCACGCGCTGGATGGGTTCATACTGTTCGCCGAGGCGGACCCCCGGACGGAACTCCCGGATCCAGCTCTTCCGCACCTGTTCCTTATGATAGGCCTCGATGTTTTCCTTCGCTTCCCGGAGGACCGCCATCAGGTCCTCGCCGACAGAAGCCACGGCCTCGTCGATCTCCTCCTCGGTCACGCGGAAATCCTGCAGATCCGCTCCGTCAAATTTTTTCGTGAGGCGGCGCACCGCTTCATCGCCGTTGGCTCTGACATCCTCCAGAATCGCCGCCGCTGCCTGTTCCACATCAGCGGACAGATTCACCGCCCGGTTCGTCAGCCGGCGGATCTCCCGCAGCGACAATCCCTCTTCCGGCACCTGTATCCATTCCATCTCTGAATCCCTCTTTCTATTTCTTAAATCCGCAGGTCTCAATGAACTTTTTCAGCTCTTCCTGCTTCATCTTATATGACACTTTATTGCAGATCAGCCGGGCGGAAAGCTCCATGAACTCGTCATAGGCCTCCAGTCCGTTTTCCCGGAGCGTCGTTCCCGTTTCCACGATATCCACGATGACATCCGCCAGCCCCACCAGCGGCGCCAGTTCCACCGAGCCGTTGAGCTGGATGATGTCCACCGGCTGGAAGCGGCTCGCGAAATATTTCCGCGCGATGCCCGGATATTTCGAGGCCACGGTGAGGATGCGCTTTTTCATCACATCCTGGCGGCCCTTGATGCCCGATACGGCCATCCGGCATTTCCCGATGCCCAGGTCCAGCACCTCGTACACATCAGCGGCGCCGTCCTCGATCAGGATATCCTTTCCCACGATGCCTGCGTCGGCGGCACCGCGTCTGACATAGACCGCCACATCCGGCGACTTCACCAGCGTCACCTTGAGCCGTCCCTCCGCATCCGTAAAGATCAGCTTCCGGCTGTCATCGCTGTACTCGGGAAATTTCCAGCCTCCGGCCTGCAGACGGGCCATGACCGTTTTTGCAATGCGTCCTTTTGCCAATGCGATATGCAGCATATCAGAGCCTCCTTAAGCGGGCCTCGACCGCATCCGCCGATGCGGGCTGCCCGTCCATTTCATAACTGCCGTTCTTCCAGCGGACGGTGATGCGGAAATCATCGGACGATACGGTATTGGCCGTATTGACGCCAATGACCGCAAATCCTTTTTTTCGCCATCCGTTGATGTCGCGGATCAGCTCCGGAGAGGCCTGATCGTATAGTACGGCCAGATCCGCCGAGGGCTGTGCCGCCTCCAGCATTTCCTCATCCGCCATGTATTCATACAGCAGATTCATGTTCATCCCGAAGCCGCATGCCGGACGCTCCGCATGGAACTGCGCCGACAGCCGGTCGTAACGGCCGCCGCTGATCATGGAATAGAGCGCGCCATCCGCATAGATCTTGAAAACGGAATCCGTATAGTAGCCCATATGGGAGGTGAATCCCAGATCCAGCTGGACTCTGTCGCCGTAGCCGGCATTTTTCAGATATTCATACACGGCCTTCGTCCGCTCCAGCGCCTTCGCCATGCCCGTATTGAGGGAGAGCGCTTCCGCCCGGCCCATCGTGGGACCGTAATCTCCGAAAAGCCGCGGCAGTTCCACGAGCACATCCCGCTGCAGCCGCGTCACAGCCAGCTGATCCGCGGTCTCACGGAGCGCCACCAGATTGCGTTCCTCCAGCTCCTGCCGCACCCGCGCCAGCGATTCCGCCGGCAGGTTCAGATCGGCGAACAGCGCATCCATATAGGCCACGGTGCCGAGATCGATACGCATTTTTGAAATGCCCAGCGCCTCCAGGAATTCCGCCGCGGTGACGATCACTTCTCCGTCGCACTCCGGCGAATCATCGCCGAGGATCTCCACGCCGCTCTGCAGGAAATATTTCCCGTGGGTGGAGCGGCCGTAATATTCACGGAATACCGTGGACACATAGCCGAATTTCAGAAGCTGCCGGGTATCCGGATACTCCCGGGCCACCATCTTCACCAGCGGCAGCGTCACATCGGGCCGCAGCACGAGCACCGAGCCGTCCGCGTCGATGGTCTTGACCATTTCCTTCTGCAGTCCCGGGAAATAGCGGCCATAGGTATCGTAATCCTCAAAGGTCGGTGTCTGGATGATCCGGCAGCCGTGGCGGTGCATCACCTGCAGCACCGCGGTCTGAATCCGGTCATAATTCACCATTTCCTCTTCGTGAACCATCTGTAATTCTTCCAGAGTCTGATGCATACATCCTCCTTCTGTCTCTGTCATGTCTGATTTGGGGTATGGTATTACGTTACCACGGTAAAGAGAAAAAGTAAAGGGTTTTCTTTTCTTATTTAAAAGGAGCCTGCTCTGAAACGCTCCGGAAAAACAATTTTCCCCGATTGTTCCCCGTTCCTCCGTGTGATATAGTAAAGTCAGAACAGAAAATTATTTTTAATACATACAGGGAGGTCATCATGAAAGGAACATATGCTGCACTGCTTCTCACAGCCGCCCTCCTCCTGCCGGCCGCCGTTCCGGCCTCGGCCGCCCCGGCCAACAACCGGGCCGCCGCGCAGGTGAACCGCCAGCTCGATCAGCTCAACGCCCAGCGGGACCGGCAGCTGCGGAGCCAGAGCCGTCAGGCGCGCACCGCGCAGAATCAGCGGCTCCGCGAGCAGACACGGCCGGGCGATCCCCAGAACCGCGTGATCAATCAGAATGAGGACACGCAGGACCGCCTCGACGAGCTGCAGGAAAAGCTCGCGGACCAGCAGGCCCGCCAATGAAAAGCAGAAAAAGCAGGCATCGCACAAAAGAGATGTCTGCTTTTTGTTTGTTCCTTACTCTGTCACGAGCGTTCCCGTGAGCTCTGCCGCAGAAGCCACGCCGTTGGCATCGCCCCACGCCGCCAGTTCGCCGGCAATGCGCGGAATGGCATCAGGGCTGGCGAGCGTCGCCGTGCCCACCTGTACGGCCGAAGCGCCGGCCACCAGGAATTCCGCCGCATCCTCGCCGGTCATGATGCCGCCGAGGCCGCACACGGGGATCTTCACGGCCTTCGCCACCTGCCATACCATGCGCAGTGCGACGGGCTTGACCGCCGGGCCGGAGAGTCCGCCGGTGATATTGCCCAGAATGGGCCGGCGGGTCCGGAGATCAATGGCCATGCCCATGAGCGTATTGATGAGGGAGATCGCATCCGCGCCGGCTTCTTCCACAGCCTTTGCGATCGATACGATGTCCGCCACGTTCGGAGACAGCTTCACCATCACGGGAAGATCTGTATGTTCCTTGACGATGCGGGTCACCTCTGCCGCCGTTTCCGGATGCGTTCCGAAAGCGAGGCTTCCGTTCTTGACGTTCGGGCAGGAAATATTCATTTCCAGTGCGGAGATGCCCGGCACGGACAGCATTTCTGCCACCCGTCCGTATTCCTCCTCCGTATGGCCCACGATATTGGCAATCAGCGGCACATCATACCGGCGGAGCTCCGGCAGGAAATATTTCTTGAAATATTCCGCGCCCGGATTTTCCAGACCGATGCAGTTCAGCATGCCCGCCGGCGTTTCCGCCACGCGCACGCCGCTGTTGCCCGCCCAGGGCTCGCACGCCAGCCCCTTCAGGGAAATGGCGCCCACATCCTTATTGAGGTCTAAATATCTGCTGTATTCCAGTCCGAATCCGAACGTCCCCGAAGCGGCGATGATCGGATTTTTCATGGACATGCCGAGGAAGTCGATGGCCAGATTCATAAAATGACCTCCTTCGTATTGAATACAGGACCGTTCAGGCAGACCTTGTAATGGCCCTTGCCGTCCCGCCGGTCACAGACGCAGGCCAGGCAGCCGCCGGTGCCGCAGCCCATGCGCCGCTCCAGAGAGGCTTCGCAGGGAATGCCTGCCGCTTCGGCCAGCTCTGCCGTTTTTCTCATCATGATGCCCGGGCCGCAGGTCACCACTTCTGCCACCGGACCTTTGGCAAAGATATCCGGCAGCGCCGCAATGGCAAATCCCTTGATGCCGCAGGAACCGTCATCGGTGGTGACGATCAGTTCCTTCAGCGTCTGCGGAAAGAAATCCTTCCAGAATACTTCCTCCTTATTCCGGCCGCCGATGGCCACGGTCATCTGACCCGGCTTCGTACGCCGCGCCGTAAAGAGGATGGGCGCAATGCCCACGCCGCCGCCGACGCCGACGATATGGCCGTCCGGAATGGTGAAGCCCCGCCCCAGCGGGCCGAGGCAGTCGATCACATCGCCCACCTTCAGATGGGACAGGATCTCCGTGCCTCTGCCGACGACGCGGTAAAAAATCTCCGTGATGCCCCGTCCGGGGTATGTCCCTGCGATGGAAATGGGACGGCGGAGGATATGCAGGCCGTCCGGTACACGGATATTGATGAACTGTCCGGGCACGGCTTCACCGGCCGTGCGGGGCAGCTCGATCTCCATGCGCCAGATATCAGGCCCTACCAGCTCATGACGGCGGATGGCGCCCTTTTCAAGATATCCAGCCACGGCTCAGCCCTCCTTTACATAATCCTGCATGGCTTCCACGTGCGGTGCTTCCGACTGACCGGCCATGACGTTCAGCACTTCCCGTGCGGTGTCGAGGGAGGTCAGGCAGGGGATCGCCAGTTCTACGGCGATGCGGCGCAGATCATAGCCCTGCTGTTCGATTTCCGTGCCGTAGGAAATGGTATTGATGACGGCATCGACACGGCCGGATTTCAGGTACTTCTCGCAGTTCTCGCCCTTTTCGTTCATCTTCTTGACGATCTCCACGGGAATGCCCTTTTCCTTGAAGTATGCGCCCGTGCCGGACGTGCAGATGATATGATAGCCTGCTTCTGCAAAGCCTCTGGCCACTTCGGCCGCCTCTTCCTTGTCGCGGTCGCTCACCGTGATGAGGATATTGCCCTTTGCAGGCACATCCAGATTGGAGGCGACGACAGCCTTGTACAGCGCTTCCTGATAGGTATGGCCGATGCCCATGACTTCGCCGGTGGACTTCATTTCCGGTCCCAGCTTGATTTCCACGAGGCCCAGCTTCGAGAAGGAGAAGACCGGCGCCTTGATGGCCACATAGGGCTTCGGCGGCATGAGTCCCAGCGGGATGCCCAGCGTCTTCAGCGGTTCACCCAGTGCAATGCGTACGGCATATTCCACCATGTTGATGCCGGTGACCTTGCTCATGAACGGAACGGTGCGGGACGCTCTCGGATTGACTTCGATGACGTATACCTTGCCGCCCACGACGATAAACTGGATATTGACGAGGCCCTTCACATTCATCGCGCAGGCGATGTCCTTCGTGTACTTCACGAGGGTGTCGATGATCTCCTGAGAGAGATGCTGCGGCGGATAGACGGCGAAGGAGTCGCCGGAATGAACGCCGGCCCGTTCGATCTGTTCCATGATGCCCGGGATGCACACGTCGATGCCGTCGGAAATGGCGTCAACTTCCACTTCACGGCCGACCATGTACTGGTCGATGAGGACCGGATGTTCGTGGGAGGCCACGACGGCTTCCCGCAGATACTGGAGCAGTTCGCTTTCATCATAGACGATCTGCATGGCACGACCGCCCAGTACGTAGCTCGGACGGACGATGAGCGGATATTCCAGTTCCTTGGTCTTTTCCAGTGCTTCCTGCACGCTTTCCACGAGGCAGCCCTTCGGACGGGGAATCCCCAGCTGGCCCATGAGGGTATCGAACCGTTCACGGTCTTCGGCGAGGTCGATGCCTTCATTGGAGGTGCCGATGATGCGTACGCCCTGCTTGGCCATGGGCGTTGCCAGATTGATGGCCGTCTGGCCGCCGAACTGGCAGATGACGCCTTCCGGTTTTTCCTTGTCGATGATCTCCATCACGTCTTCTTCGGTGAGTGGTTCAAAATACAGCGCATCCGAGGTATCGAAGTCGGTGGAAACCGTTTCCGGGTTGTTGTTAATGACGATGGCCTTTTTGCCTGCCTTGCGGAGCGCCCAGGAGGCATGGACGGAGCAGTAGTCGAATTCAATGCCCTGGCCGATGCGGATCGGGCCGGAGCCGAAGACGATGACGGAATTGCTGCCCTGCGGTTTGACTTCGTCTTCCTGTCCGTAGGTGGAATAGTAGTACGGCGTATGGGCTTCAAATTCCGCGGCGCATGTATCGACCATCTTGTAGTCCGGATGGATATTGAGTTTCTTCTTCAGGCGAGTGACCGTCTTTTCATCTTCCGGAATGAAATGGGCAATGGCGCTGTCAGGCATCTGGATGCGCTTCGCATTGCGGAGCGTGTCTTCATTGAGGCCTTCCTTGCGGAGCCGTTCTTCCGCCATGATGATGTTCTTCATCTTGTACAGGAAGAACAGGTCGATCTTCGTGATGCGGTTGATTTCTTCCGGTTCGATGCCGCGCCACAGCGCTTCCGCGATGATGAAGAGGCGTTCATCGTCCACGCGGTGCAGGAGGCAGCGGATATCATACAGGGACTGGTTGTCCAGCTTGGCCAGATGGATATAGCCCTCGCCCACTTCCAAGCAGCGCATGGCCTTGATAAGGGCGCCTTCAAAGGTGCGGTCGATGGCCATGACTTCGCCGGTGGCCTTCATCTGCGTGCCGATCTGACGGTCGGCGAGCGTGAATTTTTCGAAGGGCCAGCGCGGGAATTTCAGCACCACATAGTCAATGGACGGTTCGAAGCAGGCCTTCGTATTGCCGGTGATGGCATTGGTGATCTCATCGAGGTGCATGCCCAGTGCGATCTTCGCTGCCACCTTGGCGATCGGATAGCCCGTGGCCTTGGAGGCCAGCGCGGAGGAGCGGCTTACACGGGGATTGACTTCGATGACGTAATAGTTATTGGTGCGGGAGTCCAGTGCGTACTGTACGTTGCATCCGCCTTCGATTTTCAGATAGCGGATGATCTCGATGGAAGCCGTACGGAGCATCTGGAACTGCTGGTCCGTGAGCGTCTGGGTCGGCGCCACGACGATGGAATCGCCCGTATGGACACCTACAGGGTCCACGTTTTCCATGGAGCAGACGATGATGCAGTTGTCTGCGCTGTCGCGCATGACTTCGAATTCGATTTCCTTCCAGCCGGCCACGCTCCGTTCCACCAGGATCTGATTGATCGGGGACAGCTTGATACCGCGGTTGGCGATTTCTTCCATTTCATAGCGGTCATGAGCGATGCCGCCGCCGGTGCCGCCCAGCGTGTAGGCCGGACGGATGATGACCGGATAGCCGATCTTATTGGCAAATTCCACGGCCGGTTCGAGGTCCTCAAAGATCTCCGATTCCGGGACCGGCTGATGGATCTCCTGCATGGCTTCCTTGAAGAGTTCCCGGTCTTCGGCATGCTGAATGGCATGGAGGGAGGACCCCAGAAGCTTGACATTGTATTTTTCCAGCACACCCGCATTGGCGAGCTGCACGGCCATATTCAGGCCCACCTGACCGCCCAGCGTGGCCAGCAGGGCATCGGGGCGTTCTTTCTTGATGACCTCCGTCACGAAGGGCAGAGTGATCGGTTCGATATAGACGCGGTCAGCGATATCCGCATCGGTCATGATGGTGGACGGGTTGCTGTTCACCAGAACGACTTCGATGCCTTCCTCGCGGAGAGACCGGCAGGCCTGCGTGCCTGCATAGTCAAATTCGGCGGCCTGTCCGATGACAATCGGACCGGAACCGATGACCAGAACTTTTTTCACATCGGGATTAATCATTGGCTGCGGCCTCCATTGCTTCTTTAAACTGGGTGAAGAGGTAGAAATTGTCCGTCGGTCCGGGTGCGGCTTCCGGGTGGTACTGCACCGCCTGAATCGGAAGGGTCTTGTGACGGAAGCCCTCGATGGTCCCGTCATTGACGCTGCGGTACGTCACTTCCAGGCAGTCCGGGAAGCCTTCATCAGAAACGGCATAGCCGTGGTTCTGGCTCGTGATGTAGACGCGGCCGGTCCGGAGATCCTTGACCGGATGGTTGGCGCCGCGGTGGCCGAAGGGCAGCTTGAAGGTGTGCGCCCCGAAAGCGAGGGACAGCACCTGAATGCCCATGCAGATGCCGAAGATTGGTTTCTTGCCGATGAGCTTCTTCACGGTCTCCACCACGTAGCCGAGGTCCTGCGGGTCCCCCGGTCCGGGCGAAAGGAAAATGCCGTCTGGATGAATTGCCAGCAGTTCTTCCGCCGGAGTGTGTGCCGGGAAGACGTGCACGGTGCAGTCATTGGCCGCCAGGCTCACCAGAATGTTTCTCTTCAGGCCGCAGTCCAGCAGAGCCACCTGGTATTTCCCGCTGCCATAGGTATAGGGAACGGCCGTGGTGACGCGCTCCACCTGATCGTGGTGCAGCGGACGGGACAGGAGCTCCCGGATCTCGTCTTCCGTGCGTTCCGCGCTGACGATGACGCCCTTCATGACGCCCTGCGTGCGGAGAGTGCGCGTGATGGCGCGGGTGTCCACATGATACAGGCAGGGCACGCGGTACCGTTCAATGAAATCAGAGATGGGTTCCTTGCATTCCCAGTTGCTCGGATGGAAGCAGAGCTGGTCCACCACATAGCCGGCCGCTGCGGGCTTGGCATTCTGCATGAAATCATTGTTGGCCCCGTAATTGCCGATCAGCGGATAGGTCAGCGTCAGAATCTGCCCTTCATAGGACGGATCGGTGAAGCATTCCTGATAACCGGTCATGCCGGTATTGAATACCACTTCGCCGATCCCCTCTGCTGTACCGAGGAGTTCCCCTTCAAAACGGGCACCGTTTTCCAGAATGAGATAACCTTTCATTTCAGCACGTGTCCTTCCTTCATTACCACTTCACCGTCCACCACCGTGAGTACGGCCCGCCCCTTCAGGGTGATGCCTTCAAACGGCGTGAACAGTGCTTTTGTATACAGATCTTCTCCGTGGACCGTCCATTCCTGCTCGGGATTGATGACCGTCACGTCCGCCGGCATGCCTTCTGCCAGCACGCCCCCTTCCACGCCGAGGAGGCGGGACGGGTTGACGGACATCACTTCCACGATGCGGTCCATGGAAAGCAGTTCCTTATGATACAGCGCCGTCATGACCGCAGACAGCGAGGTCTCCAGTCCGGCGATGCCGTTGGGCGCGCAGCAGAACGGCACGTCCTTTTCTTCATTGGTATGGGGCGCATGGTCCGTGATGACCGCGTCGATCGTTCCGTCCTGCAGCCCTTTGATGAGCGCCTGACGGTCTTCTTCCGTACGGATCGGCGGCGCCATCTTGAAGGCCGTATCGTAATTCCGCAGGCAGTCATCCGTGAAATACAGATGCTGTGCGGTGACCTCCGTGGTGACGTTCAGTCCTTCCGCCTTGGCCCGGCGTACCAGTTCCACCGCACCGGCAGAGCTCAGGTGCGCCACATGGAGATGGCAGCCGGTGAGCTTCGACAGGATGATATCGCGGGCCACGGCCAGATCCTCGCCGGCGGCGGGGCGGCCGGTCACACCGATCCGGTAGGAGACCCTGCCTTCATTCATGTAGCCGGCGGCGCACATGGTCATGTCCTCTGCATGATCGATGACCATTTTGCCGAACATATTGGCATATTCCATGGCCCGGCGCATGAAGTTGGCGCTTTCCACATAATGGCCGTCATCGGAGAAGGCCGCCGCACCGGCTGCGGCCATATCGCCCATTTCGGACAGCTGTCTCCCTTCCAGATTCCGGGAAACGGAGCCGATGATGCTCACCTTCACCACGCCTTCCCGTTCCGCCCGTTCCTGTACATCTCTCAGGACCGCCGCATTGTCGATGACCGGCGTCGTATTGGCCATGGTGGCCACCCGGGTCACACCGCCGGCAGCCGCTGCCTGCGTGCCCGTATGGATATCTTCCTTCGCTTCCTGCCCCGGTTCCCGGAGATGGACATGCATATCAATCAGGCCCGGCGTGACAAAGCAGCCGGTAGCATCGTACACTTCTGCCGTCGGATCTTCTTCTGCGCAGCCGCCGACAGCAAGGATGCGCCCGTTTTTGATGACCACATCGCCCGTCTCATGCTGGTGCATGGCCGGATTGATGATGGTGCCGTTTTTAATGATCAGCTTCAAGGTCTTTTCCCTCCGTCAGTGTCAAATACAGAAGCGCCATGCGGATGGCTACGCCGTTGCGCACTTCTTCCTGAATCATGGACTGTTCGTCATAGGCCACGTCATAGGCGATTTCCACGCCGCGGTTCATCGGTCCCGGATGCAGGACCACCGCATTCGGCTTCGCCAGACGGAGCCGCGCCGCGTTGAGGCCGAAGATCCGTGCATATTCCCGCAGGGTCGGGAAGAAGCCCGCTGCCGCCCGTTCCAGCTGGATGCGGAGCACATTGATTGCATCGGCGCCGCGGAGTGCGTCTTCCATGTTGTCATCGACGATGGCGCCCATGTCCTCCAGTTCCTTCGGCACCAGCGTGCGCGGTCCGTAGAGATGGACCTCCGCGCCCATCTTGAGGAAGCCGTAGATATCGCTTCTCGCCACGCGGGAGTGAAGGATATCCCCGAGGATGACATACTTCATGCCCTTGAAGGGGATGCCCGCCTGCCGCACGGTGTAGAGATCGAGCAGCGCCTGGCTGGGATGCGCATGAGCGCCGTCCCCTGCATTGAAAATGAGCGGCGTCTTGACCATGGGGCTCCATACTTTCGATGCAAAAACAGCGGCGCCCTCAGACGAATCACGAATAATCACTCCATCAACCCCCATGGCAGAAACTGTCAGAAGGGTATCTCTCATGCTTTCTCCTTTCGTCATCGAGCTGCCGCTCTTTGTAATATTGACCACATCGGCACCGAGATATTTTCCCGCCAGTTCGAAGGAACTGCGTGTGCGAGTGGACGCTTCCGAAAAAACAGTTACCAGAGATTTACCTTTCAGATAATCCTTCTTTTTGTTTTCCGAAAGCACTATCCGCTTCATCTGATCCGCCATTTCCAATACACGGCTGATTTCTTCTGCGGTAAGATCTTCCAGTCCCAGGATCGAGCGTCCCGTGAGCATGATCTTTCCCATGTCGGCCTCCTTTCACATGCGCTGTTTTTGCGCAGCAGGAGAAAAACCCGCTGGAATCATACCAATGAGTTTTCCTCCTGATCATTCATAAAAATTTCATTCCCATAAATGATATCGAAGATGAAGACAAAATTCAAGAGCTTATATGGTCTCTTTTTCTCTTCCTCCGCTGCCTTCTGCAAAGGCCACCGCCGCCCGGATGACCCGACGGAAGGACGACGGGATCTCCTCCGCCGTCAGATGGAGCCCCAGCGAGCGTCCGATGATGACCCCCTTATTGCCGTAGAGCCAGGCGAAATAATAGAACTGAAGCGCCTTTTCGTCCCGTCCGGAAATGTTTTCCAGCTTCCGCGGGCGGTTGCTGAACCGCTGCAGCGCCAGCTTCTGAACGGCGCGCTTCACGAGCGCGGACGACACATAGGTGCTGGGCTCGCCCGTATCCCGTATGACCTGATCGAGCACCTTCCGCCGGTTCAGCGCCAGGCACGCATCCACCACATCCATCTCGTAACAGATGGCATCTGTATAGAACACATAGGGCGACGGCTTTTTCCCGTCCATCACGTCCCGGTCATAGAAGCACACCGCCGGCACATGGAACCGGCGCATCAGCTGGGCGATCTTGCCGATGGAGCTCTCGCCCCGGGCATTGATGAGGCAGATGCCGTGATAATCGAAGTCCGCCTTGAGGGTGCGCGCAAAGTGCTCGAAGGAGCCGTACTCCGTCTCCCCCTCCACCAGCAGGGCGCACCGCGCATAAAGCGCTTCCTTCACCTCCGGGAAATGCATGATCAGGTGCTTCTCGATCTCCTGATCGAAATGGAAGGCGGCGCCGCAGGCGGCGCGCACCTCCTGCGCCTCGCTCCAGTAGAGGCGGATGATGGTGCGGTAATCATTGATGAGCGCATCCGCCGAATGGGTCACCACAAAGATCTGCCCGTCCAGCCCGTCGATGCCGAGCACCTTCTGCAGCAGATGCACAAAGAACGGCTCCCGGTTGTTCAGAATCCGCTGAAGGAAGGACAGCACCGCCCGCTGCATGTAAGGATGCAGATGCTGCTCCGGCTCGTCGATGCTCACCAGCACCGGCAGATAGCGCTTCCCCTTCCGGTCCGTCATGACGAGCTCCTCGAAGGGGACAGCCCGGCTCTTTTTCTTCTGATACAGCTTGGCGAGAATGTAGGTCCCCGCCGCAAACAGCAGCTGCATGGTGGACCGCCCCGCGCCGCGGCGCTGCTCCAAAAAGATGGCATGCATGAGGCGGAGCGCCGCCGTTTCACATGAGCCGGAAATATCCACAGTGATGCCGGCCCGGGCGAAGGCGGCCTCCAGCTGGGCCCGCTCCTCTCCGGTCAGCAGGAAGCATGCCTCAAAGAGCTCCCGCACCTCCTCCGTGACGGCTGCGGCGTTTTCCCGCTGCATGGCCTCCGGCATGGACTGGGAAATATAGTACATGCGCCGGATATATTCCAGTGGAAGCGGCTCCCCTGTATCCTCATTCTCCAGCTTCGGCGCCGCCTCATGGACATACTGGGTGAGCTTAATCCGGCCGGTCTCCTCCTGTTCGGTATCCCCGGTGGACAGCGTGTAGATCACGCGGATGGGCTGGTCCGCATCCAGAAAGTCCGATTCCCGGAAGCCCTGCCCGGACAGCGTGGTCTGCAGCAGATCCAGGAAATTGCTTTTCCCGATATTGTTGTCCCCCACCAGATAATTGACCCGTTCATGAAAGGTCATTTCCAGATGGCGGAACGTGCGGTAATTTTCAATCTCGATCTTGGAAAGATACATGAGCGCCTCCTCTCCGGCGGCCTGTGCCTGTTCTTTTATTTTCATTATATCATTTCCGCCGGGGATTCTGCGGTCCCGGAGACCGTGGGACAGGCAGCAAAAAAGCCCTCCGCAGGGAGAGCTTTTCGCATGGCGCCGTTATTTCCGGTTCCGCCGTTCCAGAATGGCGGACATGGTCTTCATGGGGCACATGGGTCCGCACATGGTGCACGTATTTTCATCCTCCGGCCGGCTGCTTTCACGGTAGCGGCGGGCCTTCTCCGGATCGAGCGCCAGCGGGATCATGGCGCTGAAGTCCACCTTCTGCCGCGCCCGGCTCATCGCTTCATCCCAGTCCGCCGCATGGGGCACGCCCTTGGCCAGATCCGCCGCATGGCAGGCGATCTTCGAGGCGATGATGCCTTCCCGCACGTCGTCGATATCCGGCAGGCGGAGATGCTCTGCCGGCGTGACATAGCAGAGGAAATCCGCGCCGCACGCCGCGGAGAGCGTGCCGCCGATGGCCGCGGTGATGTGATCGTAGCCCGGCGCCACATCGGTCACGATCGGCCCCAGCACATAGAGCGGCGCGCCGTGGCAGAGCTTCTTCGCCACTTCCACGTTCATGCGGATCTCATTGAGCGTCATATGCCCCGGGCCTTCCACCATGACCTGCACGCCCGCTTCCCGCGCGCGGAGCACGAGCTCACCCAGATTGATCAGCTCGGAGATCTGCACGGCGTCCGTGGAATCATGGCAGCTGCCGCTCCGGCAGGCGTCGCCCAGCGAGAGCGTCACGTCGTAGGTGCGGCAGATCTCCAGCAGACGGTCATACTGCTCGTAGAAAGGATTTTCCCTGCCTTTCATGTACATCCACGCGAAGAGGATGGACCCGCCGCGGGATACCAGATTCGTCAGGCGGTGGTTCTTCCACACGTGGCCGGCCACCTCCTGATTGATGCCCGCATGGATGGTCATGAAGTCCACGCCGTCTCTGGCGTGCTTTTCCACCACGGAAAACAGATCATCGGCAGTCATGTCCTTCAGGCCCTTGCCGAGCAGGCCCACCGCATCATACATGGGCACCGTGCCGATCGCCGCCGGGCTGTTTGCGATGAGCCATTCCCGGAACGGCGCCGTCGTGCCGTAGCAGGACAGGTCCATGATCGCCTCAGCCTTCATGTCCGCCGCCAGCTGCGCCTTCGCCTTTTCCGTTTCATAATTGCATACATCCTTCGAAATTCCGAGGTTCACGTTCATCTTGGTGCGGAGCCCCTTTCCGATGCCCCACGGATGGAGCGTCCGGTGTCCGATATTGGCGGGGATGACCACCGTCCCCTCTGCGACCCGTTCCCGAACGGTCTCCTCACTGATGTGCTCCTCGGCGGCCACGGTTTTCATCGCCGCCGTGATCTGGCCCTCACGGGCTGCTTCCAGCTGTGTCATAGTTCCTCCTTCTCCGGAAATGACCATAAAAAAATCCGCCCTGCGGCGGAAATCATCATCATGCGTCTGCTTCCTTACGTCAGTACGAACTGCATCAAGTTCAAAGGGTCGGTCTCCGCCTCTCAGCCTTTCGGCTCCCCCAGCATTGCCCTCATTATAGCCGGAAGCCTCAGGCGGCGCAAGGTGCCTTGACAAACGGGCCGTTTCCGCTCATGATGGTACCAATATTTCCGAAAGAAGGACTCTTCATGAAACACGAAAAGAAAACCAACGTCATGCGCATTCTCGACAAGGCCAAAATCCCCTACACCACAAAGACCTTCGAATTCAGCGAGGAGGAGCTCTCCGGCGTGGAAGCGGCGGAAGCGCTCGGCTTCGATCCCGCCATGGTCTTCAAGACCATCGTCACCCGCGGCGACAAGACGGGTCCCGTGGTCTTCTGCCTTCCCTCCGACAAAGAGATCGACCTCAAGGCCGCTGCCCGGGTGAGCGGCAATAAGAGCGTCGCCATGGTGCACGTGAAGGAGCTGCAGGGACTCACTGGCTACATCCGCGGCGGCTGCTCCCCCATCGGCATGAAAAAGCAGTACCCCACCTACATCGATGCGTCCTGCGTGGAGCACGACATCATCAGCATCAGTGCCGGCCAGCGGGGCCATCAGGTATGTCTCGCCCCGGCGGACCTCATCCACCTCATCGAAGCGGGCACAGCCGACCTCACCCAGAAATAAAACCACACAAAAAAGGCGCCCTCCGGGGCGCCTCTTTTTTAATTAGCCTTCCACGTCTTTCATGGCCTTTTCCATTTCGCCCGTATCGCACAGACGGATGCGGGAGAAAGATTTGCCTTCCGGCAGACGGATCACGTGCTCGAAGATCGGATAGACCTGGAGATTCATGGAGTCCGCTTTCATGTCCAACAGATGGCCGCCGCAGGAGCAGTCGTCCGCGAGGAAATGGAAATGCCAGAACGGAATATTGACATTCATCATGAATTTCGGGAACAGGAATCCGAACACGGAGCCGGACACGCCGCTGTGGCGGAAGATCTTCTGTTCCTTGGACGCTTCCACCAGCGTGGGATACGGCTTGTGCTGACGGCCGATGCTGCGCAGCTCCACCTCTGCGCCGTCCACGTGGCCCTTCACCGCATAGATAATGTTCGGATCTTCCAGCGTCCACGCGCTGAGCTTCTGCTCCAGTTCCTCCGTGCTGCCGATGCCCTCTACGCGGTGCAGCGGTGCAAAGCGGTCAAAATAGGTCACCTGTGCGAAGGACACCTTTTCCTCCGGCGCCACCTCGACCACCGTGCCGTCGTCCCGGCAGTTGTAGGCCTTGTCGCCCCATACGATGAGCTCGCCGCCGAGCCCCTCAAAGGTGCCGATGCCGAAATCGCCGCGGCGGAGCAGCTCCTTCACGGAAATGACTCCTTCCATCACGCCCTGCATGAGCGCGTCGATTACCGATACCTGATAGACGGAATGGGTATTGATCCATCTTTCTTTGTGAAATGCTTCCTGCATGATCGTTCTCCTTCTAAAACCTCCCGAAACAGGGAAAAAACAAGACACTGTTCTGAGATTTGTTTTTCTATTATAGCATGAATCACGCCCCGGCGCAGACCGCCCGCCGGCGGCAAAATTTCCTCTTGACAGTGTCCGGCCCCATCCGCTATACTATCGGCAATACAGGACACAAGGACGAAGAAGGGACTTGGAATCCTTTCAGAGAGACAGCGGGTGGTGCGAGCTGTCAGGACGAAAATGTCTTTCCGCTTCGGAGTGATGAGTGAGGAATTCATCGGGTCTGCCCGTTACAGCAGGTACAAGATGGCCGGAAGGCAATTTGGGTGGTATCGCGGGTTCTCTCGTCCCTTAGGGGTGAGAGGCTTTTTTATTACCAGACTGCATTCGGGCAAATTGGGTGGCACCGCGAGAAGAGAAGCTCGTCCCATGGGACGCTTCTCTTTTTTGTTTCCCTGAAAAGGAGGATTCATTATGAAACGCGTATGGAATTTCAATGCAGGGCCTTCCCCGATGCCCCTTCCCGTGCTGGAGGAAATCCGGGAGGAATGGACCGATTTCCGCGGCACCGGCATGAGCATCATCGAGATGAGCCACCGCTCCGCCGAATTTCAGGCGCTCCTCGCCGAGACGAAGGCGCTCCTCACAGAGCTCCTCGAGCTGAAGGACGGACAGGAGATCGTCTTCATTCAGGGCGGCGGCACCATGCAGTTCCTCATGGAGGCCTGCAATTTCCTCCACACCTGCGCGGCCTATGCGGACACCGGCGTGTGGGCCCACAAAGCGCGGGACGCGGCGAAGTTCTTCGGCGAGGCCTATGACGCCAATACGGCAAAGGACAAAAATTACACCTACATCCCGGACACCTACGACATCCGCCCCGGCACGGACTATCTCCACATCACCACAAACAACACCATCTACGGCACGGAATACTGGAAATTCCCCGAGGTGGATGTGCCGGTCATCTGCGATATGTCCAGCGACATCCTCTCCCGCCGCGTGGACTGCAACCAGTTTGCCATGATCTGGGCGGGCATCCAGAAAAATCTCGGCGCCGCCGGCATGGCGCTTGCCGTCATCCGGAAGGAATTCCTTGAAACGGCCCGCACAGACGTGCCGGAATTTCTCCAGTACCGCACCTTCGTCGCCAAGGATTCCGCCTACAATACGCCGGCGGTGTTCTGCATCTACACGCTGAACAAAATGCTCCACTGGATCAAGAACATGGGCGGCACCGCAGCCATGGAGATCCGCAACAAAAAGAAAGCGGACCTGCTCTACCACGTCATCGACGGAAGCGGCGGCTTCTACCGGGGCCACGCCGAACCGGCCCACCGAAGCCGCATGAACGTCACGTTCAATCTGGCCGCACCGGAACAGGAGAAGGATTTCATCACCCGGGCAAAGGAAAACGGATTTGTCGGCGTGGGAGGACACCGCCTCGTCGGCGGCTGCCGTGTCTCTCTCTACAACGCGGTCACGCCGGAAGCGGCCGAAGCCATCGCCGATTTCATGAAAGAATATATGCGCGCCAACGGGTAAGCGCCGAACCATAAGGAGGAACCATCATGTACAAGATCTTCATCACCAACGACGTCGCCAAAGAAGCCAAAGAATTTCTGGAAAAGGAATTTCTCGTGGACATCCGTCCGAACATGGACGAGGATGAGCTCTGCAAGGCCATCGGCAGCTATGACGCCATCATCACCCGCAGCCAGACCCGCATCACTGCCCGGGTCATCGAAGCCGCCAAAAATCTGAAGGTCATCGGCCGCGCCGGCGTCGGCGTGGACGGCATCGACATCCCTGCCGCCACGAAGCACGGCATCACCGTGGTCAATACGCCAGAATCCAATACCATCGCCGCCTGCGAGCACACCATCGCCCTCATGCTCGCCATGACCCGCCGCATTCCCCAGGCCCACCAGTCCATCATGGAAGGCCGCTGGGACCGGAAGAGCTTCACCGGCATCCAGCTCCTCGACAAAACCGTGGGCATCATCGGCGTGGGCCGCGTGGGCTCCAACGTGGCCAAGCGGCTCCAGGCCTTCAATATGCACACCATCGGCTACGACCCCTACATCCCGCTGGAACGGGGCAAGCAGCTCGGCGTGGAGCTGGTCGATCTGGATACGCTCCTCGCCTGCTCGGACTACATCACCCTCCATACGCCCCTCACCGATGAGACCCGCCACATGATCACCGCTAAGGAGATCGCCAAAATGAAGGACGGCGTGCGCATCGTCAATGCCAGCCGCGGCGCGGTCATCAAGATCGACGATCTGGCAGAGGCCCTCCGGAGCGGCAAGGTAGCCGGCGCCGGCATCGACGTGTGGGCCAAGGAGCCGCTCAAGCCGGAGGAAAATCCCTTCCTCGGCATGACCAATGTATGCCTCACGCCCCACCTCGGCGCCTCCACCATTGAAGCGCAGATCGGCGTGGCCACCGATGTAGCCCGCGGCGTGGCCGACGCCCTCCACGGCGAACCGGTCGCCACGGCAGTGAACGCCTCCCCCATCACGAAGAGCACTCTCGCCGTCATCCAGCCCTACTTCGAGCTGTGCGAACGCATGGGCAATATCGGCATCTATCTTGCAGACGGCCACATTTCCCGCGTCACCGTGGAATACACGGGCGAGCTGAAGGATACAGAAGTGGCACCGCTCACCACCGCCGTCGTGAAGGGGCTCCTCACGCCGGTCCTGCAGGCCACCGTCAATTTCGTCAATGCCCGGAACATCGCCGAAGAACGCCACATGGAGGTGCGGGAGGTCAAGGGCAGCAAGGGCGCCTATTTCACCACCTCCATCACCGTCACCATTGAGACCGACAAGGGCACCCACCAGATCACGGGCGTGCTCTTCGACCGGAAGGAAGCAAAGATCGTCCAGATCGACGGCTACCTCATGGACTTCGAGCCGAAGGGCTACCTCCTCATCGCGCCTCACGCAGACCGCCCGAATATGATCGGCCAGATCGCCGGCGTGCTCGGCCGGGCAGGCATCAACATCAACGGCATGCAGGTGGGCCGCACCCCGCAGGAGGGCACGAACATCATGGCCGTCGCCCTCGATGCGGACCTCCCCAACGACGTGCTCCTCGCCCTCCGCAATATCGAAGGCATCCTCGACCTCAAGGTCATTAACTGCGAAAAGCACTGAGGTGCATCATGGTACGGATCATTCTCGTCCGCCACGGAGAGACCACCTGGAATCTGGAAGGGCGCTATCAGGGACAGGTGGATACGCCCCTCTCCCCGCGGGGCATCGAACAGGGAAAAATGGCAGCGGAAGCGCTCCGTGACGTCCCGCTGGATTACTGCCTCGCCAGCCCGCTCTCCCGGGCGCAGGACACCTGCCGCTTCATCGCCGAGCTTCACGGACTCCCTGTCCACAGCGACCCCCGCCTCACGGAGATCGCCCACGGCGCCTGGGAGGGCATCCACGCTGAGGACATCGAAAAGCAGTACCCGGAGGAATTTCATCTGTGGCACACCCATCCTGAAAATGTACAGATGCCCGGCGGGGAAAATCTGGAGGATGTGCGCCGCCGCGTCCGCGCTGCCTTCGACGACATCGCCCGGGACCACGACGGGCAGACGGTGCTCGTCGCCGCCCATGACGCGGTGAACAAAGCCATCCTCTGCGACATCCTCGGCCTCGGCATGGACCACTTCTGGCAGATCAAGCAGGACAATGCGTGCATCAATGTCATCGAATGCACAAACGGCACATGGCGCCTCGTCCTCATGAATTCCACCGTCCATCTGGGCTATCTGGTGAGCGGCATCGAGCAGAAGGGACTGTAATTTCCCTTTCCGCAAACATATACCATTGTAAGATACGGCCTCCTGCGGGCCGTATCTTTTTGATTGCCGGAACCGCGGCACAAAAAAAGATGTACAGAAAAATCTGTACATCTTTTTGCTGCATTCCGTATCAGCGCTTGCTGAACTGGCTTGCTCTTCTTGCTTTTTTGAGGCCGTATTTCTTACGTTCTTTCATACGCGGATCACGGGTCAGGAGACCTGCGCTCTTCAGAACTTTTCTGTAGTCGCCGTCGACTTCCAGCAGTGCGCGGCTGATGCCGTGACGGATAGCGCCGGCCTGACCGGTGCGGCCGCCGCCCTGTACGTTGGCGATGACATCGTAAGCAGCGGTGGTTCCCGTGAGTTCCAGCGGCTGTTTAATGATCAGTTCAAGGGTTTTCAGATCGAAATAGTCGTCGAGAGTACGGCCGTTGATCGTGATGTTTCCCTGTCCCGGTACCAGACGGACTCTGGCAACGGATGTTTTTCTGCGGCCGGTGCCGTAGTAAGTAGCTTCTGCCATGTTGTTTCCCCTTCCCTTCTGGTATTAACGGATATCGAATTTAATTTCTTCCGGCTGCTGTGCAGCATGCGGATGTTCAGCGCCTGCATAGACATGGAGCTTTCTGTACATCTGATCGCCCAGCTTGTTTTTCGGAAGCATACCGCGGATAGCGTGTTCCACCATCTTGACCGGCTTGTATTTCAGCATGTAGTCCGCTTTTTCGTAACGGTCACCGCCGATGTATCCGGTGTAGTGGAAATAAACTTTCTTCGTCAGTTTCTTGCCCGTGAGGACAACCTTGTCTGCGTTGATGACGATGACATAATCACCGGTATCAACATGAGGCGTAAACGTGACTTTATTCTTACCCCGAAGGATTTCTGCAACTCCAGCAGCCAGACGGCCAAGAGTTTTGCCTTCAGCGTCAACGACATACCATTTCCGAGTGATGTTGCTCGAATTGGCCATAAATGTATCTTTCATGCTGTTTCCTCCTTAATATACTGACCGCAAGATTCCATCCTTCCTCCGGGGCTAGTGGTTTCCGGACAAATCTCACAAAGGACATTTTATCGTTTTTTCGCACGATTGTCAAATAGAATCCGGGCCTTTTCAAAACTTTTTCAGCGAAATTTTTCAGAAAAGATCCGGCGCCGGTTCATTCGTCACTGAGGAAGCGCTCTGTCCAGTCCGTCAGCTTTTCCCGCTCCTCCTCCGGCACCGCCGCAAAGAAGATCCGCCGAAGCAGAGAAGCCGCTTCCTGCTCCTCCATTCCGCCGGCAGCCAGCGCCGCAGCGATGCGGCGGAATTCCTCCGCGGTGAGCTCGCACGCCTCCAGATGGGCCGCCCGGTGGCAGCCGCTCTTCCGGCTGTACAGGATATAGGTCTTCTGCCGGCCGGCATCGTTCCGCGTATCCAGATACTGCCGGATGGCATCCAGATCCCGGCGGACGGACCGCTCGCAGATGCCGTGCTCCTCCGCCCATTCCCTGCGGTTCACGCTGCGCCCGGACATCAGGGCCTCATAGAGCGCCAGGATGCGCTCTGCCTTGGACATCTCTTTCATGGTGCCTCCTCTTTTTCCTTTTATTATAGCATCCGCCGCGCACGAAAAAAGCGCCCCTTCGGGCGCTTCCCTCATCAGGAATTCCGGAGCTTCCGGTTCAGCTCTTCCGTGATGCGCCGGCCGGTGGGCGTCACTGCCAGCCCGGCCTGACTGGTCTCCCGGAGAGACGCCGGGAGGAGCCGGCCGATTTTGCCCATGGCCTCGATTACCTCGTCCGGCGGGATGACGCTGTGGATGCCCGCCAGCGCCATTTCCGCCGCTGTCAGAGCGATCACCGCATCCATGCCGTTCCGCTTCACGCAGGGCACTTCCACCAGCCCTGCCACGGGATCGCACACGAGGCCCAGCAGGTTTTTGATGCCCAGCGCCAGCGCGTCGCCCATCTGCTCCGTCGTGCCGCCCAGCAGATCCACCACGCCGGCCGCCGCCATGCCCACAGCGGTGCCGCATTCCGCCTGACAGCCGCCAACCGCCCCGGCGATGGACGCGTTTTCCGCCACCACCCGGCCGATGGCGCCGGCCGTGAAGAGCGCCCGCGTATATTCGTCATCGGAGGCGTGGATCTCCCGGCCCACCACGCCGATCACCGCGGGAACGATGCCGCAGGACCCTGCCGTGGGGCAGGCTACGATGCGGTACATCTTCGCATTGGCTTCCGCCGCGGCGATGGCATAGGCGCAGGCCCGGCGGCATACCGGACTGAGGAAATGCATCCTTGCCCGGTACAGCCGGTTCGCATCGCCGCCGATCATGCCGCTGAGCGACCGGGTCTTGTCCGCCAGCCCCCGGCGGATGGAATGCTCGAAGATAGGAATGAGCTTCTTCATCCGGTCCCAGGCTTCCTCATAGGAAATATTCTGCTCCTCCGCCTCTTTCCGGCAGGCCAGGATGCCCGGCGAGCAGTGCCGGAGATCCGCTTCCTCAAACAGTTCTTTAATGGAATGATAGTCTTTCATGGAGCCCTCCTCAGATGATATCCAGCGCCATGACCTGTTCCACATGGCGGTTGCACGCGCGCAGTTCGTCCGTGACATGATCCGGTACCTTTTCATCGGTGTGAATGATCATCACCGCATCATCGCCGCGGCCCTTCCGGAAGACCTTCATATTGGAAATATTGAGGTGATGCCCTGCAAGCACGAGGCATACCTGGGCGATCACGCCGGGCACGTCGTGATGGTGCGTGATGAGCGTGTATTCCTCGCCGCTGATCTCCACAGGATAGCCGTCGATATCGGTGATGAGCACGCGCCCTCCCCCGAGAGAGCGGCCCGTGACCGTCACGGAGCGGCCGCTCCGGCCCACGGCCCGGATGGATGCCACATTGGGATGACCCATATCCTCCTCGGAGAAGGAAAAATGAAGGGCCACACCCTGCTTCCCCGCGAGCTCGATGGCGTTCCGGATCTTGTCCGACGACGGCAGGCAGCCCAACAGCCCCGCCGCGAGCGCCTTGTCCGTGCCGTGCCCGCGGCCGGTCTTGGCAAAGGACCCGTACAGCGTGATGTCCGCCGAGGCCAGCTCCTCCCCGAGAATTTCCAGAGCGAGCCGGCCGATGCGCGCCGCACCCGCAGTATGTGAACTGGACGGACCGATCATGACCGGCCCGATGATGTCAAAAATTCCCATAGCTCCTCCACGAAAAAGAAAATTTTATCATGTTCCCATGAAATAAAAGCATATCACAAACGGAAAAAATGGCGCCGCGTAAAAGGATGCGGCGTCGCTGCTGCGAAATGTTCTTTTGTGAGTTGTCTGTATTATCTTACATCCAGTGCGAGAGGTCAAATTCCTCGCCGATGAGCTCCCGGATATGGACCTGTGCGATGTACATCCCCATCAGCGTCAGGGAGGACCGGCGGAGCAGGCTGCCGTCCCACACCTTCTGCAGCTCGGCCAGCGGCGGAGCCACCCGGGACAGGACGTGTTCCATTTCCCGCCGGTCATAAGCCACCGGACGGGAGTGGAGCAGCGCATTGAGAAGCGTCTGCTCCTTCGCACTGTCGATATGGTACTTCTCGAAATACTCCGGCAGCACCGCATCGTCGATGACCGCCGCCTTATAATAGGAGTTAAATAAACTGGAGACGACCGAGCCCGCAGGCCATTCGCTCCGGATGCTCTCCAGCTCGGATTTCATGCAGCCCCGGAACGCAAAGATCAGCGGATAGGAATCCCGGAGCACCTGTCCGAAAGCGGTGTCCTTATTTTCCAGCGATACGCAGTGGAGATATTCCAGCTGCTGATAGCCGCTGTATTCATGGGGCAGTTCCCGGAGCAGGGGCTCCACATACCGGTCCGCATAGGCGCGGAGCGCTTCTGCGTCCACATTGTCCATATTGCGGGAATAGTAGAAAAGCAGCAGCAGAGACAGCGCGTGGAACTGGCCCATTTCCATGCGGGGCATCACCCGCAGGGCATCGTAGGCGAGAATCGTCCGCGTATCGGTGCGGCTCCCCCGGGCCACATCGTAGAACGCGTCCTCCACCATGCCCAGCACCGTCTCATTGGGGAGCATCACATAGGTGCGCTGTGCATTCTGGAGCGCTTCCTGCACCATGATGTGCGTCAGCACATCGGACGCGTCCTTGCCGGCCAGCGACCGGGCCCGCTCCACCAGCCGGTGGGTGACGGTGCGCGTATCCTGCGCGGCCGTGCGGGACACCGCGCCGTACTGATTCAGGAAATGCCGGACGAAATATTCCTCCAGGATCTCCGGCGGCTGAGGCGATTCCATCACCTCCGGCTCAGGCTCCAGCACAAAGCCCCGCGGCGCGGTCTCCTTCTCCCTGTGCTCCGCGGCCGGGCGAAGCTCCTCCGTCGAAGAAAAGACCCGCGTCCGTTCGTTGTCCTCTTCCCCGCCGGCGCCGCCGAAATTGAATACCTGCGTCGCCTCGTTCACCGCAGCGGCCGGTGCCGCAGCCGGCGTCTCCTCCGCAGGCCGGCTTTCCGCCGCCTCCGGCTGTTCCTCCCGGGCCGGGGCATGATGCCGGTGTGCCGAAGCCGCCGTCTTTCTGTGCACCGCGCCGGTCCGGCGCTTCCGTGGCAGTCCGCATACCGCCACCCAGCAGACGCCGAAAAACGCGGCCGCCACAAGGATCACCACCGCTATGGAAAAATAAATGGACAGCACCGCGTTCCTTCCTTTCCCAGTCTATTATCCGGTATACATATTCAGAGAAAAAAATCAATTTCATGTTATCATAATTGAGAAAATCCTTCAAGAAACGGCAGTAAAATCCCCCGGCCCGTGCAGGCGGAGGCGCCGTTTCACAAGCTACAGGAGGCCTGTATGATCTCACTTGCCTGCGGCGGCACTCTTACCGCTTCCGATACGTCACTGCTTCTTTCCTTTCCCTCGCCCCGTCCCGCGCTGTCCACGGCGCTCTGGGGCGGCGGCTTCCGCTCCGTCCGGTGGGCGCTCAACCAGAAGCTCACCGGCTACTGGCCGCGGCCGCAGGACTTCCCCGGCGGCTCTCCCGCCGCCTTTCTCCGGCAGTCCCTTGAGGCGCAGGGCGCCGAGCCGGAGGAGAGCTGCGCCTTCCTCACCTCCGCCCGGATGGACCGCTTCCGCCATGTGGTGAAGCGCGCTGACGGCCTCACCGTGGAGATCGCTGCCACGGGCGGCGTGGAAAAGACTGCGGCCCGCGCGGGCGATCCGCCCCTCTACCACGAGGAGGACGGCCGGTTCTTCCCGACGGGCACCATCAATCTCATCGTCCTCGTGAGCGCTGCCCTCCCGCCATACGCCATGGTGCGGGCCGTGCTGACCCTCACCGAGGGAAAGACCGCCGCCCTGCAGGATCTGGGCATCGCCAGCGCCATCACCGGCCGGCCCGCCACGGGCACCGCCACGGACGGCCTCATCCTCCTCACGGACCCCGACGCGCCGGAGCTCACCGATGCGGGCACCTTTTCCCTGCTGGGCTCGCTCCTCGCGGACGCCGCCCATGAAGCCGTCACCCGCTGCCTCTCCGATTTCTCCCTTCCGTGGAACGCCTTCGACGCGCTCCGCACGCCCCCGGCGGCAGACCTGACCGGGAAAAAGCCCCGCCGATGACTTTCTTTTTATATACCGCTTTTATAAAGCATCCGGAAATTTTTTCATCGACAAAAGCTATGGCTTTTGTTATGATGAGTCCAGAATTGTAAAGAAACGGAAATCTTCAGCTCATCAGTGAATTCAGGAAAGAGAAGTGGTACGGCAATGCCTTATGACGAGCGAACAGTCCGCGAATTGATCGAATCAGCGGAAATCACCCCCATGGGAATCCAGCTGGAAGTGAATGCAGAGATCTTCACCACCATTCACAACCTGCTTGCAGGAATGCGGGACATCTCCGACATCTCCCCCGACGATGAAGCCACCCTGTACAATCTGTGGCGCAAGACCGTGCGGGAAATGTCCAAGGTGGAGCTCCGCAATGGCTACGGCATCCCCATGGAGGATCAGATCGCCATGCTCCGGCAGGCCTTTGCCATCGAGTGCAAATACATTCCGGATCAGGTGTTCCGCTCCATTTCCGGCGTGAAGCTCACCAAAAAACTTATTGAAAAGGAAAGCGCCTTCGACGAGGATGAAATGCGCCTCCTCTTTGAGAATAAGGTATGGCCGTCTATCGCGCAGAACAAGACAGGCGATCTGGAACGGCCCGCCGCCTACATCGTGGCCGGGCAGCCCGGCTCGGGCAAGACGCGCATGTCCTCCGTCATCATCGAGGAATACAATGCGGATATCATCCAGTCCATGGGCGACAACTTCCGCGGCTTCCATCCCCGCTATCAGGAGCTCATGCGGAAATACGGCCAGTACTGCGCCTATTTCTCCCTGCCCCAGGCCCACTTCCTGTCGGAGCTCACGCTACACCGCGCCGCCGAAGGCCGGTACAACATCATTCAGGAGGGCGCGCTGGAAAATGTGAAGCACACCATGCGCACCATCGAATACCTGAAGAGCAAGGGCTACAGCATCGTCATCGTGCTCCGCGCCTGCCCGCGGAAAAAGAGCTGGAAGGCCATCCATCAGCTGTTCCTCCAGCAGCGTCTGAAGGCGCCCGGCCTGTCCCGGATCATCACGAAGGAATATCACGATGCGGCGTGCCTGTCCTTCCTCTCCGCCACGAACGATCTGGTGAAGCAGAATCTGATGGACCGGCTCATCATCAAGAGCCCGAAGGGGCTCCTCTACGACAGCGACGATCTCCCCACGGAACGGGTGGCGGACATCCTCGCCAAGCGCATGAAACAGTAAGCAGCAGCGATGCTGCTTTTTCTTTTACGGAGGCTCCTATGACTCTTGCTGATTCCATCCGCCGCGCCGCGGCCGATCTCGGTCTCGACGCGTGCGGCTTCTGTGCCCGCACGGACGATCAGGCCCTCGCCGGGCGCCTGGAAGAAGCGGGCCCCGTCCCCTTTGCGCCGCCGGCGGCGGAGCGCCTGTCCTGGGACGCGGTGCTTCCCGGCGCGGCCTCGGCCATCGTCTGCCTCTTCCCCTACAAGCCCGCAGAAGAGGAGGAGGGAAATATCGCGCTCTACGCCCGTCCGGAGGATTATCACCGGGTGAACCGGCGCTACCTGCTCCGACTGGAGGAACGCATCGCCCCCCTCTGTCCTGACGCCCGGTTCGCCGCCATCACGGACACGAGCCCTCTCGCCGACCGCTGGCTCGCCTGGCGGGCCGGGCTGGGCTTCTTCGGCACCAACCGCTGTCTCATCCATCCGAAATACGGCTCGCTCTTCACCATCGGCGCCCTGCTCACCACGGTGGAGCTGCCGCCGGATGCACCCATGAAGGGCTCCTGCGGAAACTGCGGCCGCTGCATCGAAGCCTGCCCCGGCCATGCCCTTCGGGAGGACCGCTTCCATCCCTGGACCTGCCGGTCCTATCTCACCCAGAAAAAGGAGCCTCTCACCGAAGAAGAGGAAGCCATCCTGCGCCGCACGGCGCTTCTCTTCGGCTGCGACGAATGCCAGCGCGTCTGTCCGTGGAACCGGAGGGCCGACCCCTCGCCCCTTCCGGAGACCGCCGCCCATCGCGTGGCCTCTCTTTCCGCGGAGGAGCTGGACGCCCTCTCGGTCCGCGCCTTTGAGCGGAAATACAAAGCCTATGCCTTCGCCTGGCGGGGCAAAAAGATCCTCGCCCGCAACCTGTTCATTCTGGAGAAGGACAGCGACCAATCCGGACAATAAAAAAATCCTCCCGCAGCCGAAGCTGCCGGGAGATATTTTTTTGCCGTCAAGCAGGAATGTCAGCGGCTTCCGCAGGTAATGCCCACCACCTTGCTGTAGCTCACGCAGAAGACCAGACGGCTCGGCGATACGTCATCGGAAAAATACCACAGGTAATCCACCTCGCCGTCGATCTGCCGGAGATCGGGCGCCCCGTAGGCGCCGAGCACGCTGTTCAGTGAAGAGCCGATGCCGATCCCCTCCGGCGTGGTCATCGCATTGGGCGTATCCTGCGCCATGGCCCACCGCACGCGGTGGTCCGCTTCCGTGACCAGCACGAAAAAGGAATCGCCGTAATTGTATTCCCGCACATACTGATCCTGCGCCGCGGAAAAATTCCGCACGATCGTTTTCGGTGGTCCGTATATCCGGTACAGCTCCGCTTCCGCCGTGCCCTCGCGGATGCCGCCCAGCGCCATATGGGACGAATCGATGCGCGCCTCCGCCGTCCCCGCACTCCACAGGCTGAGACACAGCGCCGCAGCCAGTACGGCCTTTTTTCTCCAGTGCATGCCCTGCCTCCTTTCATTTCCTGTATTCTAACACAGGCGGTTTTCCTTTTTTGAAAAAAATTTAGGTCTGTAGTAAGCTGTAACAAATATGACGATTTCCCGGATTGCAATCAAACGGAGGCTTTCATGAAAAAATTTATCGCCCTGCTGCTCGCTCTTTTCACCGCACTGGCCGCGGCCGGCTGCGGCAATACGGCAGACAAACCATCGGCGGGCGCCGGAGAGCCCGTCAAAGTATCGCTGGGCATGCTCCGCCTCACCAGCAGCGCCCCGCTCTTCCTCGCCATGGATAAGGGCTATTTCAAGGAAGAAGGCATCGAGATCGACCCGCAGTGGTTCGATGCGGCCCAGCCCATCGCTGTGGCCGCCGCGTCGTCCCGCATTGATGTGGGCGCTACGGGCATCACCGCCGGCCTCTACAATATGGCCGCCAAGGGACAGAAGCTCCGCATCGTCGCCGACAAGGGCCGTGAGGAAAAGGGCTATCCCTCCTCTGCCCTGCTGGCCGGTACAGACGCGTACAATGCGGGGCTCCGGTCCATCGAATCCCTCCGGGGCAAACGGATCGGCATCACCCAGAAGGGCTCCACCTATGAGTACATGGCCGGCCGCCTCCTCGAATCGAAGGGGCTCTCCCTCGACGACGTGACGCTCGTCCCGCTGGGCAAGCTCTCCGCGGTCATGGCGGCGCTCCAGAGCGGCCAGATCGACGCGTGCATCCTGAATGAACCGAATGTAACGAAGGCCCAGTCCGAGGACTACGGCCGCCTCATCACCCAGGTGGGCGACGTCATCCCCTATCAGACCTCCGCCATTTTCTATTCTCCCGCCTTCGCGGAGCAGACCGAAGCAGGCGTACGGTTCATGAAGGCCTACCGCCGCGCCTGCGAGGACTATTACGATGCTCTCACCGCACAGGACCCCGCCGCGCGGGATGAGGTGGTGCAGATCATCGCCGGATACGTGCAGAGCCCCGAGGCGGATATCCGGGCGGCCCTCCCCTATATCGACCGGGAAGGTGCGCTCCTGACGGACGACATCCAGACCCAGATCGACTGGTACACCTCACACGGCCTGATGGACGGCACACTGCAGGCGGACGACATCGTCGATTCCTCTTTCCTCACCGCGGCCGCCGGTCACTGATTGTATTTCCTCCGTCTGCCCCGGCGCAGGCGGATTTTCTTTTGTGGGAGGCTCCATGCAGCTCGTCATCGATCACATCTGTCAGTCCTTTCCCGCCGGCGGAGGCCGAGTGCTTCCCGTGCTGGAGGACATTTCCCTCACCCTCCGGGAGGAGGAATTCGTCGCCCTCGTCGGCCCCTCCGGCTGCGGCAAGTCCACCCTGCTCAATCTCTGTGCCGGGCTTCTGCCGCCGGTCTCCGGCTCCATCCGCTTCACCGGAGACGACCTGACCGCCGAGCTCCGCGTCTCCATCGTCTTTCAGGAGACGGGCCTCATGCCGTGGCGCAATGTGTATGACAATATCGCCTTCGGCCTCGAAGCGGGGCATCTCCTGCCGCCGGCAGAGCGGGATGAACGGATACGCCATTACATCCGGCTCACCGGACTTTCCGGCTTTGAAAAGGCCTATCCCCATCAGCTCTCGGGCGGCATGCGCCAGCGCGTGGGCATCGCCCGGGCTCTGGCCGTCCGGCCGGATCTGCTCCTCATGGACGAGCCCTTCTCCGCACTGGACGCGCAGACCCGCCTCCTCATGCAGGAGGAGCTGGTCTCCCTCTGGGAAAAGACCCGCCTCACCACCCTCTACGTGACCCACAATATCCGGGAAGCGGTGATGCTCGCCGACCGGGTGGTCCTGCTGTCCCGCCGGCCGGGACGCGTGAAGGACATCCTCGAGATCCGCATTCCCCGGGCCGAGCGTGCGCTCCCTGAGCACAGCGCGGAGATCGCCGGTCTGGAAAGCCGCATCTGGTCTCACATCAGCCGCGATGCCCGGGAAGCCATGACGGAGGTGCAGCCATGAAATCCTATGAAGTACAGGACAATATGCGCCGCTGGCGCCGCCGCTATCCGGCATATGTCTCCCTGATCGCGCTGTTCTGCGTGCTGGCGCTCTGGGAAGCGGTGTGCCGCTCCGGCGCGGTGTCGCCCCTGTTTCTGCCGGCGCCCACAGCCATTCTGGCCGCGCTTGTCGATATGATCGCCGACGGCGAGATCGGCGACAGCCTCGCCGCCAGCCTGTTCCGCATCGCCGCGGGCTTTGCGGCCGGCGCCGCGGCGGGCCTCATCACGGGGCTCGTGGCAGGCACCTCCTCGCTGGCTGACCGCGCCGCCATGCCCATCGTCAATGCGCTCTACCCCATCCCGAAAATCGCGCTCCTGCCCCTCTTCATTCTCTGGCTCGGCATCGGCGAGCTCTCCAAGGTCACCATCATTGCCATGGGCGTCTTTTTCCCCATCGCCATGAACACCTACTCCGGCGTAAAAAATGTGGACCCGCTCCTCATCAGGGTGGCCGTGAGCTTCCGCGCGGGCTGGCTCTTCACCATGCGCCATGTGGTGCTCCCCTACGCGCTGCCCATGATCTTCGCCGGCTTCCGGATCGCCGCCGGCACGGCACTGCTCCTCCTCGTGGCTGCGGAAATGATCGCCGCGGACAAGGGCATCGGCGCCCTCATCCTCCACTACGGCGACCTCATGATCACCGACCGTCTCATGGCAGGCGTCATCGTGCTCTCCCTGCTGGGCCTGCTTTTCCATCTGTTTCTCACCGTTCTTGAAAAACGGCTCATTCCCTGGCACAGACCGTAAGGAGGCATTTCCATGACTGCACAGGATATTCTTTCTCACGTGGACCACACCCTGCTCAGAGCCGATGCGGCATGGCCGGACATCCGCCGCCTCTGCGAAGAGGCGCTCCGTTACCACACCGCCTCCGTCTGCATCCCCTCGTCCTTCGTCCGCCGTGCCCATGAGGCCTTCCCGGCGCTCACGATCTGCACCGTCGTGGGATTCCCGCTGGGCAATGCCAGCCTCGCCGCCAAGGAGGCGGAAACGCGGCAGGCCCTCGCAGACGGCGCTGCGGAGATCGATATGGTCATCCCCATCGGCGCGCTGAAAAACGGCGAGACCGATGCGGTCACCGCCGAGATCCGCGCCCTGAAGGCCATCGCCGGGCCCCATCTGCTGAAGGTCATCCTTGAGACCTGCTATCTCACCGATGAAGAAAAGATCGCCGCCTGCCGCTGTGCAGACGAAGGCGGCGCCGACTTCGTCAAGACCTCCACGGGCTTCGGCCCGGCGGGCGCACAGCTCGCGGACATTGCTCTCTTCCGGGCCCATCTCAGCCCCCGCGTGAAGATCAAGGCCGCCGGCGGCATCCGCACCCGGGACGCGATGGAAGCCTTCCTCCGGGCCGGGTGCGAACGCATCGGCGCTTCCGCCGCCGTATCGATTCTCGCGCCGGAGATCGACGGGCAGGCCTGAAACCGGCACATAAAAAAGAGGCAGCTCCTCTGGCTGCCTCTTTTTTTATGGAATTATTCTTTCGTTTCCGGAGCTTCCGCCGGTTCTTCTGCGGCTTTCGGCTGTTCCGCCGCTTCCGTCTTCAGCTCGGCTTCCTTCTGCTCCATCCACGTGAGCGCTTCGCCCAGAATGTACAGGGAGCCGCACACGAGAACCATATCGCCCTCGCCGGCCTCCGCCACCGCATCGGCCAGCGCCTGCGCGACGCCCGGTTCCTCTTTCGTCTCGCAGGTGAACATGCCTGCCAGCTCGGACGTCTTCCGCGAACGCGGCGTGGGCGCCTCGGTGAGGAATACCTTGTCATCCTTCCGCACCAGCAGGGAGATCACCGTATCCGTATCCTTGTCCTGCAGGGAGGCGAACACGATGAGACGCCGCTTGTCCGGATACTGTTCCGCCAGCGATTCCGAAAGGGCTTCCGCGCCGGCCGGATTGTGCGCGCCGTCGAAGACCACCGGGATGCCCCGCACGTCGTGAATCTCGAAGCGGCCCATCCAGCGCGCCCGGGCCAGCCCCTCGCGGAGGTCGTTTTCATTCACCCGGTCGTCCTGCTTCATCACGATGGTGAGCGCCATGGTGGCCACGGCGGCATTCACCGCCTGATGGGGTCCGACGAAGGGAACGAAAAGAAGGCCCTTCTCCAGATCCTTCGGCATATCCTTGCGCTTCACCACCACGACCTGGCCGTTCTTCCATTTGCTGCGGCTGTCGATCTCGAAGTCCCGTCCGTAGAAATAGAGGCGGGATTTTTTCGCGTGCGCTTCCTTCTTGATCGTCTTGAGCGGGATGTGCTGTGCTGCAGTCACCACGGGCACGCCTTCCTTGATGATGCCCGCCTTCTGGTGCGCGATCTTTTCCAGCGTATCTCCCAGATAAGCCATGTGGTCCATGGCGACATTGGTGATCACGGAGACCACCGGCTCCACCACGTTGGTGGAATCCAGCAGACCACCGAGGCCCACCTCGACCACGGCATAGTCCACCTTCTGCTCCCGGAAATACCAGAACGCCATGGCGGTGAGCAGTTCAAATTCCGTGGGCGCCTCCGTCCCCTCCGCCTGTACGGCCTCGGCGGCGTTCCGCACCGCGTCCGCTGCGCGGGCGAAATCCTCTCTGGAGATGTCGTGCCCGTTGCAGTAGATCCGTTCCGTGTATTCGATGAGGTGCGGGGATACATAGCGGCCCACCTTCAGCGTGGCGTTTTCCAGCACGCTGGTGATCATGGCGCAGACGCTCCCCTTGCCGTTCGTGCCGGTCACGTGGATGACGCGGTACGCCTTTTCCGGGTGGTCCAGATGATCCAGCAGCGCCTGAATGCGTTCCATCCCCGGCTTGATGCCGAAGGAAGCGGCCTGTTCCAGCCAGGCGATAGATTCTTCGTAAGTCATGGTTGCTCCTTGATCCTGTGACAGTCCGTCACACAAGCGAAGCCGGTGCACCGCACCGGCCGCTCTTTTTATCCATTACAGCTGCGCCAGGAAGGCCAGACGTTCATCCAGCGAGGCGAGCTTTTCTTCCAGCTCTTTCAGCTTGTTTCTTTCCTTTTCCACCACGGCCTGCGGTGCCTTTGCGAGGAAGCCTTCATTGGAGAGCTTCTTCTGCGTGCGGGCGATTTCCTTTTCTGCCGCTTCCTTGTCCTTCATGATGCGGGCCTTTTCCTTGTCCGCATCGATGAGGCCCTTCAGTTCCAGATAGACTTCCATACCGGTCACGACCGCTGCCAGCGCATTGTCCGGCTTGGCCGCATCTCTGGCAAGCAGTTCCAGACTTTCCACATGAGCCAGCTTTTCGAAGTACGCACGGTGGGTGTCCACGGCGTTCCGCAGATCCTCGCGGTCCACGGCAATCTGCACGGAGCAGGCCTTATTGGGCTGTACGTGTGCTTCAGCGCGCATATTGCGGATGGCCTTTACCGCATCCATGATGCGTTCCATCTGTTCCTCTTCCTGTGGGAAGCGCAGCTCCGGATCGGCCTTCGGCCACGCCGCGCGGGCGAGGCATTCGCCGTCATGAGGCAGATGCTGCCAGATGTGTTCGGTGATGAACGGCATGAACGGATGGAGCAGCGCCAGCATCCGGGTGAGCGTGTACACCAGCACGTACTGGGTCACGCGGCGGTCCTCATTGTGTTCGCCGTAGAGGCGGGCCTTGGCTGTTTCGATGTACCAGTCGCAGAAGCAGTTCCATGCGAAATTGTAGATGCTGTCTGCGGCTTCGCCCAGCTCGAATTTATCCAGATTCTGGGACACATATTCTTCCGTCCGGGCGAGGCGTTCCAGGATCCAGCGGTCTGCCAGCGTGTACTGTTCCTTCTTCGGCACAAAGGATTCATCATAATCGTCCAGATTCATGATGGTGAATTTCGCCGCGTTCCAGATCTTGTTGGCGAAATTGCGGTTGCCTTCCACACGTTCATAGTAGAAGCGCATATCATTGCCCGGCGTATTGCCCGTGACGAGGGTGAAGCGGAGTGCATCGGCGCCATATTGCTTGATCACTTCCAGCGGATCGATGCCGTTGCCGAGGGACTTGGACATCTTGCGGCCCTGCGAGTCGCGGACGAGGCCGTGGATAAACACGTATTTGAACGGGATCTCATGCATGAATTCCATGGCCATGAACATCATACGGGCCACCCAGAAGAAAATGATGTCGTAGCCCGTGACGAGGACGCTCGTGGGGTACCATTTCTTCAGCAGCTCCGTCTGATCCGGCCAGCCCATGGTGGAGAACGGCCACAGCGCAGAGGAGAACCACGTATCCAGCACGTCCGGGTCCTGATGGATGTGGTGGCTGCCGCAGTGCGGGCAGGCCTCTACGTCCGTGCGGGACACGATGGTCTTGCCGCAGTCATCGCAGTACCATACGGGGATGCGGTGGCCCCACCAGAGCTGACGGGAAATGCACCAGTCATGGATATTTTCCAGCCACTGGATGTAGGTATTGGCAAAGCGGTCCGGTACGAACTTCGTCCTGCCTTCCTTGACGGCCTGCATGGCCGGGCCGGCGAGAGGCTTCATCTTCACGAACCACTGCTTCGTGGTCATCGGTTCCACCGTGGTGTGGCAGCGGGAGCAATGGCCGACGGCGTGCTTCGTTTCCTCGATCTTCACGAGGAGGCCCATGTCCTTCAGGTCCGCAATGATCTGCTTCCGAGCTTCCTCGCGGGTCATGCCGTTGTACTTGCCCGCCTTTTCATTGAGCGTGCCGTCCAGATTCATGATCACGATGGATTCGAGATTGTGCCGTTCCCCTACGGCAAAGTCATTCGGGTCGTGTGCCGGGGTGATCTTCACGCAGCCGGTGCCGTATTTCGGATCGACGTATTCATCGGCGATGACCGGAATTTCACGGCCCACGGTGGGCAGAAGGAGTTTCTTGCCGATGAGGCTGCTGAACCGTTCATCTTCCGGATTGACCGCCACCGCGGTATCGCCGGGGATGGTTTCCGGACGGGTCGTGGCGATCTGCACATAGCTGTCCTCGCCGACGACAGGATAATTGATGTAATACAGATGGCCCACTTCATCCTCATGCTCCACTTCGATATCGGAGAGAGCGGTCTGGCAGCGGGGGCACCAGTTCGTGATGCGGTTGCCCTGATAGATCAGGCCCTTTTCATAGAGGGAGCAGAATACTTCCCGTACAGCGCGGGCGCATACGGGGTCCATGGTGAAGCGTTCCCGGGTCCAGTCGCAGGAGGAACCCAGCTTGCGGATCTGACGGCCGATGGTATTGCCGTATTTTTCCTTCCACTGCCATACCCGTTCCAGGAATTTTTCACGGCCCAGATCGTACTTCGTGAGGCCTTCCTCGGCGATCTGCTTCTCCACCTTGACCTGCGTGGCAATGCCTGCATGGTCCTTGCCGGGGAGCCAGAGCACATTGTAGCCCTGCATGCGCTTGTAGCGGATGAGGATATCCTGCAGGGTGCCGTCCAGTGCGTGGCCCATGTGCAGCTGTCCCGTGACGTTCGGCGGCGGCAGAACGATGCTGAACGGTTCCGCCCCTTCCTTCGGTTCGTCATGGAATACGCCGTGCGTTTCCCAGTAGTCGTACCATTTTTCCTCGATCTGTGAGGGATCGTAGCTTCCCAGATTCTCGTACTTGTTCATGTTTCCACTCCTTTATCTCGCGCTTCCGTCCGGCAATAAAAAAAGCCTTTCATCCCATAGGACGAAAGACACTTCCGCGGTACCACCTAAATAGCTGACTCAGTCAGCCTCTCTTGTGCGGATAACGCCCGCCTGCGGTACAGCTCTCGCTGCCGGCTCCGGGGTGACCTGCCGCTCTCTTTCCACCGCTCTCCCAGCCATGGAGCGGTTCTCTGCGGGAAATCCTCTGCGGCTTCTTCCCATCTACGCTGTTCATATACAGCTGTATCATACCAGCACGGCCGGAAATTTGCAAGGCATCCGGCCGGCTGCGAACCGGAATTTTTCTACCGCCGTTCCGCGCGATCCGTTCGGTGCGCCGGCGCCCGTTTCATCCGGAAGCGCCCCTCCGCCGGCTGCGTTTCATTCCCCTGCGCCGCGCCGCCGGCGGAAAGCCATGTATTTTCCCGTGAAAAAACGCCCCTTCCCGAAAGAAGGAGCGTTTTTATTTGCTGATCAGTTGCCTGCGTTGATCTTTACGATCTCCACAGCCTGCTCTGCGCATTTCACCAGATCCTGAATGACCTGATATTCGCTGCTGGTGTGGCATTTAAAATTGCCGGTGCCGATGCCCACGGCCTGAATGCCGTGTTCATTGAAGTGGTTGGCGTCCATTCCGCCGCCCCCTTCCTTGAAAAAGGGATCGACGCCGACGCGGCGGCAGGCCTCTGCGGCGAGCACGCACGGACGGGCGGTCTCTTCCAGCGAGAAGGCATGGTAGAGCGTCTGGATGTCCACGTCGACGGGCGTGTCGTATTTTTTGGAAATGGCGTCTGCTGCGGCGTGGATCTTTTCAGAGATGCCCTCATATTCCGCGGCGATGCGGCTGCGCTGTTCGCCGGTGATGGTCACCAGGTCACACACGACGTTCGTGGCGCTTCCTGCCTGCAGCATGGAGAAATTGGCCGTGGAGGCCGGGGACAGGCGGCTGTCCGGGAGCTGCATGATGAGATCCGCAGCGACCTTGACGGCGTTCAGTCCCTTTTCCGGTTCATTCCCTGCATGGGCGGTGCGTCCGTGGACGCGGATGGTAACGCGGCCCTTGCTCGGTGCGGCCACGACGATGGTGCCTGCTCTGCCGGAGGCGTCGTACACGAAGCACGATTTCGACCGGAACTGGGAGAAATCATACTGGCGGGAGCCTTCCACACCGCTTTCCTCGCACACGGAGAACGCCACTTCGATGGTGCCGTGAGGAATTTTTTCTTCCTGTACGGTGCGGAGCATGGCGAGGATGGCGCACACGCCGCCGATGTCGTCGCCGGCGAGGATGGTCTTGCCGTCAGAATGAATGATGCCTTCCTCTTCGTTGATGACCGGGCTGATGTGGCCGTTGTTGGCTACGCGGTCCATATGCGCGGAGAACAGCACCGGTTCAATGGACGGGTCGCCGGGCAGTACGGCGTACAGATTGCCCGTGTCGCCGCCGAGGATCTCTCCTGCTCCGTCTTCCGTTACGGTGAGGCCGAGATCGGTGAGTTTCTTCTTCAGTACGTCCGCGATGGCCCGTTCTTTGCGGGAATACACCTCGATCGATACCAGTTCCTTAAATTCTTCAATGATGCGCTGCTGGTCCATAGAACCTCCTTTATTTGAAATTCATGCAGACTTTTGCTGCGAAATTTTACCCATCTGTATGGTATCACAGATGCTTTCTCCCTGTCACGGCCCGCCTCTTTCCGTTCGTCAAAAAACGCCCCGAAGGGCGTTTCCTTTCCGGTTTGTCCGGCATCACAGCGAGAACCGTTCCTCGTGGAACCGGTCGGAGGGCACGTGCAGCTCCGCCATGATCCGGCTCACAGTCTTTCTGAGCGGCTCCGGCCCGCAGTAATAGAAGGCCGCGTCCTCCGGACGAATGCCGCACTGCGCCATGGCCCGCTTCATAATGTCTCCGGACAGATGGCCGTGCGCACAGCCCTCCGCCTCTTCCCGGGACAGGACGGGCAGAATGGTGAGCGACGGCAGTTTCTTCTGCAGCCCCGTCCATTCCTCCTTCCGGATGAGATCGTCCCGGCTGCGCACGCACCAGAGGAGCAGCATCCGCTCCTTCGTCCCCCGGAGGCACGCATCGTGAAGAATGCTCATCATGGGCGTGATGCCCACGCCGCCGGCGATGAATACGGACGGACGATCCGGGTACAGCAGCGGGCTGAACCGGCCGTACGGCCCGTCGAGCTCGGCCAGACTGCCCGGCCGGATCTCATGGACGCGGGACGACCAGTCTCCCAGATCCTTGATGGTGACCGCCAGGGGTTCCTTCGGCGACGAGGACAGCGTGAACGGATGGGATTCCTCGGTCAGCGCCGGATCATGGAAGCGGAAATAGGCAAACTGCCCGGGCATGTAGTCGAAAACCTTCGCGCCGGCCGGCTCCAGACGGAGCGTCGTCATGCCCGCTCCTTCCCGGATGACCTCGGTCACGCGGTAGGCGCAGCCCTTCCGGAGGAAAATATGCCAGATCCAGCACGCCACGGACACGACGCAGCAGAGCACGGACAGCGCCGCAAAGGGGCCGTTGTCCCAGAACTGCTTCATCCGGACCGCCAGATGGAAAAACAGGATCACCACGGCGAGCGCCATGAGATTGTGCAGGAGAAGCTGGGCGTGATACCGGGACAGCTGGCACGCGGCGTAGAGCTTTTTCTGCAGAGCCGCCGCACCCTTCCACCGGCCGGTGATGACATTGGACATAAAGAAAAGAGCCAGCACCGTCAGCACCACGAAAAGAGCCAGCGCCACTTCCCCGTAACGGAGGCGCGGCGTGAAAAGCCCCCAGTGGATCTCAAAGGCATGGACGAAGGACAGCGCGATCGCCGCCAGCGCCGCGATGCCGTGAAAACGCAGCAGGCTGTCCTGCCCGAAGGCCCGTTCGATGGGAGGAATCCGGGCGGTGATGATGAGCTGGGCACAGAGCATCACATAGGCCACGGAGCCGAGCGCCAGCCCGCCGAGACGCACCGAGGACAGCCCCGCCGTGGCGGGATGCAGCAGCAGCGCGGCGATCATCAGCACCGGATAGAGAATATATAAAAAAATACACAATTTTTTCATACGGAGATTCCTCCCTTCCCGCAGCAGAAATCACAGAGCCTGTCCCGGCAGGATGCCTTTTATTGTATTATGCCACGCCCGCCGCGATGAAAGAATAACGATTCTCACAAATTTTACAGAAAATTGACAATTAAAAACAGCGCCTCTTCGGAGACGCTGTTTTGTAAAATGGATTATCTGGACGCTTTTTCTTCAGCCACTTTCTTCATGGCCACTTTCGCCGCGGCGATGGTTTTTTCGATATCCTCATCGCTGTGCGCCCAGGACATGAAGATCGTCTCGAACGGAGACGGCGCCAGGTAGATGCCCTGTTCCAGCATGGACCGGAACCATACGCGGAACGACACGGCGTCGGCCGCGCAGGCATCCTGATAATTCAGGACCGGCTTTTCGCTGAAGAACAGGCCGAACATGGAGCCTGACTGATGGAGCTGTACGGGAACGCCCGCTTCGTCAGCCGCTTCCTGCCAGCCGGCGAGCAGCTTCGTCACCTTCGCTGCCACTTTGGCATTGAAATCGGGGATGCTCATGATCTGGCGCAGGGTCTCGATGCCGGCGGTCACTGCCAGCGGATTGCCGGACAAAGTACCTGCCTGATAGACGGAGCCGTCCGGAGCGATGCAGTTCATGATCTCCCGGCGTCCGCCGTAGGCCGCAGCAGGCAGCCCGCCGCCGATGATCTTGCCGAGGCAGGTCATATCGGGATGGATGCCGTATTTCGCCTGTGCGCCGTGGAAATCGGTACGGAAGCCGCACATGACTTCATCAAAGATCAGGACGGTGCCGTGCTTTTCCGTCTCCTCCCGCAGGGTCTGCAGGAAGCCGTCCACCGGCGGGATCATGCCCATATTTCCGGCGACCGGTTCCACGATGACTGCGGCGATGTTGTCGCCCTCGCGGTCCATCATGGCGCGGAACGCAGGGATGTCATTGTACGGTACGACGAGGGTATCCTGTGCGGTGCCCTTCGTGACGCCCGCGCTGTCCGGCTTGCCGAAGGTGGACGCGCCGGAGCCTGCCTTGACGAGGAGGCTGTCCCCGTGGCCGTGGTAGCATCCTTCAAATTTCAGGATCTTGTCGCGGCCGGTGTAGCCTCTGGCGGCGCGGAGGGCGCTCATGGTCGCTTCCGTACCGGAGGAAACGAGGCGGAGCTTTTCAATGGACGGAATGATCTCCGTGATGAGTTCGGCCAGCTTCGTTTCCAGCAGGGTGGGAGCGCCGAAGCTGGTGCTCTTTTCCGCCGCCTTCTGAATGGATGCAATGACGGCCGGATGGGCGTGGCCGAGGACCATCGGGCCCCAGGAGCCGACATAGTCGATGTAGGTATTGCCGTCGATATCGGTGATGTACGCACCCTTTGCGTGATCGATGAAGGGCGGCGGGCATCCCATATTCGGGTAGGAACGGACCGGGCTGTTTACGCCGCCCGGCATATATTTCCGTGCTTCTTCAAAGGCCTGTTCCGATTTGGCGAGGCTGATCATTTCCCGGCTTCCTCCTTCATCCACTTCACCGCATCCATGGCATGGTAGGTGATGATGATATCCGCACCGGCGCGCTTCATGCTGGTCAGTTCTTCCAGAACGATGCGCTTTTCATCGATCCAGCCGTTGGCTGCAGCGGCCTTGACCATGGCATATTCGCCGCTTACGTTGTATACCGCCACCGGACGGTTGATGTGCTCGCGCACCTGATGGACCACATCCAGATAGCTCAGAGCCGGCTTGACCATGATGATGTCCGCTCCTTCATCCATGTCGAGGTCCACTTCCTTCATGGCTTCGCGCATGTTGGCCGGGTCCATCTGGTAGCCGCGGCGGTCGCCGAAATGCGGTGCCGAATCGGCGGCATCACGGAACGGACCGTAGAAAGCAGACGCGTATTTGACGGCGTAGGACATGATGATCGTATTCTGCAGGCCGTCCTGATCGAGAGCTTCACGGAGCGCAGCGATGCGGCCGTCCATCATGTCGGACGGAGCGATGATGTCTGCGCCGCATTCTGCCTGGGAAACGGCGACCTTGGCGAGCAGCGGCAGGGTCTTGTCGTTGTCCACTTCATGACCGCAGAGGCAGCCGCAGTGGCCGTGAGACGTATACTGACAGAGGCATACATCCCCTACGATGACCATATCCGGCACGGCTTCACGGATGGCCTTGATGGCGCGCTGTACCGGGCTCGTCATATCCCATGCGGACGAGCCGATCTCATCCTTGTATTCCGGAAGGCCGAAGACTTCCACGGCGGGGATGCCCATTTCATAGAGCTTTTCCGCCAGCTTGACCGCATTGTCCACCGACAGATGGTAGCAGTTCGGCATGCTCGGGATCTCTTCCTTCACGTTCGTACCGGGTACGACGAAAATCGGATAAACGAAATCCGAGGGCTGAAGCACAGTCTCACGGACCATGCTGCGGATAGCTGCCGTTCTTCTGAGACGACGAGGACGTAATGCATTGAATTTCATTTCTGTCACTCCACTTTCTTTTTATATACAAACGTGCGGAAGAGTCCGCACCGTCTGTCCTTATTTTTCTGCGGCGGCGATGGCTTCCGTCAGGCCGTCAATGGTATATACATCGGAAACAACGCCCGGCGTAAGGCCGTAGCTCCGGCAGGCATCGGCGGTGATCGGTCCGATGCAGGCCAGCATGCACCGCCTGATGGCGTCCAGCTTGTCCGGCGCCATGGCGATGAGATTGTGCACCGTGGAGGAGCTGGTGAGCGTGATGATGTCCACGCTGCCTTTGTCCAGCAGGTCATTGAGCTTTTTGCGGCTCTCCTCCTCGCAGACGGTACAGTACGCTTCCGCCACATCCACGTCAGCCCCCATATCCCGGAGGCCGTCCACGAGGATCTCCCGCGCCACCTTCGCTCGGGGCAGGAAGATCTTCGTGCCTTTCTCCACTTCCGGCGCAAGCGCTTCCAGCAGGCCTTCCGCCCGGTATTCCTTCGGCAGGCAGTCCGCATGAACGCCGTACTGGCGGAGCGCCAGATCCGTGGCCGGTCCGATGCAGGCGATCTTCGCATGGCCGAGGAGCCGTGCGTCGCCGCCCTTTTCATAGAGCCGGCGGAAGAAGCAGTCCACGCCGTTCTGGCTGGTGAATACCACCCAGTCATAGGACGGCAGCTTTTCGATGCCCGCATCCATGCTCTGGAAATGATCGGACGGCTCTGCAATGGAGATCACGGGGATCTCGATGCATTCCGCGCCGAGCGATGCCAGATGCTGCGTCAGGCGGGAGGCCTGGCTGCGGGACCGGGTGACCACCACCCGCTTCCCGAACAGCGGCTTGTTGTCGAACCAGCGCATGTCTTCCCGGAGTCGCACCACGTCGCCCACCACGAAGACCGCCGGCGGCTGGATGTGCTTTTTCTCCACATCCTCCGCAGCGCGGCTCAGCGTGGTCTCGAAGACCTCCTGATAGGGCCGGGTGCCCCAGCGGACGAAAGCCGCCGGCGTATCCGGGCTGCGGCCGTAGCGGATGAGATTCTCCGCGATGTGTTCTGCCTGATGGACGCCCATCAGGAAGATCAGCGTGTCCACACCGCCGGCGAGCTTGTCCCAGTGGATGGACGATTCCTTCTTCGTGGGGTCCTCATGACCGGTGATGACCGCAAAGGAAGCGGCCACCTTCCGGTGCGTCACGGGGATGCCTGCATAGGCCGGCGCCGCAATGGCGGATGTCACGCCCGGCACCACCTCATAGGGCACGCCTTCCCGGCGCAGCTCCAGGATCTCCTCGCCGCCGCGGCCGAATACAAAGGGGTCCCCGCCCTTCAGACGGGCCACCACTTTGCCTTCTTTCCCTTTTTCCGCGATGAGGCGGCTGATATCCTCCTGCTGCATGGCATGGTTGCCGCACATTTTCCCTACATAAATATACTCCGCTTTCGGATTGGCGAAGGCGAGCAGGCGTTTGTCCGCCAGATAATCGCCCACAATGACATCCGCCTCTTCCAGGCAGCGCTTCCCCTTCAGCGTCAGCAGCTCCGGATCTCCCGGGCCTGCTCCGATCAGATACACAATCCCTTTTCCCATACAATCTCCTCAACTCTGTAATGCTGTCACTGTATTGCGATTTCCTCGAGCACCTCGCGGCCGCCGTCATCCAGCAGCGAGTCCGCGATGGAGGCGCCCAGCGATTCCGCTTCGGCCGCATTTCCGGAAATGGAACGGCGGTAGAACCGCTGCCCGTCCTCGGAAGAAATGAAGGCGTCCACCCGAAGGCGGCCGTCCTCTGCTTCCTGTGCGAAGGCGCCCGCCGGCACCTTGCAGTCGCCGCCGACCCGGCCGAGGAAGGCCCGCTCCGCCGCGATGCACGAGGCCACGGTCTCATTATGGAGAAATGCCAGCATCTGCTGCAGCTCCGCATCGTCCTTCCGGACCTCGATGGCCATGACGCCCTGCCCCGCCGCGGGGATGCTGTCGTCGATGGAGAGATAGGACCGGATGCGGTCTCCGAGGCCGAGGCGCTTCAGGCCTGCGGCGGCGAGGATCACTGCATCATACTGCCCCTCATCCAGCTTGCGGAGCCGCGTCTGTACATTGCCGCGGAGCGACTCGATGTGGAGATCGCTCCGGCGGTGGAGCAGCTGCGACTGCCGGCGGAGACTGGAGGTCCCCACCTTCGAGCCCGCAGGCATTTCCTCAAAGGACCGGTATTTCAGAGAAACGAAGGCGTCTCTCGGGTCCTCCCGGTCCGTCACGGCGGCCAGTGCGAAATCCGGCGGCAGATCGGCCGGCATGTCCTTCAGGCTGTGCACGGCCATATCCGCTTTTCCCTCGCGGATAAGGTATTCCAGCTCCTGAATGAACAGCCCCTTGCCCCCGATCTGTGCCAGCGGCATATTGAGGATCTCGTCGCCCCGGGTGGAGACCGGCAGAAGCTCCACCGTCACATCGGGATAGGCCTTCCGCAGACGGTCTGCCACATATTCGGCCTGCCACAGAGCGAGCACGCTTTTGCGCGTGCCGATGACGATCTTATTTCTCACCTGCGGCCTCCTCCTTTACGTCCAGCTGGAAAATGCGTTCCATCGTCTCCTTTTCCAGTCCCTCCTGCGGTGTGCCGGCCGCCGTATTCAGCCGGATCATCGGCTCCCGGAGGAGCTTCCGCACGATCATATGCGTCATGTGGTCGATGATTTTCTCATCCTCCTCAGTGAGTCCCTCGATCTTGGCGAGCGCCTTCCGCTGTTCCCTTTCGCGGATGTGCTCCGCCTTGTCGGACAGAGAGACCATGACCGGACGGGTGCTGAGATAGGTGAACCGTTCCTCGATGGAGGCGATCTCCTCCTCGATGATGACCTTTGCCTGCTCTGCCTCGCCCTCGCGGAACCGGATATTTTCCTCCACGATCTGCTGCAGATCATCGATATTGATGAGCGTCACGCCCTTGATATTGCCCACTTCCGGGTCGGAGTCGCGGGGCACGGCGATATCGATAATGATGACCGGCCGGTTGCCCCGGCGGTTCATGAGCTGCCGCACATCCCACGGCTTGATGATGTACTGCGTCGCGCCGGTGGAGCTGATGAGGATATCCGCCTCGTCAGCCGCCTCAAAGGCGCGGTCAAACGGCACGGCCCGGCCGCCCATGCGGAGTGCCAGCGCTTCCGCACGGTCCAGATGGCGGTTCGTAACGATCACATTTTTGAGTCCTTTGCCCTGCAGGTTCTTCACCGTCAGCTCGGCGGTCTCGCCGGCGCCGAAAATGAGCGCCGTACGCCCTTCCAGCGAGCCGAGGATATGCTGGGCCATCTGGACCGCCGCATAGCTCACGGACACCGCGTTGTAGGAAATATGGGTCTCCGTGCGCACCCGCTTGCCCGTAGTGATCGCCCGGTGGAACAGCGTATTGAGGATCGTCCCCGTCGCCTTTTCCGCCAGCGCCATCGTATAGGCCGTCTTGACCTGATTCAGGATCTGGCTCTCGCCGAGCACCATGGAATCCAGTCCGGACACCACGTCGAACAGGTGCCGGATGCATTCCTCTCCTTCAAAATAATAGAAATACTCCGGCTTCGCATCGGCCTTCGTATTGCCGGATACCGTGAGGAAAAAATTCCGCAGCGATTCTTTCCCTGCATCGCTGCTCAGAACGGCATACATCTCCGTCCGGTTGCACGTAGAGAGGATGACTGCCTCCTCCATGCCCTCCAGGTCATGGATATGACGGAGACCGCTTTTGATGCTCTCCGCCGTCATCGCAAATTTTTCACGAATCTCTACAGGAACCGTCTTATGATTCAGCCCCAAAACCACCCATTGCATTTCGAATATACTCCTCTGCTTCTTCTAAATGTCCCGATGCGGCCAGCGCCATGACGTCGCTGCTGAAGGCGGCGCGCCAGAAGCGCTCCCGTTCCGCGCTCGTACGGATTTTCCCTTTTGCTTCGCCGCGGAGCGCGGACAGCCGGTCCAGCCATGCCCCGAAATCCTCGGGAATGGACTCCTCCAGCCAGTTTTTGATGTATTTCGCAAAAGCGGGCGACTGCCCCGCTGTGGAAACGGCAATCATCAGGCTCCCCCGCTCAAAATGAGCAGGCAGCGTGCAGTTTCCCAGTACAGGGAAATCCGCCGCATTGTACAGAAAGCCCTCTGCATCGGCCGCCTCCGACAGATACCGGGCCGCCGCCTCATCCCCCGCTGTGGAAATGACCAGCGCAAAGCCCCGCTCCTCACCGGGCGCGAAGCACTGCATCCGGTACCGGATGCGCCCGGACTCCGCCAGCTGCTGAATTTCCGCCGAGGCCTCCGGCGCGGTGACCGTCACGCACGCCGAAGCGGCCAGCAGGCCCCGTACCTTGCGGAGCGCCACATGGCCCGCTCCCACCACCAGACAGGGACGGCCGTCGGCCTTCCAGTTCAGCGGATACATCTAATCACCTCTTAACCATTTTATCACTATACGCAAGGGAAGCCGAACTTAAACTATAAGAAATTCGTTTTCCTTCCCGATTTTATTTCCATCTGCCGGTACGGATTCTTTTCTCATTTTTCTATATAGAAATGGGCCCGCCCGTCCTCCAGCATGGACCGCACAGGATCGAAGCTTTTCCGGTGGATCGGCGTGATGCCGTACCGCTCGATGGCCGCGATGTGTTCCGCCGTCCCGTATCCCTTGTTCTGGGCAAAGCCGTATTCCGGATAGGTCCTGTCGTACTCCTCCATGAGATGGTCCCGGTGCACCTTGGCCACGATGGACGCCGCCGCGACGGAAGCGCTCCGGGCATCCCCGTGCACCAGCGACAGCGTGGGCACGGAGAAATGAAGGGGCATGGCATCCACGATGACCGCCTCCGGCGGGATAGAGAGCTTCTTCACCGCCTCATACATCGCCGTGAGCGTCGCGTCGTAGATATTCAGCGAATCGATCTCCTCCGGCGGCAGGCTGACGATGGAAACCGCCACCGCCTCCTTCTGAATTTTTTCCGCCAGGATCTCCCGGTGATGGGGCGTGACCTTTTTCGAATCGTTCAGCCCTTCCGCGAACCAGTGGGGCTTCAGGATGACCGCCGCCACCGTGACCGGCCCGGCCAGCGGCCCACGGCCCACCTCGTCGATGCCGGCGATATAGCGGATGCCCTTTTTATACTGTTCCGATTCATACTGGTACATGGCCTCCACCCGGGCCATTTCCGCATTGGCCCGCTCCATGCGGCGCATATACGCCGCCAGCAGGTTCTGTACGCCCTTTCTCGGGTCCTCCGCCAGTGCGGTGATCACCTCCGGATCGGCCTTGTCCTCCCGGAGCAGCGCCCGGATCTCCCCGACTGTCATGCGTCCGCCTCCGGGACCGCGTCCAGCGTGATCCGCCCGAGCCGGCCGTTGCGGAAATCGAAAAGGATCGCCTGCTGCGCCCGGCCGTAATCCACATGACCGCCCGGCAGGAGGCAGCCCCGGCGCTTTCCTGCGGCCTCGATGAGAAGCTGCGGGTCTGCGTGTACATCCTCGATGCCGTATTTCTCCTTCAGCGTCTCCGGCGTCACCTCTGCCAGCGTCGTCATGAGCGCCGGCACGATCTCATCGGGGTCGAACACATCCCCCGCGATGGCCCCCGTCGCCGCGAGCCGCATGGCCGCCGTCTGGTCCTCAAATTTCGGCCACAGCACCCCCGGCGTATCCAGCAGATCCATGCCGTCCTGGAGGCGCACCCACTGCTTGCCCCGGGTATGCCCCGGCGTATTGGCCGTACGGGTGGCCTTCGTCCCGGCGAGCCGGTTGATCAGTGTGGACTTCCCCACGTTCGGGATGCCAAGGATCATGAGCCGCACCGGACGGTTCCGCAGCCCCCTGCGGAGCCATTTCTGAATCACCGGCTGCGCCGTCTCGTGGATCGCCCGGATCAGCACCTTCTTGCTCTGGGGCTTCGTGCTGTCCAGCGGGATCGCCTGCAGGCCCTTCGCACGATAATACGCCGTCCACTGCTTCGTCGCCTCCGGATCAGCCAGATCGGCCTTATTCAGGATGACCACACGGGGCTTTCCCGCGGTAAGCTCGGAAATCATCGGATTGGCGCTCGACTGGGGAATGCGCGCATCCAGCAGCTCCGCCACCAGATCCACCGCCTTCAGATGCTCCGTGATGAGCCGCTTCGTCTTGGCCATATGGCCGGGAAACCATTGTATCAGCATATGCTTCTCCTTATATAAACACTTCTTTTATCATATCACACCCGCCGGAAATTTTTTACCGTTTCCCCGCGCAGGCACAGCAAAAGCCGGCCTCTTCCGAGACCGGCCTCCTGTCAGAATACGTGGGAAATGAGGAGATACACCCCTGCGCCGACTGCCGCCGTACAGGGAATGGTCATCACCCATGCCGATACCATCTGGTACGCCACATTCCAGTGCACCGCACGGAACCGCTTCGCCCAGCCGACGCCCATGATGGACCCCGTCACCACGTGCGTGGTCGATACGGGCAGATGCATCATCGTCGCCGTGAAAATCGTAATGGACGAATTCAGATCCGCCGCCAGCCCGTGTACCGGCTGCATGCGGAAGATCTTATTGCCCACCGTGCGGATGATGCGCCAGCCGCCGACGCTCGTCCCGGCGCACATCGCCAGCGCGCAGGCGATCTTCACCAGATCCGGCACCTCCAGCTCGGCGATATAGCCGCCGGACAGCAGCGCCAGCGTGATGATGCCCATGGACTTCTGCGCGTCATTCGAACCATGGGAAAAGGCCATGAGCGCCGCCGAGCAGATCTGTACCTTCGTGGAAATATAATTCACTCTCGACTTGTCTACATTGCGGAATACGATATAAAGGATCGTCATCAGCGTATACCCGGTGAACATGGCGATCATCGGCGAGAGCACCAGCCCCAGCACGATGGTGAGCACGCCGGCGGCGTTGATGGCGCCGAAGCCGTAGGAAATGATCACCGCGCCGAGCACGCCCCCGATCAGCGCATGGGACGAGCTGGACGGCATGCCGATCCACCACGTGAACAGATTCCACACGATGGCCGCCGTCAGTGCTGCGATAAGCACCACCGAGTCCACCATAGAAGGAGACGTGACAATATCTCCGCCGATGGTCTTGGCCACGCCCGTGGAAATCATCGCTCCGAGGAAATTCAGAAAAGCCGACATAATGATGGCCACCTGCGGCGACAGCGCCCGCGTTGCCACCGACGTGGCAATGGCATTGGCCGTATCGTGAAAGCCGTTAATAAAGTCAAACGCCAGCGCCAGTGCAATGACCAGGCCGATGAGGTAAATATCAGGCATACTTCATGACCACCTCTTTAATAATGTTGCCCACCTTTTCTGCCTGATCCGCCGTCGTCTCCAGGGCCTCCATGATCTCCTTCCAGCGGATGATCTCCATCACCTCATGGCTTCCGTCGAACAGATCGGAAATGAAATCGCGGTATACCTGATCCGCCTCGCTCTCCAGCTGATTGATCCGGCGCGCCCGCTTGGCGATCTCCGTTTCATTCTTGTCGATGTCCTTCAGCAGACGGAACAGAACGATCAGCTCCGACGACATCTCCACCAGAATATCCGCCATGCGGAGCGGCTCCTCCCCGGACAGCCCAGCGTGATACAGCTTCAGGCTCATCACCACATCCTGCATATCATCCACGCAGTCGTCCAGATTGCTCGTGAGCATGTAAAAATCCTCCCGGTCGATAGGCGTGATGAAGACCCGCTTCATCCGCGCCACGATCTCTGCCGTCACCGCGTCCGCCGAATGCTCCAGCTCCCGCACATCCTTGATGTACCGTTCCAGCTTGGACATATCGCCCATCACTTCCCGGGCCATCATCGTCCCCTTGTGGAAATACTCCGCATTCGTTACCAGATAATCAAAAAATTCCTCGTGCTTGTTGACAAGGCTGAACATATACAGCCGCCCTCCTGTTTCTCCTCTGACTTCTTCAGAAACTCTCGTGTAGATTGACCGCGTCAATTCTCTTTTCTTATCATATCTGTGCAATGTAAATTTTGTGTAAATTTCTTTTACATAAAATGATCCCCGTCCCGGAAAGGCGCATGCCATTCTCTCCTTTTTGCCGGAAATACCGCCTGTCAGCCTCTTCTTCCCTCCGGCGCAGCGGCTTCTGCGGTAAACAGAAACTTTACAGAGCCGCCGGCATGCCTCCCCGTTTTTTCGGCGCCGGTTCTTCCGCACCATCGCAATTTGACAAATCACCGAAATCCGCTATCATGAATAGGTAAGCTGTATCAGCTCATCATTGATAAGGTTTACAATTATTATATGTAAAACAGGAGGATCAGTATGTACGAAGAAAATTTACTTCCCGAAGCTGCCAAACTGAAAGGCACCCAGACGGAACAGAATCTGCGTGCAGCTTTTGCCGGCGAATCCCAGGCTCATGTGAAATACCAGCTCTTCGCCGCCAAGGCCAAGAAAGACGCATCTGAAGAAATCGCCGCGATTTTCCAGGAAACCGCAAATAATGAAAGAGCCCATGCCAAGGTATGGTTCTGGCTCGTAGGCGACCTCTCCGACAACACCGCCGACAACCTGAAAGCAGCAGCTGCCGGTGAAAACGGAGAATGGACCTCCATGTATCCGGAATTCGCCAAGACCGCCCGTGAAGAAGGCTTCCCGCGCATTGCCGATCTCTTCGACAAAGTCGGCGCCGTGGAAAAACGTCATGAAAAACGTTACAAAATGCTCCTCGCCAACGTGGAAAACGGCAAGCTCTTCAAGTCCGGCGAAAAGAAGCTCTGGATGTGTGCAAACTGCGGCTTCATCTGCGAATCCGTAGAAGCTCCGAAGGAATGCCCCGTATGCGGCCATCCCCAGTCCTTCTTCGCAGTAACCAACGAAGACTGATCACGCAGAAAAAAGCTCCTGCCCCGCGGGAGCTTTTTTCGTGCCTGCCTGTAAATCCAGCAATAAAAAAGACCGGAAATCTCCGGTCTTTTTTATTGAAACATTCAGGCTCAGAAAGCTCTGTTCAGTCCGATATTGATCTGGTACGTATCCTCATTGTCATTCCCGAAGGAGTGTTCCACGTCGAGGAACATATAGCTGTCTTCGCCCATGCGGTGCGAGAAGCCGAAGCCCACGTCGTACCACGTGCCTTCATTGTCGTAGGTCGTATCAAGTGCCCCTGTGATATCCGACGCATGGACTCTCTGATCGCCCAGGAATTCGTGAAGGATGTCCGCCTTGAAGTACACCGTATTGCCCTCGCTCGTGTCCCGGCCCAGTCGGAAACCGGCGCGCCCGATCAGGCTGTCGATCCCGTCCAGCGAAACCTTCGTATTCTGGCTCGTCGTGTAATCCGCGCTCGTCACATAGGCATACTGCAGCTGCGCCTGCGGTTCGAAGTACCATTCGTTGCCGATGTCCTTCTTCCGCCCGTATTCCGCACTGGCGCTCCATACATCGTTGTCATAGTCTCCGCTGATCTTATCTGCCGTTGTCGGCGCAAAGATGTCGAAATCATTGGAGAGGTGTCCGTATTTCACCACATAATCGCTGTAGTGCCCCTTATCGCCGAGCCACGTATCGTAGAGCCATACGCCCGCTCTGCGCACGTCGCCGCTGCCCATGACATTCGTGTAATCCGCTTCGCCGCGCATGTAGTCGAAGGCCACGCCCCGGCGGTGTTCGCCGTCCTTCTGGTCCTGCACCTTCCGATCATAGCCCAGCTCGAACATGGTGTTCATGCTGCGGAAGGCGTCTTCTCTGCCGATGCGGTCATGACGGAGGCGCACCCACAGGCCGTCGTCGCCCTCGATATACCGGGCCTCGCCCATGCGCTTGTTCAGACGGTCCATGTATACTGCGTTGGAGTAATTCACTTTCGACATGGCCACTATGGCTTTGCCGGCGCTGGAGATTTCTTCATCGGCACGGCCGATCAGCTTATAGTTGATTGCGCCTGTGTTCTGGATATCCGCCTCTGCATCAGTTTCCGACAAAACCATATAATTGGCAGACGATGTGGTATCGTCAGCCGAACCTACAGGAGTACCGTCACTTTCAAAGAAACCGTCCACCATGGCATCCCCCGGCTTTTCGGAGTTCCCGGAAGCAGTGCCGTCTTCCGCCGTACTGTTATACTCCTCATTTTCCTCATTATTATCATAGGAGTCTGTTCCGACTTCATATTCCACATTCAGTACGCCCTGATCGATCGTAACGGCACGGAAAGTTACAGCAGAATCTTTCCCGACCGTAGCAAACCGCAGGCCGTTAAAGAGTTCCCCGTTATCTCTCCTGGCATACATATCATCCAGCGTGACCGGATCGACCACATTGATGATGTAAGCGCCCTTGGCATTCTTCATGTACAGCATATCGCTCACATCGCGGTTTCCATCGAGGCTCATATTGAAGACCGCGTCGCCCTGCATTTCATAGATGGTCATGGCATGAGCATACTGATTTTGGTCCGTATTGGCAGAAACCAGATCGATCGTCGCCATATCTTTCATCGCTTTGATGGGATCTTCCGCGTTTAATACATTCTCAATGGTTTCTGCCTCTTCCGTATTGATGCTTGTAACCCAGCTCTGGCCCGTCACATTCCACCGGGCCCCCTTGCCCATGGTGAGATTCACTGCGCCGCCTTTATAAATATCGCTGCTGAATGCAGGATGGCGGAAACTATTTTCAGTATAACCATTCGTCGTAACCACGCCTGCATCGCCGTAATCATCTGCGCGGCCTTCCAGTACGCCTCCGTTGCCCAGATCCACAGTCAGGATGCCGCCATTACCGGCCAGCAGGTTGCCCTCAATATTGATTTTTGCATTCGCTGCTCCATCTTGCTTTTTGATATTTACCTGTCCTGCATAAGCAGAAACGATATCTCCCGTAATGGAGCTGGCCACGGTATTGCCCTCATTGTCTGCATAGGAATCATAATTCACGGTCACCACAGCATGATCAATGCCGTCAGGATTTGCTACCGCATTTTCGACATTCTCTTTTGTAAGATTGACAGCCGTACCGGCAGCAATGGCGATATCCGCGCTGTTTGCACTCTTTTCATAACTGTCCGTGCTGATGGTGGTCGTCCCATCCACCGTGATATCGGCCCCGTTATAGGCCCAGATCACACGTTCCAGCTGGTCTGAATCGTTTGAATCTGCCTTGGTCAGGAATGTATTGCTCTGACCGGATGATACCTTGATATCGGCGCCGTCCTCCGCATACAGCGCAGAAATGACACTCTTATTCTTAAATTGATCATCCGTAGAAGTATTCAAATCACCGGCATCAGCGATAACAGATTCAGACGAAATATAGTTTGCATTTGCACTGCTCAGAGAATAGGTGCTTTTCTTAATATCGGTATCAGAAACTTTATTTGTACCGGACGCAATGACCGCGCCAAGCTGATAGGCTCCCCAGGAATTTCCGTTATTGTCAGTTTTTTCACCTGTCGTTCCCAAATCGATTAACCCACCATTTTCGACAAGCATATCTCCTACAGCATACAAAGTATTGAGTTCCTTGCCGGTGATACTGTTTGCCTTATGCTCAGTTGTATCATCTACGCCTTCCGCATACATGGCATAACTGTTGTCTCCCTGCATGGAAATGGAAACATCCTTTCCTTCGCCCAGCATCACCGAAGTGCCATGTGTATTTGCAGAATGATCTAAATTGGGTATTTCAATCAAGCTACCAACCTTAAATGTATTACCGTAAACCAGATTTGAATCCTTCGCTGCGATTCCGTAGGAATTATCTGCAACAGAAATGATATTCAAATCTCCATTAACCTTGATAGTACCATTCTTCCCTGCATACAGCCCGTATCCTCCTTGATTGTTTTGGCCTTTCAGTATCGTAAGAGTGGTATCATTAAGGCTAATTATTCCCTGCCCAATCGACTGATTGCCAAAACTTGTAAAAAAATCAAAATAATACATATCATCGCCGGCATATACCGCTGCCGGTGCATATTTACCACTTACAGTTATGGAGTTTAACTGTGCTGATTTCTCTATCATCTCTCCATTGATGGTGATATTGGTCGCTCCCTCTACATTAATAACAGACTCATATCCTGTAAATGTTTTGTCGGAAACATATTTATCCGAAACTGCACTGGCACGAATCCCGTTGCCGTTATCTACTATAAGGCCATCCGCCTGACCGATGCTTCCAACATTTAATATATTGGATCCGCCTGCTTCGTTACCAATACTGATGCCGTCAGACTTAGCCGCATAAATTGCCCCGGAAAAATCACCGATGGTAACCTTAGTATTATTTCCCGTAATATGCAATCCATCCGCATTTTCATTCTCCCCATTTTTATCAACAGTGATTTTAAAATTCGTATCCTTCAAATTAACTACAGAATCTTTTCCATTAATCACGGCTGCAAAGTCTCTTTGTGATTGATTTGCTGTGTGATTTATTTGTATTGTTGTAAATTGGGCAAGCGGTGTGCCCGGCACCGGAGATGCACCTGTTAAGTTAAGAGTTTCATTCTTACCAGATGATGACACAAGAGTATTCCCGTCTTCGATTACCTCCCATGCCCATGCCTGCCCGGCCGGCACCATGGCGGCCATGGCGAGCGCCATGAGAATATGCTTTGTCAGAATTTTCTTTTTCATAGCCTTTTTCCTTTCTGAATTTGCGGGACCGTGTCCCTTCTATCATGAATTTCCGGGGTTGCGGCGATGCTGTTCCCTCTGCCAGATGAGCCGGCAGAGATCGCTGCAGAAAACGCGCCGGCGGGAACGGGGATCGGTAATCGTCACTTCCTTCCCGCACTGGCGGCACCGGAAGGTACGGCAGACCTCCTTCGGGTGGGTATCCCCGGAATGCTTCCAGTAGAGCCGCTCGCAATGGGAGGAGCAGAATTTCTTTCTCCGGTCGGAGGCGCTGGTCACATTGACGACCCGACCGCAACGGGCACAGACAAAACTCCGCAATACCGGACCGTCCGTTTCTTCTTCATACGGCTTCGGCCGTCTCCTGTATGCCAGCTTCCGGCATGCATCGGAACAGAAGCGCTTATGAGGCATGGTCGTGGTAAATGACTTACCGCACATTTCACAAATCTTTTTCATTTCCATAACTGGTGAATGGCTCCGTTTTCTGAAAACAGGCATAGAAAAAAGGCCGCATCAAAAGCAGCCTTTGTATATCTCTATCAGGGCATACCGATCCCTGATGATGCTCTTTTTCTTCCACAGAGGATGTAAGCTTCGGTGCTTCACCCCCCCCAGTCTGAGTGCCACATGACTCATCATTGGCATCATGCCCGACACGGTATAACGAACGGAGCACATTCTTCCACCTCCCTTCTATGGTATTTTATTAATCACACCCCAGTATTAGTATATCACACCCCTGCATTTTCTTAAACAGATTTTTATATCGATTGAATATAGTAAAATACTCATATGACTATTTTTTCTTATTACATCCAGATTTTAGGCAAAATTAAAAAGCAGCCGTTTTTCAGCTGCTTTCTATGATTTACAGGCGGGCTTTCACCGTTTCTGTGATGTCGCCGTCGGCGGTGCCGTACAGGAGGCTCCGCGCCCGGACGACGGTATCGTAGCCCTGCTCCTTTGCCACCTCGGCGATGATGGCGGTCACCTGTTCATAGGTCTCTCTCATGTCCGTCCGTTCGTCGGCGCGGAATTTTTCCCGGTATTCCTGGATCAGCGCCGCCAACGCCTGACCTGTGAGGCCCTCTGACCGCTGGTCAAATTCCCGTTCCAGCTGAGCGCGGCGTTCGGCGGCGTGCCGCGCGGAGGCCTGCCACGACGGATTGTCTGTAAAAAGGGCACGCATATCGACGGTGGCGACGGCTGCCTCGGCGGTGCCGCCTGCCAGCAGGCCGGCCGCCACGCAAAGAGCGGCAAGAAATTTCTTTCTCATCGGAATTCCTCCTTTCCGGGCGGATGCGCCCGAATCCCATGGGCTTTTTCTCCATCTTGCCCTTTTATTTCCGGGCTGTCAACGGGATATGGTATACTGAAATCATCGCTATCAACAGAAAGGAATCCTATGAAATCATACACTTCCGTCCTCTTTGATCTGGACGGCACCATTTCCCGGTCGGCGCCGGGCATCATCCGTTCTCTCCAGTACGGGCTGGACAGCATCGGCATCCATGAAAAAGACCCGTCCCGCCTCACCCGCTTCATCGGGCCACCGCTCAATGTGGAGCTCCGCGCGGCCTACGGCCTCCCCGCCGGGCAAATCGAAAAGGTGATCTCCCGCTTCCGGGAGCGCTATGAAACGGAGGGCATCTTCGAATGCGAGCTCTACCCGGGCATCGCCGATGTGGTGCGGGACTGCGCTGCCGCGGGGCTCCGCCTCGCCGTGGCATCCAGCAAGCCGGAGCCCCATGTGCAGACGCTCATGCGCCATTTCGGCATCGCTGCGTGCTTCGCCGTCATCAGCGGCAGCCGCATCGAAGATGAGCTGGACAACCGCACCGGCGCGGACAACAAGGACCGGGTGATCGCCAAGACGCTCAGCCGGCTCGGCGGCCATGCGCTCCCGGCCGTGATGGTGGGCGATACCAAATACGATATCCTCGGCGCGCACCACAACGGACTGGACTCCATCGCCGTGACCTACGGCTACGGGTCCCGGGAGGAGCTCCGGGAAGCCGGGCCCACCTTCACCGCCGGTTCCGCTGCGGACCTGCGGGCACTCCTCCTCCACGGGAAATAAATAAAAAAAGCCTGTCTCTTGCAAGAGAACAGGTCTTTTTTATTGTCAGAAGGAAAAGCCCGCTGCCCGGAGCAGTGCCTCCGCCTCTTCCAGACTGCGGATGAAATGCAGGCCCCGGCGGTCCTCGTCCGAAAGGAAGCCGTTATCCTCCATGGCATGGAAATAGCTGTCGAGCCGGTCATAGCAGTGCGCCGCGTTGTACACGAGGACGGGCTTGTGGTGCCGGCCGAGGCGGTACAGGGAGTAGGTCTCGGCGATTTCCTCGAGGGTCCCCGGCCCGCCGGGCAGCGCGAGGAAGGCGTCTCCCATGGCGATCATCTTTTCTTTCCGCTCAGCCATGGTCTCCACGGTGATCATGGCCGTGAGGCCGGTGTGGGCTTCTTCCCGCGTCTTCAGGAAGGACGGGATGACGCCCACCGCTTCGCCGCCGGCGGCGAGGAGCGCATCGGCGCAGGCTCCCATGAGGCCGGTGCGGCCGCCGCCGTAGATCATGCGGATGTGACGGCGCGCCAGCCAGCGGCCAGTCTCTTCCGCGGCCCGGCGGAACGCGGGATCGCGGCCGGGATTGGCCCCGCAGTACACGGTGAGCTGTTTCATACAGTGCTCCTTTCTGTTTCCATGACGAGATTCTCCAGCCTGACGCCGCGGCGCACTACGGTCTGCCGCCGCACGATACGCCAGCCCCGGGCGAGGAAGAATGGCCGCGCCGTGAGGGAGGCTTCCGTGCGGAGACGCCGCGCCCCCGCCGCACGGACGAGCGCCGCGAGGAGCGCCGTCCCGATGCCTTCGCCCTGCCGGGCCGCGTGGACGAAGAGGCGGTCCACGTACCCGTCCGGCCGGACGTCTCCGAAGCCGAGGAGCGCGCCTTCCTCTTCCGCGGCGAAGGCCGGATGTCCCGCAAAGGACGCGGTCCACGCGGCTTCGTCCTCCGCGCCCGCGGCCCACGCGCGGCAGGCGCTCTCGCTGTAGTCTTTCCGGTTCACAGCGAGGACGGTCTCCCGGAAGAGCCGCGCCGCGGCGGGGCCGTCTTCGGGACGGAATGGCCGGATGTGCATGGGATTTCCTCCTCTCTCCGGACAAAGAAAAAAGATACGGGACAGCCCGTATCCCTGTTTTCACGCTCTGCGGTCGTAGACCTGGATGCCCAGTTTCCGCTGAAATTCCCGGAGCGTGCCGTTCCGGGAGAGGACGGTGAGCAGAGCAAAGGCGATGGACCCGCCGATGAGGGTACCGCAGATGAAGCTGGGCACGTAGTACATCCACGAGAGGCCCGTGCGTCCGTAGAGAAATTCCATCACCGGATAGGAGACCACCGCGCCAATGAGGCCCGTACCGATGACCTCACCCAGCACCGCCGCCAGAATGCGTCCGCCCGACGCCCGGTACAGGATGCCCGACAGCGCCGCGCCGAAGACCGCCCCGGTGAGTGCCAGCGGCGGGATGCCCATGAGCACCATGCGGATGATGCCGATGAGCGTCGCACAGAGCAGGGAATACCACGGCCCCATGAAAACCGAGCAGATGATATTGATCAGGTGCGCCATGGGACACATGCCCTCGATGCGCAGGATTGGGGAAATAACGACCCCCAGCCCGATCATCATCGCCAGAAACACAAGGCGCAGTACGTGATTTTCTTTTTCCATTTTCTTCACCCCTCCGAAGATCCCGGGCATCCGCCGGTCCCGCAGGCCGTGAAGCGTCATTCCAATACACAACCTCCCCCAGCGGATCGATGCCGGACGGTCGGCACTCCCTAGTGCCCTCTCACCCCGAAACACGGGTTCCCTCGCTATGTACTGAAACAGATCCAGGGCGCTCCCCCTCGATCTTCCCTTAGTATACCAGACCGAAAAAAAATCACAACCGCCCCTGTCCGGTACAAAAAATAAGGACACGGTCTCCCGTGTCCTTACCTTTTATATCCATCATTCGATGACGTCTCTGTCTCTGACCTTCAGCAGAATGCCTGCCATCTGCTTGGTGCGGCGGAAGAGGCTTTCCACATCGGCCCATTCTTCCACGGTGTGATTTCTTGCGCCCTCCACACCGACAGCGCAGAGGGTGGGCACGCCCGCTGCCGTGGTATAGGCTGCATCGCTGCCGCCGCCGCAGAGCCGCGCTTCCGGTTTCCGGAAGCCGCTTTCTTCGGCCACTTCCTGCGCGATAGAGAGAAGAGTCATATTGCCTGCCAGACGGGGCATGACCGCAAAACCCACATTGTCCGAGACCTTCGTGGTCGTGTCCGGCACATAGGTCTTTGCACAGACGTCCGCCACCTTCTGGCGGAGCACCGGCAGATCTTCCGGATGGGTATAGCGGAAATCGCATTCCACCTTGCAGTAGGCCGGCGCCGCATTGGCCACGGTGCCGCCCTCAATGGTGCCGACATTGACGTTGTATTCCTTCGAGAAGTCCGTCAGTTTTTCGATCTCGATGATCTTGTGAGCCATTTCAAGGATGGCGCTCCGGCCGTTTTCCGGATCGTTGCCCACATGACAGCCGCGGCCGTACACTTCCACGAAGAAGCGCCAGCAGCCCTTGCGCTGTACCACGAGACTGTTGTCCGTAAAGCCGGTCTCGAAATTGAAGGCGCATTTGGCACCGACGGCTTCCTTCCGGATCACCTCCGGCGCATCGGAGAAGCAGTGGGCCGGTTCTTCATCGGCATCCAGAATGACCTTCACCGGGAAATCGGACACACCGGCCGCTTCCAGTGCCTGCAGCGTGGACAGAAGAATGGTGACGCCGCCTTTCATATCGAGCACGCCCGGACCGTAAGCCTTGCCAGCCTTGATGGTGAACGGACGGCGTTCCGGCTCTCCCTTGAAAAATACGGTATCCATATGTCCCATGAGGATCACGAAGGGCTTTGTCATATCGCCCCGTTCGGCAATGATGGTATCCCCGCATTTTTCATAGGACACACGGCGGATGGAGAATCCCAGCTTTTCCAGAATCCCTGCACAGAGATTTCCCATGGCCATGCCGCCTTCTTTGACGCCGATGCCGGAGTCGATGGTCACCATGTCCTTCCAGAGACTGACCATGTCATCCCGATGTGCATCGACCCACTGATACGCTTTTTCTCTTTCGTCCATAGTATATGTATGCCTCCTTATTACAGCTTCATGAGCAGAGCCGCCGAGAGCTTTGTCCGTTCGGTGAGAGAGCTTTCTTTCGCCCATTCTCTCACGGTGTGATTGAACTGGCCTTTGACGCCCATGGCACACAGTGCCGGCACTCCCTCTGCGGTAATGTAAGCGGAATCACTGCCGCCGCCGACGGCGATGGCTTTCATTTCCGGAAGTCCTGCCTCCCTGGCGATCTGATTGGCTTTGTCAAAGAGCTCCTCCGAGGAAGCCAGCCGCTCCATGGCGCCCATTTTGACTTCACAGCGGCACGTGGTCTGTACCTGATCGATATAGACCTTGTCCGTGATCTCCTTCAGCGCTTTTTCCACCCGTTCGATGCCGGCCATGGTGCGGAACCGCACATCCACGCGGCACCACGCATTTTCCGGAATGGCATTGGGCACGGTCCCGCCGGCGATGACGCCTACATTGACGGTCGTTCCCTCGGCCATATCGGTGAGGGCTTCCATATCGAGCGCCTTATGACAGAGCTCCTTCACAGCGCTGCGGCCGTCTTCCGGATTGTTTCCCGCATGGGCGCCCACACCGTGGAAATCGAAGCGATACTGCGCACAGCCCTTCCGTTCCAGCACGATGCCGTTATCGATGAAGCCGGTCTCGTAATTGAAGGCCATGAGTGCGCCCCGGGCTTCCTTCCGGTAATCCTGTGCGGCATCAGACCAGCCGTGGCCTACTTCTTCATCCCCGGCGAGAATGATCTTCAGAGGATATCTGTTCCAGCCGCTTTCCAGCAGGGTCTTCACCGCATAAAGCATGACCGTGATGCCGCCCTTCATATCGAGGACACCCGGGCCAGTCACCCGTCCGTCCTGCACGGTGAAGGGACGTTCCGCTGCCGTGCCGTCTGCAAAGACGGTGTCCATGTGTCCGGTGAGGATCACAAAGGGCTTCGTCATATCCCCATATTCAGCGACAAGCATATTGCCTGCCTTTTCATATTCATGGAACCGGACCATAAATCCGAGCGGTTCGAGGAAGCGCCGGATATCCTGTCCCACGCTGTCCACGCCGGCTTTATTTCCGGAGCCGCAGTCCCGGTTGACCAGCGACTTCCAGGTATCCATCATGGCCGGCTTTGCCTGGTCGATGCTCTGAAATATTTCTTCCAGTGTCCTCATTTGTTATACTCCCATTTTTCCAGCGTGTGTTCATCCACTACCTTCTGATTCAGCTCGAAGCCCGTTCCCGGAAGTTCCGGCAGGCGAACCATGGCATGGCTGTCGATATAGGTGGACGGCGTGACGATGTCCACGCCGTAATAGCGGTCGCTGCTCGGAATATCATTGGGATAGCGGTAATAGGGCAGCGTCGCCACAGCCAGATTGTGGCCGCGGGCCACGCCGTCGTCCACCATGCCGCCGCACCAGCAGTATACGCCGTGCTCGCCGGCATATTTCTGAATGCGCCGTGCTTCCGTGAGGCCGCCTACGCGGGCCACCTTGATATTGATGATCTTGCAGCTGCCCAGTTCAATGGCTCTGCGTGCGTCATCCAGAGAAATGATGCTTTCATCAAGACAGATCGGCGTCTTGATGACCTCCTGAAGATGACGGTGATCCACGATGTCATCCGATTCCAGCGGCTGTTCGATCATGAGCAAGTTCAGGTCATCCATTTCGCGGAACAGATTGATGTCGTCCAGCGTGTAGGCAGAATTGGCATCGGCCATGAGCATGATGTCCCCGAATTCCCTGCGGACAGCGCTGAGATAATTGATGTCGTGACCCGGCTTGATCTTGCATTTGATCCGGCGGTAGCCCTGCTTCATGTATTCTTCTATCGTGTGGAGCAGTTTGTCCGGCGTTTCCTCAATGCCGAGGGAGACTCCTGCCTCGATTTCATTCTTTACGCCGCCGAGAGCCTTATATTCCGGCACACCCAGTTCCTTGGAATACAGTTCCCACAGAGCGCAATCCACTGCGGCGCGGGCCATGCGGTTCCGGCGGATCCACGCGGTCTCGTCAAAGAAATGCTCCGGCGTGCTGATATCTCCCATATCGAACAGAGCGGGGATGAGGTAATTCTGGATCACATACAGGGCGCCGATGGTGGTTTCTTCGTTATACCACGGACGCAGGAATGCGGAGCACGCACCGCGGCCCACATTGCCTTCCTCATCGTACAGTTCAATGATGGAAAAATCCTTCTGGATGAGGCCGAAGCTCGTGCGGAACGGCTTTTTGAAATCCAGATGCATACGGCGTAAAACAACTTTATTGATTTTCATGCTGCAACCTCCTTACTTGTGCAGTAAGAGCCGGTCCCGTATCCCTCAGGGATGCCAGACCGGCTCTCATCATTTATGCATTGGTCTGATCTCCCGGCTTTCTGCGGATCGTCATGGCAAATACCGCACAGAGAGCCCCCATCGTGATGAGATAGTAGAAAACGGCGCTGAAAGAACCATTGAAAGCATAGACCAGATAGCCTATGAAGGCCGGCGACAGGAAACCTGCCACCTGTCCGCCCATATTGACCAGAGCGGACGCCGAACCGGAAATAGCGCCCGTAACGACCTTCAGCGTCAGGCCCACAGTAAGCGCCATGATGGTGGATTTGAAGAAATACACGCCGCACTGGAAAATAACGACGGTGGCGATGGTCTCTGCGTGATACATCAGGAAGAGGAAGAATGCCGTACCGGCGCCGGACAGCGCGATGAGATATTTTTCTCTGTGATCAAAGAATTTATCCATGATCCATCCGCAGGAGGCGCTGGATACAAAGGACGCGATGAACGGGATCGGCGTGAGATAGCCGACGGCCTTGAGGTCGATGCCGCGTTCCGCGATCAGATACGTCGGGATCCAGGCGTCCAGCCCCTTATTGATGCAGGATACACAGAAAGCGCAGAGGATCAGCTTCCACACCAGCGGCATTTTCAGCAGCTGAATGAAATATTTGGACTGATTTTTCTTGTCCTCCGTCTTTTCCTCTGCCGGTTTTTTCGATTTGACCAGAATGACATAAAGGAATACATAAAGCAGGCCAATGAGCCCGAGGATCTGGAACATGCCGCGCCATCCGAACCAGAGAATGAGCGGTACGACCACGACCGGTGCCAGCGCGCTGCCGATATAGTTCGAGGAAAGAACGAAACCGGTATATTTCGCACGCACTTCACGGGGGAAGTATTCCGCCACAGCGCGGAAGCAGGAACCGGCATACGGTCCTTCACAGAGACCGAAGACGAACCGGAGAAACAGCAAGCCGGACAGGGTCTGCGCATGGCCGGTGGTGAAGGTAAAGATGGACCAGAGCGCCAGTGCCACGCAGATGACGGTTTTTGACCCGAATTTATCTGCAAACCACCCGCCCGGTATCTGCATAATGGAGTAGCCGATAAAGAATACACTGATGATGACCCCCATTTCCGTCGGAGCCAGATTGAAGTCCTTCGACACGGACGGCAGCGCCAGCCCGATCGCCGAACGGTCTATATAGGAGATACAGAATCCTATATAGAGGAAGAAGAAAACCATGTATCGGTTTTCCGTTTGGAATTTTTTCAGCCAGCTCAAAGTTAAGACCTCCCATCTGCACAGAAAGCCACAGGAGCACATGTATCTGCGCTCTGCGGCTCCCTTGCCGGCAGGCTTCCGCCTGCGTGTTTACTAAAATTGTACTTGCGTATATGATAAGGGAAACACAATGTCCTGAATAGACCTTTATTCTGTCTGAAATTAGGTGGTCTCATGAAAATCGGCCTTGTCGCTCCGGAAAAGCTCATGCAGGAAATTTTTTCTTTCGTCGGCAGAGAATTTCCTGACGAAGAATTCATCCCCTTCTCCTATCGCTCCATACTGGATCTGCCTTCGCTTCTTTCCGGACAGCAGAACCGGGCGGATGCCTTCCTGTTTCTCGGGGAAACGGCACGGCGCTTTGCCGCAAAATCCATCGTGCCGGCCGTTCCATGGGTGGCCATTCCCCGTTCCTCCTCGGCGCTCCTCCGCCTCCTGTTCCGCGCAGCGGTGGCCGGCCGGGCCATGCACATCGCCACCGACTGGCCGAGAGAAGATCTCTTCCAGCTCGCCTTCCATGAGATCGGAATCCCGCCGGAGCAGTACCGGCTTCATTTCTGTCCGGTCCACGCCTACAATGAAGAGATCCTGTCTCTGGAAGCCGACCGCATGGCGGAACTCTGCCGTACCGGAGAAGCAGATTTCTGCATCACCATATTTTACCGGATCGAAAAGATTCTCTCCGACCGCCAGATCCCGGTGTACGTGCTCCAGCCGTCTTTCGAAGATATCCGTGCGGGCATCGAGCGTCTCATCCTCTCCGACCAGCTTCGCCGGAGCCACGACACCCCGCTTGCCTGCGCCGCTATGCGTCTCTCCATCCCGGAGGACCAGTATCCGGCCGAGCATGGCTATGATCTGGCAGAAGCCCGCCTGTCCGCTGCACACCTCATCTGGCAGTTTGCCAGAGAGACTGAAGCGGCCTGCATCGAGCGGCCTCCATGGGGCTGGCTTCTCTTTTCCACCCGGTCCCTTATGGAAAATGCCACCGCCCATTATCATCACCTTCCGCTGCTGGCCCGGATGCGCAGTACCGGTCCCTTCACCCTGTCCATCGGCTTCGGCATCGGCTCCTCTGCAGAGGAATCCAAGCTCCACGCCGAACGGGCACTGGACCGGGCCGTTCTTCGCGGCGGCGATCAGGCTTATCTTATGGGACCCGGACTTTCCCTTCCTGTCCCGCCGGCACAGGGCGACCGGCTGACGCAGCAGGTCCCGATGCTCTCCATTCAGGAACAATTCCTGCCCCTCGCCCAGTTGTCCGGCGTCAGCGTACGCATTCTCACGCTGCTGTACCGCGCCTGCCGGGATACGGACCGCACCTGCTTCACCTCGGCCGAGCTTGCCGATTTTGCCGGCGTCACGCCCCGAACCATGAACCGCATTCTGCAGAAGCTCATGGACCGGGATCTGGCGCGGGAAGTGGGACTGCAGTTCACCGCCCGCACCGGCCGGCCGAGCCGCCTCATCGAGCTCCGCTTTCAGCCCCAGAATCTGTGAAATTGCCCGAAATACTTTTCATAAGAAAGGACACCCCGTATGTTTAAAGATAGACTTTTTTACCTGCGGAAGCAGAAGAAACTCTCCCAGGATGAGCTGGGGCAGCTCATTGGTGTCTCCCAGCAGGCAGTAGCAAAATGGGAAGGCGGCAGTGCCTTTCCCAATCAACAATCCATGGAGCAATTATGTGATTTTTTCGGTGTAACCATGGATTTTTTGTTTGATAACTCGCCCAGCAGAGGTACAAAACTTCCTGTTCTAAACACCATCATACCAGGCGTTCCTATGGAAAACCTGCTCGATATAGACGGCTATGAAGAAATTTCTGAATCCATGGCTGAAAGCGGAACCTATTTCGCAGTTAAAATCAACGATCATGCCATAGCCCCACGCATTCTGCCCGGTGATATCGCTATTGTGCAGTCACAGGAATCCTATACAGACGGAGATTTCTGTCTTGTACAGATTGGTGGAAATCCTCCCTCCATAAGACAGCTCTATCAAAAAACGGGCGGCCTCATTCTCATCGCTCTGAATTCTGTGTGTTTTCCGCCTCAATTCCTCACGACAGAGGATATTCACAGTCTCCCGCTGCGCATCCTCGGCATTGTGCGGGAATTGCGCATCAGGCAGCTGACAGGCTCCGATATCTGAGCATCATTGTATCCGAGCTTATCTCCTCCCATAAAAAAAGACCATATCCATAAAGGATACGGTCTTTTTTCTTACCGGTAGATCCAGTGTCCGGCGGTCATGCGGTCTACGGCTGCTTCGTCCACGCGGTATTCGATGCCATTATCTTCATCAGGCACCACGATCGTGCAGCGGTCCGTGATGTCCACCATCGGATCGGTGATGTCCTTTTCAAAATACCGGCTTGCCGCCGCCACATCATGGGCCAGTTCCGTGAAGCCCGGCAGGCTGGCAAAGGACACATTCTGCGCCCGGCCGATGCCGAGCTCCGTCATCCCGCCGCACCATACGGGAATCCCGTGAGCCAGGCACAGATCATGGATGCGTTTCCCTTCGTAGATCCCGCCGCAGCGGCTCGATTTGATATTGATGACCCGGCAGCTGCCCAGACGGATGGCCGCTTCCGCCGCCTCATAGGAGACGATGCTTTCATCGAGGCAGATCGGCGTTTCAATGGCTTTCTGCAAAATGGCATGGTCTGCGATGTCTTCTTCACCAAGCGGCTGTTCGATGTACTGGAGATGGTATTCATCCATGGCGCGGAACAGTTCGATGTCCTCCAACGTATAGGCGGAATTGGCATCTACCGTGAGCGTGATGTCACCGAATTCCTTCCGGATGGCCTTCACCACCTCGATATCCTTTCCGGGATGGATCTTGATCTTGGTGCGGTGGTAGCCCAGCTCCAGATAATGTTCGATCTCATGGAGAAGCACGTTGATATCCTTTTCGATGCCCAGAGAAACGCCCACGCGGATCTCCTTCTGCGTGCCCCCGAGAAGCGTTTTAAGCGATTTCCCGGTGCGCTTCACCATCAGATCCCACAGGGCATTTTCCACGGCCGCCTTGGCCAGACGGTTTCCGCGGATATAGGAAAAGCTCTTCATGAAGGCTTCCGGGCTCTCCACATCCTGATGCAGGATGCGGGGAATGATGATGTCTCCCAGCACATGGAGCACAGTCCCGTTGTCCTCCGGATTATAGAACGGGCCGTAAAAGGCTTTGCATTCGCCCCAGCCGATGAGTCCCTCGGAATAGATCTTCACCAGAAGGGCATCCCGGTTTTCAAAACGGGTAAAGCTTGTCTGAAAAGGATGCCGGAACGGATTCAGCACCCGGATGATGTCTATGCGGTCAATTCTCATAACGCACCTCCATTGTGTAATACGCTCCCATTATAGCAAAAAGTCTATGGAAAGGGAGTTTTTTATTCTGCGGTGGATTTTTTGCGGCGGGCCGCCAGATAGAGGCGGACGAGGTTGGCACCGATGAATTTCACCACGACGATGAGCGCGATGATGATGCCCACCGGCAGGACGGTGATCGGCAGGAGCGCCGCGCCGGAGCCGATGGTGTTGTTGATGGTGGCGGAGCCGGCGTACTGGTAGGCCGCAAAGATGGTGCGGTGATCGTCGGTGATGAGCTTTTCGTCGGCCATGTTTTTCGTCATGAAGGCTGCCACGTCGGAGGAGGTGAAGCTGGATACGAAGGCCAGCCCCACCGTGCCGGGCACGCCGAGGAGCACCCGAAAGAAAGGCTGGAAAAGCTTCCCTGCGGCGGTGATGGCCCCCAGATGCTGGCAGACCTCAATGAGTCCCTGCGCCATCATGGTGGTGGGGACCATGGTCAGCGCCAGAATGAAGGCCTCCCGCGCGCCGGAGCCGCCGGTCCCCTGTATGCTCACCTTCGCACCTTCTGCATGGCCGAACTGGCCGAGGAGAGCTGTGAAGTCAAAGGCGCGGAGGAAATTGTCCTGATGGGCAAAAACGCCGGAAAAGCAGAGAATGAGAAAAATCAGGGAAGCCCAGCCTTTCCAGGTCACTTTCTGTCCGCGAAGCGTTGTGGATGTCTGTTTCTGATCCATTTGCATTCACCTCCTCAGCGGTACAGCGCGAGCACGAGCCGCGTCAGCACCATAACGATCGCCGCATCGATGAGCGGCGTGGCCAGCATGATCGGATAATAGACGGGCCGCACCTTACACACCAGCACGATGCGGGCAAAGTGCCCCACCAGCGTGCCCATGGTGATGCACGCCGGGAAGAGGATCGTCGCCTCCTCCGCAGTGAGCACGCCTGCCGCATAGAGAGACGCCGCCGTGGCTGCGCCCGCCGCCTTGGCAAAAAAAGCGGCCAGCAGCACCACCGAGGCCTCGCCGGGCAGGCCGAAGAGGCCCATCACCGGTCCGAGCAGCTGCCCGATGAGCGGCATCAGCCCGGAAAGCTGCAAAAAGGTGATGATCACATAGGCCATGACCATCGCCGGCGCGATGACCTCCACGGTGATGTAGAAGCCCTTCTTTGCGCCGAGCATAAAATATTCCGGGATCGACAATTGTTTTTCCTGTTTTACATCTTCCATACTTCCATCCTCCTTCAGCCGTGCGCCCTGCGGCGCCGGACACGTGGGCCTGCCGGGGCAGACCTGAAATTTTTATATAAAAAAGAGCCCGACCTGTGTCGGACTCTTTTCCTTTTATGCAGTTACTGCCGGGGCATTTCTCCGGTTCCGTTTTCCGCGGGATTTTCATTTCCTGCGTCCGAAACGGCAGCGGCCGGTTCTGCGTCCGCTTCTTCGCCCGGCGCATGAATGGAATGATACCGGAAAAGATTTTCCACCTGCTGATGGTCGATGGTCTCCACTTCGAGGAGGGCCTGCGCCATCGCATGGAGCACTTCCAGATTTTCCGTGAGGATATTCAGCGTATCTTCATAAGCCTCGTTCAGATATTTGTGCATTTCCTCGTCGATGATCGTCGCCACGGTCTCGCCGTAGTTCCGTTCCGAGCCGAGCTGCTTGCCCAGGAAGATCTGTTCCTGATGCTCGCCGAATACCATCGGTCCGAGCCGGTCGCTCATCCCCCATTCCATGATCATCTTGCGGAGGATCGCCGTCACCTGCTGGAGGTCGCCGGAGGCACCGCTGGAGATTTCATTGAAAATGATCTGTTCCGCGCAGCGGCCGCCCAGAGCGACACGGATCTGCGCCAGCAGATGGGATTTGGTGATGAAGGACCGTTCCTCATGGGGAAGCATCATCGTATACCCGCCGGCCTGACCGCGGGGGATGATGGTCACCTTGTGCACCGGATCGGCGTCCTTCAGGACGGTTGCCATGATGGCGTGGCCCGATTCATGATACGCCGTGAGGCGGCGTTCCGATTCGCTCACCTTGTGGCTCTTCCGTTCCGGACCATAGGCCACCTTTTCGCTGGCCTCTTCCAGATCGGCCATGGAAATGGTCTTTCTCTTTTCCCGTGCGGCGAGGAGCGCTGCTTCATTCAGCAGGTTCGCCAGATCTGCACCGGTGAAGCCCGGCACCTTCTTGGCGATGATCTCCAGATCCACATCGGGATCGAGCGGCTTGTTTCTTGCATGGACCTTGAGGATCGCCAGGCGTCCCCGGAGATCCGGCTTGCCTACGATGACTCTGCGGTCGAAGCGGCCCGGACGGAGCAGTGCCGGGTCGAGGATATCCGGACGGTTCGTCGCCGCCAGGGTGATGATGCCTTCATTGGCGCCGAAGCCGTCCATTTCGACGAGGAGCTGATTCAGGGTCTGTTCCCGTTCATCATGCCCGCCGCCGAGGCCGGAGCCTCTCTGACGGCCCACGGCATCAATTTCATCGATGAATACGATGCACGGCGCATTTTTCTTGGCCTGCGTGAAGAGGTCGCGCACGCGGGAAGCGCCCACGCCGACGAACATTTCCACGAAGTCCGAACCGGAGATGGAGAAGAACGGCACCTTCGCCTCACCGGCCACTGCCTTGGCAAGCAGGGTCTTGCCTGTGCCTGGCGGGCCCACGAGGAGCACCCCTTTCGGGATCTTGGCGCCGATGGCCGTATACCGGCTGGGATTCCTCAGGAAATCCACCACTTCTTCCAGCTCTTCCTTGGCTTCATCCTCGCCTGCCACATCGGCAAACGTGACATTGACCTGGCCTTCCCCGGTCATCTTCGCCTTGGATTTTCCGAAATTCATGACGCGTCCGCCGCCGCCCTGGCTCTGGTTCATCATCCAGAACCACACGCCGACGAGAATCAGGATCGGCAGCAGCGAGGACAGAAGGCTCATCCACCAGGACGGCTGTTCCGGCGGACGGATGGTGATGCTCACCTTGTGTTCTTCCAGCGCATCCAGTGCCTTATTGTCATTAGTGGGCAGGTAGGCCGCAAAGCGCGTGCCGTCCTTGAGCGTGCCGGTGACTGCGTTGTTCGTGATGACCACCGCATCCACCTTGTCATTCTGCACCTGCGCGATGAAGTCGCTGTACGTGATCTCCGCGTTCCGCTCCTGCGGCTGTACGAAGGTCTGGAACATCGACACCGCTATGACGATCAGCAGGACATAGAGCGCCACATTCTTTACAAACTTGTTCAATCGGTTCCTCCTTTGCACTGCGGCGGGGCCGCTTTTTCTGCACATCAGGGTCATTAAAGATAGAATAAATCAATGATTATTTTATCATATTCCCTTTACACTGTCGACGAAAATTTTCGATATTTCTGTGCGGCACCCCCGCTGCCGATCCGCTCAGGCCCGTGTGTAGACCTCGCTTTTCAGCGTGCATACCTCCGGCAGATTCCGGTATTTTTCCGCATAGTCACAGCCGTAGCCCACGATGAATTCATCGGGCACGCTGAATCCCACATATCTGACGGGCACATCCTGTACGCGCCGTTTCTTCTTGTCGAGGCAGATAGCCAGCTCCACCGAGGCGGCGCCGCGCTTTTTCAGAAGCGGCACCAGCGCGGCCATGGTGATGCCCGTGTCGATGATGTCCTCCACGACAATCACATCCTTGCCGCGGATATCCTTGTCCAGATCCTTCTTGATATTGACGCTGCCGGAGGAAACCGTGCTGTTCCCATAGCTCGACACGCACATCGTATCAATGGTAAGCGGCAGGTCGATGGCCCGCATGAGGTCGCACAGGAAGGGCATGGCCCCTTTCAGGATGCCCACGAGCACCACGTCCCGCCCCTGATAATCCTCGGTGATCTGACGGCCGATCTCAGCCACCCGTTTTTCCAGTTCTTCTCTGGACACCAGCACGTGTTTAATGTCATTCATCAGATGTTCCATTGCCATTGCGTTTCCTCCTCAGCGTCAAAAGCAGAAAATGTCGGGTCCTGTCAGACGGCCGGCCGTATCTCGACACCTTTTTCCGTCCGATCCAGTATATATGGGCATCGTCCGCCGCAAGGGGCCATGCGGGCCTCGCCCCGGCGGGGATGCGGAGTTCATTCATATAGGGAAATAATCGTTTCGTTCCGGAAAAACCAAGCGGGGCAAACCGGTCTCCCGCCCGGGGGAACCGGAGCTGCACCGTTCCCACCGCGTCTGCATCGAGCACGATGGAATCTCCGTCCGTCGTCTCCGGCGGCGTATCCGTCACGGTCTGCACCAGTTCCCACTGCGCATTTTCCTCCGGAGGCAGGGTCCCTTCCCGGGTGCTCCCCGGATAAAAAAAGGCCTGCCCCCATTGGAGCCGCACCGCCGTCCCTGCGGCGGACATCCATTTCCCGTGGACGCCCGCCCGGAGAAAGGCCAGCAGCCGCTCCGTGTCCTCGAAGTCCGGCGCCTTCCCGCCGCAGCGGGTCCAGATCCGCCGCAGAAGCCTCCGCGCCACCGCCTCCGGCAGCGTCCGGAAGAGTGCCCCATCCGCAGAGACCATGCCCTTTTCCTCGTGCAGGTACTGTTCCTGCGCGGCGGCCTGCGCTTCCATGTAGTCGTCCTCTGCGGCGAGGATCTCCGCCGTGCGGCACAGCGTCTCCGCGATCCGCGGATTGTACCGGGCCAGCTCCGGCATCAGCAGGAGCCGTATGCGGTTCCGCACCGCCTCCGGGATGTCATTCGTCCGGTCATGCCGGGGCTCCCATGGATAATTCTTCAGAAATTCCGTGATGTCCGACCGGGAGACGCAGAGAAAGGGCCGGATAAGATCGCCCGACAAGGGCCGCATCCCTGCCAGACCGGTGCTTCCGCTCCCTCTCAGCAGATGATACAGCACGGTCTCCGCCTGATCGTCCCGGTGATGGGCCACGGCGATCCGGTCACAGCCGCTCTCCCGGGCCGCCCGGCGGAGCGCCTCATAGCGGAGCTCCCGCGCCACGGTTTCCTCGGAGCCGCCGTGAATGGCCCGCCAGGCGGGCACATCGGCCTGCTCCGTGCGGCAAGGCACGCCCAGCGAGGCGCACACCGCCTCCACGAAGGCCGCTTCCTCCGCCGCTTCCTCCCGCAGGTGATGATTCACCGTACAGCAGGCCACCGTGAAGCCTTCCTCCGGGGCCAGCGCCGTCAGAGCCAGCAGCAGCGCCAGCGAATCCGGCCCGCCGGACACCGCCGCCAGGATGCAGCTCCCCCGCTGCCACAGGCCTCGGCTCCGCCCGAACCGGCGCACCCGGTCCAGAAAGGCATCCATCACAGTTCCGGCTTCACCACGTCGGCGTCCAGAAGCCCTTCCGTAAGGCCCCGGTCGCTTACCGTGATCTCCGGCAGCGCAAAATATTCCATCAGACTGTCTATGATGGCCACCCCGGCGACGATGATATCCGCCCGGTCAGCCCGGAGCCCCTTCACGTGGCACCGGTCCTCATAGGACATCTGGTACAGCTCCTTCAGCAGACGGGGCACATCCTCCTGCTGAATGACGTAGTCCTGCACCTTCGCCGCGTCATAGGTCTCCAGCTCCTGCAGCATGGCCGCCATGGAGGTGGCTGTCCCGCCCACGCAGATCCAGTGCTTCACCGGCGCCAGATCCTTCGACTCCTGAAATTTCTGGAAGCAGTATTTCTTCAGCTCCCCGATGCCCCGCGCGGTGGTCGTATCAAAGAGGCCGGAGCAGCGCACGCAGCCGATGGGGAAGCTGTGCCGGTAGCCGATGGTGGGTCCGAAGCCCATGCACACCTCGGTGGAGCCGCCGCCCACATCGGTCACGGCCGATACGGAGGATGACATGCCCACCGCTCCGAAATAGCTGTAGAACGCTTCCATTTCTCCGGACAGGATCTCCACGGGGATGCCCGTCTTTTCCTCTGCCATGGCGGCGAAGGCCTTTCCCTGCGGGGAAGCGCGGAGGATCTCCGTCCCGTAGGCCCGGATCTCGTCCGCGCCGGCCGCCTTCGCCTCCTCGGCAAACTGCATCACCGCTTCCATGGTCCGGCAGCAGGCCGCCTCGGACAATCCGCTGTGCAGCGTCATGCCCTCGCCCAGCCGGGACGCATTGAGCCCCTTCTGCAGCGTATGCCATTCGCCGTTCGGCAGCTTTTCCGCCGTGAGCAGGCGTACGGAATTGGTGCCGATATCAATGACCGCTCTGATCATGATTCCTCCTGTAAGAAAAGGCACAGCCGGAAGGCGGCCTTCTCAAACAAGGAAGGGAGCATCAAATGCCCCCCTCCTGCAAATATGTGCGGAAATTTTCAGTCCGCACGGCGGGCGCCGCGGCCCCCGCGCTTCGACTCTACATTTCTTTTTAAATCCAGCAGCCTTTCATCGCTGTCTTTCAGAAAACGGCTCAGCTTGTCCTCAAAGGAGACCGAAACTTCATGCCGTTTCTGCGGCCGGAATTCCCGGCGTCCTTCCTGCGGGCGTCCCCCGAAGGAGCGGCCCTGCGGACGGCGTCCCTCCGGACGGTCCCCGCCCCGGTCGGCTCTCTTTTCTCTCGCCACAGGCGCCGATGCCTGCGCCTGTTTGATGGAGAGGGCGATCTTGCCCTTGGCATCTACAGAGATGACCTTTACCTTCACCGTGTCATGCACTTTCAGGTAATCATTCACATCATTGACATACTCACTGGAAACTTCTGAAATGTGTACCAGCCCCACTTTTTTATCCGGAAGCTCCACGAATGCCCCAAATTTTGCAATCCCGGTAACGGTACCCTCTACGATGCTGCCGATTTCTAAATCCATGAAAAAAATGCTGCCCCCTTATCCCCTGATAAAATGTTGATTTCATTATACGAAAATTTTTATCAACACGCAACATGGGACAAAGGAAGGAAATTCCCGTATTATCTACCTTCCCGCGGATTCCGGCCGCTGCCGGACGGGCAGAAAAAAAGAGCGGTTTCCCGCTCTCTTCTACCGCACATACGGGACCTCCCCGGGCTTCACCATGCCCAGATCGTCCCGCGCCTTTCTTTCAATGACCGACCGGTCCTCCAGCGCCGCTTTCCGCTCCTCCAGATCGGCCTTTTCCTGCAGGAGCTCCTGCTTCGTCACCTCCGCCTCGGAGATCTGCCGGTGCAGCTCATACACCTGATAGCCCCGCCGGCAGGCAAAGATCAGCAGCAGCAGGAGCACCGCCATGATGGCAATACGGTCCGTACGCAGCCGGCGTCTCTTACGCATGAGGTTCCCTCCCCAGCATCTGATTGACCCATTTATAGAAGGGCGGCTCTGCGGCGAGCGCCGCTTCATAGGCTGCTTCCATCCGGGCCGCCTGGAAACCGTAATCCAGCCAGACCTTCACGTCCTCCCAGCGTTCCTCGTCATGGTACACCGCGGCGATCATGAGCCGGCCGTCCTGCTCCGCCGAGGCGACGAGGCATTCCCCCGCCGCATCGGTCATTCCGGTCTTGACGCCATTGGCCCCCGGATAGCCGCTGTCCAGAAATTCATTGCGGTTCTCCACGATGCGGTACATGCCGTCCCGGTACACCATATTGTGCGTCTTTTCCCGGACGATGTCCCGGAATTCCGGATTGCCCATGGCATAGCGGGCGATCTTCACCATGTCCCGCGCCGTGGTGTAATGATCGGGATCGGTCAGCCCGTTCGGATTGGCGAAATGGGAATGGCTCACGCCGATGGAAGCGCTCTTCTCATTCATCATTTCAATGAACCGGTCATAGGAGCCGCCCACCGTTTCCGCCACGGCCACCGCCGCGTCATTGCCGGAGACGAGCATCATGCCGTACAGCACCTCCCGGAGCGACAGCGGCAGGTCCGGGCGCAGCCCCAGATTCGTCCCGTCCTGCGCCATTGCCCGCGGAGAGATCACCGCATCCGCATCGAGCAGCCCGTGCCCTTCCTCCAGGGCAAGTATGCAGGTGAGGATCTTGGTGGTGCTCGCCGGATTGATGCGGGCATTCCCGTCCTTATCCGCGTAGATCTCACCGGTATTTCCATCGATCACCGCCGCAGAGACCGCACGGGTCGCCGGAGGCGGCGGAAGCACGGGCGGCTGCGGCGGAGGCGGCGTCATCGCCACGGCAGCTCCTGCGGCAGCGCCGCAGACGACCACCGCCAGCAGCACCGCTTTGATCCATTTCTTCATGTCATCCTCCTTCAAGGCCCTCGGCCTTACTCCGGACATCCGGTCCGGCATTCCCCCCTATTGTAGCACAGCCGGAAAGAGGCGCACGAAAAAACAGCCCGCATGCGCAGGCTGCTCCTCAGCGCACGGGCCGTCCCGCCGCCGAAGCCTCGGGGATCTCCGTGAGCTGTCCCGTATGGATATCGTACATATAGCCGTAGATGGGAATGTATCCCGGCACCAGCGGGTGGGCCCGGAGGCGCTTCACATCCTCAATGAGGCACTGCGGCTCTCCGCTGATGGTGTGGAATTCCATATCCGTTTCCGCGCCCGGCACAAAGGGCGGCACATTCACCCAGCGGCTGCCGTCCCACACGGACGGTCCCGTGCTCTCCGCCAGCAGCGCCCGGAACGTCTCCTCCGTGAAGGACGCCATGCCGCACTCCGTATGATGGATCACGAACCATTCCGACGTGCCCAGCATCTTGGCGGAGATCACCAGCGAGCGCACCGCATCCTCCGTGACACGGCCGCCTGCATTGCGGACCACATAGGCATCGTCCGCCAGTCCTGCAAACTGCACCGGGTCCATGCGCGCATCCATGCACGTGAGGATCGCAAATTTTTTCTCCGGATGGCCCGATGCGCCCTTTCTCTTCACATAGGCCGCATTGGCCGCTTCCACTTTTTCTCTGATCCCGTTCATCCCTGCTCCCTTCACTGCTTCAGAATCCCTTCATTCAGCGCCGCCGCCATGGCCGCGCCGTTCTCTCCGGCACTCACCGTATAAATGGCTTCGCCGCCGCAGCAGATGTCGCTGCCGTCATAGGAAGCGGCGGTCTGACGGCCCTCATGATACAGCTGGGCCAGCTTCCCCGCTGCCAGATAGGTCCGTTCCTCTCCGGTGTAGCCGCTCATGGGCACCCCCTGAAAGGCCTTCTTCCCGTTCACCGTGATATAGCCATCCTTCACATTCACATGTTTGCCGGAGTATTCATACATCCGCTTGATATTCTTATTGATGCGGTCCGTCGTGGCAGGATGGTTGGACGGCGCCAGCACGGCTTTGAGCCCCGTGGGCGAACTCTCGCCGTAGCGGTCGCGGAGCACCGCCATGGAAGCCGCTGCCGCGCCGGGATTGTACCCCGCCTCCACCAGATACTCAAATCCGATGTCATCCGCTTCCTTTTCCTGATCCTTCGTGAATACCGCATTGGAAATATAATTGCCCGCGATATTGGCAAGCAGCACCGACGCGATGGTAGGATCGTCCGCCAGATAAATATTGAGCGCCGTCGTGAGCCCCACCTGCTTCTTCACGCCCGATACGGAATGGCGCTTCTCCCCATGTGCCAGCTCATGGGCCATCACATAGGCCAGCTCGCTGTCGTCGAAGGAGTCCAGCGAGCCCTTATTGACGCACATGACCCCGCCGAGACTCATGAAGGCATTGATCTCCTCGTCAGGCGATACATACACGGAGTAATCCCGCTTGATCTGTCCGCCGGAGCGCAGCCGCTCATAGATCCCCTGCACCCGTGCGTCCGCCGCCGGGTCTGCATAGACGCCGGTCTGCTGCTGGCACTCCCCGAGAAACTGAGCCTGCGCGCCGTCATCCAGCGCGGAATAATAATTCGATACGTAGAGCACCGCTGCCGCGCCGAAAAGCAGCTTCTCCGTCACGGACGCCGCGCTGGCCGGCTGCGGCACCGCCAGCAGGATCAAGCATGCCGCAGCGGCCGCCGCTGCGGTCTGTTTCCATCGTTTCACCGCCATCCCTCCTTTCTGCCGGACCGGCCGGTGATTCCTGCCTTTATTGTATCATACCCCCGCCCCTCCTCCGGGCGCACAAAAAAAGAATCCGGATCTCTCCGCATTCTCCTTTGTCCGCTCTGCGCGGCCTTTCTATGGTCAACACCCGAGGTGTTTCTTGTGGTGTCCCAGGAGGGATTTGAACCCACGACCCACCGCTTAGAAGGCGGTTGCTCTATCCAGCTGAGCTACTGAGACGTTCATTGGTCGGGGCAGCCGGACTCGAACTGGCGACCCCCTGCTCCCAAAGCAGGTGCGCTACCAACTGCGCTATGCCCCGCGGTACTTCCGCAAGTACCTCCTCATTTTAATCGATATGTATTCTCTTGTCAAATGGAAGCATTTCCTTTTCTTTTTCTTCCGCGCACACAAAAAAGCGGCCTGTGCAGACCGCTTTTTCATTGCTGTCAGAAAGTCTCCGATCAGTCTCTGTACTGTTCCGGAAGTTCCTTCACTCTGGCCACGCCGGTTTCCACCGCTGCCTTGGCGACCGCCTTGGCGACCGCCTTCGGTACACGGGGATCGAATACATCGACCACAACGTGATCCGGGCTGAGTTCTTCATCAGGCATGAGGTTTGCCAGGGCATACGCCGCTGCCAGCTTCATTTCCTCATTGATCTGACGGGCACGTACGTCCAGTGCGCCGCGGAAGAGGCCCGGGAATACGCTGGAGTTGTTGACCTGGTTCGGCATATCGCTGCGGCCCGTGCCGAAGATGTAAACGCCGGCTTCTCTGGCGGCGTCGAGCATCATTTCCGGAGTCGGGTTTGCCATGGCGAATACGATGTTCTTTTCTGCCATGTTCTTTACGATCTTAGGAGTGAATACGCCCGGTGCGGAGCAGCCCAGGAGCACATCGGCGCCCTTGACGGCTTCGGCCAGCGTGCCCTGCTTGTTTTCCGGATTGACGCGGGCAGCCAGTTCCTTCTGGATGCGGTCCAGCTTGCCGTTGTCGTACATGATGCCCTTGCTGTTGAGGATCGTCATGTTTTCATCCTTGACGCCGGCTTCCAGCAGCAGACGGGCGATAGCGGAGCCTGCGGCGCCGGCGCCGTTCATGACGACCTTCACTTCGTCGATCTTCTTGCCCACGAGACGGAGGCCGCCCAGTACCGCTGCGAGAGCGGCGATGGCCGTGCCGTGCTGATCGTCATGGAATACAGGAATATTCATGGTGGCTTTCAGCTTGTCCTCGATGTCGTAGCATTTCGGGGAAGAGAGATCTTCCAGATTGATGCCGGCGAAGGATTTTTCCAGCAGCTGAACGGTATGAATGAATTCATCAGGATCTTTCGTGTTGATGACGATCGGGATCGCATCCACATTGCCGAAGCGTTTGTAGAGCGCACTCTTGCCTTCCATGACCGGGAGGGAAGCCGCCGGTCCGATGTCGCCGAGGCCGAGCACACGGGTGCCGTCGGAAATGACAGCCACTACATTGCCTCTCCAGGTGAGGTCGAGGGACAGATCCTCATCTTCCTTGATGGCAAGGCACGGAGCGGAGACGCCCGGCGTGTATACCACGGCCAGATCGTGCGCGTTTTCCACGGGAGCACTGAGTTCAGTGTGAATCATCTGATGTTTTTCTTTTCTCAGCGCCATAGCTTCTTCTCTTAAATCCATAATAGGCTCCTTTCAAAATAAACCAACCGGCTGTGATACAAAAGCCGAATCAGTCCTTTATGGCGGGCATGTTGCGCCCGTTGAAGATCTCCGCCATTTCCTGCTTCAGCAGCCGGCGGATACGCTTCACCTCTTTCGCAGGCAGTTCCTCCTCCTTCGTGTGGAAGAGATAATTGTCCAGGTGGAAATCATGGAGCATCATCTTCGTGTGGAAGAGATTCTCCTGATACACATTGACATCCACCATGTCATATTTATGCCGGATCTCGGGGGCGATGTAATTCTGGATGGAATTGATGCGGTGGTCGATGAAGATCTTCCGGCCGTTCACATCGCGGGTGAAGCCGCCCACGCGGTAATCCGCCACGACGATATCCGCATCAAAGGAACGGAGCAGGAAATTCAGCGCATTCAGCGGAGAGATCTTGCCGCAGGTGGACACATCGATATCCGCGCGGAAGGTGCAGATGCCGTCCTGCGGATGCATTTCCGGGTAGGTGTGGACCGTGATGTGGCTCTTGTCCAGATGGAAAACCACATCCTGCTTCTCGATGCCTACCGGTTCCTCCGAGATGAGCATGGTCACGCTCGCGCCCTGCGGGTCATAATCCTGCGACGCGATATTCAGGATATTGGCCCCGATCATATGCGCCACATCCTTCAGGAGCTGAGTCAGCCTTTCTGCACTGTACTCCTCGTCGATATAGGCAATATATTTTTCCCGTTCCGCCGCTTCCGCTGCATAACAGATGTCATACATATTGAAGCTGAGCGTCTTGGTGAGATTGTTAAATCCAAAAAGCTTTAATTTTCTTTTTGCCATAGTCGATGTCCTCTCCCCCTCCCTTCCGGCTTATATTGTATATTATATCAGACAATTAGTGTATCTGTATGCCGATTTTATAAAATATTCGATACTCTTAAAATATCAAATATTCATCGGGAAGGCCCATTTTGTCAAAAACTCATCGGAGCGCCCGGCACTCCTTATTTCTTTTCCTCTTTCAGCTTTTCGATCAGTGCCCGGAGCGCCCGTCCCCGGTGGCTGATGCCGTTTTTTTCCTCCAGCGAGAGCTCCGCCATCGTCCGTCCGAACTGCGGCAGGAAAAAGAGCGGATCATAGCCGAAGCCGCCCGTCCCTGCATAGAAATCGCGGATGATGCCCTCGCATTCGCCCCGTGCGGTCACCGCCCGCCCGTCAGGCCAGACCAGCGCCACCACGCACACATAGCGCCCTTTCCGTTCCTCGCCGTGATACGGCGCCAGGTCGCGGATCAGCTTCTGGTTATTGGCTTCATCATCGCCGTGATGTCCGGCGTAGCGTGCCGAATAGATGCCCGGCCGGTCGCCCAGCGCATCGGCAATGATGCCCGAATCATCAGACAGCACCGGTTCCCCGATAGAAGCAGCATAGCTCCGCGCCTTCTGAAGCGCATTCTCCTCGAAGGTCTCCCCCGTCTCCTCCGGGTCCGGCAGATCGGCGATCTCGGAGATCGGCACCGCGTCCCAGCCCAGCTCGGCAAAGGCTTCCCGGAATTCTCTGATTTTTCCCTGATTATGCGTAGCCAGTACGATCTTCATGTCCGACTCCTTTCATCGCCCCATCATGAGGCCCACTGCGTCGCGCTTCACCCGGCGCCAGTCCGCTTCCGCCGCTGCCAGCGCCGCCGTGCTCTGCTTCACCGCCGCCGTCACCGCGCCGATCCGTTCCGCCGAGGTCCGGCGCACCGGCACACGGAGCAGGCGGGATGCGCACACGCGGCACACACCACCGGCGCTCATGGCATCCAGAAACAGCTGCCCGATCGGTCCGTCCAGATACCCTTTCAGATATTCCGCTGTATAGCCCTCCAGCGGACGGAGCACCATCACGCCCTCTGCCGCCGCGGTACCGGCCAGCGAAGGCGGCACCACCGCGCAGCACAGGCCCCCGGCGCGCTTCACCAGCACCAGATCGCCCGCTTCCACGCGCTTCACATCGGCCGCCACGTCCTCCTTCACCAGATCCTCCCGGATACAGGAATCCGTCACCGCCTCTTCACGGATCACACGATAGGTGCCCAGCGTCCCTTTCATGGCCGGAACAGCACGGAATACGCTGCCCACTGCAAAATCCGGATCGAGCAGCCCTGCCGCCAGGATCGTCTGCACCGCTTCACTACCGTTCCAGCCGTACAGATCATAGTCCCAGCTGTCCGCCGCGGCGAAATCCGCCCGGCCCAGCGCCGCCCGGTCAAAGGTCCGCACCGCGCCGTCCGCCTCGGCCAGCTCACCGAATACCATCCGGCCCGACGGCTCCGCTGCCCCGGACGACAGGAGATCCTTCTCCACCTCGCCGTCCACCACGTGATACATCGAGGCCACCGTACGGGCCTCTGCCGCCCCGCGGAATACAGACTGCACCGCCTCTGCATCTGACCGGAGCAGCTCGTCCGGCAGCAGCGCCTCCATCCGGCCGCCCTCCGCCAGATGGGCCTCCATGGCCTGCCAATACGACGCGCACGCCGGGTCCTTCGTTCCGGCGTAGAAAATATAATCGTAGGTTTCCGTATCTCCGGGGATCTCCTCCATCGTCATGGACCGGCCCCGGGCATAGATCATGGCCACCGGCTCCTGCCAGGACGCGTCCGCCACTGCCACGGCGATCCGTTTGCCCCGCAGCGTCACGAAAATATCCGTCAGGCACGGCAGATACTGCTCCGCTCCCGCAAAGAGCACCGTCTGGCCCGCCTTCTCCGCCTCGGCCGCCGCCCGGCGCACCAGCGCCGCCGTCACAGCCGAAACAGGCGCCGTCTCCGCAAACATCATAGGGTCCACCGACAGCGCCAGCGTGTAGATCGCCGCATAGGTTTCCACATCGCCCGGCACCACGCCGAGCTTCTCTGCCGTGAGCTTCTGCGCCGCCTCGCAGAGCGCCTCCTGCGTCAGGCCATACTCCCGGTTCGACGGCTGGCTGAACAGCACATAATCCAGATGCCGCGCCCGCATGATCTCCCGGAAAATATCCGCTTCCGCCACGCCGAGCTCCGCAAATTTCCGTATCTTTTCTTCTTTCAGCTGCTCCACTGCGTTCCTCCTCGAATCGATGTTTTCTTTTCTATGCATTATCTTTTTTATTATAAACGCTGCGCCCGTTATTTCCAAACCGGCGCCTTCCGCGCACAAAAAAACCGCCGGCAGAAACCGGCGGCTCAAAGCGCTCTGAAAAATGATTTGGAAGCGGCCTTCACCAGCGCCTGGAAGAAACGCAGGCACGTATCCGTATCACAGAGGCCGGACGGGTCCTTGCCCTGCAGCACGCCCTCGATGATGTCATTCTCCGGATGGGACTGAATGCCCACGATGAAACCCCTGTAAGGATTTTCGATGCCCTCCACCACGGGAATATCATCATGCACCGTCCGGATCATAAAACGAATATATTATTTTCTCTCTTGAAATTTTACCAATCTAATATTAGAATAATACCAAAATGGTAAAAAAGGGGGACGAGATATGACGGTAACTCTCATGAATGTATTCAACTCCAATGACTTAAAGGTCGCCGGTAAAACACCGGCTAACATTGTCTCTTTAGCGTTTAAGCCCAACAAAAAAACCGGGGATAGAATCGTGCGGGCTGCGCTGGATGATGGAACAACATTAATCAAAACAGTGACTGCTTCCGGCGTGGTATCTGAAACAGTGCATAAACTTCCGGAAATCAAATCTGTTGACCAGAGAAATCAGGTCATCAGGGATTTAGCCAAACAAAAAATGACTCAGGAGACCATTGCCACCATGTTGGATATATCGCAATCCACCGTATCCAATGTTTTAAAAAAGAAATGACAAAAAGAGCCAACTGACCCATTAAAATCAGCTGGCTCTTTATTTAATATAGCATTACGGATTAAGCCAATCACGATCTGGTCGTGCTAAAAGACGTGCATTATTCATCGCCTGATCAAGCGTTAAACAAGTTGATGCACGGTATATAGTCCCATAATCCTCTACTACAATAGCCAGATCTGCAATATCTGGTGCTGATAAGCATAGAGGAATAAGTAATTGAATTGTTCCTGTCGTAATAAAATATTGTGGAACAGCAATTTTATAATTACGGCGAAGTCTTTCCTTAGCAGCTTTCACACTCCCATCAATAATTATCTGTAAATTGTAATCCGACATGCTTGAATACGGTTCTGGAAATCTATCTTTATTATCCTGAATAATATGCTCCACATTTACGACAAGCTTTTTTCGCGGATCAAACACTAATTTAGCCGGATCGTCCCAGTAAAATGCCATTTCCGGCAGTTCAGCATATCGCCGTACTTCCCCTTCCCCTCTTCTAAAGAATCGATTAAAATACCAATAACAATCGATACTGGGATTGGTATTCTCACAAAACTGCATGTATATCGGTTCATGCTGAACTTTGGATAAAAGACCTGTATCAAAACAGCAAAATCTTGAGTCTATAGAATAGGCGACCTTTTTCTCCCGTGACAATCGAATATAGGTATTTCGAATATAATTCTCTAATATTGGTAAACTTGATTTACTAACCGTATTGTGGTAATTCCATTCTTCATCTTCAGCTATAGAGGCCAGATCTTCAATAACACCATGAAAATTATTAATTTGAGCAAATTCATATAAGGATTCAGGAAGCTCATACATATCACGCTTCATGATTACTCCTCCTCGTGACCAATTAAAGCTTAATTTTATAAGCATCTATAACGCATAGTACCACACCAACAGATTTTCGCCAAGAAATATTAAGGCCTATAATAACTTCATAAGATCAAAGTTTATTCGGCTTCCCATATCTTCCTTTATTCCCCTCAAAGCAGCTCTTGCTCACTTGCATTTCAATCCCCAATACGCATAGGGTATTGAATTGTTTAACATATTTATCGCTCCTCATTTTTGGTTAAACATGACCAGCCTGCAAAGCCTTCTATGAGATAACAATTAAATTTTAGCAGGCATACATTCAATAAAAAATAATTATATATACAAAAATAAACCATGACACAGAAAAAGCCAGCCGATATAATCAGCTGGCTCTTTTTATTTATTCCATTATTCCCATTCGATCGTGCTCGGCGGCTTGGAGGTGATATCGTAAACTACGCGATTGACCCCTTCCACTTCGTTGACGATGCGGCGGCTCATTTCGTCGAGGACTTCCCACGGGAAGCGGACGTAATCAGCAGTCATGCCGTCAGAGCTGGTGACCGCGCGGATGCCTACGGTGTAATCGTAGGTGCGTTCGTCGCCCATGACGCCTACGCTGCGGATGGCCGCAGGAAGGATGGCAAAGGACTGCCAGATGTCATTGTAGAGGCCGCGTTTCTGGATGACGTCGCGGACGATGAAATCGGCCTTGCGGAGGATTTCCAGACGTTCCTTCGTGATGTCGCCGATGATGCGGATCGCGAGGCCCGGGCCCGGGAAGGGCTGACGGTTGACGACTTCTTCCGGCATATGGAGCTGACGGCCCAGTTCACGGACTTCGTCCTTGAAGAGTTCACGCAGCGGTTCGATGAGCTGGAATTTCATATCCTTCGGGAGACCGCCTACATTGTGATGGCTCTTGATCGTGGCTGCCGTTGCGGTGCCGCTTTCCACCACGTCAGGATAGAGGGTGCCCTGAACGAGGAATTTCACATCGTCCAGCTTGTCTGCTTCTTCCTGGAAGGTGTGAATGAATTCCGCGCCGATGATCTTGCGTTTCTTTTCCGGTTCGGTGACGCCCTTGAGGAGGGACATGAAATGTTCCGATGCATCCACATGGATGAGGTTCATATGGAATTTGTGCTTGAACGTTTCCACTACCTGTTCCGCTTCGCCAAGACGGAGGAAGCCGTGATCGACGAATACGCAGGTGAGCTGATCGCCGATAGCCTTGTGTACGAGAACGGCTGCCACGGAGGAGTCAACGCCGCCGGAGAGGGCGCAGATGACCTTGTGATTGCCTACCTTTTCACGGATCTGGGCAACAGCGATGTCGATGTAGCTGCCCATGGACCAGCCGCCTTCACACCGGCAGACGGAGAAGAGGAAGTTCTTCAGCATCTGGGTGCCTTCTTCGGTGTGGACCACTTCCGGATGGAACTGTACGCCGTAGAGGCGGCGTGCTTCGTCAGCGACCGCTGCGGTGGGCGTGAGATCGGTATGGCCTGCGAGGCCGAAGCCTGCGGGCATTTCCGCTACGGAGTCGCCGTGGCTCATCCATACGGCGGTCTTTTCGGATACGCCTTCGAAGAGCGGGCAGCTGCCGTCGCGATAGAAAACGGTGTGGCCGTATTCATGCTTTTCCGGACGGGCTACGCGGCCGCCCAGTTCATTGCACATGAGCTGCATGCCGTAGCAGATGCCCAGCACCGGAATGCCTGCATTGAATACCGCCTTGTCCATTTTCGGCGCGCCTTCTGCATTGACGCTGGACGGGCCGCCGGACAGAATAATACCTTTGGGGTCGTGAGACAAGATTTCCTCTGCCGACTTGGTGTACGGCAGAATTTCACAGTACACGCCGCATTCACGGACACGGCGCGCAATGAGCTGTGCGTACTGTCCGCCGAAGTCGACGATGATCACTGTTTCCTGGTGTTTCATTGATTCCCTCCCTCATGAACTGAAAAATGCTCTGCACTGATCCTGCTTAAACCACATTATCTTAGATTATATCATATAACGCGCCCATTCCAGCAAGTTTTTCCGCCGGATTTCCGTCTTTTCGCAAAACAGAAAGAAAAGCAGGTCCGGTGACCTGCTTTCTGCTGCTGTCACGCGCCGATCTGGTGGATGACGTCGCGGGCGTGGCGGGATGCGTTCACGAGCGATTCCTTGACGGTCGCATCTTCATTGAGTACATGGAAATCCGCCATGTCCTGAATGAGTTCCGCGATCTGTACGCCCCGTGCCACGGAAATTTTTTCATTCATCGTATATTTCGACCAGTCCCGGCCGCTGCTTCTCTGGAGCCGGCGGATGTCCTCCGTGCAGTCGTCGAGCAGATCGCCCAGATCATACATGACCTCCGCTGCCTTCTGCGCTGCGTGATGGATGGACTGGAGGCGGGAGCAGATCTCCGTCACCTTGTGTCCGAAAGCATCCAGCTCGGTGATCACGCCGTGCAGATCTTCAATGGATCCGTTTTTCAGAGTATCCTCATTGAAATGGAAATCCGGCGTCCGGGCATACCAAGTGAGCAGCCCCGGTCCGAAGAGCATGGTGGACTCGGAACGGGCGGAATAGCCTACGGTCCCGGCGTCGCGAATGCGGTCGTACATATCCACCAGCGTGTGAAGCCGTTTCTGATCCAGAGGGTCTGCCCGCAGATCGATATAGCCGCTGCAGTCCTCCAGATGAACATTTTTCAGCTCCTCATATTCATGGAGAAATTCATCCATCTGCACGGCCAGTACATTGATGCGGATCTTTTCCAGAATGCCCATAGCGGACTGTGCGCCCAGCCGGGCCCGTTCGATGCGGCGGTCAGCACGCCGCCACGCCCGGTCGGCTTCCCTCTGGAGCTTCGGAAGCATTTCCCTCTGTTCCCGGTCTCCTTCCAGTGCTTCTTTCAAAATCCTGATTACATTGGAAATGGTCATAATATTTCCTCCTTGCCCGTGCATGCCGCACCGGCGGCATTTGTTGTCTTCCCTTTATTTTAGATGAAATCGACTCTCATGCGTTATTGAAATTACCTATAACGGAAGGTGTCTCTTCTGCTGTATCGGAACGGATCTCCACAGAAGGCAGTGCCTCGATGCTCACCTGCGGCTCATGGCTGGTGATCTCCACTGTTACCGGCGGTTCGGCAGCCGGTGTCTGGCTCTGCGCTTCTCCGGCATCTGCATTCTGCGGCTTTGCCGTTCCGCTGTCAGACGGTGCCTGTCCGACGTCTGTCTTCTGCGGCGAAGCTCCGGCTCCATTGTCCGGCGCGCTGCCAGTCTCAGCCGGAGCGGCGGGCTTTCCGGGAGCTGCTGCCTCCGGAGACGCTGCCGGCTGCGCTGTGCCTCCTGCTTTGGCTGCCTCTTTGGCTTCCCATTTCTTCATGATTACCTGCTGGAGCTCACTCACAAACTGGGCGCGCCGGGTCGGATCATTGAGCACAGCCAGAATGCTGTCCGCGCACACCTCCTCGGCACTGCCGGCCCGCACCGGCTCCCATGCACCATTCTCTCCGGGGAGAAAGCTCTTCCCGTCGCCGGAGAATCGGTACACCGCCCGTCCCGCAGTGACGCGCTGATTCGCATCGGTCCGCACGATGGCCGCTTCCACCACCATGGCATCTCCGTCCGCATCCAGCACATGCACTGAGGACGGGTCCACATGCATACTGTCCGCAGCCCCCGCCGGTGCCGCCACCGGCAGAGCCTTTTCCCCGTCGCCGGCAGCCGCCTGCGCCGCACCGGCCGGCCACGGAGCGGCCAGAGCCGCCAGAAAACATGCTGTCCAGAATAGCTGTCTCATGATTCACCTCATTCCCGCCCTTTCAGGCCTCTCTGCCGGAGTCTCCGGCCTTATATTTTTCCTATTTATATCGTTTTATGGTATATGTTTCATTATATCATGAGTCCTTCTGCCTCTCACGTATTCCCCGCTGATTTCATCAAAAAGCAACAAAAGCTTGACAGATTCCGGGAAATATAGTATCTTGAATAAGTCACCGATATGGAGTGGTACTCAAGCGGCTGAAGAGGACGGTTTGCTAAATCGTTAGACCGGGCAACCGGTGCGGGGGTTCGAATCCCCCCCACTCCGCCAGACAAAAAAAGACGGTTTCTTACGATACGATTTAAGAAACTGTCTTTTTTATTTTTCAGTTTGGCAGCCTGGTGGTAGCCTTGCATTGAGTATTTACAAAAACATAAGAAATGATGCAAGGGAAAATAAGTCCCATTGATATTAACAACCGAACTGGACCTATGAAAATTTTTAAGTTTTCCGTCATGCCATACTGACAAGTCCATTACTCATCTCCGTTTCAGAGCTTTTCAAGGAAATTTCCCATTACCTGCCTCGCCTTTTCCACGCACTTTTATTTGTTACAATATATGCAGAAAGGAGTGATTCTATGATAAACTGGGGATCTGCTATCCTTGGTGCTGCATCATCCTTACTGGTATCTATGTTTATGCTCCATTATCAAAACTGGAAAGCAAATGTTCGCGATAGAGTTTCCATTTTTTACCGGGCACGAAAACAAATCAGACTAACTCTTGAAGCGCTGGATCTATCCAGATCAGCCCCTGACAGAAAAGCTATCCTTCAGGAAAAGATTCAATTCCTTCCTGCTTATCCATTTTCCAATGACGACCACACGGACGAAGCATTTCGCGCATTGTCTGAATATTATGACACAGAATTACTTTATGCAATTTCCGGTGACATAAATTATTCCGAATTTGAAAAAATAACTTCAGAACAACTCCGTCTCCTGGATCTGATGCTGAATTCATGGACCGCTCCTCTACAAGATGGAACATTTCTTTATTACATCAAACATATCATTACCGGGTACATCCATGATCTGAAATTGCTATGGATGTACTTAAAATCCAAGATTCCGAACTCAAATAACCCCTCTCAGAATAATAATTCTGAATAGAAATAGTCCATCTACTCCCAATTTGCTGCATAAATTTTCTCTTATTCTTTTTAGAGGCCTCACTAAAATATCTTCTATTAATGTTCTACTACGTATAAAAAGGAGATGATGCGCGGTGGAAATGATGCCTGTCCAGTCTTCCAATGTATCTTCCATCGGATATCAGAATGGATGCATTTATGTCCAATTTCATAGCGGTGCTGTTTATCAATATTTCGCCAGCGAAGAATTATTTCAGCAATTTCTCAAGGCGCCGTCCAAAGGCCGCTTTGTCCATCAGCATTTGAAGCAGCTCCCCTACCATCGAATTCGCTGATCGCGGAAAAACTCATCAGCTTCATCTATTACTTTACCGGCAAGCTTTTCACCCATCACCTTTTCACGTCTGCGGAAGAGACATCGAAACCATATATCCTTTCAGCCATGTCAGTAAATTTCTATTCTCAGAGTGCAGTAAATCTGCACTTCTTTTCTTTGCGCCTACTCTTGTTTGCTTACATCATGATATGGACCTGATACTTTCTCGTTCTCTGCCTGTACAAATATTTTGACCTGATCCTTTGTTTTTCCTAGTAGAATTATTTTCCGATTTCCCGGAAAGTGAGTTGCTATGAATAGAATCCTATTCTACAATCGATTTCAGAAAGAACAATTAAAATAATCATAATTGAAGGATCACCATGCAGATCTCATTCCACTGTAGTCTATCGCTGTAATGGCTTCACGGAGTATGAACTCCATGACCGGGCAAAAAAGTAATCCGGTTTGCCGTTGTTCTCGTTACCGGAAACAGGGCCATAGGAACACAAATCAAAATTGATGCAGAGATAAATTTTACCGGACTAAACTCTACGATTTATTTTCCTCTCACCTGTGCACTATAGAAAAGCCTATCTCTAATCCGCATTCTGTACGGTTTGTAAGAAACGTGAAAAATCTGGTATTTTACCATATAAAGGAGAAAACATCATGAAAAAATCCATCATCGCACTGGCTGCGGCGGTACTTACCCTTGGCTGCTCTATTGCTGCTCAAGCGGAACAGGGCGTGATTGCTCTCGTCGCCGGAAACAAAATGGTCGTGGAAGACAGCCTTGGCGACTATACCTGTGCTGAAATCTATTCCGGTTGGTCCTATGATGAAGGTGACCTCATTTATGGAGATCTCCATTCCTATGGAATGCAGGACTGGTACGACGATACCTCCGGGGAAGAAATCACCGTGTATGTGGACGATTACTGGCAAAACGCAGAACAGGCTATGAATTACCTGCGAAGATAATTTAAGATTTAAAAAAGAAATCCCACTGAAATCAGAAGCGGAGCACCGTCATTTCCTTTCGATCCTGATCCTGTGTTATATTTGCAAAAATGTCGATTCTTGTAAATATAGCACAGAATAGCACGACTTCATTTACAAAATCCTCGTTTTTTATAAAAATCATTCCTCTAATTCGCAATAATAACAGTTTTATGAATACCGAAGGATTCTTGAACCATGGCCTATCAGTCTTTAAAGAAAATATATTATGTATCTCCTGATACATATGAAAATGAATACATAAAGAGATTTCAGTCTCCTTTCTCTCAGCATATTTCAATTATGATCCATCAGTACCACAGAAAATCATCATATCCTGCATTTTTTAATTATACAAATGATATCCTTCTCTTACTGGAAAAAGTATACAAAACTTATGAAAAATTCTTATATGTAGTTCATTCCGTTCCTCCTGTTGTTTGCCATCAATTCATTCTGTTGAGTATTTTAGACGAAGTAAAATCCACGAATGATATTGAAGGCGTCCACAGTACACGGAAAGAACTTCGCGATATTCTTGATGGCGCTGCTTCCCAATCTGAAAGATTTACCAGTATTGTCAATAAATATCATGAACTTATCACAAATAGCGACATTCCCTTTAACAACTGCGAAGATATCAGACATTTTTTTGATGAATTTGCGCATAAAGAAATCATCAAGGAAAACCCAGCGCATCAATCGGATGGCCAAATATTTAGAAAAGATCCTGTCTCTATCGAATCCGCCACAGGTAAAGTCGTTCATCAGGGAGTATATCCGGAACCTCAGATAATCAATGCCATGACACAGGCCCTGGATGTTTTACATTCCCCCTCTATGCCTCTACTAATACGGCTCGGACTGTTTCATTATTTCTTCGCTTACATTCACCCTTTCTATGATGGAAATGGCCGCACTGATCGTTTTATTACTTCATATTACCTGCGGACAGATTTTCATGTCCTGTTAGCGCTTCGTCTTTCCATTTTTATAAAAAAGAACCGTGCCAAATACTATGAACTTTTTACCGAAGCCGATAGTGAAATCAATCGCGGTGATCTGACCCCGTTTATTATCGGCTTTCTTGAAATCATTTTAGGGACGATCAATGACACCATCGCTCTGCTGAACCGGAAAAAGGCACAGTTAAAAAAATATAAAGAACGGATCGAGGCTTTGCCTATTGGCGATACGCTGTCAAAAAATATGTATTTTATCCTTTTACAGGCAGCATTATTTTACGGGAAGGGCATCAGTATAACCGATTTAACAAAACTTCTCGGGAAATCAAGAGGCACTATACAAAAACGGCTGGATAACGTCCAAAAAGAATTTCTTATCGCTACAAAAGTCAATAAAACTATATATTACAAATTAAACTTGCGCCTGTTTCGATAAACTGCTGTTATAGCCTGGCATTCCATTTAGCGTTATAAAGGATATCATATTATCAGTATCAGTCTCTTGCCACAGGAGAGGCTGATTTTTTGTTAAAAATGCGGATCGAAACCGTTTGTCGGCCGTTTTTACAAAAATCCACCGAAACAAAAAAGTTCCCTTATGAGCCTGACATCCGCCCTCTGCTATTTGGCAAGAATTCATGCGAAAGCGGCAACCACGGTGGGCGGCAGGCCGGATATAATGAAAGTGAATACCGGGCCGGATGGTGCGGGAGGCGCTGCGGCTTCTGAAGCACAGACGGCGGTCGGTATGATGCGGACGGCTCCGCCTGTCCATTTCCCTATTGAGAAATCACAACGGAGGTCTATTATGAAACTGAAAATTGCGGCGCTCGCCGCTGACCTGTCCCTGACTGCCACGCTCCCGTCCATGGCTATCGTCCTCGGCGGCTCCAATCTGGACTTCATGGGCTATCCGCAGCCCCGGGCGTACATCAGCTTTGATCCGGATGAGGAGGAACTGCGGCAATATCTCGACGAGATCGACGAGTACGTGGAAAACTGTGATAACGATATCCGGCGCATCCTTGAGGCACGCAATAACGCCATCGAAGAGGCCCGGCAGATGGTCAGAGACTACCACCGTCATCACGGGCTGTGAGACATCATCATTTCACATCCTGAAGCTCCCATGGGGAGCTTCTTTTTTTGCGGTTTCTTTTTCCACTCCCACATCCGCAAAAGAAACGGACTGCCGTCCTTTCATTTTTCCACACAAAAAGACCGGGTCTCCCCGGTCTTTTTATTTCAGCAGCTCCAGCGCATGCCGATGTTCCACTGCCACGGCGTTTCCACATCGCCGCCGAAGGTCCGGACGACGTCCGCATAGATATAGCTGTTGTCGCCGGTCCTGTAGTTGAAGCCGAGCCCCGCTTCAAACCAGGTATCGCTCAGATCCTGGCTGTAGCTGTTCGTAAAACCGTTATAGCTCAAATAGGTCTCCGCATTGCCTGCGAAGTCATGGAGCACGCTTGCCTTCGCATACACACTGCCTTTCTCATCGAGCTTCCGGCCCAGTTCGAAGCCCAGACGGCCCACTGCGCTGTACAGCGTGTCCTGACGGACGCGGATGCCGTTATTCATGTCATAGTCTTCTCCGCCGATGCGCATCAGGGTGAGCTGTGCCTGCGGGGTCACATACCAGTCGTTCTCCAGCAGGATCTTCTTTCCGTACTCGCCGCTCAGGCTGGTGCCCCAGGCATCATAATCGCCGCTGGTGTGTCCGGCGCTGGTATACACATCGAAATCATTGCTCAGGCGGCCCTGTTTCAGGACGATGTCCGCATAATGGCCCGCATCACCCAGCCAGGTGCCGTAGAGGGAGAGGGAGGTGCTGCGGTTTTCGCCGCTGCCGTAGGTGTAGGCGGTCTCTCCGTCATTATGGCTGACCGCCACGCCGTAGTGCCAGTTGTCCGACGCCCAGTCGTATCCCAGCTGGAAGAAATTGTACTGGTTCTTGTATTCGCCGTCATATTCAAACTCGCCGCGGCTCATGCGCGCCCAGATGCCCTGTCCGCCTGTGCATTCCCGCAGCTCGCCGAGGCGCTGGCTGAGGGTGCTGTCTTCCTGTCTCCACGCAATGGTAGCCGCAGCCTCCAGATTTTTCATGGCGTTCATGGTTTTCGTCATCCGGCTTCCTCTAGTCATGTTGGCCACGTAACCGCGATCACGGTTATCAAACAGCAAATCGCCGCTGGCTTCGGGTGTAATGAGACCTTCCTGAATCGTGACCTTGCCTTTAACCTTACCATCATTGGCATTATAAAATACACCTCCAGCAACAGTATTCAAATTTTCTTCTGCTTTGGCAAGATCAAGCGTATTAATGGAATTGTCGGCTACGCTAACATTTATAAAGGAATTATCTTCAGCCTCATCAATGACGAATGCCCCTGTATTTATCTCTGCTATTCCTTCTTCATCGGCACCATCTACTCTAAAAGAAAGATTGCCTGTCCCGGAATACGTACCGATATTAATATCTGTAGAAATAGAGCCTTTGGTATTTATATAAATATTGCCATTATCAAGAGAAAGTACACTGACTTCACTATATTTAATAGCATTCCACAGGGCACCGTCTGCCAGATTCAAATTGATAGTACCATCACCTCCATAAGTATCGAATCCCCCGGTTACAGCAGAATCAGCAGTGTTCATATTCAAAAAAACCGTTCCGCCATCAGCAGCCTGAACATCGCCATTGATTACGACTGTATTATGCGTCTCCTTATTTACATTGATTTGTGCCCCCCAAGCATCAATAGCCTTTACATTCATCCAAAGACTGTCATTATCAGAAGCAACAGCGGTTATAGTACCGCCCGCATAGTTAATCGTTCCATAATAACCATACAATCCTATTGACTCTACCGTATGCCCATCATCCGTACTTCCTCCAATCGTTTGTGCGGTAATATCGGCAATTCCTACATCAATGGTCCCTCCATTGGTAAATACCCCTCTGGCAGCTAACGTCCCTTCACCCTCAGCTACAGCGGTTATATGACCGCCTGTTTTTTCAATATATCCTCCTTCAAATGTAAAGATACCATTGGAATATACGGCATTTCCTCCCGTTCCATGTACAGTAATATCTCCATTACCAGTATATACTTTTCCACCGTATTCGGCATCAATGCCGGCATTTACGTTTTCAAGGGTACTCTGACCATTGGTCAAATTAACATTTACTGAAACATCCCCCGTCGTAATGGTATTGTCATCAAAAACCATCATTCCGATTCCCTGCGGATAACTATCTGAGTATCCCGATTCCATAGTACCCGTTATGTCGATTTTGCCGTTGCCCATTTCAATCTGATTGCCGCTGCCATTACTAACATATAATCCATGCAATGTCATACCGGACTTGGCATCGACAGCCTTTAATGCGATATTAGAATCTCCTATCGATACTCTATTATTACTTCCAGCAGTAATATTCACGCCATCCAAAGTTGCTCCGCCATTATAGCTTTCAATGGTAATATCACCGCCGGCACGGCGGTCAATAGTCGTATAACTTACAGAGGAAGGAGAAACAATGATACCACCTAAAGTCCCAGAACTATCATGTTTGATGATGCTGATATCCAGTTTATTATCCACCGTTATTCCATTAACCTTTGGATTCTGCCCTCCCAGAATATAAATTCCATAATTGCCAGGAATGCCTGAATAGTCCTCAATCGTCAATTGCGAATCCCCGTGAAAGTTATAGGTAAAGCTCCCATTATCCTCGATTCTATATCCCCCATAACTGTCACTGGCTCCATAGATACCCCCCCCATTCAGCTGAATGGCGTTTACCTGACTTACCGGCGCAGACAGCATCAGGCCCAGTATCAGACTGCCGAGCAGTTTTTTGTTCATTTTTTTCATCATGCCTCACCTCTTTCTAAAGTCATACTTGAATCTAATTTAATTATAGAAGATGGGTTTCACCCCACACAATGGAAGCGATGCAGCCCTTTTCCACTGGAAAAATCAATACTGTTACAGTTGTATCTAAAAAATAAAGGACATCGCGCGCAGCAGCGGTCTCTGCGCCTCCGCCGTACTTTTCATTTCATTTACTATAAGCCTCTTATCCTGTTTTATCTTATCTTTTTTATCGTCTTTTTTCGGTGTTCCGCTCCTTTTTCGGGCCGAAATACCAACGCCGTAAAAAGGCTCTTTATAAAAGTATACTGATACCATTTCATTGGTCATAAAAAATTTTATTTGTCTATCTCAGTAAACTACAAAAGGAATAGGCCTCCAGCTTTTGGGCCGCCCGCAGGAGCAGTTCCTCCTTCCCCACCGCTTCCCGCCATCAGGTATTTCCATATTTCTGTCATCCTTCCATGCCGGTTTCCGATAGATGCATCCTTTCCGGCACTCTTATATGCATGGAACGTTCATAAGGCGCTTGAACGCCTCTCATGAGGTTCTTATAATAAGTGTGTACTTTTTCACCGGCGCTCTGACGAAGCGCCGCGGAAAAGAAATCCAGATTTTTTGACAAGGGGGAAAACAATATGTCAAAACTTCGTATCGCCATCACGGCGGACACCTATCCGTACGCGTCAGATGTGACGAATCTCGTCCGCGCGCCTTTCACCGCCCGCGGGCTGGTGGATGTGATCCACGAGCTGGGGGCGCTTCCCATCGTTCTGCCCGACGTGCCGGACATCAACGGCAGCGACTATGCGGAGCTTTTCGATGCGCTGGTCCTGCCCGGCGGCCCGGATATGGACCCGACGTTTTTCGGGGAGGAGCCGACGTGGAAGATCGGCACGACGAATTATCTGCGTGATGTCTTTGAAACGGAGATCTTCCGGGCGTTCCGTGCATCGGGCAAGCCGATCTTCGGCATCTGCCGCGGCTGCCAGCTCATCAATGTGCTGATGGGAGGCACGGTGTATCAGGATCTGCCCTCGCAGAATCCCGACGCCTATATCCGTCATTCCCAGGCGGCGCCGGGGGCCTATCCCACACACCACATCACGGTGGAAAAGGACAGCGTCATCGCTCATGCGCTGGGGGAAACGGCGTATGTCAATTCCCGCCATCATCAGGCGATCCGCGACGTGGCTCCGGGCCTGCGTGCGACGGCAAAAGCGCCGGACGGCGTGGTGGAATGCGTGGAATCTGCGGACAGCGACCAGATCGTGGCCGTGCAGTGGCATCCGGAAAATATGTGGCAGGTCCATCCGGAAATGCGGGCGCTTTTTGCGGATTTCATCGCCCGGGCGGAGGCATTCCGTCAGAAATAATCCAGCACAGCGGGACCTGACGCTTTCCCTGTTCCTTACGGCGCAGGCCCTGTGAAAGGAGAGTTATCTGTATGGGGACAAACAAACTGGGCTTCTGGAGCATCGTGCTCCTGGGCATCAACGGCATCATCGGCTCGGGGATCTTCCTGCTGCCCAATAAGGCGGTAGGACTGATCGGCCCGGCGAGCCTTCTGGTCATGATCTTTGATATGCTTCTCGTGCTGGCGATCACTTTCTGCTTCGCCGAGGCGAGCGGCCTTTTCAAGGACAACGGCGGCGCGTATATCTACGCGAAGGAAGCGTTCGGCGACTTCATCGGCTATGAGGTGGGCTTCCTCACGTGGATGACGCGCATCATCGCCTTTTCCACGATGGGCGTGGGCTTCGCCACGGCGCTGGCGGGCATCATGCCCTGGCTGTCCGATGATTTTATGAAAAATGTGATCGTCACGGTCATTTTCTGCCTCCTCGCGGGAGTGAACCTGTTTGGCGTGCCGCTGTATAAGGTGGTGCAGAATGTGGCGACCATCGCGAAGATCGTGCCGTTCATCCTTTTCATCGGCATGGGCATTTTCTTCATCGAGCCGGCCAATTTCACGCCGCTCTTCCCGAACGATGTATACACGCCGGGCAGCTTCGGCGCGGCGGCGGTCATGCTGTTCTTCGCCTTCACGGGCTTTGAAAGTCTGGCCGTGGCGGCGGCGGAAATGGAAAATCCGCAGAAAAATCTGCCCCGGGCGACGCTCATCACGATCTTCACGGTCTCTGCCATCTATATCCTGCTGCTGGCCTGCGCCATCGGCATCATGGGGATGGAGCTGGCGGACACGACCGCTCCGGTACAGGAGGCGTTCAGCCGCATCGCCGGCCCGTTCGGCACGGCAGTGGTGGCCGCAGGGACGCTCATTTCCATCGGCAGTCTCTGCATCGGCTCGTCCTTCGTGACGCCTCACAGCTGCCTCGCCCTGGCGGAACAGCACATGCTCCCGGCGTTCATGGCGAAGCGCAACCGCTTCGGCGCGCCGTACTGGTCCATCATCGTATCGACGGTGATCGCCATGCTCATCGCCTACACGGGGAGCTTCACGTTCCTCGCGTCCATCAGCGTGGTGTCCCGTTTCTCGCAGTATATTCCCACGTGCCTCTCGATCCCGGTCTTCCGGAAGAAGATGCCCGATGCGCCCCGGGCGTTCCGCATCCCCTTCGGTCCGGTGATCCCGCTCATCGCGACGGCGGTCAGCATCTGGCTTCTGGCGCAGGCTTCGGCGCAGCAGCTCATCATGGGCCTCGGCGCCGCCGTGGTGGCACTGCCCTTCTATTATTTCGTTCACCGCCAGAAGGTGAACCACGACGCCCGCTGAGGCAGGCACACAAAAAGGCCGCTCCTTTCGGAACGGTCTTTTTTATTGTCTTTTTTCGATTTTCGTTCACCGGCGGGCGAGGAACCATTCGGGCTCCCGGCGCGGGGTCAGGAAGGCCTTCTCACACCCGGCGCCGATATCCGCCAGCGGGGGCTGATAGACGCTCCGGGCATGTACGGGACAGGCATGGACACAGGCCAGACAGTCGATGCAGCGCGTGCTGTCGGTCTTTTCCGGCGACGCGGGGGAAATGGCACCCACGGGGCAGGCGGCCACACAGCGGCGGCACCGGATGCACCGGCGGTCCGCTTCGGGATGGAATGGCATCCGCTTCACCGGGCAGTAGGGCCGATGGCCCGGCACGGCAGGTACCGCCCCGTCGGGCACGCCTGTCTCGAGGAGCGCACGCACCTCCCCTGCAAAGGCGCGCAGCTTCTCCCGGTCCGCCTCGTCAGGCCGGCCGGCGCCGATCTTTCCGGAGAAGGTATGGGGCGCGATCCACGCGGAGGCGGCGATGCAGTGAAAGCCCTGCGCGGCGCACAGGTCCAGCATTTCCAGCAGGGCATCGTCGTAGGCGCGGTTGCCGTAGCTCACGAGGCACACCGCGGGCGTGTCATGGCCCCGGAGCGCTCCAAACAGGCCGCCCTCCACAGCGGGGAGCCGTCCCGCATAGACCGGCGCGCCGAGGATCACCAGCTCATCGGGGCCGAATTCCCGCGCCTTTGCCCGCACGAGGGGCGCGGTGAGATTTACGTCCGCATACGACGGGACAAGCGCGGCGGCGAGCCCCTCTGCGTAGGCCTTCGTCCCTCCGGTGGGACTGAAATATGCGGCGGTCACTCTGGAAATCTTCATGGTCCTGCCTCCTTTTTACCGTTTTTTCTTATCATACCGCACCGCAGAAAAAAGGAAAACCTCTCCTGACGGAGAGGTCTTTTTTACGGTTTGAATTTGTAGCCCACGCCCCAGATATTGACGATATGCTTCGGGTTGGCGGGGTCTTCCTCCACAGCTTCGCGGATACGGTTGATGTGGACGGGGACGGTGGCGGTATTGCCGATGGGGTCCATGCCCCAGATTCGGGTATAGAGGTCCTCCCGGCTGAATACGTGATCGGCATTGATCATGAGAAATTCCAGGAGCTTGAATTCCTTATTGGGAAGGCATTTCTCCCGGCCGCGGACGGTAACCACGTGGCGGCTCGGGTCGAGGGCGATGTCGCCGATGCGGATGGTGTCGTCCCGGCGGGGCTCCTTGAGCCGCTCGTACTGGGCGATCTGGGATTTGACGCGGGCCACGAGGACGCCCGGGGAAAAGGGCTTTTCCACGTAGACGTCGGCGCCGAAGCCGAGGCCGCGGATCTTGTCGATGTCGCTGCGGCGGGCACTGACGATGATGATAGGCACATCCACCTTTCCGCGGATGCGGCGGCAGATCTCGAAGCCGTCCACGCCGGGGAGCATCACGTCAAGGAGGATCAGAGCGTAGTCTCCGGTGAGGGCGAGGCGCATGCCCTCCGCACCGTCTCCGGTGATGTCCGTCTCATAGCCGGCCAGCTCCAGATAGTCCCGCTCGATGCCTGCGATCTCTGCGTCGTCTTCTATGATCAGTATGCGTTTCATAAGGTCTCTCCTTCCCGCCTCGTCGGTGCGGCTGAGGGGCGCTCAGTCCGTTTCGTCCGTGGCTTCCGCTGCCGGCCAGTCCAGACGGATGACGAGTCCGCGGGGGACGCCGTTTTCCGCCCGGATGGAGCCGTGCATGAGCTCCATGGCGCGGGCGGCGATGGCCAGTCCCAGCCCGCTGCCGTCTCCGGTGCGGCTCCGTGCCTTGTCGGTGCGGTAGAACATTTCGAAAAGGTGCGGCAGGGCCTCTTCGGGCACACCGGGGCCGTCATCGGCGGCGGTGAGGATGACCCTCCCGTTTTCCGCGGCGACGATGAGGCGGAGCTCTCCGCGGCTGCGGTCTTTATATTTGGCGCTGTTGGTGAAGAGGTTCATGAGGACCCGCTCGAGGAGCAGGCGGTTGGCCTCGATGTGACAGGGCGGGCCGCCCTCCCAGCAGATGTCCAGTCCTTTCCGGCGGAAGGCTTCCCGGCTGTCGGCGGCCGCGGCCTCCAGAAATTCGTTCAGGTCGATGCGCTCCAGCGGAACGGCCTTTTCCCCCATGTCGATCTTCGACAGAAGGGACAACTGGTCGATCATGGCATCGAGCTCGCCGGTGCGGCGGAGAATGATCTGCAGATAGCGGTCCCGCTTCTCCCCGCTGTCGGCGACGCCGTCCATGAGGCCCTCCACATAGGCGCGGATGGCGGTGAGCGGCGTGCGGATGTCGTGGGACAGGCTGGCGATCCAGGCCTTCCGCCGCTCTTCGTCCTCGGCGCGCTGGCACAGGGACTCGCCCAGTACGCCGGCCATGGTATTGAAGGCATGAAATACAGGGGTGAATTCGTCATTTCCCTCATGCTGAAGGCGGACGGTGAGGTCGCCCTGCTCGACGCGCTCCGCCCCTTCGCGGAGCTGCCGCAGAGGCGGCAGAATGCGGCGGATCATGAAGTCCGCCAGGAACCAGCTGGTGAAGCCGATGAAAGCGAGAAGCGCCAGTCCCAGGAAAATGAGGGTCCCGCGGCTGACGTGCTCGAGGCGGTCGTCCGTGCCGTGCGGGGCCTGATGGCTGATGAAAAGCAGGGAATACGGCGTGCCGCCCACGGTGCGCTTCCGGAGGGTGCAGTATTCGTTATTTTCCACCCGGGCATAGACGCCCTTGTCCGGATGCTCCATTTCCCGGAGGGTACCCGGATCGGGCAGATTCGGAAAGAGGCTCCGGAGCCCGCTGTTTCCGTACTGGAGGACGGTAGTGCCGTCGGCCCGGCGGAGCAGCACGTAGTTCTGCTCGGGGTCGAGAACCTGAACGAGCCAGCGGTAGCCGGAGGCGTCCTCGATCTCCGCCTCGTCCGTTTTCCCGTGAAAGACGGCGTGATAGAGGAGCTCTTCGGCGCGGCTGTACTGGTCGCTGCTTTCAATGTATACGTGGTTGCCGCTCTGGATAAAGATAAAGAGGCCGGCAACGGCAGTGCATAAGGTGATGAGGAGCATCAGCACGGGCGCTGCGAACATGACAAGATGCGAGATGAGAAGTCTCCGTCTGATGGTCACTGTGTCCGCCGCCCTTCTCTGATAAAAATCCCTTTTTACAGTATATCCTTTCCTTATGGTAAGCTCAACGGCCGGCAGGTATTGTTTAACTTTTGTTCAACCTTTCCTTTATGAATAGACATCTCTCATTGCAAGGGACTGTAACTATTTCTGATATGATTCAGGAAAAATCGGGCGCCGGGCGTCTATCATTCAGGAGGTTTCGTATGCTGCAACGTATCCGCTGTCATCCTTATCTTTTTCTGTTTCTTCTGTCCGCCTATCTGTACCTGATCGGCAATGCGCTGATCCCCGTGACGGATACGGCGGAGGCGAATTACGCGCTCACCGCTCGGGAAATGGTGCTCTCCGGGGACTGGCTGTCGCCGCAAATCTACGGCCGGTACTGGTATGACAAGCCGATCTTTTTCTACTGGGAGCTGGCGCTCTCCTTCGCGGTCTTCGGCTTCAACGACTGGGCGGCCCGCTTCCCCTCGGCGGTGTTGGGCTGTGTGAATGTGCTGTTTCTTTTCTGGTTCGCCCGGCGGGTCTACGATGAGCGCACGGCGTGGACCGCATCGATCATTCTGGCGCTGTCGCTGGAATTCTGGCTGCTGTCGAAGGCGGTCATCACGGATGCGGCGCTGTTTTTCTTCATGTCCGCCGCGGTGGCGTTCTTCTATCTGGGCTATACGGAGAACCGGCGGTATTATTTCCTGTGCTGGGCGGCGGCCGGACTGGCGGTACTGACGAAGGGCCCCATCGGCCTGCTCCTGCCGGGCTTCTCCTGCCTGCTCTTCCTTCTGTGGAAGCGGGACCTGCGGGAAATGGCCCACGTCCATTTCTTCTCGGGGCTGCTGCTCTTCTGCCTCGTCGGCGGAAGCTGGTATTTTTTCATGACGGAGGTGCACGGCCGGGACTTCCTGCTGAATTTCCTGGGCGTCCATAATTTCCTCCGCGCCACGGTGCCGGAGCACGCGCGGCAGAATGTATGGTATTTCTATCTTCTCATGTTTCTCGCGGGCTTCGCGCCGTGGAGCTTCGCGTTCCCGGTGTCGCTGTTCCGGCGCTGGAAGCACCGCCGGACGCTCCCCGCGCTGCCGGATATTTCAGTGTTCCTCCTCATCTGGGCGTTCTCGGTGCTGCTGATCTTCCAGATCATCGCCACGAAGTACACCACGTACACCTTCCCGTCCCTCTTCGCCTTTGCGCTGCTCGCAGGCCGGCTGTGGCAGGGCCGTCTCTGCACGGTGGCGAAAATCGGCGCAGCGGCGGGGGCAGTCTACACGGCGCTGGCGCTGATCGTGGCGCCCATGACGGCAGAGCGCTTTTCCGGCGCGGCCGCCGGTACGACGCTGGCCCGGATGGACACGGCGGATGCGCCCATTCTTTTCTATAAGGACTACCGCACCTCCACGGTGTATTACAGCGGCAAGCCCATCCTGCGGCTCACCACAGAAAAGGCCAAAGAAGACATGCAGCCGGGCGGCCTGAGCTGGAATGCCAAGAATGTAATGCCCTTCTACACGGAGGAGGAAATGGCGGCGGTCCACGGGCAGCGGTATTTCGTGATCCTGCCGGAGGAAAAGAAAGAGGAATTCCTCCGGACCCATCAGGGCGAGGCGGCCTCCGTGACGGACACGGGCGCCTACCTCATCCTCGACTGGCATCAGGCGTAAAAAAAGAGACCCTGCGGGGTCTTTTTTCGTGGGCAGAACCTAGAACCTGGTATCAGAAGCACGCAAAAACGGCCCTCCTGAGAGAGCCGTTCAGTTTCATGGTGCCGAGGACCGGAATCGAACCGGTACGAAGCTCACGCTCCGAGGGATTTTAAGTCCCTTGCGTCTGCCAGTTCCGCCACCCCGGCAGGATGGTATAAAACCCCCGGAATACGGGGGTATGATTGTAAATGGAGGCGGCACCCAGAATCGAACTGGGGATAAAGGTTTTGCAGACCTCTGCCTTACCGCTTGGCTATGCCGCCATTGTGGAGCGGAAAACGGGACTCGAACCCGCGACCCCCACCTTGGCAAGGTGGTGCTCTACCACTGAGCTACTTCCGCATATGGCGACCCGGATCAGATTTGAACTGACGATCTCCGCCGTGACAGGGCGGCATGTTAGACCACTACACCACCGGGCCGCAAGATACTCTAACAGTATACCCGCCGGAAGCTTTTTTGTCAAGCGCTTCTGCGGGCGGGATGCCGGCCTGCGCGGCCGGCTCATCCCCTCACGGTTAATAAGTATATCACAGGGAACGCATTTTGGAAAGTCCTTTTGCCCACAAAAAATGGCCCTCCGAAGAGAGCCGCCCTGTCCTGCCAAGGAATCAGAATTCTGCGCCCCACAGGCCGTGGAGATTGCAGTACGCCAGCACGGTGCCGTGTTCCACATCGCAGAATACGGTCTCCGGTGCTTCGCCCGGCGCGAGGTAATGGATCTGTACGGTCTCATCCACGATGAGAGCGATCCATTCGATGGAATGTTCGGCCAGCATGGGATGGGCTGCAGAGCCGACCTTCACGCGGAGCATATCCCCTTCATGGCTGACGACGGGCACGTGTTTTTCCTGGGCCGCATCGGTGGTGTTCATGCGAAGGAGCTGCATGGGCTTGCCGCAGCAGGTGAGCGTTCCTGCTTTTTTATTGAGAAGAGCGACTACATTGCCGCATTCTGCACATCTGTAGATTTCAAAGTTCATGGTATCCTCCATTCTCCGGCGATGCCGGACTTCTTCGTTTTCTGTATCTTCAGTATACCCTATAAAACGATATTTTTCAATATAGAAAATCGAAATATATGAATTTTCTTTTCCGGACGGATATAAAAAAAGACCCCGCGGCGCGGGGCTGCGGGATCTTCTGCTCGGCGGGATCAGTCGTCGAGGATGTTCAGTTCATAGGTACGATATTCTTTGCCCAGTTCTTCGGTCTTTTTCATCATTTCGAGCTGGAGATCGGAAGCGGTGTCGTAATCGTCTGCGTCGAGGGCTTTCTTCAGACGGGTGCAGATGCATTCGCCGTCGATGGTGTCCTTGGCGATTTCGATGCGTTTTGCCTTGATGGCTTTCCAGCGCTTTTCATCGAGCTTGTCTTCGTCGTCCAGTTCTCTGAATCTCTTCACCATGGCTTCGGTGCCGGGGATGATGCGGTCCATCAGTTCGTTCTTCCAGCGATAGAGGATGCTGGCTACGAAAGAGTCGACGATGGTGGCATCCACGGTGCCGCCTGCGGTGAGGACAGCGACCTTGTCGGGATGAGCCTTCATGGTCTTGACGTTTTCCCATACGGTTGCCGGCGGCTTGCCGAACAGTGCATCACGTTCCGCATCGCTGAAGTCTTCGAATACGTTGTCTTCGCAGCGATATGCACGGTCCTTTTCGAGATAATCCGCTTCTTCGCCCGGCTTCTTGGAGAGTTCTGCCAGCAGGTCTGCCGGAGTCTTGCCGGAGTTCACTGCATAGCGGATGCCGTCCAGTGCGGTCATGTAGAGCATGGATACGGCAAGGAACGTATTGGTGAACGGGTTCGGTGCACGCAGTTCGAAGCGGGTGGCTTTCGGATTGTCGATGTCACGGACGAGGCCGATCAGGATGGTGCGGTTACGGGACGGCAGTTCCGGCGTATGTCCGAGGGAGGTCACGATGCAGACCGGAGCTTCGAAGCCCGGTTTCAGACGGTTGAATGCATCCGTAGTGGAGGAAATGAAGGGGTTCGTCGCTTCATAGTTCTTCAGGATGCCCATGATGAAGCCGTAGCCGATGGTGGACAGGAAGTCGGACTTCATGTCTTCCGGAGCCAGCAGGTTGATGGTCTTGCCGTTCTTCAGGCGGGCTGCAATGCCGATGTGGGTATGTTCGCCGCTGCCTGCTACGCCGATGATCGGTTTTGCCTTGAAGGATACATCGAGGCCGTTTTCACGGAATACTTCGCGGATGATGATGCGGGCTTCCAGTTCGTTGTCGCATGCCTGGAGCGGATTCAGGCTGAATTTCCAGTCGCATTCGAGCTGTTCCACTACGTCGATAATATTACCTGCGTCGTCGATCTTCGGTTTGATGCCGCCTACTTCTTTGTGGCCCATTTCGACTTTCAGTCCGCGTGCATCCAGTTCTTCAATGGCCTGTTCCATAGCGGTGCGGACGTTGCCGCGCATTCTCTGCCAGTACTGTTCCTGCAGACGCTGGGAAATGGAGAGGTGTTCCACCGTTTCCTTTTCGCTCGGGGTCTTGACCCAGAATTCGAGTTCCGTGCCGGTGGTGAATACGATGTCCTGAATGTCTGCGACCGGAAGGTTTTCCATGCCGGTGACAGGCTTTTCTGCGAGCAGTTTCTTCAGTTCGGAAGCCACATAGTCGCAGGACTGCTTCAGAATGGAGCGGGAGTCGATGAATCTGCCGTTGTGGAGCAGGAAGCACGGAATGCGGAGCGTGCCAACGGGGAGACCCGTTTCATCATCGATATTGTCGTTGTTGTAGTCAACATACCAGTTGACGCTGCTGTCTGCCACCATGTCGACACGCGCATCGTTCAGCGTGGCGATATTCATGAGTACGACGGAGGAGCCGTCGGTCTGCACTGCGCGGCCGGCGAAGAAATCGTCGTAGTCTTCCATGAAAATCCGCATGGGGATCTTTTCATCCGTGTCATTGCCGGCCAGGTCGATGCCGACGAGGGATACGAAGCGGATCTCCGGATGCTGCGCGAGCAGAGAGAGAATGCCTTCCTTTCCGTACTGACCAGCGGGGATATAATACAGCAGTTCGTTTATCATTTCAAAACCTCCTGTAAAACTATGTGATACGCGCCCTCTGACATGAAAAGAGACTCATCCCCTATGGGAATGAGTCATCTTTGACGCAGTATCAACTTATGTAACAAGGATATCGCATGCACCTTGTTTTGTCAAGCATCTGTCCGCGTTCAGCCCAGTGTCTCCCGCACGATGCGGTTGATCACTTTGCCGTCGGCCTTGCCTTTCAGTTTGGCCATGACCGCTTTCATGGCGGAGCCGAGATTTCTCTGCTCCGACGACAGTGCTTCCACAGTTTCCTGCACGACTTTTCTGATTTCGTCTTCAGAAAGTTCTGCCGGTAGGTACTTCTGCAGCACGGCCATTTCCGCCTTTGTTTCTTCGATCAGGTCTTCGCGGCCGCTGTTTTCGATCTCCGCGAGGGTCTCCCGGCGCTGCTTCATTTCCTTGCGCAGGATCGCCACCACCTGGTCGTCATCAAAGTCGGCGTGACCGGCGTCGATTTCAGCCTGACGGATGTGGGCACGGGCCATGCGGATCACCGACAGCGCCGTTTTCCCTTCCGCCTTTGCCTTCATGGCCTCTTTCATGTCGGCCAGAAGCTGTTCCTTTAACGTCAATTCATCTCACCTTGATTTGATTGGATTACTTAAATTTGCGTTTTCTGGCAGCTTCGGATTTCAGCTTACGTCTTACGCTGGGCTTTTCGTAATGTTCGCGTTTTCTTACTTCAGAAAGAACCCCGGCTTTTTGGCAGGAACGTTTAAATCTGCGAAGAGCGCTATCGAGAGATTCGCCCTTTTTGACTTTGATCTCAGACATCTTTATCCCTCCCTCCAAGTAAACTCTGGGGTGCTGTTGCACACTATTAAATTATAGAGTATCACCGATACTCTGTCAATCAGGAGAGACCGCCCGCCGGAAATATTTTTGCACGGAAAAACGGACGCCCCGAGGCGTCCGTCTCCCCTGATTTTTCTTATTTTTCTTCCGGGAAGGGCGGCCATCCCATGTCTTTCCCGCCGATGATGTGGGCGTGGAAATGGAACACAGACTGCCCCGCTTTTTCTCCCGTATTGATGACGACGCGGAAGCCCGATTCCTCCAGACCTTCCTGGCGGGCGATCTTCTGCACCACCTGGAAGAAATCGGCGAAATCCTTGGCGGATTCGTCATCGAGAGCCAGAATATTCTTCACATGGCGCTTCGGAACGAGGAGCACGTGCACCGGTGCGCACGGTTCGATGTCCCGGAAGGCGTACCAGTGGTCGTCTTCATAGACCGTATTGCCCGGAATTTCTCCGGCGATGATTTTGCAGAAAATGCAGTCGTCCATTATAATTCCTCCTCTGCTGTGCCGGTGAGGCCGTTTTCCGTGACGGATTCGATCCGCACGCGGTAGAGGCCTCCCCGTCTGACCTGCGCGCCCTGGATGCGGACGCGGATATATTCATCAGACAGGCCTTCGAAAAGGCCGTCCTTCTCTTCCTCTGCGAGGACCCGTACGGTCTTCCCCACGAAGGCGGAGCGGAACTCTCTGCTGATGTCTTTTTCCAGGGTTTCCACCCGGTGGACCCGTTCTTTTTTCACCGCTGCCGAGATCTGATCGGGATAGGAGGCGGCCGGCGTCCCCGTACGGCGGGAGTACGGGAATACGTGGATGCCGGAGAAGCGCAGCCGGCGGAGCGTGTCGAGGGTCTCGCAGAACAGCTCCTCCGTCTCTCCGGGGAAGCCCACGATGAGATCGGTGGTCAGGGCCAGTCCGGGGATCTTTTCCCGGAGCCCGTCGATGAGGTCGATGAATTCCTGAAGCCGGTAGTGGCGGTTCATCCGGCGGAGCACCGTATCCGAGCCGGACTGGAGGGGCAGGTGCAGGTGGCTGCATACCCGGTCCTCGGTCTGGATGATGCGGATGAGCTCGTCGGAGAGCTCCACGGACTCGATGGAGCCGAGACGGATGCGGGCGATGCCCGGAATGGCGAGCAGCGCCGACACCAGCGTGGACAGGGAGGTGCCGTCGTGCAGGTCCCGGCCATAATTGCCGAGATGGATGCCGGTGAGCACGATCTCCCGGTAGCCCTTGGCGGCCAGCAGCGCCGCTTCCGCCACGGCGTCCTCCTGCCGGCGGGATTTGAGCCGTCCCCGCGCATAGGGGATGATGCAGAAGGTGCAGTAATTGTCGCACCCCTCCTGGACCTTGATGAAGGCTCGGGTCTTTTCCTCGCCCTCCGGATCGACGGTGAGGTTTTCAAATTCCGACACCTTCATGATGTCGGAGACCTCATTGAGCACGCGGCCCCGGGCCGCTTCCTCCACATAGTCCACGATGTGGTTCCGGTTGTGGTTGCCCACGATGACATCGCAGCCGGTCTTTTCCACTTCCTCCGGTGCGAGCTGGGCATAGCACCCGGCCGCGGCGATGACGGCGTCCGGATGGGCGCGGCGGATGCGGCGGATGGTCTGCCGCGATTTCTTGTCCCCCACGCTCGTCACGGAACACGTATTGATGACGTATACGTCGGCCTCTTCCTCGCCCTCGGCGGCGGTGTAGCCCCGGCGGAGGAACAGGCTCCTCATGGCGTCGCTGTCGTACTGGTTGACCTTGCAGCCCAGCGTGATGAAGGCGACGCGCTTTCCCTTGGTTTGCATTTCTTTTTCCATGATTCCCATTATAGCAGATAATCCCCGCGCGGTGAAAATTTTCCGCCCCGGCGCTCAGCAGCCCCCGGGCAGGATCTCCGCCCGGGAAAACAGCACAGACGCGCCGGAGAGCCGGATGCCGTCCGCTTCCATCCGGCCGTAGACCTCACCGCCCCGTTCGGAGGCCTGCCGGCCGAAGAGCTCCCGCTTCCCCAGCACCTCTGCCCAGTAGACAAAGGCGTGACACTGGCCCGAGCCGCACGCCGGGTCCTCGGGCACGCCCAGCTTCGGCGCAAAGGAACGGCACAGGCAGTCGCAGTCCGTACCGGCCGCGGTGAGATTCAGGAGCAGCCCCGGCAGCGCCTTCACCCGTTCCATATCCGGCGCTGCCGCCCGCAGGGCCTCCCCGGAGTCCACCACACAGAGCAGATCCCGCCCCAGATACGCCGCCGCAGGACGGGTGCCGATGGCCGCCTCCATCTCCGCCGTGACGGGGATCTCCCGAAGCGTCCAGCCGGGGAGCTTCATCGCGCAGCGGTTTCCCTCCTTCTCCACGGTGAGGGGCCCGCTGAGGGTATCGAAGGTGACCGACGAAGCGCCGGGCTCGCAGAAGCGGAGCACCACCCAGGCCGCTCCCAGCGCGGCGTGGCCGCAGAGAGGGATCTCCTGCACCGCCGTGAACCACCGCAGGCTGTACTGTCCGTCCTTTTTCCGCACGAAGGCGGTCTCCGACAGGCGGTTCTCCCCGGCGATCTGCCGCAGGACCTCATCGTCCGGCCAGTCCTCCACAAAGCAGACCGCCGTGGGATTGCCGTGAAAGACGGTCTCCGTAAATACATCCACCACATACTGTTTCATGGGCTCCGCTCCTTTTTCTTTTTCCTTTTATTATAAGTATACCCGCCGCGGCGGCCCTGTGCCGAAAAAAAGAGGCATGGTCTCCCATGCCCCTCTGCCTCAGGCGTCCCGGCTGTCTGCCATGCGGTACCCCAGAGGAAATACATTGTTCTCCGGTCCGCTCTCCCCCGCCGCTTCGGCCCGCGCCGCCAGCTGCTCCATGGGGAGTGTGCCGCGGCCGTACAGGGTGAGCAGCTTCTCTCCGGCCCGGACGGGATCGCCCGCTTCCTTCCAGAGGCGCACTCCCACGGACAGATCGATGGCATCCTCCTTCCGGGCCCGGCCGCCGCCCATGTCCATCACGAGGCGGGCCAGCTCCACCGGGCGGATGTCCTCGATATAGCCGTCCGCTCTGGCATATACGTCGAGCGCGCCCTCCTGCGGCGTGAGCGGCCGCTTCCCGATCCAGGAGGCGTCCCCGTGCTGGGCTTCGATGCACGCCCGGAGCTTGTCCAGCGCCCGACCGGAAGCGATCATTTTCTCAGCGATGCGCCGCCCCTCCGCGGGCGTCTCTGCCTTGCCGCCGGCGCAGATCATGGCCCCCGCAATGGTTTCCGAGAGGGACACCAGACGGCGGCTGCCCCCGCCGGAGAGGGCCTCCACCGCCTCGTCCACCTCGACGCTGTTGCCGACGGCCGAACCGAGGGGAATGTTCATATCCGTCACGTAGGCGATCACCCGGATGCCCGCTGCCTGTCCGAGAGACAGCATTTCCTCCATGAGGGCCTCCGCCCGGCTGCGCTGCTTCATGAAGGCCCCGCGGCCGCATTTCACATCGAGCACCACCGCATCCGCTCCGGAGGCGATCTTCTTGCTCATCACCGACGAAGCGATGAGCGGCAGGGACTCCACCGTTCCCGTGGCATCGCGGAGGGCATAGAGCCGCGCGTCCGCCGGGCACAGGTCCTCCGACTGGCTGGCCATGGCGATGCCGCAGTCCCGCACCTGCCGGATGAAATCGGCGGTGGAAAGCTCCGTCCGGTAGCCGGGAATGGCGGAGAGCTTGTCCGCCGTGCCGCCGGTGAAGCCCAGCGAACGGCCGGAGAGCTTCGCCACGGGCACGCCTGCCGCGGCGGCAATGGGCGCCGTAAGGAGCGTCACCGTATCGCCCACGCCGCCGGTGGAATGCTTGTCCACCTTGATGCCGGGGATGGCGGACAGATCGGCCCGCGGCCCGGACTCCGCCATGGCCCGGGTGAGCGCCGCGGTCTCGCGGGCGCTGAGCCCCCGGAAATAGACGGCCATGCACCACGCGGCCATCTGGTAATCGGGCACGCGGCCGGCGGTGTATTCCGCGATGAGCCAGCGGATGGCCTCCTCGCTCAAGACGCCGCCGTCCCGCTTCTTTTCAATGAGCTGCTCTGCATTCATGACACAGGCCTCCTTTTTTCCTTTCATTATACCGGATTTCCCGTGGATGCGCCCCGCAGGCGGCACAAAAAAACACCGCATAAAGCGGTGTTTTTTCTTTATTTCTTCAGCAGCTCCGGCAGAGCGATGGCAAAGGCGGCCAGCGTCTTCGCATCGTGGATCTCGCCGGCGGCGATGAGGCGCTGCACCTCTGCGAGAGGCAGCTTCACCACATCCAGATATTCATCCGCATCGAGATGCTGATGGGCCGGAATGAGGTGATCTGCCAGATAGAGATGGATGGTCTCATTGCAGAATCCCGGTGTGGTGAAGACCGAGCCGAGCTTACGCAGATGGTCCGACCGGAAGCCGGTCTCCTCGGTGAGCTCCCGGGCCGCGCAGGTCTCCGGTGCCTCTCCGGGATCGATCTTCCCTGCGGGGATCTCCAGCAGGGCTTCCTCCACGGCATAGCGGTACTGCCGGACGAAGAGGATCTCCCCGTCCTCCGTCACCGGAATGATGGCGCACGCGCCGGGATGGAGCACCACCTCGCGCCAGGTGTTCCGCCCGCCGATCTCCACACTGTCCTTATACACATGGAGCAGTTTGCCCTCATAGACGGCGATCCGCTCCAGCAGCTTTTCTTTTTCAATCACGGCTTACACCCCCGTGCTTCCCACGCCGCCGCGGCGGATGCCCTCTGCCCGGTCATCGTCCGCGGTGAGATAGCGGCAGAAAATGCCCTGGGCGATGCGGTCGCCCTTCGACACGTGAAAGGCCTGACCGGACGTATTGTACACGGCGATCATGATATGCCCTTCATTGTCCTCGTTGTTGTAATAGTCCCGGTCAATGATGCCCGTGCCGTTGGCGAGCATCAGCCCGTGGCGGATGCCCATGCTGGACCGGATGTGGATGGCCAGATATTCCCCGGAGCCCATGTAGGCCTTGAGTCCCGTGGCGAGCACGGTGATCTTCCCGGGAAGCAGCTCGGCGTCCTCCGCGCTCTCTATATCGTAACCTGCGCTTTCCGCGGTCTTGCGGACGGGCAGATGGATATCCTGCCCTTCCCAGCAGGAAACGACCTCAAAGCCGCGGCATCTCATTTGCGGTTCTCCAGAAGGAGCGCCTTGCGGGAGAGATTGATGCGGCCCTTGTCGTCGATCTCCGTGACCTTCACCATGATCTCGTCCCCTTCATGGACCACGTCTTCCGGTTTTTCCACGCGCTGGAGCGCCAGCTGGGATACATGGACCATGCCTTCCTTGCCGGGGAGGATCTCCACGAAGGCCCCGAATTTCATGAGGCGGGTCACGCGGCCAAGGTAGGTCTCGCCGGGCTTCACTTCATGGGTGAGGCTTTCCACCATCTTCTTCGCGCGCATTGCCGCGTCCTCGTCAGCGGTGGCAATGTAGATGCGGCCGTCTTCCTCCACGTCCATCTTGACGCCGGTCTCGCTGATGATCTTGTTGATGGTCTTTCCGCCGCTGCCTATGACGTCGCGGATCTTGTCCACCGGGATGGTCATGGTGATGATCTTCGGCGCATAGGGAGAGAGATGTTCCGCCGGCTTGGCGATGCATGCCGCCATCTTGTCCAGAATGAAGAGACGGCCTCTTCTTGCCTGCTGAAGAGCGGCGAGAAGGATATCACGGGACAGGCCGTGGATCTTGATGTCCATCTGAATGGCGGTAACGCCCTTCGCGGTGCCTGCGACCTTGAAGTCCATATCGCCCAGCGCATCCTCCATGCCCTGGATATCGGTGAGGATGGTGAAATGCTCCCCTTCCTGCACGAGGCCCATCGCGATGCCTGCCACCGGCGCCTTGATCGGCACGCCGGCATTCATAAGGGACATGGTGCTGCCGCATACGGAGGCCTGCGAGGAGGAGCCGTTGGATTCCAGAATTTCCGATACGACACGGATGGCGTAGGGGAATTCCTCCACAGACGGGATGACCGGCAGGAGCGCCCGTTCTGCCAGAGCGCCGTGACCGATCTCACGACGGCCGGGGCCGCGGGAGCTCTTCGTTTCGCCTACGCTGTAGGACGGGAAGTTGTACTGATGGATATACCGTTTTTCCTTCACCGGCGTGAGGTCGTCGATGATCTGCGTTTCCGACATGGGCGCCAGCGTGGTGATGGTGAGCGCCTGGGTCTGTCCGCGGGTGAAGAGTGCAGAGCCGTGAACGCGGGGCAGGAGGCCCACTTCGCAGGTGATGGGGCGGATCTCATCCAGCGCACGTCCGTCCGGACGGATCTTGTCCACGGAGATCATATGGCGGACGATCTCCTTCGTGAGATGATCCAGGCATGCCACCACGTCAGAGGCATTGTCCGGATAAATTTCCTTGAAATGGGCTTCCGCTTCTTCCTTCACTTCGGCCATATGGGCTTCGCGGGTCAGCTTGTCCGGATTGAAAATGGCCTGCTTCAGCGGTTCTTCCGCATAGTCGCGGATGGCCTTTTCGATCTCTTCGGGGATCACCGGGAATACGAGCTCGCGCTTCGGCTTGCCCACTTCGGCGATGATGGTCTTCTGGAATTCCACAAGCTTCTTGATCTGCTCATGAGCGAACATGATCGCGTCCAGCACTTCTTCTTCCGGAGCTTCCTTCGCGCCGCCTTCGACCATGAGGATGGCCGTTTCCGAGCCGGCGACGGTGATATTCATGGTGGATTCCTCGAGCTGTGCCTGCGTGGGGTTCACGACGAATTCACCGTTTACGCGGCCTACGCGCACGCCGGCGATGGGGCCGTCCCACGGGATGTCGGAAATCGCCAGAGAAGCGGAGGCGCCGAGCATGCCGCACAGTTCCGGCGCATTGTCATAATCGACGGACAGGACCGTAGCCACTACATGCACATCATTGCGGCAGCGCTTGTCGAACAGCGGACGGATCGGCCGGTCGATGAGGCGCGCGTTCAGGATGGCGGAATTGCCGGGACGGCCTTCTCTGCGCAGGAAGCCGCCGGGCATCTTGCCTACGGAGTACATCTTTTCTTCGTAATCCACGGTGAGCGGGAAAAAGTCCGTGCCTTCCCGTGCGGTGCGGCTGCCCGTAGCCGTCACCAGCACCACCGTATCTCCGTAGCGCACCAGCACCGCACCGGATGCCTGCTTCGCCATCTTGCCGGTCTCAATGGTGAGCGGCCGGCCTGCCAGTTCCATGGAAAATGTTCTGAACATCTCGTTCCTCCTCTTCATTTTTATCTTCTTTTTTTACCCATAAAATGTATTATAACACAGCGGCGCGGCCCGTTGGAACGAGGGCCGAGAAATTGTCCCGCAAATTTCTCCATGCCAAAAGCGCTCCTTTCCGGAGCGCCTTATCTCTCATATCACGGCGAAAAATGAACGGATACCTCGTCTCCCCGCCCAACTGCCGTACCGGGCAGCGGGTCCTGCCGGTCAGCGAAGCCGGAGCCGTCCGGACAGAATCCGAGACCGGCCCGGGAGAGCCATTCCCCGGTGTCGCGCATGGACCAGCCGCGGAAATCCGGCACGGTCACCGCCGGCGCATCCGCTGCGGGGATATCCGGCATGTGTCTTGCCGCTTCTGCCTGTTCCACCGCGGCGGCGGTCTTCTGCCGGGCCTCCGCCGACTCAATGGCATGAATGCCCATGTAGCGCATGATCTGCCCCATGATCTCCGAGAAGACCGGAGCGGCCACCATGCCGCCGTAGTACATGCCCTTCGGATTGTCCAGCACGACGAGGCAGATCGCCCGCGGGTCCTCCGTGGGGCCGAAGCCGCAGAAGGAGGCGATATACTGTCCCTCCAGATAGCCGCCGTGCACCGTATCGATCTTCTGGGCCGTACCGGTCTTGCCGCCCATGTGGTAGCCCGGCACGCGGGCATTGCCGCCGCCCCCTTCGGAAACTTCCTTCTCCATCATGTCCTTGACGCTGTCCGCCACGGCTGCCGATACCGGCTGCCCGGCCTGCTCCACAGCGGTCTCCTTCTCAACCGAGCCGTCCGGATTCCGGATGGAGGCGATGAGATGGGGCCGCACCATTTTCCCGCCGTTGGCGAGGGCGCTGTAGGCCTGCACCATCTGGAGCGGCGTCACGGCGATGCCCTGCCCGATGGACATGGATGCCACGTCGATGGGCCTCATGTCATCCGGCTCGAAGAGCAGGCCGTCCCCTTCGCCGGGGAGCTCGATGCCCGTGGCCTTCCCGAAGCCGAATTTTTTGGCGTAATCCGTCAGGATATCGCCCCCGGTGAGAAGGCCGATGTGGGCAAAGCCCGTATTGATGGAAAATTTCAGGATATCCACGAGGCGCACGTCGCCGTAGGATTCGTCATCCCAGTTCCGCACCGCATGGCCGGAGGCCACCACCTCGCCCGGATCGTGCCACACGATATCCGTGGTGTACGTTCCCGCATCCAGCGCCGCCGCGGCGATCACCGGCTTGAAGGTGGAGCCCGGTTCATAGATATCCACCACCGCGCGGTTTTTGAATTCATTTTCCGAGGCGCGGTAGAAATAATTGGGATCATAGGAGGGACGGTTCACCATGGCGAGGATATCCCCCGTCTTCGGGTCCATGACGATGACGATGCCCCCCTCCGCGCCGGTGGAGGCCATCGCCCGGTCGAGCGCCCGTTCCGCAAAGAACTGAATGCTCTCGTCGATCGTAAGGTACACCGACCAGGTCTTCTTGCCCTCATAGGGCGCCATAGTGGAATGGAGGATCGGATTGCCCCGTGCGTCCAGCAGCAGGATCTGCCGGTTCACCGCGCCGCGGATCTGCTCGTCCAGCGATTTTTCCAGTCCGTCCAGCCCGTGCCCGTCAATGCCCACGAAGCCCAGCACATTGGCCAGCAGTCCTCCGTTCGGATAATACCGCTTGCTCTCGTCCACCAGGCCGAAGCCGCGGAGATGATGTTCCCGGAGGACCTTCTCCACCTCTGTAGTGACCTTCGGGTCCATGGTCCGCTCCAGCCATACGAAGCGGGTGTCCCGGCTCATTTTTTCCGCCAGCACCGACGCATCCTCAGGCAGCACCTCTGCCAGGAGCCGCGCCGCTTCCTCAGGTGGCACATTCATCATGCCCGGATCGGCGTACAGCGACTTCACCATGAGGGAAAAGGCCAGCGGATTGCCGTTCCGGTCATAGATCGTGCCCCGTTCGGAATACAGCTCCTGTACGTCCCGGGTCTGCCGGAGGCTCCATTCCTCGTAGCGGTCGTTTTCGACGATCTGCACCCAGAAGAGCCGGAGCATGACCAGCCCCGCCCAGACCAGAAAGACGAGCAGCATCGTGCCGGCGCGGCGGTTCAGTTTTCTGTTGCTTTTACTCATCATGGCCATGGCGCTTTCTGAACCGGAGCGCCGCCCGGTACAGCCGGTCCGGTTCATTTTTCAGCTCGCCTGTCTGCACCCGGAGCAGCAGATTCTTCATGCCCTCCGCTACAGCCGGGCCGAGAGCCTCGATGGTCCGCCGGTCGTAATGCAGCTCGCCCGCCGAGACGGGGATAGAAGCTGCCACATCCATCATGCACCGGCCGAAGGCTTCATGCCCCTCCGTCGCGGAAAAAGGCCGGCCGCATCCGATGATGTCCGCTTTGCACAGATCCGTCATTTCCCGGATCGTCCCGATCAGCTCCTTCTGCGAGGCAAATTCCCGCTGCATCGCGAGACGGCGCACCCATTTGACCACGTCGGCCTCCTGTACATTGGCAAAATAGTGAAATTTCATGTGATTTGCCACGAGCCATGCGATCTGATGGACGTCCTTTTCCGGGAAGCGCCACCGCCGGAGGATCTCCTCCGCCATGGCCGCTCCCACATGGTCGTGATTGTAATCAGTGATCTTTTCTCCCTCCACATGACGCACGCCGGGCATTCCCTTGCCCACGTCATGAAGGAGCGCCGCCCACCGGACGATCCGCCGCGCCGGCGCGGCCTCCACCACCGCCAGCGTGTGATACCACGCATCATATTTGTGGAACTGCTTCATCTGCGGCAGATCCACCAGATGGGACAGCTCCGGCAGGATGGGCACCTCCGTATCCTGTCCGTTCTCCCGCACCCGGCAGGCGCACCGGCACAGCCCGGACCGCACCAGAAGATCCAGCCCCCGGCCGGCATGGGCCGTCACGAGCAGCCTCTCCACCTCGCTCCGGACCCGTTCCAGCGAGAGGCCGCTCACACGGGAAAAGGCCGGCGCCATCCCGTCCACGAGAGACCGGTCCGCCAGGAAGTCCAGCTGCCCCAGGAACCGGCAGGCCCGGAACAGCCGGAGCGCATCCTCCCGGAACCGTTCGGCGGCCTCTCCCACCGTGCGGAGCTTCCGGTCCGCCAGATCCTTCAGCCCTCCGGCGGGGTCGTACAGACGGCCCTCCCCGTCAAGCGCCATGGCATTCACCGTGAAATCGCGGCGCGCCAGATCCTCCCCGATGGAATCTGCAAAGGACACCGAGGCCGGCCGGTGCGCATCCGCTCCGTAGACCTCCCGGCGGAAGGTGGTCACCTCGTAATTCACGCCGCCGTATACCGCGATCACCGTACCGAACCGGCGGCCGCCGCCGTCTACCGCATAAATGCCCGCGGCCTCCAGCGCCTGCACCGTCTCCTCCGGCTTTGATGAAACGGCAATGTCCCAGTCGTGAGGCACAAGGCCCATGGCGAGATCCCGCACACAGCCGCCCACAAGATACGCCTCACAGCCCGCCTGCTGCAGGCTGCGCATCACAAAAAGCGCCCCCTCATCGACCAGCGCCAGCCGGTCCGCCGGAGAAAGCCCGCCAAAGCTCTTCCGTCCGAACAGCGTCCTCAGATGCAGCATATCTTCCTGTGCCCCCTTTCATTCTGACTATCCCTTTCATCATAAACGATTCCTTCTGTTTCTTCAACGCGCACCCCGCCGCCGGAAATGCATACAAGAAAAAAGGCGCTTCCTCAGAAGCACCTTTTCCCTCTCTCTTTACTTCCAGAGAGTCTTCATGATCTCCCGGTACGATTCATTCAGATGCTGAATGATGACGCCGAAGATCGTGTAAATCATATCGCCGTCTGCTTCCCCGTTTCTGAACAGGATGCACGCATCCAGCACCAGATTTCCTTCCCCGTCCGTATAATATTTCAATGCCTTATACTTCCGGTTGAATCCATCCATCAGCTCTCTGACCGCCGCCGTATTGTCCTCCCGCAGCGCCTTCGGCGCAACGAGAACACGGATCATGCCGTAAATGCTGCTGTCCAGAATAACGATCGTCGGAAGCCGGGCTCCGTTCACCTCGATATGGGAACGAAAGACCACCGTATTCAGCGGGTCGTCCCGGATCTCATCCGTCACGAAAGCTTCGATCTTTTTCTCTTTCAGATACTTGCCGAATAATTCCGCTTTCTTGTTCATAAAGCTCCTTTCCCGCATCCGCAGGGGCCTTTACGGCCCCGCTTCTGCATATCCGATCACTCTACATCGATCTCCCCGCTGTCTGCATTGTCCGGTCCTGCCGCTTCTCCTTCGATCAGAGCATACCGGTCATGGTAGGACAGCTCCGGCGCATGATCACGTTCATGGAACTCCCGGTCGGTAAACAGGTTCATCCAGTCCGTCATGGCGTAGCGCTGGCTGTAGGCATCGTTATGATCCTGCAGATTGAGCAGATTGCCATTGCTCTTCTGAACGGCACGGTCCGCATCAAAATGCAGATACATCCACCGGCCGTCTGTGCCGTCTCTTCTCCAGTCATCCAGCTGGGCTTCCGGACGGTTGATCTTTGTATGAATCCAGTAAGCGCTGTCCCGGGATTCATCGTACACGGGAGCAGAACCAAATACATCCGTCATCATATGATCGGTGCTGAAGGTCGCTTTGTCCTCGATGTACAGCTTATCCAGATGCAGTACGCCCTGGCTGGTATGAATGGAACTGGTATTGGCCCACAGGTGATCGAAACGGACACCGCCATGGGTCTTGATATCGCCGATGGTCAGATCATCGATCGGCTTATCCTCTTCCGCCCCTTCCGGCGAAATCGTCAGGAATCCGTCGCCATCCTCACGCTGAACGATATCGTCCAGATTCATATTCGAACCTGTGATCTGGATCTGCGTGGCAGCCTCCACGTGTTCCACATCCATCTTTTTGCCTGGTTTTTTCACGATGAGAGCTACCAGGTTGCCGCTCACATTGACCAGATGCAGATCGCCGTCAGCAGTGGAGATCTTCGCCGCATCCTTAGCATACAATTCGAACAGATCCACATCGCCTGTGCCGCGGTGATCCACGGTCACATTGCCGGTTTCCGCCGTGAATACAGCATGATCCCCATTCGGATCTCCATTGGTATCCGTAATGTCGCCCACGCCCGTGAGCGAAAGGGAAATATCTCCGCTCTCCGACGTGACATGGATCTCTTCCGCCGTCCCGTCCTGGCTTCCTGCAAAGAAGAGGTCGCCTGTATTGGTTCCCAGCGTGATATCCTGACCTGCCGTCAGATCCGCATGCACATTGATGCTTCCGGTGTCCGCCTGCATCAGGATATCCTGATCTGCCTGGAATTTCGCTCCGGCATTCACGGTGATATCCCCGGTGCCGGATACTTCCGCGGAAATGCTGCCGCTATCTTCGGCGGTTCCGTGAGCCGTGACCTGACCATTGAAGGTGATATTGCCATCTCCCGCAACAGAAGCGGTCACATTGCCGGCCGAAGCCGTGGTGCTGCCGTTGAAGGCAATATTGCCATTCTCCGTATTCGCATGCACTTCCTCGCCGGATGCAATCTGTCCGTCTACGATGATATCGCCATTCTCATCTTCCACCGTTCCGGATGCATTCAGCTTTGTATCACCGCCGGCTTCCACAGAGCCTCCGACATGGATGCTTCCTTCCTTCGTCTCTGCCGTCACATCGCCGGTCGTCGCTGTGATGCTGCCGCCGAAAGCAATATCTCCTGTCTCCGTCTCTGCATTCACATGCTGGCCGGCCGTTGCATCGCCGTCCACCGTGATCGAGCCGCTGCCGCTGGTGAAACCGATATCCGTTCCGGCC
>CAKMIA010000002.1 GCA_927353735.1 uncultured Veillonellaceae bacterium
GAGCGCCTGCCTTACAAGCAGGATGTCAGCAGTTCGATCCTGTTATCGCCCACCAATCAATGGCCCGGTGGTGTAGTGGTCTAACATGCCGCCCTGTCACGGCGGAGATCGTCAGTTCAAATCTGATCCGGGTCGCCAATTTCATATGCCTCGGTAGCTCAGTTGGTAGAGCAAAGGACTGAAAATCCTTGTGTCCACGGTTCGATTCCGTGCTGAGGCACCATATGCGGCTGTGGCGGAATGGCAGACGCGCTACTTTGAGGGGGTAGTGACCGTTAGGTCGTGTGAGTTCAAGTCTCACCAGCCGCACCACAAATTTTTTCCAGCAATGGTGCAACACAATTTCATATGCGGTCGTGGCGGAACTGGCAGACGCGCTATCTTCAGGCGGTAGTGGGGTTACCCGTGAGAGTTCAAATCTCTCCGACCGCACCATTCAACAACTCAGACATTCTCGTGAATGTCTTTTTTTTATTCTCTTTTTCCGGATAGGCAGTGATTGACCGCCGCCGGCACACCAGACAGGAAGCGGAGCTTTCGTATGAGGAAGCTCCGCTTCTTTTTTGTTTCCGAAGTGTTTTTTCCGTGAGAGATTTTTCCGTATTTTTTGTCTTGCAATGCAGGGATTTTGCTGTAAAATAGGCCATAGTGTGTATACATTGGGTGCGACATGCGCCGGTAATGCAGGAAGGAGAAGAGTATGTCAGAAAAAACTCTGGAAGAACTGGAATTTGAAGAGACAGGCGTCACAAGAAAAGAACGGTGGAAGGTCATGTGGGCCTCCATCCTCGGCTATGCCATGGACGGCCTGGATGTGCTGATCCTGTCTTTCGCCATGGCGGCGATCGTATCGGAATTCGGCCTCACTCTCGGGGAAGGCGGCCTCATCGCGACCTATACGATGATCGGTACGGTCCTCGGCGGCTACCTGTTCGGCATCATGGCCGACTATGTGGGCCGTGTGCATACCTTCGCGGTGACGATCATTCTGTTTTCCATTTTCACCGGTGCGTGCGCCTTTGCGGATTCGGCGACGCATCTGGAGATCTTCCGCTTCCTTGCAGGCCTCGGCCTGGGCGGTGAATACGGCATCGGCATGACGCTCGTATCCGAAACGTGGCCGGCTGCCAAGCGTGCCCGTGCGACCGCCGGCGTGGCCATGGGCTGGCAGGCCGGCGCCGTACTGGCGGCTGTGCTGGCTGCGGCCATCCTGCCCTCCTACGGCTGGCGCGGCCTCTTCCTGGTGGGCGTCGTTCCCGCTCTGCTCGCTGCATGGTCCCGCCACGGCATCAAGGAACCGCCCATGTGGGTGAAGCGCAAGGCGCTCAAGAAAGAACTGAAAGAACGGTTTGACCGGGGCGAACAGTTCACGGCGGAAGAAATGGAACAGCTGGAAAGCACCCATAAATTCCCGCTGATTCTGCTCTTCAACAGCCCCCGCCGCATCGTGACCACGGTGGCTCTCACCATCATGACGAGCGTGCAGAACTTCGGCTACTACGGCATTATGGTCTGGCTCCCGATGATCCTGCTCCGGGAGCACGGCCTCACCACCAATTCCATGGCAGGCTGGATGATCGTCACCGTCGTGGGCATGATCGCCGGCATCTACGTATTCGGCTGGCTCTGCGACCGCCTCGGCCGCAAGAAGCCGTATCTTCTCTTTTATGTATGCTCCGCAGCCATGGTCTATGTGTATGTCAATCTGGGCACGCCCATGGCGCTCCTCTTCGGCGGCGCATTCCTCGGCTTCTTCTGCAACGGCATGATGGCCGGCTACGGCACGCTGCTGTCGGAAAGCTACACCACGGATGCCCGTTCCACCGCACAGAATTTCATCTTCAATACGGGCCGTGCCGTGGGCGGCTTCGCACCGGTCATCATCGGTACGATCGCTCAAGAAAACGGCTTCAGCACGGCATTCCTGCTCCTGTCCTGCGTATACCTCGCAGCGGCGCTGAATGTGCTGTTCTTCGTCCGCGATACGAAGGGACAGACCATCGAATAAGACCGGAAAAGGAAAAGACAGACGCTCTCCGGGGCGGCTGTCTTTTTTCTTTGGGAGGCCCCGGATTTTTCTCCTTTCCACAGGGCACGAAAGTGCCGGAAATGTTTGTACTTTTCTTTGGTTTATGGTAAAATTTACTTTGCAGTTTGTATCCGAACTGCAGGTGTGACAACATCAATATTATCGGCAGAGCCGATTTAAGGAGGAATAGTATTTTATGAACGTAAAGGTAGAAGCACTGGACAAGCACAGAGTGACATTGACCATCGACGTCACCGCAGAAGAGGTACAGAAGGGATTCAAGCAGGCCGTGGCCCGCATCTCCAATCAGATCCGCCTCAAAGGCTTCCGTAAGGGCAAGGCGCCGCGCAAGGTGCTGGAAATGTACATCGGCAAGGAAGGTGTGGCCAGCGAAGCGGAAGATATCGTTGTGAATCAGGCTATGCAGGACGCTCTGAGAGAACAGAAGCTCATTCCGGTGACCACGCCTGACGTAAAGACCGAATCCTTCTCCGAAACGGAAGGCGCTACCTTCACGGCTACGTTTGTAAAACAGCCGGAAGTCAAGCTCGGCGAATACAAAGGACTGACCGCTCCCCACGTTCATCCGGAGATCCCCGATGAAGCCGTGACCGCACAGCTCCAGAAGGCTGCGGAACAGGGTGCCCGCCTCGAAGTCAAGGAAGGCGCTGCACTGGTAAAAGGCGACTATGCCATCATCGACTTCCAGGGCAAAGTGGACGGCAAGGCTTTTGAAGGCGGCGAAGGCAAGACCTATCCGCTGGAAATCGGCTCCCAGAGCTTCATCCCCGGCTTTGAAGATCAGCTCGTCGGCCACAAGGCAGGCGAAGATGTCCTCGTAAAGGTGACCTTCCCGAAGGATTACTTCGTGGATGCTCTGGCCGGCAAGGATGCGGAATTCTCCGTTCACATCAACGACGTAAAGCGCAAGATCATTCCGGAACTGAATGATGAATTCGCCAAATCCGTCAGCAAATACGACACGCTGGACGAACTGAAAGCCAGCCTGAAGCAGCAGATGCAGCTCCGTGCGTACCAGGATGCAGAAGAAGCGTACCACAATGCCCTGGTCGATCAGGCTGTTGCCAACGCTGAAGTGGATATCCCCGATGAAATGGTGGAACAGCGCATCGATGAAATGATCCAGGAAATGAAGCTGAACATCGAAGCCAACCACTCCACGATGGATGAATATCTGAAATCCATCAACAAGACGGAAGCCGACCTCCGCAAGGATTTCGCCGGCACCGCCAAGGAAACGGTCCGTCAGAGCCTCGTTCTCTCCGCGATCGCTGAAAAGGAAGACCTGAAAGTCACCGATCAGGACCTGTCCATGGAAGTGTACAGCATGGCTCAGCAGTTCGGCGCCGATCCGAAAGATGTTGTCAAGATCATTAAGGAAGAAAACCGCGTAGGCATGCTCATTGCTTCCGTGACCCGCAAGAAAGCCGCAGCCTTCATCTATGGCGCAGCCAAGAGAGAAGAAGAAAAGACCGAAGAAGCGGCAGAAGCTCCGGCTGAAGAAGCAAAGGCAGAAGAAGCCAAGGCGGACAAAGAATAAGATAAGCCGAATGAAAGGGGTGATCCCATGGCTTATGTACCGATTGTGGTCGAACAGACGGCCCGAGGAGAACGCTCCTACGATATTTATTCACGCCTTTTAAAAGACCGGATCGTTTTTCTGGACGGACAGATCGATGATCATACCGCAAATGTGATCATCGCCCAGCTTCTGTTCCTGGAAGCGGAAAATCCGGACAAGGACATCCATCTGTATATCAACAGCCCCGGCGGCGTGGTGACGGCAGGGATGGCCATTTACGACACGATGCAGTATATCCGGCCCGATGTGTCCACCATCTGCATCGGCTCCTGCGCCAGCATGGCGGCGGTGCTCCTCACGTCGGGAGCGGCGGGCAAGCGGTTTGCCCTGCCTCATGCGAACGTGATGATCCACCAGCCGCTGGGCGGCGTGCAGGGTCAGGCGACGGAGATCGAGATCCACGCGAGAGAGATCCTCCGCCTCAGAGAAGAACTGAACGGCATTCTGTCCCGCCACAGCGGACAGCCCATCGAGAAGATCCGGCAGGATACGGAACGGGACAATTTCATGACCGCGGAGCAGGCGCTCCACTACGGTCTGATCGACCGCATTCTCACCCGCAGTGAATTGAGCAGCGCACAATAAGGAGGAGCCTTGGACAGAAACAATCACAGTGTACCTCCGGTGTGCAGCTTCTGCGGACGCTCCGGGGATGAAGTGGAAAAACTCATCGCCGGCCCGGGCGTCTATATCTGCAATGAATGCATCGAAGTCTGCCAGAATATTCTGAAAGAGGAACTGCACCATGACCCGCGGAAGCAGCAGATCCAGTTCGATCTGCCGGTCCCGTCGGAGATCAAGGCGCATCTCGATCAGTACGTGATCGGACAGGACGACGCGAAGATCGCCCTCTCCGTCGCGGTATACAATCATTACAAGCGCATCCTGTCGCAGGATGCGGGCGACGATGTGGAGCTCCAGAAGTCCAACATCGTCATGCTGGGACCGACAGGGAGCGGCAAGACGCTTCTGGCGCAGACGCTGGCCCGGTTCCTCGACGTGCCCTTTGCCATTTCCGATGCGACCAGCCTCACCGAAGCGGGCTACGTGGGCGAGGATGTGGAAAACATTCTCCTCCGGCTCATTCAGGCGGCGGACTACGACATCGAAAAGGCGGAGCGGGGCATCATCTACATCGATGAGATCGACAAGATCGCCCGGAAGTCGGACAATCCCTCCATCACGAGAGATGTCTCCGGCGAGGGCGTGCAGCAGGCGCTCCTGAAGATTCTGGAAGGGACCGTGGCAAGCGTTCCTCCGCAGGGCGGAAGAAAGCATCCGAATCAGGAAATGATTCAGATTGACACGACGAACATCCTCTTCATCTGCGGCGGTGCCTTCGACGGCATCGACCGCGTGATCGAACGGCGCATGACCAAGAGCACCATCGGCTTCGGCGCTGACATCCAGAAGAAGGAAGAGCGGCGCATGGGCGAGATCCTGCAAAAGGTCCAGCCCGAGGATCTGCTGAAATTCGGGCTGATCCCCGAATTCATCGGCCGTCTCCCCGTGGTGGTGAGCCTTCATCCGCTCGATGAGGATGCGCTGGTGCGGATTCTCACTGAACCGAAAAATGCACTGGTGAAGCAGTACAAGAAGCTGCTCGCCATGGATCATGTGGATCTGGAATTCGATGATGACGCCATCCGCGCCATCGCGAAGCAGGCCATCCTCCGGAATACCGGGGCGCGCGGCCTGCGGGCGATCATTGAAAAAATCATGCAGCACGTGATGTATACCGTGCCCGGCATGAAGAATGTGGTGAAGTGCCGCATCACGGAAGACGTGGTGAACCACCGCACGGAACCGATTCTTGAATACGGGACACAGGACACCGCGCCGGACGCTCCGGCTCAGGAGCCGGCACCGGAAGCGGCCAGATAACCGAATCAGACACAGAGACTGTAGTGGAGCCCTCCATTACAGTCTTTTTGTACAATGGGGCCTCGTGTGAATCCGCCGGAAACGGGAGGGTATGCACGCGCCTTCATTGATATTTGCCTATATAGATATGTCATTCCCGCTGTGTTACAATACAATACGACGGAGGATTTCTATGAACGAATCAAATCATAACGAAAATGAATTGCAGACAGCGCCGGCGGAAAACCTGATTCTTCCCGTGGTGGCGCTGAGAGATATCGTGGTCTATCCGCACATGACGGTCAATCTGGACATCGGCAGAAAAGAGTCCGTGGCGGCCGTGCGCCGTGCGGTCGATTCGGACCGCTATCTGGCCATGGTCATGCAGAAGGACCCGGCTGTGGAGGTGCCGGCACCGGAGGAGCTGTACACGGTGGGCACCGTGGTGAAGATCAAGCAGATGCTCCAGCTGCCGGGAGGCGTGCTGCGCATTCTGGCCGAGGGCATTTCCCGCGTGCAGGTGCTCTCCATGGAGCGGAAGGACGGATTTCTGTCCGCGTCCGTGCAGGATGTGGAGGAGACCGAGGGCTCCCGTGTGGAAATGGAGGCCTACCGCCGGGTCATTCTGAAGGGATTTTTCCAGTGGCTCAATGAGACGAAGCAGAATCTGCCCGATGAGCTGATGGAACAGCTGAAGGCCATCAATGATGCGGGACAGACGGCGGATTTCATCACCGCTCAGCTTCTCGTCACGCCGCAGGAGCGGCAGAAGGTGCTGGAGATCGCCAATGTGACGGCCCGTCTGAAGCAGGTGAAGGCTCTGGTCGATACGGAAGTGGAGATCGGCGCGCTGGAAATGAAGCTCAATGAGGACGTGCGCCGCCGCATGGAAAAGGAGCAGCACGACTACTATCTGCGCCAGAAGATCAAGACCATTCACGACCAGCTCGGCGACCGCCAGACCGCGGAGGAAGAAGCCGCGGAATACCGGGACAAGCTGAAAAAGAGCGGCATCCCTGCAGAGCTCCAGGAAAAGGTGGAGAAGGAGATCTCCCGACTGGAGACCATGCCGCCCATGATGGCGGAATCGGCGGTCATCCGGAATTATCTGGACTGGATCTTCGATATGCCCTGGGGCGTGGAGACGAAGGACAATCTGAATCTCCAGAAGGCACAGCACATGCTCGATGAGGACCACTACGGCCTGACGAAGGTGAAGGAACGCATCCTCGAATATCTGGCGGTGCGCATCCTCGCGCCGAATGCGAAGGGCACCATCCTGTGCTTCGTGGGCCCGCCCGGCGTGGGCAAGACGAGCCTGGCCAAATCCATCGCCCGGGCAATGAACCGGAAATTTGCGCGCATCGCTCTGGGCGGCATCCACGATGAGGCGGAGATCCGCGGCCACCGGCGCACCTATATCGGCGCCATGCCGGGTCGGTTCATCGAAGCGGTGGCGCAGTCGAAATCCATGAACCCCGTGCTGCTGCTGGATGAGATCGACAAGGTGGGCTCCGATTTCCGCGGCGATCCCGCGGCGGCCCTGCTGGAAGCGCTGGACCCGGAGCAGAACCGGACCTTTACGGACAATTATCTGGATATGCCCTTCGACTTCTCCCACGTCTTTTTCATCGCCACGGCGAATACCACGTCCACCATTCCGGCGGCTCTGCTGGACCGGATGGAAGTGATCCCCCTCTCGGGCTACACAGAAGAGGAAAAGCTGGAGATCGCGAAGCGCTATCTGGTGCCGCGCCAGCGCGAGCGGAACGGCCTCACCGGGGAGGATCTGCGATTCCCCGCGACGCTCCTGAGAAAGCTGATCCGGAGCTACACCCGCGAGGCGGGCGTGCGCGAGCTGGAACGGACGATCGCCGCGCTCTGCCGCAAGGTGGGCAAGAAGATCGTCATGAAGGACGAGAAGCTCCCGGCGCTCACCGCCAAAACGGTGGAGGACTACCTCGGACCGGTGAAATTCCTTCCCATGGCGGAAATGCATCCCTCCACGGTGGGCCGCGTGAACGGTCTGGCCTGGACCATGGCCGGCGGGGAAGTGCTCGATACGGAAGCGGTGGCCATCCGCGGCCACGGCAAGCTGATCCTCACGGGCCAGCTGGGCGACGTGATGAAGGAATCGGCAGAGGCGGCCTATACGTACATCCGCAGCCGGGCGGAATCGCTGGGACTGCCCGACGATTTCTATGAAAAGCTGGACATCCATATCCATCTGCCCGAAGGGGCGATCCCGAAGGACGGCCCCTCGGCGGGCATCACCATGGCGACGGCCATGGCCTCGGCCTTCACGAAGCGGAAGGTGCGGAGCGATACCGCCATGACCGGGGAGATCACCCTGAACGGCGACGTCCTCCCCATCGGCGGCGTCAAGGAAAAGGTGCTGGCTGCCGACCAGTTCGGCATCACCCAGGTGCTCCTGCCGGCGCAGAACAAGCGCGATCTGGAGGAGCTGCCGGAATCGGTGCGGGACAAGCTTCACTTTGTATATGTAAAACACATGGACCAGGTACTGGAACATGCACTGGTGAAAGAAAATGGCTGAAATCAAGGAAATCAAAAAATTCCATATTTTCTCCGCGGCGTATATGCGCTCGGCCGTGGGCCGCAGCCAGTATACCGGAGACGGCAAGCAGGAGATCGCCTTCCTCGGCCGTTCGAACGTGGGGAAATCCTCCCTGATCAATTCGCTCAGCGGGCAGCGGCGGCTGGCGCTGGTCAGCCGTGAGCCCGGCAAGACGCGGACGATCAATTATTTTTCCATCCAGTCGCGGCGCATGAATGACGCCGGCGAAGAGGAACGGCAGGACTGGTATCTGGTGGACCTGCCGGGGTACGGCTTCGCCAAGACGGCGCAGCAGAGCCGCGACAACTGGTCGGATTTCATCGGGGAATACGTGGAGCATTCGCCCTCGCTGTCCCTGCTGTGCCTGCTCATCGATCTGCGCCACCCGGGCCTGCCCATCGACAAAAAGGCCTATGAATGGCTCCGCGGACTGGGCATCCCGCTGCAGATCATCGGCACCAAGGCGGACAAGCTGGGCAGCGGAGAACGCGCGAAGAATCTGAAAGAGCTGGCGCGCCTCTTCCCGGCGCAGCGCCCCCCCATCGCCTATTCGTCGCTGGACAACAAGGGACGGGACGATCTGCTCCACATCATCGAACAGTACATCTGCAGGTGAATCATGAAAAAATGGCATGCATTCCTGGCGGCGCTCTGCCTTCTCTGCGCCGCAGTGCCGGCACCGGCCGCGGCCTATAATGTGCAGGCGCCCAATTCATGGGACTCGGCGGGGACGAATACCTGGGAATACCGGGAGGTGTACCGCATGTGCGGAGAGGGGAAGTCGCCGAAATATGACCTCTCCTATTTTGAAAACGGCAATCTGCTCAGCCGCTATGAGCTGGCCGGCGTGATGATCGACCTCATGGACAACGGCACCGGCCTGACGGACAGCGACCGGCAGGCGCTCGACCGGATGCGCCGGTCCTACCGGCGGGAGCTGGATGCCCGGGGCTGGCACGGCGCGCCGAAGGAAAAGAAAAAGCCCATCATCGAGATCCACGGCGATCTCCGCGTGCGCCACCAGAGCGGCGGCAACAGCGGGGGCAGCGATGACGACGCGCGGGCGCGGGTGGGATTTACCTACCACGTGAGCGACAACACGTCCATCCATGCGGGCCACATAGAAGAGACGGAATAAACGGACACAAAAAAAGCATCCCGAAAGGGATGCTTTTTTGATTGGGTTCTGACCGATCAGAACGCGGGGATGATGGCGCCCTTGTACTTTTCGGCGAGGAAGTCCTTCACTTCCTGACTTTCCAGCGCTTTCACGAGCTTCTGGATCTCCGGACGGTTTTCATCGCCCTTGCGGACAGCGACGATGTTCACATAGGGGGAATCCTTGCTCTCCGTGTAGATGGCCTGCGAGGGGTCCAGCTTGGCCTGCAGGGCAAAGTTGATATTGATGACAGCCGCGTCGGTATCTTCCAGCGAGCGGGGGAGCTGCGGAGCTTCCAGTTCGGAGATCTGGAGATTCTTCGGATTTTCCGCGATATCCTGCGGGGTCGCCGTGATCGGTGCGCCGTCTCTCAGCTTGAGGATGCCTGCGGACTGGAGAACGAGCAGCGCCCGGCCGCCGTTGGTGGGATCGTTCGGAATGGCGATGTGCGCACCGTCCGGCAGATCTTTCAGATCCTTATACTTGGAGGAGTAGACGGACATCGGTTCCAGATGGATGCCGGCAGCGGAGACGAGGTCCATGCCGCGGTCCCGGCAGAATTCATCGAGATAGGGCTTGTGCTGGAAATAGTTGGCGTCCAGCTCGCCGTCGTTCAGCGCCACGTTCGGCTGTACGTAGTCGTTGAATTCCACGATTTCCAGATTGACCCCTTCCTTGGCGAGGTCTTCCTTGACGGCGGTGAGGATTTCTCCGTGCGGTACCGGCGTGGCGCCCACCTTCAGCGTCACCGCCTTGTCGGATGCGCCCTTGTCCGCAGCCGGCGCCTTTTCGGAAGAGCCGCAGGCGGTGAGGAGTCCCGCGGTGAGAAGGGCTGCCGAAGCGGCGGCGATCCATTTCAGACTTTTTTTCATGTTGTACCCCCTTGTGAAATACATGGCGCTCCTTCACGGAGAGCCCGGCGGCAGATGCCGCATGCTTGAATGAGTTTCACTCATCGTATCACCCGCATAGTGCGCTGTCAATGACAAAATGCACGGGCCGTTCCTTTTTTCCCGGGCTTCCGATATAATACAGAAGAAAGAATTTTTTCCAAATTTTTACATTTGAAGGAATGAGGCATATCATGGTCGGCCGTGATCCTGGCAAATCCATCCGGATTCTCGTCTACGCGACGGTCTTTCTCGCTCCGCTGAATGCCTTTCTTCTCTACGTGCCTCTTCTGCCGGCGCTGGTTCTGGCCTGCGTGGACCGGGCACGGGGCGGCTCCTGGAATGCAGGGCCGATGAAGAAATGGGCGGCGGGCTTTTTTGCGTGCTCCGCCGTGTCCGTGGCCTGCGCCGTGGACCCGGCCTTTTCGCTGTTCAACTGGATCTTTCTGCCCTGCATGTATGCGGCGCTGTATCTGCTCATCGTGTCCTATATCCGCACGGGGGCATCGCAGCGGCACCTGCTGGATGCGTTTCTCGCCGGGGCGGCGTGCGCCGCGGCGTACGGCATCTTCCAGTTCGCGGACGTGCAGAATATGGCCAATGCCATCGCGGACCATGAATGGGTGGACCCGGAGCGGTTCCCGCTGCTGTACCGCCGCATGTATTCCACGCTGGAAAATCCGAATCTGTTCGCCGGCTATCTGCTTATGATGATCGGCCTGTTCCTGCCGTTTGCCCTGACGGAGACGCGGCGGAAGCGGAAGGCGGGGCTGTGGGCCGGGCTGGTGGTGCTGACGCTGTGCCTGCTTCTCACCTATTCCCGCGGCTCCTGGATCAGTCTGGCGGTCATGGCGGCCCTGCTGGGGCTGTTCTACGACCGGCGCATCTGGCTGCTCTTCCTGGCGGTGCCGCCGGTGCTGCTCTTCTATCACGGGCAGATCACCGAGCGCTTCCTGTCTCTGTTCTCCGGAGAGGACACCTCCATCCTGCTGCGCATCGCCCTCTGGGACAGCACCGAGGCGATGATCGCGGATCATCCGCTCACCGGCATCGGGTGGGGCGTCTATTTCAAGGCCTATCCTTTATATAACTATTTCATTACGGACCCGACTGTGGTTATTTACCATGCCCACAATATGTATCTGTCCCTCATGGCCGAGGTGGGCATCCCCGGTGCGCTGTGCTGGCTGGGGCTGTTCTTCGGGCACCTCCTGCTCGGCGTGCGCCTGTGGCGCCGCTCCCGGTCCGGATTCCGCCGGGCGGCGGGGCTCGGCACCGCACTGGCCGCGGCGGGGATGGCGGTCTACGGCATCGGGGACTACGTTCTCTTCAGCCGCGCCGTGTCCTTCTGCTTCTGGTCGATCTGCGCCTTTGCCGCTGTCTGCGGGCAGGAGGAGCAGAACGGCTAAAAATGTAGAAACTATAACGAGAAGCTTAAAAGCCGGCGTTTGTCAAGACCGGAACCGGGAAGAACGATAGAAAAAGACCGGCCCGGTTGATAGGAATTTTTTATAACGGCTATTAGACATTTTGGTGCGCCGGAAGGGCGAATCCGCGGGGCCGTGCCGGGAATTTGTGATATAATATTGTAGGTCAGAGAGTATGTATGACATTTCGGTATGGAATTTTCTGCCGGAGGTCATTAGTTGACATACGTGGCGGCCTCAACTAAAATAAGAATATAGAAAACTATCTTCTAATATTGTGGGCAAAGACTCTGCGGTTTCGGCTGCGGGCTTTTATAAAAATTTTATTTGGTTTGAATTGTTTGGGAGGATGATAGTAATGATCGATACCAACGACAGCGAATTTCTGAGCAGAATTGAGGACAAGTCCCTGCTTTCCAAAGTCTGCGATGCAAAAACGGCTGCGGCTATGATTCAGCCTGGCGACATCATCGGCATCTCCGGCTTTACGCCCTGCGGCTATCCGAAGATCACCATGCATGAACTGGCAGAAAGAATGAAGGAGAACCCCTTCCAGGTTGATATCTGGACAGGTGCATCCACCGGTTCCCAGATCGACCAGGAACTGGTCGAAGTCAACGGTGTGAGACTCCGTACCCCGTATCAGACCAACGGCGTGCTCCGTAAAGCCATCAATGCAGGCCAGCTCGGCTACATCGATCTGCATCTGAGCCATTCTGCACAGCAGTTCCGTGAAGGCTTCTTCAAGAACTCCAAGGGCGAACATGTAACCGGCCCGGATTTCGCAGTCGTCGAAGCCTGCAAGATCACTCCGGAAGGCATCATTCCCACCACGGCTCTCGGCAATACCCCGGTATTCGTAAGCCAGGCAAAGAAAGTCATCATTGAAGTCAACACCACCCAGCCGGTAGCGCTGGAAGGCATGCACGACATCTATGAAATGCCGAACCCGCCTTTCCGCAAACCGATTCCGATTACCCATGCAGGCGACCGCATCGGCACCACCTACATTCCGGTCGATCCGGAAAAGATCGTCGCCATCGTTCCGTGCGACATGCCTGACGTAACCCGTCCGCTGGCAGCACTCGACGACGACGCTATTGCCATGGGCGACAACCTGGTTGAATTCCTGACCAACGAAGTAAAACAGGGCCGTCTGCCGGAAAACCTGCTGCCTCTGCAGTCCGGCGTAGGCAACGTGGCAAACGCTGTTATCAACGGCCTCGTACGTTCTGACTTCAAGAACCTCTCCGTATACACCGAAGTTATTCAGGACGGCATGTTCGACCTGATTGATGCCGACAAGATCGACATGATCTCCGGCACGTCCCTGTCCCCGTCTCCGGCAGGACTGCAGCGTTTCTATGACAACATTGAAACGTACCGCAAGAAGATCATCCTTCGTCCGGAAGAAATCTCCAACAACGGTGAAGTCGTTCGCCGCATCGGCGTTATCGGCATGAACACCGCTCTGGAAATGGATATTTACGGCCACGTAAACTCCACCCATGTAACCGGCACGAAGATGATGAACGGCATCGGCGGGTCCGGCGACTTCGCCCGCAACGCTTATCTGTCCTGCTTCTTCTGCCACAGCACCACGAAACACGGCGATATCTCCGCAGTTGTTCCGATGTGCTCCCATGTCGATCATACGGAACATGATACCCATGTATTCATTTCCGAACAGGGCATTGCGGATGTCCGCGGCCTGACCCCGAAGGAAAGAGCCAAAGTCATCATCAACAACGTGGCTCATCCGGACTACAGAGATCTCCTCATGGATTACTATGAAAGAGCATGCGCTGCCTGCGGCAACTCCCAGACCCCGCATATCCTCAAGGAAGCATTCGCTTTCCATGAAAGACTCGCTGAAACCGGCAGCATGAAACTGAAGAAATAATCAGTTCTGCCGACTGTTAAACGACTGATTTACTGCCCTCCGGCAGTTAATCATATATAGCACTCAAGAGGCAAGCACTGCCGCCGGGTGGAAGCGCAATTGCGGCACGGCGGCAGGGGACCTCAAGGGTCTATTTTGGAGCATTCAAAGGCATCGAGAATTAGAAGACAGAAAATGCGCAGTTCTCCCGGACTGGCGAAGCTCCGGTATCAAATTTTTAGGAGGAAGATGAACTTATGGCAAATGAATCCCTGAAAGCCAAACTCGCTGAATACGAGGAAAAATGCAAGAAAGCCGAAGCAAAGTTCCCGGAAAGAGTTGGGCTGAAACACAACAAAGTGTACACCCCTCTTGATATTGAAGGCTTTGATTATGAAAACGATCTGGGCCTCCCGGGCGAATATCCTTATACCCGTGGCGTTCAGCCGACCATGTACCGCAGCCGTTTCTGGACCATGCGTATGTACGCTGGCTTCGCAACCGCTGAAGAATCCAACAAACGTTATCGTTACCTGATCGCTAACGGCGGCACCGGCCTCTCCGTTGCATTCGACCTCCCGACCCAGATCGGCTATGATTCCGACGATGCTATGGCTCAGGGCGAAATCGGTAAAGTAGGCGTTGCCATCGACACCCTGAAGGATATGGAAATCCTGTTCGACCAGATCGATCTCTCCAAGGTTTCCACCTCCATGACCATCAACGCTTCTGCATCCGTACTGCTCGCTATGTACATTGCAGTTGCTGAAAAACAGGGCGTTCCGACGGAAGCTCTGCGCGGCACCATTCAGAACGATATTCTGAAAGAATACTCCGCACGCGGCACCTACATTTTCCCGGTAAAACCGTCTATGCGTCTTATCACCAACATTTTCGAATACTGCTCCAAGAACGTACCGAAGTGGAACACCATCTCCATTTCCGGCTACCACATCCGTGAAGCAGGTTCCACCGCTGCACAGGAAATCGCATTCACCATTGCTGACGGCATTGCTTACATCGAAGCTGCTCTGAAAGCCGGCATGAAGATCGACGACTTCGCAGGCCGTCTGTCCTTCTTCTGGAACGCTCACAACAACGTCCTCGAAGAAGTTGCTAAATTCCGTGCATCCCGTCGTATTTGGGCTCGCATCCTGAAAGACCGCTTCCATGCTCAGAGCGAAAAGTCCATGAAGCTGCGCTTCCACACCCAGACCGCAGGCTCCATGCTGACCGCACAGCAGCCGAACAACAACATCATTCGTGTAGCTCTCCAGGCAGCTGCAGCAGTTATGGGCGGCACTCAGTCCCTGCACACCAACTCCCGTGATGAAGCACTCGCTCTTCCGACCACTGAATCCGTAACCATCGCTCTGCGTACCCAGCAGATCATCGCTTACGAATCCGGCCTGGCAGACGTAGTCGATCCGCTCGGCGGCTCCTACTATGTAGAAGCTATGACCAATGCTATCGAAAAAGAAGCAATGGAATACATCAAGAAGATCGACGAAATGGGCGGCGCTGTTGAAGCAATCGAAAAAGGCTACATCCAGAAGGAAATTCAGGATTCCGCTTATGCTTGGCAGATGGCTGTTGAATCCGGCGAAAAGACCATTGTCGGCGTCAACAAGTTCCAGATTGAAGAAAAACCGGTTGAAGGCCTGCTCCGCGTAGATGCTTCTGCTGGCGAATTCCAGAAGAAGAAACTCGCTGAAGTCAAAGCAACCCGTGACAACGCTAAGGTTGCTGAAGAACTGGCTAAACTCGAAAAGGCTGCTGCTGATGAAAGCGTCAACCTCATGCCGGTTATTCTCGACTGCGTACGTGCTTACTGCTCTCTCGGCGAAATCTGCGGCGTTCTCCGCAAGGTATTCGGCGAATACAAACCGCATGTAACTCTTTAATTTGAAGAGATCTTTCTGGAGGTAATCAACAATGGCAGATAAGAAAATCAGAGTACTCGTAGCAAAACCGGGCCTCGACGGACATGACCGCGGCGCTAAAGTTGTCGCTCGCGCTCTCCGTGATGCAGGCATGGAAGTTATTTACACCGGCCTTCGTCAGACTGTTGATCAGATCGTTGAAGCAGCTGACTCCGAAGACGTTGATGTTGTAGCCCTCTCCCTCCTGTCTGGCGCTCACAACACCCTCTTCCCGGAAGTTGTTGAAGGTCTGAAAGCAAAAGGAATGGGCGACGTCCTCGTAATCGGCGGCGGCGTTATTCCGGCTGCTGATATCCCCGGCCTGGAAGAAGCTGGCGTGAAAGCAATCTTCACCCCTGGCACCCCGACCAAGGACATCATCGACTTCATCAAAGCTAACGTCTGATTCCCATCAGCGGATTTGAGCTTTCAGTGCATGGCGGGGCTGCTCTTGCGGCGGCCCCGTACCATCACTTTTACTCTTATGTAAAGGCGGTACCATCCATGGAATTTTCTATGAAAGATTTTTGGAATGGATCCAGACGTGCCTTGGCAAGAGCAATAACCATTGTGGAAAACGAGCAGGATGGTTATGAGGAGATCATGAAAGAGATCTACCACCATACTGGTCGTGCACAGGTCATCGGTGTTACCGGTGCGCCTGGTGCGGGTAAGAGCACACTGTCGGACAATCTTGTAAAATTCTATCGCAAGATGGGAAAGACCGTCGGTGTTTGTGCTATCGACCCGACAAGTCCGTTCAGCGGCGGCGCCATCCTGGGTGACCGTATCCGCATGAATGATCTGACTTTGGATCAGGGTGTGTATATCCGCAGCATGGGTACGCGCGGCAGTCTGGGCGGTTTGTCCAGAAAGACGGCTGATGCAGTCAAATTGATGGATGCCTGGGGACTCGATGTCATCTTCATCGAAACTGTAGGTGTCGGTCAGTCTGAAGTCGATATCGTTAAGAATGCGGATACAACTCTCGTTGTGCTCGTACCTGGACTAGGCGACGACATTCAGGCAATCAAAGCAGGCATCCTTGAAATCGGCGATGTATTTACCATCAATAAATGCGATCGCGACGGCGCAGACCGTCTCAACGTGGAGATTGAAATGATGCTTGACCTGGGCGAAGCTCAGGACTGGAGACCTCCGATCGAAAGAACCATTGCCAATGAAGGGCAGGGTATCGAAGATGTAGTGAATGGCCTGAATGAACATCGCAAGTATCTTGAAGAATCCGGCCTCCTTGAGGAACGGCGCCGTGAACGCGTCCGCACCGAAATGGCCGAGATGATTCATGATCGCATTTCCCGTCATGTAATGAAAGAAATTACAGAAACGGGCAAATTTGCCGACTACGTGGAACAAGTCTATGAACGGCAGACAGATCCGTACACAGTCGTTGATTCCATCGTGGGAGATATATTCAAATAATTCAAAGGAGGAATTATTATGGCATTCAAAGTTTTGTGCGTAGATCACGTTGGCATTGCAGTCAAAGATCTGGAAGGCAAAAAACAGATGATGAAGGACGTACTCGGACTCGATCCGTCTATGCCTGATGAAACTGTTGAAGATCAGCACGTAACGACCAGCTTCTTCAAACCGTCCGCACAGTCCGAAGCCTGCGAACTCGAATTCCTGGGCTCCACCACTCCGGACGGCCCGATCGCCCGCTTCATCGACAAGAACGGCGGCCGTGACGGCTATCAGCATGTTGCTCTCCGTGTAGACGACATCACCTCAGCTCTGAACGATCTGCAGGAAAAAGGCGTAGCACTGATCGACAAGAAATGGCGTGTTGGTGCTGGCGGCTGCCACATTGCTTTCCTGCACCCGAAAGCAACCGGCGTTCTCATCGAACTGACCGAACGTCAGGGAGGCCCGTCCTTCTAATCTCCGCTGAAAAGCAAAACCGATTGGAACATACGGCTTTCTGCTCTGTTCATCCGAACAGAGCTGCCCCGAAAGGGGAACCAGATTTTTTGGAGGTGTAAGAATGTATTCTGTTGAAGATAGAATTGAACTTCTTCACAAAAACCTCGCACATGTAGAGGCTATGGGTGGGGAAAAACGTGTTGCTAAACAGCATGAAAAAGGCAAGCTCACCGCTCGCGAAAGACTCGATATCCTGTTCGATAAAGGTTCTTTCGTAGAAGTTGACGCTTTCGTTAAATCCCGCTGCCACAACTTCGGCCAGGAAAAGAAAGATCTCCCGGGCGAAGGCGTAGTCACCGGCTACGGCACCGTTGACGGCAGACTGGTATTTGCATTTGCTCAGGACTTCACCGTTGAAGGCGGCTCTCTCGGCGAAATGCATGCAGCCAAGATCGTTCACGTACAGGAACTGGCTCTGAAAGTCGGAGCTCCGTGCGTAGGCCTGAACGATTCCGGCGGAGCTCGTATTCAGGAAGCTGTAGACGCTCTGTCCGGTTACGGCAAGATTTTCTGGAACAACACCATTTCCTCCGGCGTTATCCCGCAGATCTCCGCAATCATGGGACCGTCCGCAGGCGGCGCTGTTTATTCCCCGGCTCTGACCGACTTCATCTACATGGTCAAAGGCACCAGCCAGATGTTCCTCACCGGCCCGGCAGTTGTTAAATCTGTCACCGGCGAAGTCATCACTGCTGAAGCTCTCGGCGGCGCTATGACTCACAACACCGTTTCTGGTGTCGCTCAGTTCGCAGCTGAAAACGACGAAGACTGCATTAAGCAGATCCGTTACCTCCTCAGCTTCCTGCCGAGCAACAACATGGAAGACGCTCCGGTTGTAGAAACCACTGATGATCCGACCCGTACGGATGAAGCTCTGAACACGCTCATGCCGAACAACCCGAACGCTCCGTACGATATGTACAAGATCATCAAATCCGTCGTTGATAACGGCGAATACTATGATGTAGCGAAGAACTGGGCTAAGAACATCATCACCTGCTTCGCTCGTATGGATGGCCAGACTGTCGGCATCATTGCAAACCAGCCTTCCTTCATGGCAGGCTGCCTTGACTACAATGCTTCCGATAAAGCGGCTCGCTTCATTCGCTTCTGCGACTGCTTCAACATTCCGCTGCTGAACATCGTCGACGTTCCTGGCTTCCTGCCTGGCAAACAGCAGGAATATGCAGGCGTCATCCGTCACGGCGCTAAGATGCTGTTCGCATACTGCGAAGCTACTGTTCCGAAGGTTACCCTGATCGTTCGTAAAGCATACGGCGGTTCCTACATCGCTATGTGCTCCCGTGAACAGGGTGCAGACCAGGTATTCGCATGGCCGACCGCTGAAATCGCTGTTATGGGACCTGCGGGTGCTGCCAACATCATCTTCAAGAAAGATCCCGAAAAGGAAAAACGCACTGAAGAATATGTTGATGAATTCGCTACTCCTTACAAAGCTGCTGAACGCGGCTATGTTGATGCGGTTATCGATCCGAAGGATTCCCGTCCGTACATCATCAACGCTCTGTCTATGCTCGCAAGCAAGAGAGAACTTCATCCGGCCAAGAAACACGGCAATATTCCGCTGTAATCTGCAGGCCGCTTGAATATAACATTATTTAGAAAGGATGGGGACAGATGGATATCTTAGTTTACATTACCGGCTTTACCGCCATCGTTGCAGTAATCTGCCTCGTAATGTTGATGAACCTGCGTTCCGCTGTCGCTCCTGCCGAAGGTGGATCTACTTCTGCCGCTGCAGCTGCTCCTGCTCGTGCGGCAGCTCCGGCAGCAGCTCCGGCTGCAGCTCCTGCACCGGCAGCTGACAATGGCGCAGTTGTTGCAGCTATTGCTGCAGCGATCGCCTGCATGGAAGGCGGCGAAGTCGCTTCCATTCGCCTTGCTCAGAAGAACACTGGGTGGACTACTGCGGCACGCATCGCGGGTGCGCAGCAGAACTTCTGATTTCTTAATCAGAAATATAAATCTTAGGAGGAAAGACAATGAGAAAATTTACTGTAACAGTCAATGGCGTAGCTTACAATGTAGAAGTTAACGAAGGTGCTGCAGTAGCAGCAGCAGCTCCGGCTCCGGCAGCAGCTCCGGCTCCGGCTCCGGCAGCAGCAGCTCCGGTAGCAGCTGGCGAAACCTCTGTTGATTCCCCGATGCCTGGCAAGATCACCAGCATCTCCAAGAAAGTCGGCGACGCTGTTAAGGAAGGCGACGAAGTAATGGTACTGGAAGCTATGAAGATGGGCAACCCGATCATGGCTCCGTGCGCTGGCACGATCAAATCCGTAGCCGTTACCGTTGGCCAGTCCGTACAGGGCGGCGATCAGCTCTTCGTAGTAGGCTGATTCTTACAGAAAAAAGCAGTGCTTCGGCACTGCTTTTTTTGTTGCTTTCGGCGGGCTGTGCGGCAGCATGGAAAGTCTGAGGGACGGTCCCTGAGGCTTTCCCCGCTCTGATTTGATATACTGGATAATAATGAAAATATTCTGTTGTTTAATTTCCTGTGGAGGAAAAGACCATGAATCTGCTGAATCAGTGTCAGCTCTGGACGGATCGGGAAGAGGACCGGCGCATCATAGAAGCGGTGGAAACCCTTCCGGAGGCGGAGCGTACCCCGCGCATCCTCTCTGAACTGGGCAGGGCGTACAACAATCTGGCAGAGACGGGCGGCCGTTCCTGTCTGGAGAAAGCCCTTTCCATCCTGTCGCCGCTCAGAGACGCACTGAAGGACGATTACCGCTGGAATTTCCGGATGGGCTATGCGCTGTATCATCTGGGCGAAGAAGGGGCGGCTTTTTCCTATTTCCGGAAAGCGGATCGGCTGCGGCCGGGAGACGAGGATACGGCATACTTTATAAGGGAGTGCACCGGACGGCTGGTACAGCCCCGTTTTGACCGGTCCTTCCGCCGCCGTACCGCATCGGTCTGGGAGACATTCTGCGGGAAAGAGGCAGAGCTCCGGGCCCTGCTTGCTGCGGGAAATAAGGAAGAAGCGGCGGCGCTCTGCGAAACGATCCTGAGCGGTGCCATTCAGGGTATTTCCTGTACGGTGGACAGAGAGGACGACCGGTATCAGCTGACCCTGCTGCCCCGGGGAAGCAGGGCGCTTCTGTGGCAGATCGTTTATGTGCTGCGGCATGCGCCGGCTTCGCTGGCCTCCCGCTGGCACTGGCGGGCAGGACAGCCGCCCCGGAAGGAGGCCTGCGTACAGGCCGGTCCGGTGATGCTGACGGCGGAACAGGTGGAGGTCTGGTACCGGCCGCTGCGGGACGGCTATGCGTTCCGTCTCTGGAGTCATGCGCTGGACGGCGTCCCCGCGGAAACGGTCCGTCCGCTGCTGGAGCGGCTGCTCCGGAAGGTGCTGGGGGATCTGCCGTCTATGCGCCTCATCGCCGCGGTGGAAGCGGGCTGCGGCGGGACGGATACGCCGCCGGTGAAATTGTCTGACCTGGCGGAGAGCCTCCGGGAAGCCGGCGCTGATCTGTCGGAGGAGGCAGAGGCCTTTCTGCAGGAGGAAGGGACTGTCATCCGCCGGCAGGCGCTTCGGGATGAGGATACAGACTGGCGGCTCGATGTGACAGAGGGCTTTACGCTCTGTCCGGAACTGGTAGACGGCTATTATGCCGGAGAGGACAGCGCCGTGGACAGCTTCCATCGGAACGGCGCAGCAGCGGGCTTCTTCGGGTGGCGCATGAAGGAGGGCTCCGGTGATTTCACTTCCATGAAAGCGGTGCGCACAGCGCTGGCAGAGGCCATACGGCAGGAGGCCGGCGAAGAAGCGGTCTCCTTCATCGGCTGGGCTGACGGACTCTATGCAGGGTATCTGGACTGCATTCTCTGGGAGCCGGAGGCGGTGTATGCGGCGGCGGAGCGCTTTTTCCGCCGGAATGGTTTCCGGCAGGGCTATTTTCATACCTTCCGCCGCCGTATCCAGACGGCCTATCTGCTGAAGGATCGTCCGGTCATGAGGGCGGCGCCGGAGGCGATTCGGCCCGTTCTGACCGCAGAGGAAATCAAAAAGCTGGAGTCGCTCACCGACGACCGGTCCGGCTATTACGGGCTGATGTTTCAGGAGCTGCAGTCCTATCTGGTACAGGGCATCACCGAGGGGCGGTTCACTGCCGCCGAGGCCCGGGCTGACCGGGATACGGCGCTCTGGTATGCCTATGCATGCAACAATCTGGGCGAATATGAATGGTATTACCGGGCGGCGCAGTGGATGCCCGATTCCGAGGCAAATGCCCGGGGCTGCGGGGCCTGGTATTACCGCTATTCCGTGGCGCTCATGTACTGCGGCCGGCTGCGGGAGGCGCTGGCTTACGCGGAACGAGGCGTGAAAGAGGAGCCGGACTATCCGTGGGGCTTTTTGCAGGCGGCGAAGCTGCGGAGTCATTTCGGCGACCGGAAAGGGGCGCTGGCCGCTGTGGAGCGGGGGCTCTTCCTCGTGCCGGGCGATTACGAATTTCAGACATTGCAGCAGGAGATCCGCCGCGGCGCGCCGCTGGAGGCGATGGAGTATCACTGGATCCATCCGGAAAACGATCAGGCGCTGCAGGAGGGACTGGACGAGGACGCCGACAGCAAGCTCCGGTCCATTTCCTGCATCGTCACCGATGAAAAGGGACTGCAGGAGGCGCTGGCGCTCTTCGGCGGACAGGATGCAGAGCCCGACGGTCCCTACTGCATTTTCCGCCGCCCCGTGAGCGGCCATCCGGTGGATCTGGTCTTTCTCATGAACCGGGCAGGCCTGTCGAAGCTGAAAATCGGCTGGCTCCGGAAACTGAAAGAGGAAATGGACAGCGGCGCGTGGCTTACCAGAGAGCATGAGGGCGATGAAGGCCTGCTGTCGGCGGTGATCGTCGGGCTGGACTACACAGTGCGCCTGCGCTACGTACAGAGCGGGAGCGATCAGCTCTTCGATGCGGTCCCGTCGGCGGTGCGGCGCCGGGAGGAGCCGGAAGCCGGGGAGGACGACAACGAGGCAGAGGTATTTCTCAAAGAGTCGTCCTGGGATCAGAAGAGTCTGGTGGAAGGACTGACCGCGGCGGGTCTGGACGCCGAGGCCGCCGGGAATGATACGGTGATGGCCGCGGCAGGCGCCATGACGGCCGTGCTCTGCCTGTACGGCCATCCGAAGCAGGACATGGGACTGCCGCCGCACCGGGCCTATGTGACCCTTGCGGTCATCGGCGGAGAGGACGATCCGGAAGGGCGGAAACGCCTGCTGGAAAAGGTGATCCATGTCTGCACGGCCCGGCAGGCTGTGGCCGGCGTGCGGCAGGGCGGCTCCCTGCGGCCGGCGGGGGACTGACGGCAGCAAATGAGAGCTTTATGAAAAGAGGCGGCGCTTCGGCGCCGTCTTTTGATGTGACCAAAATTTCTAATATTTTTCCAAAAATCAATTGACAGCGTCAGAGGCCCATGCTACAATGAAGAAAATCAATAAAAAAGGAACAGGTGCCCGCAAGGGCTTAATAGGGAAGCCGGTGGAAATCCGGCACGGTCCCGCCACTGTAATGCAGAGCGGCTCCAACTGATGTCACTGGGAAACCGGGAAGACTGGAGCGGCGAGGAAGCAGAGTCAGGAGAACTGCCTGTTTAGCATCCGCCATTTGGACCCACGAGCGATGGGAAGGGGAGCAAGATGATTCTCTTTTCCGCGTGGAGAAGAGCTTTTTTATTGGTCATGACAACTGCACAGAAGAAAGCAGGTGCCCGCGAGGGCTCAATAGGGAAGCCGGTGGAAATCCGGCACGGTCCCGCCACTGTAATGCGGAGCGGCTCCAACTGATGTCACTGGGAAACCGGGAAGACTGGAGCGGCGAGGAAGCGAAGTCAGGAGAACTGCCTGCCGGAATCACCGATAGACCTACGAGCGATGGGGATGGTGGCTGGATATAGGAAATGACGGCTGCACCCGCGCGGTGCAGCTGTTTTTTTGAAACTGTTTACTCTGCCTGACTGTGCGGATAATGAGGATTTTCCGCACGGCACCCTCGGAGGATGGTGCCAGGGAACACCATTCTCCATGCGTCAAAAGGAGAAGCGCAGCTGCGCTTTCCTGCATGCAGGCTTCCCCCATCGGGGTTACTATATACCGGCTTCGGCCTTCTCATTTTCCTCCCTGACAGCGGGCGGCAGGGAAACGTCCGCTGTCCCTTTCCGTTTTTCCTCCGGCGGCGCATCCGCCCCTTTGAAACAGCTCCGACTGTTTCTTTTTTTTTGCGCCGGAGGCCGGTTTCTCCGGTGTGATACAATAGGGACAAGAATTGTGAAATGACAGCCGGAAGGCGGAAAGGATAGTTGCCATGAAAACAAAATATGTATTACTTCTGCTGGCCGCTGCGGCGGCATGGGGCGGCACCTCGGATGCGGCCTATACGCTGCACATCGACGGCCGGGACGATCATTCCGTGGAAGCGGATCTCATGCTTCCCCTGCGGGCGCCGGCGGAAGCGCTGGGCTATACGGTGACCTGGGACAACGGGAAGACCGTGGTGAAAAAGGACGGTACGGAGCTGACCGTGGTGCTGGGCAGTGCGGAATATCCCATGACGCGCACGGCCCGGGACGGCACCGTCGTGAAGGAACCGCTGAAGCTGGCTTCGGCGCCGTATCTGAAGAATGGCACCACCTATGTGCCCGCAGAGCTTTTTGCGTCGCTGCTGGCGGAGGGACAGATGCTCACCGCCTCGGGCGAGACGTCGGTGAAGGGCGTTCCCGCGCCGGAACCGGTGAAGGTCTCGATCGAGGAAAAGGGACAGACCACGGGAGCCGCTACGGAAAAGGCACCGGCCTCCGGTGAGGCAGCGGCCCAGACGGTACCGGCTCAGACGGCCCCGGCGGCACAGCCGGAGCAGACCGTACCGGCCGCATCCGCAGAGGCAGCGGCTCAGGCTACGGCCGGCACGGCCAATCCGTTCCATGATTACGGCACCCTCGCTGAGGCGGAAGCGGCAGCGGGCGTGTCCATGACGCTCCCCGCAGAAGGCGTCAGCGGCGCCGCCTCGGTCTACCGGGCGATCCCTCATGAGCTGCTGGAGGTGATCTACCAGCAGGACGGAGAGGAAACGATGCGCCTCCGCAAGGGCGTTGATCTCACCAATGTGAGCGGCGACTACAATACCTATCCCACCATCAAGACCATCCGCGTGGACGATGTGGATGTGCGGATGAAGGGCAGCGGCAACCGCGTGAGCCTCGCCACCTGGGAACGGGACGGCCACGCCTACAGCGCGAGCGTGGCATCGCCGGTGACCATTGCGGAAATGATGGCCATTGTGAGAGCGGCTGTATAACGACCATGAAAAAGGCATCCCCGGAAGAAAGGGGATGCCTTTTTGGCGCGGTTTATTTGTTTTTCAGATGGGCGTTGAAGAAGGACACCACGAGGTCGAGCACCTCCGGCTGTACCCAGTATACGCCGCCATGGGCCGCACCGGGGACCACATACCGGGCGGAGTCGATGCCTCTGGCGAGAAGCGCCTGATGGAGGATCTCGGTCTGGCTGGGCGAGACGACCGTGTCGGCGCTGCCGTGCATGAGGAGGAAGGGCGGCGTCTTATCGGAAATGTAGTGGATGGGATTGGCCTTTTCCGCTTCTTCCGGATAGTCCTGCACGCCGCCGGCCCGGCCGTTGAATACGGGACTGCCCTTCAGCCAGAGCGCTTCCGTGGCGCCGGAGGTGCGGTGCAGTGCCTGGACCTCCTCGGAGTAGTCCGCGCCGATGGAGGTGAGGTCCGATACGCCGTACAGATCGACCACGGCCTGCACGTCGCTGGACTGGTCCAGATTATCGCCGCTGTCGAAGAGGCCGGTGCCGCTGGTGGTGCCGGCCATGGCGGCGAGATAGCCGCCGGCGGAGCCGCCGAGGACGCCGATGCGGTCAGGATCGATATGGAACTGGTCCGCATGGGCGCGGAGGTAGCGCACGGCCGCCTTGATGTCCTCCAGCGGAGCGGGGAAGGATGCCGCCGGAGCCACGCGGTATTCGGCGGTGGCCGTCACGTAGCCTTCTTCGGCGAGGCGCATCCGCTCCTGGATGTAGTTGTCCTTATTGGCGTTGATGAAGCCGCCGCCGGTGATGAAAAGAACGGCCGGCATGGGCTTGTCCGTCTGCGGGATGAGAAGATCCATTTTCATGGGGACATTTTCATAGCCGCGGGCCGGGACCTGTTCATAGACCACATTGGAGACGAGCTTGATCTGCGGGCGGGACAGCGAAACGGGAAGCGTCCGGCTGTCTGTCGGGACCGGAGCTTCCGCCGCCTGTACGGGCGCCGGGCCGGCGAAAGAAAGGCATCCCGCCGCAAGGGCGAGAGCAAGAAGAATTCGTTTCATGGAGAAAACTCCTTTCTGACAATGAGAGCGGCAGCCGCTCCCGGAAACCTGCATTTCCATTATAGGACGGGGAGAACGGCCGGGGCAATACGGAAGGGCGGAGGAAAATCCGCGGCGGTGCTCTTGCAGAGGAGCCTGCTTTTTCGTTAATATAATAAGGACATCAATGCATTGATACAGGAGGCTCACCGATCATGTATTTCTTTTTTGACATAGACGGCACGCTCACCCAGCCGCTGACCACCGAAGTCCCGGAAAGCACGCAGGAGGCGCTCCGGCAGCTGCGGCAGAAGGGGCATTTCGTGGCGCTGTCCACCGGGCGCATCCAGGCGGATGCCTTCGCGGTGGCGCAGTCCCTCGGACTGTCCTCGGCGGTGTCCGACGGCGGGGAATGCGTCACCCTGGACGGGCATATCGAATACCACAACGGAATGCCGAAGGAGACCTGCGCGCTCTTTCTGGACCGGCTCGACCGGGAGCTCCATCCCTGGGCCATTGCGCCGGAAAACCGCCGTCTCCGCATCACCTGGGATGACCGCTATATCCGGGCCGTGAAGGACCGGTATTACGAGACCGCCGTGGACCCGTCGCTGGACTACCGGAAGCTGCCGGTGATCCACAAGATCTTTTTCGCCTGCCCGCCCGGCACGGAAAAGGCGGTCGAGTTCTGCGGCCTGCCCCACGTGTGGCTCAGCAATGACACCATGCTCATCGAGCCGACTCACAAAGAGAAGGGCATTCAGTACATCATGGAGAAATACGGCCTCTCTGACGACCAGATCGTGGTTTTCGGCGACGGCATGAACGACCGCTCCATGTTCCAGCCGCAGTGGATGAGCATCGCTATGGGCAATGCCAAGCCGGCGCTGAAGGAACGGGCGAAGTACGTCACGGCCCGGGCGGACGAGGACGGCATCTGGAAGGCGTGCCGCCATTTCGGATGGATTTGACAAGCGGGCCGTTCTCTGCTATTCTTTATACATCGACTGTGGGGGTATAGCTCAGCTGGGAGAGCGTCTGAATGGCATTCAGAAGGTCAGCGGTTCGATCCCGCTTATCTCCACCACAGGATATTCACCGGATGTACACACATCCGGTTTTTTCATGCACGGCCGGGCGCACTGTTCAGGAAATCTTTATTCTTTCTTTGACGCCGGGACAGGATCGCCGGGTATACTGGAGAGAAACGCGCAGGCGGTGCAGAGGGGGGCAGACAATGACAAAGGAAAGGCTGTGGGAGATCATCCGGTTTCTGCTGGTGGGCGGCGGATGCTTCCTGCTCGATTACGGCCTGCTGTTCGGGCTCACGGAGTACGGGGGATTCAATTATCTCACCTCCTCGGCGGTGTCCTTTACGGTGTCGCTGGTGGTGAATTATATCCTCTGTGTGACCGTGGTCTTTCATGCGGAGCGGAAGAGCCTGCGGCAGACCGTGCTTTTTGTGGCCACATCGCTGGCAGGGCTGGCCATCAATCAGGTGTGCATGTACCTCTTCGTGGAGGTGGCGGGCCTGTGGTATATGCTGGCAAAGATCGGCGCCGCCGCGGTGGTGACGGTCTGGAATTACATCACGAAGCGCCTCGTGCTGCGGGGCGGACACTGAGACGGCCGTGCCGTCTTTTTTGTGCCGGTCCGTTGACTTGAGCGGACTCTAACATGGTAAGATGAATTTTATAGACAGAAAAAGGGAGGGCGAACGGTATGGAATTTCGGGTGCTTCAGTATTTTCTGACGGTGGCGCAGGAAGAGAGCATTTCCCGCGCGGCGGAACGGCTGCATCTGACGCAGCCCACATTGTCCCGGCAGATCGCACAGCTGGAGGAGGAGCTCGGCGCGCCGCTTTTCATCCGGGGCAAACGGACCACGCTCACGGAGGCGGGGATGATGCTCCGCCACAAGGCGGAGGAGGTGTCCTTCCTGATGGATGCGATCCGCATGGATTTCCAGTCCCGGAAGGACATGTCCGGCATCATCCGCATCGGCAGCGGCGTGTATTCCGGCAGCAACAGCGTCATGGCGCAGCTGAAGCCCTTCATGGAAAAATATCCCGGTGTCCGCTTCGAGATCCATACGGCCTCGGCAGACATTCTGAAGGAGCAGCTGGATCACGGAATGCTGGATTTCGTCATTCTGCAGGAGCCCATCGACATCGGGAGCTATGACTATATCCGGCTCCGCACGAAGGACCGGTGGGGGCTCATCACCGCCGCGGATTCGCCGTGGGCGGCGAAAGAGTCCGTCACGCGGGAGGATCTGTCCCGGATGCACTTCATGATCAGCAGCCGCGCCTCCGTGCAGGGAGAGGTGCGCAACTGGTACGGGGCCGAGCTCCCGCAGCCGGCGGTGACGGGCAATCTGGCGGACAATCTGCTGCCCCTCATCGAGGGCGGGCTGGACGGTCTCGTCGCGGTGGAAGCGCCCATGGCGTATTTCGATCCGGGGCGGTTCCGCTTCGTCCCCTTTACGCCGGAACTCACCACCACGACCGTGCTGGCCTGGAAAAAGCTGAATCCCGTCTTCGGCTCGGCCCGGGAATATCTGGCCTATGTGAAGCGTATGCATCAGGCGTATGAGAAGGAATAAAATACAGGCATTGGCCGAAAGCGCCGGCATCCTCTATACTGACAGGCAGTGAAAACTGTCTGTATTTTTTTGAGGTGAACTATGGGGACAGAAAGCCGGAGACAGGAGCTGATGAAGCTCTGCGGACTGTGCGACGAGGCGCTGCGGGAGCTGGAAACGGCAGCGTGCGCCGGCGAAAGCCGGGAGGATTACGAGGAACGGATCGGGCTGGCAGCGGCCATGAAGCAGGCCGGCTTTTCCGCGGAGGAGATCCGCGCCTATTTCGGCGGGCAGAGCCGGAGCGTGCGGCGGGCTCTGCTGGCGGCGCGGCGCTGGGCGCTCGTGCAGGAGATCCGGGAAAGGGAAACGGCCCTGGCCCGGGTGGATTATCTGCTGTATCAGGAGGAGCGGAACGGGTAATTTTTCCGGCCCCTCTTGATTTCCAGTGCGCTTTAGGTCATATAATAAAGAAAACGGAATTTCGATTTTCCGAAAAGGAGGATATACTATGGAAAAATTTCCGCAGGCTCCCGTAGTGGGCTGCCGCCGTGTAGGCGCTGATGACAGGGAAGGATCTCATGCCAGAGTCTATTTCACGAAGCATATCGATGCAGAGCATCTGATCCGTCTGTACCGGCTCATCAATGAGAGCATTTACGGCAAGGTGGCCATCAAGCTGCATACGGGCGAACAGCACGGCCCGAACATCCTGCCCCGCGACATGGTGAAGGCGTTCCAGGCACAGGTGCCGGACAGCAATATCGTGGAAACGAACACGCTCTACAAGGGCGACCGCTACACCACGGAGCTGCACCGCAAGACCATCGAGGTGAACGGCTGGAACTTCTGCCCGGTGGACATCATGGACGAGGAAGGCACGGTAAAGCTTCCCGTACGGGGCGGCAAACACTTCAAGGAAGTCTCCATGGGCGGCCATATCGTGAACTATGATTCCATGATCGTGCTCACCCATTTCAAGGGCCACGCCATGGGCGGCTTCGGAGGCTCCATGAAAAATATCGCCATCGGCTGCGCTGACGGCCGCGAGGGCAAGGCGCAGGTGCACGGCGTGGATCTGTACAACCAGCCGGAGGACTGGAACGACTGGCCGGGCAAGGAGACCCTCATGGAAAACATGGCGGAATCGGCCAAGGCGACCATCGACTATTTCGGCAAGCACATCGTATTCCTCAACGTGATGCGCCGCATGTCCGTAGACTGCGACTGCGCGGGCACCGCCGCTGCGGAACCGACCATTCCGGATATCGGCATCGCCGCGTCCACGGATATCCTCGCCATCGATCAGGCCTGCGTGGACATGGTCTACAATCAGGAAAGCAACCATGATCTGGTGGAACGCATGGAGAGCCGCCACGGCCTCCATCAGCTCACGGCCATGCGCGCACTGAAGATGGGCAGCGACAAGTACGAGCTCATCTGCATTGACGACGACTGATGCCCAGAGAGGCGCCCTTCGGGGCGTCTTTTTTTGTGGGGAGTGTACTAAGAAAAATCAAATAATTTTCTAATAAAATATTGACGGACGGAACCGGCCATGCTATACTGACTGCAACAAGGACATAGAGAACAGGTGCCCGCAAGGGCTTAATAGGGAAGCCGGTGAAAGGCCGGCACGGTCCCGCCACTGTATGGCTGAGCAGCTCCGGAAGATGTCACTGGGAAACCGGGAAGGCAGGAGGCTGCGAGGACGCCGAGTCAGGAGAACTGCCTGTTCGGAAATCACTGTTTGACCTGCGAGGGATGGGAAGGTGATACGTACGCCGGACGGCCATGGTATCCGCTCTTTTCTTCCTATCCCGAAAAGAGCGGATTTTTTGCAGATTGCACGGGCGCTTTTCCGGCGCTTTGCAATAGAGGAGACGGGCCTTTGGGGAATGCGCCGTCTCTTGCATCCGGGCTCCGCGCCTGGTCCATCCTTCCTCCGGCATGACGGCAGCCGCAGGGAAAAACTGCCGGAATGCCTTTTCCCCGATCTCTGCCCGGCAGGCGTTCTGCCCCGCAGACAGTATGTTCTCCCAAACCTTTTGCTGAGGAAACGTGTTTCCGGCTTTCGGCATCCGCCGGTGTGAGGCAATTTTGATTGCCTCTTTTTTATTTGCTATAAATTAGAAAACTTAGTATAAACTTAGAAGTAGTAATACATAAAATTAGAAAAAGATTTGATTTTACAGGAAGGGATTGATATACTGGGGATAGAAACCGCAGCAAATTTCATACCACAGACAGATGCGAAAGCATAAAAGAGAATCCGGTGAGAAGCCGGAGCGGTCCCGCCACTGTATGAGGGAGCGGCTGTCAAAGATGTCACTGGGAAACCGGGAAGGCTGACAGCTGCAGGGAACTCGAGCCAGGAGAACTATCTGTCCGGGAATCACCGTTTGACCTACGAGAGATAGGGAGGGGATCTGGTTTTCCGCACCATTTCCGGCTGTCCCTGTACAGCCGGTTTTTTGTTTCGGAAGACAAATACAAAGAAAGGAGCATCGGGACCATTTGCTGCGGATTACAGGAAATCGGCGCTCTCTGCCCGGCCGGACCGGCAGCAGAAAGCCCGGCAGTCATTTTCCGAAAAGGAGGACATATTTCATGGATGAAACAGCAAAGACAGCGGGCGGACAGGAAATCAGGCAGCTGACGGATCAGGAGCTGGAGGAGATCCTGAAGAAGTCGGAAGGGAAAACGGATTTCCCGCCCGTCTCATTCGATGAATTTACCCCGCCGTCGTACGACGAATGGGTGGATGCGTGCTGCGCGCTGCTGAAAGGCCGTCCCTTCGACAAGGTCATGTATACCCGGACCTATGAGGGGATCACCTTTTCTCCGATCTACACCTGGAAGACCGGCCCGGATGCGCAGGAAAAGATCCTGCCCCGCGATGAGTATCCGGGGATGGGGAATTTCCTTCGCGGCCAGACGGCCTGCGGCTATGAGAAGCATCCCTGGGGCATTGCACAGGTCTGCGATGAAACGCTGCCGGCGGACAGCAATGAGCTGCTGAAGCACGAGATCGACCGGGGCTCCACGGTCTATCATGTGCGCGTGGACAGCGCGACACTGGACGGCGTGGACGTGACGGATGCGGAGAAGCCCGGCGACACGGGGGTCAGCCTCACCACGCTGGAGGATATGCACACTCTGCTGTCCGGTCTGGATCTGGCGCACATTCCCTTCATGATGTATGCCGGCGTTTCCCCGCTGGCGCTGCTGGCGCTCACCGCGGCGGCGGTCCGTGCGCAGGGCGGGGATATCCGCGCCCTGGAGGGCGTCATCGGCGCCAATCCGCTGGCGGAGCTGGCGGCGCACGGCCGGAACCGGATGCCGCTGGAAAAGAGCTACGAGGAAATGGCGGCGTGCATCCGCTGGACGCGGAAGCATGCACCGGAGCTCCGCACGGTCATGGTGAGCAGCGATGTCTTCTCTCTCGGCGGCGCACAGGCGGTGCAGGAAACGGCGTACACCTTCGGCATGGCCGTGGAATACATCCGGGAAATGCAGAAGCGGGGCCTGTCCATCCACGACATCGCCCGGTCTCTGTATTTCGGCTTCAATATCGGAGCCAATTTCTATATCGAGATCGCGCGGCTCCGGGCGGCGCGCGTCGTCTGGGCACAGATCATGGAAGCCTTCGGCGCGGACGAGGAGGACCGGGCCATGAAGATCCATGCCCGCCCGGCGTTCTTCACGAAGACCATCTTCGATGCCGGTGTGAATATGCTCCGCAATACGACGGAGGCCTTTTCCGCCGTAGTGGGCGGCGTGGACACCTACGAAAATTCGCCCTACGACGACACGGTCCGCAAGGGCGATGAATTTTCCCGCCGCATCGCGAGAAATCTGCAGATCATGCTGCAGGAGGAATTCGGCATGCTTCGTCCGATCGATCCGGCCGGCGGCTCCTGGGCGATCGAGGCACTCACGAAGGAAATGGCGGAAAAAATCTGGCAGGAATTCCAGTGCATCGAGGGCAGGGGCGGCATGACGAAGGCCCTCATGGAAGGCTATCCGCAGAAGGAGATCGCCCGGGTGCTGGCGGAACGGTTCCGCAATCTGGATCTCCGCAGGGATTCCGCCGTAGGCAACAATATGTACCCGAATATGGCGGAAGAGCTGATCCGGCCGCGTCCGGAGGACACGGAAGCGCTCCGGAAGCAGCTGGCGGAGAGCATGCAGGCCTACCGGAAGGATCAGGACATGACGGAACGGGTGAGCGCGCTGCACGAGCTCCGGCAGGCGAAGGAGGACGGGCTGGTGGACAGCGCGGTCCGCGCCTTCTCCGCCGGGGCGACCCTCGGCGAGGTGAGCGAGATCACGGGGACCGGCGAAGACAGCCTCTCCGTGGAGGCCATCGCGCCCCACCGCTGGACCGAGCGGTATGAGGCGCTCCGGTTCGACACCGAGGCCTATAAGGAAAAGACCGGACAGAATGTGGAGGTCTTCCTGGCCAACATGGGCCGTATCCCGCAGCACAAGGCGCGGGCGGATTTCTCTACGAGCTTCCTTCAGGTGGGTGAGTTCAACGTCCATCTGAATGAGGGCTTCCAGGACGATGAGACGATGAGCGGCATCGACAAGTGCGCGAAGGCCGCGGCAGAATTCCCCTACGATGCGGCGGTCATCTGCTCCACCGATGCGACCTATCCCGATATCGTGCCGGAGCTGGCACCGAAGCTGAAGGCGGCGCTGCCGGAGGGGGCGGTGCTGTTCCTCGCAGGAGCGGCGCCGAAGGAACTGGAGGAGATCTACCGCGCAGCCGGCGTCGATGAATTTATCAGCGTCAGGGCCAACTGCTATGAAATCCTCCGCATGCTGCAGAAAAAGAAAGGAATGATCGAATGATGGCAAACGCAAATCCTGATTTCACCCGACTCTCTCTGAAGAAACAGCCCGGCCGCTCCTATGAGGCATGGAAGGAAAAGCTGGAGGCCGGGACGGGTCAGCCTTATGACGCGCTCTATGAAAACACGCTGGAGCGCATCCCCGTGGCGCCGCTCTACACGCAGGACGTCTATGAGCAGTGCCATCATCTGGATTTCATGAGCGGCATCCCGCCGTTCCTCCGCGGCCCCTATTCCACGATGTATGTGTTCCGCCCGTGGACGGTCCGGCAGTATGCTGGCTTTTCCACGGCGGAGGAATCCAATGCCTTTTACCGGAGAAATCTGGCAGCGGGGCAGAAGGGGCTGTCCATCGCCTTCGATCTCCCCACCCACCGCGGCTATGATGCGGACAATCCCCGCGTCATCGGGGACGTGGGCAAGGCCGGCGTATCGGTGTGCTCCATGCTGGATATGAACATCCTTTTCGCGGGCATCCCCCTGGACCAGATGTCTGTCTCCATGACGATGAACGGCGCGGTGCTTCCCATCATGGCGTTCTTCGTCTGTGCCGGAGAGGAGCAGGGCGTGGACAAGGCCATCATGGCCGGCACGATCCAGAATGATATCCTGAAGGAATTCATGGTGCGCAATACCTACATCTACCCGCCGGAAATGTCCATGCGCATCATCGGGGATATTTTCGAATACACCACGAAGTACATGCCGAAGTTCAACAGCATTTCCATTTCCGGCTACCACATCCAGGAATGCGGTGCCACCTGCGATCTCGAGCTGGGCTACACGCTGGCAGACGGCATGGAATACATCCGCTGCGGCGAAAAGGCCGGCCTGCCGGTGGACGCCTTTGCGAAGCGCCTGTCCTTCTTCTGGGATCAGGGAAAGAATTATTTCATGGAAGTGGCGAAGATGCGGGCGGCCCGCGTGCTCTGGGCGAAGATCCTCAAACAGTTCGGCGCTAAAAATCCGAAGTCCATGGCGCTTCGCACGCACAGCCAGACCTCCGGCTGGTCGCTCACGGAGCAGGACCCGTTCAACAATATCGCCCGCACCTGTATGGAAGCCATGTCCGCGGCGCTGGGCCACACCCAGTCGCTCCACACCAATGCGCTGGATGAAGCCATCGCGCTCCCGACGGACTTCTCGGCCCGGCTGGCCCGCAATACCCAGCTCTACATCCAGGATGAAACGAAGGTCTGCAAGATCATCGACCCGTGGGGAGGCTCCTACTATGTGGAGTACCTCACCAACGAGATCATCAAGCGGGCCTGGGCGCATATCCAGGAAGTGGAATCGCTGGGCGGCATGGCCAAGGCCATCGCGACGGGGCTCCCGAAAATGCGCATCGAGGAATGCGCGGCCCGCCGTCAGGCGGATATCGACTCCGGCCGGGAAACGATCGTCGGCCTGAACAAGTACCGCCTCGCAAAGGAGGACCCGCTGAACGTCCTGTCCATCGACAATACGGCCGTGCGCAACGCCCAGATCAGACGGCTGGAGAAATGCCGGGCCGAGCGCGATCCGGACGCGGTGCGCCGCGATCTGGAAGCCATCACCAAGGCGGCGGAGTCCCGCGAATACGGCAACCTGCTCGAGCTGTCCGTACAGGCGGCCCACGACCGGGCGACGCTGGGTGAAATTTCCGATGCGGTGGAAAAGGTGTCCGGCCGCTACAACGCGGTGATCCACACGGTATCCGGCGTTTACTCCGCCGAATTTGACGACCGCACCGAGCTGGACCGGGCGAAAAAGCTCACCGATGAATTTGAACGGCTGGAAGGGCGCCGTCCCCGTATTTTCCTCGCCAAGATGGGGCAGGACGGACACGACAGGGGGCAGAAGGTGCTGGCCACCTCGTTCGCCGACATGGGCTGGGACGTGGACGTGGGCCCGCTCTTCCAGACGCCGGAGGAAGCGGCGCAGGATGCGGTGGACAACGACGTGCACATGGTGGGCTTCTCCTCGCTGGCCGCCGGCCACAAGACGCTGCTCCCCGCGCTGGTGGACAATCTGAAAAAGCTGGGCCGTGAGGATATCCTCGTCGCCATCGGCGGGGTGATCCCTCCGCAGGATTATCAGTACCTGTATGACCACGGCGCTGTGGCGATCTTCGGACCGGGCACGAACATTCCCCAGTGTTGCTGCCGGCTGCTGGAAATGCTCGTGGAGCGTGCGAAGGAGGAGCAGAAGCAGGAAGAAGGCTGAGGACGTCTCGCGGGCCGCGGAGGAACATCCCTGGCCGCATGGAGGAGGTGTTTTCCATGACAGAACATTCGGATGGATTTTTGCAGGAGGCCAGAGCGCTGGCCGCTGCATTTGAACAACGGGAAGGACGCCGGCCCCGCCTGTATCTGGCCGGTTCCGCGCCGGACGACGGGACGCATGCCCGGACGATGGCCGCCTCGGTTTTTTCCGAGGGCGGCTGGGATGTGGACGTGGGGCCGGAGGAGGAAAGCGCGGAGAGCGCCGTACGGAATGCGGCGGACAATGACGTCCATGTGATCGGCCTTTTTCTGCGGGAGAAGCGGGGACAGGCGTACGTTTCCGCACTGGAAAAGGCATTGGGAAAGGCGTGCCGCCGGGATATCCGCCTCTTCGTCTTCGGCGCGGGGGCGGATAGGAATGCCCCGTGGCATGAGGCGTCCGGCGCCTGCGCCGCGGCCGGCACCGCAGAGGGGCTCCGCCGCGGGTGCCTCCGGCTGCTGCGGCACCTCGCCGGCGGGGCGGAAAAGAGCCGGGAAGGACAGGAACATACGATGAACGACAACCATGACGATCTCCGGCCAAGCTGGGTGCCGGAGGAAAAATCTCCGGAATTTGCGTGTACGGTCATGCGCGGCATCGACACGGCCACCAACAGCGTGACCGGCGACAAGGAATATCCCGAGGCGCCGCTGAAGCGTGCGCCGCTCCGCCGGAAGCTTTCCGTGCAGGACTACATCGACGGCGTTTCCCGGGGCGACCGGATGATCCTTTCCCGGGCGATCACGCTCATCGAGAGCAATGCCCCGCGGGATTTCGCCCGGGCGCAGCAGATGCTGCAGGGGCTCCTGCCGCGGACGGGCCGCGCGCTGCGCATCGGCATCACCGGCGTGCCGGGCGCGGGGAAGAGCACATTCATCGAGGCCTTCGGGCAGATGCTCTGCCGGCAGGGGTATCACGTGGCCGTGCTGGCAGTGGACCCCACCAGCTCCATCACCGGGGGCTCCGTGCTGGGGGACAAGACGCGGATGCAGAAGCTGTCCCGCGAGCCGAACTGCTTCATCCGCCCGTCTCCGTCGAAGGGGACGCTGGGCGGCGTGACGCGGAAGAGCCGCGAGACCATGCTTCTCTGTGAGGCCGCGGGCTGCGACGTCATCCTCGTGGAGACCGTCGGCGTGGGCCAGTCGGAGACCACCGTCCGGTCCATGGTGGATTTCTTCCTGCTGGTGGTGCTCACCGGGGCCGGCGACGAGCTGCAGGGCATCAAGCGGGGCATCATGGAGCTGGCGGACGCCATCGTCGTCAACAAGGCGGACGGAGACAATCTGGCCAGAGCGACGGTGACGCAGGGCGAATACGAGCGGATGGCGGAATTCATCCGCCCGGCCACAGAGGGCTGGAGGACCCACGCCTACAAGTGCTCTGCCCTGCAGAAAACGGGGCTGCTCGAGCTGTGGGCGGTGATGCGCAAATTCGAAGAGGTGACGAAGAAGTCCGGCGTGTTCCAGAACCGGCGGCAGCGGCAGGTGCGCGACTGGATGAACAGCATGATCGACGAGCATCTGCACAATCTGTTCTTCGAGGACCCGCTGATTCGGGAACAGCTTCCCACCATCCGGGCCGCGGTGCTGGCGGGGGCGGCTTCGCCCAGTCAGGCCGTGACGGAGCTTATCCGCGCCTTCGACATGGACCGGGCGTCGGCCCGTCATCTGGAGGAAAACAGCCGGAGCTGAGGGAACGGCTTCGGCGGCAGAAAAAAGGAGGACCCATGAAAGAGCTGTATCTGGCAGGCGGATCGTACTATGGCATACAGGAGGTGTTTTCCCGGCTCCGCGGCGTGGCGGATACCACGGCCGGCTGGGCAGCGGGCGCCGGCGAGGCGGACGGGGCCGCGGACGAAGCGGCCTGCGTGCGTGTGGTGTACGACCCGAAGAAGATCGACATCACCATGCTGCTGCATGTCTTTTTCGCCATCGTGAATCCCGGCGTGCGGGCGGCCGATCCCCGGTACCGCACCGGCGTGTACTATACGGACGGGGAGGATCTGATGCAGCTGGGCTGCTGCATGGCATTCTTCCGCAGCCGGGGCCGCCTGCGGGCGCCGGGCACGCCGGAGGATTTCGACCGGGACAGGCCGGCGTATCCGGACTGGCAGACGGAACTACAGCGGCTCGGTCATTTCCGGCCGGCTCCGGAGGCGGAGCAGTACTATCTGCGGAAGCATCCGGGCACCGAATCCGCGGTGAACATCGCGCTGCTGGAGGCGCTCCATGTGATCCTGCCGGCGGAGAAAATGCAGTGACCCGCTCCGGCGGAAGCCGCGAAAAAGGGAGACTCTTCGGAGCCTCCCTTTTGTCGTTGTTGCCGCATAGTCTGTCATACGAAAAAAAGACGCCCCGAGGGGCGCCTCTTCCGCAGGCGGTTTATTTTTCAAATTTTCTGCCGATGTCCCAGGCTCCGCCCAGCTTTTCGCCGGTGCGGCGGTAGGTGCGCTGGAAGGTCTCGAAGATGAGGCCGTCCGTCTTGTCCGAGTCGATCTCGCCGTCTCCGCCGATGACCGATTCATCCGCCAGGGTATTCACGATCTGACCGATGACGCGGAAGCCGGCGATGCCGTGTTGCAGCTCCAGCACCTTGCATTCGAGGGTCACCGGGAACTCCTCAAAGACCGGGGCATCCACATTTTCGCTCTTCACGGCGTGGAGGCCGCACCGGGCCACCTTGTCCGGCACGTCATGCCCGGAAACGGTGCCCACATAGTCCGCCTCGGCGGCATGGGCGCAGTCCGGCACGGCCAGCGTGAAGGCCATGCGCTTGGCCACATTGTCCGATGTGAGATGGCTCTCCTCCAGATTGAGGGCCACCTTGTCGAAGTCGCATAGTCCGCCCCAGGCCATGGTCATGGCGTTCGGCGTGCCGTCGTCATTGTACGTGCCGATCACGAGGGCCGGCATGGGATAGAGATATGCTTTGACTCCTAAGGATTTTTTCATGGGAATTCCTCCTTTTCCTTGTACGTTCTGGTTTCATTATAGCACGGAGAGGACGGAAAAACGGGCGGGCGCCGCATGCGCAGTGCGTATGGCAGGCCATGTAAGACAGGTATTTTTACGAGGGCCGGACAGACGATATAATACGGATAAAGGAAAGTTTTCGTTTCTCCGGAGGAAATCATGAAAACGAATGTCCGCACCTATGCTGTGCCGCTGCCGGGCTTTGCGCTGGCCGGGCGCGCACTGATGGCCCTGCTTCTCGCCGGGGTCCACTGGACGGATGTCCAGCAGTATTTTGATTCATCCAGCCCGCCGCGGCTGATCCTGGCCATTTCCGCGCTCCTCGTGCCGGTGTCCGCCTATTTCTATGTGCTGGTGCGCCGGTTCTGGGGCGTCGTGCTGGCGAAGCGGAGCCGCCGGGCGCAGGAGTCGGCGGCGCTCATCACGGCGACGGCGGCGCTCGTGCCGTCCATGCAGATCTTCGGCACACCGGTGCTGCTGGTGCTCCATGTGGTGGTCCTCGGCCTTCTGATGGAGCTGCTGTACGGCCTGTCCGTGCGTCTGGGCCGGGTACGGGCCCGGTGGTGGCGCACACTCTACCTGTCGGGCGTCATCCCGCTGGCGGGGGTGCTCCTCCTCGGCGGCTACGGCGCCGTGAATATCCGCCGGCCGGTGCTGACGGAATATACGGTGACCACGGAGAAGCCGCTTCCGCCGGGAGGCTACACCATTGCGCTCATCACGGACCTGCATTACGGCAACGCGCTCACCGCAGAGGATCTGGCAGCGGATGTGCGCACCGTGGCGGAGGCCCGCCCGGATCTGGTGCTCCTCGGCGGCGATATCGTGGATGAACGCACGGGCCGGCAGGACATGCGCGAGGCCTTCGCGCTCCTGTCGCAGATCCCTGCGGGAGACGGCACGTACTATGTGTACGGCAACCACGACAAGGCGCTCTACACGTCGGAGCCGGCCTTCACGCCGGGCGAGCTGGCGGAGGCCATCGAGGGGGCGGGCATTTCCATTCTGGAGGACCGGTCTGCAGTGCTGCCCTCGGGGCTGACGCTCACCGGCCGGCAGGACCGGTCGGACCCGGTGCGCACGGGCGTGCCGCGGGCTGATGCGGCGTCGCTCATGGAGGGGCTCGATCCGCAGGCGTACCACATCCTGCTGGATCATCAGCCCCGGGAATTTGAGGCCAATGCCGCTGCGGGGTACGATCTCATGCTGTCCGGCCACACCCATTCCGGACAGATCTGGCCCATGGGGCTTCTGGTGGAGGCGCTCGACCGCGGGACGATCCTCTACGGCCATGAGGTGCGCGGCGGCATGGATGTCATTGTCAGCTCCGGTCTGGTGGGATGGGGCTACCCGATCCGCACGGAGGGACACAGTGAAGCGGTGATCGTCCACGTGGTGAACCGCCGCGGAGAGACGGACCGCGTATGACGGACCGGCAGGGCAGGCCGGAGACAAGGAGGCAGCTCATGAAAACATCGACGAAATGGCTCACCGCAGCGGCGGCTCTGCTGGCGCTCTGTGCCGCAGGGTGCGGCGTTTCCGCCCGGCAGGAGGCCCTGCCGGAAAAGACGGCTCCGGCCGCAGCCGGCCACGCCGTACAGGAGGAAGGCGCACCCGTGGTCTACATGACCCGGGATATTTCCCCGGAGGGCCTCATGGCGGTCTATCAGGCCATGGGCTGGACCCCCACGGGAAAGGTGGGCGTGAAGCTCTCCACGGGAGAACCGCCGGCGAGTCACTACCTCGACCCGGCGCTCATCGGGGATCTCGTCCATGAGGTGAACGGGACCATTGTGGAATGCAATACCGCCTACGGCGGCGCGCGGGCCTCCACGGCCATGCACCGGCAGGTGGCGGAGGACCACGGCTTCACCGCCATTGCAGACGTGGACATTCAGGATGAGGAGGGCTCCATGGCGCTCCCCGTGGCGAACGGCTTTCACCTGAAGGAAAATTACGTGGGCTCCCATTTTGCCAATTACGACTCCTATCTGGTGCTGTCCCATTTCAAGGGGCATGCCATGGCGGGCTTCGGCGGAGCCATCAAGAATATTTCCATCGGCTTTGGCTCCAGCGAGGGCAAGAGCTGGATCCACAGCGCGGGAACGCGCCGGAGCGGCCTCGCCGGGGATCAGGATGACTTCCTCGAATCCATGGCGGATGCGGCCAAATCAGTGTCGGATTATCTTGGCGGCGGCGAGCGCATCGCCTATGTGAGCGTCATGAACAATCTCTCTGTGGACTGCGACTGCGACGGCAATGCGGCGGCGCCGGACATGCACGATATCGGCATTCTGGCCTCCACGGACCCGGTGGCGCTCGATCAGGCCTGCATCGATCTCGTGTACAGCGCGCCGGACAGCGCTTCTCTGGTGGAACGCATTGAGAGCCGGAACGGCCTGCACACGCTGGAGGCGGCGGAAGCCATCGGGCTGGGCAGCCGCTCCTACCGGCTGGTACAGCTCTGATGGAAGCGGCGCTGCACCGGGAATTCGTCTACCTCTGGTATTATGTGTCCGTCCAGCTGGACCAGATCTTCCTCTACTGGGTACTGGGGCTCGTCATCGGTTCGGCGGTGTCCGTTTTCGGCAGGGACCGGATACACGGGCTGTTCGGACGGATGCAGGGGGAGCGGCTCGGCCTCCTCGGCCTGCTGCCGGCCAGCATGCTGGGCATCGCGTCGCCGCTCTGCATGTACGGCACCATCCCCATTGCAGCGTCCTTTGCGGCCCGGGGCATGCGGGAGGACTGGCTGGCGGCGTTCATGATGTCATCGGTGCTGCTGAATCCGCAGCTCCTTCTGTACAGCGCCGTGCTGGGGACGCCGATTCTGCTGGTGCGGCTCCTGTCATGCCTTCTCTGCGGGATGGCGGCGGGGTATCTGGTGTACCGCTTCTATACTCGTAAGGGGCGCCGGTTTTTCCGGTTCGACGGGTTCGGGGAGCCGGCGAATCGCGATACCGACCCGGACCGGCTGCGGCGGTTCCTGAAAAATCTGGGACGCAATGTGCGCGCCACCGGCGGCTATTTTCTGCTGGGCATCGTGCTGGCGGCGCTCTTTCAGCGCTATGTGCCGGCGGAGGCCTTCGCGGCGCTCTTCGGCCGGGAGAATGAGGGCTTCGGCCTTCTCCTTGCCGCGGCCGTCGGGGTGCCGCTCTATGTGTGCGGCGGCGGGACTGTCCCGCTCCTTCAGGCGTGGCTCCTGAACGGCATGAGCCCCGGCAGCGCGGCGGCTTTCATGATCACCGGACCGGCCACGAAGATCACCAACCTGAGCGCCCTGAAAAGCTGCCTCGGAAGCGGGCATTTTTTCCGGTATCTCCTGTTCGTCCTGCTCTTTTCGCTGGCGGCGGGATGGCTCACGGACTGGTGGCTGCCCCGGCGGTGACCTGTTCCTGTAAAAATAACCATAAAAAAACACGCACTCTGCGGAGTCTGCGTGTTTTTTATTTTAGTCATCCCATCCGAAAAAAGAGCGCTCGCCGTCGAGCCGGGCGATGGCGGCCATGTCCTTCGGCGTCAGGGTGAAATCGAAGACGGCCAGATTTTCCTTCATATGCGCCTCCCGGGCCGCTTTGGGGATGACCGGGATGCCCAGCTGGAGGAGATACCGGAGGGCGATCTGCGCGGGCGTTTTTCCCAGCCGGCGGCTGATGGCGGCGAGCGTTTCATTGGTGAAGAGGCCGTGCTGTCCTTCCGCCAGAGGGCTCCAGGCCTGCATGCAGATGCCCCGGGCGGCGCAGGCCGCGGCGAGCGTGCGGTGCGGATAGAATACGTGGGCCTCCGCCTGATTCATCGCAGGCACCTCGCCCGTTTCGTGAATGAAGGCCTCCATCTCCGTGGCGCTGAAATTGGAGATGCCCAGCGACCGGATCTTTCCCTCGGCGCGGGCTTCTTCCATGGCGCGGTACATGGCGGGAGCATTCCGGTAGGGCTCGTGGATGAGAAAGAGGTCGATATAGTCTGTGCCGAGCCGGCGGAGTGCGGTCTCGATCTGTTTCTTTGTGCCCTCGTAGCTGTCGGAGGGGGCGCAGACCTTTGTGGTGAGGAAGAGGGAGCGCCGGTCGATGCCGGCCCGGCGGAGGCCTTCGCCGACGGCGTCCTCATTGCGGTACATCTGGGCGGTGTCGATGAGGCGGTATCCGCAGAGGAGCGCCGTTTTTACGGCCTCCGCACAGGCTTCGCCCCGGAGCGTCCATGTGCCGAAGCCCACGGCGGGCATGACGGCGCCCGAGCGCAGTGTGATCGTTTCCATTTTTATTGGGGAAGCGCGGCGCCGAAGAGGCGGAGCTCGTGAAGCTGTTCCGGAGAGACCCTGTCTCCGGCGCAGGTGAAGACGCCCAGATTTTCCAAATCCAGATAGCCCAGGAAATCTCCTTCATAGGAGAAGCGGGCGCCGTCGTACACATCCGGAGCGCCGCTGGCGAGGAGCAGGGCCGCTCTGGTGAGGCGGGCGGGCTTGCGTTCCTTCGGATACAGCGCGGCGTAGAAGCGGTCGATGACGCATTTCAGATGGCCGGAGAAGCCGTGGTAATAAATGGGCGAGGCGAGGACGAGCATATCCGTCTCGCCCAGCAGCGAATAGATGACGTCCATGCCGTCGTGCTGGAAGCACCGGCCGTCGGCCGAGGCGTGGCAGGCCTCACAGGCCCGGCAGTCGTGGATATCGAGTCGGCATACGGAGATGAGGCGGACATGATGGCCCGCGCTTTCCGCGCCGGTACGGAAGGCTTCCGCCATGCGGATGGTGTTCCCCGTCGGACGGGGGCTGCCGTTCAGTATGAGAATGTTCATAGGACCTCCTTTGGCGGCGTGTGCCGCCTTTTTTCATATATATATATCATAAGGGAAATCCGGCGGGATGCGCCAATGCCGGTCAGGCAGGCGGACCATGCCTGACGGTATGAGGCAAAGAAAAAACCACCGCTGCCCGGAGGCAGGATGGTTTTACCGTTTATGAGGAGAGTCCCTTCTGTTTCAGCGCATCGAAGAGGCCTTCCCGGAACAGGTTGGCGCCGCCGTTGGCGGGATGGCGGAGGCCGACGGGATGATAGCCCGCTTCGCGGAGCGTGGCTTCGCTCTTTCGTCCCACGGCGAAGAGGAGGAGCGGCCCTGTCATGCGGAGGAGCTCCCGCGTATAGGCCAGCCCGTCGGACAGCTCCTTTTCGGTGGGCGTGCGGTTCGTGAGCATGCGCCCTTTCTGGTGGGGATGGAAGGGGAAGATATTCCACAGAAGAAATTCCTCCGGCGCGAGGCCGGCGCTAAGGCAGGCGTCCCAGACGACGGTATCGGTCGGTTCATTGAAGCCGGACCGGCGCTGGATCTCCTTCGGGAGAAAGGGGCTGTCCGCGCGGCTTGTGCGGCGTCCCGGGGCGCCGATGACCATGCGGGCATTGACCGTGGGATGGAGAGAGAGCATCATCCGTTCGCAGGTCATGGCGACGCCGGTGAAGCGTCCCCCCTGATAGCCGCAGGCCTCGGCGACGAGCAGGATGCGGGCATTGCCGAGGCGGCGGGTGAGATAGCGCTCGAGCTGGGCCTTGCGGATGGAGCGGGCGTAGGCCACATCGTAATCGGGATCAAAGTCCGCCCAGGGATTGAATGCGTCCGGACCGTGCCATCGGAGGAGCGACTGAACGAATTGTTTGGCCAGGCGTGACGGTTCCATCAGGGACGCTCCATTTCATAGACCACGCCGCCGGGAAGCGTCTTGTTTTCCGTGAAACGGCGGCTGCCGTCCCATTCGGAGAAGGTGTCCGCATCGCTGTTGTCCACGTAGAGATAGACCGGTTCGCTGAGGGCGAGCAGTTCCTCCGTAGTCACCGTGGGCACGGCGTATTTCGTTTCCCAGCGGGCATCGCGGCGGATCATGCCCTCGTCGTAGACGCGGGTGGCGATCTCATCGGTGTAGTAGGTGTAGGACGGGGGATAGCTCTTGAAGAAATAGTGCTGTCCCGGCAGGCTGTGGAGATACTCCGCCATGTCGAGGGAGGAGCGGGTCGCCACATAGTTCGTGAGGCCGCCGAAGACGAGGCAGGTGAGGCTCACCGCCATGGAAGCGGTGGTGAGGATGAGCATGCTTCCGAGCTGCTTTTTCTTCCACTGGGTGAGGAGCAGGAAGCCGCTGTAGGCGGCGATGACGTAGAAGGAAATGAAATTGCCCGGCAGGTAGAAGGTGCCCGCCAGCAGCGCCACAAGGGTGAGCAGGTACGGGCCGACCAGCGCGATCTGGGCCTTCCGGCCGTCCTCGGCGAGGAAATCCTTCAGGGCCAGCACGGCCAGCAGGATTGCCGGCGGCACGGCGATATACGTATAGGTGATGTATTTGGTGGCCACCAGCGTGTAGAAGAGGATGGTGCCCCAGCACCAGATCATGAGGAAATTATAGAGGGTGTCTCTGTCCTTCCATTTCCGGAACATGGAGTAGAAGGACAGGCCCGTCCACGGGAGAAGCGCTACGGGAAGCACGAGGAGATAGTAGAAGAAATAATTGTCCTCCGGATGCTCCGAGGAGAGCGCGCGGGTCACATTGTGCAGGCCGATGAGCTGGTCCAGGAAGACCTGCCCGTGGAGATTGTACATGGTGTAGTACCACGGCACGGCAATGAGCAGGAATACGAGGATGCCCGCCGGGAAGAAGAGGCGGAGCACGTCGCGCACGGACCGGCGGGTGAGGCACCACACGAAGAGGATCATGCCGGGCAGGACGAGGCCTACGGGGCCCTTCGTCAGGCAGGCGAAGCCGGCCGCGGCCCAGGCGATGGTGAGGTGCTTCCAGCTTTTTTCCGTGACGCCGATGTACGCGGAGAAAAGCGTGGGGAGCGTGAAGAAGAGAAGGATGCTGTCCGTGATGACCGCATGGGAAATGATCCAGAATTCGATGGACGTGGCGAGGAACACCGCGGCCCAGATGCCGGAGGCGTGGTCCTTCAGGATGCGCGAGGCGTACCAGCCCATGAGGGTCACCGCCAGCGCACCGAAGAGGGCGGCGGGCAGGCGGGCTGCAAAATTGGAGAAGCCGAACACCGTGTAGGAGGCGGACAGAAGCCAGTAGAGGAAGATCGGCTTGTCATACCAGTAGGTGCCGTAGATCTGGGGAGAGGTCCAGTCTCCGGAGAGGACCATCTCCTTGGCGGTGAGGGCGTAATTCGACTCCACCGGGTCTGTGACGGGCATCTGCTGTACGCCCCACAGGTAGCACACGAGGGAGAAGAAGAAAATGATGGCCAGAATGGCGGGGAAGCGAAGTGTTCGATTCATTTTTTCACCTGACAAACGAAATGAGCAAAGAGAGCTTACAATTTTCTGAGGAAGGAAGCGGTCGGGGTCTCCCAGATGATATGCCATTGGGCATGTTCCTCGGGGGACCAGTCGTCCGTGATCTTTTTCTGCACGAGGAGATAGGAGCCGTCCGGCACCTGTTCGGACGGAGTCAGCTCGTCGGGCATGCGCAGGCCGTACAGGTCATGGTAAAACGCAGAGGCCGGCCGGTAGAACGGATCGATGTAGAGCGGCGCATCCTCCCGCTCCGTGAGCTGGACCCGCATGGAGAGATCCGCCGAGGTGAAGGCCTCCCGCACCGGCGCGGCGAAGAGCGTCCATGCCGCTATTGTGAGGCAGAGCGCCAGCGCGCCCTGCACGAGGAGGAAGGTCCGGAAGTGGCGCCACTGGAAGGTCCGGACGCCGAGCAGCCCCAGCAGGAGAAGGACCAGCACCGTGCCGTATTTGCCGAAGTCGCCGCCTGCCGGCGTCAGCGGGGCCATGCCCAGCGCCGCGGCGGTGATGGCGATGAAGAAGAGGTGGAGCTGCGTGAAGAAGCGGCTCCGGCGGCCGTCGAAGATCTCCTCCAGATAGAGCGCCGTGAGCACGGCCAGCGCGGGGTACATGGGCAGGATGTATGAGAAGAGCTGCGTGGACGACGCGGAGAAGAAGAGGAAGATGAAGGCGGCCCACACGATGAAGTAGAGCTTCACCGGATCGCGGGCGAAGTCGCGGAGCCGGGTGAGCATGCCGCACACCGCACCCGTCCAGGGGAAGCATCCCGCGGTGAGCACCACCAGATAGAGCCACCAGTGATCCTTCCCCACATGCTCCGGCGCGGTGAAGCGCACCAGATTGTGATAGCCCAGGAAGGTATCGATGAAGGGCTGCCCGTGCACGGCGGTCATGTAGATGTACCACGGAAGGCCTACGAGGCAGGCCAGCGGGATGCCCCAGTACCAGCGGAGCGCCATGATGGGCCGGAGGGTGAATTTCTTCTGCGCCAGCAGCCACAGCGCGACGATGAGCGCCGGGAATCCGAAGCCGATGGGCCCTTTGGCGAGGAGCGCCAGCCCGCAGGCGATGTAGGCCGGTACGTAGTTTTGGCGGACGAAGGAGAAGAGCGCCACCGTGAGCGCCGCGGTGAGCGTCATGTCCGTCACGGCCGACCGGGCGAGGACGGTGAATTCCAGGGACGTGGCCAGAATGGCCGCCGCGAGGAATCCCGTGCGCCGGGAGAAGAGCTTCTCCGTCTCATACCACACGTAGAGCACGGTGAGCGCCCCGATAAGGGCCGATGGGAGCCGGGCGGAAAAGGTGGAGATGCCCAGAATGGAGAAGCTCGCCGCCTCCAGCCAGTAGAAGAGCGGCGGCTTGTCGTACCAGAATTCGCCGTAGATGCGGGGCGAGAGGAAATCCCCCGTGGCCAGCATTTCCTTGGCGGTCTCGCCGTAGACCGGCTCGTCCGGATCGAGAAGAGGCACATTCCACAGAAAGAGCAGAAACAGGATCAGACAGTAAATGAAAAGGTATTTTCGATCAGACGCCACAGCTTATTTCTCCTTTACGCGGCGGAGATAGAAATACACCGCAAGAATGACGAGAACGATGGCCGCCGAGCCCGCGGCGATCTCGTAATGATAATCCAGAATGGTCTGCCAGTTGTCTCCCAGCACGGAGCCCACATAGACGAGGAGGATGGTCCATGGGACGGTGCCCGCGATGGTGAACACCGTGAAGTGGGGCAGCGGGTACTGGGCGATGCCCGCCGGGAGGGAGATGAAGGTGCGGATGCCCGGAAGAAGCCGGCCGGTGAAAACGGCGATGCCTCCGTAGCGCTGGAACCAGGAGTCCGCGGCGATCAGCTTTTTGCTGGACAGATGCATGTGCTGTCCGTATTTTAAAAGGACCGTGCGTCCGCCCTTGGCGCCGATCCAGTAGGAGCCGAGAGAGCCCGTGACGCCGGCAGCCGTCCCTACGATGACCGTCGGCCAGAAGCTGAAAATGTCCTGCGACACAAGAAAGCCCGCAAAGCCCAGCACGATCTCACTGGGGATGGGGATATTCATGTTTTCCAGCACCATAGTCACAAAAAGAGCGAGATAGCCCCACTCGGCAAGAAAGTCAGTTATCAGTTCCATATCGTATCCCTGTCTGTTCTGTAAAAATCACATATAAAATATATCATTATCTTATAGGAGGGTCAACGCGCGCGGCGCCCGTGCGGCGGGAGAAAACGGCACTTTTTCCGCTTTCGGGGCGTTCCCTTCAGATTTGTTGCGGAGACCGCCGCTTTTCGCTGATTTCCGCCGCGCCGCGAGGGGAGACGCAGGCCGCTTCGGCCGGGTTGACGGCACCTGTCTTCCCTGATAGTATAAGAAATAGAAAAATATAAGTATATAAATTTATAAATATTTATGTAAAAGAGGAGGAAACATCACATGTTCGGAAAGAAATGGAAAATCCTCGCTGCTGCGGGCGTACTGGCTGCGGCCGTGGCGCTCACCGGATGCGGCGGCTCGTCCGGCTCCGGTTCCTCTGCGGCGGCGGACGGCATCATCCGTGTCGGCGCGGAAACGACCTATCCGCCGTTCGAATTCACCCAGGACGACAAATATGTGGGCTTTGACATCGATCTGGCCGATGCGGTGGTGAAGCAGATGGGCGGCAAGATGGAATTCAAGAGCATGGGCTTCGATGCGCTGATCCCGGCCATCCAGAGCGGACAGATTGATCTGGTGGCCTCCGGCATGGACGTGACGCCCGAACGGGAGAAGCAGGTGGCCTTCAGCGACATTTATTTCGACCAGTCCGGCAAGGTCATCATTGTTCTCAAGGACAATGACCAGATCCATGACTGGGCGGATCTGAAGGGCAAGGTCGTGGGCGGCCAGGTCGGCACGAAGCAGGTGGATTTCGCGAAGGAAGCCGGCGCCGGTCAGGTGAAGCAGTTCGACTCCAACTCGCAGGCCTTCATGGAGCTGCGGGCCAAGACGGTGGATGCCATCGTCATCGATGCGCCGGTGGGCATGTACTACCTGAAGCAGGGCGCGGACAAGGACATGAAGATCGTCGGCACGCCGAAGGAATCGGTGGGCTTCGCCTTCGCCATGAAGAAGGACAATAAGGAACTGCAGCGGAAAGTGAATCAGGCTCTGAAGGAGCTGAAGGAAAACGGTACGTACGATCAGATTTATGAAAAATGGTTCGGCGCATCCGGCAAATAACAGACGATGGGAAAGAGGCGCCGCTCCGTGCGGCGTCTTTTTGTGTATAGACAGAGCCGTTCCGGGCCTGCCGTTCCATAGGGATTTTCTATGGGGCGGAGCAGCCGGCCCTTCTGTATAATGAGGCTGATACAGCGTGCCGCCCGGCGCGGCAGAATGGAGGCATATGATGAAAAAGGCAAGATGGCTGGCAGCGGCCGCGGCGTGCGTGTGCGCGGCGGTATTCATGAGCGGATGCAGCAGCCTTACCGGTTCCTATTCCAGTGCGACGGAGCAGAATCACAAGGAGAAGGTTCTCCGCGTCGGCTCGGATCTGAATTATCCGCCCTTTGAATTTGAGGAAAACGGCAAGCCCACGGGCTTTGACATGCAGCTCATCGAAGCGGTGGCAGACCGCATGGGCGCGAAGGTGGAAGTGGAAAACATCACCTTCAGTGATCTCATCGCTGCGGTGAAGGACAATAAGGTGGATGCGGTCATCTCCGGCATGGAAGGCACCGATGCGCGGGCAAAGGATCTCACCTTCAGCGATCCCTATTTTGATAAGGCCGGCTATTCCATTCTGGCCCGGGCGGATGACGCGGCGGTCAGCGGCTGGGAGGACCTGAAGGGGAAGGTCGTGGGCACGCAGGCCGGAACGAGACATACGGAGATCTCCGTCGATGTCGGCGCGGAGCGCGTGCAGTCCTTCGACCAGAAGGAAAACGTCATCAAGGCCCTGAAGGACGGCACCGTCGAGGCGGCCGTGCTTGATACGCCGGTGGCGATGTACTACGCCAAGCATGACAGCGGGCTCAAGCTGGCCGGCGAGCCGAAGTTCTCCGAAAAGGGACTGGTCATCGCCGTGAAGAAGGGCAATACAGAGCTGCAGAAGGAGATCAATGCGGCGCTGAAATCGCTCCGTGAAGACGGCACCTACGATTCCCTCTATGCGGAATGGTTCGGCAGCGGAAAATAAAGCAGTCAGAAAAGGCAGGCTTCGGCCTGCTTTTTCATTGCGAAAACGCGTATTTGAGAATGAATCTCTTTTATTTACAGGCATTGCCATATACGGTACAATATGGAAAGAGTTAGATATTTTACATCATTCCCTTTTGAGGTGACATAATGAACGAATTGCTTCGTATTGAAAATCTGCACGTCTCCGCAGGCGGCAGGGAACTCCTGCACGGGGTCGATCTCACGGTGCGCACCGGTGAGGCGCACGTCATCATGGGGGTCAATGGCGCGGGAAAATCGACGCTGCTTCATGCAGTGATGGGCAATCCGGCGTATACGGTGACAGAAGGCCGCATCTATTTCAACGGCGAGGACATTACGGACCTCTCCGTGGACAAGCGGGCGCGGCTGGGCATTTTTCTTTCCTTCCAGTCCCCCATCTCCGTGGCGGGCATTTCTGTGGAAAACTTCATCCGCACGGCCAAGACGGCCGTCTCCGGGCAGCAGCAGCGGCTCTTCCCTTTTAAGCGCCTGCTGAAAACGCGCATGGAGGCGCTCGATATGGACCCGTCCTATGCGTCGCGCTATCTGAATGAGGGCTTTTCCGGAGGCGAACGGAAGAAGAACGAGATCCTCCAGATGCGGGTGCTCGACCCGAAGCTGGCCATGCTGGACGAGACTGACTCCGGCCTCGATGTGGATGCGGTGCGCACGGTGGCGAAGAACATTTCCGAATTCCACAATGAAGGAAATGCACTGCTGCTCATCACCCATCTGAATCAGCTCATCCGCTATATCCGTCCGGACCATGTGCATATCCTGATCGGCGGACGGATCGTGAAGGAAGGCGGCCCGGAACTGGCGGACGAGGTGGAAGCCAACGGGTTCGACGCGTACCGGAATGCTGCCGGGGAGGCCTGACCGATGGCGGAAGAACGGAAGAAAAGCAGAATCGACGACGTGGCCCGGAGCATCTATGATGTGAAGGATGCCGTCGAGTATGCCTACAAGACGGAAAGCGGCCTCACGGAGGAGATCGTCCGTGAGATTTCCGCCCAGAAGGAGGAGCCGGACTGGATGCTGGAGAAGCGTCTGGCGGCGCTCCGCCTCTATCAGCAGATGGATATCGCGCCGTGGATGCCCGATATTTCCGAGTTGGATATGACGCACATCGATACCTACGTCCGCCCGAAGACGGACATGAAGGCGCGGTGGGAGGACCTGCCGGAAAATATCCGGGACACCTTCGACCGGCTGGGCATCCCGGAGGCGGAAAAGAAATCGCTGGCCGGCGTGGGCGCCCAGTATGACTCGGAAGTGGTGTACCACAATGTCCAGGAGGAAATGGAAAAACAGGGCGTCATCTACGTGGATTTCGAGACGGCGGTCAAACAGTATCCGGAGCTGGTGAAGCCCTATTTCGGCCGGCTCATTGCGCCGAATTATCATAAATTTGCGGCCCTGCACTATGCGGTGTGGTCCGGCGGCTCCTTCGTGTATGTGCCGAAGGGCGTGGACGTGAAAATGCCGCTCCAGAGCTATTTCCGGCTGAATGCGCCGGGCGCGGGCCAGTTCGAGCATACGCTCATCATCGTGGAGGAGGGGGCGAACTGCCACTTCATCGAAGGGTGCTCCGCGCCGCGGTACAATGTGGCCAATCTCCATGCGGGGGCGGTGGAGCTCTTCGTGAAGAAGGGCGCAACGCTCCGCTACTCCACCATTGAGAACTGGTCGAAAAATATGTACAACCTGAATACGAAGCGGGCCCTTGTGGAGGAGGACGGCCACATGATCTGGGTGAGCGGCTCTTTCGGCTCGCACACGTCCTGCCTCTATCCGGATACGGTGCTGAAGGGCGACCGCTCCACCTGTGATTTCACGGGCATTACCTTCGCCGGGAAGGGCCAGTTCCTCGACACGGGCTCGAAGGTGGAATGCTGGGGGCGGGATACCCATGTCTCCATCCACTCCAAGTCCATCTCCAAGGGCGGCGGCGCGGCGATCTACCGCGGCGTGGTGCACATCGGTCCGAAGGCGGCCGGTGCGAAGGGCGCCATCAGCTGCGAGTCCCTCATGCTGGACAATGAATCCCGTTCGGATACGATCCCGGACATCATCATCGAGAATGACAATATCGATCTGGGCCATGAAGCCAAGATCGGACGCATCCCCGATGAGGATATTTATTATCTCATGAGCCGCGGCCTCAGCGAAGAAGAGGCAAAGGCCATGCTGGTGCGCGGCTTCGCAGAGCCGATCTCCAAGGCGCTCCCGCTGGAATACGCCGTGGAAATGAACCGGCTCATTGATCTGGAATTTGAAGGCTCGATCGGATAAGGAGGCAGTCATGGATCTGGAAAAAGTAAACCGGCTGCCGTCGCCCACCTGGCGGTATCTGAAGACGAACGACAGCGACCTGCCGTTCCGGAACGCAGAACGCCCGGCAAAGGCGGTCTGGTCGGACACCACCTATATGACGGAGGGCGCTGTGCTGCCCGCCCGTTTTGAAGGCGCATCGGCGGCCTGGAAAGAGGCGGCCGCTTCCGGCGAGTGCCGGACGGTGCGCATCCCCGCGGGCACCCGGGCGGTGCTCCGCGCAGAGATCGCCATGGATGAGGCGGCTCCGGATTTTGCGGGGACCTACGTATTCCATGTGGAAAAAGGAGCGGAGCTGCGGCTCGTCTGGCAGTGGAAGGGCGGCGGCGAGGACGGCGTGTGCGCCGTGGCCGCGGCCTATGAGCTGGAGGACGGAGCGGTGCTCCATGTCTCCTCCGCCGAGGAGGGCCTCGGGGGCAAGCTGCTCTGCATGCAGCGGCTCATTGAGACCGGCGAGGGAGCGCAGGCGGAATTTGTTTCCGCCGATCTCGGCGGCCGTACGGTGATCACCCACAGCCGTGGCTATCTGGAAGGGAAAAAATCCACCCTTCACGAATACGGCGTCTATACCGCCGGCGGCCGGCAGCACCTCGACCTGTTCTATCACATCGACCATCTGGGGGAAGAGACCGACAGCGATGTGGAGGTCAAGGGCGCGCTGGCCGGTGAGGCAAAAAAAGTATTCCGCAGCACCATTGATTTCAAGCGGGGCTGCTCGGGCGCCACGGGCAATGAAGGCGACTACGCCATCCAGCTCGACCCGAAAACCAAAAATATTTCCCTGCCGCTGCTCCTCTGCACGGAGGACAACGTGGCAGGCAATCATGCATCCAGCGCGGGACAGATCGATGAGCAGACTCTGTACTACCTCATGAGCCGCGGGCTCACGAAGGAGGAGGCGCGGCGCATCGTGGTGGAATCCCTGCTCCGGCCGCTGATCGACCGGCTCGACGAGAGCCTCCGGGACGGCGTGCTCGCCGGCGTGAGGTCCCGTCTGGACGCAGAAGGAGGAGAGGCATGAATCTCGAAGCCATCCGGAATGATTTTCCCATTCTGAAAACGCAGTGCGCCGGCCGCGACGTGGTGTATTTCGACAATGCCGCCACCACGCAGAAGCCGCTGCCGGTCCTGCAGGCGGCCTTTGAATACAGCACGCACAGCAACGGCAATCCCCACAGAGGGGCGCACATCTTTGCCATCGCCGCCTCGGAGGCCTACGACGGCTCGAAGGAAACGGTGCGCCGCTTCCTCAATGCGCGGAGCACCCGGGAGATCATCTATACCCGGAACACCACGGAAAGCCTCAATCTGGTGGCCCGCTCCTACGGGGAGACCCATCTGAAGCAGGGCGATAAGATCCTCATCACCATCGCAGAGCATCATTCCGATCTGGTGACGTGGCAGCGCGTGGCCCATAAGACGGGCGCGGCGCTGGAATATATCTACGTGGATAAAGAGACCGGCCATTTCCTGCCGGAGGATCTGAAAAAGATCGACGATCCGGCGGTGAAGATCTTCGCTTTTGCGGAGGTGTCAAACGTGCTGGGTATCCATTTTGATCCGAAGCCGCTCATCGAGCGGGCCCATGCCCACGGCGCCGTGGTCGTTCTCGACGGAGCACAGAGCGCGCCTCACCGGAAGGTGGACGTGCAGGATCTGGACTGCGATTTCTTCGCCTTTTCCGGGCACAAGATGTGCGCCGCTGACGGCATCGGCGTGCTGTACGGCAGGGAAGAGCTGCTGAACGACATGGAGCCGTTCCTGCTGGGGGGCGACATGATCGACCTCGTGGAGGAGCAGGAAACTCGCTTTGCAGAGCTGCCGGCCAAATTTGAAGCGGGCACCCAGTACGTGGAGGGCGCCGTGTCTCTGGAGGCGGCCATCCGCTATGTGGAGGCCATCGGCTTCGACGCCATACGCGAACAGGAGCAGAAGCTGGTGCGCCGCACGCTGGAAGGGATGCAGCAGATCCCCCACATCCGGATCATCGGGCCGAAGGACCCGGCGGAGAAGGAAGGGCTGGTGGCCTTCACTGTAAAGGATGTTCATCCCCATGACGTGGCGCAGATCCTTTCTGCAGAGGGCATCTGCATCCGCACGGGGCATCACTGCGCGGAGCCGCTCCACCGGTATCTGGGCATCAATGCGAGCTGCCGGGCCAGCTTCTATTTCTACAATACCGAAGAGGAAGTGGACTATTTCCTCGAAAAATTGAAGGGCGTCCGCCCGATGATGGGATATGGTGACTGATGGAATTACAGCAGCTGTATACAGATCTGATTCTGGAATATAACAAGGATACGACGAACAAACGGAAGATCGACGATCCCACCCTGTCGGAGCACGGCCACAATCCGAACTGCGGCGACGACATCACGCTGGAAGTGAAGGTGAAGGACGGCGTCATCGACGATCTGGCCTATACGGGCAGCGGATGCGCCATCAGCCAGGCCTCGACAGCGATGATGGCGGAGCTGCTTCAGGGGCGTTCCGTCGATGAGGCGCTCCGTCTGGTCCATCTCTTCCTCGATATGATCCGCGGCAAGGTGACGGATGAAGCACAGCTGGAGGAGCTGGAGGCGGCGGTGTCGCTGAAGGATATCTCCAAGCTTCCGGTGCGCGTGAAATGCGCGGTCCTCGGCTGGCACACGCTGGAAATCATTCTGGACCGTCTGGAAGCCATGAAAAAGGAAAAATAAAAGGAGACAGCCTGTCTGACGGGCTGTCTTTTTGATGGGACAGGCCGGCAGTGATGCGCCGGCAGAAAAGAAAGGAGACGGGCTTATGATAGTGGATGCGCCGTGCGGTAAGCTGGAAGGACGGGAGAAAGGGACTGTCGTACAGTTTCTGGGCATTCCCTATGCAGCGCCGCCGGTGGGGCCGCTCCGGTTCCGTCCGACGGAGCCGCTTCCCCGCTGGGAGGGCGTGCGGGACTGCCGCCGGCCGGGCCATGCGGCGCCGCAGACCGCCGTGCCCGGACTGGCCCATCTCACGAAAAATGAGACGATGGACGAGGACTGCCTGTATCTCAACGTGACGGCGCCGAAGGCATGCCGCCATGCGCCGGTGCTGTTCTGGATCCACGGCGGTGCCTTCCAGAAGGGCTCGGGGCTGCTGGGCATCCGGCCGGAGCAGTTCACGGCGGAGGGCTTTGTGGTGGTGAGCTGCAATTACCGGCTGGGCGCGCTGGGGTTTCTCGATGTGTCCCGCTGGCTCGGCGACAGCTACCGCCAGTCCGGCAACAGCGGGCTCCTCGATATCATACAGGCGCTCCGGTGGGTGCGGGATAATATCAGCGCCTTCGGCGGCGACCCGGACCATGTGACTATCATGGGGCAGAGCGCCGGCGCCAAGCTCTGCGGCGCGCTCACGATCGCGGCTGACTCGGACGGTCTCTTCCGCCGGGCGGTGCTGTGCAGCGGCGCGGTGCAGTGCATCCGGGACCGCCATACGGCGCAGAGCGTGGCAGAGCAGTTCTTTGCGGAAGCGGGACTCACGAAAGACCGGGCCGCGGAGCTGCTCACCCTGCCGTGGCAGCAGATCCTCCGGGCGCAGACGCCGCTCTTCACGAGGCTCAATCTGCACGCCGTGGGGCCGGTCTTTGACGGCGTGACCTTTGCCGGCGATGAGGCGCAGGCGCTGCTGCGGAGCAGTACGGGCCGCACATACGATCTGCTCCTCGGCACGAACCGGGATGAAATGGAGCTGTACTGGCACGTGTACGGCGTGCATGAGCTGGATGAGGCGCTGGCGGTGCGTCTCTTCGGCAATCGGGCGCCGGTGGTGCTCGATGCGGCGGCGAAGCTGCCCCGGGATGCCTCCTGGCATGAACGGCTGGTACATTTCCTCACGGAGTACGTGTACCGGGCGGGCACGGTAGGCATGGCGGAGGCTGCGGCCGCGGCGGGTCATCCGGTCTATCTGTACCGTCTCGACTGGGACCGGCAGGCCTTCCGGGCGTGCCACGCGTCGGAGACCCAGTTCCTCATGGGGATGGGCCTCGTCATCCGGGACATGGACCGCTCGCCGGCTCATGAGGCGCTGGGACAGGCGATGCGGAGCGCCTTCAGCTCTTTCATGAAGACCGGGAGACCGGGAGCGCCGGGGCTTCCTCCGTGGCCGCGGTTCACCGCGGAGGACCGGCAGATGATGGTCTTTGATGGAGAGTGCCATGTGGCGGAGACGCCGCCGGTGGAGACGGACCCGCGCATGCCCTATGCGGTCTTTGCGCTGGACTGAGTACGGCTTTGGCCGAGGGAACGCGTTCGTTTCGGGACGCGTTTTTCTTTTGCTATAATGAAAGAAAAAACGGTGTGCAGGAAAGGGAGGGAAACCGATGGACCGGAGGGAACGGCTGGCAGCACTGCCGAAGGAAAAGCTCATCGAGCTGCTGGAGATCTATGCAAAGGACTGGCTCGCCATGGACGGCGTGTGGTTCCAGTCGGTGGAAAAGGAGCTCGGCATGGAGGCGGCCATGAGGCACGACGTGGCCATCTGGAAGCGATTCACTGTCATCGAGGCGCAGAAGATCCGGAAATTCCTCGGGCTTCCGGAGCGGCCGGGGCTGGAAGGACTGGCGGAGGCGCTCCGGTTCCGCCTCTACGCGAATATCAATGAGGACGAGATCCTCTGGGAGGACGGGGCGCTCATCTACCGGACGCTCACCTGCCGGGTGCAGCACGCCCGTCAGTCGAAGGGCATGCCGCTTCATCCGTGCCGGTCGGTGGGGCTCGTGGAGTACGGCGGCTTTGCCCGGGCGATCGATCCGCGCATCCGCTGCGAGTGCCTCTCGTGCTACCCGGAGATCACGGACCGGACCTGCCACTGCGCGTGGCGGTTCACACTGGAGGAGGACGACAGCCGACTATGAGTTTGGCAGCGGAAATTCTCTGTGTATGCAAAATGCATTCATTCCTTTTATGAATCGGTGAAGATGGATTATAATAGAAAACGTAATTTTATGCGGATTTCACCCGGATCTTTTCGGCGGAGGCCGCAGAAATGGGTATATCCGAAGACCGAGGTGATGGAATGGACCGGTGCAAAGAAATCAGTATCCGGAGGGAAGTGCTGCTGGAGGGCTATGCAGGCATTCTGGTGCGGTTCCTCGATTATTTTGAAAAGGAACATATCAATCCGGAGACGGCAGTGGGCGATTCCAATGTATTTCTGTTTCTTCAGGCGGTGGAAATCTGCCAGAATCTCATTCATATGGATTCCATGGAGGAGCTCCTGGCGGCGGAAGGACAGTTCCGTCTGCTGCGCCGCACGGCCAACCGGCTGAACGGCTATCCGGTGGATGCTCCTGTATGACGGCATGAAAAAAGCCGCATCCTTCATAAGGGATGCGGCTTTTTGTGTGCGCTTATTTCCGGTTCAGGAAATCCAGGGCGAACTGCATATAGATGGCGGTGCCGAGGGGAAGCACATCCTCGTCCACGTCGAAGGTGTCGGAGTGGTGGGGCGAGGTGATGCCCTTTTCCTCATTGCGGCAGCCGAGGAAGCCGTACAGGCCGGGGGTGCCGTCCATGTAGACGGAGAAATCCTCGGCGCCCATCTGGCGTTCCATGGGGACCAGCGAATCCGGTCCGAGGATGGATTCCGCGGCATGGCGGGCGATGTTGTTCAGCTCGGGATGGTCATTGATGAGCGGCGCCGGTCCGAAGAAATAGGTGCAGTCGGCGGTGCAGCCGTACGCTTTGGCCGCGGCTTCCGCGGTGCGGCGGATGAGTTCCGGAATGGTTTTGCGGAAAGCCTTGTCGAAGGTGCGGGTGGTGCCGATGAGCTCTGCTTCGGCGGCGATGATGTTGTCCCGGGTGCCGCCGTTCATGATGCCTGTGGTGAGGACGAACGTATTCTGCGGATCGTTCACGCGGGAGACGAGCGTTTGGAGTGCCATCACGACGCCGGCGGCAGCGACGACGGCATCATGGCCCTGATGGGGGGCGCTGCCGTGGGCGGCCTGTCCGTGGATGCGGATGGTGAAGCGGTCGCTGCAGGCCATGCGCGGGCCGTCCTCCAGATTGAAGGTCCCGGCGGGCAGGAGGGACCACACGTGCATGCCGTAGATGGCGTCCACGCCGTTGAGGCAGCCCTTTTCCACGTAGTGGCGGGATTCCGTGCCGATTTCCTCGGCCATCTGGAAGAGGAATTTTACGGTGCCGGCGATCTCGTCCTTATGGGCGGCGAGGAGCTTTGCCGCGCCGAGGAGCATGGCCGCGTGGCAGTCATGGCCGCAGGCGTGCATGACGCCCGGATTCTGGGAGCAGTAGGGCTTGCCAGAGGCGGCCTCCTGAATGGGGAGGGCATCGATGTCTGCGCGGAGCATGACCGTCGGGCCGGGCTTTTCGCCGCGGAGGGTGCCGATGCAGCCGGTGATGTCCGGGAAGGTCTCCACCTCCACGCCGGCGGCGCGGAGCTCCTCTGCGATGCGCTCCGTGGTGCGGATCTCCTCCGTGCCCAGCTCAGGGTGCGCATGGAACCAGCGGCGGAGGCCGATGATATGGTCTTTTTCCTGAAGTGCCAGTGCTTTGCAGTCCATCAGAGATCTCCTTTCCCGCTGAGAAAATCCAGCGCAAACCGGGCATGGAGCGCCGCGCCCTGCCAGAGGTAGCGGTCGTCCGGGCAGAAATGGTCGGAGTGGAGCGGATAGGTCATGCCTGCCGCTTCATCGCGGGCGCCCACCTTGGCGAAGACCGAGGGGACCCGTTCCATAAGGAGGGAGAAATCCTCCGACGCCATGGAGCGGGGGTCGGTGGCCAGTGCTTCTTCGCCGAAGAGGTCGACCACGGCCCGGCGGGTCATATCGGTGAGCTCCTTATGCTCATTGGCCGTGACCGGCTCGAAGGAGACGGGGATGAATTCCGCCCGGCATCCGAGGGCGCGGGCCGTGTTTTCCGCGATCTCCCGGAAGAGCTCCGGCGCCCGGCGGGACATATCCCGGTCAAAGGAGCGGATGGTCCCTTCCATGAGGACCTCGTCGCAGAGGATGTTGAACTGTTTGCCTCCGCGGACGAAGCCGATGGTCATCACCAGCGGATGGAGGGGATTGTTCAGGCGCGATACGAGGGTCTGCAGATTGAGCAGCACCGAGCTGGCCGCCACGATGGCGTCATGGCCGAGATGGGGCGTGGAGCCGTGGGCGGAGGTGCCGTGGATGAGGCAGCGGAAATCCGTGCAGGAGGACATGAGCGGTCCGTGATTGACGGAGAGCGTACCCTTCGGGATGTCGGCGGACATATGGATGCCGAAGGCGGCGTCCACGTCGTCCGTGCAGTGGTGGTCGAGGTAGTACTGCATGCCGTGGCCCGATTCCTCGGCGGACTGGAAGAGGAGCTTCACCGTACCGGTGATCTCTTCCCGGTGGGCGGCGAGGAGTTTGGCCGCGCCGAGGAGCATGGCCGTGTGGCAGTCGTGGCCGCAGGCGTGCATGACGCCCGGATTTTCGCTGGCAAAGTCAGCGCCGGTCTTTTCGTCCAGGGGCAGCGCGTCGATGTCGGCGCGGAGCAGGACGATCCGGCCGGGCGCCGGTCCGCGGAGGGTGGCGATGAGGCCGCAGTAATCGGGGAAGGTCTGGATGTCGTAGCCGAGGGGCCGGAGCTCCTCAGCGATGCGGGCAGTGGTGGCTTTTTCCTGGAAGGAAAGCTCGCCGTGCCGGTGGAAATGGCGGCGCATCTCCTGAATGTAGGGGGAGAGCTGTTCCGCTTCGTCTTTGAAAGTCATGGAGACTCCTTTCTGTGAAAGAAAAAAGGGACGGAAGGTCCGTCCCTGAAGCCATTACATATGGATGTATCCGCCGGGGCCCAGCGGGAGGTCGAAGATGACCCAGATGCCGAGGAGGCAGACCCAGATGATGAAAAACGTGATGGAATAGGGAAGCATATTGGCGACGATGGTGCCGAAGCCGGTGTCTTTTTCATAGCGCTTCACGTAGCCCAGCACGAGGGGGAAATAGGTGAAGAGCGGGGAAATCGGATTCGTGATGGAGTCGCCGATGCGGTACGCCGCCTGGGTGAGCGCCGGGTCGTAGCCGAGGAGCATCATCATGGGCACCATGACCGGGGCGAGGATGGCCCACTTGGCCGAGGCGGAGCCGATGAAGATATTGACGATGCACGCGACGATGACGAGGCCCACGATGAGCGGCATGCCGGTGAAGTTCATGGACTGGAGGAACGCCGCGCCCTTGATGGCCAGGATGGCACCCAGATTGGACCAGGCGAAATAGTTGGTGAACTGGGCGCAGAAGAAGCACAGGACGATGTAGGACGAGATGTCCTTGAAGGCGAGGGAAATATCGGCGAAGAGGTCCTTGTCGTTTTTATATTTCCCCACGGCGAAGCCGTAAACGCAGCCCGGGACGAAGAGAATGATCGTCACGAGGAGGATGATGCCCTGCATGAACGGCGAGGAGTTGGCCATGATGGAGCCGGTCTCGGGATCGCCCAGCACCGGATGGTCGCCGATGCAGAGGAGCACGATGACGACGATCGTAGCCAGTGCGGCGAGGAGCGCCTTGTTGACGGCGCGGTTCTTTTCCGGCGTGAGGCGGGTGAGCTCCTCATCCAGCTCGTATTTGGAGAGGTCCGCTCCGGCGAAGCGGGGCGCCATGACCTTTTCCGTGATGTAGGTGCCGGCGATGGAGAGGACCACGCAGGACGCGCAGAGGAAATAGTAATTGATGGCCGGCGATGCGAGGTATTCCGGATCGATCATGCGGGCCGCCGCTTCGGTGAAGCCGTAGGCCAGCGAGTCCGTCATGCCCAGCAGGAGGTTGGCGGAGAAGCCCGCCGCGACGCTCGCATAGGCGCAGAAGATGCCCAGCAGGGGATGGCGGCCCATGCCGAGGAAAATGACGGCGGCCACCGGAGGCAGGACGACGAAAGCCGCATCGCCCGCCACGTTGCCGTTGATGCCGATGAAAATGATGACGAAGGTGACGAACGCCTTCGAGGCATTGCCCAGCATTTTCTGCATGAACGCGGCAAGGAAGCCGCTCTTCTCTGCGCACCCTGCGCCGATGACGCACACCAGCACCATGGCGAGCGGGGCAAAGGTGGAGAAATTGGAGACGGCCTTGCTCCACATCTGACGGAATCCGTCAAGGGAGAAGAGGTTGATAACCCGGATGGTTTTCTGCGTGCCCGGATGGACCGCTTCCACGCCCATCGCACCGAATACGGCCGAAAGCAGGACCGTGATCAGAGCGAGGAGAATGAAAAGGGTGACCGGATCGGGCAGTTTGTTGCCGACTGTTTCGACGCCGTTCAGGAAACGGGTCATGAGGGATTTCTTTTCAGCAGGCATAAGGCACTTCCTTTCTGTTGTCCTGCGCGGCGCCGCGCATCCTGAAAAAGAAAAGACGGTGTACACCGCCGCGGCGGCTTCTGCGGCAGTGTGCCTCGTCTCCGGACAATGGTATTTACTTACTTTATCAGAATAACGTAGCTCTCTGATAAAATCAAGAATTCATTGTGCGGGTCATCTGGAAAGCACAAAAAAAGAGGAACCCCGAGGGGTTCCTCTTTCGTGACAGGGAATGGATCATTCCTTGTCTTCTTCCATCTTTTCCTTGTAAGCTTCTTTTTCAGCTTCTCTTTCTGCTTCAGCAGCTTCCTTGGCTTCTTCAGCCTTTTCAGCAGCGATGGCAGCATTTACGCGGGCATGAAGACGGGATTTCTTGCGGGCAGCGGTATTCTTATGAAGTACGCCTTTGGAGGCAGCGCTGTCGATAACGCTGACAGCAGCCCGAAGAGCCTCCTCCTTGTTATCGGAGTTAGCAGCTGCGATCGCTTTTTTCACAGCCGTATGAATCTGAGATTTGACAGCAGCGTTCACAACGTGTTTCGCAGCGTCTTTCTTCATGGTCTTGAGATTTGCTTTGATTTGCGGCATGGTTTCACCTCCCGTCTTTTGTTGTTTCATACCTTGCCATTCTATCATGATTTTTCCCGTATGGCAAGCCGCGGCGGAGATTTTTTTGCGCCGCCGCCGGGGGAATTCTTGCCTTTTCAGAAAAGGGCAGATAAGATAAAATCACAGGAACAAAAATTCTGAAAGTACAGGAGGAACGGCATGTACGTCGGCATAGATCTGGTCAGAACGGAGCGGTGGGAAAGGCTCCTTACGAAATTTCCCGCGCGGGCGGAGGCGATCTTCACGGAAGCGGAGATCGCCCACTGCGAGGGGAAGAAAGCCCACAAATGGGAGTCCTTCGCCGCGCTCTGGGCGGTGCGCGAGGCGGCGGGCAAGGCGCTCGGAATCGGCATTTTCGGCTCGGCCTGGCGGGATGCACACGTCACCTGGACGAAATGGGGCGCGCCGGTGCTCCATCTGGAGGGCACCTTTGCCCGCCGGGCGGAAGAACTCGGCGTGACGGATATGGCGGTCTCCATTTCTCACGAAGGAGGAATGGCGGCGGCCGTGGTGGTGATGCAGGGAGGCAGTCATGATACTCACAACGACAGCGGAAGCGAGAGCGCTCGATAAGGAGGCCATGGAATCGTACGGCCTGCCTGAGGCAGTGCTCATGGAAAATGCAGGGGCGGCCGTGGTCCGGCTCGCGGGGCAGCGGTTCCGCTGGGACGGCACGCAGACCGTCATCGTGTGCGGCGCCGGCAACAACGGCGGGGACGGCTTTGTGGCCGCCCGGTATGCGGCGGAGGCCGGCGCGGAGGTGACGGTGCTCTTCATGGGAAACGCGGCGCATATGGGGCCGTCGTCCTGGATGTACCGGCAGGCCGCGGAAAAAATGGGAATTCCCGTGGTGGAGATCGAGCGGGCCGCGGAGGCGCTGCCCTATTTTGCCGAGGCGACCGTCATCGTGGATGCGCTCATCGGCACGGGCATTTCGAAGGAGGTGACCGGGGAAAAAGCGGCGCTCATCTCTTTCATGAATGATGCGTCGGCGGCGGTGATCTCGGTCGATATGCCGAGCGGCCTCTCCGGCGATACGGGCCGTCCTGCGGGCACGGCGGTCATGGCGGACATCACGGTGGCGCTGGGCTCGCTGAAGCGGGGCCATGTGCTGTATCCCGGCTCGGATTTCTGCGGGGAGGTGTTCTGCTCGTCCATCGGCATCCCCGAGGCGGCAGGGGAAGGCTGCCCGGTGCGGCTCATGGAGGCCCGGGACGTGCGGCGGCTCCTGCCGGTGCGGACGCGGATATCCCACAAGGGCAACAACGGCTTCATCGGCCTCTTCGCCGGCTCGGCCGGCATGGAGGGCGCGGCGCTTCTGGCGGCGCAGGGCGCGCTGTACGCCGGCGGCGGCAAGATCGCTCTCCGGTCCGTACAGGCCGCGGCGGGACTGCTCGCCGGCCGGGTGCCGGAGGTGATGGTGGGCGCTCTGGGGAACGGGCTCCGCTTCACGGAAGCGGAGCTGCCTGAGGCGCTCGCCGCGGCGGCAGGCTATGACGCTGTGGCCATGGGCTGCGGACTCGGCCGGGAGGAAACGGTGCAGGCCTTTGCGGAAGGGATGATGCGGGCGGTCATCGGACCGTTCGTGCTCGATGCGGATGCGATCTGGGCGGCGGCGGAACGGAAGGTGCCGCTGGAGGACTGCCCCGGCGACATCATCATCACTCCCCATGTGGGCGAATTTTCAAAGCTGACGGGCCTCTCCGCCGGAGAGATCGAGGCGCGGCGCATCGACTGCGCCCGGGACTATGCGGCGGGGCACCATGTGACGGTGGTCCTGAAGGGGGCGCCCACCGTGACGGCCCTGCCGGACGGCACGGCGTGGGTCAATTCCACGGGCAATCCGGGCATGGCCTCCGGCGGCATGGGCGATACGCTCACCGGTATCATCGCGGCGCTGGCCGGACAGGGCATGGACGCGGGCAACGCCGCGGCATGCGGCGTCTATCTCCACGGGCTGGCGGGAGACCTCGCGGCGAAGGAAGCGGCTGTGGGCTATACGGCGTCTGATGTGGCGCACCGGGTGCCTCTGGCGCGGGAGACCGTGATGCGCGGGGCGGAAGCGGCCGGAAAGGATGACAGAGCATGAAGCGTTTGTTACACTGGCTCGCAGCGTGGCTGCTGGCGCTCTTCCTCGCGCTGGGCGCGGCGGGATGCAGTGACGGCAGCAGCAGTACCGCAGGAAGCGGGACCTCCGCGCCGCAGGCGGCCGGGGAGGGGCCGCACGGCTCGGAGCTGGCCGTTCATGTACTCGATATCGGACAGGGCGACGCCATTCTGCTCTCCAAGGACGGAAAATGGGCGCTCATCGATTCGGGCGACGTGGATCACCGGCCGGAGATGAAGCGCTATCTGAAGGAATACGGCGTGGATTCCCTGTCCTCCGTGATCATCACTCATCCCCACGCGGACCATGTGGGAGGCATGCTCGCCGTATTTCAGACCGTGCCTGTGGAAGCCGTTTACGACAGCGGCGTCCCCACGTCGACGAATACATACCGCACCTATCTGAAGCAGATCAAGGCGAAGAACATTCCCTTCCATGTGGTGAAGGCCGGCGACGTGATCCCGCTCTTTGAGGACGTGGATTTCCACGTGGTCGCTCCGGTGGAGACGATCACCGAGGGGAAGAAGAAAAAGCCGGATCTGAACAACAATTCCATCGTGGGCCGCCTCACCTACGGCGCGTCGTCCATGCTCTTCACCGGCGATGCAGAAAAGGATGAGGAGGAGACCATCCTCGAATCGGGTGCCTCTCTCCGGAGCGATGTGCTCAAGGTGGGCCACCACGGCAGCAAGACCAGCTCGTCCCCGGCTTTCGTGAAGGCTGTATCGCCGGGAGCGGCGGTGCTTTCCGCCGGAGCGGGCAACAGCTACGGCCTGCCCCATCAGGCGGCGCTGGACCGGCTGGCACAGGGCGGCGTTTCCCATATTTTCCGCACGGACCGGGACGGAACGGTGACCTTTGTCACGGACGGCAGCGGCGGATTCCGGGTCTACACAGAAAAGGAGAAATAAAAATGGAGATCAGAACATTTCTGGACCGGCTGGAAGGGGACCGCGCGGTGCTTCTCGATGAGGACGAGCGGGAGGCCGTCGTTCCCGCCGCGTGGATTCCCGGGGCCCATGAGGGACAGGCGGTGACGATCCGGCTGGAGGATGACCCGGAACGGGAGCAGGCCGCGCTGGATGAAGCGGCTTTGCTGCTCCGGGAGCTGCAGTCCCGGAAGTGAGGGCATCCCCGAAGAGACAGAAAAAAACGGCGCCGGCCGAAAGGCCGCGCCGTTTTTGCGTGCACAGAATTACAGGAAATAGGGATTGGACGAAGGCTTCTGGGATTTGAACGCCTCGTACAGACGGTTCATGCCCTTCTCGAGCGTGGAGCGCGGGCAGGCGATATTGAGCCGCACGTAGCCACTTCCCTCCGAGCCGAAGATGTTGCCCATATTGACCCACAGATGGGCGTCGTTGCGGAGCTTCAGCTCCAGCGCCGCGTCCGTCAGGCCGTAATACCGGAAATCGAGCCACAGCAGATAGGTGCCTTCCGGCTCCACCAGCTTGATGTAGGGCAGGTTGGCATTGAGGAAGCTCCGCACATAGTTCAGATTCCGCAGAAGATATTCCTTCAGGGCGTCCAGCCAGGGCTTCCCGCCGAGGTAGGCGGCCCGTCCGGCGATGAGTCCCATCAGATTCAGATGGATGGCGCCGCTGGCGATGAGCTCCTTCCGGAAAGCCTCGCGCATGGCCGGATTGGGGATCCATATATTGGCGTCCTGCAGGCCGGAAATGTTGAAGGTCTTGGTGGGGGCGGTGCAGATGACCGCATTCATGGCGTCCTCCTCACCGAGGGTGCCGAAGGCGGTGTGCGTGTAGCCCGGATAGGTGAAGTCGCAGTGGATCTCATCGACGACGATGCGCACATGGTGGCGGCGGCAGATCGCGCTGTACTGGGAGAGCTCCTCCCGGGTCCACACGCGGCCCGTGGGGTTCTGGGGCGAGCAGAGCAGGCTCAGCTTCACATTGTTTTCCACAATCTTCCGCTCGATGTCATCGAAATCGTTCATGCTGTATTTCTTGCCCCGGCGGATGAGCGGGCTCTTCACCACGCGGCGGCCCGTCGTCTCGATGGCGGAGGCGAAGCACTGATACACCGGCGGCTGGATGAGCACCGCGTCGTCCGGCTTGGTGAAGGCCCGCACCGCAGCGTGCAGGGCCGGCACGACGCCGGAGGTCTTTACGAGCCAGTCCTGCTTCACTTCCCAGCGGAAATTCTGCCGGAACCAATGGTGGACCGCCTCGAAATAGGAATCGTCCGCATCGGAATAGCCGAAGATCCCGTGCGCCACCGCTTTGGCGAGCGTTTCCGTGATGCACGGCGCGGTCTTGAAATCCATGTCGGCGATCCAGAAGGGCAGCGTATCCGGGGAATAGCCTCTGGATTCATTGAAATCATATTTCAGGGAAAATGTGTTTTTTCGGTCGATTACCGTATCGAAATCGAACATCGACGAGCCTCCTTCTCTGCAGGGCACAGACCGGGACGGGAAAAACATCCCGAAGAATGGGGTTTCGCAGAATACGCCGCCGGCTTCCGTCCTTACCGGTACGGCAGAAGCGGCGGCGTATAGTCATAAAATAAAGAACATATTTAAATACAGTGTACAGCGAAACGCCGTTTGGTTTCAATGACTTTTTACACATGTAAAGACATTTTACTTATAGAATTTTTCCATGATGCGTTACGAAAATACAGGGACAGCCCGTACGGAGCCATTCCATAGGCAGGACAGCTCCCCGCGGGGCTGCGGCCGGCTACTCTACAGCCGGGGAAAAAACCGGGCGATTTTTCTCCTGCAAAATGGTATAATGGGCCTGTCCGGGAGGCATGGAAAGACCCGGAAATAAAGGAAAAGGAGACGTTATCATGAACGAAACATATATCCGCCATCTGCAGGAGATCATCCGCATCCCCACTGTATCCACGGAAAATGACGCGGCCACAGACTGGACGCAGTTTGACAGGCTGCACGCCTTTTTGGAGAAGACCTATCCGCTCATTCACAGCCGCATGGAGCGGACGGTGATCGGGAAGGCGAGCCTTCTGTACCGCTGGAAGGGAACGGGGAAGCGTCTGCCGGTGCTCCTTATGGCCCATCAGGACGTGGTGCCCACGGGCCGTCTGGACCAGTGGACCCACGATCCGTTTGGCGGCGAGCGGGACGGCGGCTGCATCTGGGGCCGCGGCACGAATGACTGCAAGTCGCTTCTCATCGCGGAATGCGAGGCCGTGGAGGAGGTGCTGCGGGAAGGCTTCGAGCCGGACTTCGATATCTATCTGTCCTTCGGGCACAATGAAGAGGTGCAGGCTTCTGATGAAAGAAAAGGGTCCGTCCTCGCCGGCCGGTATCTGGCAGAGCAGGGCGTGCGCATCGGCTGCATCTTCGACGAAGGGGGCGTGGTGAGCCGCGGCGCGGATTTCGGACAGGCAGCGGACACGGCGCTGGTGAGCCTGGCGGAAAAATCCCCCAATGATTTTGTCCTTTATAAAGACGGCGCCGGCGGCCATGCGAGCCGCCCCGGCCGCCATACCGTACTGGGCGACGTAGCGCGCGCCATGGCTGCGGTGGAAGCCCATCCCATGCCGTACCGCCTGACGCCGCTGGCGGAAGCGCAGCTGAAGGCGCTGGCACCGCTGCAGGACGGAGAGCGGAAAGCCATCTATGCGGACCCGAAGGGGCACTGGGAGGCACTCTGTGCACTGGCGGAGGAGGACCGGAATCTGGACGCCATCCTCCACACCACCTTTGCGGTGACGAAGGCCTCCGGCAGCCCGCAGACCAATGTGCTTCCCGCCCATGCGGAATGCACCATGAGTGTGCGCATCCTCCAGGGAGACACCGTGGAATCGGTGAAGGCCTATCTGGAAAGCATCATGCCCGACGGTGTGCAGGTCAAGGTGACCTTCGGCGAGGACCCCCATCCGGAGGGCTCCGTGGACAGTCCAGAATTCCGCCTGCTGGAGCAGGTCATCCATGAGGTCTACGGCGCATCCACGGCGGTGGTGCCCATGGTCATGACCGGCGCGACGGATTCCCGGAATTACTCGGCGGTATGCGACAATATTTTCCGCTTCAGCGGACGCATCATGACGAAGGACTGGGGCGAGGCGCATCAGATCGACGAGAAGGTGCCCTGCGATGTGATCGAACCGGCGGTGACCTTCTTCAAGACCTTCTTCCGGGCCTATCAGGCTGATAAATAATTGGTAAAAGAAAAGCGGCTTCTGCGGAGGCCGCTTTTTTTGCGGGCCGGTGGCGGCAGCAGCTCGTTTTTGCTACAATGGGAGGAAATTGTCTGAAACAGGGGGAATCTATGGAATATCCGGTGATAGGAACGGTGCGGCTGGACGGCCGGTGCGTGCTGGCGCCCATGGCAGGCGTGAGTGATCTGGCCTACCGGGTCATCGCGCGGCGCATGGGAGCGGCGCTCACGACGACGGAAATGGTGAGTTCCCGCGGCCTTCATCATCACAATGAAAAGACGGAAGAGATGATGAAGCTCGATCCGGGGGAACATCCCGTAGCGCTGCAGCTCTTCGGCAATGATCCGGATATCATGGCGGAGGCGGCCCGGGCAGCGGAGGCGGCCGGCGCGGATATCGTGGACGTGAATATGGGCTGTCCCATGCTGAAGGTGGTCAAAAACGGCGATGGTTCGGCGCTCATGAAAGATGTGCCCCGCGCGGAGGCCGTCATCCGGGCGATGGTGCGCGCCGTAACGATCCCCGTAACGGTGAAGATGCGCATCGGCTGGAGCCGGGCCTCGCTCAATGCGCCGGAGCTGGCGCAGGCGGTGGAGGAAGCAGGCGCGGCAGCGGTGACTGTACACGGCCGGACGAAGGAAGAGCTCTACAGCGGCCATGCGGACTGGAGCGAGATCCGCCGCGTGGCGGACGCCGTGCATATCCCCGTGTGGGGAAACGGCGACGTGACGGACGGCCCGTCGGCGAAGGCCCTGCTGGAGGAGACCGGCTGCTGCGGCGTCGCCGTGGGCCGGGCCGCCTGGGGCAACCCGTGGATCTTCCGGGAGATCAATGCCTATCTCGAACGGGGCGAGGTGCTGCCGCCGCCCACGCGGGAGGAGCGGCTCTCCATGGCGGAGGAGCATCTGCGGGGGCTGGTGCGGGAAAAGGGCGAGTACATCGCCGTGCGGGAAATGCGTGCCCATGCGAGCCATTATTTCCGCGGCCTGCCCCATGCGACGACGCTCCGCCGGGAGATCATGCATGCCGAGACGGAAGCGGGATTTCTCGCGCTGCTCGAGGAGTACAAGACTGCGCTGGTGCCGGGGCCGGAGCAGGAATAAAAGAAGATTTTCAAAATTTTTTTACAAACAACAAAAATTTCACTCAGAAAAGAGCCTTTTTCGGGCTTTTTTTTGACAAGAAACAGACCAGCCATTACAATAAATCTGACAGATAAAACAGGAACATTTTGAAATCAGTAAGCCAGTGCCATTTGAGAAAAAGGGATCGGCTTTTCTTATTTCATGCAGAATGCAGAAGCAATGTTCCGCAGAAGGGAGACATGATGTTAGACAAACTTTTTTCGCTTTCCGAACGCAAGACGACGGTCCGCACGGAGATCCTGGCGGGCATCACTACGTTCATTACCATGGCGTACATTCTTTTTGTGGCGCCCGGCGTTCTGTCCGCGGCGGGCATGGACCCGAATGCGGTATTTATCGCTACCTGTCTCGGCGGCGGCCTTGTAACCATTGCCATGGGTGTTTTTGTAAATTATCCGATCTGCTTGGCTCCGGGCGTCGGTCTTCTGGCATTTTATGCATTTACGGTGTGTATCGGTATGCAGGTGCCGTGGCAGACCGCGCTGGGAGCTGTTTTTATTTCCGGCGTGGTGTTCTTCATCCTCACGGTGACGCATATCCGTCAGATGATCATTGAGGGCATCCCGAATTCGCTCAAGTCGGCCATCACCGTCGGCATCGGGCTTTTCATCTGCATCATCGGCCTCAAGATGAGCGGCCTCATGGCAGTCAATCTGGCGCTGGCGCCGGATGTGCTCCAGGCGGTGGTCAATGCGGGCGGCCATTATACGACCGGCGCCAATGACACCGTATTCGCTCTGGGCAGCATGATGGACGGCGGTCATCTGGTGACCATTTTCGGCCTCTTCTTCACGGCGATCCTCATGAGCCGCCATGTGCCGGGCGCCATCCTCATCGGCATTTTCGTGACGACCCTCGTATCCTATGCGACCGGCGTATCGCAGCTGCCGCCGGATTTCTCGCCCTTTACGCTGCCTGATTTCTCCAGAAATCATTTCCTGGCGCTGGATATCCCGAGTGCCTTCCATATGGGCATCGTCACCATCGTCTTCACCTTTACGTTCGTAGAATTGTTCGACTCCATGGGCACCATGGTGGGCGCCGCCACGAAGGCAGGCCTCGTCAATCCGAAGACCGGTGATTTCCCGGGTATGGGCAAGGCGCTGTTCTGCGATGCCTGCGGCGTATCCTTCGGTTCGCTCCTCGGCTCGTCCACCATCACGGCCTTCGTGGAATCCGTGGCAGGCGTCGGCGCCGGCGGACGGACGGGCCTCACGGCCGTAACCTGCGGCGTGTGCTTCCTGGCCTCTCTGCTTCTGGCTCCCATCGTGGGCCTCATCCCGAGCACGGCCACCGCACAGGTGCTGATCATCGTAGGGGCCCTCATGCTGGAAGGCGTGAAGGACATCGACTTCTCTGATTTCACGGAAGTATTCCCTGCTTTCCTGACCATCGTTCTCATGCCGTTCACGTACAGCATTGCAAACGGCATCTGCGGCGGCTTCGTGGGCTATGCGCTGCTGAAGCTTGCCGTGGGCAGAGGCCGGGAAGTCCATCCCATCGTGTATATTCTGGCAGTGCTGATTATCATTCGTTTTGTTTTCCTTGGTGAATAAAAGGAGGAATAGACAGACCATGCATGTGGCAATTGTACTGGGCAGTGATTCCGATCTGCCGACAATGAAGAAAGCATTCGGTATTCTTGATGAATTCGGCGTATCCTACGATGTGGCGCTCGCTTCCGCGCACCGCACGCCGAAGAAGCTGGAAGAATTCGTGGCGGCTGAGGAAGAAAAAGGCGCTGCCTGCTATATCGCAGGGGCCGGCATGGCTGCTGCGCTGCCCGGTGTGGTGGCAAGCCTGACCATGAAGCCGGTTATCGGCGTGCCGCTTTCCGGTGCAAAGCTGGACGGCATGGATGCCCTGCTCTCCATCGTACAGATGCCTTCCGGCATGCCGGTGGCCACGGTCGCCATCGACGGCGCCAAGAACGGCGCTCTGCTGGCCGTACAGATCGGCGCGGTGTCCGATGAAGCCCTGGCGGCCAAATACAAGGCTTACCGGGAAGACATGGCCAAGCAGATCTATGAAAAAGATGCCAAGCTCCAGAAAGAGCTGGGCCGCTGATTTCGTTTTTATCTGATTGCATTTCCATAAAGAATAGTAAGTGGCCCCGGCGGGGCAGAAGGAGACATCATGAAAGAATACAAACCTTTTAAATCCGGCAAAGTACGCGAACTGTATGATATCGGCGACAGCCTGATCATGGTCTGCACGGACCGCATTTCCGCCTTTGACAGCATCCTGAAGGAACCGATCCCGAAGAAGGGCGAAGTGCTGAACCGCATGTCCGAATTCTGGTTTGATTTCACGAAGGACATCGTTCCGAACCACATGATTTCCATCGACACGAAGGATATGCCGGAATTTTTCCAGACGCCGGAATTTGAAGGCCGCAGCATGAAGACGCTGAAGCTCAACATGATCCCGGTGGAATGCATCGTCCGCGGCTACATCACCGGCAGCGGCTGGGAAGGCTATCAGAAGACCGGCAAGGTCTGCGGCATCACCCTTCCGGAAGGCCTGAAGGAATGCCAGAAACTGCCGGAACCGATCTTCACGCCGTCCACGAAGGCACCGGTAGGGGAACATGACCAGAACATCTCCATGGAAGAAGGCGTGGAATGGGTGGAAAAATTCTTCCCCGGCAAAGGTAAGGAATACATGGAAAAGCTGTCCGAACTGACCCTTGCTCTGTACAACAAGTGCGCCGCTTACGCGCTGGAAAAGGGCATCATCATTGCGGATACGAAATTCGAATTCGGCCTGAATGAAAAGGGCGAGATTGTTCTGGGCGATGAAATGCTCACGCCGGACAATTCCCGCTTCTGGCCGCTGGCAGGCTATGAGGCCGGCAAGGGACAGCCGTCCTACGACAAGCAGTTCGTCCGCGACTATCTCTCTGCTCATCCCGGCGACAGCCTCCCGCAGGAGATCATCGACAAGACCATCGCGAAGTACGAAGAAGCGTACGAAATGCTGACGGGCAAAAAGTTCTGATTGATCCCATCAAGTGTATATTTCTGACAGGAGTCTCCCGTGATGCAAACCTCTATTACAACCTATGATGACAAGCCCCATGAAGAATGCGGCGTGTTCGGCATTTTTGACCGCCAGGCCAAGGCAGCGCTGGAAGTATACTACGGCCTGTTTTCCCTGCAGCACCGCGGTCAGGAAAGTGCCGGCATGACCGTCAGCGACGGAGAGTCCATGGAGACCTTCCGCGGCATGGGACTGGTGACGGAAGTCTTCCGCAACTTCCCCGGCAAGGATGGATACATCGGCATCGGGCATGTCCGCTACAGCACCACCGGTTCCTCCATTCCGAGCAATGTACAGCCTCTGCAGGTCGACTGCGCAGAAGGCCCCTTTGCACTGGCCCATAACGGCAATCTGATCAATACCGCACCGCTGCGCCAGCAGCTGCTCCAGAGCGGCGCCGACTTCCAGACCACCATGGATACGGAAGTCATTATCAAGCTCATCGCCCGCTCCCGGAAAGCCGCGGTGGAGGACCGGATCAAGGAAGTGATGGGCATTCTCCGCGGCGCCTATGCGCTGGTGGCCTGCACGGACCACGCCATTTACGGCGTGCGGGACCCCTTCGGCTACCGTCCGCTGGTGATCGGCAAAACGGAGACCGGCTTCGTGCTCGCTTCCGAGACCTGCGCCCTCGATGCTATCGATGCGCAGTTCGTCCGCGACGTGCTCCCCGGCGAGATCGTCACCATCGACGATGACGGCGTGCACAGCACCATGTACGAACCGGCCGTGAACCACCGCCGTGCGATCTGCTCCTTCGAATACATCTATTTCGCCCGCCCGGACTCCGTCATGAACGGGCAGAGCATCTATCAGGCGCGCCTCAATATGGGCCGCGCCCTCTGGGAAGAAACGCACTACGACGGCGACATCGTCATGAGCGTGCCCGATTCGGGCAATGTGGCGGCGCTGGGCTACTCCTATGCGTCGGGCATTCCCTATTCGGAAGGCTTCCTGAAGAATAAATACATGGGCCGCACCTTTATCCAGCCGGACCAGAAGCAGCGCGAACGGGCCGTCCGGATGAAGCTGAACCCCATCGCCCTCAACGTCAAGGGCAAGCGGATCGTCCTCATCGATGACTCCATCGTGCGCGGCACCACGAGCGGCATCATCATCCGGATGCTCCGCAATGCAGGCGCGGCGGAGATCAAGCTGTGCATCAGCTCCCCGCCGGTCAAATATCCCTGCTTCTTCGGCATCGATACGGCGGAACGGCGGCAGCTCATCGCGGCCAAGCATTCCGTAGAGGAGATCCGCGAGATGATCGGTGCAGACGAGCTGCACTACCTGTCGCAGGAGGGCCTTGCAAAGGCGATCAGCTGTCTCCGCGGCGAGGATATGTGCTTCGCCTGCTTCGACGGCAAGTATGCAGAACCGCTTCCCGAATCCATGGAAGCACGGGTGAAATAAGGAGGAAGGCATGAGCGAAAAGAAAAAAGGACTGACCTATGCGGAAGCCGGCGTGGACATCGACGCAGGCGAGCGGGAAGTCGAACTCATCAAGGACAGCGTCAAGGCGACCTATACGGAAGGCGTCCTCGGCGATCTGGGCGGCTTCGGCGGGCTCTACACGCTGAAGCATGAGACGGAAACGCTGGAGGAACCGGTGCTCGTTTCCGGTACGGACGGCGTCGGCACGAAGCTCCGTCTGGCCATCGACATGGGCATTCACAATACCATCGGCCAGGACTGCGTGGCCATGAGCGTGAATGATGTGCTCGTGCAGGGCGCCAAACCGCTCTTCTTCCTGGACTACATTGCCACGGGCAAGCTCACGCCGGAACTGATGGCGGAGATCGTCAAGGGCGTGGCTGACGCGTGCATCGAATCGGGCTGCGCGCTCCTCGGCGGAGAGACCGCGGAAATGGCGGGCTTCTACGCGGCAGACGATTACGATGTGGCCGGCTTTGCCGTAGGTATCGTGGACCGCAAGAAGCTCATCACCGGCGAGACCATCCGTCCGGGCGACGTCATTCTGGGGCTGCCCTCCTCCGGCGTTCACTCCAACGGCTATTCTCTGGTGCGCCGCATCATCAGCGACAACGGTCTGGACCTGAAACAGACCTACGGCGATATGGACCGCCCGCTGGGTGAAGTCCTCCTCACGCCGACCCGCCTCTATCCGAAGGCGGTCCTGCCCGTGATGCAGGAAGTCACCCTGAAGGGGCTCGTCCACATCACCGGCGGCGGCTTCTACGACAACATTCCCCGTGTGCTGCCGGAAGGGACGCGCGCCGTCATCGATGCGGACACCTGGCCGCTGCTTCCGGTCTTCCCGTTCCTCATGAAGGAAGGCGGCGTGGAAGCGCGGGAAATGTACCGCACCTTCAACTGCGGCATCGGCATGCTGCTGATCCTGGCGCCGGAAGATGCAGCCAGGGCAAAGGACATCCTCGCTGCGCACGGCGAAGCGGTCTACGAGATCGGCCATATCGAGGAAGGCCCGCATGATGTCGTGGTGACAGGCGGTCTGTTCCATGAATAAGAAGATCCTGATTTTCGCTTCCGGACGGGGTTCCAATGCGGAAGCCATTCACGAAGCCTGTGTAACCGGAGAAGTCCGGGGCGAAGTGGTGGGCGTCATCTGCGACCATCACGAGGCACAGGTGCTGCAGCGCGCCGCACGTTGGGGCGTTCCGGCCGTTGTGATCGAAAAAAAGGACTATGCAGATAAGGCAGCCTTCGATGCTGCCATTCTGAAAGCGGCGGAATCCTTCTCGCCGGATCTGATCTGCCTTGCAGGATACATGCGCATCTGCGGGGAAAATCTCATCCACGCGTTTCCGAACCGCATCCTGAACATCCACCCGGCGCTTCTGCCGAGCTTCCGCGGCCTCCATGCCCAGCGGCAGGCCGTCGAGGCCGGAGTGAAGGTGGCAGGCTGCACCGTTCACTTCGTGGGGACGGGCCTGGACGACGGACCGATCATCACCCAGGTCGCCGTTCCCGTCTACGATGACGATACGGAGGACACCCTGTCCGCCCGCATCCTGGAACAGGAGCACCCCGCGTATGTTCGGGCTGTGAAAGCATTTTGTGACGATGCCCTCTGCGTGACGAGGCATAAGGTCACCGGTATGCACGCAAAGGAGCAGTGATATCAATTGACGATCAAAAGAGCATTAATCAGTGTATCCGATAAAACAGGCGTTGTGGAATTTGCCAGAGGCCTTCATGAACTGGGTGTGGAAATCATTTCCACCGGCGGCACGATGAAAGCCATTGCGGACGCAGGCATTCCGGTCATTTCCGTCTCTGATGTGACGGGCTTCCCGGAAATGATGGACGGCCGCGTCAAGACACTGCATCCGAAGATCCACGGCGGCATTCTTGCCATCCGCGACAATCCGGAACATGTGAAAGCCATGAAGGAACATGGCATCACCGGGATCGATCTGGTGGCGGTCAATCTGTATCCTTTCCGTGAAACCATTGCCAAGCCCGACGTGACGCTGGCAGAAGCCATCGAAAACATCGATATCGGCGGTCCGTCCATGGTCCGTGCGGCGGCAAAGAACTACAAATATGTCACCATCGTTGTCGATCCGTCCCAGTACGGCGAGATCCTCACCCGCATCAAGGAAGACACCCTCACGGAAGATTTCCGCCTGAAGCTGTCCCAGAAAGCCTTCCTGCACACCGGCCTCTATGACTGCGCGATCGCAGACTATCTGGAAAAACAGGTGCGCGGCGACAAGAGCGATATGCCTGACGTATTCAGCCTCGCTTACACGAAGATCCAGGAACTGCGCTACGGCGAAAACCCCCATCAGAAGGCGGCCTTCTACAAGGACCCGGAAGAAACGGGCGGCATCGCAGCGGCAAAGCAGCTCCACGGTAAGGAACTGTCCTACAACAACATCGTCGATATGGAAGCGGCCTGGGATCTGGCCATGGAATGGAAGGACGTTCCGGCCTGCACCATCATCAAGCACACCAACCCCTGCGGCACGGCTCTGGGCGCTACGCCGGCGGAAGCCTTCAAGCGCGCCTTTGAAGCGGACAGCAAATCGGCATACGGCGGCATCGTAGCCATGAACCGGGAATGCGACAAGGAAACCGCAGAAGCCATGAAGCCGATCTTCTTTGAAGTCGTTCTGGCTCCGAAATTCTCCGACGAAGCACTGGCTGTACTGGAAACGAAGAAGAACATCCGCCTCATCGAAGTGCCGGCACTCTCCAAGCCGGAACTGCAGATCAAGAAGGTCTCCGGCGGCCTGCTCCTCCAGACGCCCGATGACAGCGCGGAAACGCGGGAAGACTGCACCGTCGTCACCGACCGTGCACCGACCGAGGAAGAATGGGCGGCCATGGAATTTGCATGGAAGATCGTCAAGCATGTAAAGTCCAACGCCATCGTTCTCACCGGCAAGGATGTGACCTACGGCATCGGCGCAGGCCAGATGAACCGCGTAGGCTCTGCGGACATCGCCATTGCGGAAGCAGGCGAAAAGGCGAAGGGCTCCGTCCTCGCTTCTGACGCATTCTTCCCCTTCGGCGACACCATCGAAGCGGCAGGCAAGGCGGGCATCACCGCTGTGATCCAGCCGGGCGGCTCCATCCGGGATCAGGAATCCATCGACATGGCCAACAAGTACGGCATTGCCATGGTATTCACCGGACACCGTCATTTCCGTCATGGTTAATAAGGAGACACAAATGAAGGTACTTGTCATAGGAAGCGGCGGCAGAGAACACGCGCTCTGCTGGAAGCTCGCACAGAGCCCGTTAGTGGAAAAGGTCTATGCCATTCCCGGCAGCGACGGCATGCGGGATGTCGCTTCGGCGGTCCCCGTGGCCAGCCAGGAGGACATTCTGGACTTTGCCCGCCTCATGCAGGTGGACCTCACCGTAGCCGGTCCGGAAACGGTGCTGGCCGAAGGGCTGGCTGACAAATTCCGCGACGCGGGGCTGGCTTTCTTCGGACCGTCCCAGGCGGCGGCCCGCATCGAAGGCTCCAAGGGCTTCGCGAAGGAACTGATGGAAAAGTATCACATCCCCACGGCGGCATATCAGACGTTCACCGATGAAGCGGAAGCCGTGGCGTATGTAAAGACGCAGAAGCTCCCGGTGGTCATCAAGGCGGACGGTCTGGCCGCCGGCAAGGGCGTGGTCATCGCGCAGACGGAAGAGGAAGCGGAAGCGGCTGTCCGTGAAATGATGGAAGGCCGTGCCTTCGGCAGCGCCGGCACCACGGTGGTCATCGAGGAATTCATGGAAGGCGAGGAAGCGAGCGTGCTCGCATTCTGCGACGGAAAGACCATCATCCCCATGATCTCCTCGCAGGACCACAAGCGCATCCGTGACAATGACGAAGGCCCGAATACGGGCGGTATGGGCGCCTATGCACCGGCGCCGGTCATGACGGACGAGCTGATGAAGACTGTGCGGGAAACCATTCTCCAGCCGGCGTGCGATGCCATGGCGGCAGAGGGCTATCCTTTCGTGGGCTGCCTCTATGCGGGGCTCATGATCACCGCGGAAGGACCGAAGGTGGTGGAATTCAATTGCCGCTTCGGCGATCCGGAAACGGAAGTGGTGCTGCCCATGCTGGACAGCGACCTCGCAGAGATCATGATGCACTGTGTGAACGGCACCCTTTCCGAAGAGGACGTGCGCTGGAAAGACGGCTATGCCGTTGATGTGGTGCTCGCCTCCGAGGGCTATCCCGCAGGACATACAGACGGCGACGTCATCACCGGCATCGAAGAGGCGGAAAAGCTGGGATGCCACATTTTCCATGCAGGCACGAAAAAGCGGAGCGGCAGCTTCGTCACGAACGGCGGCCGTGTGCTGAATGTGGTCGCCCGGGGCGCGACGCTGAAGGAAGCGCGGGACAAGGCCTATGAAGGCGTGTCCGCCATCCGGTGGCGCGGCATGCAGTATCGTCATGATATTGCGGCCAAAGGGCTGAAGCATCTGGAAAATAAATAATTATATTAAAAGAAAAGAGTCTGTTCTTCGGAGCAGGCTCTTTTTTGATGCCCGGAAACGGGCGGAGTGTGTCCGCCGGCGGACGGCAGGCGAAAAATCCGGGGAAATGTTTCCTCCGCTTTACAAAAGGAAGAGGTGGTTTTGTCCGAGAAAGACCGGTGATTCCGGGAAAATCCCGATTTCGGCCCGGACATTTGCCTTACAGTCTTTTTACAAACCAGACAGAAAAAATACACTATCCGGTATTTGGATTTTACAGACGTACCGTACACTAAGAATACCGAAACAAAGTAAGGAATTGAGGAGGAACAAAATGAATCTCAAGAAAATTGCAGCAGCAGGTTTGTCGGTAGTCGTTCTGGCTGGTCTCGCAGGATGCGGCGGTCAGGATAAAGCGGCTGATAAGAAAGCAGGCAGCGATCTGTCCGGAAAGGTCACGGCTTCCGGCTCTTCCGCTCTGCTCCCGCTTGCAAAAGATGCATCTGCCAAATTCAAGGCGGAAAATCCGAACGTCTCCATGACGCTGAATGCAGGCGGCTCCGGCACGGGCCTGAAGCAGGTTTCTGAAGGTTCTGTAGATATCGGCATGTCCGATGTATTTGCAGAAGAAAAACTCCCGGCTGAAAAGGCCAAGGAACTGGTGGACCACAAGGTATGCGTCATCACCATGGCTCCGATCGTCAACAAGGACGTGGGCGCTACGGTGAAGAACCTCACCAAGGCACAGATTCAGGATATCTTCACCGCGAAGATCACGAACTGGAAGGATGTAGGCGGCCCGGATGAGCCGATCGTCCTCGTAACCCGTCCGTCCACGTCCGGCACGAGAGCACTCTTCACGAAATACGCAATGGACGGTAAGGAAGAAGCGTCCAACAAGTCTCTGGAAACGGATGATTCCGGCACGCTCATCCAGAGCATTTCCCAGACCAAGGGTGCCATCGGCTATGTGGCTCTGTCCTATCTCGTAAACAACAGCGACGTGGCCACCGTTTCCATCGACGGCGTGGAACCGACCCTGGAAAACACCTACAACGGCAAATATCCGGTATGGGGCTATGAACACATGTACACCAAGGGCGAAGCCAAGGGCGCTGTGAAAGCATTCCTCGACTACATCGTTTCCGACAAATACGCCGGCGAGCTGGAAAAACAGGGCTACGCAGTCACCTCCAAGATGACCGTTCAGCGCTGATCCGCCGGAAGGCCGGACAGATACCGGCTGATCCATCACACACAGAACAGACAGCCTGTGCTGCCTGAGGCAGAAGGACGCTGGACAGCGACATGACGCCGTTCAGCGTTTTTTGCCAGATTCTGGCAGAGCACCGTTCCTCTCCGGTTTCCGGAGAAAGTACGGGGCTATGCCAGACTTTGGCGTTTGTATTTCCGAAAAGGAGGACACAATGGACACATCGCGGCAACAGAATATGTTTCGCCGTGAGTATCTGGGGAAGGGCATTGCCACGGTATGCGGCCTGTTCCTCATCGTACTGACCATCGCCATCGGCTGCTTCCTGCTGGGCAAGGGGTCGCTCACGTTCACACAGTTTGATCATTCGATCACGGAATTCCTGTTTTCTTCCCAGTGGAAGCCGTCCGATACGGAAGCGGGCGGCGGACAGGTGGGGGCGCTGATCTTCATCGTCGGCTCCATCCTGACCTGCGCGCTGGCACTGCTCATCTCCGTTCCGTTCAGCCTCTGCACGGCGATCTTCATGACGAAGATTTCTCCCCAGCTGGGCGAGAAAATCATCCGCCCCGCCGTTGAGATCTTCGTCGGCATTCCGTCCGTCGTCTACGGCTGGGTCGGCCTGGTGGTGCTGGTGCCTCTTATCAAGACGGTATTCCATGTGCAGCACGGGCAGTCCGTGCTGGCAGCGGCCATCGTGCTGGCGGTCATGATCTATCCGACCATCACCTCCGTTTCCGCCGATGCGATCCGCAGCGTGAACAGCAAATACATCGAAGGGGCCTACGGCCTCGGCTCCACCCGCTGGCAGATGATCTACAAGGTGCTGCTTCCGGCGGCGTCCACGGGCATCCTGACCGCGATCGTTCTCGGACTGGCCCGTGCCTTCGGTGAAGCACTGGCGGTCTCCATGGTTATCGGCAAAATGCGTGCCTTCCCGGACAGCCTGCTCGCTCCGACGAACAACCTCACCTCCGCCATTGCCTCCGATATGGGCGGCGCGATGGACGGCGGGGAATTCAATGCAGCGCTCTGGTCCATGGCTCTCCTGCTCTTCATCATTTCTCTCGTATTTATTCTGATCATCCATGCCTTGTCCGGCAGAAAGGGGGCAGCCGCATGACGGTGGATATGACCAATTCCGATAAACAGTACCTCCGCGGCGTCGACAGCGGACTCCGCCGGGCCCATCTGTTCGATGAGATCGCCACGGCCGCCTTCTATATCGTGTCCGGCTCGTTCGTGCTGCTGCTCATCGCCTTCACCCTTTATGTCGTCTGGGGCGGCGTACAGGCCATCAGCCCGGAGATCTTCTCCTTCTCCGAGACGGGCATCGGCAATCAGTTCTTCAATACGGTTTATCTCGTTTTCCTTTCTCTCGTGATTTCCGTTCCGATCGGCATCGCCGCCGGCATATACATGGCGGAATACGCACCGGAAGGGCGCGTGACGAACAGCCTCCGCATCGCCATCGAAACGCTGTCGTCCCTGCCTTCCATCGTGGTCGGCCTGTTCGGCTATCTGGTATTCATCATCATGGTCAATACCCAGTGGAACCTTTTCTCCGGCGCGCTGGCCGTGTCCATCCTGTCCCTGCCTCTGATCACCACTACCACCTATGACGCCTTCAAGGCGCTTCCGCTGGGATGGAAGCACGGCAGCCTTGCCCTGGGGGCCACGCACTGGGAAACCATCTGGCACGTCATGCTCCCCGCCTCGGTAGGACCGATCATGACGGGCATCATCCTTGCGGCGGGCCGCGGCTTCGGCGAAGCTGCCGCTCTCCTCTACACCGCCGGCATGAGCACCGACATCAACTGGAGCGTCTGGGACATCACCTCGCCGGTATGCCCGCTCAATCCGTTCCGCCCGGGCGAGACCCTGTCCCTGCAGGTATGGGCCTCCCGTACGGAAGCGACCAGCGCTTCCGCTGGTGACGTTGCCGCCGCGGCTTCTGCGGTCCTCATGATCATGGTTCTTGTATTCAGCATCGGCGCTCGTCTTCTGAGCCGCCACTTAGCAAAGAAATCCGAAGGAGAGAATGCATAATGTATAATGACAGCGTACTTGGAGTGGCTGCCGCGGAGGCGTCCATGCCGATCCGTTCCAATCTCAGTTTCACCTGCAATCACGTCAATCTGTACTACGGCAGCTTTCAGGCTCTGAAAGACATCAATCTGAAAATCGAACGCAATAAGATCACCGCGCTGATCGGACCGTCCGGCTGCGGCAAATCGACCTTCCTGCGTACGCTCAACCGCATGAACGACCTCGTGCCGGGATGCCGCGTGGAAGGGGAGATCATGCTCGACGGCGTCGATGCCTACAAGGACGTGGACCCCATCGTTCTGCGCCGCCACGTGGGCATGGTATTCCAGCAGCCGAATCCCTTCCCGAAGAGCATCTATGACAATGTGGCCTACGGCCCCCGTCTGAAGGGCATCACAAAAAAGGCCGAGCTGGATGAGATCGTAGAGACCAGCCTCCGCCAGGCCGCCATCTGGGATGAACTGAAGGACCGCCTCAAAAAGTCTGCGCTCGGCCTCTCCGGCGGCCAGCAGCAGCGTCTCTGCATCGCCCGTGCGCTCGCCGTCAATCCGGAAGTCCTCCTGATGGACGAAGCGACCTCCGCGCTGGACCCGATCTCCACGGCCCACATCGAGGACCTCGCACTGGAACTGAAAAAGAAATACACGGTCATCATGGTGACGCACAATATGCAGCAGGCAAAGCGCATCGCCGACCGCACCGCCTTTTTCTACCTCGGCGAAATGGTGGAATACGGCGACACCCAGCAGATTTTCGACAATCCGCAGAAAGAACGGACCATCCGTTACGTATCCGGCAATTTCGGCTGATCGATGCTCCGGAGAAGGACTCCGCGCCCCGGAAGCGTCATTTCCGGAACGGACAGCTGCCCGCTATGGCATGTATTGCAGTACAGCCGCAGCGGGCGGCTGTTTTCTTATACGTACCCGAAAATGAGTGCAGGATAAGATAGACGTAAATTTCATTTGACAAAAAGAAAGCATGTAATATATAGTGATATATCCGGGAAAGACCCGGCGGCGCCGGCAGCGCCGGAAAACAAGGGGGATACTATGCCGCTGATTTACTGTGTGGAAGATGACGAAAATATTCGGGAACTGGTGAGCTACGCCATGCGCGGGCAGGGGTACAACGTGATCGGGTTCGGTTCATCGGAGGAGCTCTACCGCGTGATCGAACACAACAAGCCGGACCTCATCCTGCTGGACATCATGCTGCCCGGCAAGGACGGCCTCACCATCCTGAAGGAGCTCCGGGACAATCCGGAGGACAAGAACATTCCCGTCATCATGATGACCGCCAAAACCAGCGAATTCGATATCGTGCGGGGGCTCGACCTCGGGGCGGACGACTATGTGACGAAGCCCTTCGGCATCATGGAGCTCCTGTCGCGCATCCGTTCCGTCATGCGGCGCAGCCAGCGCGGCGTGGAAAAGGAATCGTCCACGCTGTCCTTCGGGAGCATCACCGTGGACTGCCGCCAGCACATCGTGACGGAAAACGGCCGGGAGGTGCAGCTCACCCTGAAGGAATACGAGCTGCTCTGCTATATGATCCTCAATAAGGGCATCGTCCTTTCCCGGGACCAGATCATGCAGGCCGTATGGGGGTCCCCCTTTGAAATGGAGAGCCGCACCATCGACATGCACATCATGAGCCTGCGGCAGAAGCTGGGAAGCGCCGGCTCCCTCATCCGCACCGTCCGCGGTGTGGGCTACAGGCTCGGTGAAAAATAAATGAAATAAAAAGGAGTCGTGACAAGAAAAGAATGAGAGCACAGATCCACAAAAGCCTGCTTCTGACGGGGATCCTTTCCGTCGTGATCTCTTTCCTCGTGGCAGGCATCCTTTACTATCAGGGCATCCAGGCGCGGGCGCTCCATGAGATCGGGCATCTCACGGAGATCGCCGCCGACGGACTCACCGGAGACGCCGTCCGGGACATTGCCTTCCTGGAGACCATCCGGAGCAAGAGCGAGCGGGAAATGCACATCACCTGGTTCGGTGCGGACGGGACCCTCCTCTATGCCTCTCATCCGGAGACCGACGGCGGCGCGGATGAACCGGAGATCCGGGAAGCCATCGCAGACGGCACGGGCCATTCCGTACGGAAAAATCCCAACGGCGAGCCCATGAGCTATTCCGCCCAGAAGGCGGCAGACGGCAGCATTCTCCGCATCGCCGTGCCGCGGAGTGCGCCGGCGGGCATCCTGACGCCGCTCCTGCCGGAAATTCTGCTGTTCCTCGGCGTATTTGCGGTGGGGTGCTTTGCGGCCTCCCAGAAGGAGACTGACTATGTGCTCCGCCCCCTGCGCCAGCTGGAGGGGCTGATCAGCGACATCATGGAAGGCGCGCCGGAACGGCCCATCCCCGGCGGCTACAAGGAACTCCAGCCGCTGGTGAACAAGGTGCGGGAGCAGAAAAAAGAGATCCAGAATTACATGGAGGATCTGGAGGAGGAACGGAATACGGTCCGTACGGTGATTGATACCATCAGCGACGGCATCCTGCTCCTCAATGACCAGCAGGAAGTGATCGACTACAACCGCACGGCCAAGCGGATCTTCCACAGCTCCGACGACATCCGGTACCGCAAGGTGGCCGTGCTCTACCGGGACGAGGACTGGCTCCGCGCCATCGGGCTGGCCTTTGAAAAGGAACCCTCCGAGCGGAACGAGTACACCATGACTCTCAACGGCCGTCCGTACCGGACGAGCATGGCGCGCATCGAGCTCGCTGACGAGACCACCGGCCTGCTCATCGTGCTCCACGATCTGACCGCCTCCTATGCGGCGGAAAAAATGCGCCGGGAATTTTCGGCCAACGTGTCCCACGAGCTGAAAACGCCGCTCACCTCCATCAGCGGATTTGCGGAAATGATCGCCAACGGCATGTACCAGAACGAGGCGGACGTGAAGCTCTTCGGCAGCCGCATTTTTGAGGAATCCCAGCGGATGATGTCCCTCATCGAGACCATCATGCACCTGTCCAAGATTGAGGAAAATCAGACGACCATCACCTGGAAGCCTGTGGATATGGGCAAAGCCGCCCGCTATGCGGCAGACCTCATCGAGCCGCAGGCAGCGGCCAAGCACGTGACCATCCACGTGGATGCGGAGCCGCTGTACGTGTACGGCAATTCCTCCCTCCTTTCGGAGCTGGTGATGAACTGCGTGGACAACGCCGTGAAATACAACCGAGAGGGCGGCACCGTCACCGTGTCCATCCGGCCGGAGGGCGAGGACAAGGTGCGTCTGGCCGTGAGCGATACGGGCATCGGCATTCCGAAGGAAAAGCAGGGCCGCGTCTTTGAACGGTTCTACCGGGCGGACGAGAGCCGCAACAAATCCACCGGCGGCAGCGGACTGGGACTGGCCATCTGCAAGCACATCGTCAATCAGCACCGCGGCACTATCGAGATCAGCAGCGTAGAAGGGGAAGGCACCACCATTCAGGCCATTCTGCCCCGCATGAGCGACAACGACCTGGAACGGGAAGTGGCGGCCGCCAGCACCGCCCAGATTGAAGCGGCGAAAGCCGAATCGGCCCAGCTCGATCCCGCGCCGGAAGCGGCGCCGGAGGAAGCGGTCCGTCCGCAGAAGGGCAAGAAGAACGGCTCGAAGGACAAAAAGGACAAGAAAGACAAAGATAAAAAAGACAAGGATAAGGACAAGAAAGACAAGAAAGCGCAGAAGGACGACAAAGGCAAGAAGAAATAAAACGAGGCGGCCCGGCAGGCCGCCTTTTGCGTGCGCTGAAAAATTTTCCGTTTCCTGTTATGATAAAAGAAGCGGAATCCGGCGGGCCTGTGCACGCCGGACGACAAACGGGCGTGGAAAAGGAGACGGGAGAATCAATGAATATCAGAAAAGCGACACCGGCCGATCTGGACGCGGTGGCAGCAGTGGAGGCGGAGTGCTTCCCGGCGGCGGAGGCGGCCACGAGGGCGCAGTTCCGGGAGCGCCTCGGCGCTTATGGCGGGCATTTCCTGCTGCTCTGGGATGAGAGTCAGCTGGTGGGCTTCATCGACGGCATGGTGACGGAGGAAAAGGACCTCACCGACGCCATGTATGAGGATGCGTCCTTTCACCGGGAGGACGGCTCGTGGCAGATGATCTTCGGGCTGAATACCGTTCCCGCCCGGCGCAGGCAGGGGCTGGCGGCGCAGCTGATGCGGGCCTTCATCGAAGAGGCGCGGCAGGAGCACCGCCTCGGCGTGGTGCTCACCTGCAAGGAGCGGCTCATTCACTATTACGCAAAATTCGGATTTCAGGACGAGGGCATCTCCGGCTCGGAGCACGGCGGCGTGGTCTGGCATCAGATGCGACTCACATTCTGACAGGGGGAAACGATATGGACAGACAGATTCTGGAAGAGGCGCGGCGCACCATTGAACTGCTCCGGGACACGGTGACGGTGCTGCACAGAGAACTGGAGGAGGCGCGCACCCACGGCGCGGGCGAGGCGCTCACCGCGGAAGCGCTTCATCATGAGATCGCCCAGATGCGGGCGTCGCTGGCCGAGCGGGATGCCCGCATCGCGCAGCTGGAAGAGGCGCTCCATCTTCTGGAGGAGCGGCGCCGCCGGGAGGCGGAGGGACCGTCCCTGTCCGAGGACGCGCTGGCGGGGCGGCTCCAGTATTATTACCGGGATTTCCTGAACGTCGATGCCAGCCGGCTGGGCAAGGAGGATGCAGACCGCCTGTATGAGGTGATGAAGTATCTTTTCGGCGAGCTCCGGAAGGCGGGCTTCGTGGTGAAGCTGAAATAGGGGTCCCGTGAGAGTCAGGAACTCATGATATAATGATAAGGAATATAGAAGCAGTGACATCGTTTTCAGAAAAGGAGGAACTTTATGCTCAGTGATATCGAAATTGCACAGAAGGCGGAAATGAAGCCCATTCAGGAAATCGCGGAAAAGGTCGGTATCCGGCCGGAGGAACTGGAACAGTACGGCCCGTATAAGGCCAAGGTGTCTCTGGCGCTGACCAAACGGGTGAAGGAACAGCCTGAAGGCAAGCTCATTCTCGTGACGGCCATTTCCCCCACGCCGGCCGGCGAAGGAAAGACCACCACCACTGTCGGTCTCGGTCAGGCACTGGCGAAGCTCGGCAAAAAGGTCATGATCTGCCTCCGTGAACCTTCTCTGGGCCCCTGCATGGGCGTCAAGGGCGGCGCCGCAGGCGGCGGCTATTCGCAGGTCGTCCCCATGGAGGACATCAACCTTCATTTCACGGGCGACATCCATGCGGTGACGGCGGCGCACAATCTGCTCTCCGCGATGCTGGACAATCACATCCAGCAGGGCAATGCCCTCAATATCGATACCCGCCGCATCGTATGGGGCCGCGTGCTGGACATGAATGACCGCGTGCTCCGCCAGATCGTGGTGGGCCTCGGCGGCAAGGCCAACGGCGTGCCCCGTGAGGACAGCTTCCAGATCTCCGTGGCTTCGGAAGTCATGGCCATCCTCTGTCTGGCAAAGGACATCTCCGATCTGAAGGCGCGGCTCGCCCGCATCGTGGTGGCCTACAGCCGCGACGGCAAGCCGGTCACCGCCGGCGACATCCATGCCCAGGGCGCCATGGCGGCCCTCCTGAAGGATGCGCTGAAGCCGAATCTGGTGCAGACGCTGGAACACGTACCGGCCTTCATCCACGGCGGCCCCTTCGCGAATATCGCCCATGGCTGCAACACCATGCTGGCCACCAAGACCGCGCTCCATCTGGCGGACTATGTGGTGACCGAAGCCGGCTTCGGTGCCGATCTGGGCGCGGAAAAATTCCTGGACATCAAGTGCCGCTTCGGCGATCTCCATCCGGCGGCAGCGGTGCTGGTGGCGACCATCCGCGCTCTGAAGATGCACGGCGGCCGTCCGAAGAACGAGCTCACCGAATCCGATCCGGAAGCGGTGCGCAGAGGCCTTCCGAATATGCTCCGCCATCTGGCAAACCTGAAGAAATACGGACTGCCGGTCGTGGTGGCTCTCAATATGTTCCCCTCGGATACGGCAGAAGAAAAAGAAGTGGTGGAAGAAGCCTGCCGGGAAGCGGGCGTGGCCGTGGCGGAATCCCGCGTCTTCACGGACGGCGGCGAAGGCGGCATCGAGCTGGCACAGGATGTGCTGGCAGCCATCGATCAGGGCTCGAACTACAAGCCTCTCTATGAGGACAGCCTGTCCCTGAAGGAAAAAATCGAAAAGATCGCCAGGGAGATCTACGGCGCAGGCGATGTGCAGTACGATCCCACGGCGGAAAAGGAACTGCAACAGCTCGAGGACATGGGCTTCGGCCATATGCCGGTGTGCATGGCAAAGACCCAGATGTCCTTCACTGATGACCCGACGAAGATGGGCGCGCCCACGGGATTCACCCTTCACGTGCGGGAAGCGAGAGTGTCCGCAGGCGCCGGCTTCGTGGTGGTGCTGAACGGCAAGATCATGACCATGCCCGGCCTGCCGAAGCATCCCGCGGCGGAAAATATCGATGTGGATGATGACGGCCACATCACGGGTCTGTTCTAAAAACAAAGCGTACATCGGGAAGGCCGCTGTCTTTCAAGGCGGCGGCCTTTTTGCGGAAAGGAGACAGTATGGCACGGATTCTGGATGGAAAGGAAACGGCGGCGGCGCTGGAAACGGAGCTGAAGGGGCGTCTCGAGGCGCTCCGGAAGGCGGGAAAGGAGCCGCAGCTGGCGATCCTTCTCGTGGGCAACAGCAAGCCGTCGGTGATGTATACGGCCTTCATGCAGAAGCAGGCCGCGGGATACGGCATCCCCGTGCGGCTGGTGAAGCTGCCGCAGGAGACCACGGAGGCTGAGCTCCTCGGGAAGATCGGAGAGCTGAACCGGGACCCCGGCATCACGGGCATCCTCATGATGATGCCGCTCCCGCCGCAGATCGACGGGGAGCGCGCCGTAGAGGCCATCGATCCGGACAAGGATATCGACGGACTTACCACGGCCAGTCTGGGGCGGCTCGCCGCCGGTAAGGAAGGTCTCTTCCCGTGCACGCCCCGGGCCTGCATGGCGATCCTCCGCCATTACGGCATCGATCCGGACGGTCTGCGCGCGGTGGTGCTCGGCCGGAGCAACGTGGTGGGCGGCCCGGTGGCACAGCTCCTGCAGCGGGCGAATGCCACCGTGACGGTGTGCCATTCCCATACGAAGGATCTGGCGTCCATCACGCGGGAGGCGGATATCCTCGTGGCGGCGATGGGCCGGCCGGAGACGGTCACGGCGGACATGGTGAAGCCCGGCGCGGTGGTGCTCGATGTGGGCATCAACCGGGTGAACGGAAAGACCGTGGGCGACGTGGCCTATGACGAGGTGAGCCGGGTGGCCGGTGCGGTCACGCCGGTGCCGGGCGGCGTCGGCTCCGTCACCACCGCCATGGTGATCGAATCGATCATCGCCACGGCGGAGCGGGCATAACAGAAACGATCCGGCAGTATCTGACTGACGGACCGGCGGAGAAGGCAGAGAGGAGAAAGCAGTGGCAACGGTAGGAGAACAGACATTGGGATGGACGGAAAGAGCGTGGGATCATCTGACGGATCTGGCCCTCACAAAAGGACCGGATTTGCTGGCGGCGCTCATCATCGTCGTGATCGGCTACATCATCTGCCGGTGGATCCGGCGGGGCATCTATAACCTGCTCGCCCGGAGCAGTGTGGAAGATTCGGCAGTGACCTTCATTTCGGAGCTGCTTTATTTCTTCTGCCTCACCATCGTGGCTGTGATGGCGCTGGGCACGCTGGGCTTTTCCACCACGTCCCTGTCCGCAGCCCTCGGCGGCATCGGCCTCGGCATCGGCCTTGCCCTGAAGGACAAGATCGGCAATGTCGCCTCGGGGATCTTCATCCTCATCTTCCAGCCCTTCCATGTGGGCGATTACATCGATACGGGCGGATTCAGCGGCACCGTGGCGGACATCCGCATCATGTACACGGAGCTTCGGACCACAGGCAATCAGATGATCATCATTCCGAATCTGACCATGACGTCCAATATCGTCACCAATTATTCCTACCTCGATACGAGAAATCTGGAGCTCAATATCGGCGTGGGCTACGATACGGATCTCCCGGCGTGCATCGAGATCATGAAGCGGGTCATTACGGAAAGCCCCTACGTGCTGAATAAGGAGACCCTGCCCATCTACGTGAAGGCCCTGGGCGATTCGAGCATCACCATCTACGCCCGGCCGGAGGTGAAGCGGGACGATTATTTCAATGCCATGAACGATCTCTATATCGGCATCAAGAAGGCGCTCGACAATGCGGGCATCGACATCCCGTTCCCGCAGATGGTGGTGCATCAGGCGAAATCCTGACGGCGGGACAGAAAATAAAGGCGGCCATAGAGGCCGCCTTTTGTTGCCCGGGAAAACGGGAGAAAATAAAAATCCGCGCCGCAGGCGGGACGGATGTGTTCGCCGCCGGCACGGGGTGCTGCATGGTGCTCGTGCAGTGTGTTTTCTGACCATAAAAAAACAGCGTTTCCGGAGAGACGCTGTTTTTTTGCTGTCAGAGGGCGGTGAACAGATCCTGCAGGAGGAGCAGGTTGAAGAAGGTCACCAGCAGGCCGATGCCCCAGAGGATCACCTTCGTTACCGGGCGGTTGGCGTAGCGGCCCATGACGCGCTTCGACGAGGTGAGGTAGAGCTGGGTGAAAATCGTGAAGGGGAGCTGGATGCTGAGGAAGGTCTGCGACCAGATGAGCCCTTCGAAGGGGGACTCGATGAAGAGTATGAGAAGAAATGCGGGAATCATGGTGAGGAGAGAGCCGATCTTCGTGTGCCGGTCCGCCGAGTCGTAAGGCTCGCCGACCATACCGGCGAAGATACAGCCCCCCGCCATGGAGGAGGTGAGGCTGGCGGCGATACCGGCGAAGAGGAGCGCCACGCCGAAAATGTCCGCCGAGAGCGGCCCGAGGATGGGCGCGAGCAGGTTCCCCGCCTGAGCGAGGTCATCCACGATGATGCCGCTGGAGAAAAAGGCCGTGGCGGCGATGAAGATGATGGCGCTGTTGATGGCCCAGCCGACGCCCATGGAAAAGATGGTGTCGATGTATTCCGTGCGGAGTTTCTTCTCGATGGTGACAGGGCCGGACAGATGGAACTGCTGGCTCTGGATCACTTCGGAGTGGAGAAACAGATTGTGCGGCATGATGACGGAGCCGAGTACGCTCATCACCACCGTCATGGCGCCTGCGGGCAGGATCGGCGTGACCCAGCCGGAGCGCGCCGCCGCCCAGTCCACGGGCACGAGGAAAATTTCCGCCATGAAGGCGACGCCGATGAGCGATACAAAGAGGACGATGATCTTTTCCACCCGCTGGTAGGAATGGCTGAACTGCAGATACAGGGACAGCACCAGCATGAGAAAGGCGCCAATGCGCAGGGGGACGCCGAAGAGCATCTGCAGGGCGATGGCGCCGCCGAGGAGCTCCGCCAGCGCCGTGGAGACCGCGGCGAGCATGGCCGTGGTGAGGATGAAATTTTTCAGCGGACGGTTCATGTACGCCGTGGCCGCCTCGGAGAGACATTTCCCGGAGACGATGCCCAGATGGGCCGCATTGTGCTGAAGGATGATGAGCATGATCGTGGAGATGGTCACCACCCAGAGAAGCTGATACCCGTAGGTGGAGCCGGCGGCGATGTTCGAGGCCCAGTTGCCCGGGTCGACGAAGCCGACGGCCACGATGAGGCCGGGACCGAGAGATTTGAAGATATCCAGATAGGCGGAGAGCTTTGGCTTCTCCCGGTCGCGCCAGAATTCTTTCCAGTTCATAGAACGATTCCTTTCTATTTAATTTAGGCAAGGCTAAACCTAAACAGATTATACCGCATTTTGACGGGAAGGTACAGAGCGGGATGCACGGTGGAACAGGTGTAGTATAATAAGGAAATCAGAAAAGCCGGAAGGCGGTAAAGAAAGGACATTTGCATGCAGAGAAGCTATACAAGGCGGCAGCTGCTGGTGCTCCTGCTGGCAGCGGTGCTCATAGTGGCGGCGGCGCTCACCTTTTTCCTACGGGGCGGAGTGCGGGAGCCGGTGAATCAGGATTATGTGGCGGTCATCCGTATCGATGGGACCATTTACGGAGGACAGGACGGCGGCGGACTGCTCGCTCAGCAGCAGGGCGCGGCCAGTGAACGGGTCATGAAGGAGCTCCGTCAGGCGCGGCTCGACCCGCACGCCAGGGCGGTGCTCCTGCGCATCAATTCGCCGGGCGGCTCTGCCGCGGCGGCCCAGGAGATCGCCGAGGAAGTGGACAAGGTGCGCAGCGGCGGCAAGCCCGTGGTGGTCTCCATGGGGGACCTCTGCGCGAGCGCCGGCTACTGGATCGCCTGCCGCGGGGATTATCTCTTCGCCAATTCGGCGAGCATGACCGGCAGCATCGGCGTCTACATCGACTACAACAATATCGGAGAGCTCATGGACAAGCTGGGCATCCGCAATGAAAAGATCAAGAGCGGCGAGCACAAGGACATCCTCTCCATGTTCCGCCCCATGACGGAGGAGGAACGGGCGCTACTCCAGCAGATGGTGAATGACATCTACGGCCAGTTCGTCCGCGTCGTCGCCGACGGCCGCGGCATGGACGAGGCGAAGGTGCGCTCCCTCGCGGACGGCCGAATCTTCACGGGCCGTCAGGCGCTGGACGCGGGCCTCATCGACGCGCTGGGCAATTATTACGACGCCCTGAGCTACGCCGGCAGCCGCGCAGGCTTCGGCGACGGTGATGTGCCGGTGCGCACCTACGGAGAGGCCCGTCCGCTCGCAGGGCTCCTGTCGTCGGAGCTGAACGGCGCGGGGAGCCGCATGGCAGACGGCCTGATGGACCGGATCGGCCGGGCGGCGGACAATGCCCCGGCAGTGAAATAAGGAGGGACCCATGAATTATTTTCTCGACCTGATGTATCAGCTCCTCGCCGCACCGCGGCAGGCGCTCCGCACGGTCACCCGCGGGGAGAAGCTGCGGCAGGCGGCCCTGCTGTGGCTGTTCGTGAATTTCCTGCTCTCCCTGTCGGCCATTCTGGAAGGGCCGGAGCTGATGACCCGCTTCTTCCTGAGCGTGATCGTCCTCGGCATGGGCCTCTTCCTGCACAGCGCCGTTATCGACTACTGCGCGGGCTTCCTCGGAGGACGGGGGACGGCCAAGGGCATCACCGCCGGATTCATGGCGGCGTCCTTCCCGTATGCCTTCGCTGTATTCGGCTCCCTCTTCGGGGCGGCCTTCGGCTTCGGCGAGAGCCTCCTCGCGTCGGTGCTCTTCCTTTGGAGCTTCGTGCTGGACGTGACCGCCATCAGCGAGAACTACGGCTTCTCCACCGGGAAAGCCCTGCTGGTGGCGCTCATCCCGTATCTGCTCTTCGCGGTGTTCTTCATGGGCCTCTTCTTCGCGGGCCTTGCGGCGGCCGTTTCCGGCCTCGCGCAGATGGACGACGCGGCCCTCATGGAGGGCGTGATCCAGAGCATCTGAGGCGCTCCGGCAATTTCCACTTGTATCTCTATATGGTATAATGAACAAGTATATGTTTCCCTTTTAGGAATCAATGCGCAGCCGTCTCCGGGCGGCTTCTGTGAAAATACACTGAAAGCAACAGTAAGGAGGATTCATTTATGTGCGGTATTGTAGGCTATACAGGCAAAGGAGAAGCGTCGGAGTTCCTCGTTGACGGACTTCGCCGTCTCGAATACCGTGGGTATGATTCCGCTGGGATCGCCGTCTACACCGGCGATGAGATCCAGATCGAGAAGAAAGAAGGGCGGCTCGCCAATCTGGAAGCGGCGCTGAAGGACGCTCCGCTCCGGGGCCATACCGGCATCGGGCATACCCGCTGGGCGACGCACGGCGCTCCGTCGGACCGGAACGCCCATCCGCACGGCGACTGCCGCAACCATTTCGTCATCGTCCATAACGGCATCATCGAAAATTACATGCAGCTCAAGCAGGACCTCATCGCCAAGGGCCACACCTTCAAGTCCGACACGGACTCCGAAGTGGCGGCGCATCTGGCAGAGGAGCTCGACGACGGAGATTTCCTTTCCACCGTACGGAAGGTGCTCAGATCCGTCACCGGCACCTACACGCTGCTCTTCATGGACAAGGATGATCCCGATACGATCATCTGCTCGAAGAAGGACAACCCGCTCATCATCGGCCTCGGCAATGGCGAAAACTTCATCGCCTCCGACATCCCGGCCATCATCAGCCGCACCCGCCGCATCTACGTCCTCGACGACGGCGAGATCGCCGTGGTGAAGCCCGACAGCGTCACCGTCTACGGCGCGGATGGCCTGCCCATCTCCAAGAAGGTGCAGGAAGTGACCTGGACCGCCGAAGCGGCAGAGAAGGGCGGCTACCCGCACTTCATGCTGAAGGAGATCTACGAACAGCCCAAGGCCGTGCGCGATACCGTCAAGATCCACGCCGGCGCTCACGGTGAAGTGGTCTTCGACAATCTGAACTGGACCAAAGCGGATGTGAACACCTTCAGCCACATCCTCATCACCGCCTGCGGCACCGCCTACCATGCGGGCCTCGTGGCGAAATACTACATCGAACGGTTCGCCCATATCCCGGTATCCGTGGAGATCGCCTCGGAATACCGCTACAGCCATCCGCTCACCACGGAAGGGACGCTCGCCATCGTGGTGAGCCAGTCCGGCGAGACCATCGACACGCTGGCGGCGCTCAAGGAAGCGAAGCGCCTCGGCGCGCAGAGTCTGGCCGTGACGAACTCCATCGGCTCCTCCATCGCCCGTGAAGCGGACTACACCATCTACACGCTGGCCGGTCCGGAGATCGCCGTGGCGTCCACGAAGGCCTACACCACCCAGCTGGTGGCCCTCCTGCTGCTGGCGCTCTACATGGGTCAGGTGAAGGGCACCGTTTCTCAGGAAGAAGCGGCGCGCATCCTCCGGGCGCTGAACGAGCTGCCGAAGCACATCGAAAAGGTGCTCGAATCCCGGGACCTCATGGCAGACTTCGCGGACAAGCTCAAGGAAGCGGAGGATATCTTCTATCTGGGCCGCTCCATCGACTACGCCATCGCCATGGAAGGGGCGCTGAAGCTGAAGGAAATCTCCTACATCCACGCCGAAGCCTACGCCGGCGGCGAACTGAAGCACGGCACTCTCGCCCTCATCACTCCGAAGACCCCGGTCATCGCCGTGGTGACCCAGAACGAGATCGCCGCGAAGATGTACAGCAACATTCAGGAAGTGCGCGCCCGCGGCGCCGAAGTCATCGGCATCGGCTACGACGACGACACGGAGATCGAGAAATACACCACCTCTGTGGTGCGCATCCCCAGAGTGGACGAATTCATTGCTCCGATCCTGTCCGTCATCCCCATGCAGCTTCTCGCGTACTACACCGGCATCAAGAGAGGAAACGATGTGGATAAGCCGCGCAATCTGGCAAAATCCGTCACCGTCGAATAAATTTCACACATCTCCAGAGACGCTGATTTCCAGAAGGAGTCAGCGTTTCGTCCAGCCAAGGAGGCAATCATCATGGATACCATATTTTCCGGCATTCAGCCGAGCGGCGATCTGACCCTCGGCAACTATCTGGGAGCGCTGAAAAATTTCATCCCCTTCCAGGATACGGCAGAATGCTACTACTGCATCGTCAATCAGCACGCCATCACCGTGCCGCAGGACCCGCAGCAGCTGCATGAACGGACCCGCAATCTGGCCGCCCTCTACATCGCGGCCGGCCTCGATCCGAAGAAGGCCACCATTTTCGTACAGTCCGAAGTTCCGGAGCACGCCCAGCTCGGCTGGATGATCATCTGCACCGCCTACGTGGGCGAGATGGAACGCATGACCCAGTACAAATCGAAGGCGCGCAAGGAAGAAGCGAAGGAAGGCTTCATTCCGCTGGGACTGCTCACCTATCCGCCGCTCATGGCAGCGGACATCCTGCTCTATCAGGCCAATCTGGTGCCCGTCGGCGAGGACCAGCGCCAGCACATGGAGATCACCCGCGATCTGGCAGAGCGGTTCAACCGGAAATACGGCGAAGTATTCACCCTGCCGGAAATGTGGGCACCCAAGGGCGGCGCCCGCGTCATGAGCCTTCAGGACCCCACCAGCAAGATGAGCAAGTCCGACGACAACGACATGGCCACCATCCATATGCTGGATGAACCGGATGTGATCGTGAAGAAGATCAAACGGGCCGTCACCGACTCTCTGGGCCATGTCCATTACGACAAGGAAAACCAGCCCGGCATTTCCAACCTCATGAGCATCCATGCTGCCGTCTCCGGCAAGAGCTTCGATGAGATCGAGGCCATGTACGAGGGACAGGGCTACGGCGTATTCAAGAAGGACGTGGCCGACCTCGTGGTCGGGGAAATGTCGCCCATCCTCGCCCGTTATAAAGAACTCATGGGCACCCCCGAGCTGGACGCCATCCTCGACGAAGGCCGGGAAAAGGCGCACGAAAAAGCACACAAGACCTACGACGCGGCCATCCACGCCATGGGCCTCTACCGCTGAGACCACGCAAAAGAAAAAGCAGAAGCACAAAGCCTCTGCTTTTTTTGCTGGATATTTACCGGACCAGCGCGTCGAATTCCGCGTCCCCGTGGAGCCACTGGAAATGATCCTGCACGGCCGCCTCGGGCTTCACCTCCGCCGGGGCCAGCGTGACCGCCTGTTTCAGCCAGAAAAGGGCCTGCTCCCGGTCCCGCATATCCGAATAATTGGTGGCGATGCCGTAGAGGGACCACACATTCTGCGGGTCCGCCTCGAGCACCTTCCGGAAAGCGTCGATGGATTCCTCGTAGTGGCCGCCGAGCTTCAGCGCCATCGCCAGATCATAGGAGCCCTGCACATAGTCCGGGTAGAGCGCCAGCGCCTGCCGCACCAGCGTCACGCCCTCATCGGGGGACCCGTCGAAAGCGATGAGAAGCCCCCGAAGCGCCAGCGCCTCATAATTTTTGTCCGACTGCCCGAGAGCCTCTCCGGTGAGAGCCAGCGCCCGCGCCGCATCGCCCGCACCGTACGCCGCCAGCGCATCCCGGGAGAGAGCCGCCGATGCCTCGGGGATCACCGGCGGCTCTGCCTTCGTCGGGACCGGCGCCGCCTCCTCTGCCATGGGGACGACCTGCGGCGGGCCCGACGGGGCCGAAGGCTCACCGGGCGCACCACAGCCGCCGAGGAACAACGCCGAAGCGAGAAACAGAGCCGCATATTTCATAGAGGATACCTCCTGCCTTTTTCTGTTATTGTACGGACAGGGGAGAGGCCGCGCAAGACCGGCGCTCCCTGTAGTATAATGAAAAAAACAGTTTTGATATTTGGCGTTTTAATTTTGTTATAAACGAAATTTAGTAAATGGAGAGGTAAGAATGATGAAAGCGCCATATGATGTACTTGATGTATGCAGATATGTCATTGGTTATTGTAATGCTAATGATTATCCTATTTCGAATTTAAAATTACAGAAATTGTTGTATTTTATCCAAGCTTATTTTTTGACACAATTGGGAAGACCTTGCTTCGCTGAAGATATTGAAGCTTGGGACTTTGGTCCTGTAGTTCCAGAAGCCTATCATCAATATAAGCAGTTTGGTGCTGGCTCTATCCCGTATGTTTTCAATGATCCGGAAAATTGGAATACAAAAAATATAGATGATGATGATAAAGAATATATTTGTCAGGTATTGGATGCATTGGCAAAATTTTCAGCTACAGATTTAGTAACTGTTACACATAGACAAGATCCGTGGAAGAACGTATACGATTCAACAAAATATCATATTAAAATTACAAATGAGTCAATAAAAAAGTATTTTGATAGGCTGAATAATGAACGATAAAGATGAATTTTTACAACAATTGATGAAAGACTTCCAACAGGCGCTTGGGAATTATGCGAAGGAACAAGAGGAGAGTATCAAACTTAAGCATAGTCGTAAATTTATTACAGATTTATGCAGATCCTTTGATCAACCGACCAAAATATATGATCCCAAAAACTCTTATGACATTGTAGATAAATACATGCATAGTCAGGAAAAGTTGCCAAGGATATTATATTCGGAAATCAGTAATAATATATTTTCCGCTAATGATAGAATTGGAAACATAATGACTAATCTTGAATGCTTGATTAAATATGCATTGGAAAGCGAGAGCGAGTTGGCGGATGAGGGTAGTGAACAAGATTATTTAGATAGAGAAGAAACCGTAAAAACTATATTACGTGTGTATGATCATATTCATTTAGCGGCAAGTCAGATTGCTGCTATGGAGAAAATTGCAAAGGACCAGGGGGATAAAATTCAACAAAGTGTAACAGGCTTTGAAGAAAAAATCGAAAAAATTAAAAATGATTATGAGAAAAAGGTAGAAAAAGCACAGCAGAACTATGTAACGGTTTTGGGGATGTTCATTGCTATTTTATTGGCAATCGGCGGGATTTTTGCTGAAAGTAGTGCTATTTTTTCAAATATTGCACAGGCAGATAGTGCAAAGTTTATTCTTACTGTATCAATACTGACCGTTGTTTTAGGTAACATTATATTTTTTATGGCAAACTTTATTGCAAAAATTAGTGGAGTTAATTCGGAAGTATACGAAAAATGGTGGCTATATTACACAATTGCACTTGTAGCCGGAATTTTATTATCTTACGGACTTTATTTTATAATGCCTGTTATTCATAAAGCGATTTTAAATATCTGATACTTTATGAGGCAAAAATAAGAGAAAGGCATTGCAGAATACACGTAGTATAATGAAAAGAAAAACAAAGGAGGCATGACCATGAGTCAGCTTGCATTCATCACCGGCGCGACCAGCGGCATCGGCCGCGCCACCGCGGAAGCCCTCGCGGCCAAAGGCTACCGTCTGGCCCTCGCGGCACGGAACGGAGAAAAACTGGAAGATACGGCGGAGGATTTCCGCATGAAGTACAATGCAGAGGTCACCGTATGGCCCCTCGACGTGCGCGACAGAGACGCCATCCGCGCCACCGCGGACAAAGTCATGGAGACCTGCGGCGTGCCGGACGTGCTCGTCAATGACGCCGGCCTCGCCCGCGGCCTCGAGCCCTACGGCGAGACCGCGCCGGACGACATCGAGCAGATGATCGACACCAATATCCGGGGCCTCTTCCTCGTCACCCGGGCCTTCCTGCCGGCCATGCTCGAACGGAACAGCGGCCACATCGTCAATCTCGGCTCCACCGCCGGCCTCTACGCCTATGCAGGGGCCGCCGTATACTGCGCCACCAAGGCGGCCGTCAAGACCTTCAGCGACGGCATCCGCATCGACGTCATCGACAGCGATATCAAGGTCACCACCATCCAGCCGGGCATCGTGCAGACCGCTTTCAGCGAAGTGCGCTTCCACGGCGACAAGGCCCGCGCCGACGCCGTCTATGAAGGCGTGGACGCACTCCAGGCAGAGGACATCGCCAATGTGATCGACTTCGTCCTGTCCCAGCCGAAACGCGTGCAGATCAGCGACGTGGTCATCATGGCAAACCAGCAGGCCACAGGCTTCATGGTGAGCAAGAAAAAGAAATCCTGATTCCACCTTGACAGGATAAAATATATCCGGTAAAATTACATACGTTGATGCCGGTATAGCTCAGCTGGTAGAGCGGCGCATTCGTAATGCGTAGGTCGTAGGTTCAAATCCTATTGCCGGCTCCACAGACATCGTACCCGGAGGGAGAGATCCTTCCGGGTTTTCTGTTATTATTTCAAAAACAAAATGACGGCAAAGCCCTGCCTATAAAAAATTTTCCCATTGTATAGCATGAGGGGCGGAAAGTACGAATGGACACTGGTGCGCGAATTAAATATTTGCGGGAAAAAAGTGGAATGTCTCAGGGGGAACTCGCTGATAAAATTGGTGTAACGCGAGCAACCATCGCAAAATACGAAAACGGATTCAGTTCTCCTAAAAGAACGATTGAAAAATTAACATCCATCTTTAATGTGACAACGGATTACATCTTGTGTAAGACTGATATACCTTATCCAAACATCAAAGCGAATAGGATACCTGTACTTGAGAAATTTTCTGAGGGAATCTCCTTTGAGGAAATTCAGTGTGTTGAGAATTATGAAGAAATACCAGCAACATGGGGAAATCCGAGTGAATACTTTGCTTTTCATATGCAGGGGCACTCTATGGAACCGCGCATCTGGGATGGAGATATTGTGATCGCTCACAAGCAGAATGATGTAGATAGCGGTGAGATAGCAGTAGTTCTTATTGGTAATAGTAATGTTACAGTCAAACAAATAACAAAAATAAATGAGGGACTAATGCTCAGTGATTTTAATACATCCGTAAGTACACCACGGTTTTACACATCAAAAGAAGTGCATGATCTTTTGATTCGTATTATTGGTCGCATAAAAGAAGTTAGATGGAAACTGTGAGACGAAGATGATGATATAAATTTACAATATAATTTTTCTGCTGGAACAGGATTAGGGCTTCTGGTACTGCTATTGAAAGGGCATTTTTATCAGGAGGATCAGGGAGTTTAATTTTCCCGATTTTATCGAAAAATTTCCTTGCACCGGCGGGGGCGTTTGTGTATAATATTTAAGTCTAATGTTTTTAGGCACTTCCAGCCCCTGGAATGCAGGGGACACAGGTCCAAGAAGGAGGCGACAGTATGAAGAAGTATGAAGTTATGTTCATCGTGAACGTAGCAGATGAAGAAGTGATCAAATCTGCTGTGGAACTTGTCAAGAGCACCATCGGAAAGATCGGCGGCACCATCGACAAGGAAGATGAATGGGGCAAGCGTCAGCTGGCTTACGAAGTGAAGCACCAGACCGAAGGCTATTATGTAGTCATCGATTTCCAGGCTGATCCTGCACAGATCAAAGAACTTGACCGTGTCATCAAGATTCACGAAGAAATTATCCGTCATATCATTATCAAATTGGATGACTAATCAGGAGACGAGACGATGAATTCAGTACAGATTATGGGAAATCTGACGAGAGACCCGCAGATGCGCGCCACCAAGACCGGCAGAGCCGTGGCCTCTTTCAGCGTCGCCGTCAACAGAACGTACAGCGCACCGAACGGAGAGCAGAGAGAACTCACTGACTTCGTGAATGTGGTGGCCTGGGGTTCGCTGGCGGAAGCAGTCGGCAATCAGCTGAAGAAAGGGACCCGCGTATTCGTCGAAGGGCGTTATTCTTCCCGCTCCTATGAGACTCAGGATGGCCAGAAGCGTTATGTCACGGAAGTGACGGCCAATCTGATCGCGCTGCCCATCGGCATGCAGCACAGCGCGCAGCCGGCGCAGGATATGGGTGGGTATGCTCAGCCCAGTGGATTCAGTCAGTCCAGAGGTAATTTCAATCAGTTCGGCACGTCCAGAACGGATGAGGATATTCCGTTCTGATGCCGGTAAGACACGGAGGATACACAATGAATAAGAGAGATAGAATCAGAAGACCGAGAAGAAAGGTCTGCCAGTGCTGCGTCGATCACGTCGACACGCTGGATTACAAGGATGTAGCGACGCTCCGTCACTTCATCTCTGAAAGAGGCAAGATTCTGCCCCGCCGCATTACGGGCACCTGCGCAAAGCATCAGCGCAAGATCAATCTGGCCATCAAGAGAGCAAGAGCTATCGCTCTGCTTCCCTTCAGCGCAGACTGAGACAAATGAAGAGACCGGTATGGCATGCCATGCCGGTTTTTTTGTTGCCGGGGAATTTCCCGCAGGCAGGCTGCCGGGCTTGGCAGCTCATGTATAATAGGAAGTACCACATGAGGAAACAGGGAGGTGCTGTGCGTTGACACTGCTGGACAGGCTGGCGATGGAGATGATCGCCTATGATAAAGGGGACCCGAAGCGGATTCATCATTTCCTGAAGGTCCATGATTTCGCACGGCTCATCGGCGTGGCCGAGGGGCTGGAGGAAAAGACGCTGTTCCGTCTGGAGGCAGCGGCATATGTCCACGATATCGGCATCCACGAGGGGGAGCGCCGGTTCGGTAGGAATGACGGCAAGATCCAGGAGGATCTGGGACCGGCGGAAGCGGAGGCGATGCTGGAGCGGCTGGGCTTCGAGGCGGAGGATATCCGCCGCATTTCCTGGCTGGTGGGGCATCATCATTCGTACGGCTCGATTGACGGGCCCGATGCGCAGATCCTCGCCGAGGCGGATATGCTGGTGAATCAGTATGAGGACGGCGCGGACCGGAAGCGGAATGAGGCGCTGTATCACCGGCTGTACAAGACGGAGACGGGGAAGCGCCTTTTCGAAACGCTGTATTTTGAGGAGTATGCGCCCCATGCGTGATACGTCGCTGGTGTATCCTCTCCGCGCGGACGGCGCGGTGCTGCTCGGCCGGAAGCGGCGGGGCATGGGATACGGGAAATGGAACGGTTTCGGCGGCAAGATCGAGGCAGGGGAGACGATGCGCCAGTGTGCGGCGCGGGAGCTCTTCGAGGAGTGCGGCCTCACGGCGGCACCGGAGTCGCTGGAAATGGCGGCGGATCTGTATTTCTGTCAGCTGTCGGATATGTCCTGGTCTCATGCGGGCGTGGTGTATTTCGCCCGCACCTGGGAGGGGGCGCCCCGCATGTCTGATGAAATGGAGCCCCGGTGGTTCACGCTGGCAGAGCTTCCCTATGAGGAGATGTGGGAGGCGGACAAGATCTGGCTGCCCATGGTGCTCGCCGGGAAAAAGCTTCGCGGGACGGTGTATTTTGCGGAGGACGGCGACCACGTAACGGCCACGGAGTTCCGGGAGGTGCCTTTTGGAGAGAAATGACTGGCCCCGGGTGCTGCTGGCGTGGTTCGACGTGAACCGGCGGGACCTGCCGTGGCGGGAATCGAAGCCGCGGAATCCCTATCATGTGTGGATCTCGGAGATCATGCTCCAGCAGACGCGGACGGAGGCGGTGAAGCCTTATTTCTCGGCTTGGATGGAGCGGTTTCCCACCATTTCCGACGTGGCCGCCGCCGATGAGGCGGAGGTGCTCCATGCCTGGCAGGGGCTGGGCTATTACAGCCGGGCGCGGAATATCCACAAGGCGGCGCAGGTCATCGCGGAGCAGTACGGCGGCGTAATGCCCCGGGACCCGGAGGCCATCCGGGCGCTGCCGGGTATCGGCGACTACACGGCGGGAGCGGTGGCGTCCATCGCCTACGGAGAGAAGCGGCCCGCAGTGGACGGCAATGTGCTCCGCGTGTATGCCCGGCTCTATGCGGTGCGGGAGGATATCCTGAAGAGCGCCGGCCGGAAGTGCATCACGAAGCTGGCGGAGGAGACGATCCCCGGAGACCGGCCGGGGGATTTCAATGAAGCGCTCATGGATCTGGGCGCGGAGGTGTGCATCCCGAAGCATCCCCGGTGCGCGGCCTGTCCCCTGCGGGCGTTCTGCGAGGCGTCGCGGCTGGGCATCGAGGCGGAGCTTCCGGTACGGACGAAGAAGAAGCCCCAGACGGAGTGGCAGGCGGCGTGCGCCATCGTGGAGCGGGACGGCCGGTTCCTGCTTCACCGGCGGCCCCCGAAGGGGATGCTGGCGAATATGTGGGAATTTCCCATGGCGCTGGCGCCGGAGGCGGAGGAGAGCCGCACCGCGCTGGAAAAGCTGCTCGGCGGGCGCGTCGGGGAGCTGCGGTGGACGCTCACGCACGTCTTTACCCACCGGATCTGGCATATGCGCGCCTATGACATGGAGACGGCCGGTGCGCCGTCCGGAGAGGACTGGCGGTGGTTTACACGGGAGGAACTGCGTCAGATCCCGCTAGCGGGGCCTCATGCGAGGCTGGCCGCCATTGTATAAATGATTTCGGAGGCTGGTCATGAATCACGGACCGACATTTTCCTTTACCTTTCTGATCTTGGCGGTGACCCTTGTGGGATTCCTGAACGGGTGCTGCATCGGTCTGCTGTTCCGGCAGAAGCGGTGGTATCTGTGGGGGCTGGGCGGCGCGGTGCTGCTTTTCGCCTCGGAGGAGGCCTATTCATGGTACCGTCTCGCCTACATCGACGCGGGGCGCATCGGTACGGGCCTCGGCTACGGGTCGTGTGCGGTCATCATCGCGGCCATTGCGGCGCTGATCCCGCTGGCGGCGCTCACGGCGCTGTCCTTCAGCAGGCGCTGTTACCGCGGCGCGCGCCGGGCGGGGCTCTTCTGGCTCTGCGCGGCGGTCATTGCAGGGCTGTACGGCGTGTCCTTCGGCAATGCGCCGGAGGAGGTGCACAAGGTGCAGGTGACGGTGCCGGGCCTGCCGGCGGCCTTTGAGGGCTACCGCATCGCCCAGATCTCCGATACGCACATCGGGCCGTACTACAGCTGCGACGATCTGGACGCGGCGCTGGGGGAAGCGAGCGTGGCCGGCGCGAGCCTGACGGTCATCACGGGGGATCTTATCGACGATATGCGGCAGATGCCGGACGCGGCGCGCATCCTCAAATCGCGGAAGCGGGATTTCCGTGACGGCGTCCTCTATATCTGGGGCAATCATGAGTACTACTGCGGCCGGGATGCGGTGCGGCAGGGACTGGATGCGGCGGGCATTCCTCTGCTGGAAAACGCCCATACGGCGATCTCCCATGACGGCAGTGCACTCTACGTGGCCGGCGTGGACTATCCCTGGGCGCGGGGCGAGGAAGCCGCGGCGGAGCGGAAGTCTATGGCGGATGAGGCCTTCGCGGGCATTCCCGCCGGAGCGGTGACGGTATTCCTGGCACATCATTCTGATTTCATCGACGAGGGCCGGGACCACGGAGCGGCGCTCACTCTCACGGGCCACACCCACGGGATGCAGTTCGGCATCGCAGATCGGCCGGTATTCACGCGGTTCAAGTATACCCGCGGCATGTACGGCGGCGAGGGGCAGCTGGGTTATGTGTCCCGCGGCGACGGCGGATGGTTCCCCTTCCGGCTGGGATGCCGCCGGGAGCTGGTGATCTTCGAGCTGCACGGCCGGTAAAAGCAATAAAAAACAGACCCTGTACATCGGGGTCTGTTTCTTTTTGCATAAAAACGGCTCAGCCGAGGATCTTGCGGACGGCGCCCTTGTGGAGCTTCACGCCGTTCGGCAGGCAGTCATGGTTGAAATGCATATCCGGAGCGTGGAGGCCGGGTTCCGCATCGGCGCCGAGGCCGATGAAGCCGGTCTTGATGGCCGGACGCTTCCGGGGATACCAGAAGAAGTCCTCGCCGCCGGCGGTGGTGATCGGCGGTACGAGCGCTGCCTCGCCCATTTCCTCGCGGATGACGTCGGAGATGATGTCCGTCACTTCCGGGGAGATGATGGAGGCGGGGGTGATGTTGTTGATCTTCCAGTCGATGGATGCGCCCACCGTGGCTGTCGCATTTTCCGCGGCACGGCGGAGCTGTTCCAGCATGGAGTCCATGAGGTCATTGTCCTGGCTGCGCAGGTCGAAAACGAGGGTGGCCTTTCCCGGGACAGCGTTCATCACGCCGGCATCGCAGAGGAAGCGCGTGGCTTTCAGATTGTGGACGATGCTCGAATCGAAGCGGAGCGCATTGGCGGCCTGCACGATGAGGCAGCCTGCGTCGAGGGCGCTCACGCCGAGATAGGGACGGGCGCCGTGGCTCTGGCGGCCGGTGACCTCGATGACCACGTGGCCCGCAGAGGAGTAGTACATGGCCGGGGCGGCCTGTCCAAGGCGGCATTCCTGAATGGGGCGGATGTGCATGCCGATGAGGTAGTCCACATCGTCCACGGCCCCGCCGTCGATCATGGAGATGGCGCCGCCGCTGGTTTCTTCCGCCGGCTGGAAGAGGATCTTCAGCTTGCCCTTTTTGACGAGCCCTTCGGCAATGATCTCTTCCGCCGCGGCGAGGAGCATGGACATATGGGAGTCATGGCCGCAGAGATGGGCGGCGTGCTCCGGCGTACCCAGTGCATCCATGTCGGCGCGGAGGCCGAGCACCGGGCCGGGGACGCCGCTGTCGAGGACGCCCATGACGCCGGTGGCGCCGCCGATATGGGTCTGCACCTGATAGCCCGCTCTGTCGAGGACCGCCGCGAGGTAGGCGGAGGTCTTGAATTCCTGCATCCCCACTTCCGGGATGGTATGGAGATAGTTGAAATGCTTGAATACAGTACTTTCCATCATAAGGTCCTCCTTTACGGATCTCTTCACAGTATGGGAAATATGTCCCTATTGTATAAAACCGGGGAGGAAATACAAGAGGGGAAGCGGGCTTTGCAGAAATTTTATGCGGTCGGTTCCGGCCTACCGGGAGAGAGCGCTGTCCGGCTGCCGTCACAGGCAGAAATTTTGAAATTTTTCAGATATTTTCCAAAAGAATGACAGGATGTGTCATGGCATATCCGTACAATATAGACAGAACCGCCGGACGGGCGGAGGCATCAGAGGTTTGACAGAAAGGATGAGGAATCATGACCATTCAGAAAGAACAGGTACAGGCACTGCGTGAGCTGATCCACAATTTTTCCGATGCGGAGCTGACTGATGAGGAGCTGCGGACGATCATCGCGGCGTGTATCCGGTCCGCGGAAAAATAAGTAAAAGGCGCACGAAAAAAGAGGAGGGACAGATTCCTTCCTCTTTTTATTATGGAAATTCTGATAGATAAGGAGCGTATTTCAGCGGCTCCGGGCAGCGGTCCCTTATTTATGGGGCGCGGCGGGCGTTTCCTGATGGGCGTCCACGGTGTCCTTCACGAACTGGATGAACCGTTCCGCCGCCGGGCTGAAGGGCTGTTTCCGCTTCCATGCAAAGACGCTGGAGCCCGTGAGCGCCGGCGAAAGGGGACGGACGCAGATCTGTGTCCGGTCCCAGAAGGCGATGGAGCCGAGGACGGCGATGGAGCAGGCCAGACCGCTGTGCACCAGCACGGAGCTGCTGGAGGTCAGATTGGAGGTGCAGAGGATGTGGAGATGCTCATAGTCCGGGCCGAACCACCGGGCGAGCTCACTGCGGACGGCGGTGCGACGGGGTAGGATGAGCGGTACGTCCTTCAGGTCCTGCGGCGTGACGGCCTCCTTTTGGGCCAGCGGGGAGTCCGGCGGCAGGATGACCACCCATTCCTCATGCCGGCTGAGGCGGACGTAGTCGTATTTCTCCATATTGACCGGCTCGAGGAGCAGGCCGATATCGGTGACGCCCCGGTCCAGCCGGTTCCGGATGTGGTCTGCCGAGGCGGTGTACAGGTCAAAGGTGACTGACGGATAGTGCTCCGTGAAGGGGCGGATCAGATCAGGGAGGCGCTGTACGGCGCCCAGATCGCCGCAGCCGATGGAGATGACGCCGGAAAGGGTCTGGTCCTGATGGCGGATCTCGTCCTCTGTCTTGCCCACCAGCTCGAGGATCTCCTCGGCGCGGCGGCGCAGGAGGCGGCCCTCGGCGGTGAGGGAGATCTTCCGCGGGCCCCGCTCGAAGAGGCGCACGCCCATATCCTCTTCCATCTGGGAGAGCTGCCGGCTCAGCGTGGGCTGGGTGATGTGGAGGATGTCCGCGGCTCTGGAAATGGTCTCTTCCCGCGCCACGGTAAGAAAATAACGTAAAACCCGGATTTCCATAGATCGGCCTCCTGTCTGATGATGTTGTGATTTCTATTATACCATTTTCGCGGGCGCATGGCCGGCATAGGAAATCCCTATGACGGGACGGCCGCAAACATGGTATGCTATATGTCGGTATTATATTCTGTCGTATGGCGAGGGAGGTTCTTATGGAAAGAAAAATCATCCCTGTGGAGGCGCGGGTGCCGCTCCTCCCTTCGATCCCGCTGAGTCTTCAGCATCTGTTTGCCATGTTCGGTTCCACGGTGCTCGTTCCGTTCCTGCTTCATGTGGACCCGGCCACGGCTCTTTTTATGAACGGCGTAGGCACGCTGCTCTACCTGTGGATCTGCCAATGGAAGCTCCCGGCGTATCTCGGCTCGAGCTTTGCGTTCATTTCCCCGGTGCTGACGGTGTGCGGCACGGCCGGACTGTCCTACGGGGACGCCCAGGGCGGGTTCATCGCCTTCGGGCTGTGCTTCATGGCGCTGGCCTTTCTGGTGAAAAAGGTGGGCACGCGCTGGATCGACGTGCTGTTCCCGCCGGCGGCCATGGGCTCCGTGGTGGCCATCATCGGCCTCGAGTTGGCGCCGCTGGCGATGTCCATGGCCGGCTATGTGGGTGAGGTGCAGGGCATGTCCGCCGGGACGGCCTGTGTAATCTCCACTTTCACGCTGGCGGTGACCGTGCTGGCCGCGGTGCTGGGACGGGGCTTCCTGGGCATCATCCCCATCCTCATCGGCGTCGTGTCCGGCTATGCCCTGTCGTTCTGCCTCGGCGTGGTGGACCTGTCCGGCGTGGAGGCTGCGCCGTGGTTTGCCTTCCCCACCTTCTACAAGCCGGAATTTGATCTCCGGGCGATCCTGATGATCCTGCCGGCGCTCTTCGTGGTCTTTGCGGAGCATCTGGGACATCTTTTCGTGACCAGCGATATCGTGGGCCACGACCTGATCCGCGACCCGGGCCTGCACCGCTCTCTCTTTGCGGACGGGCTGTCGAACGTGCTCTCCGGCTTTGCAGGGTCCACGCCGAATACGACCTACGGGGAAAATATGGGCGTCATGGCCGTCACCGGCGTGTACAGCACGCGGGTCATCGGCGGCGCGGCGGTCTTTGCCATTCTGTTCTCCTTCATGGGGAAATTTGCGGCGCTGATCCACGCCATCCCCACGCCGGTCATGGGCGGCGTGTGCGTGCTCCTCTTCGGCTTCATCGCCGCGTCCGGCATGCGCATGTTCATTGAAAAGCATGTGGATTTCACCCGGTCCAAGAACCTCATTCTCTGCTCGGTCACCATGATCTCCGGCCTGTCCGGCGCGACGGTCATTCTCGGACCGGTCCAGCTGAAGGGCATGGGGCTCGCCACGGTGGTGGCCATGGGCCTCTCTCTGATCTTCCTCGTATTTCAGAAGCTGCATATGGACAATGAGCAGCAGTAAGGAGCCGTTATGGAGGAAATGAAGGAACTGTTTTACCGTGACCCGTACTGCCGCACCTTTGAGGCGCAGGTGTTGTCCTGTGAAAAGGGGAAGCACGGCTGGGACGTCGTGCTGGACGATACGGCCTTTTATCCGGAAGGGGGCGGACAGCCCGCGGACCACGGCACGCTGGGCGGCGCCGCCGTGCAGGACGTGCACCGCCGGGACGGCGTGATCGTCCACGAAACGGACCGACCGCTTCCGGTGGGCGAAACGGTGCAGGGCACCATCGACTGGACGCGCCGCTTCGACCATATGCAGCAGCATTCCGGCGAGCACATCGTGTCCGGCCTCATTCACCGGAAATTCGGCTGGGACAATGTGGGCTTCCATCTGGGAGAGACTGTGGTGATCGACTTCAACGGGCCTCTCACCTGGGAGGACGCGCTGACCGTCGAGGCCGAGGCCAATGCCGTCATCTACGACAACCGGGAGACGGTGATCACCTGTCCGTCGAAGGAGGAGCTGGCGGCGCTCCCGTACCGGAGCAAGAAGGAGCTTACCGGCACGGTGCGGATCGTGGAATTTCCCGGAGCGGATCTCTGCGCCTGCTGCGGCACCCATGTGGCGCGCACCGGCGAGATCGGCGCGGTGAAAATTTTGTCGCTCATGCATCACCGGGGCGGCGTGCGGCTGGAGATGCTCTGCGGCCGGCGGGCCATGGCGCGGCTCGATGCGGTGTATGACGACGACAGTACCGCCGCACGGTCCCTGTCCGTCCCCGCAGGGGAAACGGCGGCTGCGGTGGAAAAGGAAAAAGGGGAGCTCGCAGCACTGAAGCAGCGGCTCGGCGCGGTGCAGCAGAAATATTTCCGCCTCCTGGCGGCGCAGCTCCCGCAGGAGGGGCTGGCCGTCGCCGTGGAGCGGGACCTGTCCCCGTGGGAGCTGCGGAAGGGCGCGGAGGCCCTGGCGGAGTCCGGAAAGGCCGCGGCCTATCTGCTCCTTGCCGGCGAAGGGGAGACCCGGGACTATATCCTGATCTCCGCCTCGCAGGATGTGCGGCCCCTCGGCAGGGCGCTCAATGAACGCCTCCACGGCCGGGGCGGCGGCCGGGACGCGGTGCAGGGGCGGTTCTCCGCGCCGGAGGAAGAGATCCTCCGGACGGCGGCAGAGCTGGCGCCGCAATATCTCCGGAAGGACCAGCCGTGAAGATACAGGCCGAGCGCCGGGACGTGCGCCATCTTTATATCCGGGTCCGCCGGGACCGGACGGTGCTCGTCACCATTCCCCGGGCCATGCCCGATGCGGTGTGGCAGCAGTTCGTGGAGTCCCGCCGGGCATGGATCGAAGCCTCGCTGGCAAAGATCCCGCCGCCGGCACAGTATGCATATACCGACGGAGAGGTGCACTGGCTGCTGGGGCGGCGGGTCACGCTCCGCGTGCAGAAGGGCGGAGAAAACCGCTGCCGCATCGACGGCGATACGGCGGTGATGACCGTGCGGAGCGCCCACAGCGACCGGGCGGCGCTGCTGGGGGCCTGCTGGGCGCAGGAGCTCTCCGCTGTCCTGTCCGATCTCATCGTCCAGTGGGCGCCCCGCATGGCGGTCCATCCGGCGGGCTTCACCATCCGGCGCATGAAAAGCCGCTGGGGCAGCTGCCAGACCCGTACGGGAGCGCTCACCTTTGCCCTCGATCTGGCGGTGAAGCCTGTGGCGTGCATCGAATCGGTGGTGGTGCACGAGCTGAACCACCTCATCGAGCCGTCCCACAGCCCGCGCTTCCATGCACTCATGACGCACTGGCTCCCGGACTGGAAGGAACGAAAACGGCGGCTCGAAGCATTTCCCCGGGAATTTTCCTGACAAAAAAAGAAGCATCCCTGAAAAGATGCTTCTTTTTGACTGTCTGAAAGGCTCAGCCGTGCGCTTCCAGTGCGGGCGCCGATTCCTCCGGGGCATGCTCGGTGATCTGTGTGTTTTCGTGGAAATACTGCTTCACGTAGTCGATGAACATGGCGACCGGAGAGGAAATGGTCATGGCGTTCTTGCAGATCAGATGGATGGGGCGGTACAGTGGGCGGCCGTCCTTGTCGCGGAGGACCTGCCGGTATACCTTCGGACTGCACTTCGGCAGCAGGTCGCCGGGGATGACCGAATGACCGAGCCCTGCATTGACCAGCTCCACACAGGTGAGGCAGTCGTCCACGGCCAGCAGGAACTGCGGCGGATCGCCCACGTTCTGCCGCCACCACCGGGTGCGCGTCTCATCCAGTCCCGGGTCGGACCGGTACCGGATCGTCGGCTGCGTGGTGAGCGTCTTGTAGTCGATGGGCTTGGCGGAAATGAGATACATCAGCGGATTGGCCAGCAGAATGTCCATTTCCGGCCACTCCTGATTGCCCCGGATGATCGCCAGCTGGATGTCCTCCTTCTTCACCAGCTTCGTCAGCTGGTCGCTGGCCATCGTCGTGAGGGACAGCTCGATATCGCTGTACCGGTCCACGAAGCCCTTCAGCAGGGTCGGCATGTGGGACTGCGTGAAGGAGCGGCTCGCGCCGATGCGGAGTACGCCGGACACCGTGTTCGGCTCGTGGGTCACAAAGTTTTTCATGTCCTGATACCGCTGGAGCTCCTTTTCCGCATAGGAGAAGAGGCGGTTGCCCGCGTCCGTGAAATGGACCCCTTTATTGGTGCGGATGAAGAGCGGCACGCCGATCTCCTTTTCCATCTGGTCCAGGCGGTAGGTGAGCGACGGCTGCGTCATGAAGAGGCGCTTGGCCACTTTATTGATGCTCCGTTCCTCCCGCAGGTAGATCAGAATTTTCCAGTCTGTATTGTTCATCTCTGGTTTGCTCCAAGAAAATTATGCTGTAACACATAAAAAATTTCTATTCATAAAAGTTTTTTATTATTATACCATACTTTCAGCGGGCATAGATTGGAGAATCGCCGGTGATCCGTGGAAAACCGGCAAAAAACGGGCTTCTTTTCCCGGGATGTGATACACTGAAATCAACAGAACGATTTGGCAAGGGAGGGATCTTTATGCGTAGATTCTGGAAATGGCTTCTGGCGCTGGCAGCGGTCCTGCTGCTGGCCCTGCCCGCCCAGGCGGCTGACACGTCCAACCGGGAAGCGGGCTACTTTGAAAATACCCGCACGGTGCTGCTCCTGCCGGCAGCGGGACGAAGCGGCTATGCGGCGGCCTTCCTCGACCGGGAAATGAACCGCATTTTCCGCTATCCCTATTACCGCCTCGTGGACAGCAGTGAACGGCCGGCCGGTCCGGACGCGATGCGCGCCGCCGCCGTGGCTGCCGGTGCGGACATCGCCGTCATGCCGGTGGCGGCCCGCTTCGACCAGTACCGCCAGTTCTCCATGTTCGGCGACCGGGACCCGGTGGTCGTTACCCATGCGGAGCTCGTCATTTATTACTGGGAGGACGGCATGGAACAGGTGAAGAGCATCGGCACCCGCTACTTCGATGCGGAGATCGAAGGACCTGACACCCGGGCGGACTACATTCTGGACACCATGTGGAAACGCCTCAAAAAGGACTTCCCCTACCGCCGCATCCCAATCGACCGCAGCACCAATCTGTCCGGCGCGGTGACCGCTCCCGCATCGGAAGCGGCTGCGGAAAATAAAACCTCCGAAAAATCCCCGGACGCCGCCTGAACGGACAAAAAAAGACATGCCCCACAAGCATGTCTTTTTTTTGTGCTCCGCTGTCTGCAAAACATGAACGGCATCAAAAAAGACGCTCCTTCGGGAGCGTCTTTTCTGATGTTTTACTGATGCTGCTGAATGAACTGACGGATGTCCTTTACGTTGTAGTAGAGATGCACCGCGTTGTTTTCCTTCGTGAGAAGGGTGGGGACAGCGGAGATGTCATAGGTCCGGGCGACCTGGGCACCGTCCTGATCCTCGGCATAGAGCAGATGGAAGGGGATGCCTGCATCGGAGAGCATCCGCTTGGCCATGCGGCAGTTCGGGCAGGTCTTGGTGGTGAGGAGAATGGTCTCGGCACCGGCGAGCGGCGCGGCGGCCTTGCGGGGCGTTTCTGCCGGCGCGGCTTCCGCAGACTGTTTCTTCTGCTCGCATGCCGGGCAGGGCAGGGAGTCTGCCTTGCTGATAGTGGCCGGATCGTAGGTCTTGCGGTTCTTGAATTCGGAGACCTTGCCGTCGTTCCAGTTCTTCACCGGGCGGTAGTAGCCGGTGATGCGGGAATAGACTTCCGCGGGCTTGCCGCACTGCGGGCAGGTGAAGTGTTCGCCGGCGATGTAGCCGTGCTCCTCGCAGACGGAGTAGGTCGGGGAGAGGGTGAAATAGGGGAGGCGGAAGTTTTCCGCAATCTTTTTCACCAGTCCCGCCGCGGATTTCCACGTGGGGAGCCGTTCGCCCAGGAAGGCGTGGAATACGGTGCCGGAGGTGTAGAGGGTCTGCATCTCATCTTCCATTTCGAGGGCATCGAAGATGTCGTCGGTGTAGCCTACGGGGAGATGGGTGCTGTTCGTATAGTACGGCGCGTTTCCGTCCTTCGCCGCGGTGATGATGTCGGGGAATTCCTCCCGGTCATGCTTGGCGAAGCGGTACGTGGTGGATTCTGCCGGCGTGGCTTCCAGATTGTACAGGTCGCCGTACTGCTCCTGATAGTCGGAGAGGCGGGCGCGCATGTGCTTCAGGATGGCGATGGATTCCGCACGGCCTTCTTCGGTGGTGATGTCGTGGTGATCCATCCACTTGGCGTTGAGCAGCGCTTCGTTCATGCCCACAAGGCCGATGGTGGAGAAGTGGTTCTTGAACGTGCCGAGGTACCGGCGGGTGTAGGGATAGAGCCCTTCCTCCATGAGGCGGGTGATGACCTTTCTCTTGATGGAGAGGGAACGGGCGGCGATGTCCATGTATTTATCCAGCATGCGGAAGAAGTCTTCCCGCGTTTTGGACAGATAGGCCATGCGGGGCAGGTTCAGGGTGACCACGCCGATGGAGCCGGTGGATTCGCCGGAGCCGAAGTAGCCGCCGCCTTTCTTGCGGAGTTCTCTCAGGTCGAGGCGGAGACGGCAGCACATGGACCGCACGTCGGAGGGCTTCATGTCGGAATTGATGTAGTTGGAGAAATAAGGCGTGCCGTATTTCGCGGTCATTTCGAAAAGGAGGCGGTTGTTTTCCGTATCGCTCCAGTCGAAATCCTTCGTGATGGAGTACGTGGGAATGGGGTACTGGAAGCCGCGGCCGTTGGCGTCGCCTTCGATCATGATCTCGATGAAGGCCTTGTTCACCATATCCATTTCCTTCTTGCAGTCGCCGTAGGTGAAGTCCATGGGCTTGCCGCCGACGATGGCGGGCTGGTCCTTCAGATCATCCGGCACGGTCCAGTCGAGGGTGACATTGGTGAAGGGCGCCTGCGTGCCCCACCGGGACGGCGTATTGACGCCGTAGATGAAGGACTGGATGCACTGCTTGACCTCTGCATAGGAGAGGTGGTCCGCCTTGACGAAGGGAGCGAGGTAGGTATCAAAGGAGGAGAAAGCCTGCGCGCCGGCCCATTCGTTCTGCATGATGCCGAGGAAGTTGACCATCTGATTGCACAGGGTGGAGAGGTGCTTCGCCGGCGAGGAGGTGATGCGGTCCGGTACGCCGCCGAGTCCGTCCTGCAGGAGCTGCTTCAGGCTCCAGCCGGCGCAGTAGCCGGTGAGCATGGACAGGTCGTGCAGATGAAGGAAGCACTGGCGGTGCGCCTGGGCGATCTCGTCATCGTACACCTCGGAGAGCCAGTAATTGGCGGTGATGGCGCCGGAATTGGAAAGGATGAGGCCGCCTACGGAGAGGGTGACCGTGGAATTTTCCTTGACGCGCCAGTCCTTGTTTTCACCGATGTAGCCGTTCACGAGCTTCTTGTAATCCAGCAGGGTATTCTTCGTATCGCGGGCCTTCTGATGCTGGCTGCGGTAGAGGATATAGGCCTTTGCCGTTTTCTGGTAGCCGCATTTCATGAGCGCGGTCTCCACCTTGTCCTGGATCTGTTCCACCGCGGGCGTGATGTATTCCGCTTCACGGAGCGCCGTTTCCACGATAAGGGTGATGGCCCGGGCCATGGTGGGGATATCGCTTTCCGCGATCTCTGCCGTGGCGGTGAAGGCCCTGGCGATGGCGCTTTCAATTTTCTTTTCGTCGAAGGGGACGGTATCGCCGTTCCTCTTGACGACATTTTTCAGTTCTACCATGATGGCTTCCTCTCCTTATATATAATGATCAGTCGTAAGAAATGGGTGAATGCGTATCGGATTCCAGGAGGATCATGCGGCCGGCGGCAAGACTCGCCTGCACGTCGATGAGACGCTGGTTCGAGCTGCCGCGCCATACGGCGGTGCCGTCCTTTTTTGCCAGGACGAAGGGGCCGTCCACGAGCACGTCCAGGTAGGGCAGGACCTCTCTGGCCTGTCCGGCCCGGCCGGCGAGGATCTCTTCCCACGTCCAGCCGGTGTAGGCCCATACGTTGAGGCCTTTTTCCCGTACCGCCTGAGCGATGCACCGCGCCGCCTCCGGCTGCCACAGCGGGTCGCCGCCGGAAAGGGTGACGCCATCAAGATAGCGCGTGCTCAGGATGTCGGCGATGATGTCCTCCGTATCGGAGACGCGGCCCGCATGGGGGTCCCACGTCTCTGGATTCTGGCAGGCCCGGCAGTGATGGGGGCAGCCCTGAAAGAAGAGGACATACCGGATGCCCGGCCCGTTCACTGCGGAGTGGCGCACCGCGCCGGCTGTACGAAATTTCATGACCTGATCCCTCCGGAATAAATAAAGTACAATTACAGTGTAACTATATCCTGTGCGGGTGTCAAATGAACGATACCATATCTTGTAACTGCGGCGCATCGGGCGGGAACGCGCGCCCTGTCTGAACGGAACAGGAAGCGGCCGTTTGTCAAGCCGTGAAAAACGGTATGGAAGCGGCTCCGCCATGCAGAAAAGAAATGGGAGGTGCTTCGCGGCGGGGCAGCACTCATCTAAAATCGGCGGATGGCGCGGCGGAAGAAAATGAAACGGCGCCTCATGGCTCGCCGCTTTTCCACGAAAAATGGAAAAAATGAAAAAGAAAATAAATGAAATGCGGCCGGCGGCGCGGCACCTGCCGGAGAGAACGGCGGAAATTTTTTCCACAAGCAGAAGCGATGGAAATGGGTTATAATAAAAATGCATAGAAATATTAAATTACGGTATCGACAAAAGGGGGAAATCATATGTTGACGAAAGAAGAGATGCTTCAGATGCTCCACAAAAATGTGGTGCCTGCCTTCGGCTGTACCGAGCCGGTGTGCGTGGCTCTCGCAGCGGCAGATGCGGCCAGGGCCGTCGGCGGAACGGTGGAGTCCGTGCATGTGCTGGTGAGCGGGAACATCTACAAGAACGGCATGGCCGTGGGGATTCCGAATTTCAACAAGATCGGCATCGCCTACGCGGCGGCGCTCGGCGCCTATCTGGCCAATCCCGAGGAGGAGCTGGAGCTGCTGAAGGAGATCACGCCGGACATCGCGGAGAAGGCCACAGCGCTGGCAGAGGGCGGCCAAGTCACGGTAGATATCAACAAGCATCAGCAGGGCGTATACGTGAAGTGCGAGGTCAGGACCTCCGCCGGCATGGGGGAATCGGAGATCGCCCAGAGCCATGCGAACATCATTTCCACGAAGGCAAACGGCGAGACGGTCTTTGAAAAGGCGGCCGGGACGAAGGCGTCGGACCCGCTGCTGGAGAAGCTCCGCATCATGAAGATCGCCGAGATCCGCGCGCTGGTGGATTCCTGCACGGAAGAGGAGCTGGCTTTTCTGCTGGACGGCATCGACATGAATGAGGATGCAGCCCGGTACAGCATGCACACCGCCGGCGTGGGCGTGGGCATCGCGGCGACCATGCAGTCCGAGAAGAGCGGCATCCTCGGCGAAGCGCTGCTGGGACGGATCATGCGGCGCGTGGCGTCCGCTACGGAAGGGCGCCTCGACGGCTGCCCCTATGCGGTCATGAGCAGCGCCGGCAGCGGCAGCAAGGGCATCGCCGTGATCATCCCCGTGGCCGAGGCGGCGAAGGAGCTGGGCAGCTCCCGGGAAATGACGGTGAAGGCCATCGCCTTTGCGCACCTCCTGAATGAATACATCAATTCCTATGTGGGCAAGCTGTCCGCGATCTGCGCGTGCAGCATGGCGGCCTCTCCGGCAGCGGCTGCAGCCATCACCTGGCTCATGGGCGGCAATGATGAGCAGATCGGCTGGGCCATCCGCAATATGGCAGGCAATATCACGGGCATCATCTGCGACGGCGGCAAGGTGGGCTGCGCGCTGAAGCTGGCCACGGCGGCCGCAGGGGGCCTCATGAGCGCCATGCTGGCCTCTAATTCGGCGGTGATCCGCGTGACGGACGGCATCGCGGCGGAAACGCCCGAGGACTGCATCCGCAATATGGGCCGGGTGAGCAATCCGGGCATGGTGGAGACCGACCACGAGATTCTGGAGATCATGCTGGAAAAGCAGGCGGCGGCCGGAAAATAAAATGACGCGATAACGAATACAGCTTCGAAAGAGGCTGTATTTTTTTGCGCTGCCGGGGCGCGTTGTACACGTCCGGGGGATTGTGATATCATGAATCCGAACGTAAGGCGCCGGGTGCGGCGGGAAAGGAGAACCATGGAAAAAGAGCTCGATGCCGCGGGATACGAGGTCTCGCTCCCTGTCTTTGAAGGGCCCATGGATCTGCTTCTCCATCTGGTGACGAAGAATCGCATCGACATCCACGATATCCCCATTCACAAGATCACCGACCAGTACCTGGACTACCTGCGCCGGGCGGAGGCCTTCGACCTGGAGCTGGGGAGCGGCTTTTTTGCCATGGCGGCGACCCTGCTGCTGATCAAGTCCCGCATCCTGCTTCCGAAGCGGCGGCAGGAGGAGGACGGCGCCGACGAGGACCCCCGGCAGGAGCTGGCCCGGTCGCTGGAAGAATTCCGGCGGATGAAGGAAATGCGGCAGAGGCTGGAGGAGCTGCTGGCGCAGGAAACGCCGGACCGCCTGCGGGAGCCGGCAGAGCTGCGTTCCGCGGCCTATGCGGGGCGGATCTCGGTGGAGCGGCTCACCGCGGCTTTTTTTTCGCTCTTTGAGGAGAAGGAAAAAGAGACGCCCCGGGTGCTTCCGGCGGAGGAGGTCACCTTCGACCGTCAGGCAGAGCAGCTCCGGGGATATCTTCACGGCGGCGGCTGGCGGCCCATGCGGGATTTCTTCATGGCCCAGCCCAGCCGGCTCGCTCTGGCGGTATCGCTGGTGGCGCTGCTGGAGCTCATCCGCCTCGGCGAGGTGGAGGCCGACGAGGAGGTGGGAGGCATCGTCCTCCGGATGCGGCTATAATAAATTGGTACAGATATAAATAAAGGAGGAGAGGCTATGCGCGGAACGGCCCGGCTGGCAGCGGCGCTGGAGGCGTACCTTTTCATTCACGGCACGCCGGTCCGGCGGACGGAGCTGGCAGCGGTGATGCAGGAGGATGCAGGACGCATCGAGGAAGCCATCGGACTGCTCCGGGACCGGTACAGCCGGGAGGATTCGGGCATCCAGCTCCACGAGAGCGGCGCCGGTCTGGCGCTGGCCACGAAGAAGGAGTACGACGCGTGGCTGTCGGAGACGGCCGGCGGGAAATCGCCCCTGTCGCCGGCGGCGCTGGAGACGCTGGCGGTCATTGCAGACCGGGAGCCGGTCACGCGGGCGGAGATCGAACGGATACGGGGCGTGTCGGCAGGGCGCGTGCTGGCGTCTCTTCTCGAGAAGGACCTCATCGAGGAACGGGGCCGGCTCGAGGTGCCGGGACGGCCGATCCTCTATGGTACGACGAAGCGGTTCCTCCAGTGTGCGGGGCTGTCCGACGTGAAGGAGCTGCGGGAGTCCTGGAAAAAACGGATGACAGAAGGAGAGTTATTTTGAAAGAGCGTTTACAGAAAGTCCTGAGCCATGCAGGCGTGGCGTCCCGCCGGAAAGCGGAGGCGCTGATCCTGGCAGGCAAAGTCCGGGTGAACGGACGCATCGTGAGAGAACTGGGGACGGAAGCGGATATCCGGAAGGACCGGATCGAAGTGGACGGAAAGGTCATCCGTCCGGAGAAGCTCCGATATTTTCTGTTTTTCAAGCCGGACCGGGTGATCTCCTCCGTGCAGGACCCGCAGGGGCGGCGCACGGTGATGGATTTCTTCCCGAAGGTGCGGGAGCGCATCTTCCCCGTGGGGCGGCTGGACTACCATACGGAAGGGCTGCTGCTCATGACCAATGACGGCGCGCTGGACCATCTGCTCACCCATCCCAGCCGGGAGGTGCCGAAAACGTACGAGGTGACGGTGCGCGGGAAATTCTCGGAAGCCCTGGCAAACAAGGTGTCGAAGGGCGTCGATCTGGATGACGGCCGCACGGCGCCGTGCGAGGTGACGGTGCGGAGCTATGACGAGGTGCGGAACCGGACCTATCTCACCATCACCATCCATGAGGGGAAGAACCGGGAGATCCGCCGGATGATGGAAAAGTTCCATTATCCCGTATTCGGACTCAAGCGGGTGCAGTATGCCTTCCTCACGCTGGACGGCGTGGACAAGGGCAAATACCGGGCACTGACAGAGAGCGAGGTCGCGAAGCTGTATGAATTCGGAAAATAAAAGGATCGCCGTCATCGGCGCAGGCGTGGCGGGCCTGCTGGCAGCGGTGCATGCGGCGGAGCTCGGCGCGGAGGTGCATCTCTTCGAGAAGATGGACCGCATCGGGCTGAAAATGGGCATCACCGGGAAGGGGCGGTGCAATCTGACGAACAGCGCCCCCATCGGGGATTTCATCGCCAAGACGCCGGGGAACGGGAAATTCCTGTACAGCGCGTACGGCCGGTTCTCCAATGTGGACCTGCTGGAGCTGCTCCGGTCCTGGGGGATGGAAACGGTTACCGAGCGGGGCGGCCGGGTTTTCCCGAAAAGTGAGGATGCCCAGGAGGTGCGCCACCTGTTCATGCGGAAGCTGGAGGAAACGGGTGTACAGCTTCATCTGTCCGACCCGGTGCATCATATCCTGACGGAGGACGGCCGCGTATCGGCGGTGCAGACCTCGCGGGGTGTATTCCCCGCAGAGGCGGTGATCCTGGCGACCGGCGGGAAATCCTATCCCCGCACGGGCTCCACGGGCGACGGCTACCGCATGGCGGAGGAGCTGGGCCACAAGGTGACGGTCCTGCGCCCGGCGCTGATTCCGCTGGTGTGCAGCAATGCCTACTGCAGGGAGCTGCAGGGGTTGTCTCTCCGCAATGTGAAGCTCACCATATCGGCGGGAGGCCGGCGGAAGGCGGAGCTGCAGGGGGAAATGATCTTTACCCATTTCGGCATTTCCGGCCCGATCGTGCTGTCTCTGAGCGATCAGGTGTCGCTGTGGCTGTCGCAGGGCCATGCCGTGACCGGCGAGATCAATCTGAAGCCGGCGCTGTCGGAGGAGGTGCTGGACAAGCGCATTCTCCGGGATCTGGCGAAATTCCATCTGAAACAGATGCGGAACGCCCTGCAGGAGCTGCTGCCGCACCGGTTGATCGACGTCATCCTGCATATGTCGGATATTCCGTCCGATCTGGGCGTGTCGGAGCTGACGAAGCAGCAGCGGGCCAATCTGCGCTACGCGCTGCAGCATATGCCCTTCACCATTACGGGCACGCGGCCCATCGAGGAGGCCATCGTCACCGCCGGCGGCGTTTCCGTGAAGGAGATCCGTTCCTCGTCCATGGAGTCGAAGCTCGTGGGCGGGCTGTATTTTGCAGGCGAAGTGATGGACATTCATGCCTTTACCGGCGGCTACAATCTGCAGGCGGCCTTTTCCACCGGATGGACCGCTGCGGAATACGCGGCCGGCAAAGCGGATGAAGCATAAAGAATATAGGGGAGAATATCCCGGCAGGGAGGGATTTGATGAAACGAGTATCCATTGCCATTGACGGCCCCGCAGGGGCGGGGAAGAGCAGCGTCGCCAAGATCCTGGCGCGCCGCATGGGCTATACCTATCTCGATACAGGCGCCATGTACCGGGCGGTGACCTGGGAGTCGCTGCGCCGCGGCATTACGGAGGAGAAGGACATCGTGGACATGGCGGAGCACCTGTCCATGACCGTCGCTCCCGGAGAGGAACGGATGCGGGTCTTCCTCGGCGGGGAAGAGGTGACGGATCACCTGCGCACGGCAGAGGTCTCTGCCGCCGTGTCCCGCGTGTCGGCCATTCCGGAGGTGCGGACCATCATGGTGGCGCTCCAGCGGAAGCTGGCCGCCGAGGGCGGCACGGTGCTGGACGGCCGCGATATCGGTACGGTGGTCCTGCCGAATGCGGACGTGAAGATTTTCCTCACCGCCTCGCCGCGGACGAGAGCACTCCGCCGCTACAAGGAGCTGGGAGGCGAGAAGGCAGGCCTCTCGGTGGATGAGATCGAGGAGGATATCCGGAAGCGGGATCTGCTGGACAGCACCCGCGCGGCGTCGCCGCTCGTTCCCGCCGCTGACGCGGTGCATCTGGACAACAGCGAGATGACCCTTGAGGAAACGGCAGAGGCCATCATGAAGATCTGCCGGGAAAAGGCAGGGGACGAAGCATGATGTACCGTCTGGTCTGCGCTGTGGTGCGGGCGCTCCTGGGATTCTATTTCTTTCGCCTCAAGGGGCTGAAATGTGAGGGCGTGGAAAACATCCCCGCCGAAGGGGCTGTCATTATAGCGCCGAACCACAAGAGCAATTTCGACCCGCCGGCCATCGGCGTATGCTCGCCCCGGATCGTCCATTACATGGCCAAGGAGGAGCTTTTCCGGAATCCCGTATTCGCTGCGGCGATCCGGTATTTCGGGACATTCCCGGTCAAGCGGGGCGCGGTGGACCGGGCCGCGGTGCGGCAGGCGCTCAAGGAGCTGAAGGAAGGCCAGCCGCTGGGAATTTTTCCGGAAGGGACGCGCACCCACGGCAACCGCATCGGGCGCTTCCATGACGGCATGGCTTCTCTGGCGCTCATGACGGGCACGCCGGTGCTGCCCGTGGCGGTGATCGGCACGGAGCATCTGCCGAAAAAGGACGGACCGCTGGCGGTGGTCTTCGGGAAGCCCATCCCGGTGGAAAAGGCACGGCCGACGCCGGAGGCCATGAAAGAGGTCAATGATAAGGTAAGAGAAGAGCTGCTGCGGCTCCGGGCGGACTATTATGAGAGAGCGGGCTGGCAGCCGAAAGACTAAACGGACACGGAGGCTGTATGGAAATTTATAAAGCGAGGGAAATGGGATTCTGCTACGGCGTGCGCCGGGCGATGAAGCTTGCCATGGACACGGCGGCGTCGGGAAAGCCGGCGGCCACGCTGGGGCCGCTCATCCACAATCCGCAGGTGGTGACCCGGCTTGCGGCGCAGGGCGTGCCGGCTCTGTCCGATTTGTCAGAATTTCATGATAAAATTGTCATTATCCGCTCGCATGGTGTGGGGCCTTCGTGCTATAATGATATCAAGTGCAAAAATCTGGCCTTGGTAGATGCTACCTGCCCTTTCGTCATGCGGAATCAGCAGATCACAAAGGAGCTCGTAGCAGAAGGACATCAGGTTGTGCTCATCGGTGAAAAAAATCATCCTGAAATGAAGAGTGTCGCAGAGTGGGCGAGAGGCCGGTCCTGGCTGATCGAATCCCTGGACGATGTGGCAGCGCTTCCCCATATGGCAGAAGCACACATTGTAATTCAAACGACTTTCTCGGAAACTCTTGCGGAAGAGCTGATCGCAGCTGTTTCAGAAAAGGCTGATAAGGTGGAGGTCCACAAGACGATCTGCCGCGCGACGTCGGACCGGCAGCATGCTGCAAGGGAACTGGCGAAGCAGATGGATGTCATGATCGTCATCGGCGGGCATAACAGCGCCAACACGACCCGGCTTGCAGAAGTGTGCCGGGAAGAAGGTGCGGTGACCTATCACATTGAAACGGCGGCGGAGCTCCGTCCCACATGGTTTCACCACCAGGACAAGGTTGGCATCACCGCCGGTGCTTCCACACCGGACTGGATCATAGAGGAGGTAGTTTGTATTATGGAAGACATGAGTAAGCTGTTGGAATCGGAAGACATCAATCTTGATGTGAAGAAAGGCAGCGTTGTTAACGGCAAGGTGGTAGAGGTATTCGACAACAAGGCATACATCTCCTTCGGCTACAAGACCGAAGCGATTCTGCCCGTACATGAATACGCTTATCCGGTGCCGGAATCCCTGAAAGACGTACTGAAAGTCGGCGATGAACTCCGCGTACAGGTCATCAACGCCATCCGCGAAGACAGCCCGATTTACGTATCCAAGATCAAAGTCGATCGTCTCGCTGACTGGGACATCGTAGAAGAAGCATTTGAAAAGAACGAAGCTGTCGAATGCGAAGGCGTGGAAGCCATCAAAGTCGGCCTGCTCGTTCAGATCAAATCCCTGCGCGGCTTCATTCCGCTGTCTCAGGGCGATCTCCGCTTCGTTCATTCCCTGGCTAACCTCGTTGGCCAGACCTTCCAGGCCAAGATTCTGGAAGTCGACCGCGCAAAGAACCGTCTCGTTCTTTCCCGCAAGGCTGTACTGGAAGAAGCTCGCGACAGCGAACTGGACGTACTGGAAACCGCTTATCAGAACGGCGAAGTGCTGCAGGGCATCGTAAAGAAGATCATGCCGTACGGCGCATTCGTCAATGTCAACGGCGTGGAAGGCCTGCTCCACATTTCCGATATTTCCTGGAAGAAGATCGGCAAAGTGGAAGACGTTCTCCAGCCTGAACAGGAAATCGACGTCAAGATCAAATCCTTCGACAAGGAAAAACAGAGAATTTCCTTCTCTCACAAGGAATGCCTGCCGGATCCGTGGGAAACTTCCATCCATGAACATGCCATTGATGACGTGGTAGAAGCCAAGGTCGTCAAGGTTCTGGAATTCGGCGTGATCGTTGAACTGGAAGACGGCCTGACCGGTCTGCTCCACATCAATGAAATGACCCGCGACCACAACCGCAAACCGGGCGACATCTGCGCTCTGGGCGATGTAATCAAAGTCCGTATCATCGGCATTGATGAAAACAGAAAGAGAATCAGCTTCTCCCTCGTAGAAGCCGCTTCTCACGAAGCAGCGGAAGAAGAATAATCTCCGTCTGACACGCTAAAAGAAAAAGTCCCGCGCGAGCAGGACTCCATGAGAATGCGGGAGCTGTCGTCCTCCGGGCGATGGCTGCCGCATATCTTTTTTTCTTGAGGAGGGACTGAGGCGGTCGGTCTTCCCTGAAGGGAAAAAGCCATGGGCGCCGTGTCTTGAGAAAATAAATGTTTTGTGCTATGTATGATATGATATGTATCCGGCGGGATGCCTGCGGATCTCCGGCAGGCGCCCTTTCTGTAAACAAGAGGTGAAACTGTGAGCAAACCACTGGTAGCCATCGTCGGGCGGCCGAATGTCGGCAAATCGACGCTCATCAACGGGCTGGCCCAGCGCCGCGTGTCCATCGTGGAGGATATCCCCGGTGTGACGCGGGACCGCATTTACTGCGACGTGCGCTGGCTGGACCGGGAATTTACGCTGATCGACACAGGCGGCATCGAATTTCGCAACGAGTCGGATCAGATGGTGGACGGCATCCGCCAGCAGGCGCAGCTGGCCATCGAAGAAGCGGATGTCATTATTTTCGTGACCGATGCGCGGAGCGGCGTCACTCACGATGACGAGGTCATTGCAGGAATGCTGCGCCGTGTGGGGAAGCCGGTCATCCTAGCGGTCAATAAGGTGGACAGCGCCAATCAGGAAATGGACGTGTACGAATTCTATTCGCTGGGACTGGGCGAGCCCATCGGCATTTCCGCGGTGAATCACCTGAGCTTCGGCGATCTGCTGGACCGCGTGACGGAGGGTTTCCCGTCCGTGACGGAGCGTTCGGAGAATGATCCCATCCGGGCGGCCATCATCGGCCGGCCGAATGTGGGGAAATCCACGCTGATCAATGCGCTCCTCGGCTATGAACGGTCTCTGGTGGCCGATGAATGGGGCACCACCCGCGACGCGGTGGACTCGGTCTGGAAGTATCAGGGCAAGGAATTTATCCTCGTCGATACGGCCGGGATGCGCCGGAAGGGGAAGATCTCCGACACGCTGGAGAAATACAGCGTGATCCGCTCCATCCGCGCCATCGACAACTGTGATGTGGCGGTGCTTGTGATCGATGCGCGGGACATGATCACCGAGCAGGACAAGAAGATCGCCGGCTATGTCCATGAAGCGGGGAAGGGCCTGATCATTCTGGTCAATAAATGGGATGCCGTGGAGAAGGACAACAACACCATGGTCCATTACACGGAAGACATCCGGAAGGCGCTGCCCTTTGCGCAGTATGCGCCGGTGCTTTTCGGTTCGGCCCTGACGAAGCAGCGCATCCACAAGCTGGCAGATCTCCTCTTCTATGTGGCGGACCAGCACAGCATGCGTATTTCCACCAGCGTTCTGAATGATCTGCTGGATGATGCCAAAATGGTCAATCCGCCGCCGGCTCATGCGGGCCGTGTGGCGAAGATCTACTATATGACGGAAGTGGGCATCCGTCCGCCGACGTTCGTTCTCTTTGCCAACGACGCCAATCTCATCCATTTCTCGTACGTCCGGTTCATCGAAAACCGGCTCCGCGAGTCCTTCGGCTTTGAGGGGTCGCCGATCCGCATCATCGTGCGCAGCAAGAAAGACGGTGACGATTTATGACCGGCTTTTCGCCTGTACTCCTGGCGTTCTGCGCGGCGGCGTACATTCTGGGGGCCATCCCGTCGGGCTATATCATCGGGAAGGTCTTCTACGGCGTGGACCTGAAAACGGTGGGAAGCGGCAATATCGGCGCAACGAATGCGTACCGCGTCCTCGGTGCGAAGGCGGGGCTTTCCGTATTCCTCTGTGATTTCTTCAAGGGCGTTCTCGCCGTCTATCTCGGCGGTCTGGGAGGCAATGAGCTCGCCATGGTGTTCTGTGCGCTCTTTGTGATCGTAGGGAATGACTGGTCCGTCTTTCTGCACTTCAAAAGCGGCCGCGGCGTGGCCTGCGGCGTGGGGGCCTTTGCGTGTCTCTGGCCGCCGGCGGCGCTGGGCGCTTTCCTCGTGTGGCTGGTCATTTTCCTCTGCACGAAAATCGTTTCTCTTTCTTCCATCTGCGCGGCGCCGGTGGTGCCGCTGGTGATCTTTTTCATGGATGGACCGATGGAATTCACCCTGTTCGGCGCACTGGCGGCGGCGGTGATCATCTTTAAGCACAAGGACAATATCGGTCGTCTGCTGCGGGGCGAAGAAAAGAAAATTACCCATGAAAAGAGGCCGTCCTGATGAAACTATCGATGATCGGAGCCGGCGGCTGGGGCACGGCCATGGTCAGCCTGCTCGCCGGGAACAATCCGGATGTCTGGCTCTACTGCCGGAATCCGGCCAAGGCGGCCCGCCTGCGGGAGACGCGGGAAAATACGGATTATCTGCCGGGATGCCGCATCCCGGAATCGGTGCACATCACGAGTGATCTGGAAGAAGCGGTGCGCGGCGCGGCGTGCTGCATCCTCTGCACGCCCTCCGGCGTGGTGGAGGATACGGCCGCTTCCATCGCACCGTACCTTCAGAAGGATGCCGTGGTGGTGTCCGCCTCCAAGGGGCTGGCCTCTCATGGGGGGCTCCGCCTGTCTCAGGTGATCGGGGAACGGCTGCAGGGCATCACGGACCGCATCGTGGCCCTCTCCGGACCGAACCATGCGGAAGAAGTGGGGCGGGGCCTTCCCGCGGCGGCGGTGGCGGCCTCTTCCGTCCCGTCGGCGGTGGCTCTCGTGCAGGATATCTACATGAGTTCCGTATTCCGCGTGTATCGGAGCGATGACATCATCGGCGTGGAATACGGCGGCGCCCTGAAAAACATCATGGCGCTGGCCTGCGGCGTTCTTGACGGCATGGGGCTGGGCGACAACAGCCGGGCGGCCCTCATGACGCGGGGACTGGTGGAAATGACCCGCTTCGGCATCCACTTCGGGGCGCAGACGAGCACCTTCTTCGGCCTGTCCGGCATGGGGGATCTCATTGCGACCTGCACCAGCACGCACAGCCGGAATCATGCGGCGGGGCTCCTGCTGGCGGAAGGAAAGACGGCGGAGGAGATCCTCTCCGGGACGAACATGGTCGTGGAGGGCATCCGCACGGCGGGCATTGTCCATGACATCGCCGAAAAGGAGGGCATCCAGATGCCCATTACGGATGAGGTGTACCGTGTCCTTCAGGGAGAGCACACGCCGCAGGACGCGCTGGCACAGCTCATGTCCCGGGCCAAAAAATCCGAATCGGAGATCTTTCTCACCGGGGCGGAGATCCATCAGTAAGCAGAAATCAGCGGAAAAGCGGCTCCGTTTTTCCCGAAAGGGAATGGAATTTCAATGTACCGCTTTGAAGCAGTTATGATATAATACATGGAAGAGCAATTATGATCCGAATCATTGGAGGAAGTGCCAAGGGAGTCAGTCTGGCTGCTCCGCAGGGCATGAATACCCGGCCGACGCTGGGACGCACCAGAGAAAGCATTTTCAATGTTCTCGCCAATGTGGGGCTCCTGGAAACAAAAGTGCTGGATATCTTTGCCGGTACAGGCGCGCTGGGACTGGAAGCGGTCAGCCGGGGGGCTGAGGAAGCCGTCCTGATCGACCAGGCCACGGGACGCATCCTTCGGGAAAACGTCCGGCGGTGCCGTGCGGAAGGAAAGGTCCGCATTCTCCAGAAGGACGCGGAACGGGCACTGCTTTCCCTGAAAGGCGAGACCTTTGACTATATCTTTCTGGACCCGCCGTACAGGAAAGGCTATGTGAACGAGATCCTGCACACCGTCATTGAGCTGGGACTTCCCGCTGAAGGGGCTGTCATAATTGCAGAACATGTCAGCGCGGAGCCGCTGGATTTCTCCATGCTGGGAGACAATGTATCCCTGTGGAAGGAGAAAAAATGCGGAGAGACTGTGGTGACGTATCTTCTCTATAAAAAGTTTTGAAGGTGAATGTATGAAAATTGCCATCTGCCCGGGTAGCTTTGATCCGGTGACCTATGGGCACCTGAACATCATTGAAAGAAGCGCAGCGCTTGTCGATAAACTGATTGTTGCCGTATTCCGCAATCCCAATAAGCACTCCATGTTCACCATGGAAGAACGGCTGGATATGCTGAAAGAAACGACAAAGCACCTTCCGAATGTGGAAGTGGATGCCTTCGACGGGCTGCTGAATGAATATGCAGAGGCCAAAAACTGCCATCTCCTCGTCCGCGGCCTGCGGGCCTTCAGCGATTTTGAATATGAATTTCAGCGGGCGCTCCTGCTGAAAAAAGTCAATCCCAAGCTGGAGACCGCGTTTTTCATGACCGATGGACAATATTCTTTTCTGAGTTCTACCGGCGTGCGTGAACTGGCATGCTTCGGCGGCAACGTCTCTGAACTGGTACCGCCTTATGTCCAGCACGTGATTGAAGCCAAATTTAAATCTGATAAAAGCGAGGCGTGAAAATGGATACGAAAAAATTACTGGAAGAACTGGAAAATGTAGTGGTCAATGCCAAGAACATTCCATTCACCACGAAAAAAGCCGTCGATGAAGAAGAGGTGACGCGCCTCATTGATGCCATCAACCAGTCTCTCCCCAATGAACTGGACAACGCCAAGCGCATCGTTGCCGATAAAGAAAGAATCCTTCTGGATGCAGAAAAGAAGGCCGACGACACCATTGCACAGGCGAAGGACTACATCGCCCGCATCACCGAAGAGAGCGAACTGGTCAAACAGGCGCAGGAACGGGCCAATCAGATCATTTCCTCTGCCAATGCATCGGCAGAAGAGCTCCGCACCAGCTCCGTCACCTATGCGACGGACGTACTGAAATACGTGGAGACCAACATGGAAAACATGCTGGACACGCTGAAAAAGAACCGTCAGAGCCTGATCGATTCCAATGCCGCCGCACAGCAGCAGAACCAGGACGACGACCAGCACTGATACGAAAAAATAAAAGCTTCCCGGGAGGGAGGCTTTTATTTTGTGGTTTCGGGCATCTGCGGGATTTCTTGCAAGGTGCAGAGGGGCATGCTATAATTAACTTGTAATTATCTGATTTTCATACGATTCCATGAAGTGAGCTGCGGCTCACTTTTTGTTATAGTGGTATCTTTTGCAAAAGGGAGGGATCGGAATTCATGGCGCATAAGGACATTGAGCGGGCGGCGGAGGAACTGCTGACGCCTCTGCTGGAAGCGGAAGGCATCGAGATCGTGGATGTGGAGTACGTGAGAGAGCGGAACTGGATTCTTCGTCTTTTCATTGACAAGGACGGCGGCGTGGACCTGAACGACTGCCAGAAGGTGAGTGAAGAGGCGGGCCGGCTTCTGGATGAAAAGGATCTGATTCCGGACAATTACATGCTGGAGGTCTCTTCTCCGGGCGTGGACCGGGTCATCAAAAAGGACCGCGACTTTGTGCGGTTCGCCGGCTCGGAAGTGGATGTGAAGCTGTTTGCCCCGCTGACGGAGGGCGACAAGGCCAGTAAGGCCTTCACCGCCGTGCTGGACGGGCTGACGGAGTCGGGCGATGTGGCGCTTCATAAAGAGGATGGCGAGGCGCTTGTCATTCCCAGAAATAAAGTATCGCAGATCAGACTGCATTTTTCTTTTTAACGCAGGAGGCAGAATCAATCGTGAATGAACAGTTATTGAATGCAGTGGAAGTATTGGTAAAGGCAAAAAAGGTTCCGGAAAGCGTGGTATTCAGCGCGCTGGAATCGGTGCTTCTGACGGCATACAAGAGAGAAACGGGAAGCAATGCCAATACGTCTGTCAGCATTGACCGCACGACAGGGGAATATCATATCTATGCAGAAAAAAATGTCGTGGAAACCGTTGATCCTGAATCGGAAAATGCAGCCAGCCAGATCTCCGTGGCGGATGCAAAGAAGATCAATCCGATGTATGAAGCGGGAGATATCCTGCAGATCGAAGTGACGCCGAAGAATTTCGGACGCATGGCGGCCCAGACGGCAAAGCAGGTGATGATCCAGAAACTGCGTGAAGCGGAACGGGGCGTGATCTATGATGAATTTTCCGGCCGCGAAGGTGATGTGATCACCGGCACGGTGAAATGGAGCGAATCCCGTACGATTTTCGTGGACCTCGGACGGGTGGAAGGCATCCTTCCCTTTACGGAACAGACGGAAGGCGAATCGTTCCAGCCCAATGACAAGATCAAATGCTATGTGAAGGAAGTGCGGAAGACCACGAAGGGACCGGAGATCATTCTGTCCCGGACGCATCCCGGCCTGCTGAAGCGCCTCTTCGAGCTGGAGGTGCCGGAAATTTACAGCGGCACGGTGGAGATCAAATCGGTGGTCCGTGAGGCGGGCTCCCGTTCCAAGATCGCGGTCTATGCGATGGACCCCACGGTGGACCCGGTGGGCGCGTGCGTCGGACCGAAGGGCCAGCGCGTACAGAATATCGTAAACGAGCTGCACGGTGAAAAGATCGACATCGTGCGTTGGGATGAAGACCCGGCCATTTACATCGCCAATGCCCTGTCTCCGGCCAAGGTGGTATCCGTATCGGTGGCGGATGAGGACAAGGCGTCCTATGTCATCGTAGAGGATTACCAGCTGTCTCTGGCCATCGGCAAGGCAGGACAGAATGCGCGTCTGGCAGCCAAGCTGACCGGCTGGAAGATCGACATTAAGAGCGAATCCCAGGCAGCGGAGGAAGGCTTCGGCGCAGAGGATGACGATGATGATGATATCCTCGGCGATATTGAAGCGGAAGGCGAAGTACAGACGGGGGATCAGGCATGAAGGTCAGAAAAATCCCCATGCGCAAATGTGTGGGCTGCGGAGAGCTGCATCCGAAGAAAGAACTGATCCGGATTGTGGCGCTGCCCACCGGTGAAATCGAGGTGGACCGCACTGGAAAGCAGTCCGGGCGGGGCGTCTATATCTGCGATAAAGAGGAATGCTTCAAGAAGGCCTATGAGTCGCACGGACTGGAACGCTCTCTGAAGCGGCCGGTATCCCGCGAGGTGTATGAAGCACTGCAGGAATCGCTGAGCCACCATGAATGACAAAGCAATCTACCAGTTCCTCGGGCTGGCGCAGAAGGCAGGATTTCTTCTGTCGGGCAGCGAGCAGCTCATGGACGGTTTGAAACATAAAAAAGGAACGCTTCTCCTGATTACGGAGGATGCGTCGGAACGGACAGCCGGAGAGTACCGGGCCATTGCGGAACGGAACCGCATCCCCTGGCGGACTTTCGGCGAAAAGGAAAAATTGGGACAGGCTCTGGGCAAGGGCGTGCGGACTGCGGTGCTGATCACGGACAGCGGATTTGGTCAGGCGGTCTGCCGGAAGCTGGATGCCGGTCGTTAGGAGGCTGCGTATGCATAAATACAGAATCTATGAATTAGCTAAAATATACGGAAAAACCAGTGAGGAGGTCATCGGCATCTTGAAAAAGCATCAGTATGAGGTGAGCAAGGCGGCCAACAGTGTCGATGAAAAGGCAAAGGCTGTCCTCGACCGGGAACTGGGCGCAAAGGACGGAAAGAAAGCGGCAAAGAAGCCTGCTTTCCGGACGGTCCGCTTCGACAGCAAGGGACGTCCGCAGGATGGAAAGGGACAGGGCGGTTTCTCTTCCTCCTATTCCACGGATCAGGCTGAGCAGGAAGCCAGCGCAGCCAGAGCCCAGGCGGCGAAGAAGGAAGCGGCTCCGGCACCGGCTGCCAGACCGGCAGAATCGAAAAAGCCTGCGCACGGCGAGGAGCGGGGCGCACAGCGTCCGCAGGAACGCCGTCAGGACGGACACGGGGCGCGGAATGACCGCCCGCAGAGAAACGGCGACCGCCCGCAGCGTCCGCAGGGACAGCGGCAGGACAACCGTTCTGCATCGGGCAGCCGTCCCGTAAGAGGCGGCGACCGTCCGCAGAGAAGCGGAGATCGTCCGAAGGCCGGCTTTACGCCCAACCGTGCCAAACCGGCACAGGCGGCTCCGGCACCGGTGCAGGAAACGCGGCGGGATGCCAAGCCGGCCAAGAAGAGCAAGAAGGACTATGAACGCAGCCGCAGGGAAAAGGAAGGTACGTCCCTGATGGCGCAGTCCATGAAGCAGAATAAAAAGAAGAAACATATTTCGGAAAAGAAGGCCGCTTCCTATCCGACAGAGGTGACACTGCCGCCGAGCACGACGGTCAAGGAACTGGCAGAACTGTTCGGACGTGAAGTGAGCGAGATCATCATGCATTTGATGAAGCTGGGCATCATGGCCACCATCAACCAGAACGTGGACCCCGATGCGGCTGCTCTGCTGGCCGATGATTTCGGCATCACCCTTCTCGAACCGGAAAAGACGGTGGACCCGACGGAATACGTTCCGGCTCCGGACGATCCGCGGTTCCTGAAGCCCCGTCCGCCGGTGGTTACCATCATGGGCCACGTCGACCACGGCAAGACGACCCTGCTGGATGCGCTCCGTGAAACGAATGTGGCTGCTCACGAAGCAGGGGGCATCACCCAGCGCATCGGTGCGTATCAGATCCGCTACAAGAATCAGAAGATCACCTTCCTGGATACGCCCGGTCATGAAGCCTTCACCGCCATGCGCAATCGCGGCGCGCAGATCACGGATATTGCGGTCATCATCGTAGCGGCTGACGACGGTGTCATGCCGCAGACCATCGAAGCGATCAACCATGCAAAGAGCGCCAAGGTGCCGATTCTCGTGGCCATCAACAAGATCGATAAGCCCGGCGCTAACCCTGATCACATTAAGGAAGAGCTGTCTCATCAGGGCCTCATTTCCGAAGACTGGGGCGGCGACGTCATCATGGTCCCGATTTCCGCCAAGAAGCGCATCGGACTGGATGACCTCCTCGACAACATCCTCCTGCTGGCGGAAATGGAAGAGCTGAAGGCCAATCCGCGCCGCGAAGCCTACGGCGTCGTCGTGGAAGCCCAGCTGGATAAGGGCCGCGGTCCCGTCATGAACGTTCTCGTACAGAACGGCACGCTCCATGTGGGCGACGGCATCCTGGCCGGCAAGTGCTGGGGCCGTGTCCGCGCCATGGCCAATGAGAACGGCCGGAAGCTGAAATCGGCAGAACCGTCCGCCCCGGCGGAAATCCTCGGCATGAGCAGCGTGCCGGAAGCAGGGGACCATTTCTATGTGATGGATGAAAGAAAAGCCCGTGAAATCGCGGAAATGAGAGCGGTCCGTGCGAAGGAAGCGGAACGGAGCAAGGTCCAGAAGATCACCCTCGACAACATCTTCGAAAAGATCAAGGAAGGGGAAATGAAGGAACTGGATATCATCATCAAGGCCGATGTCCAGGGCTCCGTGGAAGCGCTGCAGCAGTCGCTGGAAAGCATCAAGAGCGAAAAGGTGCGCATTTCCGTGGTACACTCCGCAGTAGGCGCCATCAGCGAATCCGACGTCATGCTGGCATCGGCGTCCAATGCGCTGATCATCGGCTTCAATGTCCGCCCGGATGCGAATGCCCGGAAGATCGCGGAACAGGAAAAGGTGGATATCCGTCTGTACCGTGTCATCTATGATGTCATCAATGATGTGAAGGCTGCTATGGCAGGCCTCCTGGCACCGACCATCAAGGAAGTGCTCCTCGGCCATGCGGAAGTCCGTCAGGTCATCCATACGCCGAAGGTCATCGTCGCCGGCTCATATGTGCAGGATGGCAAGATCACGAGCAACTGCCAGATCCGTATTGTCCGTGACGGCATCGTCATTCACGAAGGCAAGATGGCATCGCTCCGCCGCTTCAAGGATGACGTGAAGGAAGTCACCGAGGGCTATGAATGCGGCATTGCCATTGATAACTACCGGGATGTGAAGGAAGGAGACCAGCTGGAAGCCTTCAAGCTGCAGGAAGAAGCGGCCGAACTGGAATAAGAGTCCGCGCTTCGGGGCGGCCTGTCCCGTCTTTGCAGATGCGCCGCCTTTCGGGGCGGCGCACTTTTTATACAGAGAGAAGGAGACATCATGTCTGAACTACGCGTCAGAAAAATACAGGAATTCATCAAGCAGGAAGTGGGGCAGATGCTTCTCCGCGACCTGAAGGACCCGCGGCTGGGATTCATCACCGTCACCGGGGTCAAGCTTACCGGCGACCTCCGGGAGGCTGTGATCTATGTGAGCCTCTTCGGCAAGGAGGAAGAGAAAAAAGCCTCCATGGAAGCGCTCAATCAGGCGAAGGGCTTCATCCGCCGTGAGCTGGGGCAGCGGCTCAAGGTGTACTACACGCCGAGCATTTCCTTTGCAGAGGATACCTCGCTGGATTACGGCATGCACATTGAAGGGCTGCTGAAAAAAATTCAGAAAGAAGAGAAGTCTCATGAAGATCAGTAAGGAAGAAGCGGCGGAATTTCTCCGGACCCACGAACGGTTCCTCCTCGTGGGACATATCCATCCGGACGGCGACGATATCGGCTCTATCGTCGCGCTGGGCAATGTACTGGAAGCCATGGGCAAGACCGTGGACCGCGTCATCGCGGACCCGGTGCCGGAACGGTTTCAGTTCCTGCCTTCCGTGAAATCCATCCGGACCTCCATTCCGGACGGTGCGTCCTATGATGCGCTCGTATTCACCGATCTGTCGAACATCGAACGGGGCGGCGGCTTTGATTTCCCTAAGGTGCCGAGCCTCTGCATCGACCATCACGTGTCCAATACGGAATACACGGACTATCTGTACCTGCGGGCGGATTATGCGGCGACGGCGGAAATGCTGGCGGAGCTCTTTCTGGACGGCGGCTTCTCGCTGGATCAGGAGGCGCGGAATGCGCTCTATATGGGCATCGGAACGGACAGCGGATTTTTCAAATTCAGCAACACCTCCGCCCACACGCTGCTCATGGCGAGCCGTCTGGTGGAGGGCGGCGCCGAGCCGGCCTTTATCACCAATCATCTGGATGTGACCACGCGGGTCTCCATGGAGGTGTACCGCCGTGTGCTGGATACGCTTCATTATGCCTGCGGCGGGAAGATCGGTCTGGCAGCCATGGATGCCACGTCCATGGAGATGGACGGTGAAAATTCCGATTACTATGTGAGCATTCCCCGCCGGGTGGAGGGCGTGGAGATCGGCGTGCTCTTCAAGGCGGACGGTCCGGAAACGACGCGTCTGTCCATCCGGTCCCGGGCCTATGCCAATGTGTCGGAGCTGGCGGCGCATTTCGGCGGCGGCGGCCACGTGCGCGCGGCCGGCTGCACGATCCAACTCCCCATGGCGGAGGCGGAAGCGGCGTTCCTCGCAGAAGCGGAGAAGTACATCTGATGGACGGCGTCCTGAATGTACTGAAGCCGGCGGGGATGACCTCCTTTGATGTGATCGCCTGCCTGCGCCGGATCTACGGACAGAAAAAAATCGGCCACGGCGGCACGCTGGACCCGCTGGCGGCGGGCGTGCTTCCCGTGTTCCTCGGCCGGGCGGCGCGGCTCATCGAGTATGCGCCCATTCACCGGAAGACCTATGAGGCGGAGTTTCTCATGGGTCTGGGCACCGATACGGAGGATGTGTCCGGCCATATCCTGCACCGTGGACCGGTGCTGGCGGACCGGGTCCGGTGGGACGCCATCGCAAAACAGTTCACCGGCCATATCCGGCAGGTGCCGTCAGCCTTTTCCGCCAAGCAGATCGGCGGCCGCCGCGCCTACGATCTGGCCCGGGCGGGGCAGGAGGTGAAGCTCGCGCCGAAGGACGTGACGATTTTTGATCTTACGATTCGGGAGGTGAAGCCGCCCTGTCTGCGGCTGTCTGTGACCTGCTCGTCTGGCACCTATGTGCGGGCGCTGGGCCGTGACATGGGGCAGGCAGCGGGCTGTCCGCTCACCATGTCTTTTCTGGTGCGCACCGCCATGGGGCCGTTTTCCATCGGAGAGGCAAAGACGCTGGAGGAGATCGAGGCCGATCCGGCAGGGGTGCTGATGAAGGATCTGCGGGTGCTCCTGTCGTCGCTGACCTCTGTGGAGCTGGAATCCGGCGGGGCGGCGGACTTCCTGCAGGGGAAGCGGCTGCGGACGGCGCTGGCGGACGCGGAGGAGGCCGCGGTCTACGGGCCGCAGGGATTCCTCGGCATTGCGGCCATCCGGCGCGGCGTCATTCATCCGAAAAAGGTGTTTTCCTGATGGCAGCGGAGAGAACAATGCAGCTGGTACATAATCTGAGAGACGTGCGCGGTCCGGAGCCGCTGGTCCTGGCAGTGGGCTTTTTTGACGGATTTCACCGGGGCCATCAGGCGGTGCTGGAGGAAGCGCGGCGCATGGCGGCGGCACTGGGGGCCTCTGCCGGCGTGGTGACCTTTTCTCCGCATCCGGCGACGGTGCTCCATCCCGGGCAGCCGGTGCATCTCCTGCAGACAGAGGCAGAGAAAGAGCAGCTGATGGCCGGGCTGGGGATGAAGCTGGCGGTCATTCTCCGGCCGACCCGGGAATTTCTCGGTGAATCGGCGGAGACCTTTCTCCGGAGCCTGAGGGAGATCCCCGGACTGCGGGGCATCGTATGCGGTGAGAATTTTACCTTCGGCGCCGGAGCGGCGGGTACGCCGGAGGAGCTGGTGCGGTATTTTGCAGGAACGGATGTCTCCGTGTCCGTGGTGCCGCTCATGCGGAGCGGAGCCATCGGCGGCCGGGTGATCAGTAGCACGGAGATCCGCCGGCTCGTGCAGGAAGGGGACATGCGGACGGCGGCCTGCCTGCTGGGGCGGCCCTATGTGCTGTCCGGCGGCGTGACGCGGGGCTTCCGCCGCGGTACGGAGGATACGGGATTTCCCACGGCCAATCTGTCTTTCGGGGAAGAACGGGTCCTTCCCGCAGACGGCGTGTACGCCGCTTTTGCACAGATCCGGGGTCGGAAGTATCCGGCGGTGACCAATGTGGGATGCAATCCCACCTTCGGCAATACAGAGCGTACGGTGGAGACCTTCATTCTCCATTTTGATACCATGATCTATGACGAGGCTTTTTCCGTGGAGTTCGTGGAACGGCTCCGCGGGGAGATCCGCTTCCCTTCGGCGGCAGCGCTGGCAGCGCAGATCACACAGGATGTGGCGCGGGCAGAGCGTATTCTGGCGGAGGAATTACAGAAAAAAGGATAGAGCGGCGTGCTTTATCCTTTTTTCCGGCCTCGTTGACGGAAATTTTACGAAGCCTTTGTATACTGCATAGAAATCAACCAATGGGAGGCATCATGACAAAGAATGAATTCATGAACAGGCTGGCGGAAAATCCCCGGTGGGCGCCGGGCTGGGACGCCATCGAAGAGGAATTTGGCCGGCTCTATCCCGGTGCGGACCCGGAGCATTTTGCCACGGCCGTGGAGGCGCGGGCGGCCATGGGCGGCGATCAGTATCTCGACGGGTATTCCTTCTACCCGCTTCCGGACGGCGGCATGCATATCGTGACCTTCGGACTGTCAGAGCTCTACGGGAACCGGCGTGCTTTCGGCGGACAGTGGAGCGGAAAGGGCTGCGAGCTCACCATGAAGGTACGGGAAACCATGGCCGGCGATGCGCTGTGGGCCTGCGATCTCCTGTCCGCCGCCGCCAAATGGGTCCATGAGGGGCACCGCCATCTCGTGCCGTATCAGCTCCTCGATGCGGCGGCGCTGGGCATTTCCCGTGCGACCGATACGCCGGTTGCTGGCATTCTGCTGGTGCCGGACCTCGCCGCAGAAACGCTGCACACCCTGTACGGGAAGGTACAATTCCTACAGGTGCTGGCGCTGACAAAGGGACAGATGGACCGGCTCCTTAGCGGCAGCGGCGTGCAGGCCGTGTATGAAGCGGAAATGAAACCCCGCATCGGCTGTGGATTTTTTGACTGGCAGAACGGCTGAAGCAAATAGCAGACATAATAAAAGGACAATCCCACAGGATTGTCCTTTTATTATGTCTGTGTACCTGGATCACTGATGGCGCGGACGGAGATCCGCAGAGGTGAGCGTGCCCTCCTTGGCGCGCTGGGCAAATTCCGCCGTCGCGGTGAAGAGCACGTCGCTGGAGCTGTTCAGTGCGGTTTCGCAGGCATCCTCGAGGACGCTGATGACGAAGCCGACGCCGACCACCTGCATGGCGATGTCATTGCCGATGCCGAAGGAGGCGCACGCTACCGGAATGAGGAGCAGGGAGCCGCCGGCCACACCGGAAGCGCCGCAGGCGCCGATGGACGAAACGATGCAGAGCAGCAGCGCAGTGGGAAGATCCACCTCGATACCCAGCGTGTGGGCCGCTGCGAGGGCCAGCACGGAGATCGTGATGGACGCGCCGGCCATATTGATGGTGGCGCCCAGCGGAATGGAAATGGTGTAGGTATCCGGATTGAGTCCCAGACGTTTGCAGAGATTCAGATTGACCGGGATATTGGCCGCGGAGCTTCTGGTGAAGAAGGCGTAGACGCCGGATTCACGGATGGTGGCCCATACGAGCGGATAGGGGTTCTTGCGGATATTCAGAAATACGATGAGCGGATTCATCAGAAGGGCCACGAAGAAATAGGAGGCGATGAGGACGCCCAGCAGCTGGATGTAGCCGAGGAGTGCGGAGAGGCCGCTCGTTCCGACGGACTGGGCAACGAGGCCCATGATGCCCACCGGTGCGCAGCGGATGACCCACTGCACCACGGAGGTGATGCTTTTGGCGATGTCATTCAGAAAGGCCTTTGTTCCGGGCGTTCCGGCGCTGCGGAAGGCGATGCCCATGATGATGGCCCAGCCGAGAATGCCGATGTAGTTGGCATTGAGGATCGCAGAGACCGGATTGTCCACGACGCTCAGGATGAGATTGTGCAGGACCTCTACGATGCCGCTCGGCGGTTTGATTTCCGCATTGGCCACCTGCAGATGCAGCGTGGACGGGAAGAGAAAGGACAGCGTGACCCCCACGAGGGACGCGCAGAAGGTGCCGAGAAGATACAGAAGGATGATCGGCTTCATGTTGGCATTGCCGCCGGCCCGCTTCTGGGCCATGGCATTCATGACGAGGAAAAAGACCAGCACTGGAGCGACGCCTTTCAGGGCGCGCACGAAGAGGTCGCCGAAAATGGTGAGCACCGGCACGAGAGACGGCACAAAGACCGCGATCAGAATGCCGATGACGAGCCCCACGGCGATCTGTTTGATCAGAGCGACGCGGCCCAGATAATTTTTAATGGCTGTAAACAAAAAGATTCCCCCTTTTCATGGTTTTTAAATTTTTCGATGGATAATTACACACAGTATACCCCAGTCTATTTCCGGTGGCAAGCTCAGAATGATTTATAAACATATATTTATACAGAAAATAGATAATACGCATCTGTGAGACAGGAATGCCGGTCGGCGGATTCGGGCCGGATACGGCCTGTCGTGTGCAGGCGCCGGGGGTTTATGTTAAAATAATTGTGTATGCAATCGGTACGGAGGCTGTCGGCAGACGGCTCCGCAGGAGGAATCTATGGAACGAATTGGTTTGCTTGCCGGCGTGGGAACGCTCCCCGTGGAATTTCTACAGGCCGCTCAGGCGCAGGGCTATGAAGTGGTGTGCATTGCGGTCATTCCCGGCGTGGACCCCCGTCTGAAAGAGCTGGCGAATGTTTATTATGACATCAATGTGGCCAAGCTGAACCGGATCATCCGGACGCTCACGGAGGAGCATGTCCGGGAAGTGACGATGCTGGGCAAGGTGACGAAGGAATGGCTCTTCAAGGGCCTGCACCTGCCGGATATGCGCGCCCTGAAGCTGCTGAACCGGCTGCGGAACCGCAAGGATGATACGATCATGCTGGCCATCGTGGATGAGCTGGCAAAGGACGGCATTTCCGTGCTGGATCAGACGAAATATCTGAAGCCGCTCATGCCGGGGCCGCAGGTCTTCACGAAGAAGAAGCCTACGGAAGATCAGATGAAGGACGTGGCGTACGGCTTCTGCACGGCAAAGATGCTGGGCGGCATGGATATCGGCCAGACCGTGGTGGTGAAGAATCAGGCGGTGATGGCGCTGGAGGCCATCGAGGGAACGGATGCGTGCATCCGCCGCGGCGGTGAGCTGGGACGGGGTGGCGCAGTGGTGGTCAAGACGGCCAAGCCGAAGCAGGATACGCGCTTCGACGTGCCCGCCGTGGGACTGCAGACGCTGCATTCCATGATAGAAAGCGGGTGCTCCGTGCTGGCCATCGAGGCCTACCGGACGCTCTTTGCGGAAAAGGATGCGGTGATTCAGGAAGCCGACCGGAAGGGGATCGTGATCCTTTCGGTGGAACAGGGACAGTTATGAAGATCATGTTTTCCGCCGGGGAGGCCTCCGGCGATATGCACGCTGCCGCGGTTGCCGCGGAGATCCGTCGGATCTGTCCGGATGCGGACATGTTCGGCATGGGCGGCTCCGGCATGGCCCGGGCAGGGGTGCGCATTATCTATGATATCCAGAATCTGGGCATCATCGGCGTGGTGGAGGTCATCCGCCATCTGCCTCTGTTTTTCCGGCTCCGGACGCTGCTTCGGGAAGCCATGCTCCTGGAGAAGCCGGATGTACTGGTCTGCGTGGATTATCCGGGCTTCAATATGAAGATCGCCCATATGGCGAAGGACATGGGCATTCCCGTGGTGTATTACATCGCGCCGACCATCTGGGCATGGAATAAAAGCCGGGCGAAGCCGATCGCGCGGGATGTGGCGCAGGTGGCGTCCATTTTCCCCTTTGAAGCGGAAGCGTACCGGAAAGCGGGCGCCCGGGTGACCTTTGTGGGCCACCCGCTGGCGGACGTGGTGAAGCCCTCTATGACAAAAGAGGAGGCCATGGCGCATTTTCACGGTGATCCGGAGGCGAAGCGGGTGCTTCTCATGCCGGGGAGCCGGAAAAATGAGGTGGCCGGTCTGCTGCCGGTCATGCTGGACGCGGCGGGACGGCTGCATCAGGAGATGAAGTGCCAGTTTTTCCTGCCCCGGGCGGAGACCATCCCCCGGGAAATGCTGAACGGCTTCCTCAGGCAGGCGCCGGAGCTTTCCGTGGAGGTCACGGAGGGAGACCAGTATGATCTGATGCAGATCTGCCACGGCTGTGTGGCCTCGTCCGGCACGGCCACGCTGGAGACGGCGCTCATGGAGCTGCCCACGGTGCTGGTGTACCGGCTGGCGGCGGTGACGTGGTTCCTGGCGCAGCGGCTGGTGCACGTAAAATATGCGGGCCTGCCGAATCTGCTTCTCGACAGGGAAGTGACGCCGGAGCTTCTGCAGGATGCAGTGACGGGAGAAAACATTTACGGCATTCTCCACACGTGGCTCACCGATGAAGCGGCTCGGCAGAAAACGATGGAAGAACTGAAAGAGGTGCGCCGTGCACTCGGCTCGGGAGGAGCTGTGCACCGCACGGCGGAACTGATACTCCAGACGGCGGAGGGACGGAATGAATATTAAGGTAAAAACAAGCGCCATTACCGGGTACCGGCGTCTGCTGGGCTTTCTGTGGCCCTACTGGAAGATCCTGCTCATCGCGGTGGTCTGCATGATCGTCGTCTCGGGGTCCAATCTCATCGTACCGTGGATCATCAAGGATATCGTCGATGAGGTGCTCGCCGAGAAGAATATCCAGATGCTGTACTGGGTCATTGCGGCGATCCTCGTGATTTTCCTCATCCGCGGGGTCACGACCTTCGGAAACCGCTATCTGATGGGCTACATCGGGCAGCGGGTGGTGACCGATCTGCGGAAGCGGCTCTTTGCCCATCTGCAGCGGCTGTCCATCTCCTACTATGACAAGCGCCGCACCGGGGAGATCATGAGCAATCTCACCAACGATATCGGCGCCCTGCAGACCGCCATTGTGGAAAATTTTGTGTCTCTCATTCAGGAAGCGGCCATTTTTGTCGGGTCCTTCGTATCGATGATCTATCTCCAGTGGAAGCTGACCGTGCTGTGCCTTGTCATCGTGCCGATGGTGTCGTTCATCATCAAGTTTTTCGGGAAGAAGCTTCACCAGAGCGGCAAGAATGTGCAGGAAAAGCTGGCTGACGTGACGGCCATGCTCCAGGAAGTGATCCAGGGCGTGCGCATCGTGCGGAGCTTCAACCGCAGCGACTATGAAATTCAGCGGTTCGATGATGTGAATGAAGCCAATTTCAAGGCCAATGTGCGCACCATCCGGCAGTCCAGCCAGCTCACGCCGTTTGTGGAATTTTTCTCGGCTATCGCCATTACGGTCATCATCTGGTACGGCGGCCTGTCCGTCATCGACGGGATCATGACCTCCGGCGAGCTGATCGCGTTCCTGATCTATGCGATCAATCTGGCCAATCCGACCCGCCGCATCGCGGAAGCGGTGGGCAATATCCAGAAATCCCTCGGCGCAGCGGACCGTGTCTTTGCCATCCTTGATACGGAACCGGAAGTGAAGAACCGGCCCGGTGCGGGGGCGCTGCAGGTGACGGCAGGCCGGGTGGAATTCGATCATGTGGCATTTTCCTACGAGCCGGATCATCCGGTGCTGACGGATATCAGCTTCACGGCGGAGCCCGGCCAGACCGTGGCCATCGTCGGCCCCAGCGGGGCAGGAAAGACCACCATCGCCAATATTCTTCCCCGGTTCTATGATGTGACCGGCGGATCCGTGCGCATCGACGGCACGGATATCCGGGACGTCACCATTGGTTCACTCCGGGATCATATCGGGCTGGTGCCGCAGGATACGCTCCTGTTCAACACGACCATCAAAAACAATATCCTTTACGGCCGCCTCGACGCGACCGATGAGGAGGTCTGGGAAGCAGTGCGCGCCGCCAATGCGGAGCATTTCATCAGGGAACTGCCTATGGGCATCGAGACCCGTGTGGGCGACCGGGGGCTGGTGCTGTCCGGCGGGCAGCGGCAGCGCATTGCCATTGCCCGGGCCCTGCTGAAGAATCCGGCGATCCTCATTCTGGACGAAGCGACGTCCGCGCTGGATACGGAAAGCGAAAAGGTGGTGCAGGAGGCGCTGGACCGTCTCATGGTGGGGCGTACGTCCTTTGTGATCGCCCACCGGCTGTCCACCATTCAGAACGCCGATCAGATTCTCGTCATCAACGGCGGCGTTATTGCGGAACGAGGCACCCATGAGGAACTCATGGAGAAAAACGGCCTCTATCACGAGTTGTATACCATGTCGATCAGACAGGCGGAAGGAACAGACTGATGTACTGGTTTTATAACATTTGCCTTGTGGCCTACTGGATTCTGCAGATTCCCGTACTGCTGTACCGGCTTGTATTTGAAGACGGCTTTTATGACCGTCTGAAACAGAGCGCCGGCGTCATGCCCACGCCGACACTGGAAAAGATCGCCTATCACAATGCGATCTGGGTCCATGCGGCCTCAGTGGGCGAGGTGGTGGCGGCCAGCCCCATCGTGCGGGAGCTGAAGAAAAAATATCCCCATGAGATGGTGGTGGTGTCCGTCGTCACCGCGACAGGCCACAAGATGGCGCAGCGGATCATTCCCGAGGCAGACGGCCATATCTTTTTCCCCTTTGATCTGCCGGTTATCACCAGCCGCATCGTCAAGATTGTCGATCCGAAGGTGATCATCCTCATCGAAACGGAGCTGTGGCCGAATTTCCTCCGCCTCTCCTGGCGGCGGAAAATTCCGGTGATGATGATGAACGGCCGCATCAGCGACCGCTCCATGCGGAGATATTCCCTGATCCGCCCGTTCACCACGAAGATGCTGCGGCAGATCCGCCGGTTCTGTATGCAGTCTTCCTTTGATGCAGATCACATCATCGCCATGGGGGCCGAGCCGGACCGGGTCATCGTCACGGGAAATACCAAATATGACCAGACCTATGCCACCGTTTCCCCTGAGGAGCGGGAGGCTCTGAAAAAGGAATTCCGCTTCGATGGTGCGGGGCCTGTCATCGTAGCGGGCAGCACTCACGGCGGCGAGGAGGAGATCCTCATGCGGTCCTTCAAGGAGATCCTGAAGATCTATCCGGAGGCGCGGCTTCTGCTGGCGGTGCGCGAGGTGACGCGGGCGGCCAAGGTCAAGGCCCATATTTATCTGCACGGCTTTTCCGTGATCCGCCGTACGGAGATGGGAACGGCCTCGGACAACGGGCAGCCCCATCAGGTGGTGATTCTGGATACGATCGGCGAGCTGGGCCGCCTGTACAGCATGGCCGATGTGGTTTTCGTCGGCGGCAGCTTCGTCAAGGTAGGCGGACACAACATTCTGGAGCCGGCGGCACACGGCAAGCCGGTCATCGTCGGGCCGTATATGTTCAATTTCAAGGAAATCTTTGAGCTGCTGAGCAAGCGGGGCGTGTGCCTCATGGCAAAAGACGAGGCAGACTTCACGAATAAACTGCTGGCGCTTCTCGGAGATAAGGCACGCATCGCCGATATGGGCCGGAAGGCGCTGGAGGTAGTCGCCGAAAATCAGGGCGCGACGAGACGGAATATCGAGCGCTTTGAAGAGCTTGTCCGTCAGTATCACGTGAAGCTGAAGGAGGGAGACCATGAGTCTTGAATCCCGTGTGCTCCGTCTGATGGAAGACGAACATCCCGGACCGGCGGGACGGGTGGCACAGGGCGGACTGGCGCTGCTGGAAAAGCTTTATATCCGGGGCGTGCTGTCCCGCCGGACAAAGGAAACAGCCCGAGCGGTCCATGCGGGGATTCCCGTGATCAGTGTGGGCAATCTCACCGCAGGCGGCACGGGAAAGACGCCGTGCATCATGAAGCTCGCTTCTCTCCTTCAGAAAAGCGGACATTGTCCGGCGATCCTGACCCGGGGCTACCGGGGCGGACTGGAAAAAACGGGAGGCATCGTGGCAGACCGGGAACGCATCCGGGTGACGCAGGCCATGGCGGGCGATGAGCCCTACATGATGGCGCTGAAGCTGCCCGGCGTTCCGGTCATTGCTGGCCGGGACCGCATCGTGTCTGCCGCAGCGGCCAAAGCGCTCGGTGCGGATGTGCTCCTCTTGGATGACGGCTTTCAATACTGGAAGCTCGCACGGGATCTGGATATCGTGCTGATCGACAGCACCCATCCCTTTGGCGGCGGCCGCGTGCTGCCCCGGGGACTGCTGCGGGAGCCCATGGATGCGCTGCGGCGGGCAGGCCTTTTCATCCTTACAAAGGCAGGGCAGACTACGGAGGCAAAGCGGCAGGATATCCGGGAAACGCTCCGGTCCTGCAATCCGGAGGCGCCGGTGCTGGAAGCGGATCATGCGCCGCAGACCTTTACGCCCCTTGCGGAATGGCCATTGGGCAAAGCGCTTTCCGAAGGAGAGGGGCGGCCTGCCTTTCTGCTGTCCGGCATCGGCAATCCCGGCGGCTTCCGGAAGACGGCGGAGGAAGCGGGATTTGCCGTCAGAGGCAGTCTGTCGCTTCCGGACCACCATGCCTATACGGAGTCCGATATCCGGAAAGCCTCCGAGCAGGCGGCGGCCTGCGGCGCGGAGGTGATCGCCGTGACGGAAAAGGATGCGGTCAAGATCCGGGAACAGATCCATCTGGACACGTCTCAATATCTCCCTATAGGCGTGCTGGGCATTGAAATGACATTCTCCGGGGACGGAGAAGCGGTATTTAAGAAAACAACAGAGGAATTGCTATGAAAATTGCATGCATCATTCCATCCCGTTATGAATCGACGCGGCTTCCGGGCAAACCGCTTCGCCTGATCCATGGCAAAACACTGATCCGCCGCGTGTACGAACGGGCCAGTCTGGCCCGCGTGCCCGATGCGGTGCTGATCGCCACCGACCATGAGGCCATTGCGGAGGAGGTCCGTTCCTTCGGGGGCACTCCTGTGATGACATCCAGAGACTGCCCCACCGGGACGGACCGTCTGGCCGAGGTGATCCGGCAGTATCCGGACTATGACATCATCGTCAATGTACAGGGCGACGAACCCATGATCGATCCGGATGTGATCGACCGGCTGGCCCTTCTTCTGGAGGAGCGGCCGGATCTGGATATGGCGACGGCGGCAACGCCGCTTGCAGAGGATGAATATGATGATCCCGCAGCGGTGAAGGTCGTGGTCAGTCAGAAAGGAGATGCCCTTTATTTTTCCCGGTCGCTGATCCCTTATCCGCGCCATGCCTTCTCCGTGCCGCCGCTGAAGCATGTGGGCATCTATGCGTACCGGAAGGATTTCCTGGCAGCCTATGCGGAAATGGAGCAGACGCCTCTGGAAAAGACGGAGTCGCTGGAACAGCTCCGCGCGCTGGAAATGGGCTATAAAATCGGCGTGATCCGGGAAGAGACCCCGGGGATCGGCATTGATACAGAAGAGGACCTGAAAAAGGCCGAAGCGTATTTTGAAAGGATCGAAACAGAATGAAGACTATCCACGTAGGCAATCTCACCATCGATGGCGGCCGCCTGTTCCTGATCGCAGGGCCCTGCGTGATCGAGGGCTATGACCGTACGCTCATGATCGGACGGGAGATCAAGAAGATCTGTGAACGGCTGGGCGTGCAGTATATTTTCAAGGCCTCCTATGATAAGGCCAACCGGTCGTCCTTCCACTCCTTCCGGGGGCCGGGACTGGAAAAAGGGCTGGAAATCCTTCAGGCCATCAAGGAAGAGCTGCAGGTGCCGGTGCTTTCCGATGTGCACGATGTGACGCAGCTGGAGCCGGCCTCCAAGGTTCTGGACATGATCCAGATCCCGGCCTTCCTCTGCCGGCAGACCGATCTGGTCTACGGCGCGGCAAAAACAGGCAAACCGGTCAATGTGAAAAAGGGCCAGTTCATGGCGCCGGAGGACATGAAGAATGTTATTGCCAAAATGGAGGAAGCGGGCAATGCCAATCTGGCCGTGACGGAACGCGGTGCCAGCTTCGGCTATCACAATCTGGTGGTGGATATGCGCTCCTTCCCGATCATGCGCGGCTTCGGCTATCCGGTGATCTTTGATGCCACGCACAGCGTGCAGCTCCCCGGCGGCAACGGCACCACCACGGGTGGACAGCGGGAATTCATCCCCTATCTGGCGAGGGCCGCAGCCGCAGCCGGCGTGGACGGCTTCTTCATGGAAGTGCACGACAATCCGCCGGAAGGCCTGTCGGATTCCACCAATATGCTGTATCTGTCCTCTCTGGAGGATCTCCTGAAGGACCTCATCGCCATCGACAACGTGGTGAAAAAAAGAGGATAAAATTTTTCCGGAATCCGGAAATCTCCGGATTTGAATTCCGGGAGATACTGTATAATAAGAGAAAGATCATTCCGCCGGCAGCGGGGCAGCCCGCGCGCCGCGGGGGAGACCGGCTTCCTGCAAAGTCGGTTTCTTTGCCGTTGCAGCAGGAGGATATATGACTGTCTTGGAAACCGCGGCTCAGGTGCTTCGCGATGAAGCGCAGGCCGTACTTGATCTGACAAATAAACTGGACGGGCAGTTTCTGGAAGCGGTCCGTCTCATCGAGGAGTCCAGAGGCCGCGTCATCCTGACCGGCATGGGGAAATCCGGCCACATTGCCCGGAAGGTAGCGGCCACGATGGCCAGCACGGGAACGCCGGCCTTCTTTCTGCATCCCGCGGAAGCGATCCACGGTGATCTCGGCATGGTGACGGCCGCCGATGTGGTTGTGGCCTATTCCAACAGCGGGGAAACGGCAGAGGTGCTGAATATTCTGCCGTCCATCCGCCGTATCGGGGCAAAGGTGATCGCCATCGTGGGAAAGACGGACTCCACCCTTGCAAAGGATGCCGATGCCGTGCTCGATGCCGGCGTCAAAAGGGAAGCGGGCCGGCTCGGCCTGGCGCCGACGAGCTCCACCACGGCAGCACTGGCTCTGGGCGATGCGCTGGCTATCAGCCTGATGGAAAAGCATCATTTCACGGCCGATCAATTCGCGGTCTTCCATCCGGGAGGTTCTCTCGGGAAGCGGCTTCTCATGACCGTGGATATGGCCATGCACAAGGGAGAGGACAATCCGGTCATCTCCGAGACCGCTTCCGTGAAGGATGCGCTCTTTGTCATGACGGATAAGGGGCTCGGCGCCGTCAATGTCATCGATAAGGACGGCGTGCTGAAAGGCCTCATGACAGACGGCGACGTGCGCCGTGGTCTGAATCACGGCATCGAGTTTCTGAATGAACCGGTGGGAGAGGCCATGACAAAGCAGCCCATGGTCATCACGCCGGATAAGCTGGCCGCCGCAGCGCTCCATCTCATGGAGGGCCATCAGCCCCATCCCATCACGGTGCTGCCTGTGGTGGATGAGGACCATCACGCGGTGGGCATGATCCATCTGACGGATCTTCTCAGACAGGGGGTCATGTGATGAACCGGATTCGCATCATCGCCTTTGATGTGGATGGCACGCTGACGCCGGGCATGCTGATGATCGGCCCCGGCGGCGAGGCCTGTAAGGTCTTTTCCGCCAGGGACGGACTGGGGCTCTCACTGGCGCACCGCATGGGGTATATCACCGGCCTCATCACGGGCCGGGCTTCGGAGAGCGTGGCGTACCGGCAGAAAGAGCTGCATATGGATTTTGCGGAGATGAATGTGACGGACAAGATAGCCGCCATGGAAGCAGTGAGGGAGCACTACGGCGTCTCGTGGGAGGAGATCGCCTACATGGGCGATGACCTGAATGATCTGGCGCTGATGAAGAAGGTGGGCTATTCCGGGTGTCCCGCAGACGGGGCGGACGAGGTCCGTCAGGCGGCGGATTTCCTTTCGGAAAAGAACGGAGGCACCGGCGCGGCACGGGCATTCATCGAATCGATTTTGAAAAGAGAAGGACGCTGGGATGAGGCAGTGCAGTCCTACCTGACAGGACCGCAGGCCGCCGGCCAGTGAGTCGTATCATAAACAGTAGGGGTTTTTATGTCTGCTGAATGGAAGTATGGAATATTAAAGGGGATCAGCCGTCTGATCTGTGCCTGTTCCCACGACCGCATTCTGGCCATCGGCCGGTTTCTGGGGCCGTTCATCCTGAACCGGATCCAGAAACAGAAGCGGCGCGGGATCTCGCAGATCATGATGGGGATGGAATGCAGCAGGGATGAGGCGGAGCAGATCCTCCAGCAGGTCTACCAGAATATCGGCATGTCCGCCATGGAAATGCTCTATATGCCGCGGCTGGTAAAGGAAAAAGACCACATCAATGACTATGTGCGCATCGAGCATCCGGAATATCTGGAGGAAGCCTATGCAGAGGGCCGGGGCATCGTCGGCCTCACGGCGCATATGGGAAACTGGGAATGGCTTGGCGCAGGGCTGGCGCTTCACGGTTATCCCACGTCAGCCATCGGGAAAAAGCAGTCCGATGATGCACTGATGAAGATCATCAATGAATACCGTGCCGAGGCCGGGCAGCACATCTACCTCACCGGAACGGGCGGCTATGAGATGATCGCGGCGGCGCGGTCCATGAAGAAAAATCACATTCTCGGGTTTCTGTCTGATAAGGACGGCGGACGGGCGGGCATTCCGGTCCGCTTCATGAACCGGATCTTTTCCTTCCCTCAGGGGCCGGCGGTTTTTGCGAAAAAATTCAAAGCTCCGATACTTCCGATTTTCATTACCCGTGATGAGGACGGGCGGCATACCATCCGTATGGGAAAGCCTTTCCATTATGAAGTCATGGAAGACAAGGATGAGGAGCTCATCCACAATTCGCAGACCATGGCGACCATTATGGAGCAGTTCATCAAGGCGCATCCCTATGACTGGATGTGGTTTCAGCATTTGTTCTGGACGGAGCCGGAGGAGATCCGGATGCTGCAGGAGATAAAAGAGAAAAAGGAAAAGGCCCATGAATAAAAAACTGGCGGCCGGCGCCGCGGCGCTTCTGCTCTGCGGCGGGCTGTGGTTTCTGTTTTCCGCTCCCGAAGAGGGGGCCGGCACGGACAATGTTCCCGTGCCGGCCATGGAATTTTCCGATACGGAAGTCCATGAGCTGGAAAATGGAAATATCGTATGGAAAATGAACGTGGGGCACGCCACCCTCGATGCCGATAAAAACACCATGCATTTTACCGATGTGGACGGCTATTTCAAAAATGATGATATGGAGCTGACGCTGAAGGCCCGGTCGGGCATGGCGAAGCGTCAGGAGCGTCTCCTGTATCTGGAGGGAGATGTGGAAGGACAGACGTCGGACGGCGCGGTCCTTCATGCGGAAAACCTGACCTATGACGGGACGACCAATCAGCTGTCCACCGATCAGTTTTTCACGGTGGAAAAGGACGGGAAGATCCTTTCCGCTGATTCCTTTACAGCGGACCGTATTCTTCAGACGATAGAGGCCAGGGGCAACGCCCGCCTGGCGGATAAGGAGGCAGCAGAGTGAAGACATTCTATGCGGCTGCGGCAGCAGTTCTCATCAGCCTGGCCGGCACGGGCATGGCGGCGGCCGACGACATCAGCGCCGATGTGCTCACCTATAACGGACAGACACAGGTGGCTACGGCCCGGGGAAACGTGGTGATCCATGCCAATGAGGGCGCGACCATGATCGGCGCAAGCGGGGAATATCATTTTAAGGACGGCTCTGCCTATCTCACCGGCGGCGTGCACTATGCCAGAGGCGCCAGCACCATGAGTGCGGACACCGTCCATGTGCTGGGCGACAAGACCATCCGCGGCGTCGGCAGCGTGGACCTTTATGACGGAGAGGCGCAGCGCACCGTCCGCGGCGAGCAGGTGACGTACAATCCGGACACGGGGTTCAGCCGGGTCGAGGGCAGCGCGTATGTGTCCACTCCGGACGGAAGCCTTACGGCGCCGCTCATCGAAGGCAACGCGAGGGAGATCCGCTTCACCGCTACGGGCGGCGTGCAGTTTGAGAGCGATGTGCATCAGCTGTCCGGCTCGGGCGATCAGGCGGTCTATACCAAATCCCCCGATGCAGAGGACGGAAAGGTCGTGCTCACCGGCAATGCCTATGCGGTGCAGAACGGCAATGCCTTCCGCGGGCCGGAGCTCATTTTTGAACTGGCGGATAATTTCGTTCAGACCAAGGGGCGCAGTACGCTGATCATCACCAATACCGGCAGCAGTGCCGGAGACACACCGGAAGGATAACGGGAGAATCGAATGAAAATAGAGACTCATCATCTGGTCAAAAAATACGGCGCACGAACCGTTGTCAATGATGTCAATGTGGAGGTGGCGCAGGGGACCATTGTCGGCCTTCTCGGACCGAACGGCGCAGGCAAGACCACCACGTTCTACATGGTGGTGGGCATCATCCGCCCCGATGACGGCGATGTGACGGTGGACGGCATTTCCATCAGGGATATGCCCATCCATGAGCGGCATCGGTTCGGCATCAGCTATCTGCCGCAGGAGGCGTCGATTTTCCGGAAGATGACCGTCTGGGAGAACCTCATGTCCTTTCTGGAAACGCGGAAGGAGCTCACGGAAAAGCAGCGCGAGGAAAAGGCGGAATCGCTTCTGGCGGAATTTCACATCACCCATGTGAAGGATACCGTGGGCAGCGCGCTTTCCGGTGGGGAGCGCCGGCGGGTGGAGATCGCCCGGTCGCTCACCATGGACCCGGCCTTCATCCTGCTGGACGAGCCCTTCGCCGGGGTCGATCCGCTGGCGGTGGAGGATATTCAGCATGTGGTGCGCCAGCTCAAGGACCGGGGCATCGGCATTCTGATCACCGACCACAATGTGCGGGAAACGCTCCGCATCGTGGATCGGGCCTATATTCTGTCCGAGGGAAGGATTCTGCTGTCCGGGTCCTCCACGGAAGTGGCCTACAATCCGGTGGCGCGGAAATATTATCTGGGAGAAAATTTCAGTTTATGAATATCGTGAAAAGGGAAGGGATTCCTGGTGCGCATTTTAGATAAATATATAATCAAGGAATTTCTTGGCCCGTTCCTCTTCGGGATTGCTGCCTTTACGGCCATTTTCCTCGGGTCGGATACACTGATGAAAATTGCGGAGTACGTCACGCGCTACGGCGCGTCCGCTCTTTCCGCCTTCAAGCTGTTCATGCTGGCGATCCCTTCGATCATTGTGTATACCTTTCCCATGGCGGTGCTGCTGGGGGCGCTCATGTGCTTCTCCCGGCTGTCCTCATCCAGTGAGCTGATCGTCATGCGTACGTCCGGCCAGAGCTTCATCCGGCTGGCCATGCCGGTCTTTCTTCTCGCGCTGGGGATCAGCTTCGGAGCGGTAGCCTTCAATGAATTTGTGGTGCCCTGGACGAATAACACCTATCAGCGGATTCTGAATACGGAAGTGAAGCGGAATCTGCAGCCGGGCACGACGGATCATATCGTCATCCGCGATGTGCAGAACGGCCAGATCAGCCATCTGCTCTACGCGCGGCGCTATGATGCGGCAACGAAGCAGCTGCAGAACATCACCATTCAGGAATTTGAAAATGAACAGGCGGTCCGTGTGGAAAATGCGCCGTCCGCGGTCTGGAAGGACGGCGCCTGGTACATGCAGAACGGTGTGATTTATGACCTCACCAATGACGGCACCGATCATATGCTGCATTTCCGGGAACAGGTCATTCCCTATGCGCAGTCGCCCGGCGAAATCCAGCAGAAGCAGAAGGACCTCGATGAAATGACCATCCGGGAACTGCGAGAGCAGCGCATGGCCTACCGGGCAGCCCATGAGGACACGGCGGAAATCGATATGACCATCCAGCAGCGGTTCTCGCTTCCCATGGCAAGCTTTATTTTTGCCCTGATGGGAGCGCCGCTGGGCGTGCAGAAGCCCCGTTCGTCCTCGTCCATCGGCTTCGGTCTGTCTGTTGTCATTATTTTCCTGTATTATGCGGTCATGACGTTTACCGGCTCCATGGGGAAAGGTCATGTCATTCCGCCGGCACTGGCGGTATGGATCCCGAGTCTCATCGCACTGGGCGTCAGTCTGTTTCTGATCCGGCGGGTTTCCCGCTGATTCTGTGGAGGGGCTATGTTCATCGGCATCAGTATCTTTCTCGTGCTTATCTTCATGGGCGGGCTCATCGCGTTTCTGGGGGATAAGATCGGCTCCAAGGTGGGCAAGAAACGGATGACTCTTTTCGGGCTGCGCCCCAAATATACGTCCGTGATCGTGACCATCATTTCCGGTACGCTGATTTCCTTCATGACCATTGCCGTTCTGGCGGTGGCCAGCGAAAATGTACGGGTCGCTCTTTTCGGCCTGAACAAGCTCTATGCCGAGATGGATGAGCTCAATGCGGAAATCGCGGACAAGAACCGGGCGCTCGACGAGGGACAGAAGCAGCTCCAGGCACGCACGAAGGAAGTGGCGGACATGGAGCGCAGGACGCAGGACATTTCCGCAGAGCTGAGCCGCGTGGAAGAGCAGAGAAATTACGTGGAAAGCCAGCTTTCCGTCATTCAGGCTGCTTACGACAAGGCGCAGGCAGATGTCCATGCTTCGGCTGAGGAGATCCGGGAACTGGAAAAGACCCGTCAGGAGCTGACAGGGACTATCGGTAAGCTGGATAAGGAAAAGGATCTGCTCATACGGAACATTGAAGCCATCCGGGAAGGGACGGTCATTTTCCGGGCCGGCCAGATCATTTCCTCGGCCGTCGTGGATGAGCACATGTCCCGGGAAACGGCGTCGCAGGTGCTCGCCAGCATTCTGAACGACATCAATACGGGGCTGCGGGAACGGCTGAACATTCAGGACGACAAGGCCATCGTCGTGCGGGTGCAGCGGGATGACTTCGAGCAGGCGGTACAGCAGATCATGGAGTCTCCAGTGAAAAAGCTCATCCGCGTCACTGCGGCGGAAAATATCATCCTCGGCGAATCCACCATCGTGGATTTCGACATTCACGACAATGTGAAGGTCTATCAGGAAGGGGAAACCATTTATGAGGCGTCGATGGATGAAAACGGCTATGAAAATTATAAAAATGAAGATGTGCGCGTCATCCATTTCCTGAAGGACATCAACGCCGCAGCGGCGGCTAAGGGCGTGCTGCCTGATCCGATCACCGGCAATATCGGGCAGCTGGATACCCGGGAAATGCTGGACGTGATCCAGCGGGTGAAGGAACTGGACGGCCACTGCCGCCTGACGGCTGTGGCGAAGCGCGATATCTATACGGCCGGTCCTGTCATTATCGATGTGCGGGTGACGCCGGAATGATTCTCGCTATCGATCCGGGCTCACAGAAAACAGGCATGGCCCTTGTGAAGGATGACGGGCGCCTGTACTGGAAGGCCATCGTTCCGTCCGGAGAGGTGCCGTCCACGGCGGTCCGGTTGGTGCGGGAGGCATCCGCCCGGGCGGTCGTCATGGGAAACGGCACCCGTCACAGGGAAATGCAGGAACGGGTGGAATCCGCGCTTCGCGCGGCGCGGATGGCGCTCTCCGTAGAACTGGTCGATGAAAAATACACCACGGAAATGGGAAAGGCCCGGTGGATGGCAGATCATCCGCCGAAGGGGCTGGCCCGGCTTCTGCCCCGGGGCCTGCGCACCGTGGAGGAGCCGGTGGATGATTATGTGGCCTGGATCATCGGCCAGATTTATCTGGGTGTCATCCGGGCGGAGGACGTGGGCCATAAAAAGGTATGAAAGAGACAGCAGAGGCTGTCTTTTTTGTACACCCGGCCCATATTTCTGGAAAATTTTCTAAAGAAGCAGAGAAAATGAGCCGCAAGGGTTGCAAAATGCATGTATTGGTGATAATATAAAGGCTCATTCGGGAAAATATTTATAAATAGCGTGCAGGAATAGGTAAGCCGTTGAATGCTTGCAGAAGTCAGGACAGCCGGAAAGAAGCGGGAGAGCGCAGGTTCTTCCGGTGCTGTGCGGTCCATCGTCTGCGCGAAATGAGATAAAGGAGTGTCCCATGGCAGCAAAAACGACACAGTTGGCAAAATGGATTGAAGAATTGCGGGAATGCGAAGATAAAAACGGCGCTGTTCCCTACGAAGCGATTATCAGGCTGGTGAAGCGGGACAATCTGACGCCGAAGCAGCTGGATGCAATCTGTGAAGGTCTGCATGAGGGCCGTGTGACCATCGAATTTGACGATGAGAAGGAATCGGAGTCCTCAGAAGAGCCGGAAATGTTTTCCGGAGAAGATATGGATGGGGAACCGGATCTGACCGAAGTCTTTGATGAGGCCGGTCAGGACGACGGGGAGGATGACGGCGGCGCGGACAATTACGATTTGGCAGTGGACGAGAGCGATGTCAAGTATGACTCCGTTCATATGTATCTGAAGGAGATCGGCAGCATCAAGCTGCTGAGCAGTGAAGAGGAGATCCGTCTGGCGAAGGCCATCGAGGCGAGCAAGATGCCGGAAGCGACGCCGGAGGAAAAGCAGGAAGGGCAGCGGGCCCGGGCCAAGCTGGCCGATGCGAACCTGCGTCTGGTCGTTTCCATCGCAAAGAAATACAGAGAAAGGGGCCTGCACATGCTGGACCTCGTGCAGGAAGGCAATATCGGTCTGCTGAAGGCGGTGGATAAATTCGATTATCACAAGGGCTATAAATTCAGCACCTATGCGACCTGGTGGATCCGGCAGGCCATCACGCGCTCCCTGGCCGATCAGGCCCGGACTATCCGCGTGCCGGTCCACATGGTGGAAAGCATCAACAAGATGAACCGCATCGAACGGCGCATCCAGCAGGAGAACGGCCGGGACGCCACGGAGGAAGAGCTGGCAAAGGCCATGCGGTGCAGTGTGGAAAAGATCCGGGAAATCAAGCAGGTCGCGCTCGATTCGATCTCTCTGGAAACGCCGATCGGGGAAAAGGAAGATTCCGTGCTGGGCGATACCGTAGAGGACAAGAAGATCGCCGCACCGGAGGATGAAGCAGCAGCCAGCCTTCAGAATGAACAGATCGCGAAGCTGCTGTCCACGCTCACGGAAAGAGAACGGGGCATCATCGCGCTCCGCTTCGGCTTTGAGGACGGCATCCCTCATACGCTGGAGGAAGTGGGCCAGCAGTACGGCGTGACGAGAGAACGCGTGCGCCAGATCGAAAAGAAAGCGCTGGGCAAGCTGAAGCGGCCGGCACAGGCGCTCATCAGCTGAACGGACATGGCGCCGGGGCAGACAGCCCCGGCGTTTTTGTGTGCCTGTATTTTATTGTCAAGAAAAATTTCCATTTATGGCAACAATCACGTATAATACAGTACAGACAAACGGCCGGATGCTCCGGTACAATTTTTCGTGAGGTGATCTGTATTGAATACAGCAATTAAAAAGGATGTTCTGGCGGCCCTCTTTGCGGCGATGATGGCGATTTTCACGCAGCTTATCATTCCCATTCAGCCCGTGCCCATCACGATGGGGACACTGGCGGTCATGATGGCCGGCGCGGTGCTCGGCAGCCATTACGGCGCGCTCAGCATGGTGATCTATGCGCTCCTCGGCGCGGCGGGGATGCCCGTCTTTTCCATGGCGCAGGGCGGCGTTGGCGTCATCATCGGCCCCGGCGGCGGCTTCATCCTCGGCTATATCGCCATGGCCTTCGTGGTCGGGCTGTGCACGGAGCGGTGGGGCACGTCCTTCCGCGTGCTGGTACTGGCTATGGTGGCGGGATGCCTGACGGTCTATGTATGCGGCGTGGCCTGGTTCATGATGCTCACCGGCAACGGGCTCTGGCCGTCCATGGTGCTGTGCATGCTGCCGTTCCTGCCGGGAGACGCGGTGAAGATTTTGCTCGGTTCCTTCCTCGTCCATCGGTATCGCCGGTATGTGGACCGGCTCTGATGGCGGAGCGGCCTCCTCGGAGGCCGTTTTTTTGTGCCGCCGCAGACGAAATAAATCTGTCGGAATGCGAATGAAGATTAAGATTTGAAAAATCCCGGAGGCGGATTCCGCCGCAGGCGGGCAGCGGTGCTACAATAAAAAAAGAAAACAAAAGAAAAGGAGGCGGTGTGCCATGGAGATCCCTCACTGGAAACCGGCAGGACGGCGGTACCTCCTCCTTTTTCTGCTGCTTGCGCTCGCGCTTGGCGGGGCCGGATGGTATGTGCTGCAGGAGACGCCGGAGCCGGAGCTGGTGCTCACCGTGGAGGAGACCGGCGGAGAGCACAGGGAACAGGCCGGCGCGTCGGGACAGATCGAGGTCTACATTTCCGGGGCGGTGAAGAAGCCCGGCGTGTATGATGTGCCGGCCGGAAGCCGCGTGTATGATCTGGTGCGCGCTGCGGGGGACGTCATCCCTTATGCGGATATGGAGGCGGTCAATCTGTCGGCGCCGCTTGCCGACGGGGATTTTATCCACGTTCCGCTTGCGCCGGACCGCACGGCCGTGACGGAGCACCCGATGGTCAATATCAATACGGCGGGACTGGCCGAGCTGGAGTCCCTTCCCGGCATCGGCGAGGTGACGGCCCGGAAAATTCTGGATTACCGGGAGGAGCACGGCCTGTTTCGGGAGAAACGGGAGCTGCTGGACGTTCCGTCCATCGGGGAAGGGCGGTATGCAAAAATAGAAGACAGGGTCACATTATGAGGGACCGGTATCTTGTGGCATGGTGCGCCTGCGCGCTGGCGCTGGGGATCTGGCTGGCCGATGCGGCAGCCGTTCCCATTGGGGCGGCGGCCCTGACGGGACTGGTCTGTGCAGCGGCAGCGGCGGTCTCGCTCCGGACCGGCCGGACGCTGGCCGCATGGGGACTCTGTCTTCTTTTTGTGTGCGCGGCCGGCATGGTGCGGATGGATCTGGAACAGCACGCATGGGAGGGGCAGTCTCTCCATCTGACCGGCGCAGAGGGGACCTTTTCCGGGGTCATTGCCGGGGAGGGGCTGTGCCGCCCCGGGCCGGACGGGACCGTGCGCTATCCCGTGGAGGCGCAGTCCGTGCAGTATGCGGACGGCCGCGTGTATCCGGTGAAAGGAATGCTCTATCTGTACGTGCCGTGGGACGGCATCTCGGAGCCGCTGCCGCCGGATACGGCCGTGAAGGCCGAGGGGCAGCTCTCCTCCTTCCGCTTCTATGACAATCCGGGAAAAATGGATCTGGAGAGCCGCTATCAGAGCCGGCGCCTCATCGGACGCATCTATACGGAAAGTGCGGAGGACGTGCAGGCCGGCGGCCGGGCCGGTGCCTACCCGCTGGAGGCCGCGGCGGCGCGGACCCGGTCCGGCCTGCGGGCGACCTTTGCCCCGTATATGGACCCGGCGCGGCTTTCCGTGCTGATGACGCTCCTCTTCGGCGGCCAGTATCATGAGCTGCCCGAAGGGCTTCCGGACCAGTTCGCTGCGACGGGCATCATCCATATCCTGTCTGTGTCTGGCTCTCACGTGGCGCTCCTCTTTGGCTTTCTCTGTCTTGCAGGGCGGTGGCTGCGCCTGCCGGAGCGAGTGGTGCTGCCGCTGTCTGCCGTGGTCATTCTGGGCTACGCGGCACTGGCGGGCTTCGTGCCGCCGGTGATCCGCGCGTCTGTCATGGGCGTGCTGTCCGTGGCGGGACTCCTTTTTCACCGGGACCGGGCGGCGCTTCTGTCTCTGGGAGCCGCGGTGCTGGGCATGCTTCTGTGGGACCCGCTGTATCTGTTTGACGTGAGCTTTCAGCTCTCGGTGGGTGCCTCGGCGGGCATTCTGCTGTTTTACCGGCCGCTGCTCGGGCTTCTGGGACGGTTGCCGCGGCTGCCCCGGTGGATCAGGGAAGGAGCGTCCATGGCGTTGTCCGCGCAGCTTCTGACCGTTCCGGTGGTGCTGTTTGATTTTCACCGGCTTCCCGTCTATTTCCTGCCGGCCAATCTGGTGGTAACGCCGTTTCTGGAATGGTCCATCATTCTGGGGCTGCTGGCGGCGCTGGCCTCCGTGGTGTTTCTGCCGCTGGCGGCCGGGCTGGTGCAGTGTGCCGATTATCTGCTGTGGGCGGGGCTGCGCCTCAATGAATGGCTGGCCGCGCTGCCCGGTGCGTCCCTGTCGGCAGGCGGCATGGCCCCGGCGGAAACGGCGCTGTACTATGGCACGGTCTGCCTGTGCCGGACGCAGTCATGGTGGAACAGGAAATGGCGCCGCCGCGCCGCAGCGGGGGTATTGGCCGGGCTGCTGCTGGCGGGATGCGTTCTGTCGAAGGCGCGTCAGCCGGAGCTGGCCTTTTTCGTGCCGGATCTCGGCGTGAGCCGGGCAGCGGTGCTCACCGACGGGACGCACACCCTTGTGTATTACCATGACGGCGGGCTGCCCTTCGATATGGGGGAGCGGGAGCTGACGCCAGTGCTTGAATACAAGGGCATCGATCAGGCGGATATCCTCATCTGCGACTTCCGGCAGTGCCGCGGCGCTTCGGCGTTTACGCTGGCGCTGCCCGTGGGGGAGATCTGGCTCCCGGAGGGGACAGAGGATGAAGCGGCGGCGCTGCTGGCGGCGCATCCCGGGAGCCGGGTGCGCTTCCTCGGAGAGGCCCGGCTCTCGCTCAGCACAGGCCTGACCGCCATCACGGACGGAACGGGCTGGTATCTGGAGAAAGGAGACTGCGGCTGGTATCTGGACGGCGGGGGCGCTCCGCTGCGGGGCATCACGCCGGCGGCGCACTGCATCTGGATGGGCGGCGCCGAATCTTTCCGGCCGGCGGTGAATCATGATACAATGAAATGGCTTGCCCCGGAAGCGGCGGTCTATGCAGGAAACCGTACGACACAGGCCGGAGAGGACCGGGATTATTTCCTGCTCTGCGGCATCCCCGTGGGAGATCCCTTTCTCGACGGGATGGTGGAGCTCTTCTGGGACGGCAGCACATGGACCATGGAAAAATATCATCCCAGCGGACTGACGGAGTCCCTGTTTGCCCGGAAATGAGAGGCGGCACATGACAGTCAAGGCAAAACAGAAAAATGTATGGCTCGTATGCGGCGACGATGCGGCGCTCGTGCAGGCAAAAAAACAGGAGCTCATCCGCCGGTATTTCAAGGGAAATCCGCCGGACCCGACCGTATTCGACGGGACGGGGAGCTTTGCGGAATACCGGAGCGCACTGGAGGGGCAGTCTCTGTTTTCTTCCGATACGGCGGTGGTGATCCAGAATCCGTTCTTTCTGAAGCGGGCCCTGAAAAAGGATGATGAGAAGCCCTGCGCGGCATTTTTCGCCGGTCTGCGGGAGCTGGCGCCGGATATCTTTCTGGTGATGACGCTGGACGGGAAGCCGGACAAGCGGACCAAAGCGGTCAAGGGGCTGCTGGATTTCGCCTCGCTCATCGAGTGCGATTACCTGAAGGCGGAGGACGGTGCCCAGCACATGGAGGAATATCTCTATGACCGGGGAAAGCGGCTTCTCCCCGATGCGCGGGCCTATCTGGAGGACGTGCTCTCCCAGTGGTCGGAGATCTCCGCGCCGTTTCTGGAAACGGAATGTGATAAAATAATACTGGTGTGCGGGGATGAGGCGAATGTCACAAAGGCACTGCTGGAGGACTCGCTCACCGATTATATGGATCAGGGAATCTTCTCCTTTTTTGACCGTCTGCTGGCGCGGGACGCCAAGGCGGTGCGGGAGGCGGCGCCGCGGGTCTTTACCGATCAGGCGGCCATCCTGAAAAATGTGGGCTTTCTGGCGGCGCAGTTCCGGCGCATCAAGATGCTGAAGGAAATGGACCGCGCCCGGACCCGGCCGGCGGAAAAATCCGCCCTGCTGGGGATGCGGAGCGCCTGGCAGATGAAGCGGCTGGCGGCGCAGGCCCGGCAGGTGACGGAAAAGGAAGCAGAGGATTTCCTGCTGGCCCTGTTTGAATGGCAGTATGAACAGCGTCTCGGCGTCGGCAGCGGGGAGCTGGAGGATGTGCTTCTCCGGTTCTGTCTGCACCGCCGGACAGGCGTCATGCAATAAAGACCTTTCTTCTGGAGGGAACAATGAAAAAAATCGGTATGGCAGCGGCGGCAGCCGGCCCTTTGGGGGGACTTTTGCTGCCCTTTTTTTTCCAACGCGTGCGGGTCC
>CAKMIA010000003.1 GCA_927353735.1 uncultured Veillonellaceae bacterium
AGCGGTTTTCTGAATTTTATTTTTCAGGACCGCGCCGCCATCTCAGCGACGTAGGTTATCTTACCATGAGTAGTACCTACCGTCAAGGAAATTTGACAGTTTTCTGCAAAGACAGTCGTCAATATAAAAGAGCGTATGCTCTTTACAGAATTTATATAATAAATGCCATTTCATTGATAAGATTCTGACGAAAGACGCGCCGTGCTTCCCGCTTCCGTTTTTCCCATGAAACGGCAAAGGATATTTTCTTTTATTATGAAAAACCGCCCGCATAGTGCGGACGATCTCTTACATATATTCATTTCATACGGTGCAGGACGTCAAGGATCTGACGCAGCGCCCGCGCATCGAGCTGGCCCGGAGCCGAGGCCTGCCCGGCGGTGCCGAAGGTGAGCGCCGAGCCGAAGGTCTCCCCGGCAATGCGGCTCACTGCTCCCAGACCGCCCATGGCCATGGTGATCACCGGCCGTTCCGGACGGGATTCCCGCACCGCTGTGGTAGCTGCCAGGAGCGCTGCCACATCGGAGGCGCTCTGCGGCATCACCGCCAGCTTGGCGATGCATCCATGGGCTCCCATCGCAGTGAGGCGCGCGGTCATTTCCTCCTGCGGCGGCGTTTTCTGAAAATCGTGGGAGCTCATGATGACGGTCAGGCCCGCTGCCTGCGCCTCATCCCGCAGGGCGTCCCGCTCCGCCTCGTCATGGAAATATTCCAGATCCACCGCATCCAGCTTTCCCGTATGGATCATCCAGCGGACAAAGCGGAAATACTCCGCCTCGTAGAGCGGCATGTCCCCGCCCTCTCCGGCGGTGCGGAAGGTGCCGAGAAGCGGCGCATCGGGCAGGCAGTCCCGCAGGGCCGCCAGCGCGTCTTCTTTCTCCGACAGATCTGCCAGAAAATCAGCGCGCCATTCAATAAGGTCAAAGGGATAGTCTTTCAGGGCGGCGCATTCCCGGCGCAGCGCCTCCGCCGTTCGTCCCGTGAGAGGGATGCAGATCTTCGGCATGCCTTCGCCGAGGATCACGCCGCGGATGGTACAGGTCTGATCATTCATGGGCAGTTCCTCCGATGTCATGGATATACGGGCTGTGCGGCAGATGGTTCAGGCGCTCCGCGCCGGTCTCTGTGACGAGCACCAGATCCTCGATGCGCACGCCAAATTCTCCGGTGAGATAGATGCCGGGTTCGATGGAAAAAATCATCCCCGGTTCTGCAATGAGCGGGCTGGAGGCGCTCACCTCCCCCGCCTCATGGTCGGTCTGACCGATGAAATGGCCCAGCCGGTGATAGAACTGCGGTCCGTAGCCGGCCTTTTCGATCACGGCCCGGGCGGCGCGGTCCAGCTCCGCCAGCGGCACGCCGGGACGGACGAGAGCTTCCGCTGTCTCGCAGGCCTCGCACACGATGCGGTGTATCTCTCTGACCTTGTCCGGCACATCGCCGAAGAAATAGGTGCGGGTCATGTCCGAGCAATAACGGTCCTTCTTTCCGCCGATATCGAGCAGCACCACCGTCCCCTCCGTCAGAACGGCATCGCTCACCGTATGGTGGGGATCGGCGCCGTGCGGGCCGAAGGCCACGATGGGGGCAAAGGACACGTCCTCACAGCCCTCCTCTTTATATAACTGTCTCAGATGATCCGCTGCCTCCGCCTCGGTGACGCCTGCATGGAGCCACCGTACAAACGCGGCCATGCAGCGGTCATTGACGGCCGAGCTCTCCCGCATGAGGCGCTGCTCCTCCTCGTCCTTCACGGCCCGCACGCGGTCGATGGCGCCGCTGCCGTTCACATACGTCCGGGGACACGCCGCCTGCAGGGCCAGCAGAAAGCGGGACGGCCAGCTGCCGTCGACGCCGATGACGCCGGGCATCATATCCTCGGCCACGGTGCGTATCCCGTCCTCGCCGTCCTGAAAGGACAGCACGGGAATATCCTCGGAAGCAAGCGTGAAGAGAGCGTTCTTCACCCACCGGAGACTGCCGCCGCGGTCGATAATGAGCACGGTCAGCCGTTCCCCCGGATCGAGCGCCTCCCCTGTGAGATACCACAATGACGCCGGGTCGCTCACGATGAGCTGCTCCATCCCGGCGCGCGCCATTTCCTCCTGCACCCGTTCGATGCGCTGTACATGAATCTGTTTCATTTGTTTTCCTTTCCCGGACCTTAACCCCCTGCGGAACCTCCGCCGGAATGCCGGCGCTGTCCGCTTCTCTTTATATATGTATAATATGAGGTTCTGCTCTTTCTATATATATACCTTATAACCTGTTCGGTGTCCGACCTTTGTATGGCTCCTATTGTACGGGATATTTTTTCTGATTGGCAAGAAAAATACCTGCAATAACATGGAATTGCAGGTATAAATTTAATTTATTTTATTACTTCAAAACTACATAAGTGAAATTTTCTTTGTTGGAGGGCATCCATATTTATTTTCCCCCGCGGTTCCCGGATATAACATCACTATTAATTGTATAAGCAGACAAATTACGGAACCTATTTCCGATTTCCCGGCTAAAGCACTAAAAATCCAAATAACAATAGCACCAATTCCGGATATACCTAAATCATGAAGTCTTCTCGCTACAAGAGACAAATACCTTAAAAGCACCAAAATAAGCATAACTATACTAATTCCAATGGCTATATCACTTTTCTCTTTCAGTCCATAATATAAAAGAGGACCATATACACAGATAATCATAAAGGTTAACAAAATCAAATAATTAATAAAAAGGGACAACCGATTCATTCTTCCCTTCCAGGAAAATAATCCCCCTTCTCCAAATCCTATTTTTGATAAAATCATGAGCATCCTCCTCAAATATAAAAAGAAAACAATATATCTTAAATTTATTTTATCACCCAATTATTTGAGGAACAATCTGCCACTTAAATTTATACATAAAAATACAGCTGTTTCCATGACGATAGGAAACAGCTGTATGGACTACCCGCCTGTGGCGGATAGGGGGGAAACCTTCCCTTGCTTTTTACTTCGCCTTTTCAGATGCGGCTATAGCAGCACCTGCGGGAGCTTCCATATCTGCCGGTTCTTCCCCGGTCTGACGATAGTGAATGAATTTCTTCAGTTCCGAGGAAACCACACCGGAGAGGCACAGGAGAGCGATCAGGTTCGGGACCGCCATCAGTGCGTTCAGGATATCGGCGAGAGCCCAGATGGCATCCAGTTTCATGAAGCAGCCCACGAGGGTCATGATCACGAATACGATGCGGTACAGGGGAATCCACTTGGTACCGAAGAGATAAACCAGGCAGCGTTCGCCGTAGTAGTTCCAGCCGAGGACGGTGGTGAAGGCGAAGAGCACCAGAGAGATAGTGAGGAGCACGCCGCCGAAGGAAGAATATGCAGTGGAGAATGCGGCGTTCGTGAGAGCCGCGCCGTTCAGGTCGGCAGTCCACTGGCCGGTGACGATGATGGTGAGGCCGGTCAGGGTGAACGCCGCAATCGTATCGATGAAGTGACGGGTAATGGATCCCGGCCCGTCTGCAGCAGGCCAGCGGGTCTTGGCTGCGGCGGCTACGATAGGAGCCGAGCCGAGGCCGGATTCGTTGGAGAACAGGCCGCGGGCGATGCCGCTCTGCATGGCCATCATAACGGTTGCGCCGAGGAAGCCGCCGGTCGCTGCGGTGCCGGTGAAGGCATTGTCCAGTACGAGCATGACTGCCGCCGGGACATTGTCAGCAAACATAAGAAGAATGGAAACGGTGGTGACCAGATAGATCACTGCCATCGCAGGAACGATCTTGCTGGAGGTCTGCGCGATGGTCTGCAGGCCGCCGAAGATGATGACCGTGGTGAGTACGAAGAGGATCAGGCCGGTCCAGAGCACATCCACACCGAAAGCGACTTTGACGACTTCAACGATGGAATTGACCTGGGTCGTATTCCCGATGCCGAAGATGGCGGCGAACATGCCGAAGAAGGCGAAGAGAGCGCCGAGCCATTTCCATTTCATGCCCATGCCGTTCTTGATGTAGAACATCGGGCCGCCGGCGATATTGCCTTTGTTGTCCACTTCACGATATTTAACAGCGAGCGTGCCTTCTGCAAATTTGGTGGCCATTCCGAAGAAGGCTGCGAGCCACATCCAGAAGAGAGCGCCCGGGCCGCCCGCATGGATTGCGGTGGCGACGCCTACGATATTGCCGGTGCCGACCGTTGCAGCCAGTGCCGTGCACAGAGATTTAAAGCTGGATACATCGCCTGCATCCTGATTCTTCCCGGTGGAGAAAATCAGCTTGAATGCCAGCGGCAGGCGAAGGATCTGTACGAAGCCCGTACGGATCGTCATAAAAACGCCGGTTCCGACAAGAAGAAGCAGAAGCGGCGGACCCCAGACATAGCCGTCAATCAGATTCAGAAAATCGACCATAATGCAATTCCCCCCTTAAAAAAAACGGCCCCGAAAGGCACTGCACAGCCTGCCTCTGGAGCCGAATTGCAAAAAGATCCGATGTTTCTGAAAGCTCTGTCCTTTTGCCTGAGAGACTGGGCGGGATACGCTGCCGCCCTTGCACCTTCGGCGCTCATTGATTGAGACTCTCCAGAGTTGGTGTTCCCTTACACCTGCTGTGAAATTGATGTTCTTATCTTACATCGAATTCTTTATCTCGTAAAAGTGGAAAAACATATGGCTGATATAGTTTGAAACTATACACCCATCATTTTTCGCTATTTCTTTCTATATATATTATATAAATATATAGAAAATTTTCTCATTTCCCGGATTCTGCAGCCAGCGTCCGGGCTTTTTCTTCCTCTTCCTTTTCTTCCGCCAGATGGTCAAAATAGAGCTTCGTTTCCGAGACGACCACACCGGAAAGGCCGATGAGGGCGATCAGGTTCGGGATGGCCATGAGGCCGTTCACGATGTCTGCCAGCACCCAGATGGCCTCCAGCTTCAGGAAAGCGCCGCACGCCACGAGAAGGATAAAGATGATGCGGTACGGACGGATGAGCTTCACGCCGCCCAGATATTCCACGCAGCGTTCGCCGTAGTAGTTCCAGCCGAGGATGGTGGTGAAGGCGAAGAGCACGAGGGATACCATGAGGAGTCCGCTCCCGAAGGCGGGGAAAGCGGAGGTGAAGGCCGCATTGGTGAGCGCTGCGCCGTTGGCGCCGCTCGTCCACTGGCCGCTGACAATGAGGGTCAGGCCTGTCAGGGTGCAGATGATGATCGTATCGATGAAGGTGCCGGTCATGGAGATCAGACCCTGTTCTGCCGGCCATTTGGTCTTGGCTGCAGCTGCAGCGATCGGCGCCGAGCCCAGCCCGGATTCATTGGAAAATACGCCTCTGGCGATGCCGTTTCTCATGGCGGTCATGACCGTGGCGCCCAGGAAGCCCCCTGCCGCTGCGGTGCCGGTGAAGGCCGATTCCAGCACAAGGGACACCGCCGCGGGGATGGCATCCCAGAAATAGGCCAGCACGCCGATGGTGGTGATGAAATAAATGACAGCCATGGCCGGAACGATCTTTTCCGCCACGCGGGAAATGGACTGGAGCCCGCCGAGGGTGACTGCCGCCACCAGAACGGTGAGCACCGCCGCCGTCGCTTCCACGGGAATGCCCGCGGTGATGCGGGTGATCTCCACGATGGAATTCACCTGCGCAAAGGTGCCGATGCCGAAGAAGGCGACCAGCACGCCGAAGATGGCAAAGGCCGTGCCCAGAGGCTTCCATTTCTCACCGAGGCCGTTTTTGATGTAATACATCGGGCCGCCGGAGATATGGCCCTGTGCGTCCACTTCACGGTATTTGACGGCCAGAAGTCCTTCGGCATATTTGGTGGCCATGCCGAAGAAGGCAGCCATCCACATCCAGAAGAGAGCGCCCGGGCCGCCTGCATGGACGGCGGTGGCGACACCTACGATATTGCCGGTGCCGATGGTGGCCGCCAGCGCGGTACAGAGTGCCTTGAAGCTGTTGATATCCCCTTCGCCGGTGTTCTTCGCACTGTAGATGAGGCTGAGCGCCTTTTTCAGGCGGAACACCTGCAGAAAGCGGAGCCGTACGGAGAGCAGAATCCCCGTGCCCACGAGGAGCACCAGAAGCGGCGGCCCCCAGATAAATCTGTCAATGGCATTCAGTAGTTCAAGATCCAATTCAGATTCCTCCCTTTCCTGCGGAATCGGAGCGGTGCCCCGGTTCTCAAAAAAAATACCGGTCTCCATGAGACTGGTACTCTGGAGACCGGAAAATTTTCATCCATCCAAAAGGGAATGGCTGCAAATTTCTCTGTCCTTTTGCCTGAGAGATTGAGACATGATTGTCCGTGCACCTTCGGCGTCCATTACTGGAACTCTCCAGAGTCGTGTCCGCATGCGGTACTGCCTTTCAGCGCCTGAGAGTGTTACTCCTTCGGCAGACGGTTGTCTTCTCCCGTATACATCATCCACTGCTATGAAATTGATGTATGCCATTATAACGCAAAAACTATACCAGTGCAATACCGGAAGTGATACAGGCAGCAGAAGAAAAAATGACATTCTTCTTTCTCCGCATTTTGTAAAAGTTATCAACATATTGTGGATAACTTTGTGAAAAACTCCGGAATCTGCCCTAATACCCGGTGTTTTTTCCGTTGTGCATAACTTCCGGCAGAAGCGGCTTTTTTGTCATTTCCCGGATGGATTCCGCGGCCCGTATCAAAAATTTCACACAAAAAAAGACGGATCGCTCCGTCTTTCCTTTTTATTTTTCCGTGCCTTTCCAGTCGATGCCGAGCTCCTCCTTCAGGAGCTTCACCGCATTTTCATTCTGCTGCGCCGCGGCCTTTTCCAGCCACTTCCGCGCCTCTTCCCTGTCCTCCTTCGCGCCGATGCCAAAGAGAAAGCACGAGGCGAGCCAGGTCTGGCCGTCGGCATTGCCCATCTCCGCAGACTGGCGGAAATAGCGCATGGCCAGCTTGTTATGTCCCTTTTCCCGCTGGTAGATGCCGTACTGCACCGCCGCCTCCGCGTGGCCCAGATCCGCGGCCCGGCGGCACCATTCCTCCGCCTTTGCTTCACTGGGCGCCGTGCCGATGCCCCGCTCATAGCAGACCGCCAGATGGTTCATTCCCGCGGGAGAGCCCAGCTCGGCAGAGCGCTTCAGCCATTCGAAGGCTTCCTTCTCGTCCTTCTTCACGCCCTTGCCTTCCAGCAGAAAAATGCCCAGAATATTGGCCGCATCCCGTGCAAAGAGCGCGCCGTGGGCAAAGGCCCGGCGGAGCAGGGATACCGCCCGGGTCAGATTCTTTTTCTTTCCCGCATAGCAGCACATGGCCAGATTGGCTTCTGCGTCGCCGTAGCCGAGAGCCGCTGCCTTTTCAAAATACGCGGCGGCCTTTTCCTCGTCAGCGGGGACGCCCTCGCCGTAGTAATACATTTCCCCAAGCTTATTGAGAGGACGCCAGAAGCCGTTGGCGCCGGCCTTCTCGAGCCACTCCACGGCCTTGTCTACGTTCTTTTCCGTGCCGATGCCGTAGTAGTACATATCGGGCAGCTCATTCTGGGCAAAGACGTCCCCCGCCTCCGCCCGGCGGAGGATCTCCGGAAAGACCACCTTCGGGATCGCCTGCCGCCCCGGATCATCGCCGGGCAGATTGTACGCCGTATTCAGCTGGGCCAGCACATCGCCGGCGATGGCGCCTTTTTTCCGCCATTCCGCGCCGCGCTTCGTATCCTGCTCCACGTGGCCGTAACCCTGGGAATAGTATTCCCCGAGGAAATACATGGCCTCCCCGTCGCCGGCCTGGGCGTATTTCTGGAAAATAGGAAAGGCCCGGTCCAGCTGGCACCGCAGATAGAGCGCCTTCGCCTCATCCATCTCCCGGTTTCTTTTTTCCTGATCCATGAGGCACCTCACAGCCCGAACTGCATGAGAAGCTGGCCCGCTTCCCGGCTTCCGTTCTGAGCAGCCTTCCGGAGCCATACCGCGGCGGCCCGCCGGTCAGCAGAAACGCCCCGCCCCTGCAGGAGGCAGAGCCCCGTGAGATACTGCGCCGCCGGCATACCCATCTGCGCCGCTTCCATGAAATACCGGAACGCCGTCCCGTCGTCGCCGCTGTTGAAGGCGGTCTCGCCCAGACGGACCAGCGCATAGGCGCTGCCGCCCTTTGCGGCTTCCTGATAGAGCGCCGCCGCCTGCCGGGGATTGCGCTTTACCACATCGCCGGCGAGCAGGCAGTCCGCATAATGGGCCCTGCCCTCCGCATCGCCCCGGTCTGCGGCCCGCTTGTAGAGCTGACACGCCTTTTTCCGGTCCTGCTTCACATGGACGCCCATTTCGTAGTACACGCCCAGCTCCACCGCCGCATGGAAGTAGCCATGGCGGAGCGCTTTCTGGTAATAGGCCACGGCAAGGGACGGATTTTTCTCTGTGCCCTCGCCGGCAAGACAGCAGTAGGCCAGGTGGTATTCCGCCTTGCCGATGCCCTTATCGGCGGCGCGCTTCAGATACATGGCGCCCTTTTCCGCGTTTTTCGGAATGCTCTGTCCGTTCAGCAGACGGAGCCCCAGCTCCATTTCCGCCTGCCAGAAGCCTGCGTCCGCCGCTCTGGCACAGCACAGCTGCGCCCGGGGCACGTCGGCCTCGATGACATCCTTCACGCCGGTGGAATACAGCGCAAACAGGCAGAAGAGCGCCTCCGCACTGCCCGCTTCAGCGTCCTTCTCCACGGCGGACACGGCCTCCGTGAGCGCCTCCCGATCCACCGCTTCCAGACGGAGGAACAGCGCCTCCATCACCCGGGCCATCGGGTCCGACGGTGCGCCCCGGCGGAACCACGCCGCGGCCTCTGCGGGCTTTTCTCCCGACTCGCCGAGGCCGAACAGATAATACTGCCCGATACAGTACATGGCGCGGCCGGAGCCTTCCTTCGCCTCCCGCTGCAGCGCCTCCCAGGCCTCCGCGAGGCGGCCTTCCGTATAGAGCATTTCTCCCTGTGTCATATGTATCTCCTTCACAAAAATAAGACCTGCAAGAGGCCTTATTTCCCGATCATCGTAAAAACAGCATCGGGTCCAGCGCCGTGCCGTTCACCCGTACTTCATAGTGGCTGTGAGGGCCCGTACTGTTTCCCGTACTGCCGGCGAGGGCCACCGTGTCGCCCTGATGCACCTGCTGGCCTTCATAGACGACGATGGCCGAATTGTGGCCGTAGCGCGTGCTCACGCCGTCGGCGTGCTTCACTTCCACCAGATAGCCGTAGCCGTCCACCCAGCCGGTCTTTGTGACCACGCCGTCTGCGGTGACGCGCACGGGCGTATTGTATTCCGTGCAGATGTCCACGCCCTCATGATAGGTGGAGCCGATGCCGCCGGGGCTCTCCCGCCAGCCGAAGCCGCTGGAGATCTCGCCCGTCACCGGCCACATAGAGGGCATCTCTGACTGGTAGGCCTGATAGATGGTGCGCGCCGTGTGGCTCCTCGTCACCAGCTCGGAACGGAGACTGATGATGTGCTTCAGCTCCCGGTTCACGATCTCATCGAGCCGGGCCAGCTGCTGGAGCAGATCACCGGGCGTCTTGATGGCTTCCGGCTCCGCTTCCGATGTTGCTTCCGCCCGGTCCGGCACGGTATTGCCGCCGCCCACGCCGCCTGCCGGAGCAGCGTTTTCTGTATGGCCGTTGACCATGGTTTCCAGCTCTTCGCTGATCTTCTCCACGCTTTCCACCTTCTGGGAGAGGCTTTCCATCTTATCCTCCGCCATTTTGAGCTGATTCCGGTACAGGCTGTTTTCCGCCTGCAGCGAATTCATGGAATAGACCGCATAGACCGAGGCGCCCATGCCAACCACAAAGGCCGCCGCCAGTACGGCGAGGAGCCCTTTTATTTTCCGGAATTCCTGCCCCGTGAAATGAAACTCCACAGAGCCGGTTTCATGATTTTCCTTTTTCTCCATTGTTTCACCTGTCTTTCCCGTGAAACTGTACAGCGAATGTTATGCCTCTCCGGCGTCTCCGCCTCTGTTTTCTCCCTTTTCCGCCGTGCTCCGGGGCATTTCAGAAGCGAGCGCCATACTGATGCTTTCCGCTTCCTCGGAGGAAATGGCGTCCCGGCACTGGCCGTTCAGCACCGGCTTCACATAAATGCGGGAGGTCTCCCGTCCCACGAGGGAAGAGAGCACAAATCCGTTGTTGGCCCCGTCCAGCAGCGTGAGGGAGAAGCTGAGCTTGTCCCCGCTGTCGTCGAAGGCATCGTATTTCACCAGTCCGCTCCGCTGGAAGGACTGGATCTGCATATTGGACAGCAGTTCATGCTGATGAAGCATATCCTCTGAGGAACGGGTCATTTCCCGGAGCTCCGTCAGCTCTGCCGAGAGCTGGCGTTCCAGACTGCCTCCGTTCTCCCCGGCCATGAAATACTGGTACTTCCGGGTGAGCGCGGATAATTTGGACCGGAGCAGAAAGACCTGCACCAGCAAAAACACCACCAGTACGGCCAGTACAGCCAGCACTGCATATGTAATCATACCTTCACCGAGCATTTTTATTCCTCATTTTTCAGGAAAGCCACGATCCGCTGAAATTCCTCTTCTCCTGTATATTCGATGGCGATGGCGCCGCGGAGACGGTTCTTTCCCTTTCCATTTCTGATATGCACACCTGTCCCGAGAGACAATTTCAATTCATTTTCAATTTTGCGGAAATAAGACGCCGCCGGGTCCTCCGCTTTTTCCTTCGGCGCGCGCTTTTCCTTTTTTCCGCGCACCAGCTCTTCCGCCTGACGGGAGGAGAGATTTTCCTTTTCAATGCGCCGGGCCAGCGCGGTCTGTTCCTCCTCCGAGGCGAGCGCCAGAAGGGGCCGCACCTGTCCCATGGTGAGCTTTCCCTCCTCGAGCCGGGCCAGCACTTCCTCCGGCAGGGCGAGGATGCGGAGCAGATTGGCCACATAGGGCCGGCTCTTGCCGACGATGCCCGCCAGCTTTTCCTGGGTGTAGCCGTAGGTCTCCATAAGGCGGCGGTATGCCCGCCCTTCTTCTACAGGATTCAGATCCTCCCGCTGGAGATTTTCCACGAGGGCCACCTCGGCGGCGGCCTCCTCATTATAATCGCGGACGATGGCCGGCACGGTGGTGAGGCCTGCCAGCTTCGACGCGCGGAGACGGCGCTCGCCGGCGATCAGAGTATAGCCGTCGGCATCCCGCCGGACGATGACCGGCTGCACCACGCCGTGGGTGCGGATGGAGGCGGCCAGCTCCGCCAGCGCCTCTTCGTCGAAATTCCGCCGGGGCTGGTGGGGATTCGGCACGATGCGGTCTATGCGGATCTCTTCCGGCGCTTCCCTTTTCCGGCTCTCCTCGCCCAGAAGCGCAGAGAGCCCCCGTCCGAGCCGTTTTTCCTTAGACACGCTTCAGCACCTCCTGACAGAGACTTTTATACGCGGCGGCGCCCTTGGACTTCGGCGCATACCGCACGATGGGCTCCCCGAAGCTCGGCGCTTCCGACAGCTTCACCGCCCGGGGAATCATCGTCTTGAATACCTTTTTCCCGAAATATTTCTTGACCTCTTCCGAGACCTGTACGGCCAGATTGGTCCGCCCGTCGTACATGGTAACCAGAATGCCCAGGAGCTCCAACTCCGGATTCAGGCGCTTCTTCACGGCCTGCACGGTCTTCATCAGCTGGGACAGCCCCTCCAGCGCGTAAAATTCCGCCTGAATGGGGATGAGCACCATGTCGGCTGCGGTGAGCGCATTGACAGTCATCAGCCCGAGCGACGGCGGGCAGTCGATGAGGATGTAGTCATAGCGGTCCCGGAGCGGCGCCAGCACGCGGCGGAGCAGGGTCTCCCGGTCGGGTATGTCCACCATTTCCACTTCCGCCCCGGCCAGATCGATGGAGGCGGGAAGCAGGCTGAGCTTCTTCACTTCCGTCCGGTAGGCCGCCTCCTCGGCGGGCACGCCGTCGATCAGCACATCATAGAGCGTCGCATCGAAGCGGGACGTATCCATGGAGAGCCCGCTCGTGGCATTGCCCTGCGCGTCCTCATCGACGAGCAGCGTGCGGTGCCCCGAGTCGGCCAGATAGGCCGCCAGATTGACCGCCGTGGTGGTCTTTCCCACGCCGCCCTTCTGATTGATGATGCTGATGATTTTTCCCATACGTTTTCCTCCTGCCGATACAGATTTATTATAACATACACAGATAAAAATTTTCTGCAAAATCGGCCCGTTCCGGGACCTTCAGCCGATTTCTCCCGCCCGTTTTCCGGTGTTTCACGTGAAACACCGCCATGTCTCCTCCGGATGGACACGGGAAACTGCCGGCCGCCGTTTTTTTTCAGATTGCACCGCGGGTTTCGCCGAAAAAGGACGGAGCCGTCATGATATAATTGAAAAAAACGAAAGAAGGGCTTTCCATGGAACTTTCTCTGTGGCATATCGTCATCATGCTCGCCACGGTCTTTGCCGTCATCGGGGCCGGGCTCTGGGCCGCCCGGTCGGTGAATTCCGCCGAAGGGTACAGCCTGAACGGCCGGTCCGCGGGGGTACCGCTCATCGCGGGCTCCATTGCGGGCTCCATCGTAGGCGGCGGCGCCACGATCGGCACGGCCCAGCTGGCCTATACGTGCGGGCTTTCCGCCTGGTGGTTCACCCTCGGTGCCGGCATTACATTTGTTATTATGGGTATTTTTTACGCTCGAAAATTACGCGGTACTGGTTTGGCCACTATCCCGGAATTTCTGGCCGCCCATTACGGCGTGCGCGCCGAGGAAGCGGTCTCGGTCATTTCCTCCATCGGCACTTTTTTCTCCATCATTGCCAGCTCCCTTTCGGGCATCCAGCTGCTGTCCGCCCTGTTTCACGTGCCCCACGCCGCGGCGGCGGCCATCCTGATCGTCCTCGTGGTGGGTTACACCTTCTTCGGCGGCATGAAGAGCGCCGGCATCGGCGGCATCCTGAAGATGGGCGTCCTCTTCCTGTCGCTGGCCATCGCGGGCATTTCCGCCTTTCTTTCTCTTTCAGCCATGCCCGATGCGGAATTTGATGCGCTCTTCCCGGCCATGCCCTGGCTGAGCCTCACCGGAAACGGCGCGGAAACCGCGGCGGCGACCTTCCTCTCCATGATGGTGGGCGTCATCTGCACCCAGACCTATGTACAGGCCATTTTCTCCGCGGCCACGCCCACCACGGCGGCGGCGGGGTGCATCGCCTCGGCGTGCATCGTCATTCCCGTGGGCCTGCCCTTCATCGCCATCGGCATGTACATGCGCGCCTTCGATCCGTCGGTGCTCCCCATTCTGGTGCTCCCCACCTACCTCGTCGACCATGAAGGCGTGGTCATCGCAGGCATCGCCCTCGGAGGCATCCTGCTCTCCCTCATCAGCTCCATCGGCGGGCTGGCTCTCGGCATGGGCACCATGATCTCCCACGATATCGCCGGCGTGATCTTCCGCATCCGCAATGACCGCCTGCTCCTGCACATCACGAAGTTCTCCGTTCTGGCCATCCTCATCGCGGCCGGCGCCTTCTCCCTGTACCATCTGGAATCGCAGGTGCTCTTCTGGAACTACCTGTCCATGGCGCTCCGCGGCGGCGGCATCTTCCTCCCCATGACGCTCGCCATTTTCTGGCCGGGCCATGTCGCGCCCCGTTGGGGCCTCGCAGCCATCACGGTGAGCACCGCGGCGGCCGTCCTCACCGCCACCGTCTTCCCGCTGCCCATCGATCCTGTTTTCGTGGGGCTTGCCATCTCGGCGGTGCTGCTCTTCATCGGCTGCCTCCGCCGCGCCTGAATGAGACAAAAATAAAAAGCGTCCTTTTCCGGGACGCTTCTTTTTTATTTCTTTTCAAAAAACATATCCTGCATTTCGGCGATCATGCCCACATTGCCGCTCTCGATGAGACGGCGGAATTCCTCCAGCTGGTTCTTGACCTCCTTGGACATCTCCGGGAATTTCGGCGCGATCTTTTTCAGCGTCTGCTCCACGATCTGGGCCACCACGAAGCGGGTGTACCATTTGTTGTCCGCCGGCACCACGTACCACGGCGCATCCTTCTTCGACGTATTGGAGATCATTTCACTGTACAGGTCCTGATACTTGTCCCAGTACCGGCGCTCGTTGATATCGGACATGGAAAATTTCCAGTTCTTTTTCTTGTTGAGGATGCGCTCCGCCAGCCGGTCCCGCTGCTCGTTCTTCGACACGTGAAGGAAGATCTTCACCACGGGGAATCCGTTCTCAAAGAGATATTTCTCCCAGTCATTGATCTGGCGGTATCTCGTTTCCCAGAAATTTTTATCCACCAGATTTTTCGGGATCTTGTCGTCAGCGATGAGGTCATGGACGCGGGTGATGATCACGTCCTCATAGTGGGACCGGTTGAAAATGCCGATGTCTCCCCGGCGGGGCAGCGCCTTATTGATGCGCCACATGTAGTCGTGGTCCTTCTCCTCCACCGAGGGCTGCTTGAAGGACACCACGTGCACGCCGTTCGGATCGAGATGGGAAAAGACGTGGCGGATGGTGCCGTCTTTCCCGGCGGCATCCATGGCCTGAAGGACAATGATCAGTCCATACGTGCTCTGGGCGTAGAGCTTCGCCTGCAAGACGGACAGGTCCTCCAGTATCTGCGGAAAATAGACCGTTTTCACCTTTTCCTTCTCGATGTTCATGTCGCATGACGTGGAAAAATCCCGCAGGTGAATGGTTTTCCCCTGTTCCACCTTGTAGCGGTCCACATTGATGTACCCGTCTTTATCCATAGTCTCCCCCTCTTTCCGTATGAAATCCTGTATGTTTCCTTCGTCAGTGAAAGGAACCCCTTCTCTGATTTTATTTTAATATTTTTCTCCGGATTCTGTCTTGAGAAAACGCTTAAAATTCCTGATTTTTCCACCAAAAAGACCGGACCTCTGAAACGGGCCTGGTCTTTTGCATTATTTTTTGCGTTCCTCCATGCGGCGGATCTCTTCCAGCGCATCGCCGTCTGTCTGCTGAATGAGGCGCTTGAACTGCTCCAGCTTCTCCGCCGTCTCCGGCGCCAGCTCGGGATAGTCCGGATGGATCTTTCGGAGAGCCCGGAGCGTGATGAGCGCCACCACATAGCGGATGTACCATTTGTTGTCCGCCGGCACCACGTACCACGGCGCGTCGTCCGTGGAGGTCCGCTCTAAAATTTCCTCGTAGATGGACTGGTACTGGTCCCAGTACTGCCGCTCCTCGATATCGGAAAAGGAAAATTTCCAGTTTTTCTGCTGATGGATGATGCGGTCCTCGAGGCGCTTCCGCTGCTCGTCCTTCGACAGATGGAGAAAAATTTTCACCATGGGGAAGCCGTTCTGGCAGAGATATTTTTCCCAGTTCCGGATCTGCTCATACCGCTCGTCCCAGATATCCCGGAGAACGCGCTTCGGGCAGTCCTTTTCCTCCAGCTCCTTCTCCAGCAGGCCGTGCACGCGGGTGACGAGCACATCCTCATAGTGGGACCGGTTGAAAATGCCGATATCGCCCCGGGCGGGCAGGGATTTATTGATGCGCCACATGTAGTCGTGGTCCTTCTCTTCCACCGAGGGCTGCTTGAAGGATACCACGTGCACGCCGCCCGGATTCAGCCGGGAAAAGACGTGGTTCACCGTGCCGTCCTTGCCGGCGGCATCCATGGCCTGAAGCACCACGATGAGGCCGCACAGATTTTCCGCGTAGAGCTTTTCCTGCCACTCCTTCATTTCCGCCAGCGCCTTCGGGAAGAGCACCTCCTTCACCTCCGCCTTTTCCAGCGGGCTGTCGCAGGCCGTAGGCCGGTCCTTCAGATGCACCGTCTCGCCTTTTTTCACACGGTACCGGTCGATATCCACCTTGTATTCCTTTTCCAGACTCATGAATGGTCCCCCTCCTTCTGTCTGTTTCCATCATAGCGCTTTTTCACCGGAAGAGCCGACAGGATGTGCGCGGCCTCGCTTTCGGTGATCTGTTCAAAGGGCTTGTGGATGAGCAGGGACAGCAGGCGCCGCCGCTCCTCCTCCGTGCCGCACTGGTTGTAATAATTTTCCCGGTAGCGGTGAATGAGCAGGTCCCGCGCCTCCGCAAACTGCCGGTACGTGCAGGGCACCGCGCGGCATACCTCCTCATAGAGCAGCTCCGGCCGGGCTTTCAGGAGAAGCACCACCCGGTTCCTCGTCCGCCGATCCTGCTCCGCCTGGCACCGGTAGCACAGCCGCTGCCCTTTCGCACAGAGCGTGCCGCACCGCGCACAGGGATGGAAGCCTTCTGCCAGCTCCTCTTTCCGACACCCGATGGCGCCGCGCATCATATTGGCGATGAGCTCCCGCAGCTCCTCTTTCCCCACATGGGTCTCCGTCCAGTTTTCGATCCACTGCTCTTCCTTTGCCGTCACCGGCGGCAGGGATTTCCTCGTGTCATAGAAGCGGGCCATGTCCGCCAGATGCCCCGTGGGCCGGACGCGCCGCTGCCGGGGCCCCATCTGGATGCGGAGCTCCTCGAAGCGGGCGCCGTAGGGATCTTCCTGAATGCGCCGGAGCAGCTCCTCCCGCTGCATCATGAATTCCTGCATCCACACCGAATTGGTCACATAGAGGAAGAGGCGCTTCCCGTCCCGCCGGCCGATGTAGGATTCCTCCGCCAGCACGTCGCCGATGATGGACGGCCACCGCTGCTGGAACAGCCAGAACTGGAAGGCATCATTGCCGCGGAGCACGCCCTCCGCTTCCTGAAAGGCTTCCGATACCTTTTCCATTTTTCCTGAACGCTTCATGGCGCGCCTCCTTTCTTTCCTGATTATAGCAGACCTGCGGCGGTTTCACGTGAAACAAAAAAGCGCTCCCCGAAAGGAACGCTTTCACGGAAGAACGATGCGGCACACATCCTCCCCGTTATATTCCGCCGCCGTCATGAGCGTCTGGATGCGGCACTGCCGGAGGTAACCGCAGAGCGCCTCCCGCCGCGTCCGGTCCAGCTCGCTCCCGATGTCGTCCAGAAGGAGCACCGGATATTCCCCGGTCTCGCGGCGGATGAATTCCGTTTCCGCCAGCTTCATGGCGAGGATGGCCGTGCGCTGCTGTCCCTGCGAGCCGAAGCGGGAAATGTCCCGTCCGTTCAGCTCGAACAGCAGGTCATCCCGGTGGGGCCCCACGGAGGTGCGGCACAGCCGGGCATCCTCGTCCCGCACGGCGGCGAGCTTCTCCAGATACCAGCTCTCGTCGGGCACGCCCTCCCCCTGATTCAGCAGATACCGGATGGTGAGCGCTTCCTTCTGCCCGGTAAGGGCCGACTCCGTATCGGCGAGGCATTCATTCATGCGCGCCACCGCCTCGGCGCGCTTCTTCACCAGATAGGCTGCCCCGCAAGCGATCTGCATATCCCAGATGTCGATATCCGGCACGGTCCCGCGGAGCTGGGCCTGCCGGAGCGCCGCATTCCGCTGGGCCACTGCCCGGCTGTACCGGAGGAGTTCCTCATAATAGCGGGGACTCACCTGCGATACCTCCAGATCGAGGAACCGCCGCCGCTCCTGGGGCACTCCCTTGATGAGCTGCATCTCATCCGGCGTGAAGAGCACCGTGCGGAAGGTCCCGAGCAGATCCTTCCGACGGAGCTTCGTTTCGTTCATGAAGAACCGCACGCCCTCCTTCCGGGAAAGGCGCACCTTCAGCTGGTGCACCGTCCCGCGGAGGGTGAAGTCCAGAAGGATCGTCCCCTCATCGGCCTCCCACCGGATCAGATCCTCCGTCTGGGACGTGCGGAAGGATTTCCCGATGGACGCGAAATAGACCGCCTCGATGAGATTCGTCTTGCCCGCGCCGTTCATCCCGGTGAATACGGTCAGCTCTTCTCCCGGCCGGTACTCGCCGTCCTCCTGATTGCGGATCTGGATCAGGCGGAAAGAGACGACATTCATGACTCGCGGACGATGCGGTAGGAGTCGCCGTCCAGAGCGAGCACGTCCCCCTCGCGGAGCTTCTTCCGCTTCTCATGGACGGGCACGCCGTTCAGGGTGACCCTGTGCATTTCCAGATAAGGCGCGATCTCACCGCCGGTGGAAATGATGCCCTCCTTTTTCAGGGCCTGATCGAGCTGGATATAGTCGGTATGAATGGTGATCGTTTTCATCAGCGGCCTCTCATCGGCGTCACCACATACTGATATGTCTTGTCCTCTTCCTGTTCGACCAGCATGGGACCGTTTCTCAGCAGATGGAGAATCACCGTTTCTCCTTTGGAATGCTTCAGAATGTCTTCCACATAGAAGCAGTTGAAAATGATATGGATGGGATCGCCCGTGAGCTGCGCCGGGATGGAAGCGCGGGAGGAGCCGATGGCCTTATCCTCTTCATAGATGTCCAGCCGTCCGTCCTCGAAATTGAAATTGATGGTCTTGTAGCTCATATCCCGGGAGATCGGCGAGACCATGGCCACCGCTTCGCGGAAGGCCTTCAGATCCAGCACGGCCGTGCTGTCGAAGCGGGTCGGGATGACCCGGTGATAGTCCGGATATTCCCCATTGATCAGATTGGAAATGAAATAGGTGCTGCCGAAGGCAAAGGCCACGTGGCTCTTCGCCCAGGAAATAACCACTTCCGCGTCCTCATCGGAGGGCAGCATCCGCACCACTTCCGTCATGACCGATGCAGGAACGATCATGCGGCCGGGCTGCTCGGCCGGTACGGAGAGCGTGACCTCCTTCGCGGCGAGACGGTGGGTGTTCGTGGCCGCCATGGCAAAGGAGGAGCCGCGGATCTCAAAAAGAATGCCCGTAAAGAAAGGCTTCTGCTTGTCCGTGGCAGCGGCATACTGGGTCAGATTGACCATTTCCGCCAGAACGGAAGCCGCTACGGTGCAGCTTCCCACATTTTCCATGGTCTCCACCATGGGGAAATCGTCGGCGCTGCGGATGGGGAAATGGTATACGGCATTGCCGGCGCTGAATTTGACGAAGCCTTCTCCTTTATTCTGTTCCATGGTGACCTCTCCTGCAGGAAGGAGGCGGATCATCATCGGAAGCTGGGGAGCTGCCACCACAATATCGCCTTCCTCTTCGGTAATGGCAGGACAAGTGGTTTTGATGGCGATGGAAAAATCATTGGCCTGAAATTCCACCAGATTGTCCGCAGCATGGATATAAATGCCGTTGTTTGTATTGGAGGTAATTTTATTCTGAGCTGCGCGCTGTACGAGGTCCAGCGCACGAGCCAGGTCATCTTTCTGGAAAATGATTTTCATGGGGTTCTCCTTTACTGAAACTGGATAATGAATAGAAATAGAAGAAGCAGCAGTAGGCGCTGTGAATAAGTGATTAAATCTGTGAATAGTCCGTATTTACCGGCTTTTTCCCGTGGAATAACTCTGTGAATATCCGGAATTTGTTATTCACGGTTTTCACCGGCCGGCGGGGCTTCCGGGATACTCACCGGCTGTTCACCGGAGATTCACGGCTTTTTTAACAGCTCGCGGAGAGACTCGATGGTCTTTTTCATGGTGGGATCGGAGTCCAGCTGTTTCTCCACCCGGCGGCAGGCCTGCAGGACGGAGGTGTGGTCATTCTTGTGGAATACGTCCGCGATGGACTGATAGGGTTCGTTCAGATCGGTCCGGCAGAGGTACATGGCGATCTGCCGGGGAATGACGATATTTTTCGGGCGGCTCTTGCCGAGGAGCTTGGATTTCGGCACATTGTACTGACTGCACACGGTGTCGATGATGAGATCCATGGTGAGCTCCCGCGTATCCTGGATATAATTGTTGCCTTTCAGGGCCTCCTTGACGACGTCCAGCGTGATCTCGCAGTGGCGCAGCTGGCAGTAGGCCTTGATGCTGTTGTAGGCTCCTTCGAGGATACGGATGTTTTTATGGATGTGCTGGGCGACGAAATTGATCACGTCCTTCGGCATGGCAATGCCGTCGTTCTCGGCGTAGCGCTCGAGGATGGCGCAGCAGATATCCACGTCCGGCGGGCTGATCTGGACGACGAGGCCGCTGGCGAAGCGGGATTTCAGACGCTCCTCCATGTCCTTGATGTTTTCCGGCGTGGTATCGCTGGTGAGGACGATGTTCTTCTGATTTTCAAAGAGGATATTGAAGGTATTGAAAAATTCAAAGGAGGAGGAGTCCCGGCCGCCGAGGAACTGTACATCGTCCAGCAGCAGGATATCCACGGTGCGGTATTTCTTGCGGAAATTTTCCTGGGTCTTGCTCTTGATGGCGAGGATCAGCTCATTGAAGAAGGTCTCGCAGGGCATGAAGACCGCCTTTTTCTTCGACGGACTGGACGCGAGGAAATTCTGGATCGCGTGGAGCAGATGGGTCTTCCCCAGCCCGGAGGGGCCGTAGAGGAAGAGCGGATTGAAGGACCGGTTGTAGTCGCCGGAGGCCACCTGATTGGCCACGGCCAGCGCCGCCTCGTAGGCCATCCGGTTGCAGTTGCCGAATACGAAATTATCGAAGGTGTTGTTGTTTTTGACTTCCTGAGGCCGTTCCTCCGCCTCCGGTTCCGCGGTCTGCGGGAACAGGCTCATTTCCGGGCCGGATGATTTCCGGGATTCGCGGATCTTGTCCGTGATGGAAGGCAGCTCGATTTCGTCGAGGCTTTTCGGACGGAGATTCTTCACGTCGATGGGCATGGACGGCATCGGGGCCTGTTCCGGTTCTGCCGGCGCGGATTCCGGGAAGGGCGCTGTTTCCTCGGCCATCGTCATCGAGGACGGAGACGCCGGCGCCGCAGGCATGACAGGCGGCACGGGAGGTTCCGGTGCGGACGGTGCCGGGACAGAGACCGGCTCCGGCACTGCAGGCGCGGGCTGGGCCTGTGCCTCCGGCGGAGAATTGGGGTTCAGGATGATCTGGACCACTGCGGGGACGCCGGTCGCACCGGCGATGATCGACTCGATCTTCGGCGCGTACAGATTTTTGATCCAGGGGATCAGAAAGGGCTTGTTCGCCGCGATGGTGAAGACCCCGCCGGCAAAGGAACAGGGCGACAGCTGCGACAGGAACATGTCGTAATACTGGTGGTCATTTTTTTCCACGTAGGAGAGGATGCGCTCCCAAAGAGAAAACATATCCATAAGGGAATCCTTTCTTCCCGGCGCCGTGTGGGCACCGGGTGTGAATAAAGTTGTGAGTAATTGGGGATAACCGGTGATTTTCCCGGTTTCGGCCGCTGTGAATATCTTCGATTTTCTCCGATATTATCGAAGATTTTTTCCCTGTGGCCATCTGTGAAAAGATTGTGGGTTTTTCTGTGAATAACTTTATTTTATCAGAAAAATTCCGGAAATAAAACCACTGCCGGACGGGGAAAAACACCGGAAAAAAAGCGGAAAAAAAGCCTGGAGAGCAAGGCTCTCAGGCTTTCTGGTGCGCCCAATGTGATTCGAACACACGACACACGGTTTAGGAAACCGCTGCTCTATCCAGCTGAGCTATGGACGCATAAAGGCGAAATCCGCCCTATCAGTATAACACATTCCGGGCGCCGGAGAAACGGCGGTGCCTACCGGTCCTTCTTTTTCAGGATGTGGTGGAGCTTCCCCAGCAGGCCGGAAGGCTTTTTTTCCGCTTTGACCGGCGGCGGAGCGGGCTTCGGTTCCGGCTTTTTCACAGTTTCCGGAGGATGGAAGGGCGGCGGAGCGGTAAAGGTGGGCAGACGGAGCACGGGCGGCACCGGCGGCGTGACCTTCCGCTGGATGAGGAAGGACGCCGAGGGCTGGCTGTCCGTTTTTTCCGTGTCGTCCCTCGGGCCGGCCACATAGCGGTAGGCTGTGGACGTCGGGTCCGGCGGATTGCGGTACGGCAGGTATTTCACGTGGCTGAATTCGATGCCGTTCAGCCGTTCGATGAGAATATCCCCCATCACCTGCGGGGAAAAATAGGAGAAGGGAAGCCGCGGCGCCATGCGGGCGATGGTGGTGAGAAAGGCGGACTTCACGGCCCGGTCGCTGAGGCCGAGCTCCGTGCGCAGCTGGTTCATGAGGATGATGATGCCCTTCTGGGTGGGAAAGAGCTTGTCGTACTGTACCAGCATGTTCCGGTTCTCCATGCCGGACATGTCGAGGAAAAAGACGAGGTACAGAAAAGACAGGGAGTCCTCATTGCTGCGGGCGCGGAGATGAAAATTGGAAATGCGGAAATAGAGATTGCGCAGCTTCGTCCATTCGCCGGCCATGACAAAAAGTGCGCTTTTCTGCTGAAAAGCACATTTCAGGATGTCCGATGCCGTACAGGGAGCTCGTTTGGCGGTGAGCGTGCGCTGGGCCTCTCCGATCTCCCCTTCGGAAAAGCCGTAGTTGCACCGCGCGTTCAGCACGTAGGCCATATGGTGGGCGATCTCCAGATTGCCGTCGGCCGTGGCCACGTACACCTTCGGTACGGCATGAGCGTATTCAGTTTCAGGAATTTCCCGGATGACGCGGCGCACCAGATCGGAGTGGCTGCCTGATCCGTCCAGCCCGTGGGCGATGAGAAATTTTTCCAGCGCTTTGTCCGGAAGCATATTCACCGTCTCCTGCGGCCGGCTGTGGCGGACCCATCCTTCCTCGCACAGCTCGCGGATGCGTTCATCCGCGTCTGCGCCGTACAGATCCTGCTGGTATTTCGGCACGGCGGCATGGACCGGTTTTCCGTTGAAATAGTCCAGAATCAGGATATCCCGAATGGACAGACTCATACATTTCCTCTTTCTGAAAAATGGTTCATCTTTTAGTATAGCGTGCAGCGTCTGTTTTGTGTAGGGGCGCTCCGTTCCGGCGGAGGCGCGGATTTTCCTGTGACAGAATCATTGTCTCTTTCTTTTCTTTTTTTATTTAGTAAAATAAATATAGAGAGATTTATTTTCTATAATTTCATTGCTGTTTGGCCGGCCGGAGGGCCGGCGGAAATCTTTGAGAGGTCTGTTATGGAATACTGGAAACGGCTCGTGTACATCATTGCCGCCATCCAGGTCGGCATGGGGATCACCATCATCGGCGTGGTCTCTTTTATTCCCCTTTTTCTCACGTCCGAGCTGGGCGTGCATGACCCGGGAGAAGCGGCGTTCTGGTCCGGCCTCATTTCCGGCGTGACGCCCTTCTTTGTGGCCTTTGCTACGCCGATATGGACGATGCAGGCGCAGAAATACGGGGAAAAGGCGGCGATGGCGGGGATCCTGTTTCTCCTTTCGATCATCGTCTTTGCCAATACGTTCGTGCGCACGCCTGTGGAATTTCTCATCCTCCGCATCCTGCAGGGGATGACCGGCGGCTTCGTGGCCATCGGCATGGCGCTGGTGATGAACGTGACGCCCAAGGAAAAGCTGCCCTGGGCGATGGGCGTCTTTCAGGCGTCCATGGTGTCGGGCATCATGTTCGGCCCGCTCGCCGGCGGCATGATCGCCGACGCCTTCGGGTACCGGATGCCCTTCCTCGTCTTTGCGGGGCTGAGCGTCCTCTGTCTGGTCATCACCCTGCTGTACATCCCAAAGCGGGCCGGGCCGGAAACACCGAAAAAGCGGGAGCCTTTCCTGAAGCAGCTCTCCCTTTTCATCCATAATCCGGTGGTGCGCCTCATGATCCTGCTGCAGTTCCTGTGCAATTTCGGCATGACCGGCATAGGACCCATCCTGCCGCTGTATATCCAGCACATGATGGGCGGCGACGCGGCCATCGTGGCCACCATCGTGGGCATCATCATTTTCGCCTCCGGCGGCACCAGCGTCTGCGCATCTCTTCTGGTGCCGCACTTTACGCGTCATTTCCCCATGCCGCGGATCATCGCCGTGGCCACGCTGCTCACGGGCGTGAATTTCATTTTCCAGTATCTCATGCCCACGGTGACGACGCTGGGCATCATGCGGGGCATCACGGGGATGACGCTGGGCTTCGTCATGCCCATCGCCAATACGATCATCGCCTCGGCGGTCACCTCGGAGCAGCGCGGCATGGTGGTGGGCTTTGCGGCGAGCTTCTCCATCATGGGCAACGTGGCCGGGCCGGTCGCCTCCGGGGCCATCGCCATGCACTTCGGTTACGCCTCTGTTTTCTGGACCACCGCGGCGTGCTTCTTCGCAGCGGCATGGCTCATTTACCGCCGCCGCAGACTGATCATGGCGGACCTCGCTCTCGGCCGGGAAAAGAAAACGGCTTGACATCGCATTTTGCTCATGCTATGATGAGTTCATCCAATTTCATAATCCATTCATCAAGAGCGTCGGAGGGACTGGCCCAGGGAAGACGCGGCAACCCCATTGGAAGGTGCCAAATCCAGCGAGATATCTCGAAAGATGAGTCAAAAGCACATGATTTCCTGTCTTTCGGGCAGGAATTTTTTTTATCCACTGCCCGGACCCATCACGGAAATCCAGTTGTCTTGGTGAAGGGGAAAAAACAAGGAGGTCATTGGTATGAAACTGAAAAAACTGTTTATCGCTCTCTGCGCTGCGGCGGCTGTCGTAGGCGCTGTAGCCGGCTGCGGCGGCGACACCGCAAAGAGCGGCTCCGCGGACAGCGGCAAGAAGGAGATCACCGTCGGCATCAACCCGGGCTACAGTGAAAAGATCCTCGAAGTGGTCCAGAAAAATGCAGAGAAAAACGGTCTGAAGGTCAATGTGCAGGTCTTCTCCGACTACGTGACGCCTGACCTGGCGCTGGCCAGCGGCGACATTGATCTGAATGTCATTCAGCACAAGCCCTTCCTCGATGCATTCAATGAAAAGAACGGCACGAACCTGATCAGCATCGGCAATACCTATCTGGCTCCGCTCCGCCTCTACTCCTACAAGGTGAAGAGCGTGGATGAGCTGCAGGACGGCGCCACCATCGCCATCCCGAACGATCCCACCAACGGCGCGCGTGCTCTGCTCCTGCTGGAAAAACAGGGCCTGATCAAGCTGAAGAACGGCGTGGATCCGCTGAAAGCAGTACCGCAGGATATTGGGGAAAATCCGAAGAACTTCAACATCATCGAACTGGAAGCACCGCAGCTCCCCCGTTCTCTCGATGACACCGACGCTTCCATCGTCAATGCAGGCTTCGCCAGCGACGCAGGTCTCTCTCAGGACTATGCCATCGTCGTGGAAGACGATACCAGCCCCTATGTCAATATCGTTGCTGCCCGTGCAGAAGACAAGGACAATCCGCTGTATCAGCAGTTCGTGAAGGAATTCCAGACCGACGAGGTCCGTCAGTTCATCATCGACACCTGCAACGGCGCGCTGGTGCCCGGATTCTGATCGGAACAGAGAATAAAGAAAAGACCGGTTTTCCGGTCTTTTTTTGTGCGTGAAAACGGAAGCTCCCCTGCCCGTTTTCACTGCGACGCCTCACGGCAGCGGCTGTCCGGGATGCAAAAATCGGCATACGCCTCCCCTGTCCCGTTGGCTCCGGCTGTGGAAAAACGGGCGGTACCATTCCTGCGGGATGATATTTTCGGAGCGTTACAGGACTCTCCGGAGGAATGCAGGGCATACCCGGCAGGCCCCCTGCCCTTACGTCCTCTGCACAGGATGCGGAGATTTCAGCTGACAGTCGGAGACCTCCTCAGTCCGTCATGCCGGCCCGGCTTATTGCCCTTGCCCAGAGCAATCAAAAACCACGGATCTTTCAAGATCCGTGGTTTTTATATGTGCGTTATTCTTCGCCCTTGACCTTGCCGGAGATGCGGTCGAGGATCTGGCTGCCGGCCTTCTTGGCCGCTTCCACAGCGTTCTTCTTTTTATCCGCTTCGGCCTTCTTGGCTTCTTCGGCTTTCTTCTTCTCTTCGGCCTTCCTGGCTTCCGCTGCTGCGGCGGCCATGCGTTCCTGCGCCGCTCTGGAGAGCTTGAACGAGGAGGCCGGCGTATCGACCAGGGCCTGACTCATGAAGTCCCGCCAGATGGTAGCCGGGAGGGTGCCGCCGGTGTAGCCGGCGTTGCTGGAATTGTCGTCGCCGACCCAGACGGCAGCGACCATATCCGGCGTGTAGCCGATGAACCAGGCGTCGTGCTCGTCATCGGTGGTGCCCGTTTTGCCCGCCATGGGACGGCCGATGTAGGCTCCGCCGCCGGTGCCCTGCAGTACGGCATCCTGCAGAATGCTGTTCAGCTCCTGCACGGCGTCTTCCTTCAGGACCTGCTTGCCGCTGTCCGGCGTTTCATGCTCTTCCAGCACGTTGCCGTCCCGGTCGAGCACCTTCAGGATGGCCATGGGTTCTACCAGACGGCCGTCGTTGGCAAAGACGCTGTACGCCTTGGCCATATCCCAGAGGGAAACGCCTTTGGTGAGGCCGCCGATGGAGGCGGCGAGGTTCACGTCGCTGTATTCTCCGCTGTCCACGAGAGTGGAAATGCCGCAGTCCTTAGCGGTCTGGATGATGTCGGCGATGCCCACATCGTTGGCCAGATTGATGGTGGGGATATTCAGGGAATCCACCAGCGCATCATGGAGGGTGACCTGCCCGCTGTAGGTGCCGTCGTAGTTCTTCGGCGTCCAGCCGCCTGCAAAGGTGACCTTCTTATTGTCGATCATCGTGTAGGAATGACGGCCCTTTTCCAGGGCGGTCACATAGGTGAAGGGCTTGAACGAGGAGCCCGGCTGGCGGATCATCTGTACGGCGCGGTTGAAGTGGTCCTCCCCGCGGCCGCCCACCATGGCGAGGATCTGGCCTGTCTTGGCTTCCAGCGCGAGTACAGCGCCCTGCGGCTGGGTCAGGCCGTTTTCATCCTTGAAGCCTGCCGGCAGGTCATTCTTCACGGCCTCTTCGGCGGCCTTCTGCATATCCAGATCGAGGGTGGTGTATACTTGCAGGCCTTCCTTGTAGATGGATTCAGAGTCGTATTTATCGGAAAGCTCCTGCACGATATAGGAAACGAAATAGGAGGCGACGGAGCTGGTGCCGGAGGCATCGGGCTTCGCCAGATGGAGGTCTGCCTGCTTCGCTTCTGCGGCCTGCTCCTGCGTGATGTAGCCGTATTTTGCCATCTGGTCAAGAACGACAGCCTGACGGGATTTGGCTGCTTCCACACTGCGGAACGGCGAGTAGTAATTCGGGCTGTTCGGGAGGCCGGCGATGAGGGCGCACTGCGCCAGATCGAGATCCTTCACGTCCTTGCCGAAATAGACCTTCGAGGCGGTCTGGATGCCGTAACAGCCCTGACCGAAGTAGATCTGGTTCATGTACATCTCAAGGATCTCGTCCTTGGTGTACTTCTGCTCGATCTCCAGCGCGAGCACCGCTTCGAGGAGCTTACGCTTCAGGGTCTGCTCCTGCGTGAGGAAAGCGTTGCGGGCGAGCTGCTGTGTGATGGTGCTGCCGCCCTGTCCCGTGGCGTCGCCGCTCACGATATTGCTGTATACGGCGCGGAGAATGCCCCGGGGATCGATGCCGTGGTGTTCATAGAACCGGACGTCCTCTGCCGCGATGAAGGCGTGCTGGAGATTTTCCGGCACCTGAGACAGCGGCACTGGGAGACGGTTTTCCTCGGCGTGGATGGTGGTGATGAGGCGGCCCTTGCGGTCAAAGACCTGAGAGGACGCGTCGGGCGTCATGGTGCGGCTCACATCAGGCAGCCCGCCCCAGACGGCGCTCAGAAAGCCTGCGGCGGCTCCGCAGGTGACGATGAGCAGGATGACTGCGAGAAAGATGAAAATTTTCTTCAGCGGCGACGACCGCTTCCGGGGTTTCTCTCTCGCACTGCGGCGAATATCTGAATCTTTCATGGAAATTCCTTTCATGGAACAAATGGGATGATATTTGCCTTATTATATCACATCCCGTATGGGAGAGGACTTACCAGCCCCGGCCCACAGCGGTGAAGACGGGGATCATCACGGTGAAGACCACCGCCGCGGTGAGGCCCCCTACGGCGCAGAGAAGCGCCGGCTCCAGCACGGCCTTCAGACGGGCGAGCTTCCGCTCCGTTTCTTCTGTGAGGAGGCGGGCCGCTTCCCTCAGAAAGGCCGGGAGCTCGCCGCTCTCCGCGCCGGCCGCGGCCATGTGGACCACAAGTGGCGGCGCCTGAGCAGCCCGGCGGAGGGATTCCGCCAGACCGGCACCCCGGGCCAGAGCCTCCCGCATGCGGGCAATGCGCCGCTTTCCTTCCCCGTTGCCGGCGGTCTCCTCCGCCGCGGCGAGGGCTTCCGAGAGCGGGCTCCCACTCTGGAGCAGCGCCGACAGAGAGGCGCAGAAGCGGATGAAAAAGAGGCGCCGCACGAAGCGGGACCGGAAAAGAAACCGCTCCCACTGATTTCGTCCGGATTCCGTGCGTTTCCAGACAAAGAGGATGAGCACTGCCGTCAGCGGGACCAGCAGAAGAAGAAGACCATAGACGCGGAGGAAGAGCCCCAGCGACAGCGCGCCCCGGGTCAGCGCCGGCAGAGGCAGATGGAGCGCATCGAACAGCAGGGAAAAGGACGGGAGGATCACCATGAGAAGCAGCAGAAATACGGCACAGGCAAAGCAGAGGATAAAAACCGGATAGGCCAGTGCCGCGATCCACTGGCGGCGCATGGCCGCGGCCTTTTCATAATACACGGACAGCCGGGCGAGTTGCTCCGGCAGCGTGCCGCTCCGCTCGCCCACGGTGATCATGGAGAGAAAAAAGGGCGGAAAGGCGCCGCTTCGGCGGAAAGCATCGCCGAGCATCTGACCGGAAGCGACCGTCCGGGAAATCTCCGTGAGCGTTTCCCGGAGGGCGCGGTTTCCGTGGGAAGCGATGACCGCCAGCGATTCCGTAAGGGGCAGGCCGGCCGCCAGCAGAGAGGACCATTCCCGGCAGAAAACAGACAGCGCCCGTCCAGACAGGGCCTTCCGCCGGAACCGGCGGGGCAGCTCCTGCAGGTGTGCAATGGTGCAGCCCTGCTCATGAAGACGGGCAGCGGCCTCCTGCGCGGTGTCGGCGGTGATCACACCGGTCTCGGCCGTTCCGTCTTCGCGGAATATCTTGTAGCTGTATCGTTTCATGGGCGCCTCCGGAAAGAATCGCAGCGGATGTTCTTTTCTTCATTATAAACCGCGGGCGGGCGCACGGTGGAGTCTCCCGCTTCCGAGCGCAAAAAAAAGACCCCCTGAAGGGAGTCTTTTTTACAGTGCTTTTAGAATACGTAGTTCAAGCCGATTTCAAAGGCACCGTCAAGATCTTTTTCACCGCTGTGATCTGCATCATAGCCGAATTCATATTCTCCGTGGAGATATACGTTTTCCATGAGAGCCACATCACCGGTAGCGAGCCAGAAGTTTGCATCCTGCAGGAAGATGTCGCCGTCGATGTCGAGGCCGGACATATCTTTATGATACAGGCCCTGTTCTACATCATAGTACGCCACATCGATGTTGAAGGAGCCCGGCTTCTGGAGGTCCATCGCGCCGTAGCCGAGTCCGGCTGCCCAGATCTGGGGATCGCCCTTGGCATCGGTGTCCTGGTAGTAGTCGCCGAATACGCGGAAATCACCGACCGGAATGAGGAGGTTGACGCCGTAAGTGTTGGCAGAAGTTTTTGCTCCATTTTCAATAAAGCTGGAAGTGGTGTAGTAGTCTACGCCGAGTTTGGCGAAGCCGAAGTTGCCTTTGGCCTGTGCATAAAAAGCATCGGCTGCACCAAAGCTGTTATCGCCCGTATTTGCATCTCTGAAATGGCCGAAACCAAATTTCAGGGAATAGTCGTCATTGAAGAGGACCTGTGCTTCCGCGCCGTCGAAGGCATTGCCGTAGAGCCAGGTGCCCTGGGTGCCCATGTCGACTTCATAGCGGCCGAGGGTCAGGCCGACCTTGTCGCCGAAATCATGGTGTACATACATGCGGTCCATGGTGACATTGGCATCGCCGGCGCCCTTCAGGTCAACGTTGCCCGTGCTGAAACGGCCATAGACGTAGGTGCTGTCATTGACCTGGCCCTTGGCTGCGATACGGATACGGCCGTTCCAGGAATCATCACCCTTGGCGTCTTTGATATAGCGCATACGGGCGTTGCCGCTCCAGGAGATGTTGCCCACTTTCTTTTCCAGATTGGAAACGCGTACGCCCAGGCTGTCCAGTTCGTCAGCGTATTCCGCAGCGAGCTTGTCGATGGTGGCGCGCTGTTCCGCGTTGTACTGGTCTTCCTTTGCCATCAGGCGGGCAATGATCTGCGCCATTTCATAACGGGTGATGTTTTTCTGGCCGCCGAAGGTGCCGTCCGGATAGCCTTCCACGATGCCCTGATCGGAGAGATCAGCCACTGCCTGGTAAGCCCAGTCGGAAGTGGATACATCAGAGAACGGATTGGCTGCATAAGCGGATGCGCCTGCAGCGAGAGCAGCTACAGCTGCCATTGCGAGAATCTTTTTCATAGTTTCTTCGCTCCTTTGGAATAATTGTCTTTCTCGGAAGAAAAATATCCGCGGAAGCGATGGGCAAGAGTGTCCATGTTTCCTCTGCGGGCGTCCGCATCCATTTTCCGGCTTTTACAGGAAAGACGAAACACCGTTTGATTGGTGTTCTGTAAAAACTGAACACATTGTAACAACCTGTATTCGTTTATGTCAAGGAAAATCGGGATTTTTATGCATAGATTCTATGCATGGAGGGCATTCCCTGAAGGAAGAAAGGACAAAATCCCCAGGAAAATACGGCGCTTTTTGAGGCAGTAAAAAAGGCGGGCTGAAAGTTTATGCATGGGTACGCATAAGTTTCAGCCCGCCGAATATCGGCTGCTCAGGTGAGGACGGCCGCCGCCAGAGAGAGGACCGCAAGGAAGGCCAGATTCCACAGGGTGAATACCTTCAGGAAGGCCGCTTTCTTGTAGGGATAGACCGCAGAATAGAACTGGAAGGTGATGAGGCTGGCCAGAGAGGCCACCAGCGTACCCAGACCGCCCAGATTGACGCCGGTGAGGAGCGCCGCGTAGTCCCGGCTGAATCCGGACAGAAGAACGGCTGCGGGGACATTGCTGATGATCTGACTGGCGAGCAGTCCCGTCCAGAGCTCCCGCCCTGCCACCAGCGAGGTGAGCAGGGCATTTACCTCAGGCAGGCGGCGCACATTGCCCACGAAGATGAAAAAGCAGAGAAAGGTGAGCAGCAGGAAATAATCCACGCCGCGGAAGATCTTCCGGTCCGTGACGAAGAGCACTGCTGCGGTGACGAGAAAGACCGGCCCGTAGGGCAGCACGTGAAAGACCACGAGGAGCGCCAGCACAAGCAGAAAAAGATACGGCAGAAGCGCCGGAAAGAGCGGCCGGTCCCCTGTTTCCGTCTGAATGTGGATGGTGCTCGCAAAGACGTGATTTCTGCCGGAGGCGGCCGCCGCGGCGAGAAGCACAAGGGACAGCGCCGCATAGGGCAGGACGGCGCGGGCGAAATCCGCCATGGACAGGTGCGCGATAGAGCAGAGATAGATATTCTGCGGATTGCCGATGGGCGTGGCCATGCTGCCCAGATTGGCGGCAATGGTCTCCAGCACAGCCAGCGTGAGCACCTGATTCCCCTCTCCGATGCGGCGGAAGACGAGGAGCGTAAACGGGATGAAGGTGATGAGCGTCACGTCATTGGTGATGATCATGCTGCTGAAAAAGCAGAGCAGTACCATCGTCACGGAGAGCTTCCGCAGGGTGCGCGCCCGCGCGAGGAGGGACTCGCCCAGCAGAAGAAAGACGCCGAGGGAACGGAAGCCCGCCACGATGGCCATGAGACAAAAAAGCAGCGCCAGCGTGCGGAAATCCGGATAGGTCAGATAGTCCGCATCGGGCGGGACGGCCGCGGCGGAAAGAAGCGCCAGTACGGCAGAGACGCAGAGCACGGTCTGCTTCCGGAAAAACTGCCGCAGCGCGGCAAGGGACTGATGCAAGGGACGGCCTCCTTTCAGAGATGATGCCGGATGGATTTCTTCTGACAGTATACTCTGCTGTGCCGGCGCCGCCAAATGCAAAAATCGTGCCGCCGCAGGCGTTTTTTGATGCGCTGCCGCAGAGGCATCGCTGCCTTTGTATCTGTGCTTCAAAAAACTGGCAGGCCGCGGCCGCCGCGGCGGTTTTATCCTGCTGTGCCGGCGCCTTTCAGCGGAGTACAGGCAAAAGAAAAAAGCCCATGATGATCATGAGCTTTTTTTGTCTGGATCAGAATACGTCCTTCAGAACGATGGTCTGTTCACGGGACGGACCGACGCTGATGATGCCCAGCGGTACGCCGATGAGCGAGGAGATCTGTTCCAGATAGTAGCGGCAGTTTTCCGGCAGTTCATCGTAGGTGCGGATGCCGCTGATGGAGGTCTTCCAGCCGGGGAATACGCGGTAGATCGGTTTGACCTTTTCCAGAAGGGTGAGGTCCGCCGGATATTCTTCCAGTTCCTTCCCTTCGTATTCATAGCCTACGCAGACCTTGATTTCATCCATGCTGTCCAGGATGTCCAGACGGGTGATGGCCAGATAGTCGAAGGTGTTGAGGAATGCGGCGTAGCGTACAGCCCGTGCGTCGAGCCAGCCCACACGGCGGGGCCGTCCGGTGACGGTGCCGTATTCGTGAGCGGTCTCACGGATCTGATCGCCGGTGGCATCGCAGAGCTCGGTCGGGAACGGACCTTCGCCGACGCGGGTGCTGTAGGCTTTCACCACGCCGAAGATGTTCTGCATAAGATGCGGGCCGATGCCGGCGCCCACGCAGGCACCCCCTGCGATCGGGTGAGAGCTCGTGACGTACGGATAGGTACCGTTGTCGCAGTCGAGCATGGTAGCCTGTGCGCCTTCGAAAAGGATGTTCTTGCCTTCCGAGACAAGGGCGTGCACGGTGTGGTTTGTATCCTTCACGAACGGACGGAGGATCTCCGCATAGCCCAGATAGTCGGCAAGCATGGTCTCATAGTCGAAGCCTTCTGCGCCGTAGAGGCGTTCCAGAAGCATGTTCTTCTGTTCCACGTTGTATTTCAGCTTTTCTGCAAAGACCTCTTTATCCATGAGGTCGCAGATGCGGATGCCGATGCGGTTGATCTTGTCCGCATAGCACGGGCCGATGCCGTTTTTCGTGGTGCCGATCTTGCGGCTGCCCTTGCGCGCTTCCTCCGCTTCATCGAGGCGGACGTGATACGGGAATACGATGTGAGCCCGGGTGGAGATCTGCAGATTGGATACGTCGATGCCCTGCTTCTTCAGGCGGTCCATTTCTTCGATGAGGCTCTTCGGGTCGATAACGACGCCGGTGCCGATCACGCAGACCGTGCCGGGATACATGATGCCGCTCGGCATCAGGCGGAGCGGATAGGCCTTGCCGTCCACCACGACGGTGTGCCCCGCATTGTTTCCGCCCTGAGAGCGGACGACCACGTCGGCCTTAGCCGCCAGGTAGTCTACGATCTTGCCTTTGCCTTCGTCGCCCCACTGAGCGCCGATTACCATTGCTGTAGCCATAGATTCTTCCTTCCATTCTTCCAATACTGTAGGGGCCGAGCCCTTTTCATACGTATTGTATTATAGCACACGAAATCCGTTCTTTTTTCTGATCAGAGGCCGAAGCGGGCGAAGATCTCATCCACGTGGGAGAGCATGGGCCGGTAGTCGAAGCAGGCCTTGATCTCCTCCGGCGTGAGATACTTGCGCACGTCTTCATCCTTGCAGAGGTTTTCATAGAAATCCTCGCCCTGGAGCCAGCGCTTCATGGCGTTGCGCTGTACCCAGCGGTAAGCGGTGTCGCGGTATGCGCCCTTCGCGACGAGGGCGAGGAGCACCCGCGGGCTGTAGATGAGGCCGCCGGTGAGGTTCAGGTCGGCGAGCATCTTTTCCGGATAGACGAGCAGCTTGTCGATGAGGTTCGTCGTTTCGTTCAGGATGTAGTCGAGGGCCGTGGTGGCATCGGGGAGAATGACCCGTTCCACGGAGGAGTGGGAAATGTCTCTTTCATGCCAGAGCGGTACGTTTTCGAAAGCCGGGACCACGTAGCCCTGGATGAGGCGGGCCATGCCGCAGATGCGTTCGCTTCTGACGGGGTTTCTCTTGTGAGGCATCGCAGAGGAGCCCTTCTGCTTCGGGCTGAAATATTCTTCCGCTTCCCGCACTTCGGTGCGCTGGAGATGGCGGACTTCCAGAGCGATCTGGGACAGGGTGGAGGCGATGACGCCGAGGGTGGCCATGTATTCTGCATGATGGTCGCGCTGTACCACCTGGGTGGCGATGTCTTCGCGCTTCAGGCCCATTTTCTTGCACACGTATTCTTCCACGTAGGGATCGATGTCCGCATAGGTGCCGACAGCGCCGGAGAGCTTGCCCACGCGCATATTGTCAGCGGCATGCTTCATGCGGTCGATATTGCGCAGCGTTTCGGAATACCACAGCAGGAGCTTCAGGCCGAAGGTGGTCGGTTCCGCATGGACGCCGTGGGTGCGGCCGATGGTGGGGGTATGCTTGAATTCCACCGCGCGGCGCTTCAGTACCTCGGCGAGGCGCTGGAGGTCGTCCAGAATGACGTCGGAGGCCTGGGAGAGCTGTACGCAGAGACCGGTGTCCTTCACGTCGGTGGACGTGAGGCCCATGTGGATGTATTTGGCTTCGTCGCCTACGTGTTCGCCCACGCAGGTGAGGAAAGCGATGATGTCGTGATTGATTTCCGCGTCGATCTCATGGATGCGGTCCACATCGAAATCAGCTTTGGCCTTGATGACTTCCACCGCTTCCTTCGGGATGCGGCCCAGTTCGGCATTGGCTTCGCAGGCGGCGATTTCCACGTCGAGCATCGTCTGCCATTCATTTCTTTCATTCCAGATTTTTTCCATCACAGGACGGGTATATCTCGGTATCATTCTATATCTCCCTTCGGTTTTCCTTCACGGGCGCAGATTTCCCTTCCGACGATCACGCCGGCTGCGGAGGCCTGCGCCAGTCCCCGCGTAATGCCCGCACCGTCGCCGATGGCAAAAAGATTGGGGATCTTTGTTTCCAGCTCGTACGACAGGTCCATGCGGGACGAATAAAATTTGACCTCCACGCCATACAGGAGCGTATGGCGGGAATTGGCGCCCGGTGCGATCTTATCGAGCGCCTCGAGCATCTCCATGATACTCGTGAGAAAACGGTACGGCAGCACCAGCGACAGGTCGCCCGGCGTGGCGCCGGGCATGGTGGGATGCACGAGGCCCCGGCGGATCCGCTCCTCCGTGGAGCGGCGGCCGTCCTGCAGGTCGCCCAGGCGCTGCACGATGGGGCCGCCGCCCAGCATATTCGCCAGCGAAGCGATGTATTTGCCGTAGGCGATGGGCTCCTTGAACGGCTCGGTGAACTGCTTGGACACGAGCACGGCGAAATTGGTATTGGCGCTCTTCTTATGGGCGTAGCTGTGGCCGTTCACCGTCTGCAGGCCGTCATTGTTTTCCGCGACGACGAATCCGTAGGGATTCATGCAGAAGGTGCGCACCCGGTCGTCGAAGCGGCGGCTGTAGTAGATGAGCTTCGACTCATAGCAGATGTCCGTGATCGGCTCATACACCTCCGCCGGTGACTCCACCCGGACGCCGATATCCACCGCGTTCGACGTGGTGCGGAGGCCGAGGCGTTCTGCTTCCTTCAGGAGCCATTCCGCGCCCTCCCGGCCCGGTGCGGCCACCACATAGCGCGAGCGGTAGATGTCCTTCCCGATGCGGATGCCCGCGGCCTTTCCGTCCTCCACGAGGATCTCATCTACCGCAGTGCGGCAGAGCACACGGACGGAAGCAGGCAGCGCCTCCCGCATATGGGCGAGGATCTGGCTGTTCACGTCCGTGCCCAGATGACGGATGCGGGCGGGAATGAAGGCCAGGTCCGCCGCAGCGGCGCGGCGCTTCAGCTCGTGGAGCTTTTCCCGGTACTCATCGCCGTAGATCTTCCGGTTAGCTCCGCCGTAGCGGCAGTATACGCGGTCCACGTAGGAAATGAGCCGGGACAGGGCGCCCTTGCTTATGTAGTCGTCCAGATTGCCGCCGTATTCCGTAGTGAGCGTCAGCTTTCCGTCGGAGAATGCCCCGGCTCCGCCCCAGCCGGAGACCAGATTGGTCCGGCGGTCCTCCGCAGGAGCGGAGCGGTCCTGATTGAGCGCCGCGCGCTCCCGGATGTCCAGCCCCTTTTCCACGATGAGGACGGACGCGCCGGTATCGGCCAGCTCCAGCGCGGTGAAAATGCCCGCAGGGCCTGCGCCGATGATGATCACATCATAATTCTGTGCCAATGCTCAGCCTCCCGTTTTTGAAATACAAAAACAAAAAACGCTCCGCAGATGGGGAGCGATGGAGACAGAAAAATTTATTCCCTTTTAATCATACAAAAATATGCAGGGAGTGTCAACGAAAAACGCCGAATTTCCCGCATGCCGTCGGCTCAGAGCATGTCCTTTTTCCACAGGATGAAGGCCACCACCACGGTGAAGAGCACACCGAAGAGAATGAGGCTCATGAACCCCATGGGAGAGTCGCCCATGGGCACCGGCACATTGACGCCCCACAGGCTGTACACGAGGGTCGGCACGGCGAGGAGGATCGTCATGGATGTGAGGAATTTCATGATCTGGGACAGGCGGTTCGAGATGATGGAGGAGAAGGCGTCCATCATGGACATGAGGATGTTCGTATAGATCTCCACCATTTCGAGGGCCTGCTTGTTTTCGATGATCACGTCTTCCAGCAGGTCCTCGTCCTCCTCGTACATTTTGAGGAGGGAGTTCATGTTGCTCGTGCGCAGGCGGAGCAGGCGCTCCATGACGTTTTCATTGGCGTGCAGGGCGAAGTTGAAGTACGTCAGGGATTTCTGCAGCTCCAGCATGCGGAAGAGCTCCTTGTTCTGCATGGATTTCCGCACCTGATCCTCGATGAGGTCGGTCTTCTTGTAGATCTGCTGCAGGAAATACAGGAAGGAAGACGAGGCCGTGGACAGGATCTGGAAGAGGAAGCGGGTCTTTTTGTAGGTATGGAAGGACAGGGCCGTATTGGAAAGAAATTTGCCGAGGACGACGCTTTCCTCCAGGCATACGGTGATGAAGAATTTCCGGGTGATGAAGATGCCCAGCGGCAGGGCGTCGTATTCATCCTGCTCGAGGACGACAGGGGTATTGACGACCACAAAGATGTATTCATCTTCCAGCTCCACGTGGGACCGTTCTTCCCGGTCGAGGGCGGTCTGGAGCACATCCACGGGGATGCCGGAAATTTCCATGAGCCGGTGGAGTTCGGCCTCGGTGGGGGCCGAGCAGTTGATCCAGGAGCCCTTTTCCGCCAGGTCCAGGTCGATTTCGCAGAGCGTGTGATTTTCGTCGTGCTTGAAGGCCTTGAGCATTGCCGTCCTCCTTTCCCGCAAAGAAATGCAGGAGTCTGTCCTGCATGATTTATAAATGTAATATAAGCAACGGCGGGCGCGCTGTCAAATGAAAAAAGGCGCAGAGAAATCTGCGCCCGGCGTCATGGTCTGATGCAGCACCCCGCGCCGATGCGGAGCGCCAGATCGTAGCCTGCTGTATACAGAGTCCGCGTCTCGCGGAATGCTTCTTCATAGGAAATGAGGCGGGTGCGACTGTTCACGCATCCTGCAAGGAAGCCGCTCCGGCCCTCTGCCAGTCCGTCCACGGCGGCCGCGCCGAGAATGGCCCCGAGGAGGGCATCCCTTGCGGTGGGCGGCCCGCCCCGCTGGATGTAGCCGAGGATGGTGGCGCATACGTCGATGCCCGTTTTTTCCCGCAGCCAGGCGGCCAGCTCCTGCCCGTCCGCGGCGCCTTCCGCACAGATGATGATGCTGTTTGTGCGCCCTTCCTTCTGCATGGCCATGAGGGAATCTGCAATGGCCTCACGGGAAAAGGGGACCTCCGGGACGAGGGTGAATTCCGCGCCGCCTGCCAGTCCCGCGGCCAGCGCAATGTGCCCTGCATGGCGGCCCATCACCTCCACCACGGCCGCCCGGTCATGGGAAGCGGCGGTATCGCGGATGCGGCTCACCGATTCGAGGACCGTATTGACCGCCGTATCGTAGCCGATGGTCTCTTCCGTGCCGTACATGTCATTGTCGATGGTGGCGGGCACGACGGCAGTGGCGATGCCCAGCTCCTGCAGGGCCGCGGCGCCTGCCATGGAGCCGTCCCCGCCGATGACGATGAGGCCGTCCATGCCGCGGCTGCGGAGGAGGTCAGCGGCCCGGGCCTGCGCCTCCTTTTCGCGGAAGGCCGGGCAGCGGGCCGTTTTCAGCACCGTGCCGCCGTGATGGACGATGCCGCCGGCATTTCTCCAGCCAAGGCGGATCAGATCGCCCGCGAGAAGTCCCTCATAGCCGCGGAAAACGCCCCAGGGCTCGATGCCCCGGGAACAGGCGCTCCGGATGATGCTGCGGATGGCGGCGTTCATGCCGGGGGCGTCGCCGCCGCTGGTAAGGAAGGCCAGGCGTTTCATATTATCTCCTCTCGTATCTGTCCCGTTCGTGACGTTTGATGAATTCGATGTGGTGGCGGTCAATGAACCGCGCAATGAGGAGCGCGGTCTGTGCGGGATGGCGGTTCGTCGTATTGAAGACCGCGTCCGCCCGGGGTTTCCAGGATTCCCACTGGTTCCGCATGCGCCGTACGAAGCCGTCCACGTTGGAATAATCCATGGTGGGGCGCTTCCCGATGCGCTTCGATACGCGCTCGGCCAGGCGGAAGGGCCGGGCCACGAGGAGCACCACCAGCCCGTGCTCGGACAGGAGCCGGAACTTCTCCTCCGTCATGGGGAAATTGCCTCCCATGGCGATGACAGCCTCATGGTAATAGCGCACGTGATTGATGATGTCCATTTCTGTTTCGGCAAAGATCTCCGGGCCGGCGTTCCGCCAGTAGTCGGCGATCTTTTCTCCCGTCATCCGTTCCATGATGCGGTCCGTGTCCGCCAGCTGCCAGCCGAGGCCGTCAGCGAGTATCCTTGCCGCCCGGCTCTTGCCTGTGCCCATCGGACCGATCAGTACGATGTTTCTCTTCTTCATAGGTACCTCTGCTCCGGTACGCGCTGAGCTCCAGCTCGAAGGAGAGCCGGTCCCCGTCCCGTGCGAGGCGGAGAAGGTCGGCACGCACCCAATGCTTTTTCATATGTATTATATCAAAAAGCGAGAGGACTTGGGGGAAAGTTCCGTGCCCAGCCACTTTCATTTTCAGGACCTCGCCGGCGGTCATCGGCTCCGGCGGCTCCTCGGAAATTTCCTGCACCGAAGCGCCGCTCTGACGGACCGCATCGCCCAGCGCGAGAAATTCCCGCGCCGGAAAATACAGCGGCGCCGTCCGGGAGACGGTCGGAGCGGAGGCGAACGCCTCGGCGGCGTCATTCTGCGTGCGGAGGGCAGCGGCTTCCTCGTCCGCGCTCCGGGCGGTGCTGGCGAGAAGGAAGGCGGCGAGAAACAGCAGCACCGCGAGAAGAAGAAACAGCGCGGGGCTGCGTGCCCGGCGGAGCAGGAAGTCTCTCATGAGGACGCTCCTTTCTCCGGTTCGCAGGAGATGGCGAAGCGGTAAAAGGGAAGCGGCGCGTCACGGCGCAGGGACTCTACCCGGCAGGGCAGCTCCCATGCAGCGGAGAGGCGGCTCTGGAAAACGGATACGGCGCGGCTGTCTGCGGAAGCGCCGGCGAGGCGGATGGCGCCATCCCGGCTGGTGATGGTCCGGAGGGTCACGCCGGGCGGCAGGAGTTCTGCCAGTGCGACCAGCTTTGTCTCCCAGGCGGGATCCGTGCGGATGAAATCCCGGTTTTCCTGCCGGGCCGCTTCCTCCACTGCCTGCGCTTTCCGAGCATCGGCCATGGCCTGCCGTTCTCCGGAGAGGGCGGCCCTCCTGTCCGTTTCCGCGGAAAGCGACGCCAGAGAATCCGCACAGGCGATGCCGCTCCACAGGAGCACTGCAGCGGCACAGAGGCACAGGCCCTGCGCGGCGCGGAGGCGGAGCACTGACCGGGAGAACAGGGGCAGGCTCCGGTCCTCCGGAAAGGACAGATCGAGCCGGGGCGCTTCACTGAGCCGGAGGGCCAGCGTACAGAGTGCTTCATGGAACGAAGGCAGAGGAAATCCCGCATCCGTGAGCGCTTCCCAGTGAGCGGCGGAGCAGTCGGCAGCGGGCACGGGAAAACACAGGAGGTGCCGGTCCGCAAGAAACTGCCGGAAGGATGCGCTCTCCTCCGGCGCATAACGCTTTTTTTCCGCCCGGCCGTGGGTGAGACGGAGCAGCAGGAGATCCTTCGGGCGGACAAAGAGGAGGCATTCCTCTTCCTTTTTGGGGAGGGGCACTGCGGCACAGACGATGCGCCGGCCCGCCTGTCCGGCCGGTTCCGTCCAGCGGCGGAGCTCCTCCTCCGTGCAGGCCGCGGCCAGAATATCCCAGCGGTCCGGTTCGTGGGCGGTGGCGGTCCAGTCCATGGAAAGCGGCGCATCCGTGCGGAAGATGCGGTCGCTTTCCCAGCGCATGGTCTCCGCCAGTTCCTCCTTCGTCATGTCGGGGAAGCGGCGGCTTTCCAGCCGCAGTCCCGGGAGGGCAGCGCACAGAAGGATCTGTTTTCCCGCGAATCCCTGAGAGGCGGCGCGGAGAAAAAGGGCGGAACGGTCCTCTTCCGGCGCAGCAGGGAAAAAGCGGTTCCGGAGCAGTTTCCCGTCTACGGTATCTGTAAAAAAGAGGCCCTCTGCGCAGGGGATGCACACTGTGGGGCGGGCCCTGTGCCATATGCGGTTCACCATTTTTTGTTTTCCACCTCCGTTACTGTCACCGTCCGCGGATCGTCTCCGGTGACATCCACGGTAAGGATCACATACCGGAGCACACCGGAGGCGGTATCTCCGCCGCGGGCATAGACGACGGCCGTCTGCGGGCTGTCCGCTGTGTCTTCGTCTGTGTCCGGCGCGAGGCGCACCGCCGTTTCCGTACCCGGGCTGACGGAAAAGACGGTGCTGTATGTCTCCGGCAGCTCATGAGATCTCAGATAGAGCAGGCCCCATACGGCACCGCTCTCCGCGGCGTATTCGGCGGCCAGTCCCTGCCGGTACCGTTCGGACGTGCGCGCCGAATGGGAGGCTGCGGCGGCGAGCCCGGCCAGTACTGCCGCCAGTCCGGCCAGCGCCAGAAGGAGCCACAGCGCGAGCAGTCCGCGGCGCCTATTCATAGGGCTCTCCCATGCGGAAGAAATCCGCCAGCGGCAGTATGGCAGTGCGGATGTCATAGCAGCCTTTTATGCCCTGCGGCTGCATCCGGTAGGCGAGCTGCACCGGTCCGCCCGGCGTCTGCCGGAAGTAGGGAAGCCCCTCAAAAGGGACCACATCATAATGAATGCCTTCTTCGCCGCCGGTGAGGGGCTGCTTGCGGCCGGTGTACAGCTTGAGCTTCCAGACTCGATCCTCCACGAGAAACGTGTAGGGGCGGAGTTTTCCGTCCTCTGCGTGCGCGGCGATGATACAGCGGCTGTCGGAAACGGCATCGGTAGGGGAACGGCGGCGGGACTGCCGGATCTTGTCCGTGATGTAGTCACACGCAAAGAAAGCCGTTTCCGAGGCGTGCAGGCGGCGCTCCCGCTCCGTCACGGCGCCGGCGAGTTTCGCTATGGCGGGAAAGGCAGCGGCTGCCAGCGCAGCGGTGAGGCCCAGCGCGAGAAGCGCCTCTGCCAGCAGAAATCCGGGACGTTTCATGGGCGGCCTCCTTCTCCGGCAGGGGCCGGGCCGGTAAGCGTGCGGAAGGAAAGAGCCGTGCCGCTGTCAGAGCGGACGGTCACGACCGCAGCCGTGCAGGAAATCCCTGCGGTGTCGGTGATCTCCCGCCTGGTTTCGACGGTGTAGCGGCGGCCGTTCCGTTCCTCCTCTGTGGGAATGACCGGCAGCAGGCCGGCGGAGGGATCGGATTTCATGAGCTCCATCGCTTCCTCTGCGAGAAGCGTCATGTCTGCGGTCTCCTCGGCATGAAAGGCGGAGCGCTCTGCTGAAGCCATGAGGGCCAGCACGCCCCCTAAGAGAAGAAGGAGCGCCGCAGAGGCCATCTGGACCCACAGCAGCAGAAATCCCTTTCGCCGGTTCATCCGCGGTCCCTCCTTTCTCTGTGGCATTCGCGCCAATTCACAGCTCGACCGTTTCGACCCGCACCCGGCCGGTATACATGGATACGGTAAGTACACGGGCAGAGGTGCGCCGCGGCCCATAGAAACGAAAACTGTAATCAGAGCTTCGGCCGGCAAAACTGTTTTTCTGAAATTGAAGTATTACGGAGGCGGGTGATACCGTGATGCCCTCCGGCAGGTACCCGGCGGGAGGCGTGGACTGAAGTCCTCTCCGGCAGATGTATCGGACTCGTCCGTTTTGCATTTTGAAGGTCAGCTCCTTGTATTCCAGACTCGTTCCCGGATAGCGGGCATCGCCATTCCGGGCGTCCGCCTGCACTGTCCGGATAATCGCCGCTGCCTCGGAGGCGGCCATATCGAGGCGCCGTTCCTCTGTCCAGTCTGACAGCGCCGGAAACAGGAGGCCGGCCATTAATGCGGTGATACCGGCCAGCAGCAGTGCCTCCAGCAGGAGCATTCCCTTCCTACAGCGCCGCCCAGACCGCAAATGCCGCATCGCCGCACGCATAGGAAAACATACCGGCCGCGCAGAGGAACGGTGCGAAAGGGAGCCCGTCGGTGAGGCGCTTCCGGCCGAGGAGGACGAACGCTGCGCCGATGAGACCGCCCAGTACACAGGCACTCCACAGAAAGATAAGTCCCGCTTCCCACGAAAGCCACAGCGCTGCGGCACCGGCCAGCGGGGCGTCGCCCCCGCCCGCCGCATGGCAGCGGCTCAGGGCCAGAAAGAGAAGAAACACACCAGCAGCGGTGCAGAGCGTTCCGGCCGTGCCGTGCATCACCCAGTGCACCGCGCCGCCGGCCGCAAGGGCTCCGGACCAGAGATCGGAAATATACCCGGTGCGGCTGTCCTCCCACGCGGCGCCGCCGAGAAGGACCATAAAGAGAAGGCCGCCATACCGGGATGCAGCCAGCAGCAAAAGCAAACAGCCTGCCGCGGCCGCAGGCACCAGCGTCCTTTCCGGGAGCGGCAGGCCTTTCATTGTCCGTCTCCCGAGGTCGTGCCGAAGGACGAATAGGTCACGCCATTGAAAGAGCAGGTCACTTCTCCGGTGGCTGTATTGAGGCTGTAGGTCAGATCATCTGCGGGCGGCTTCGGTTCGGCCCGGAGATACCCGCCGCGGCCGTCAGCCTGCGTGGACACCAGATCGGAAAGGGCGCCGGGATATTCACCGTTTTTCGCGTAGTAGATCTCCACGGCCGCGCCGATGGTGGACAAATCGGCCTGAATGCGGGCTGTCCGCGCCTCGTCCGTGGCATCGATGAAGCTCGGCACGGCGACCGCCGCCAGAATGCCGATGATGGCCACGACGATCATCAGCTCGATCAGGGTGAATCCGCGGCGCTTCTGTTTTTTCATTTTGTTCATAACCTGTCCCCTCCATTTCCTTTCGGACTGCAAAAAACTCTCTATATCCAGCATACGCCTTTTATCGGAAAAAACAGGGGATTTTCAGAAAAGGCAGAAATTTTATTTTTCTAATGAAATGCATCAGCAGGGCAGTAAAAAAACAGCCCCGCGTAAGGAGCTGTTCCAGTCAGTTTGTATCCGGCAGAAAAAGGCGGCTCATGTCAGCTTTCTCCAGCCGGAGGAGGGCTTCCTTTCGCCGGAGGCCGCCGGCATAGCCGGTGAGGCTCCCTGAGGCGCCTACCACACGGTGGCAGGGCACGATGAGGGATACCGGATTCCGTCCCACCGCGCCGCCTACGGCCTGCGGCGCCGGCCGCGACCTGCCGTAGTCGTGGGCCAGCTGTGCCGCAAGTGCGCTGTATGTCACGGTTTTTCCGTAGGGAATCGTGAGCAGCAGCGCCCAGACGGCCCGCTGAAAGGTTGTGCCGCAGAGGTGGAGCGGCGGTGTGAAGTCCGGCTCCTGCCCGGAGAAATACAGGGCCAGCCACCGCCGGGCGGCCGTGATGGGAGGTGTCTCTCTTACAGGCTGCTGCGGCAGTTCCGGCGCATAGCGGCTGCCCTCGAACCAGAGACCGCACAGGCCAGTATCATCGGCGGCGAGCAGCACCGGTCCCAGCGGCGTCTCTTCCTGAAAGTAATTCATGATGCCTCCTGGTGTTTAGAAAAATAACGAAAAAGCGGGAGAAAATGTGCGGAAAATCGGCGGAATGGCGCGTCATGCTGTGGCGGCCGGAAAAGGAATACAGGACGGAGATAGACAGATGCTGTCATTTCTCTGGCTTTTTTCCATGAGATGTTTGGAAGAAATGGGCCGGTTTCAGCGATTTTTTCTCCGGTTTTGACGCGGCTGATTTATACGGATTTTGCAAAAGCGGCGCGGGCCGTATCATTTTTGCATGAGAAATTCGTTGTTTTTGTCATTATGCGCGGTATTTTCCGGAAAATGCAAGGAGCGAAAGAAAAGAAGCGTACCGCTTGCTGTACGGCGCCGTCCGGAAAGATTTATAATGAGGAAAAAAGAAAAGAGAGGGGGCATGTGCGATGGAAGAGCTGCTGGCGGCCTCGGCGGAGACGGCCATGAATGAGATCTGTCGGCGGGCGATCCGGGAAGGGGCCAGTGACATTCACATCGAGCCGGGACGAAACGACGTGCGGGTCCGCTTCCGCCGGGACGGCCTGCTGGAGGAGCGGTTTCTGCTGCCGAAGCATATGGCGGAAAAGCTGTCCGTGCGGTGTAAGGTGATGGGGCGCATGAATGTGGCGGAGACGCGGGTTCCGCAGGACGGGAGCACTCTGTTTTCAGACGGGGACGGAGAATATGACCTGCGCCTGTCTGTGCTGCCTTCCATTTACGGTGAGACCATCGTGGTGCGCATACTCTCCGGGCAGGTGGACTTTATCGAGCGTCACCAGCTGGGAATGCTGCCCGTGCAGGAATCGCTCTTTCTCCGGTGTCTCGAGGGGCGGAGCGGCCTGATCCTCACAACGGGGCCCACCGGCTCGGGTAAGACCTCTACGCTGTACACGGCGCTGAAGCTGCTGAACCGGCCGGAGGTGAATATCATCTCCGTGGAGGACCCGGTGGAATACCGCATCGGCGGCATCACGCAGGTGGCGGTGAATGAAAAGGCCGGCCTTACCTTTGCCTCGGGGCTGCGGGCGCTGGTACGGCAGGACCCGGATATCCTCATGATCGGGGAGATCCGCGACAGGGAGACTGCGGAAATGGCGGTCCATGCGGCGCTGACAGGGCATCTGGTGCTGTCGTCGCTCCATACGAACAATGCCTCGCAGGCGCCGCTCCGGCTGATGGATATGGGCGTCCCGGCCTATCTTTTGGCAGCGGCGCTGTCGCTGGTGATCTCCCAGCGGCTGGTGCGCTGCCTCTGCCCGCACTGCCGGAGACAGGAAGGCTCGTATTTTCAGGCGGACGGCTGTGAGTATTGTGATGGTACGGGACGCCGGGGGCGTACCGGTATTTTCGAGCTGCTGGAGGTGACGGGCGCTGTGCGGGAACAGATCCGGCACACGGCGCCGCCGTCGGAGCTGCACCGCTCCATGAAAGAATCCGGCCAGCCCGATATGGCGGAAGCGGCCCGGACGGCGGCGGAGGAAGGGCGCATTGCGGCGTCCGATGCGGCGTGGATTGCCGGAGAGGCAGAGGAGAATGCCGGCGGATCATAAGGAGGAAGCCATGAACAGACTGTCAACACTGATCGAAGCCCATCCCCGCGCCACGGATATCCATATCACGGAGGGCGGTCCCGTTTTTCTCCGGGAACAGGGAGCGCTGTATCGCATGGAACCCATTCCGGAGCTGCTGCCCGAACTGGAAGCGGGACTGACAGCGGAGAAGAAGACCATCTGGGAACAGGGCGGGACCATAGACGGTTCTTTCTCCACTGGCGGCGTGCGGTGCCGGCTCCACCTGTACCGGTCTGCCGGACGGAAAGCGGCGGCACTCCGTCTGCTGCCGGCGCTGGACCATCTGCCGCCGGACAGGGACGAGCCGTGGATGGTGCGCCTGTCCGCCTGCCGGAGCGGGCTGATCCTCATCACGGGGCCGGCGGGCTCCGGGAAAAGCACGGCGCTCGCCCGGTTCGTGCAGATTCTGGCAGAGCGGCCGTGCCACATCATTACCATCGAGGACCCGCCGGAATATGAATTTTCCTCCGGCCGGGCGCTCATCCATCAGCGGGAGGTCGGCGCGGATACCGCCTCCTTTGCCTTGGGCGTACGGGAGGCGCTCCGGGAGGACCCGGACGTGCTCATCATCGGGGAAATGCGCGATGCGGAGACCATGGCCGCGGCGCTGACGGCGGCGGAGACCGGCCATCTGGTGCTGGCCACGCTCCATGACGGCAGTGCTGCCGGGGCGGTGGGCCGTCTCGTTCACGCCTTTCCGGCGGACCGGGAAAGCGAGGTGCGGTCGCTGCTGGCCTCCGTTCTGCGGGCGGCTGCGGCGCAGAAGCTCTGCCGCACCGGCGGCCGGACCTTTCTCCTCCGGGAGATCCTCACCAATACCCCGGCGGTGGCGCATCTGATCCGGGAGGGAAAGGACGAGCAGCTCCTGTCCTATATGGAAATGGGGCAGCCGCCCATGCGCACCATGAAGCAGGCGCTCCGGCAGATCCTGGCGGAGGAGACGCTCTCGCCGGAGGAGGCGGAGCAGCTCCGGCAGGCAGCGGAAGCGTGATGGCAGAGGCCTGTTCCTTCGGCCGGCGGCGGCCCGGAGGGACGGGCCTTTTTTCGTGGGACAGAGAGGGACAACGGCGGGGAAATTTCTTCCCACAGGCACGATTTCTGTGATAAAATAAACTTTCATAGAGAGCGCACGGCGCATCTATGTTATAATGAAAAATATGATTTTTACAGAAGTAAGGGAGAAACCGCCGATGGATGGAAAGTCTGTGGTTTCTATTGTCTTGCTCGAAAGGGGCTGGCGGAAATGGCCGTGTCGGAAGCGCGGGACGTGATGCTCCGCATTACGAGTCTGCAGCAGGATGAACGGGGACAGACGGAGAAGATTTCTCTGGAAACGCCGGGCCGCTTCGGAATGCGAAATCAGGTGCCGTTCCTCACCTATGAGGAAACGGAGCTTACGGGCATGAAGGGCACGCGGACTACATTGTTCCTGTATCCGGAATCGGTGGCCCTCATCCGTACGGGCACCTATATGCAGAAACAGGAATACCGGGAAGGCGAAGAGACCGGGTCTGTATGCGAGACGCCGATGGGCATGCTGGAGCTGAGCGTGAAAACGGAGCGCATTGAAAATACAGTGCAGGACGGAGCCGGCCGGCTGGCCATCGCCTATGAGGTGGAGCTCAAGGGGCTCTTCCGGCACCGGAATGAAATTGTGGTAGATGTATGGGAGGAAAAGGGAGTCCATGGAAGTCAGAGAGGAACTGAAGCAGGTCATTGAGGCGGCGAAAGACCGGGCGGTAGAGGCCGGAGACCTCCCCGCCGGGGAATACGCTCCGGTACAGCGTCTGGAGGTGCCGCCGCAGAAGGAATTCGGCGATTACTCTTCCAATGCGGCCATGCAGTGGGCCCGGACCGCACACCGCGCGCCGCGGATGATCGCGGAAGCACTGGTGCGCCACATCGATTCCCCGCTGGTGGATCATATGGACATCGCCGGCGCGGGATTCATCAATTTCTATCTCACGAAAGATACGGTCTACACGGAACTGCGCCGCATTCTGGAAGAAGGCGCATCCTACGGCGATCTGCCCCGCCGGGAAGAGGATACGGTCCTTGTGGAATATGTATCCGCCAATCCCACGGGACCGCTCCACATCGGCCATGCCCGCGGCGCGGCCTACGGGGATGCCATGGTTCGTCTGTACCGCGCAGCCGGCTACAATGTGGCTTCGGAATACTACATCAATGACGCGGGCAGCCAGATCCTGCATCTGGCGGAATCCGTGAATGCCCGGTATCTGCAGCTCCTCGGCGAGGACGCAGAGGTGCCGGAAAACGGTTATCACGGACAGGACATCGTGGAAACGGCGAAGGCCATTCTGGACCGGGACGGCCGGAAATATCTGGATATGTCCGAGGAGGACCGGCTGGCAGCCTTCAAGACGATCGCTCTGGAAGAAAAGCTGGCGGCGCTGAAGCGGGATCTGGAACGGTTCCACGTCACCTTTGACCGCTGGTTCAGTGAAAAATCCCTCTATCCGGACAAGGTGGACGGCGTGCTGAAAACACTCCGGGACTGCGGCGAGCTCTATGAAGAGGGCGGCGCCTGGTGGCTCCGCACGACCGACAACGGAGACGACAAGAACCGCGTGGTCATCCGCGCCAATGGCGAGCCCACCTATTTCTGCTCGGATATCGCCTATGCGAAGGATAAATTTGACCGCGGATTCAAGAAGCTGGTCGATATCTGGGGCGCCGATCATCACGGCTACATCGTCCGTCTGAAGACGGCCATCAAATTCCTCGGCTACAATCCCGATGACTTCGATGTGGACCTGCTCCAGATGGTGACGCTCCTCCGGAACGGCAAACCCGTGAAAATGTCCAAACGCACCGGGGAAGCCGTCACGCTGGCCGAACTCATCGACGAAGTCGGCACCGATGCGGCGCGGTATTTCTTCACCAGCCGCACGCTGGACAGCCAGATGGAATTCGATATCGACCTGGCGAAGAAAGAATCCAGTGAAAACCCTGTGTACTATATCCAGTATGCCAATGCGCGTATTCACAGTCTTCTGGCACAGGCCAGGGAAGCAGGCTGCGTCTGGGGCGGCGTGGATCAGACCGATTTCACGCTTCTCAAGACCGATGCGGAACTGGACCTCATCAAGAAGATGGATACGTACCATGATCTCATAGCCAATGCCGCCAGAGAGCGGGCACCGCACCGCATCGCGCGCTATGCCTACGAACTGGCCGGCCTGTTCCATCATTTCTACCGGGAATGCCGCTGCCTCTGCGACCAGCCCGGACTTACACAGGCGCGGCTCGGGCTGATTCTGGCCGTGCAGTATGTACTCGTTCACGCAATGACCATTTTGGGTGTCTCTGCACCGGAGCACATGTAATAAGGAGGAGTCATGAGCAAATACATTTTTGTCACCGGCGGCGTCGTTTCTTCTCTGGGGAAAGGCATTACGGCAGCCTCTCTGGGCCGTCTGCTGAAAAACCGCGGCTACAAGGTCACAATCCAGAAATTCGATCCCTATATCAATATTGATCCCGGCACGATGAGCCCCTACCAGCACGGGGAAGTCTTCGTAACGGACGACGGCGCGGAAACGGATCTCGATCTCGGCCACTATGAACGGTTCATCGACATGAATCTGTCCAAGGCGTCCAACGTGACCACCGGCAAGATCTATCAGTCCGTCATCAATAAGGAACGCAAAGGGGAATACCTCGGCTCCACCATTCAGGTCATTCCGCACATCACCAATGAGATCAAGGACCGCGTGCTCCGCGTGGGCCGCGAGGACAATGCGGACATCGTCATCACCGAGATCGGCGGCACCGTGGGCGATATCGAATCCCAGCCCTTCCTGGAAGCCATCCGCCAGGTGCGCAAGGATGTGCCGAACCGGAATGACGTGCTCTACATCCATGTAACGCTCATTCCGTATATTTCCGCCGCAGGCGAGCTGAAAACGAAGCCCACCCAGCACAGCGTCAAGGAACTACGCAGCATCGGCATTCAGCCGGACATCATCGTATGCCGTACGGAAAAGGAAATTTCCGACGACATGAAGCGGAAGATCGCCCTCTTCTGCGATGTGGACCCGGAAGCGGTCATCTCCAATATGACCTGCAGCACTATTTACGAAGTGCCGCTCCTCCTGCAGGAAGAAGGGCTGGACAGCATTGTCCTCCGCAAGCTCGGCCTGGAAGACCGTCCGTGCGACATGACCGAATGGAAGGCCATGGTGGACCGCATCCTCGCCGCTGAAAAACAGGTGGACATCGCTCTCGTCGGCAAATACGTGGAACTCCACGATGCGTACCTCTCCGTGGCGGAAGCTCTCTCCCATGCAGGTTTTGCGTTCGGCACGAAGATCCGCATCCACTGGGTGAACTCGGAAGAGCTGGAAGACCATCTCGACACGCTGGACGATGTATTCAAGGGCGTCGGCGGCATCGTTGTCCCCGGCGGCTTCGGCTCCCGCGGCATCGAAGGCAAGATCGCCTCCATCCGCTGGGCGCGGGAACATAAGGTACCGTTCCTCGGACTCTGCCTCGGCATGCAGTGTGCCGTCATTGAATTCGCCCGCCACGTATGCGGCATGACCGACGCCAACTCCAGCGAGATCGCACCGGACTGCCAGTACCCGGTCATCGATCTCATGGCCGATCAGGAAGATGTCACGGAAAAAGGCGGCACCATGCGCCTCGGCCTCTATCCGTGCAAGCTCGCTGCCGGCACCAAGGCAAGAGCGCTCTACGACGATAAGGAAATCGTTTACGAACGTCATCGCCATAGATACGAAGTCAATAACGAATTCCGTCAGGCTATGGTGGACAAGGGCCTCGTCATCGCAGGCACCAGCCCGGACAACCGCCTCGTGGAAATGATCGAACTGAAAGATCATCCCTTCTTCGAAGCGACCCAGGCCCATCCGGAATTCAAATCCCGTCCGACCCGGCCGCATCCGCTCTTCAAAGGCTTCGTAGAAGCAGCCATCAAATACGAATCGGAACACAAATAAAATAAAGCTCATAAGCAAAACAGCGTTTCTCAAAAAAGAAACGCTGTTTTTTCTTGCTCGTCAGAAGAGAAAACACCGCAAAGCCAAGTCGTTTCACGTGAAACAGAAGAATGAATAGAACCCGGAGACTCGTTACATTTGCTTAATAGATATTTCATTTGGCCACAGAAAATTATAATTCCGAGATTAGTAATGATAATAGATGTGCACTTAAACAAAAAATATACATTATTTATAGAACGACTGAAAAGTGAAAAAATAAAAAAGTATACATAATAGGGTAAAGAATTTTTCTATTATGTTTTATATTGGTTTTCTTCTCAAAATAAAGGGTATGTTCTATTCTGTTTTGTAAAAATAAGGTAAAATTGTAATAGATTTGTAAAATTCCAAGGAGGGATCAGTATGAAATGGAAAGCATTGGCGGCGGCTGTGCTGGCAGGGACTATGATGCTGGCAGCCGGCTGCGGCGGAGATTCTTCATCCGGTGCGAAAACAGAAGGCGGAGAACAGAATCTGAAAGGCAAAAAGCTGGTTATGTATGTATCGTTCCATGAAGATACGGCAAAAGAACTGGCAGATCAGTTCAAAAAGAAGACAGGAGCAGAAGTCAGCTTTATTCGTCTGCCTACCGGTGAAGCACTGGCACGAATCACAGCAGAAAAAGATTCGCCGAAAGCAGATATCTGGCTGGGCGGCACCTCTGATGCACATGCCAAGGCAAAAGCAGATGGCCTGACAGAAGCCTACAAGTCACCGAATGCAAATATGATTCTTCCGGAATATCAGGATAAGGATGGCTACTGGTATGGCACCTACCTGGAAGTCATGTCCATTGGCTATAATGAAAACCGGTTCAAAGAAGAATTTGAACCGAAAGGCATCAAGGCTCCGGAAACACTTGAAGACCTGCTGAAACCGGAATTCAAAGGGGAGATCATCGCTCCGGACCCGCGGAAATCCGGAACCGGCCTGACCTTCATCAGCTCCGTGCTCCAGTCCATGGGAGAAGAAAAAGGATGGGAATATCTGAAACAGCTGAAAGGACAGGTGGCACAGTTCACTCCGTCCGGCTTTGCTCCGGCGCAGAAGACCGGTGCAGGGGAATATCTGATTGCCCTGAATTTCATTTCTGATCAGATGCTGGTCAGCCAGAAGGGACAGAAGATCCACAGCACGATTTATAAAGATGCGGGCTGGACGCTCTGCCCGGTATCCATCATTAAGAACAGTGCCGATAAGGAAGTGGCACAGGCATTCGTGGATTACTGCCTGACCAAGGAAGCCGGGGAGATCCTCGTCCGTACAACGAACGGCGTAGCCTGCAACCCGGATGTAGCTCCGCCGGAAGGCCAGAAGCCGCTGTCTGAACTGCCGCTTTTCAAAGAATACAATATGGAAAAAGCCGGCGAGGACAAACAGATGAACTGCGACAAATTCTTTGCTGAATAACAGAGATGATTTCCTGAATGGATTTACCCCTGCCGTGAGACAGGGGTAAATGTATTTCTGCTGACCAGTGCTGAAGGCCGGAAAAAGTGGCATGCTTTTTCCGGTACAGGCAGATTGGTGTCGGAGAAGGGAGTGCAGATGAACGAACAACATACAGGCCATGAGCATACCGGGTGGCAGGCGGAAATGAAAGTGCTTCTCAGAGAACCGCCGCTGCTTATATCTATAACCGTACTGTTCCTTCTTTTTGGCCTTTTTATCATTTATCCTTTTATTAAGATCCTGATGGTGCCGGATGCGGAACACTGGATGCGTGCATTGACGGCCAAGGAATTTCTTGAGGTTTTCAGCCACACGCTGTTTTCTTCTCTGGTGGCAACGACGACAGCCATTATTTTTGGTTTTATTTTTGCCTATGCAGTGAATTATACGAATATGCCGGGGAAACGTTTTTTCCAGATCGTTGCGCTTCTGCCGACCATGGCACCGTCCGTTGTGACCGGGCTGGCCTTTATCATGCTGTTTGGCCGGCGTGGTTTCATTACCTGGCATGTGCTTCATTTACAGACGGATCTGTATGGGCCGGTCGGACTCTGGGTCGCTCAGACCATTGCTTTTTTCCCGCTGGCATACATTACGATTTCCGGTGTATTGAAATCCATTAGTCCGAATCTGGAGCTGGCCGCTCAGAATCTGGGAGCCAGAGGATGGTATCTTTTCCGGACGGTGACGTTGCGTCTGGCTACGCCGGGACTGGCCAGCGCATTCCTTCTCGTTGGCATTAACAGTCTGGCGGATTTCGGCAATCCGATGCTGGTAGGCGGCAATTATCATGTGCTTGCCACGGAAGCCTATACACAGGTTACCGGTGCCTGGGATCTGCCGATGGGGGCGGTATTGTCCGTATTCCTCGTTATTCCGACGCTGCTGGTATTTTTTGTGCAGCGGTATTATCTGGAAAAAAATTCCTATGTCACCGTTACCGGGAAGCCTGTGGCAGGTCTGATCCGCGTCACGGCCGGTCCTGTTGCGACATGGTGCTTCTTTGCCTTTTGCGCTGTGCTTTGTGCAGCGATCCTCATGATCATCGGCGTGGTGTTCCTGTTTGCCTTTACGGTGGCTTTCGGGGCAGATTATACGTTTACACTCCAGTACTTCCGTGAAGGCGTCGTACAGTCTAAGGTGCTGCTGCACAGCTGGTCTGCATCGATGATCACGGCTGCGACGACGACGATCCTCGGCATTGCACTGGCGTTTCTGACGATCCGCAAGCATTTCCCCGGCCGGACTGTTATGGATTTTCTGGCCATGCTTCCGGTATCGCTCCCTGGCACCTTCATCGGTCTGGCGCTGATTCTGGCATTCAATGAAGCGCCGCTGGAACTGACGGGAACGATGGCCATTATCATTCTTGGTATGACACTTCGCCAGCTCCCGGTAGGATACCGGCAGGCCGTGGCGGGATTGAAGCAGATCGATGCCTCTATGGAACAGGCTTCGGCCAATCTGGGGGCCAACAGCTTTACCACGTTTCGTTCCATCATTCTGCCCATGCTGAAAAATTCTCTTTCGGTCAGCTTCGTTTATGCGTTCATGCGCTCTATGAATACACTGAGCACAGTTATTTTCCTTGTTTCGCCGGAATGGAATCTGGCATCCATTAATATTATGAGTCTGGCGGATCAGGGATTCCTTCCTACGGCCAGTGCTACGGCTGTCGGGATGATGCTGACGATATATCTGACCTTCGGCATTGTGAAACTCATACTTCGGGATAAGATTAATATTTTTGATCTTTGAGTTTCAGTCAGTGGAAAAGAACAGGAGAAAATATTATGGCGGAATGTGTATTACAGCTTAAGGGAATCAATAAATATTTCGGAAAAAATCACGTTATTAAAAATGTTGACCTTTCCATTGAAAAGGGCGAATTTGTGACATTTCTCGGACCGTCCGGCTGCGGGAAAACCACGCTTTTGCGTATGGTTGCCGGATTTTATGAACCGGATGAAGGCGAGATCCTGCTGAACGGGAAACGAATCGAAAAAATTCCTCCGTATGGAAGAAACACGGCTATGGTTTTTCAGGAATACGCATTGTTTCCCCATATGTCCGTGTTTGACAATATTGCCTATGGTCTGCGTGTCAAGAAAACACCTGCAGCAGAAATGGAGAAAAAAGTGGCGGCAGCATTGGAACTGATGCAGCTTCGCGGCATGGAAAAACGGTTCCCCAATCAGCTTTCCGGCGGGCAGCAGCAGCGTGTTGCCGTAGCCAGAGCACTGGTGATGGACCCGGAAGTGCTGCTGCTGGATGAACCGCTGTCCAATCTGGATGCCAAGCTTCGGGAAAGCGTTCGCGTGGAGCTCCGGGAGATCCAGCAGAGGATGGGGCTGTCCACCATCTATGTCACGCATGATCAGTCGGAAGCACTGTCTATGTCGGATAAGATCGTTGTACTGAAAGACGGCATCATCCATCAGGTGGGAACGGCGCAGGAAATTTATTTTGAACCGAAAACACCGTTTGTGGCGGATTTCATCGGCACCACGAATCTTTTGAAGCTCACCGGCAGCGGAGACGGAGAGGTCCGGTATGGAAATATCCGGATCCCGGTGTCCAGATCTGTGTCGGCAGGCGTCGTGTATCATGCGAGCATCCGTCCGGAATGCATCAAACTGGCGGAAAAGCCGGTAGAAGGTATGGTACATGTGCCGGTCCATATTGAAAATCGGATGTTCCTTGGAGAAAAGGTCCGGTATTTTGTACGGGACAATAACGGGAAATCCTGGATCGTGGATATGTTTGACCCCGGGCGGGATCTTCTGGAAGGAGACGTGTACACTGTATTCCCGGCAGCCAAGGTCTGGATCATCGGTGAAGCAGAAGAATAATGGAGGCCCGTCATGCTGGATGCATTGAAAAAAGCCGTTTGTGATGCCAATCTTGAGCTGGCAGCCAGTGGTGTCGTGATTTATACCTGGGGCAATGTAAGCGGCATTGATCGGGACTCCGGACAAATGGTCATTAAGCCGTCCGGGATTCCGTATCAGGGAATGACGCCGGATGATATGGTCGTTGTCGATGTGGAGACAGGCCGGAGGACAGAGGGAAAATGGAAACCGTCATCCGATACGCCGACACATCTGGCACTGTACCGGGCTTTTCCCGAGATCGGCGGCATCACTCATACCCATTCCGTTCATGCAGTGGCTTTTGCACAGGCCGGGATGGATATTCCGGCACTGGGGACGACCCATGCAGACTATTTTCACGGGCCTGTGCCGTGTACGCGAAGCCTCAGCCGGGAAGAAGTGGAAGGACCTTATGAGGAAAATACCGGGCGTGTGATCATTGAAACGGTGCAGGCGCGGGGACAGGAGGTCCTTGCAGTGCCCGGTGTCATTGTGAGAAATCACGGACCCTTTGCCTGGGGATGTGATGCGGCAGAATCCGTTTATCATGCGGTTGTTCTGGAAACCGTGGCGGAAATGGCATGGAAAACGCTGTGGCTGAATCCGGAGAGTCAGCTGCCGGATTATATACTGGACCGGCATTATTTTCGGAAGCATGGCGCCAATGCCTATTACGGACAAAAATAAAGAGGCCGCTCCCTTTATGGGGGCGGTTTTTGTTGTCTTAAATTCGGGATATCAAAGGCGAAGTGAAAAGAGCGCGGTATAACGGAAAGGTGGAATTCTTTTATATTGAACGGCAGAGCTGACGGTCGGGAATTTGCTGTGCTGGTGAAATGGGCGCGGGATTTCATGGTATAATGAGACAGTAACTGAACCGGCTGTGGCCTGTTCTGAATAAGGAGGAATGACCATGAAGAAATATGTATGCACGATCTGCGGCTATATCTATGATGAAGAGAAGGGCGATCCGGACGGCGGCATCGCTCCGGGCACGAAGTTTGAAGATATTCCAGACGACTGGGTATGCCCGCTCTGCGGCGCTTCTAAAGCAGCTTTTGAACCTCAGGAAGACTGAGGAAGGATGCCGGTTCCCTTCGGGGAGGCCGGCATTTTTCTTTGCCCTTTTTACGGGCCGGATGTAAAGGAATTTTGCTTGACAGTCCATGCTCTTTCTTATATAATAAGACCCGTTGGTGATCGCATGTCTCTTGAGAATATCGTACGGAAGGGCGATCTGCTCGACTGCTACGGAGCGCTTCTCACAGCGCGGCAGCGGGAGTGCCTGGATCTGTACTACAATGAGAATCTGTCGCTCGGAGAGATTGCCGAGCATTTTCATATTTCCCGTCAGGCGGTGCACGACGCGATGCGCCACGGGGAGGAGCAGCTGATGGCCTATGAGTCAGCGCTCCACATGGAGGAGTCGCGGACGGCACGCAAGGCGGCAGCGGAGGCGCTGGCCCGTCTGGTAAAGCCGGAACGCGCAGCGGAAGCCGAAAAATGGCTCCGGATTTTGTGCGAATGAAGGTGATGGGATGCCCTTTGAAAGTTTAGGAGACAAGCTCCAGAATGCGTTCAAGGATCTGCGCGGCCGGGGCAAGCTGTCGGAAAGCGATATCGACAGCGCGCTCCGCGAGGTGCGCCGGGCGCTGCTGGAAGCGGACGTCAATTTCAAGGTCGCAAAGGACTTCATTGCACACGTGCGGGAAAAGGCCGTGGGCGAAGAGGTCTTCGGCAGCCTGAAGCCGGACCAGACGGTCATCAAGATCGTTCGCGATGAACTGACGGAGCTCCTCGGCGGGACGCAGAGCAAAATCACCATGTCGCCTTCGGGCATGACGGTGATCATGCTGGTGGGCCTGCAGGGCGCCGGTAAGACGACCACTGCCGGCAAGCTGGCGCTGATGCTGAAGAAGCGCGGCAAGCATCCCATGCTCGTCGCCTGCGACGTGTACCGTCCGGCCGCTATCCGCCAGCTGGAAGTGCTGGGCGAACAGGTGGAGGTGCCGGTCTACCGGATGCCGCAGAATGTGGACCCTGTCCGCATCGCCCGGTCGGCTGTGGACACGGCGCGGGCCTACAATAAGGACGTGCTGATCCTCGATACCGCAGGACGACTCACCATCGATGAAAAGCTGATGGAAGAGCTGCGGAACATCAAGGCAGCGGTCCATCCCCACGAGATCCTCCTCGTGCTCGACTCCATGACAGGGCAGGACGCCGTCACCACGGCGAAGGCCTTCGACACGGACCTGGGCATCGACGGCACGATTCTCACCAAGATGGACGGCGATGCCCGCGGTGGCGCGGCGCTCTCCATCAAATCCGTCACCGGCAAGCCCATCAAAATGATCGGCGTGTCCGAAAAGCTCGACGGCGGGCTGGAGGATTTCCATCCGGACCGCATGGCGGGACGCATCCTCGATCTGGGGGATCTGCAGTCGCTCTTTGAGCAGGCCCAGCGGAACCTCGATCAGGACAGCATGAAGGACGCCGTCACGAAGATGAAGAAAGGCGACTTCACGCTGGATGATTTCCTGAAGCAGATGCGTCAGGTGAAGAAGCTGGGGTCCATGCAGAGCCTTCTCGGAATGATCCCGGGGATGGGCAAGTACAAGGAACAGCTGAAGGACATCGACTTCGACGGCAAGGAAATGAAGCACCTCGAAGCGATCATCCTGTCCATGACGCCCGCGGAGCGGCGCAATCCGGATATCCTGAACGGGAGCCGGCGCAAGCGCATCGCGATGGGGTCCGGGACGCACATCCAGGAAGTGAACCGCATCATCAAGCAGTTCAAGGAAATGAAAAAACAGATGAAGAAGATGAAAGGGAAGAATATGAAGATCCCGAAGGGCTTCAAATTCCCCGGCGGCATGCTGCCGAAGCTCTGATTCTGTTTGACTGTATAGAGAGGCATGGGAAGGGAAGTGCATTTCTTCCCATGGCCAAAGCATCATCAAGTCAAGGAGGTGAAACACATGTTAAAGATTCGTCTGACCCGCATGGGTGCAAAGAAGGTTCCCTTCTACCGCATCGTTGTCATCGACGCACGGGCTGCCCGCAGCGCTGCTCCGGTAGCTACCGTAGGCTGGTATGATCCCGTCAAGAAAGACGCTCCTGTCAAGCTGGATGAAGAAGCAATTCTCCACTGGATGGAACAGGGCGCACAGCCGACTGATACCGTCCGCTCCATTCTGAAGAAGAACGGCGTCATGGCTAAGTTCGCTGAGTCCAAGAAATAAGAGGGCAAAGCTATGAAGGAACTGGTTGAATGGATCGTGCGGTCTCTGGTGAAAAATCCGGAGGCTGTCACGGTGACCGTGGTCCGGAAGGGCGGCATGGAGATCTATCAGGTGCATGTCGCTCCGGAGGACATGGGAAAAGTCATCGGCCGTCAGGGCCGGATCGCCAATGCAATCCGCACTGTGGTCAAGGCAGGCGCGCTGAAGCAGAATCTCCGGGTGGCTGTCGATATTATCTGAGAGGTGTCTTATGGACGAAATGACGATTCTTGTGCCGGTCATGCTGAAGTCGAAACTGACGGAAGCGCTGAAAACAAGACTGCTCGGCGAGCTTGAGCAGAACATCAGCCGCGTTGAGCATGATATCGCACAGCTGGAATTCGAAGGCAATGCCCGTCTGAACGAGCAGGCAAAGATCAATGTACAGGCGGTCGCTCCGCTCCGTGCACAGATCGAAGCGCAGAAAGCGCAGATGCTCCAGGCCAAGAAGAAACTCATGGATGACAAGGAACATCTGGAAAAACTCGCCCTCGGTGCAGAACTGCCCCGCGGCCCGGTGAACCGGATCGTTACGCTTCATGTCGGCGACGATATGAATGCCGTAAGAGGCGGGGAGATCCTCGTAGAAGACGGAAAGGTCATTGCTTTCCGTGAATAATGCATCCGAAACGCTGATTGCCGTCGGAAAAATCGTTGCCCCGCATGGTGTGCGGGGTGATTTGCGTATTCTGCCGGATACGGACTGGCCGGAGCGCTTCCGCTCCCTGAAGCATATCCGCCTCGGAGGGAAGCTCTACCGGCTCCTTTCGGCCCGTCCGCATAAAAATATATACATCCTTCACCTGGAGGGCGTGGATGACCGGAACACGGCAGAGACCCTGATCGGGAAGACCGCAGAGGTGCCGGCTTCTGAAATGCCCGAACGGCCGGAGGGGCTCTATTATGATTTCCAGATCGCCGGCCTGACCGCGTTCGATGAGGCGGGGGAAAAAGTCGGCGTCATTACGGAGATCATCCATACCGGCGCCAATGACGTATACGTCATCCATCCGGAGAAGGGCGCAGACATCCTGCTCCCGGCCATCCCGGACTGCGTGCTGGCGGTGGATGTGGCGGAAGGCCGGATGACCGTGCGCCTCCAGGAATGGGAAGACTGAATCATGAAGATCGATATTCTGTCTCTGTTTCCTGAATTTGTGGAAGCCTTTTTTCATCAGAGCATCATCAAGCGGGCGATCGAAGCCGGCCTCATCGATATGGCCGTGACGAATCCCCGCGATTTCGCGCACAATAAACACCGTCAGGTGGACGACACCATCTGCGGCGGCGGCGCGGGCATGCTCATGATGTGCGGGCCTCTCTTCGAGGCGTGCGAATCGGTCCTGCCGGAGAAGACGCCCCGGAGCCGGGTCATTTTCCTCTCTCCTGCGGGAAAGCCGTTCACGCAGGACAGGGCGAAGGAGCTGTACCGGGACTACGACCATCTGGTGCTCATCTGCGGGCACTATGAAGGCGTCGACCACCGGGTGGAGGAGCACCTGGCCGACGAGCTCATTTCCATCGGCGACTATGTCCTCACCGGGGGCGAGCTGGGCGCCATGGTCATCGCCGACGCAGTGGCCCGCATGGTGCCCGGTGTGCTGGGCGATGCAGGCAGCGCCGCCACGGATTCCTTTTACGAGCCGATCCTCGAATACCCCCAGTATACGAAGCCGGCGGAATACCGCGGCTGGCGCGTGCCGGAGGTGCTTCTCTCCGGGCATCACGCCAATATCGCGCGGTGGCGGCGGAAGGAAGCGCTCCGCCGCACCATGAAATGCCGTCCCGACCTGATGGAGAAGCTCACCCTCTCCAGAGAGGACAGGAAACTCATCGAAGAAATCAGAAAAGAGGAAGGAACATGGCTCCCTGTTACATCGGACTGATCCATTATCCGATCTACAATAAGCACATGGAAGTCATCACCACGGCGCTCACGAATTATGATCTGCATGATATCGCGCGCACGGCGAGGACCTACGATGTGCGTACCTATTTCATCATTCATCCCGTGGAAGCGCAGCGCCGCATGGCCTCCCTCATCATGGACCACTGGAAGACCGGCGCCGGCAGCCGGTACAATCCGAACCGCCGGGAAGCCTTCGAGGAGACGGCTCTCGTGCCGGATCTGGCTTCCGCCATTGCGCAGATCGAAAAAGACTGCGGCCAGAAGCCGGCCGTGGTCACCACGGACGCCCGCGTCTATCCCAATACCGTTTCCTACCGCTTCATGCGGAAGGAGATCCATGAAGGCACCCGTCCGGTGCTTATCCTTTTCGGTACAGGATATGGCATGACCCGCGAAATGATGAAAGAATTCGACTACATACTGGAACCGATTTACGGATGCGGCAGCTACAATCACCTCTGCGTGAGAAGCGCCGCCGCGATCATCCTGGACCGCCTGCTCGGAGAAGCCTGGTGGGAAGGGAAAAAGGAGGAATAATATGTCCGGACATTCTAAATGGGAAAATATCAAGCGGAAGAAGGGCAAGACAGACGCGATCCGCGCGAAAATCACCACGAAAATTTCCAAGGAAATCACCATCGCAGCCCGCATGGGCGGCGGTGACCCCGTCGGCAATATGCGCCTGAAGCTCGCTCTCACGAAGGCGAAGCAGAACAACGTGCCGAAGGAAAATATCCAGAGAGCCATCGCCAAGGGCGTGGGCGCTGCCGGCGGCGTCGGCTTCGACGAAGTGACCTACGAAGGCTACGGCCCGGGCGGCGCAGCGGTCATTGCAGAATGCAACACCGACAACCGCAACCGCATGGCCGCAGATATCCGCCACGCTTTCACCCATCACGGCGGCAGCCTCGGCGCTACGGGATGCGTGGCCTGGATGTTCAAGAAGAAGGGCTCCATCATCGTGGACAAGGAAGCCACCGATGAAGACACCATCATGATGATCGCTCTCGATGCAGGCGCGGAAGACGTGGCTGTCACCGAGGATTCCTACGAGATCTCCACGTCTCCGGAGGACTTCATGACGGTTTCCGACGCCCTCGATAAGGAAGGCATCGCCGTTTCCGCTTCCGAAGTGGCCATGGTCCCTGACACCACGGTCAAGCTCGAAGGCGATGCGGCCAAGACCATGCAGCACCTCATCGACGAGCTGGAAGACATGGACGACGTACAGGAAGTCTACACGAACGCAGAGCTTCCCGAAACGGACGAAGAATAAAACGGAAAGGCACCGGGCGACCGGTGTTTTTTTGTGCGCTTTTTTCACGGGGAGGAGAAATTTTCCGGCTCCGCGGGGCGCTTTCCGCGCCTGTGCCGGCAGCAGGCGATGTGCTACAATAAAGGCTGGATATAAGGAAAGGAGGACCGGCGCCAGTGATGGCCGCCGCAGGAAAGAGGGCGTCTTTCCACAGAATTTAGTTAGAAAATTGAGGATCATGGCCGTGATCGGGACGGCGGCGCCGTCATTGTACAGGCCGGAATTGACCCATCGGGAGATGCTGCTCCGGATGGCATGAGAAAGGAATTTAGAAGAATGGCATTTAATAATGGATATAATTCATATTCGTCGTTTCGCCAGGAGGACGGCAAGGTCATCGGCCGCATCCGCACCGGCGTGAAAACGGCATCCCCGGCGGCGGGCGAACTGGACTACCGTTTTTTTGTGGAACCGCTGTCCCCGCTGCCCCGGGGCTATGAGGAGGCCCGGCGGCTGGGCTTCACGGGCTTCATGAGCCGCGTGGGCTACGACTGCAATTTCTTCCCCCAGGACAAGGATGCCTGGAAGGCGCTGGAATCGGACTGGGCCCAGAGTCTGGTGCTCTTCACCCCGGCGCTGCGGAACAATAAATATTTCGTCATCGACGACGTGCAGAAGGAAGCGGAGCCGCTCACCATGGAGGACGGCGTATCCTTCATTCCCGTGCCGGTCTTTGACGTGGACGGCGATCCCGCCTTCGACGGGGACCTGAATAAATTCTGCTGGCACATGATGGAGGGCAAGCCCCTTCCGGGCCTGTCCCGGAAATACTGGGACCGCAATCAGCGGCCGGTCTTTGTGGCGGCGTCCTTCCGCCAGCCCGATTCCCGGCGGAAGCAGTTCGTATTCTTCTCGCCCATGCAGGAGGACGCCTTCCAGAACGTGGTCATCAGCGAGGGCGGGGCGTACTTCGGCGCGGACCATCAGGATCTGGGATGGCGCGTGGTGGACCTCAATGAGCCGGACATCCATTCCCGGATCGTGCTCTGCCGCACGGCGCCGCTGTGCTTCCTGCCGGAGACGCTCATCCCCTTCCTGAAGGAAGGCCGGATGCCCGTGCCGGAGGACGGCAATCTGCTCCGCCTCATCAACGGACGGAAGAACGGGAATCGCGCGACCGGACGGACTAACGGGGACAAATCGGCCCGGACGGAGGCGGCTGCCGAGGCGGACGGACAGGAGCCGGTGAAAAAGCAGGGAGAAAAGAATCAGGAAAAGGGCAGGAAATCGGCGGAAAAGGCGGCCCAGAAGAAGGACGACAGCCGCAAGCAGGCCGCCGAGGCAAAGGCCAGGGAAGAAAAGACGGAGAAGCCGGAAAAAGCCGAGAAGGCGGAAAAGACGAAAAAGACAGAGAAGCAGGACCGGCAGGAAAAGCCGGAAGCTGCTGCCGCACCGGCGGAAAAGGCGGCCCCCGTGCCGGAGATTCTTACGGAAAAGGCTTTCCTGAAACGGCTCGAACGGGCTGCCCGGAATAAGGGCCTCCTCTATTCCTCCCGGGACCTCATCAATTTCCACGTGGCGCTGAAGGTGTCCTGTCTCGTCATCCTCGCCGGGATGAGCGGCACCGGCAAATCCGGCCTCGTGCGCCTCTATGCGGACGCCATGGGCCTGCCGAAGGAACAGGCAGTGATGATCCCCGTCCGTCCCTCCTGGATGGATGACAGCGATCTGCTGGGCTATCTGGATATGAAAAACATGATCTACCGCCCGGCCGATACGGGACTGGCGGAGCTCCTCGTGGATGCGGCGCGCCATCCGGAAAAAATGTACATCGTCTGCTTCGACGAAATGAACCTCGCCCGGGCAGAGCACTATTTCGCCCAGTTCATTTCCGTCCTCGAGCAGGAGGAGCACCGGGTGATCCGCCTCTACAATCCGTCGCTCATGCCGCGCATCTACAACAGCGCGTCCTATCCGGCGGAGATCCCCGTCGGGAGAAACGTGATCTTCACCGGCACGGTGAACGTGGATGAATCGACCTATCATTTCTCGGACAAGATCCTTGACCGGGCGAACGTGATCACCCTCCATCAGGGGAAATTCCGCGACCTGGCGAAGCTGGAACGGACGGAGGCGGAGAACTGGCCCGAGGTGTCCGCCTCGGAATGGGAAGCCTTCCGCCGCACTTCCGATACGGTGGCGCTCACGGAGACCGAGCTGGACTTCCTGGACGCCCTCAATGAAGCGCTGCAGCAGGGCGGCCTGCAGGGAGGCATCGGGTACCGCGTGGCCCGCCAGATGGGGCGGTATCTCCTGAATATCCCCGAGGGAACGGAATTCACCCGCGCGGACGGCCTCGACTGCCAGACCGTGCAGCGGATATTCACGAAGCTCCGCGGCTCCGGCGAACAGCTCCAGTCGCTGGCCGCAGCGGACGAAAAGGGACGCCTCACCGGCGACGCCGCAGCGGTGCTGGACCGCTTCTCCCGCCTCTCGTCCTTCACGGAATCCAGAAAGGTCCTTCTCCGGAAGGCGCGGGAGCTGAAACTCTATGACTACACCTTCTGAGCGGCTCCCCTTTGAGGTGTGCTTCCGCACGAAGGAGGGCGAGCGCCCGCTGCTCCGGTTCACCGAGGACAGCGCCGCGGAGAATGACGCCTTCACTCCCGATCTGGGCATCGTGGAGAATCAGGACATCAGCCTCCGCTTCCGGGCGCCGGCGGATTTCCGCTTCACCATGGACGGGCTGGACGTGGTGTCCGTCCCCGGGGCGGAATCGGTGGACGGGGAAGTGTACCTTCCGCCGTCCGACTGGTATGTGACGCTCTTCGAGGGACGGAATTTCCCCCTCGTGCCGGGCTACTACGTCATCACCGTCACCGGCCGGGGCCGTACGTGGTACGGTGTGATCGAGATCGTCCCGCGGTATCTGGAGAAACAGCAGTGGCAGGATATGCGGGACGAGCTCCTCGGGGAGATCCGCCGGCTTTCCTTCGATTTCATGAAGCGCACCATGCACATTTCCCCGTCCCTCGGGGACGCCCTCGGTGTGGGGAGCGCCATGCTCCTCCGCTTCTACATCGTGAACGACGTGTTCGACCGGGTGCTCCACGTCATGGGTGAGCTCGCCCGCACGGCGAACAGCCGCATCACCCTCCGGGCCCGCCGCATCCCCGGCGACATGGAGCGGAAGGAAGAGGCGCACTGCCGGCCCGGCAGAGAGCGCATCCACACGGGGCTGCCCTATGAATGGGCCATCCGGGCGGAGACCACGTGGAACGTGCCGGAAAACCGCTACGCCAAGGCCATCCTTCTCAGCCTCGACCAGAGCCTGCGGGAATTCATCGACCGCATCGACGAGAATGCCGCCCGCGTGGGGAGCGAGCAGGAGGAATTCCGCCGGTATAAAAAGGACTACCAGTATAAAATGCGCGCCGAGGCGCTGGAACGGTTCGCCGGCTACCGCCTCCGGGCGCAGCAGCTGCGGAACGCCATCCGGGAAGCGCGGCGCGCCCCGTGGTTCGCCGAGGCGGAGGCGGTCTATCCCCTCGTGCCGGACACCACCGTGTTCCGCGATCCCCGCTACTCCGTGCTCTACCGGCTCCACCGCCATCTCCAGCGGCCGGAGTCCAGTCTGGCCGTGTCCTCCTTCTACCGCTTCCAGTGGAAACGGACGGACAAGCTTTACGAGCTGTGGTGCTTCCTCACCTTCGTGAAGGCCCTGTCCGCCGGGGGCTGGCAGATGAAGAGCGGCCCTGCTGTCACCGAGGAAAAGGGACAGTACACGCTGGAAAGCCTCGAATCGGGCACAGTCATCACCATGACCCGCGGGGACGAGGTGCTCCGCCTCGCCTATGACGCCGTCGTGCCGGGCACGGCGTCCGACACCGACCGCCGGACCGCGCCGCTCTATACGAACCACGCCCACCGCCGGCCGGATATGCGCATCGACTACTACCGGCAGGGGCTGTACGGCGGCTCGCTGGTGGCGGATTTCAAATACCGCGACATCTATCGCCTGTGGAACGACGGGGCAAACAGCACGGAGCTCCGCATCCAGTTCAACGCCTACCGGGACATGAATACGAAATTCTACCGGGATATGGACGAGCACGACTCCCTCCGGAACAGCCGCCCCGTGAAGGAGGTCTGGGCGGTCTTTCCCCGGGAGGTGCCGCCCCTCTCCGACGAGGACTACAGCCTGCGCTTCATCTCCCTTGCGCCGGGACTCGCCGCGAATGGGCAGCTGCCCGGCCTGCTGGAGGACTACTTCGCGGCGCTCCGGAAGTGACCGGCAGACGTCCCGGGGTGCGGTACGATACAGATGTAAGATGGCTGCGGACACATCCACGAAACAGGAAAAGGACAGGCGGCCGCCTGTCCTTTTTCATTGCCCGGAAATCCTTTTTGTGAAAAGAAAAAATTTTCGGCTTGACATTTTCCGGAAATTTTTTATACTAAAGAAAATATTTACAGAGCAAAGATGCCCCGGTGCCTGAAAAGGTGCCGGGGCGTTTTTGTTTCTGAAAGGGGGATTTTTATGGAAAAAGAAAGCTGGTGCAAACGGTACGGCCTCCTTCTCGCCGTACTCGCCCTGGCGGCGGTGTGCTGTCTGCCCACGCCGCCCGACCTGCCCTCGCAGGGGCACCGACTCATCGGCATCCTCGCCTTCGCGGTCATCATCTGGATGACCGAGGGCGTGTCCTATCCGGTGAGCGCATTTGTCATCATCTCGCTCATGGCTTTTCTGCTCGGCATGGCGCCCGATCCGGCGCATCCGGAACAGCTGCTCGGCACGGGTAAGGCGCTCTCCCTGGCGCTCGCGGGATTCTCCACGTCCGCCTGGGCCCTCGTGGCGGGGGCCATGTTCCTCTCCGCCGCCATGATGATCACCGGGCTGGACAAGCGCATCGCCCTTCTCGTCATGTCCCGCATCGGCGTCCAGTCGAACCGCCTCATCATCGGCGTCATCTTCGTGGGCTTTCTGCTCTCCTTCTTCGTGCCGTCCACCACGGCGCGCGTATCCTGCATGGTGCCCATCGTGGCGGGCATCATCCGCGCGTTCGGCCTCAAGGTGGGCAGCACCTTCGCGGGCGCGCTCATGATGGCCGTGGCGCAGGCGGACAGCCTGTGGAATATCAGCATCAAGACCGCCGCCGCGCAGAATGTGGTCGCCGTGGGATTCATCCAGCAGGTCCTCGGCAAGGACATCAGCTGGCTGGAATGGTTTATCGCCGCCGCGCCCTATGCGGTGGTCCTCTCGGTGGTGCTCTACTTCATCCTCATCAAGGCCATGTCGCCCGAAGTGAAGGAAATGCCCGGCGGGAAAGAAGCCATCCAGCGCATGCGGGATGAAATGGGGCCGGTGAGCCTGCCGGAAAAGAAACTCCTCCTCGTGTCGGCGCTGCTTCTCTTCTTCTGGGTGACGGAGAAAAAACTGCATCCTTTCGACACCACCACCGTCACGCTCGCGGGCATCATGCTCCTCATGCTGCCCCGGTGGGGCGTCATGACCTGGCAGCAGGCCGTGCCGCATATCAACTGGGGCACCGTCGCCCTCTTCGGCGTGGGCATCAGCCTCGGGAGCGCGCTTCTCAAGAGCCAGGCCGCGGTGTGGCTCGCCCATTACTTTGTGGCCGCAGCCGGCATGGAGACCATGACGCCCGTGATGATCCTCATGATCATGGCGGTCTTCCTCACGGTGATCCATCTGGGCTTCGCCAGCGCCACCGGGCTTGCCGCGGCCATGATCCCCATCGTTATCGCCGTCCTGCAGAGCGTGGAAGGCCCGGGCATTCATGTCCTCGGCATGACCATGATCCTCCAGTACACCATCTGCTTCGGCTATATTCTCCCGGTGAACGCCCCGCAGAATATGATCGCCTACAGCACAGGCTACGTCACCTCCGAGGATTTCCTCAAGACAGGCATCCCCATGACGATCGCCGCGCTCGTCCTGCTGGGCGTCTTTTCCCTCACATACTGGCACTGGCTGGGCTATGTGGGCTGATTGAAAAAAACCATGCGTTTCCCTTCGGGCGCTTTGGCGCTTTCGGGAAACGCATGGTTTTATTTTATGGAATCGGGCGGCCCGTACAATACGCCAGGAGGCCGGTGCAGGCGCGGAGGAGGTCCTGATAAGTCTGCTCGAAATCACCGGTGTACCACGGGTCGGACACCTCGCGGTGCTCGCCGGCGTACTCCATGGCGAGGTGGATCTTGCCGTCCCGGTCAGGGCCGAGGAGGCGGGAGAGCCGCCGCAGATTTTCCCGGTCCATGGCGACGATCACATCCGACGCCGCGTAGTCCGCCGCCGTGATGAGCCGCGCCGCCCGGGCCGTGAAGGGGACGCCCTTCTCGCGGAGCTTCCGCTTCGCCGGCGGATACATATCATGGCCGATCTCCTCCGTGGTGGCCGCCGCGGAGGAAATCGCAAACTGTGCCGCCAGCCCGGCCCGGTCCACGAGATCCTTCATGATGAATTCCGCCATGGGAGACCGGCAGATATTGCCGTGGCAGACGAAAAGAATGTGTTTCATAGGTAGCTCCTTCCGGTGCGGTCTGTCAGCTGAAGCTCCACTGCAGGCCGGCATTGATCTGGTATGTGTCCTCAAAATCATTGCCCAGAGAGGTCTCCACATCCAGATATACATAGCTGGTCTCGCTCAGCGCCTTGGAGAAGCCAAGGCCCACATCGAACCACGTGCCTTCATTGTCGTAGGTGACGTTCATCGTACCGGTGCCGTCGGCGGCGTAGATATTCTGGTTGCCCAGGAATTCATGGAGCAGATCCGCCTTGAAATATACGGTGCTCCGTTCGTCGAGGTCTCTGCCCAGACGGAAGCCGGCACGGGCGATGAGGCTGTCGATGGCATCCAGATCGACGCGGGTGCCCTGACTGGTGGTATAGTCAGCGCCCGTTACTCTGGCGTACTGCAGCTGAGCCTGCGGTTCGAAATACCAGTCGTGCCCCAGATCCTTTTTGCGGCCGTATTCGGCGCTGAGGGAATATACATTGTTGCAGTAGTCACCGGTGATCTTGTCGCCGCCTCTGTAGAGCGTGAAATCATTGGACAGATGGCCCCATTTGGCGACGAAATCGCGGTAATGGCCCTTATGCCCCAGCCAGGTGTCATACAGCCAGATCCCCTTGCGGCTGATGTCGCCGCTGCCGCTGACGCTGGTGTAGGAGCTGCTGCCGTCCATGTAGTCGATCGCCGCGCCGAAGCGTCTTTCCCCGCTGTCGGACTCCTGCTTCTTATCATAGCCGAGCTCGTACATGGTATTCATGAGGCGGAATGCGTCATCCTTGCCGATGCGGTCATGGCGTACACGCACCCACATGCCCTGATCCTCTTCCTCATTGATATAGCGGGCTTCGCCGAGGCGCTTGTTCAGTCGGTCCATATATACGGCGTTGCTGTAGTTGACTCTGGACATATTCACCACGGTCTTGCCGCCGTCGGAGAGTTCGCTGTTTTTTATACCGACCAGTTTAAAATTGGTTGTCCCATGTACCTGACCGTCTGTTCCCGGTGTGCCTTCCGTTTCGGCGTCAAGTGTCATGATGGCATCGGTATCAGTATCGGTTCCCAGCGGATCATCTGGCGTGCCGGTGCTTTCAAAGAATTCGTTCACTCTGTCGCTGCCGGGCTTTTCGGTATCCATCTCTCCCTTGCCTTCCGTGCTGTTATAGGCATCGTTTTCTGTGCTTGTATCATATGAATCGGTGTCTATGAGATATTCGATATTGTTGATGCCCTGATCATAAGTAACGGCGCGGAAGGATACATCAGAGCCATCGCCGATCGTGGCAAAGCGCAGACCCTTGAAGTCATCCTGATACATGTCAGCTACACTGACGGAGTCTACTACATTAATCACATATTCGCCGTCCGCCTTTTTGATGTACAGCATGTCGCTGACATCCCGATCGCCGTCCAGGCTCATATTGAATATCGCATTACCGGTCAATTCATATACGGTCAGTGCATGCGCCGTGGTTGTTCTATCCGTATTGGCGTTTACCAGATCGATGACCGGGGTGCCTGTAGTCAGGTCGCCGGTCGGGGTTTCAATGGATGTGATCCAGCTTTGTCCGTTGATATTCCATCGGGAGCCTTCGCCCATGGTCAGATTGACCTGACCGCCCTGTATGATTTCATTGCTGAATGCCGGGTCGAAGAATGTGACGTGATCATTCGTCACACCTCCGGCGTTGCCCTCATTGTCGTTTATAACGCCGGCGTCGCCATAATCGTCAGCACGGCCGAGCCAGGTACCGCCGTTTCCAAGATCGAGGTTCAGCTTGCCGCCATTGGCTGCCAGTGCATTCCCCATCAGATCAAGCCCGCTGTTATCAGCATCTTGTATATCGATAAGTCCGCCATATCCGGATACGATATCGCCGGAAATGAAGCTGTTCAGGGGGCTATCATTGGCATTATTATATTCAACGGTTACATGACTGCGTAATGTATCGTCTATACCAATGATCTCGCCCTTGTCATTTTTTCCGGCGTCAGGAATTTGTTCACTGCCGGCAGTGAAAGGCAATGCCTACGGCATTGCCTTTCACCTGCTCCTCTCCTTCAATGGCGTCTTCCGTATAGGTATTGGCGTTGCTTGCTATAATGAAAGTCTGTCCCTTAATATTGATTTTTCCGCCCCGCTGCGCCCAAATGGTACGTTCATTGGCGGTTGAATCCTTTTTTGCAATTTCCGTTGCGATATAATTTACACCATCTGTTCCTGCGGTGAGATTGATTACTGCATTATCCTTTGCATAGACTGCCACTGCGTCCCGTTTTTCTGTTTCTGCTGCTTCTTCTTCCGCTGTTTCTTCTGCTGCTGCAGAGTCACCTTCAGGAGTTATGGCTGTGAAAGCTCTTATAATGTTGCTGCCGGCCGTGGACTTCACATCGACCGTGCCGCTCTGGGCGAGTATGCCGTATTGGCTGGACGTGATGGAGATGTCGTTTTTGGCCTCGACAGTGGTAGTACCGGCTATATTATTGATGCCGGCGTTTTCTATCTTTTTGTAGACATAGATGCCGTTGTCCGGATTGCTGTTCTCCGGATGCAGGTGATTAGATGATATGGAAATACTGTTATGAGCGATAATGGTCGTACTGCTGTCTTCAGTCCGGGTGAGGGTGCCGCTGCCGCCATCCGATGATAACTCGATGGTGCCGCCTTCGATAAAGGTACTTCCTGTTTTAGCTGGATAGTATTCGTCTTTAAGTCGGCCGGTATTGACGGCGGACTGATCTTCATTGTAGTCCCCTTTATATCCATCTGAGTGAATGGAAATTTTACTTTCATCAGAGCCGTATATGGTGACGCTGCCATTTTTATTATCAATGCCCTGGCCATGAGAATTGATGGTAAGGTTGTTTATTTTTCTACCTGTTTCCGCCTCTTCCCCGATGGTCAGGATTCCATTTCCTTCATTTTCTAAAGACATATAAATGCCATTACCGGAATGAGTGATAATTTCTATATCATCCGCAATAATGTCAAATTTTGCATCTTTATTCCAGCCGGAATAAATGCCGTTTCCGTTGGATTCAATGGTTAATTTATGATTGGGGTCCAGTTTAATGATACCTGCATATCCAATTTCTTCCGTTAATGATAAATCTGTATTTTCTCCTGACTTATCAAGGTCAATATTAGGGCTCAATGCATTGGCAGTACTGGTAACTAAGCACGCTATCAATAAGCTGAGAGGCAGTTTAGCTTTGAGTTTTTTTCGTTTCATACTATACACTCCTGATACATAAATGTAATAAATAGTTAGCGATTCATTTTAGCATGCCGTTTTCTCTTTGAACAGTACAAAATAAGCTATAAAAATACACTATGATACTCTACGAGTGAGCGGAGCCGTTAGAGTGTCCAGAGGTGGAGCGGACGGGCTGATTTTTCACGGTCATGGCGGGAGAGTGTGTGAGACGGGCGGTCCGGTATACATGGCAGAGCCAGGAGCGCTGCTGTCCCGTGGTCATCTGTAGAAGGGCAGGGGCGTGACGGCGGCCGCGGTGCCTGCGGTGGCTTCTGCGACCTGCGCCGCGTGCGGGCAGCGGGCTGACGGGACAGAAAATACAGCCGTCAAAAAAGGAGAAAGCCTGTAAAAGCTTTCTCCTTTTTATTGTATCCATGGACGGGCAGCGGCCTTTCGCCGTTCATCCCGGAAGGGTCAGTAGCAGAGGGCGATGATGACGGGGACGACGGCGGAGCAGAGGATGCCGTTTACTACGGCGAAGACCACGGTCTCTTCATTGGTGTAGCGGATGAGCATGGGGAGGGTGGTATCCTCGCTGGTGGCGGCGGCGGGGGCGATGGCGGTGTACGCATTGGCCCGGCGGGCGGTGATGCCGATGAGGAAGAACGCCAGGATCTCCCGCATGAGGCTGGCGAGGAAGGCGATGCTTCCCAGCTCGGGGCCGGCGAGCTGGGTGATGGCCACGCCGGCGAGACTGTACCAGCCGAGGCCGCCGGCGACGGAGAGGGCTTCATTCACGGGCCAGTCCACGAGGAAGGCGCAGAGCAGGCCGCCCAGCAGGGAGCCGGCGATGATGCCAGCGGGGATGACGAGGATCTTCACGTGGTAGTGGCGGATGATGGCGAGGAGACCCCGGCGCTGGCCCACGCTGAGGCCCACGGAGGCCATGAGGAGATAGAGCAGCGCTTCGGAATGATCGGAGAGTGGCGCGAGGAGCCGGGCGGTCTGGGGGTACGCGCCGCAGGCGATGCCGCCGAGGAGGGCGCCGAGGGCGAGAAAGACCATGGGGTCCTTCGTTTTTGGCGCGGGGCGGCCGGGGTCATCTGCCGACGTTTCCGTCCGTCCGCCGTCCATGAAGCGCACCGTGAGCGGGTAGACCGCGGCGATGGAGCCGATGGTGGGGACGAGGCAGAAGAGGAAGCTCTGTCCGCCGATGCGGCCCAGCTCGGCGAAGAAGCTGTCCCGCGCGCCGAGGCTGATGCCCATGGAAAAGATGAGCAGGAGCGTGGCGCAGAGCTGGAATTTTTCATTGGCTTTTTTGCAGGATGCGGGGACGAAGCGTCCGATGAGGACGCCCAGCAGCATGATGGCGATGGTGAGCATCGGCACCTCCGGATGGCAGTCATAAAAAAGCATCCGAAAACGAAGCGCAGCGGCTCCGCTCGCGGATGGGGACAGCGGGCGCAGCGCCGGCTGTCGGATGTCAATTTCTGATTATCGTATCATGGCGGATGAACGCCGTCAAACCGCGGGGCGCGGGCTTTCCTGCGCGGCCGTGGCGGTCCGGCGGGCAGCAAAAAAGCCGGACCGCCACGGCTTCTTTTCTCCTTCTCAGAGGAGCTGTGCTTTCTTTTCCAGAATGGCGGCAGCCGCCGTGCAGGCGGGGCAGTCGCAGTACAGGCGGCCTGCGTCCTTCAGGGCGTGGCCGTGAGCGGCCATGGCGGCGGCCCGTTCTTCTCCGAAGAGGGCCCGTCCCGCGTCGGATTCGGTGAAGGCGATGAGGCCGTCCACGGGCATGATGTCCGCTTCCAGCTCGGCCACGTAGGCTTTCGTGGCGGCGGATTCTTCATCGGTGCCGAGCGCGGCGAGCCAGGCTTCGGCAGCGGCGCGGAGCTCCTTGCAGCACATGGGGGCGGCGAGCAGGTCCGCCGTCTTTTCCTTTACATAGTCCATCAGTTCTTTTTCCATGAGAGATTCCTCCTTTGCTGTTTCCTTCTGTTTCCATTATAGTCCATCGCCCCAAAAGAGAGGCGGAAAGGGGAAAAAGCCCGGATTTCCGGGGAATATTGGCTTGACGGATGGGGAGGAAGAGGGTAAGATTATTTTGTATTACGTAAAGCATTGAAGGAGACGGTCTGCACCGTATCGTACTGACAGAGAGCCCCGGCCGGTGGAAAGGGGCAGTGCAGGAGCAGACGGATCACTCCGGAGCTGCGGAGAAGAAAAGCTCCGCCGGGACACCGTTATCTGTACCAAGTGGCCGCACAGGTCATGAGGGTGGTACCACGGGAATTGTTTCTCGCCCCTTGCCGGGGGCGGGATTTTTTTTTGCAGGAGGAAAGAATGGATTACAGCAAGACTCTGCATCTGCCGCAGACGGATTTTCCGATGCGCGGCAATCTGCCGAAAAAGGAACCGGAATTTATCAAATTCTGGCAGGATATGGATCTCTATCACAAGCGTCTGGCGAAGCGTGACGGCGCGCCGAAATTTGTGCTCCACGACGGCCCGCCTTATGCAAACGGCAAGATCCACATCGGCCATGCGATGAACAAGACCATCAAGGATATCATCGTGAAATACAAGGCCATGCGCGGCTTCTACACCAATTACGTCCCCGGCTGGGATACGCACGGCCTGCCCATCGAATACGCCGTACTGAAGGATTCCGGAGAGGACCGGGCCACCATGACTCCGCTGGAACTGCGCCGGAAATGCCTGGCCTATGCGAAGAAATGGATCGCGATCCAGAAAACGGACTTCATCCGCCTCGGCGTCATCGGCGACTGGGATCATCCCTACGTGACCTACGACCCGAAGCTGGAAGCGCACGAGCTGGAAGTATTCGGCAAGATGGCCGACAAGGGCTACATCTACAAGGGCAAGAAGGCCGTATACTGGTGCCCGCACTGCGAGACCGCACTGGCAGAAGCAGAGATCGAATATAAGGACCGCAAGTCTCCCTCCATCTACGTGAAATTCCCGGCCATGGACATCAAGGGCCTCGGCCCGGACGGCGTGGATGAAAAGAAGCTCTTCGCCGTCATCTGGACCACGACGCCGTGGACCATCCCGGCAAACCTTGCCATCTGTGTGAACCCGAAATTCACCTATGTATGGGTGCACAACCTCGACGCGGATGAATACTACCTCATGAACAAGGAGCTTGCTCCGAAGGCTCTCGAGGAATGCAAGGTGGAACACTGGGAATTCACCGGCCGTGAAATGCTCGGCGCGGAATGGGAACTGGCCACGTTCCATCATCCGCTCATCGACCGTCCGTCCTATGTGCTGGAAGGCAACCACGTCACCCTCGATGCCGGCACCGGCTGCGTTCATACCGCTCCGGGACACGGCGTGGACGACTTCGAAGTGGTGCAGAAATACAACAACGAAGGCAAGCTCGATCTGGATGCGCTCTGCCCGGTCGATGCGAAGGGAAATATGACCGACGAAGCGTGCGATCCGGATCTCACGGGCCTCTCCGTATGGGATGCGGAAGTGAAGGAGATCGTGAAGCTCGCTCATGCAGGGATGCTCCTCGGCAAGAAGAATATCCACCATCAGTACGCCCACTGCTGGCGCTGCAAGAACCCGATCATCTACCGTGCGACGGACCAGTGGTTCGCTTCCATCAATTCCTACCGCAAGGACGCGCTCGCTGCGGTGGATGCCACCACGTTCTATCCGGCATGGGGCCATGACCGTCTGTACAACATGATCCGCGACCGTCAGGACTGGTGCATTTCCCGTCAGCGTTCCTGGGGCGTGCCGATCCCGGCCTTCTACTGCGACGACTGCGGCAAATACATCATCAATGAAGACACCGTGAAGCACGTCATGGACATCGTCGAAAAGGAAGGCACCGACGCATGGTGGGCCCACACCACGGAAGAGCTCCTGCCCGAAGGCTACAAGTGCCCCTTCTGCGGCGGCACCCATTTCCACAAGGAAAAGGACATCATGGACGTGTGGTTCGACTCCGGCTCCACCTGGAACGGCGTTCTCCGTCAGCGCGAAGGCATGGACTATCCCTGCGAAATGTACCTCGAAGGGGCCGATCAGCACCGCGGCTGGTTCCACAGCTCCCTCCTCACCAGCGTCGCCGTCAACGGCTGCGCTCCCTACAAGTCCGTCCTCACTCACGGCTTCACCATGGATGAAGAAGGCCGCAAGATGTCCAAGTCTGTGGGCAACGTGGTCGCTCCGCAGGAGATCATCGACAAGTACGGCGCCGACGTGCTCCGTCTGTGGATCTCCAGCGTGGACTATCAGGGCGACGTCCGTCTGGGCAACAAGATCATCAAGGGCATGAGCGACGTATACCGCAAGATCCGCAACACCTTCCGGTATCTCCTGGGCAATCTCTCCGATTTCAACCCGGCCACCGACGCTGTCCCCTATGACCAGATGGAAGAATTCGACCGCTGGGCGCTGCTCCGCATGGAACGGGTGCGCAACGAAGTCACCGCCGCCATGGAAGAATACCAGTTCCACGTGATGTATCATGCAGTACACAATTTCTGCACCGTGGACCTCTCCTCCATCTATCTGGACGTCCTGAAAGACCGTCTCTATACCGAGACCGCTGACTCCCGCCTCCGTCGGAGTGCGCAGACCGCCATGTACGAGATCCTCACCACCCTCGTGCGCATCATGGCGCCGGTCATCTCCTTCACCGCCGAAGAAGTATGGCAGGTCATGCCCAAGACCCCGGATATGGAAGAAAGCGTTCATCTCGCCGACTGGCCTGCTGAAAAGCCGCAGTACCTCGACGAAGCGCTGGAAAAGAAATGGGAACGCCGCCTCGCTCTGCGCAGCGTCATCACCAAGGCGCTGGAAAATGCCCGCGTAGCCAAGGAAATCGGCCACGCTCTCGATGCAGACGTCACCGTCTACGCCGACGGCGACAGCTATGAAGCTCTCGAGGAAATGAAGGACTTCCTCGCTGACTTCTGCATCGTCAGCACCGTCACCCTCGTGAAGGGCACCGAAGGCGTTCCCGAAGGCGCGCAGGCTTCCGAGGAAGGAGACGTGAAAGTCGCCGTCACCCCGTCCACCCGCGAAAAATGCGAACGCTGCTGGAAGCACGATCCCACCGTCGGCTCCGACCCGGCCCATCCGCACGTCTGTGCAAGATGCGCCAGAGTCCTCACCGAAATGGGAGAATAAGATAAGGAAATAAAAGAAACCTGTCAGACAAGAAGTCTGACAGGTTTTCTTTTTTCTAAATTTTAACGATCGGAATAATATTTCTGGCGGCGGCTTCTCGGCGTTTCCGGGAAGAGCAGTTTCAGTTTTCCCGCTTTGATCATGGGCGTCACATAGGTGCTCATGGCATATGCGACCGTGCGAATACCTAGGAACTGTGCAATTTCCGTACGGGAACGAGGGGTCTGGCAGAATGCAAGAAGGCTTTCCGGATTTTTAATGTCCGTGGTTATTGTATTGGGGGAGACCGCCTTTTTTTCCTCCGGTTCATTATAGAAGGTGACGATAAATTCATTGCGTCCATTATAAAATTGAGGGGCGGGAAGTCCGCAGCGTGCCATTTCCCGGCGCATGGTAGGGATTCCGGAATAGCGGTTTTCCACCTGAATCTGGGACTCTGCCATTACAGCCAATGTTGGATTGCGAAAATCCGGACGAACTTTTCCAAGCTGTTCGACCGTGATGGGGCCATAAAGCGTACCCGGGCTGTGAATTTCCAGTCGATTGGAAAAGAAATTGATCTGAATCGGGGTACCTTCTGTGTAAAGACTGTAATCCCGGTGAATAATGGCATTTAAAATTGCTTCACGAATGGCAGTAAGGGGGTATTCTGTTTGATCGCGCCGCTCTCCGGTTTCCGGATCAATGATCGTGCGTGTTTTCATATTTCGCCGGCAAAAAGCAAGCGCACCTTCCAGTAGCTCCATAATTGTGCCTTCGATCCGCTTATTATCCAAAAAACGGGATTCTTCCTGATCGGTGTCACCGATTTCTGTACCGGGAACAACAACGGCAGTGATGCCAAGCTGTGGAAGATACGCCTGCGGATAGATTCCGAAATTTAATAATGCAGCAAGTGTTGATTTTCCATCAGCATTAACAATGGCCAGTGTTTTTCGTTTTTCGTCTATGTCCTGCTGCGCAAATCCGGGACGGTCCTTTTGCTTTTTGTAAATATATGCGTCGACCTGTTCCATATTCAGTGCATTTAGGTCGGCTCTGTTTATGATGCGTTCGTCATCATGAAGATGGCGGCGGAACACTTCATACGTATATATTTCATAAGGCGTCATGGGCTCGTCGGCATCACCCACCCGAATATAGGAACCTTTTTGAATGCCACTCCCGGAATAATAACAGGGACGGTCGGCGAGATTGAGTCCGGGGATCTCAGCAGAGCAGATGGGCACATCATCTATGTATGCTGTGGTAAATATGGCGCGGACGAAAGGGGTCATTCCTTTGCATTGTTCAGCAACCTGCTGCTGAAGGTCGTGCAGGTCGTATACACCGACCGGCTTAAAATCCTGTTTTTCATCCAGTCCAAAAAGGATAATGCCGCCGTTGTCCTGATTTGAAAAACTGGACAAAGTATCATATAAACGCTTGGGACATCCCTGATGTGCACTTTTTACTTCAAGGGTCTGCGTTTCCGCCTTTTGTTCCATGACCTGACGGGCTAATTCAATGAGTTCTTCAGGAAGCATAATATCCTCCCATAAGTTAATAACTGATAAATGATTTTGTTCTTTTTCAACTTTACTCTATCTTATTTAGCTGAATTTTGTCAAATTAAATATTTGATTTGAAAGATTTAAGTTAATTCAACTAAATTCAACTTTATTTGATCTAATTTGATTAAATGAATCTAATTTCAATTAGATCAATCTGCATCTATCCTGCTCAGAATAGACAGAAGCTAAATGCAGGAGAGGATTGAAACATTGTTTGCACTGTCAATTTCTCTTTCCCTGAAAACAGGCAAAGAAAAACACCCGCCGCAGCAGGTGCTTTTTTATTTTACAGGAGATCCTCATTCTGCACGAGGAGCGAGACCAGCTCTACGTGGGTCGTCTGGGGGAACATATCCACCGGCTGGACCTTGACGAGAGTATAGCCGAGGGGACGGAGCCGGGCTGCGTCCCGGGCGAAGGTGGCGGGATTGCACGAGACGTACACGATGCGCCGGGGCTTCATGCCCGCAGCGGCGCGGAGCACGTCTTCACTGCATCCGGCGCGGACCGGGTCGCACACGATGACATCCGGCGTGAGCCCCTCCTCGTAGAGCTTCGGCATGAGCTTTCCCGCGTCGGCGGCGTAAAATTCTGCATGGCCGATGCCGTTAGCCTTTGCATTTTTCTTCGCATCGCGGATGGCGTCGGGGACGATCTCGATGCCGATGACGCGCCGGGCCTTCCGGGCGAGGCAGAGGGAAATGGTGCCGGTGCCGCAGTAGGCATCGATGACCGTTTCTTCCCCGGTGAGCTCCGCAAAATCGAGGGCCGTGCGGTAGAGCACTTCCGCCTGTTCGGGATTGACCTGAAAGAAGGAATAGGGCGAGACCTCGAAGCGGAGGCCGCACAGGGAGCAGGGCAGCGTTTTGTCGCCCCAGAGGCAGCGGATCTTCGGGCCGAGGATAACGTTGCCCGGCCGGCTCTGCACATTGTGGTAGAGGGAGATCATCTCCGGCAGGGCCTCCCGCATTTCCTGGATCCATTCCCGCTCGCAGGGGAGCTCCGCCGTGGCGGTGACGATGACGGCCATGAGCTTTCCGTCGTCGCCCACGCGGCCCATGATGTGGCGCACGCAGCCCTTGCGGGTCTTTTCGTCGTAGGGGCGGATGCCGTGCTGATTCATGAAGGTCTCTGCGAAGAGGAGGAGGCGGTTATTGGCCTCCTGCTGGATGGCGCAGGACAGGGTGGGGATGATGGCGTGGCTGCCCTGACGGTAGTAGCCGAGGCGCGCCCGGCCGTGAACGAGACCGGCGGGAACGGCCATTTTATTCCGGTAGCCGAAGGGATGCGGGGCGGCGAGGACCGGACGGACGATGTCCGTGGGATAGCCCCCGATTTTCGAGACCGCGCCGGCGGCGCGCTGCCATTTGGCCCGGAGCTGGCCCTCATAGGTGAGGTGGGAGATCTGGCAGCCGCCGCAGTCCGCATAGACCGGGCAGGTCGGAGAGGTCCGGTATTCAGAAGGGGTGAGGATGGCCTCCAGCCGGCCTATGGCATAGGATTTTTTGACGGTGGTCACCGCAGCGCGGACGGTCTCTCCCGGCAGCGCGCCGGGGACGAAAAGGGTGAAGCCTTCGTATTTCCCGATGCCTTCGCCGTGGATTCCCAGATCATCAATGGGGAGCTCGCACCGTTCGCCGGTGGAAACGGGGCAGGCCGTATGTTCCTGCCGCATCACGGCCGGGCCTGCATGAGGAGCAGAGCGCGGTTCGCCGCGTCCCGTTCCTCCGGCGTCAGGCCGAGATAATTCTGCGCCAGCGCGCTCACCCAGGCACCGTAGGCCGGATTCGGGAATACGATGTATTTCGTGCCGAAGGCATCTTTGTTGGCGTCAATGATGGCGTTCCGTTCCACCCGGCCCTTGCCGTAGGTGCCGATGGGCAGGTCGCCTGCATTGTCGCCCATGTAGAGGATCACATGATGGGTCTCCGCCACCTTGTCGAAGCGGCCCTGCTTATTGCCCGTATCGACGGCGAGCAGCAGGTGCTCCCGGTCCACCGTGGGGAATCCCAGTGCCCGGAGATTGCGTTCCGAGGAATCATAGCTTGTCGATTCCAGCCGGTTCGTCACGTAGAAGATCTCCACGCCCTTCCGGTGTACCTCGTTCAGGAAATCCGCCGCGCCAGGCATGGTGTAGGCTTTGCCGTTCACGATCCAGTCCCGCCACCAGAGAGAGGTGTAGCAGCCGTTTCCGTCCACCGCCGCTCTGGCAAGCGCAGGCGTATTATCCACCACCGTCTCGTCGCAGTCCAGCACGATCGCCAGCGGCTTGCCGTCAGCGGGGGGCTCCGCCAGCGCCCGGTCGATCTCCATCATGGCCGCATTGTAGCCCTGATAGCACAGCGCCCGGTACTCTGCGGCCGTCCGCATCCACAGGAGCGCCATCGTCTCCGCGTCCGCCAGCTGCTGTGCACTCTGCTGCTGCACCGATTCCGCCGCGGGCGCCGGCGCCGCATCAGCCGCCGAAACCGCCGGGACTCCGGCCAGACAGGAGGCGGTCAGCGCCGCCGTCAAAAATAATCTTTCAGTCCAATGCATGGTATCTCATCCTTTCCAGATATTTCCTACATCATATCACAGCCCCCGCCGGAAACCTATGAAAAAAGCAGAGTTTAACCGCTGTTAAGCGTCCCGTTACATTGACAGAATAAAACGGAGAAGCGCATAATGACCTTAGTATTTTTTCGGAGGTTTGTCATGCTTTTTAATTCCTATGTGTTTATCATCGGATTTCTGCCGATCACGCTGATCCTGTACTATCTGTCCGCAAAGAAATTCGGCAGCCAGTGCGCCCGGTGTGTTCTGATCCTGGCATCGCTCTTTTTCTATTCCTGGTGGGATGTGAGGAACCTGCCGATTCTTCTCGCTTCCATTCTTGTGAACTATATGCTGGCCGGACGCATCCTGCAAAGTGAGGGGCGTACAAGAAAAGCCTGGCTTATTACCGGTATCCTGTTTGATCTGGGCCTTTTAGGATATTTCAAGTACACGGCCTTTGCAGTGGAAACGGTCAACAGTCTCTTTCAGACCGGATTTGCCGTGCCGCAGATCGTACTGCCTTTGGGCATCTCTTTCTTTACCTTTACGCAGATCGCCTGTCTGGTAGATTCCTATCGGGGAGAAGTTAAAGGATATAGTAAAAGCGGTTATTTCCTTTTTGTGACGATCTTTCCTCATCTCATTGCGGGGCCTATTCTGTATCATAAGGACATGATCCCTCAGTTCATGGACGAGAAAAATTATCGGCTCAACTATGAAAATATGAATCGCGGTATCGCATGGTTCACGCTGGGGCTGGCGAAAAAAGTACTGATCGCCGACCATTTGTCGAAATATGTAGCGGAGGCATTTAGTCATGCAGATCAGCTGAGCATGGTGGATGCGTGGTTTGCTTCCTTTGCCTATACCCTCCAGTTGTATTTTGATTTTTCCGGATATTCGGAAATGGCGATCGGGCTTGGATTGATGCTGAATTTTCAACTGCCATTGAATTTTAACTCTCCCTATCAGTCGACAAGCATCATAGAATTCTGGCGCCGGTGGCACATGACGCTGTCCGCTTTTCTGAAAGATTATCTGTATATTCCGCTGGGAGGAAACAGGACGGGACATCATCTGCGGAATATTATGATCACCATGCTGCTGGCAGGGCTGTGGCACGGAGCCGGCTGGACCTTCATTTTTTGGGGCGGACTGCACGGGTTATATATTTGCATCAATCATATATGGAGAAAGGCAGGACGGAGTCTGCCGAAGCCGGTAGGATGGCTGGTGACATTTATGGCAGTTAATATCGCCTGGGTATTTTTCCGGGCAGATGATTTTGGAACGGCTTTTACCATATTGTCTGCTATGATCGGTAATACGAGTTCCGGACCGTTATTACATATATTTACTCGTGAAAATATGATGTTCATAGCAGCTGCGATGCTTGCTTGTATTAAAATGCCGAATGTAAAGTCTTTGATTGGGCATTATTTCCATCCAAATAAAAGATGGATATTCTGCTTAATTGTAATATTTGTATACTGCTTAAGTAAATTAGGACAGGGAAGTGAATTTTTGTATTTCCAATTTTAATGGAGGGGTCAATGAAAGAGAAGAATTTCTTTTATGTTTTTGCTTCTTTTATTATAGGAATTAGTGCATCAATTGCTTTATTTAATTATTACATAGATTATTTTGGAGTGTTTAGAGGGGAAAATAAAGAAGAAATTGAGACTTTGAATGGTCGGTTTGTAAAAACAAAATATTTGCTCACAAATGGTAATTACAATAAGTATGACTCCTATTTATGGGGAAGTAGCCGTGTTATGAAGATGGATACTCTGATTACAGGACAAAAAACATATAATATTAGTGATTCTATGGGATTTCCTCAGGATTGTTTAGAGCAATTGACGATATTGCTTCATCATGGAGCAAGAGTAAAAACTGTCTATCTGGGAATTGATGATTACACCTATTTTACAGATAGAGCTCCCTTTATAGCTGAATTATACAGAAGAGAATATAGTGAAAATCAGATGAAAAATCTGAAGTATTATATGGAAGTGCTCTTTTCTATTGATTTAGTAAAAACTGAGATTAAGGATTTAATAAATCCAACACAGAAAGGGAAAGTCTTATTAGCAGAGAATGGGACATATTATGTTCCGGATAATGTGGAGATTTCAATAGAGGAAAATCCAGTTGAGCATATACGTGATACTAAATTTAAAATACCCAATCATGCACCCTATATGGGAACAGAAAATTTTAATCGATGTTTGGACAGCATAAAACAAATTAAATTATTATGCGATAAAAATGGGATTCAATTTATTCCATTTTTTAATCCACAGCATATGACGACCTATTTATCGGACGATATGGAATTGATGAATCAATTCAAAAAAGAACTGGTGAAAATTTCTCCGTTCTGGGATTTCAGTGGTGTTAATTATGTGACAGCCAATAATTATTTCTGGTATGAAACATCCCATCCCCGTGCCTTCATTTGTGATAAGATTCTGGATATTGTATCCGGGCAGAATCAGATGACGTGGGTGCCGGATTTTGGTGTTTATGTGACGCCGGAAAATGTGGATGCTTTTTGTGAACAGGCAGTGCGTGACAGGGAAGCGTATGATCCAGATCATGCGCAGTGGATACCTACTGCAGAAGAACGGTCGGGCATGAGCCGGAGGCTTCATATTTATTAAAGTAAAGGGACTGATATATATATCAGCCCTTTACTTATAGCAGGATATCTACAGGATTACAAAAAGAAATAACTATGATATCATAGTCGTAAAGCATGTAAAATGATAAAAATAGCGGGGATGGGCGCATGGATATTTTAGCAAATGCGGTTAAGGAAACAATTACAATCGGGAAACCACATTCGGAGAAAAAAGCGTTTTGTATTGCATTGAGCGGAACGGATAATTATATCCCGTATCTGGGACTGACGATGATGTCGGTATACCAATATAATAAATATCTTCCGATGGCATTTCATCTCTTTGTAAATGGACTGTCGGATACTGATCGGAAAAGACTGTGCGAAGCGGCGGAAATGATGGGAAATCCCATTTATGTCCACCTGATGAATGATGATGCTTTTCAGTCTCTGGTATTCGGTGAAAAAACCGCTGTCTTTTTTTACCGGTTTGTACTGGCCAATTTACTGGAAGCAAAATCCGACCGTGTTCTGTATCTGGATGGGGATATTATGTGCTGCGGCAGCCTGCAGAAGCTGGCAGACATGGATCTGGGGCAGGCTATAGCGGCTGTAGCACCGGACCGGCTGCAGAAAAAACAGATGAGACAGATCGGGACGACCGGCTTTTTCAATGCGGGAGCCATGCTGATTCATATTTCAGAGTGGGTCCGGCAGGATATATTCCATAAAGTTGTGGACATGGCCCATGACAGCCTGACCAAAATCGATGATAAAGGATATTACGAAGGCTGGCATGGCCTGAAATACAATGACCAGAATATTTTGAATGTTATTCTGGATGGGAAGGTCATCTGGCTGCCTAAGAAATACAACTACATTTATAAATTGAACCGGTCGGCGCTTTTCCGCAAAAAGGCGGAGAATGAGGATTACCATGATCAGATCATCCTGCATTTTGCAGGCTCGGTAAAGCCCTGGCACGACTGGGCGGCAAACTGGCCGGTCGTAAAAGAGTATCGGAAAATCTGGCTGGATTCACCGTGGAAAGACGTTCCTCCGTCCGCGCCTAAGTCGAGAAAGGACTGCCATCAGGCGGCCCGGGAATACCGGGTGACCGGCCAGTATGGCAAAGCGCTCCACTGGTATCTGGAATACTACAAACGAAAGTTGTAAATTTTATTTTGCATGATATAACTATAAAATATTAAAAAGGATGAGGATAGTTTATGATAAAAATTTTATCTCTTAATGAGGGGAATTACTTATATGAACTTCAAAAAGAACGCTTAAAGAGGGCGCAAGATAATATAGATTGTGGTTGTTTTTTAGTATACTGTTTTCGAGCAGAGAAACATTTGCTACGTGGGCTCATAAAGCTACATTTGGAAAACTGGGTATTTCGGTGGTCCATGAAGCGTATAGGGATCGATATAAAAAAGTATAAATTAATTATTATTAACGAGCTCAATAGAAATCCGCTTTTATTTATTTCATACATCCGACAGCAAAATCCTGATTGTCAGATTGTCTATCAATATTGGAATTCCTTATTTTATATAAAAAATGCTACCCCAAAACGACAACAGGAATTTGAATGTTTTATAAAAAATCGGAAACGATATCAATTCAATATAACTTCTTTTGATATTAAAGATTGTCAAAAGTACAATTTTATTTACAACCCTCAATTTATACCCGGACTCAATTATTCTGAAAGTGATGTACAAGATCGTATTGCCGTAGATGTATTTTTTATTGGTAAAGATAAGGATCGATTGGATCGTGTTCTTGCGATAAAAAAACAATTGGATGTTTTACAGATAACCAGTCACATTTGCATATTTCCTGATGATCGGCATAAAGTTTATAATGATGAGGAAAAGAAATATTTAATTTCCCATATAGTACCTTATGAAAAGATTATTGAACAAGACAAAAAAAGCAGAGCAATTCTTGATGTCGTACAGGAAAATCAATCCGGACTTACCTGGAGAGCTATAGAGGCTTTGTTGCTAAGGAAGAAATTAATTACAACATTTAACGCGATTAAACAATATGATTTTTATTGTAAAGAAAATATTTTTATCTGGGGGGAAGATGATATTGCAACTTTGAAAACTTTCATTGATTCACCTTATAAAGTCATTGATAAAGATATCGTCGAGCAATACACTTTTGCTGGCTGGTTGAAAAATTTGAAACAGCATCTAAGCTGAAGTTTATTGACAACGGCAAATATAAGCAGCATCCGGGAGACAGGCACCGGATGCTTTTTCATGCAGGCGGAGACCGCAGGGGATTATGCTATAATACAGGCAGTATTTTGTCGTATATAAGCAGGACATCCTATATGAATACAAAAGGGAAAAAATTACAGCTGCTGGTCAATGCAGACGACTTCGGCCGGCACGTGCTGATCGATCAGGCGGTTGCGCAGTGCGTAGAGCAGGGGTGCCTTCGGTCTGCCACGCTGATGCCCGGCGGAAAAGCTTTTGACGATGCGGTGCATACCGCGCAGACCCATCCGGAGCTGGGCGTGGGCATTCATTTTACGCTGGTCAATGGGTATCCGGTGCTGCCGCCGGCGGAGATCCCGTCGCTCGTGACGGCAGACGGCGTCTTTTATGATGACTATATCCACTTTGTGAAGCGTTTCCTTTCCGGTAAGGTCCGTATGGAGGAAGTGCGGCGGGAGCTGGCGGCACAGGCAGAAAAGGTGACACGCACCGGGCTGGCGCTGACTCATGTGGACAGCCACCAGCATATGCACGTTCTGCCGGGCATCTTCAGCGTGGTGCTTGATACGGCGGAGGCGATTCACCTCGATGCGGTGCGTATTCCCCGTACACCTCTCTTTGCAGGCGATTCGGGCAGCCTCGGGCAGCTCATCGGGCGGTCCGGGCTGGCGGTGCTGGCGGATCTGGCCGGCCGGGAAGCGAAGCGGCGCGGATTCCGCACGCCTGATCATTTTGCAGGGATTGTAGCAGGAGAGGCTGTGCATGAGGGCCATTTCCGGCATATCATTGAGACGCTGAAGCCGGGAGTCACAGAAGTGATGATGCATCCCGGTGCCGATACGGCAGCGCTGAAAAAGGCCTGTCAGTGGGAACATGATTTTGAAGCAGAACGGGACGCGATCATTTCAACGGATATCAGGGAGCTTTTGCAGAAAAAACAGGTGAAGGTCATCAGCTTCCGGGATATAGCCGGATGATCTTCAATAGGAATAGGGAGAAAGTCATGGATACGATTGCCATTATTGTGCCCTGCTACAATGAGCAGGAGGTGCTGGAGCAGTTTCACCGGCGCACGGAGGAGGTGCTGGCGGGGATCAGGGACTGCCGATTCCGGTATGTGTTCGTCAACGACGGCAGCCGGGACGGGACGCTTCCCATTCTCCGGCGGCTCGCAGAGGAGGATTACAAGGTATCGTATATCAGCTTTTCCCGGAATTTCGGCAAGGAAGCGGCCATGCTGGCCGGGATGGATTATGCGGAGTGCGATGCGGCGGTCATCATGGATGCGGATCTGCAGCATCCGCCGGAAATGATCCCGGAAATGATCGGCTGGTGGCGGAAGGGCTATGATGATGTGTGCGCCAAACGGGCGGACCGGAAGGACGAGGGCTTCATCAAGAGGCATCTGACGAATTTCTTTTATAAACTGCTCCAGAAGTGCAGCCGCACGGCGATTCAGCGGAACGTGGGGGATTTCCGCCTCCTCGACCGGCGCTGTCTTTCAGCGCTCCGGCTCATGCGGGAAAGCGAGCGCTACACGAAGGGACTGTTCACCTGGGTGGGGTTCAAAAAGAAGGAGATCCCCTTCCATGTACAGCCGCGGGCAGCAGGCAAGACCACGTGGAATTACTGGTCGCTCATGAATCTGGCGCTGGAGGGGCTGACCTCCTTCACGACGGCGCCGCTCCGGCTGGCGTCCATGTTCGGCGTGCTGGTGTCCTTTGCGGCCATCCTGTATATGCTTTACGTCTTCATCCGGGCCATGATATACGGCGATCCCGTGGCGGGGTATCCGACGCTCCTGACGGTGATGCTCTGCCTCGGCGGCGTGCAGCTGCTGGCGCTGGGGATCATCGGCGAGTATCTGGGGCGGGTATTCAATGAAAGCAAGCACCGTCCGCTTTATCTGGTGGATGAGTGGAACGGGCGGAAAATGGAATATGTGCTGAAGCCGGTGCCCGAAGAGCGGCGCGTGGAAACCCACGAAAAGGAAATAAACGACGAGAATGACTGAGGCCGTTCCGGCAGGAGAGACTGTCGGGATGGCTTTTTATGTGGCGGCAAAAGTTCAATAAATTTTATATATTGTTTTATTTCCCTCAAAAATCGGCCTGCTACAATCATAAAAGGCGAAGTGTGCGCCCGAAAATACAGGAGAAGGGTATGAAATGTATGCCGAATACAGATAAAAACCATGCGGTCAGGACGGGATTTCTGCTGGCTGGGATTTTTTTGTTTATGCTGCTGCTGAATCACTGGATGCCGATCCACCGGGATGACTATGATTATTCCATGATCTGGGGGACGGCGCAGCACATACAGTCCTTCGGGGACGTCTGGCAGTCCCTGTGGAATCACTATATGACCCACGGAGGCCGCATGGTGACAGTCTTTGTGCTGGACCTGTTCCTGTGGCTGGGGAAGCTGCCCTTTGACATCGCCAATGCGGCGGTTTTTACGGCGGTGACGGTGCTGCTGTATTGCCACAGCACCCGGGATACAAAGATCACCGCGGAACCGGGGATCATGGCGCTGTGCGCCTTTTTCCTCTGGCTTTGTCTGCCCCACTTCGGAGAAGTAGCCGTATGGAAGAGCGGTTCCACGGTGTATCTCTGGTCGGGCTTCTTTGCGGCGCTGTTCCTTCTGCCCTATAATCTGTTTCTGGCAGGGCGCATCCACTGGGGAGCCGGCATGGCGCTGCCCATGTTCCTGCTGGGCATCCTCGGCGGCTGGTCCGTGGAAAATCTGGCGGTGACGGTGGTGCTGCTCACCGCGGGGATTTCCTGGTATGCGTGGAAGCATCACGCATTTTCACTCTGGCTCCCTGCGGGAGCCGCAGGGGCGTTTCTGGGATTTATCGGCCTTCTGGCGGCGCCGGGCAACTATGTGCGCTACGGGGAGCAGGGAACGGGGAAGGGCCTGCTCATCCACATCGGAAATCAGCTGGCAGGTAACGGGGAAATGTTCCTGTACCTGCTGCCGGCGGTGCTGCTCCTGCTTCTGGTATGGCGTGTGCTGAAGATCCATGTACTGGCGGAACGGGGCGTTTCCTGGGAATGGCGTCCCCGGGGCGTATCTGCCGGACAGATTGTCTGCGTGCTTCTTCTGGCCGCTTTCGTGGTGTCCTATTTTTCCGGCGGCTTTATCGGAAACGGCATCCGGGATCTGCTGGTCGCGCATGTGCTGGCTCCTCTGCATCAGGACACGGCAAAGACCGTCTTCCGGCTGTCTCATGTGATGAAGGGCTTCGAGGAAATGGCCATCTTCTGGGCAGGCATCTTCCTCATCTATTCCATGGCGAAGAAGGCGCTCGGGCTGGACAGCCGCAGCATCCGCCGGCTGAATCAGGAGGTCCGGGCGAGGGACGTGTGGGCGGCTTTCCCGGAGGTGCGATTCGCAGGCTGTATGATCGCCCTGTGCTTCTTTAATAATTTTGTCATGGTCGCTGCGCCCACCTTCCCGGCGCGGGCCACGTTCGGCTCCGTATGCATGTTTCTGGCGGGCACCGTGGCCGTGCTCCGCATTCCTGTCGTGCAGGAGGTCATGGCGGGAACGGCCGGCCGCATCCTCCGTATCGGCGGCGGCGCCGTGGGCAGCTTCCTCGCTGCGGCAGCTCTCCTGATTTCCATACAGGTGACAGAGGAAAACAATGCGCGCATCGCCTATATGGCAGAGCGGCAGGGCAGCGGAGAGATCCTGCAGCTGCCGCCCATGGAGACGGAAAACCGGGCGCTCCGGCATGTCTTCTTCGTGGACTTTGGCAATGGCGTGACCAAAGGCGGGCTGTGCCGCTACTATGGCGTTAAAGATATCCAAATTCAATAAAACATTGACAATACACCGCAGAACGGACAAAATAAAAACGACTCTATTTCAGGCGGCGCGGCCGCCGGGCGTGACGGAAAGAGGCGCAGTATGACGCAGAAATCGAATCGTTTTTACGGACAGACCGTACTGATTCTGACCGGTGTATTTCTTTTTATGCTGGTTCTCAATATTTTGCTGCCGATCCGCGGAGATGATTTCGATTACTCCATGATCTGGGGCACCACGCAGCACGTGCAGTCCTTCGGCGACGTCTGCCAGTCCATGTGGAATCACTATATGACACACGGAGGGCGGATGGTGACGGTCTTTGTGCTGGACCTGTTCCTGTGGCTGGGGAAGCTGCCCTTTGACATCGCCAATGCGGCGGTCTTTACGGGGCTCGTGGTACTGCTGTACTGCCATGGTACGCGGGATACGAAGCTCACCGCAGAGCCGGGCATTCTGGCCGCAGCGGCGCTGCTCCTCTGGATCTGCCTGCCTCATTTCGGGGAGGTGGCCGTATGGAAGAGCGGCTCCACGGTATATCTCTGGTCGGGTTTCTTTGCGGCACTGTTTCTCCTGCCCTATAATTTATTTCTTGCAGGACGCATCCACTGGGGAGCCGGCATGGCACTGCCCATGTTTCTGCTGGGCATTCTCGGCGGCTGGTCTGTGGAAAATCTGGCGGTGACGGTGGTGCTCCTTGCCAGCGGGATCTGCTGGTATGCGTGGAAAAAGAAGATTCTCCAGGCATGGCTCCCGGCGGGTGCCGCAGGGGCGGTCCTCGGGGCGATCGGCCTCATCGGGGCGCCGGGCAATTTTGCCCGTTACGGCGAACAGGGCACCGGCAAGGGCATTCTGTCCCACATCGGCAACCAGTTTGCCGGCAACGGGGATATGCTGCTGTTTATTCTGCCGGCGGTGCTGCTCCTGCTGCTGATATGGCGCATCCTGAAAATGTCTCTGCTGGGTGATGGGAAGCCGGCATCACAGGGGACAGCGCAAAACTTCAGCCCCGGCGAGATCGTGACCGTCGGGCTGATCCTTCTGTTTGCCCTGGCCTATTTTGCAGGGGGCTTTCTTGGCGACGGCATCCGGGATCTGATCATCAGCGGCGTGCTGGAGCCGCTCGGCAAGGCCAAGCCGAAAACCATTTATCAGATCACCCATGTCATGGAAGGCTTTGAGGAAATGGCTGTTTTCTGGGCGGGCATTTTCTTCATTTATTTCCGGGCGAAGAAATCGCTGGGATTGGATAAAAGGTTCCTGCGCCGGGTGAATCACGTTGTCCGGGCACGCGATGTGTGGACGGCCTTCCCGGAGGTGCGCTTTGCAGGGGCAATGATCATTCTGTGCCTGTTCAATAATTTTGTCATGATCGCCGCGCCGACCTTCCCGGGACGTGCGACCTTCAGCTCGGCCTTCCTGTTTTTCATCGCGGTCATTGCCGTGCTTCGCATGGCGCCTGTACGGGAAGCACTGCATGGCCCGTCCGGCCGTATTCTGAAGATCGGCAGCGGAGCGATAGGGCTCTTCATCGCCGTGGCTGCGGTATGGATCTCCTACACGGTCACCGTGGAGAACGATGCACGCATCGCCTATATCGAAAGCAGACAGGGCAGCGGCGAGATCATCGTCGTGCCGCCTATCGGCCGGGAAAACCGGGCGCTGCGCCATGTGTTCTATAAGGAATTCCGGGAAGAAAAGCCGCTGGACAGCGGAAGCGGTGTGGCCCGGTATTACGGCGTCAAGGAGATCCGGAGCAACAGCCGGGCTGTCCTCCCTCCGGAGTTTGCCGTCAAATAGTAAAACTAAAAAAGACCGATTCCCATATGGTATGGGGATCGGCCTTTTCTTATGCGTATATGGCTTTTATTTTTTGAGATGCAGGTAATAATACCACGCCGTATGCCCGAGGAGAGCATACATGAGCAGTTCAGACAATTCTTCGATCTGCTGGTCACGAAGAGTGTGGAAGATCGCATGATGATCGCCAATCGTGACGGCGATCACGCAGGCAATGATGGCGATCAGATGGATCCACGGAAAAGAAATCTCCCGAAAAATCCGTTTCCACGGAACAAAACGGATCAGTCCATACAGACAGAGCACCGCGAGAACTCCGATGCAGCCGTGGATAGCCGTGCGGAAAGGCATTTCCGACGAAGCAATCAGGATCGGCTCACCGACGGCGGAGTATTCTTTTACAAAGAACACCCGGCCCCAGGACAGCTCCCGCGCGGCAAGGATCAGAAAGATGCCTGCAGACGGCAGCCACATTTTGTGGGATGAAGATGACAGCGTGTCTCTTGCAAATTTGACGCACATCAGAGCGCAGCCCAGAAGCAGGATCACCTGCGTGTTTTCAATGGGCCCGTTTTCAAAGCTGACCCAGTCCGGCAGAAATCCGGAGACAGGCAGGATCAACAGCGCAAAAAGAACGAGCAGCCAGCCGGTGTATTTGTAAGAAGCGGAAGATTTCATCGTGGATCTCCTTTGCCTAAATAGAAATAGTAATTTTAAGTAAAAATAGATAAAAAATATTTTTACTTATTGGTAATTTCATATACTATAGCAGAGAAACGAAAATATTGCAAAACTGGCAATGTAAAAGAGGAATGAATCATAAGATTCATTCCTCTTCTTATTATTTTGAGAAATATTTTTTTTCGATGTCCGAACCATTGCGGCGATGAATATCCCACTCCTCGTATTTTTGGCGCAGGCTGTTTTTTATTGTATGCCCAAGAGTATGCAGCCATGGAGATTTTTTCTTCTTTTTCTCACGAATTCTTAGTTTGTCGCCCCCGTAGGCATATAGTCCTTCGCCCCAGTCGGAGGTATCATGAGGACAAAAGAGCTCGGGGCGCCGGCGACAGGCCATAACCATTAAGGTCTGATCATCATCAGCGAGGCCGCATTCAGCCAGAGAGAACACCGCATGCTGAATCTCTTCCCAGAAAACCGGCCATAACTGAGCAGGTGCAATCAGGAGATTGCCGCGGATGTATACTTTCATACTCTGAACGATTCGGAAAATCGGTGTATCATCCAATGGATTTTCAAGGAATACATGAATCAACGGTTCAAAATCATAGCTCCAGCAGAAATCAAAATCCTCACTGTAGAAGTAATCTCCGCCGTGGTCGTAACCGAAATCGATCCAGGCGATCATCCCATCTGCAAGACCGCGGTGAATCGCATCCTGAATCCAGTAGGATTTCAATTCCATAATGTAGTTATATCTATAGCTCCATGATTCCGGGTTTCCCAGTTTTCGATGAAAGGTCCAGGACTGTTTATTCTGCATTGCCCGTTTGGTAGCCTGATATAATTCCGGTGCCAGAGTGGTGATGTCCTGTACTGGAATGACAATGGTTTTATCAGCCAAGCCGTACGATGCCCGTATCTCTTCTACTTTTGGAGCAATATCCGGAGAGGTGTATACGATCAATTTATTTTTCATACGGGCCCAGTGTGCAAAGTAAGATATATACTTTGCATTTCCCCGGGAAAATCCTGTCCACTGACTTCGATTAATATCAAAGAAAGATGTAATCAAGGTCACTTCGCTCATAAATAATTGCCTCTCTAAAAATCAATAATTTCTATTACATTCTATTACATTATATTACATTTGAGTCGTTGTTTTAAGAGACTGACAATAATAACTGATATCGTGATACAATACAGAAAATACTGTTAAAGAGGAGAAGAATATATGACGAAACCTGTAATTTCTGTATGTTGTCTGGCCTATAATCATGAGCCATATATTCGACAGGCCTTGGATGGCATATTGATGCAGAAAACGGAATTTCCATTTGAGGTCATTATTCATGATGATGCCTCGACTGATCATACAGCAGAGATCATTCGGGAATATGAAGAAAAATACCCGGATATTATCAAGCCGATTTACCAGAAGAAAAACCAATATTCGCAGGGAATTAACATTTTAAAAGAATGGGTATTCCCTCGAGCGAAGGGGAAATATATTGCAATATTAGAATGTGATGACTTCTGGATAGATTTGTATAAATTACAAAAACAGGTCAGCTATATGGAAGCGCATCCGGAATGTTCTGGTACATTTCATGCATCTAACTGGCTGGTTGATGAAAAAGTAAAAAAAAATGATCGTCATTTTGACTATGAATGCGATGTAACACCTGAACAAGTGATTTTAGGCGGAGGTGAGTACTGCGCTACAGCGTCCTTGTGTTTTCGACAGGAATATGCACTGGATTATCCTCGGTTTAGAGAATTATCTCCGGTCATAGATTATCCTTTACAGATTTTATTGTCGATTAGGGGCAATTTTCATTATTTCCCGGATATTATGTGTAATTATCGGTTTAATCGTCCTGGATCATGGACGGAAAAAAGAAAAATGAATATAAGTGCCAGATACGAAGCTTTATCAGCTACTGTACAGTGGTTGAAAATGTTGGATACAGAAACTAATAATAAATATTCTACGGAAATTTATTATAAAATTGGAAAAGAAAATTGTATTTTATATTTAGGCGGGCTTATTTCCTTCTCGAAATTAGTTGAAGGGATTTCTCATATGAAATGGGGAAAGTTAAAATTATTGATGATAAAAAAATGTTATGAACGATACATAAAAACTGGTTTTAGGAGGTAGAAATGATTAGGAAGGGAATTATTTTAGCAGGCGGTAGCGGGACACGGCTGTATCCGTTGACAAAGGTCATCAGTAAGCAGCTTATGCCGGTCTACGATAAACCAATGGTTTATTATCCGTTAGCATCCCTCATGCTGAGCGGTATCCGGGATATTCTGATCATTACAACGCCCCGGGATTCCGGAAGTTTTCAGGAACTTCTCGGAGATGGCAGCCAGTGGGGGATTTCTCTTTCCTATGCGGTGCAGCCAAGCCCGGATGGCCTGGCACAGGCCTTTATCATTGGGGAACAATTTCTCAAAGGAGAAGGTTGTGCCCTGATCCTTGGAGATAATATCTTTTATGGCGTGGGATTTTCCGAACTGGTAAAGAAAGCTGTACGCCAGGAAACTGGTGCTACGGTATTTGCCTATTATGTCAGTGATCCGGAACGCTATGGCATTGTTGGATTTGATGGCAAGGGAAATGCAGTCAGCCTGGAGGAAAAGCCTGTACAGCCAAAATCCAATTATGCGGTAACGGGGCTGTATTTTTATGATGGGTCAGTGACTGAAAAGGCAAAAACACTGAAGCCGTCAGTCCGGGGAGAGTTGGAGATCACTGACCTCAATAAATTGTATTTGCAGGAAGGGACGCTTCATGTGGAGACCATGGGGCGGGGTTATGCGTGGCTCGATACGGGAACCCATGAATCCCTTTTGCAGGCGGCGTCGTATGTGGAAACCATTCAGGAGCGGCAAGGACTGAAGATCTGCTGTCCGGAGGAAATTGCCTACCAGCTCGGCTATATCGATCAGGAGCAGCTGATCCGTCTGGCGGAGCCGCTGCTGAAAAATGAATATGGCCAGTATTTAATGCATATTACGGAGCGAAATTCACCATGGATCTTTTAAAAACAAAATTAGAAGGTGTATATATTCTGATTCCGAAGGTATTCGGCGATCATCGCGGGTTTTTCATGGAAAGCTGGAGCCGTCGGACGATGGAAGAGGCTGGTCTCTTTTATGATTTCGTGCAGGATAATCATTCACTGAGTACAGTAAAGGGGACGCTGCGTGGTATTCATTTTCAGAAAGGCGATAAAGCGCAGGCAAAGCTGGTACGGTGTGTACGTGGAGCCGTCCTGGATGTGGCGGTGGATCTGCGCCATGACAGTCCAACCTATAAGCAGTGGATCGGTGTGGAGCTTTCAGAAGAAAATAAAAAGCAGGTGCTGATTCCCCGCGGATTTGGACACGGCTTTGTGACATTGACCGATCATGTGGAATTTCTGTACAAAGCGGATAATTACTATGCCCCGGAAGCCGATGGGGGCATTCGCTGGAATGATCCGGATATTGGTGTCGACTGGGGCATTGATCATCCTGTTTTGTCTGAAAAAGATACGAAGAATCCATTTTTGAAGGATATTGAACCGGTATTCTGAGAGGGTACTATGAAAATTCTTGTCACCGGCGGGGCCGGATTTATCGGAAGCAATTTTATCTATTATGAGCTGGCTCATTCAGATGACCAGATTCTTTGTCTGGATAAGCTGACCTATGCGGGTAATCTGGAGACGCTGGCGCCAATCCGGAAGAATGCGCGCTTTTCTTTCGTACGCGGGGATATTGCAGACCGGACGTTTATCTACGAATTGTTTGAGCGGGAAAAGCCGGATATGGTGGTGAATTTTGCGGCAGAAAGTCATGTAGACCGCTCCATTACCAATCCCGGTGTCTTTCTGGAGACCAATATTATCGGGACCGGTGTACTTCTGGATGCATGCCGGACCTACGGTATTCGCCGTTTCCATCAGGTATCGACGGATGAGGTGTACGGCGATCTGCCGCTGGACCGGAAAGACCTGTTTTTTACAGAGACGACACCGCTTCATGCATCCAGTCCGTATTCTTCTTCAAAGGCGTCGGCCGATCTTCTGGTTCAGGCATGGCATCGGACCTACGGTGTGCCGGTGACGATCTCCCGCTGCTCCAACAATTACGGTCCGTATCAGTTTCCGGAAAAACTGATCCCGCTTATGCTCATCCATGCGTTGGAGGATAAGCCGCTTCCGGTATACGGTGACGGAGCCAACGTGCGGGACTGGCTGTATACAGAGGACCATTGCCGGGCCATCGACCTTATTCTGCGGAAAGGAAGAGAAGGAGAGGTCTATAACATCGGAGGCCATAATGAACGGGATAATCTGACGGTGGTGAAAACGATTCTTCATGCGCTGGGCAAGCCGGAATCGCTCATTCAGTATGTGAAGGATCGGCCGGGACATGACCGCCGATATGCTATTGATCCAACGAAAATTCATCAGGAACTGGGATGGCTGCCGGAAACGAGTTTTGAGGAAGGCATTCAGAAAACCATCCAGTGGTATCTGGATCATAAGGAATGGTGGCAGCATATCTTGAGCGGTGAGTATCGTAAAAAATAATGGAGGAAGTATGAGGGTCTTAGTTACCGGGGCTACCGGATTATTAGGGCATGATATTTGCGAAGAATTAGGAAATCGTGGAATTGAATTTAAAGGAACAAGCTCAAAGGATTTTGATATTACTGATAAAGAGGCAACGCTACATTATATAAGTACCTATTTGCCGACGGTAGTAATTCATTGTGCAGCCTATACCGCTGCGGATCAGGCGGAAGAAGAACCTGAAATTTGCAGAAATGTCAATGCAAATGGAACAAGCTATATAGCAGAAGCTTGTAGAATGATTAACGCAAAAATGCTTTATATCAGTACGGACTATGTTTTTGGTGATACTGGAAATAAACCACATGAGGTGGATGATCCAGTCCATCCTCTCAATGTATATGGGCAGACCAAATGGGAGGGCGAAGAAGCAGTACGAGGCGTTTTGCGGAAATATTTTATTGTCCGTATTTCTTGGGTATTCGGGAAAAATGGGCGGAATTTTGTGGATACTATGATAAAACTTGGAAAACATAGGAGTGAAATATCGGTAGTAGCGGATCAATTTGGGGCGCCTTCATATTCTAAAGACTTGGCAATATTATTGTGTGATATGGTGCAGACGGAAAAATATGGTACGTATCATGCTTGCAATAGTGGCTGTTGTTCCTGGGCACAGTTTGCAGAAACAATTTTTAATGAAATGAAAATGAATGTGACTGTACATTCAATTCCCACTGAGGCCTGGCCTGCAAAAGCAATGCGACCGAAAAATTCCAGGTTAAGTATGAGAAGTTTGGAAAAAGCGGGATTCGGGAAAATGCCGCAATGGCAGGATGCATTAGAGAGATATATTCATTGTAAGATTTTATTAATTAATAAAAATACTTAAAAGGTAAAATTTAAAGGAGTGAATGAATATGATATTCAGAGAAATGAAAGCGGAGGAGTTGGCGTGGAATCCTTTTCTGCAGATTGGGAAGGGATGGTTCCTGGTGACGGCCGGTACGAAGGAGAAGTGCAACGGGATGACGGTGAGCTGGGGCGGCCTCGGCGTATGGTGGGGCAGGAACACGGCGACGGTGTATATCCGCAAGAATCGTTTCACGAAGACGCTCATCGACGCGGGCGAGCGGTTCACGATCTCCGCGATGCCGGAGTCGTGCCGGATGGCGCTGGGTTACATGGGCTCTCATTCCGGATGGGACGGAGACAAGTGGCAGGCAGCGGGCCTGACGCCGATGGAGGTGGAAGGCACGGCGGCGCCGGAGGAAGCGGGCGTGATCCTCGTGTGCCGGAAGCTGCTGGCGGCGGAGCTGCCGGAGGCGTCGTTCATCGAGCCGGGCATGAAAGAACGGTGGTATGGCGGCAAGGATGAAGGCAATTATCATACCATGTATATTGCAGAGATTGAGAAGGTGCTGGTGAAGGCCTGAGCGGTTTCTCCCGTAAAAAAGAGCAGGCGGCGGCCTGCTTTTTTCGTGTATTGAAAAAGAACCGGTGCATGGGGCATCGGTTCTTTTGATTTGCCTGTTTATTCTGTGAGTTCCGCTGTGACGCGCGCTGTGCCGCGGCCTGCGGCCTGTGTGAGGCCGGAAGGATCTTCGATGCGGCCGAGGGGCGTGTAGCGGAAGGTGGTGGAGAAGTCCCGGTAGAAGAGGACGATGCAGTCCGTGCCGTAGAGCATGAGGTCGCCGGCATGGATGCGGGCGGGGCGCTTCGGCTCGGCAGGAAAGCCCTCGGACAGATAGACGTATTTTTCGTTGCCGTTCAGCTCTTTCATCGTCCACGCGGCGGGGAGCCGGGAGAGGAGAGCCCGGGCGGCTTCATTGTCGGCGGGCACGGCGGTGAAAACCGTGCCGTTCACGGTGAGGCGGATGCGCATGGCTCAGAGATCACGGCCCATGGCAAAGGCCTGCGCGAGGGCGGGATGGTCCTCCGCCGAGCCGGGGGCGGTGCATCCGCCGGCGAAGGCAGTCCCCGCCAGACGCGCCTTTTCAAAGCAGTCCACCCAGCCCTGGATGGCTTTCTGCGGTCCTTCCAGCGCTTCCGGTGCATCGTCGGCGGCGGAGGCGAGGAAATAGATGTCGCGGAAGTTGTATTCCGAGGAGAAGAGGGGGTTCATCCGGTCGAGGAGGGTCTTCAGCTGGCCGGCGATGCTGTAGTAGTAAACGGGGGAGGCGAATACGATGACGTCGGCGGTTTTCACCTTTTCGGCGATGGCCCGGGCGTCGTCGGCGATGACGCAGCGGCCCGTTTTCTGGCAGGTGAGGCAGCCTGTGCAGAAGGCGATGCGTTTGCCTTTCAGGGAGATTTCCTCCACGGAGTGGCCCGCTTCACGCGCTCCGGCTGCAAAGGCAGCGGCGAGGCGTTCGGAATTGCTGCGCTGGCGGAGGCTGGCAGAGAGAATGAGTACGTTTTTCATGGATTCCTCCTTGGGATTCAGGAACGGGCAGGTGCGCTGTGGAGCGTGCCGCCGGTGATGACGGTGCCGCAGGCGAGCGGATCGTCCCAGATGAAGGCGCCGATGGATGGTGCGGCGATGAGGCCGGACCGGGGATTTTTCACGCTCACGATGGGCGTGGTGACGGTGGCTTCCACCTCGGATTTTTCAAAGGCGAGGTCTGTCTCCTCCATGGCGCACCGGATGAGCTTCAGATGGCGGCAGCAGCAGAGGGGCTGGGTGCCGATGATGCGGCAGTCGATGAGGGTGAGGCCGTCGGAGTACCAGCCGAGGTATTCGCCGCGGACGACGCTGTTCCGGACGGTGACGTTTTCCGCGTGCCAGAAGGCATCCTTCGTATCGAAGGTGCAATGGTCAAAGACGGCGTTCTTCACGTACTGGAAGCTGTATTTTCCGATGCAGTCCGTGTGGGTGAAGTGCAGGTCCTCGCTGCGCATGAGCATGTACTGGCTTTCAAGGCGGCAGCGGTCCATGGAAACGTTCCGGAGGGACCAGCCGAATTCCGGCGACTGGATGTCGCAGCGGGAGAGGGCGACGTCCGTGCATTCCCGGAGGGCCTTGATGCCGTGGAGCCGGCTGTTTTCGATGCGGATGCCCCCGGAGTACCACAGGGCGGCGCGGCAGAGCCCGGTCATTTCGGAGCCGCGGATGGTGAGGTCCCGGTCGTGCCAGAAGGGGTAGCGCAGATTGCAGAAGGTGTCCTCCACGGTGAGGCCGGTGCATTCCTTGAAGGCGCTTTCGCCGTCGGCGGGACCGTCGATGCGGCAGCGGCGCACGGTGAGGTCCTCTGCGCCGTAGAAGGCCCGTTCTTCGTCAAAGGTCTGATTGGTGATTTCCTGCATGAATGGTTCCTTTCTCCGGAAGAGACAGGCTTCCGGTACCGCCTCAGCGGTAGGCTTTCGTGAAAATGCCGGCGCAGTCCTCGTCGTTCAGCGGGCAGGGATTGGCCAGGAAGAGGCCGCCCATGGTCTCGCGGGCATTGACGGCCAGCGTCATCATTTCATCGGGGCGGATGCCGTAGTCGCTCATTTTGAGATCGTCCACGCCGCAGGCCTTCTGCAGGTTCGCAAGGGCGGTGAGGAAATCCTCCGGCTTGTCTGCTTCGGGGAGACCCATGACGCGGGCCATCTTGATGAACTGGCTGTCGCAGGCGTGGTGTTCAATGAAGTACGCGGCGAAGGCGAGGGAGATCATGATGAGGCCGGCGCCGTGGGGCAGATTCGGATGGTAGGCGCTCATGGCGTGTTCCATGGAGTGCTGCGCCGTGGTGGAGGTGAGCTGCATGGTGATGCCTGCAAGGGTGCTGCCGTAGGCCACGCGGGTGCGCGCCTCGAGGTCATTGCCGTCCGCTACAGCGCGGGGCAGGTATCTGGCGATGTTTTCAATGGCGGAGAGGGCGAGGGCCTCGCTGAGGAGGTTCACGCCGTTGGACATCATCACTTCCGTGTGGTGGAAGAGGGCGTCGAAGCCCTGATAGGCGGTGTATTTCGGCGGGACGGTGCGCATGAGCTCCGGATCGACTACGGCGATCTTCGGGATGAGCCGCGGGTCGCCGCCGAAGCCGATCTTTTCATGGGTGTCGAGTCTGGAAATGACACCCCAGTTATTGAGCTCGGAACCGGTGCCGGCGGTGAGGGTGACGGTCACAATGGGGAGCGGGTCGCAGGACAGCGGCTGAGCCTTGCCGGTACCGCCCGTTACATAGTCCCAGAGGTCGCCGGGATTGGTGGCCATGGCGGCTACGGCCACGGCGGAGTCCAGCACGGCGCCGCCGCCTACGGCGAGGATGAAGTCGCAGCCGTTTTCCCGGGCGGCAGCGGCCGCTTCCATCACGAGATCCTTCGTGGGATTTTCGTGGATGATGGCGCAGGGCACGGAGGTGACGCCGGCCTTTTCCATCTGGGCGGTGACGATGTCCAGCGCGCCGCTCAGCCGGGCAGACTTGCCGGAGGAGAGGAGCAGGAGCGCCTTTTTGCCGGGCAGTGTTTCCTCACCGAGCGCGGCCAGCTTGCCGGCGCCGAAAAGAAGCTTCGTGGGGGAAAAGAGTGTGAACTGCATGGGATTCATAAGAATACCTCCTTTATGATTTCTGTTTCATACGGTACATGAGATAATCGAGGCAGTCGATGCGCGACTGGGCCTCGTGAAGCGCGGCGAGGAGCGCATTCCGCCGGCGGGAAAGGAAGCGGAGCTGCTCCCGCGGCGGCAGAGCCGGAAAGAGGAGGACCTCCGCCTCGGTACAGCCGGCGTCCCGCAGGTTCCTGGCGAGGAGTTCGTCCTCCGTCATGGGCTTTTCCATAGGCACCTTCTTTCTCCGGGCGGCAGCTGCCTTCCGGACATTCTGTCTGTATACAGCGTACTCCGGAGCGCGTCCTATAGCCAATACTTTCTGACCATGTGATGAAATGCTTGACGGGCATTTCCCAAGCTTTTATGATAAGGCGGAAGGACGGTGATTTTTATGGAACTGCGGGTGCTCCGCTATTTTCTGACGGTCGCCCGGGAGGAATCCATCACCGGCGCGGCGAATTATCTGCATCTCACCCAGCCCACGCTGTCCCGGCAGATCCGGGATCTGGAGGAGGAGCTGGGGCAGAAGCTCCTCGTGCGGGGAAGCCACAGGGTGACGCTCACCGCGGAGGGGATGCTGCTCCGGAAGCGCGCCGAGGAGATCGTCGCCATGGCAGACAAGACGGAGGAGGAATTCCGGGCCATGCACGGCCTCCTCTCCGGCGATGTGTACATCGGCAGCGGCGAGACCGTGGCGATGAATCTGGTGGCGGCGGTGTGCCGGGAGATCCGGGAGAGATATCCCGGCGTGCGGTGGCATCTGTACAGCGGCAATGCGGAGGATGTGACGGAGCGCCTCGACAAGGGGCTGCTCGATTTCGGCATCCTCATCCAGCCCACGGATATCACGAAGTATAATTATCTCAGCATCCCCGCAAAGGACCGGTGGGGCGTCATCGTCCGGAAGGATCATCCTCTGGCTGCGCTGGAGGCGGTCACGGCGGGGGATCTTGCCCCCTATCCGCTGCTGTTCTCGCGGCAGGTGCTGGAGAGCCGGGCCGAGGGGAATGCGCTCATGAACTGGTTCGGCCCGCTGCGGAGCCAGCTGCAGATCGCCGCCACGTACAATCTCTGCTACAATGCGGCGGTGATGGCCCGGCAGGGCGTGGGCTGCGTGGTCTCTCTGGACGGGCTGGTGGACACGTCGGAGGAGAGTCCCCTCTGCTTCCGCCCGCTCAGCCCGGCCATCGAGTCGGGACTGGACGTGGTGTGGAAGAAATACCAGGTCTTTTCCCAGGCGGCGGAGCTCTTTCTGGACCGGCTCCGGGAGCGCTTTGCCGGCGCCGGCGGTTCCCGCTGAATGCCCTTTTCCGCGGAGGCGGCTCGTCCAGCGCCGTCGGATGGCTGCGGCAGGCCCCGATTGGCCGGCGGCGGATGCATCGATCTCTGCAATCTGTGCATAATTATTGACTACTATGAATAAATATGCTATAACTTACGTCATATACATCTTACGTGGTATGACAGAAACATCTGGAGGGATCGACATGAATAAGAAACTGTGGGCAAAGGCGGCGCTGGCAGCGGTGGCTGCGGCAGGTGTGATGATGGCGGCAGGCTGCGGCGGCAGCGATGACAAGAAGGCCGCAGCGTCCGGCGACAAGCAGGGCCCGGTGATGCAGAAGATCAAGGAGAGCGGCAAGATCGTCGTAGGCACGGCGTCCGGCTACCCGCCCTATGAATTCATCGACGCCTCCAAGGCCGACAAGACGGTCATCGGCATCGATATGGAGATCGCTCAGGCGCTGGCGGACAAGCTGGGCGTGAAGCTGGAGGTGCAGGATATGAATTTCCAGTCGCTCCTGTCCTCGCTCACCAGCGGCAAGGTGGATATTGCCATTTCGGGCATCAATCCCACCGATGAACGGCGCAAGACCATGGATTTCTCCGACGACTATCTGCCGACGGAACAGATGGTGCTCATCCGCAAGGCAGACGCGGACAAGTACAAGTCGCTGGAGGATTTCTACGGCAAGACCATCGGCGTACAGAAGTCCACCACGCAGGAAGCGCTGACGAAGAATGAGATCAAGGACGCCCAGATCGTGGGTCTGGCCCACGTGCCGGAAGCGGTGCTGGAGCTGAAGCACGGCAAGGTGGACGGCGTCGTGGTGGAGGGCATCTGCGGCAAGCAGTACCTCATCTACAATGACGACCTCATGTTCGCCGAGGGCATCCATTTCAAGAACGGCACGAAGAATTCCGCCGCAGCGCTCCAGAAGGGCAATGAAGATCTGCTGAAGGTGGTCAATGAAGTGCTCAAGGAAAACACGGACAACGGCAACCTCAAGAAGTGGGAAGAGGAATACGTCCAGAAGTCCGTGGACAACGCAAAGATGTAATCAGGAAGGAATGACAGAGTCATGAAAAAACATTTGTGGATGAAAGCAGCGCTGGCTGCCGCAGCGGCGGCGGGCGTGCTCCTCGCATCGGGCTGCGGTGATGAAAAGAAGGACGCGGCTCCGGCGGCGGGCGCCCAGCAGGGCCAGCTCATGCAGCAGATCAAGGAGAGGGGCAAGCTGGTCATCGGCACGGCATCGGGCTTCCCGCCTTATGAATTCGTGGATACCTCCAAGAGCGACAAGACCGTGGTGGGCATCGACATCAATCTGGCCCAGCGGATCGCCGACAAGCTGGGCGTGAAGCTGGAAGTGCAGGATATGAATTTCTCCGCTCTGCTGTCCTCTCTGGCGGCGAACAAGGTGGATATCGCCATCGCAGGCATTTCCCCCACGCCGGAACGGGCCAAGGCCGTGGATTTCTCCGATACGTATCTGAACGACCGCAACATCATGCTCATCCGCAAGTCTGATATGGGCAAGTTCACGAAGATCGACGATTTCTACGGCAAGAACATTTCCGCCCAGAAATCCACCCAGCAGGAAACGCTCGCCAAGGAATTCCTGAAGGATGCGAAGATCGTTTCTCTGGACCGCATCGGCGACGCGCTGATGGAACTCCAGCACGGCAAGGTGGATGGCGTGCCCTGCCAGCGTGCGGTGGCGCAGCAGTACCTCATCATGAATCCGGAGATCGCGGATTCCGGCGTGTACTTTGAAGGCAAGGACAGCGCCGCGGCGGTGGCTGTGCTGAAGGGCAACGAGGATTTCCTGAAGCTCATCAATGAGATCATCAAGGAAGCCCACGACAACGGCGACTTCGAGAAGTGGACGCAGGAATGCAGCGAGCTGGCTGTAAAGAACGCCCAGAAATAACAGAGTCATACAGAAAGGGAGACCGGAGGGGCTCCTTTTTCTTTGGGGCTGCCTGCGGGGAGTCTGGTATAATAGGAAGAAAAATCCGAAAGGAGGACGGCTGTGAATCGTCTGGTCTATCTATTTTCTCTGGGGCATTTCGGCGTGGACTGGTGTCAGGGGGCGGTCCCGGCGCTGCTGCCGTATTTCATCATGGAGTACGGCCTGTCCTACCGGGAGGCGGCCACGCTGATCTTCGCCAATATGATGGTGGCGTCGGTGATCCAGCCGGTCTTTGGCTACTACGCGGACCGGGTGTCGAAGCCGTGGTTCGTGCCGCTCGGGCCGGTGCTGTCCGGGGCGAGCCTCGTGTGGATCGGCTTCAGCTCGTCCTATGCGTCGCTCTTCGCGGCGGCCATGGTGTGCGGCCTGGGGAGCTCTCTTTTCCATCCGGAGGGGGCGCTCATGGTGAACCGCATCGCCGGCGGGCAGAAGGGGCGCGCTCTCGGCACCTTCTCCGTGGGCGGCAACGCGGGCTTTGCGGTGGGGCCGGCTGCGGCGGGCCTCTGCGCCTACGGGATCGGCATCGAGGGGCTGGCCCTCTTCGGCGTGGTGAATGCGGCGGTGGCAGCGGCGCTTTTCTTCTGCATGCCTGCGGCGCTCCGTGCGGCGGAGGCCTCCGATGCGGCAGAGCGGAAGAAGGGCACGGAGAAGCGGAACGACTGGGGCTCCTTCGGCAAGCTGTCCGTGATCATTCTCGCCCGGGCGCTGGGCTTCACCCTGTGCAATACGTTCATCCCGCTGTACTGGATCCATGTGCTCGGCACGGATGAGGCAGCGGGCTCGACGGCGCTTTCCCTCCTCTTCACGGTGGGGGCGTGCCTCACCTACGGCGGCGGTCTGATGGCGGACCGGTTCAGCATGCGGAGCATCATCCGCGGGGCCTTCCTCGTGATGATCCCCGCCATGTTTCTCCTCACGAACAGCACGTCTCAGCTGGAGGCGACGCTGCTCCTGCTGCCGGCGGCTGCGGCGATCTTCATGCCCTACAGCCCCATCGTGGTGCTGGGGCAGACCTATCTGGCGAAGAACGCCGGCTTTGCTTCCGGGGTGACGCTGGGGCTGACCACCACGCTGGGCGGGCTCTTCGCGCCTCTCGTGGGCTGGGCGGCCGATCTGTGGGGGCTTCAGAATGCGCTGCAGATCCTGTGGATCGCGGGCGCGGCGGGCTTCGCGGCGGCGCTGGCGCTCCCGAAGGACAGGAAGGATTGATTCGGAAACAGGAGGTGTCCCATGAAAGGGATGAATACAGAGGATTTCGTGGATCAGCTCATGGATACGGACGGCTGTGTCCGCCACAAGAGCTTCGTGTACCATTTCTCCGGGCTGCGCCATCATGCCGGCCGGGGGACCTGGCGGGTGAGCGTGGAAAAATACCGCTGGACGAAGGAGCCCTTCGAGGATTTTATGGAGCTGGTCTACAGTTATGAATCGGACGATCCGGAAGACTGCATGGATCATCTGCTGGAGGATGTGCTCTGGGACGGGAAATCCTTCTACGAGCTGGAAAAGGCGCTCACCTGGATCGACTGGTGAGCAGGCGCCCTGCGGGGCGCTTTTTCTTTGCCCTTTCTCCAGGAGGCACCATGGAGCGGTCTATGCAGAATTGGCATACCAAAAAGAAAAAACTCATGGAGGGTCCTCCTATGTATGAGCGGATGACATGGACCGGGAAGTTTTTTTGACAATTTGCAGAGGAAATCGGAAAGTCAAGGGAAAAACGACGAAATGATATGCATTTATTCGATATCAAGTGTACCTTTATATGGAAAGCTGGTTTGACGGGAGCACCGTATGTGCCTATAATATGGCAGTATTCCAAATTTGATTCAATGGAGGAGAATTTTCAATGGTAGTGAATGGTTTGTACCTGGTCATCATTACCGTCTGCGTCCTCATGCTGGCGTACCGCCTGTACGGTGCGTGGATCGCCGCAAAGGTGCTCACGCTCAACCAGTACCGGAAAACGCCGGCCTATGAGTTCGAAGACGGACAGGATTACGTTCCGACGAACAAATGGGTCGTATTCGGCCATCATTTCGCGGCCATCGCAGGGGCAGGCCCGCTGGTCGGCCCGGTCATCGCGGCGCAGTTCGGCTTCATGCCGGGGCTGCTGTGGCTGCTCTTCGGCTCGGTCTTTGCAGGCGCCGTCCATGATATGGTGGTGCTCGTGGCGTCCATCCGCCACAAGGGCAAATCTCTGGCGGAGATCGCCAAGGACGAAGTTTCCCACACCGCAGGCATCGCGGCGCTGTGGGTCATGCTGCTGCTCCTCATCGTGACGGAAGCAGGCATGGCGGTCGTCGTGGCCAACTCCCTGCACAACAGCCCGTGGGGCTTCTTCACGGTGAGCATGACGATCCCGGCGGCCATCATCGTCGGCATCTATGCGAAATATATCCGCCCCGGCCAGATCAAGGAAGCGACGGTCCTCGGCGTGGTCCTCATTCTGGCAGCGGTCGTGGGCGGCCCCTATGTGCGCGACAATCCGGCGCTGGCTCCGCTCTTCACCTATGATCTGCAGCAGGTGGAGATCATGCTCGGCGTATATGGCTTCCTCGCTTCGGTCCTTCCGATCTGGCTGCTGCTCGCGCCCCGTGACTATCTGTCCACGTACATGAAGATCGGCACCATCGTGCTGCTGGCGGTGGGCATCATCATCGTCGCACCGGAGATCCGCATGCCGGCTTTCTCCCAGTTCCTCTGGGGCGGCGGCCCGGTTCTGTCCGGCTCTGTGTTCCCCTATATTTTCATCACCATTGCCTGCGGCGCCATCTCCGGCTTCCATAGCATCATTTCCACCGGCACCACGCCGAAGATGCTGGAAAATGAACGGCAGGCGCTGCCGGTCGGCTACGGCGCGATGCTCACGGAAACCTTCATTTCCGTCATGGCTCTCATCGCGGCGTGCAGCCTCCATCCGAGCGATTATTTCGCCATCAACTCTTCCGCAGACGCTTTCGCCAAGCTGGGCCTGCAGGTGCAGGATCTGCCCGCCCTGTCCCAGATGGTCGGCGAAGACCTGATGCACCGCCCGGGCGGCGCTGTATCCCTGGCCGTCGGCATGGCGGACATCTTCGCCAAGATCCCCGGCATGGATCACCTCATGGGCCTGTGGTATCACTTCTGCATCATGTTCGAAGCGCTCTTCATCCTGACCCTCATCGACGCAGGCTGCCGTGTAGGCCGCTACCTGCTGCAGGAACTGCTGAGCAAGGTCTATGAACCCTTCGGAGACCGCAGCTGGAAGCCCGGCATCGTGCTGTGCTCCTTCATCATCACCTGCTCCTGGATGTACCTCATCCTGCAGGGCGATATCGGTGTCATCTGGCCGCTCTTCGGCGTGTCCAACCAGCTTCTGGCGACCACCGTACTGGCCATCGTTACCTCCTACATCATCCATTCCGGCCGCGGCCGTTATGCCTGGGTGACCATGATCCCCTGCTTCTTCATGGCGGTCATCACCATCGTGGCAGACTATGAAAACGTATTCAACAGCTATCTGCCGTCGGGCAAGACGACCATGGTGGTCATCTCCGCGCTGATGTTCGTCCTCGTGGCGATCGTCGTGGTGGAATCCGTCCGCAGCTGGTTCCGTCTCTTCAGGAATACGCCGCCGGATTACCGGTCCAGAGAAGAGATCGAAGAGGAAACGAGAAAGGCCAACGAAGAAGAAGCCGCCGCTGTGGCAGCAGGCATCATCCCGGCGCAGCCCGTGGTTACCCTCTCCGAAAAAGAAAAGAAACTCCGTGCAGAAGAAATGGCCGTCAAGGCTGTGCTCGACTGACGAAATCCAAAGGTGCGTCCTCCGGGGCGCACTTTTTGCGTGCCTGTGCGTAGAGGAAATTTGTATTGCATTATGAATATTGGTATACTTTTCTTTAGTGATTTTTATATGAAATAGTAGGAAGGAATATATGGAAAAGCGGGAGAGAAACAGTTCTATTGAATTGCTGCGGGTAATCACCATTATTTGGATTATATTTCATCATTTTAATGTTCATGGAGTATGGGAAATGCAGGATACGGTTTTTCCCGGCTGGCAGTTATTTGTTTCTGGTATGACTGGCTGGGGAGGCGGAGTCGGCAATGATATTTTCATGATTATTACCGGATATTTTATGATCACCAGCAAAGTGCACTGGAAGCGCATTGTCATGCTGCTGCTTACCATGTTTTTTTATTCTTGGATCATTGCTGGATTTTTTTACGGGGTCATAGGTTGGCCTCTGACGGCCAAAGAAATCAGCAAATATGCAGTTCCTATCTGGAGCGGAGTCAACTGGTTTGTAGGATGCTATATAGTTTTTGTATGTTTTGTGCCGTTTGTGAATTTATTTATACAAAAAATGACAGAACGGCAGTATGTAAGTTTTATGATTTTGTTTTATATTATGTTTAGGGTCATTCCTAGATTTAGTGGAGAGACTTATCTGAGCGGTGGATTTGTACAGTTTTTCATCATGTACTTGGTGGGGGCATACATTCGTTTATATGGGAATAAACTAAGAAATTTTCATAATATGAAATTTTGGAGACGCTGTTTTTTAGGAGGCTTATTATTCATTGGAATCGCGTCTGTGGTTCCCTCTGTTTTTGGACATTGGGGGCCATATAATAAAATTGCATATTTAATAAGTCCTTTTATGGCAGTAATTTGTTTTATGCTGGCATTATGTCATAAGCCGTTTTCTTCTAAGATCATCAATGGTATGGCCGGTTCTGTACTGGGGATTTATCTGATTCATGACAATCCATTGGTCAGGAAATTTATCTGGACGGTGTGGAGTCCCAATCTGGACTATCTGGACACATGGTATTTTCCGTTGTTTATGATCGGCAAGGTGGCGCTGGTATTTCTGGTTTGTCTGGGAATCGACCAGCTGCGGCTTCACTTTGTGGAACCGTATATGAAGCGGTATGTGGATGCGCAGTGGCCAAAATGGGAACAGAAACTGGATGCTTATAAGGTGCGTATGAATCAATACCTTATGAAGATGTAAAAATTTTGAAGTGCGTCCTCCGGGGCGCACTTTTTGCGTGCCTGCTTGTGGCCAGGCGGCATTAGATATTCCCACCGGCGTATCGTATAATACAGAAAAGAATAGAGAACGGAATCATATAAGGAGGAGCTATGTACGAAGAAACAACCATTGCCGCCATCGCCACGGCGCCCGGGGAAGGGGGCATCGGCATCATCCGCATCAGCGGCGACGGGGCGGCCGATGTGGGAGACCGCATTTTCCGGATGAAGAGCGGCCGCTCGTTCCGCACGGCGGAGCCGCAGAAGCTCTGCTACGGCCATGTCGTGCGGGACGGCTCCTTTGTGGATGAGGGCCTCGGCGTCTATATGAAGGGGCCTCATTCCTATACCGGCGAGGATGTGGTGGAGATCCAGATCCACGGCAGCGGGGAGGCGCTCCGGGAGACCCTGTCGCTGGCGCTGTCTGCGGGGGCAGTCCTGGCGGAGCGGGGAGAATTCACGAAGCGGGCCTTCCTGAACGGGCGCATCGATCTGGCGCAGGCCGAGGCGGTCATGGACATCATCACCGCCCGGGGCAGTGCGGCCCTCACCCAGGCGGAGAGCCACCTCGCAGGGGCGTTGTCCCGCTATGTGCACACCGTGCGGGATTCCCTGAAGGATCTCATCACAAAGCTGGAGGTCACCATCGACTATCCTGAGGAGGACATCGAGGACCTCACCCGGGAGGAGATACAGAGCGGGCTCCGGGCTATTCGGGAGCCCATGGAGGCGCTGCTGGCGCGGTCCGAGCGGGGCCGCATCATCCGGGAGGGGCTGCGCACGGCCATCGTGGGCCGGCCGAACGCGGGGAAATCCAGCCTGCTCAATGCGCTCCTGCAGGAAGACCGGGCTATTGTCACGGACATCCCCGGCACGACCCGGGATACCATTGAGGAATCCATCCGCATCGGCGGCGTGCCGCTGGTTCTCATGGATACAGCGGGGCTGCGCCATACGGACAATCAGGTGGAAAAGATCGGCATCGAACGGGCGCGGCAGTCCATGCAGCGGGCGGACCTCATTCTCGCCGTGCTGGACGGCTCCCGGCCGCTCGCCGAAGAGGACCGGCAGCTGCTGGCCTCCATCCGGGACCGGCAGGCTATCGTCATCCTGAATAAATACGATCTGCCGCAGGAGATCACCGTGCAGGACGTGCAGGCCATCGCCGGCGCCGTGCCGGTCATTTCCCTTTCCGCGCAGTACGGCAGCGGCATCGATGAGCTGGAGGAGGCCCTGCGGAAGCTCACGGAGGAGCAGAATGCAGAGTCCGGGCGGGAGCTGTTTCTGACGAATCTGCGCCATGTGGAGCTCGTCCGGAAAGCGCTCCTCGCGGTGAACCGCGCCCTGTCCTCATGCGGCCTCGGCATGCCCGCCGACTGCATCGCCGTAGACCTCACAGAAAGCTGGAACGCCCTCGGGGAGATCACCGGCGATACCGTGGACGACGAGCTCATCGCGTCCATTTTCAGCAATTTCTGCGTGGGGAAATAAGGCGGCCGGCTCCCTGCCGCATCCTTTTTCAGGATTTTGTAAAAATTTTTCCAAAATCTGCGCAAAAGCCCTTGCCAAACCGGAGGAACTCTGCTATTATATACAAGTCACATGTGATGAATGTGACCGAGGCGCAGGGGCATAGCGCAATTGATAGAGCAACAGTCTCCAAAACTGTAGGTTGGGGGTTTGAGTCCCTCTGCCCCTGCCAATATGGCTCCATAGCTCAGTCTGGATAGAGCACTTGACTACGAATCAAGGTGTCGGGGGTTCGAATCCCTCTGGGGTCACCACAAGAGATCCGTCGGGCGTCCGGCGGATTTTTTATTGCCTGTACATTTGATTTACTATAAATCGGAAATTCATTGCCTCAGCGCAGGAAATGCGGTATATTGAGAGCAATGACAAGCCGGGCGCGCCCGGAAAAGGAGTTACTATGAAACACATCAGAAAAGCAGTCATCCCCGCCGCCGGGTTCGGCACGCGGTTCCTGCCGGCCACGAAGGCCATGCCGAAGGAAATGCTTCCTATTGTGGACAAGCCCACCATCCAGTACATCGTGGAAGAGATTCTGGCCAGCGGCATTGACGAGATCCTCATCATCAGCGGCCATGCGAAGCGGGCCATCGAGGATCATTTCGATTCCTCTCCGGAGCTGGAATCCCATCTGTACGAACATGGCAAGATGGAGCTGCTGAAGGAGATCCAGAAGATTTCCAATATCACCGTCCATTACATCCGGCAGAAGCACATGAACGGGCTGGGCGACGCCATCCTCTGCGCAAAGACCTTTGTGGACGATGAGCCGTTTGCGGTCATCCTCGGGGACGATGTGGTCTACCATGAGGGCGAGCCCGCGCTGGCCCAGCTGATTGACGTATACCGCCAGACCGGGGCGACGGTCCTCGGCTGCCAGGAGGTGGCGCCGGAGGCGGTGTCCTCCTACGGCATCGTGAAGGGAATCCCCACGGACAATGCCCGCATCATGAAGGTGGAGGACATGGTGGAAAAGCCTGCCGTATCCGAGGCGCCGAGCCGCATGGCCGTGCTGGGGCGGTACGTCATCACGCCGGACGTCTTTTCCATTCTGGAGGAAACGAAGCCCGGCAAGGGCGGCGAGGTGCAGCTCACGGACGCGCTCCGCGTGATGGCTCACAATGAAAATGTCTATGCCTGTGCCTTTGAAGGACGCCGGTATGACGTGGGCAGCAAGGAGGGGTTCCTCGAGGCGACGGTGGAATACGCCCTCCGCCGCTCCGATCTGGGACCGGGCTTTGCAGCCTATCTGAAGCGCATCGCCGAAACGCTGTGAGGAAAAAGAGCAGGGAGACCTGCTCTTTTTGTGTGCGCCGTGCGGCATTCGTCATTCTTCGGGGAAACAGGTATAATAAGGAAATATGATGATACACAGGAGGTCAGCATGTACAGAAAGTTCGATAAAGCAGCGTATCGCTGGGACGGTGTGGAGCCTCATGAATATAAGGAGAATCACGAGGTGTTCCGCCATGTGACGAAGCAGGTGCTCTTTGAAAATGAGGGGGATCTGCCGGTGCAGTTCCGGTATTTTCAGGTGGAGCCCGGCGGATGGTCGTCCTTTGAGCACCATGAGCACATGCATATGGTGGTGATCTTCCGCGGACAGGGCCATGCGCTTCTGGGCGATGAGGTCCGCGAGGTCCATGAGGGGGATCTCATCACCATCCCGCCGTGGACGTGGCATCAGTTCAAGGCAGACGAGGGAGAGCCTCTGGGCTTTTTCTGTCTGGTGAACGCCCGTCGCGACGCGCCGGTCTATCCCACGGAGGAGGACGTGAAGGCGCTGCGGAAGAAGCCGGAGGTGGCGGCGTTTCTGGACCGGTGAGCCTTGACTTCGAGTGAGCTTACCATGATAGGATAGACCATCAAAAGAGGAAGGGAGGCGCAGCCATGGAGGAGCTGGCCAAAAAGAAGGAGGCGCTGGAAGCGCAGCTGCGGGCGCTGGGACGGGCTGCGGTGGCGTTTTCCGGCGGCGTGGATTCGGCGCTGCTGCTTCATGAGGCGCTGAAGGTGCTCGGCCGGGACAACGTGCTGGCGGTGACGATGCAGCTGGCGTCGGTCCCGGAGCGGGAGCTGACGGAGGCGAAGGACTTCTGCAAGGAACGGGGCGTCCGCCACGAGGTGCTTCTGCTGGACCAGTTCCGCGTGCAGGGCTTTGCGGACAATCCGCCGGACCGGTGCTATCTGTGCAAGCGCTTCCTTTTCGAAAAGCTCCGGGCTTATGCCGGGGCGGAGGGATTCACGCACATTCTGGACGGAACGAACCGGGATGATGCGGACCACTACCGGCCGGGGATGCGGGCCATTGCCGAGCTGGGCATCGTGAGCCCGCTCCGGCTGGCAGAACTCCGGAAGGCGGACATCCGCGCGCTGGCGAAGACGGAGGGGCTTCCGGTGTGGAGCAAGCCCGCCTTTGCGTGCATGGCCACGCGCTTTCCCTACGGGGAGCGGATCACGGAGGAGAAGCTCCGCATGACGGAGGCCGCCGAGGATTTCCTCTGGCAGCACGGCTTCGCTCAGTTCCGGGTGCGCATGCACGGCGATCTGGCGCGGATCGAGATGCCGGAGGCGGATCTGGCGCGGCTTTTTGCGCTTCGGAAGGAAACGGCAGCGGCGCTGCGGGCGCTGGGCTTTCGTTATGTGACGATGGATCTCATGGGGTACCGCATGGGCAGTATGGATGAAGCAGTCCGGAAGGAGACGGAATGAATACACGGGAATTGCTGGAAAAGATCCGGGACGGAGCGCTTTCCGTCGAGGAAGGGGAAGCGTATTTTCAGGAGCGGCGGCAGGAGAAGATGTACCGCGAGCTGGGCTACGCGAAGCTGGATACGGGCCGGAAGGCGCGGTCCGGCTTTGAAGAGGTGATCTTCTGCGCCGGCAAGCCTGACGCCTATCTGGCGGCAATCTACGAAAAGCTTTATGAGGCGAACGGCGAGGTCTTCGGCACGCGGGCCTCGGCGCACCAGTATGAGCTGGTGCGGGAGAAGATTCCCGATATTTCCTATGACCCGATCTCGCGCATCCTGAAGAAGGAAAAGGCGGACAAGCCCCATGTGGGACGGGTGGCGGTCTGCACGGCCGGCACGTCGGACATCCCCGTGGCGGAGGAAGCGGCGCAGACGGCGGAATACTTCGGCACCCGGGTGGAGCGCATTTATGATGTGGGCGTGTCGGGCATCCACCGGCTCCTGGCGAAGGAGGAGGCCATCGCCAGCGCGAACTGCGTAATCGCCGTGGCCGGCATGGAGGGCGCGCTGGCCAGCGTCATCGGCGGGCTGGTGAGAAATCCGGTGATCGCCGTGCCCACGTCGGTGGGATACGGTGCGAGCTTCCACGGCCTGTCGGCCCTGCTCACCATGCTCAATTCCTGTGCCAACGGCATCACCACGGTCAATATCGACAACGGATTCGGCGCGGGCTACGTGGCGACACAGATCAACCGGCTCGCGGAAAGGGGACATATCTGATGGCAGAAAAGAAAGTATTGTATATCGAGGGGACGTCCGGCATCAGCGGCGATATGTTCGTCGGCGCACTGATCGATCTCGGGGCGGATCTGGAGGTGCTGGCTCATACCTTCGACTCCATTCCAGCGGAGGGCTTCGCGGTGGATGTGGGCCGCGTGAAAAAGAACGGCATCGACTGCGTGGATTTCGACGTCATTCTCGATGAGGACAATCACGACCACGATATGGCCTATCTGTACGGACCGGCAGCGGCGGAATCGGTGCAGAGCGCCGTCTGCTGTGATCGCCACCACGGAGAGGAAGGCGGCTGCTGCGGGCATCACCATCACCATGAGGAAGGCGAGACCTGTGGGTGCGGTCACCATCACGGTGAAGAGGGGTGCTGCGGTCATCACCATCATCACGAGGAAGGCGAGGCCTGTGGGTGCGGCCACCACCATGGCGAAGAGGGTGGCTGCTGCGGGCATCACCATGAGGAGGGAGAGACCTGCGGATGCGGCTGCCACGATGAAGAAGAGGGCGGCTGCTGCGGGCATCACCATCATGGGGAAGGCGAGACCTGTGGGTGCGGTCACCATCACGGAGAAGAAGGCGGCTGCTGCGGTCATCACCACCATCATGAGGAGGGGCATCATCATGAGCACCGCCATCTGGCCGATGTGGAGGCCATCATTGACGGCACGGATATGACCGACCATGCCCGGGCCATTGCAAAGCGCATTTTCCGCATCGTGGCGGAAGCGGAATCGAAGGCGCACCGCCTGCCGCTGGAAGAGGTGCATTTCCATGAAGTGGGCGCGGTGGATTCCATCGTGGACATCATTGCCGCCGCGGTCTGCTTTGATAATCTGGGCATCACCGACGTGATTATCCCCCATCTGTGCGAGGGCACGGGGACGGTGCGCTGCCAGCACGGCGTGCTTCCCGTTCCGGTGCCGGCGGTGGCGCACATTGCCGAGGACTACGGGCTGGACCTGCAGATCATGGACGTCAGAGGGGAATTCGTGACGCCCACCGGCGCGGCCATCGCGGCGGCGCTGCGCACGTCCGACCGCCTGCCCGCCCGGTTCCGCGTGGAAAAGACCGGCCTCGGCGTAGGAAAGCGGGCCTACACGGAGCGGCCGCCGTTCCTTCGGGCCATGCTGATCCGCAGTGAGGAAGAGGCTCCGAAGGACGAGGCCATGCTTCTCCAGACCGATATCGATGACTCCACCGGCGAGGCGCTGGGCTATGTGATGGAGCAGCTCATGGCGGCCGGCGCGAAGGACGTCCACTACAGTCCGGTCTACATGAAGAAAAACCGTCCCGCGTGGGAACTGTCTGTGCTCTGCGCGCCGGAGGAGACCGCGGCCATGGAAGCCATCATCTTCCGGGAGATCACCACCATCGGCATCCGGGAGCTGCCTGTCCGGCGGGCCGTCCTGCCCCGGCGGGAGCTCACCGTGGCGACGCCCTGCGGGGAGGCGCAGGTGAAATGCTGCACCATCGGCGATACGGTGCGGTACTATCCCGAATATGAATCGGTGAAAACGCTTGCGCAGGCGGCGGGGCGTCCCTTCAGTGAGGTGTGGCAGATGGTGCGCAGCGCGGCGGAAGCGGCAGAAACGAAATAAAAAGGATAAAGATCCGGCACCAGCCGGAGAGAGAAAAGGATTTCGGAAAATATTTGACGAAATCCTTTTCATATGCTAAAATTAAATTCGTCATATGGGGAAACCCTGTGACAGCCTGATGTGGCGGGTGTGGTGAAGTGGCTAACACGGCGGATTGTGGCTCCGTTATGCGTGGGTTCGAGCCCCACCACTCGCCCCATTTTTTTTTACCATTTTGGGGGGTATAGCCAAGTGGTAAGGCAACGGACTTTGACTCCGTTACGCGGCGGTTCGATCCCGCCTGCCCCTGCCAGATAGGGAGAATGCAGCTGTGGCTGCATTTTTTTATTGCCCGGATTTCCCCGGGCAGCCATGTCAAATTTGTATGCCGCAGGGCGGATTTATCTATGACGGGACAGGGAAATCCCCGGAAATCGGAGAATGCGGCGGATATCGGCCTGTTTTCTGCGGATTTACGAAGAATTTACAGAGAAATGCGGAAAAGAGTATAATAAAACATATATGCCGGCGGATTCTGCCGGATTTCTTTCCGTTTCCCCGCCGGCTCCGCACCGGATGCGGGGGCAGCGGCGCGGGCCGTTTGCATCATTGCTTCACATTGCTAAGGAAATCCAGTACAATAAAAGTATATTCGTTTGGCAAACCGGGACAGAGCGGCGCTCTGTGACCATAGATCGGGGGAGATAGCATGGATAGTACGATTGCATTTTACCTGGCGATAGCCGTTTTTCTGCTCACCTATGTGGGGATCATGTCGGAAAAGATCCCCCGTACGATCTGCTCGCTCGCCGGCGGCGGCCTCATGATCTATCTGGGGTTCGTCACGCAGGATGAAGCGCTGAAAAAGTTCATCGACTTCAATACGCTGGGCCTCCTCACCGGGATGATGCTTCTCATCGCTGTGGTGAAGCGCTCCGGATTTTTTGAAGCCATGGCGCTGTGGACCATGAAGGCCAGCCGCGGCGATGCGCGGGTGCTGCTGGTGCTCCTGTCGTGCATCACCGGCGTGTCCGCCTCCCTCATCGACTCCGTCACGGCGGCGCTTCTCATTGCTCCGATGACCATTTCCCTGTGCCGCATGATGAAGATCACCCCGGTGCCGATCCTCATCGGTGAGATCCTCATGGCCAATATCGGCGGGACGGCGCTCATGATCGGCAATCCGCCGAACGTCATGATTGGCTCGGCGACGCACCTCGATTTCAATGCCTTCATGAACAATCTGGCCCCGGCCGTGCTCATCACCACCGTATTCACCATGCTGGCAGTGATCCTGCTCTTCCACCGTCAGCTCCACACGGAAAAGATGTCCAAGGAAGCGCTGGACGCCATTGACGTGGCCGGCGAGATCAAGGACAGCCGCATTCTGAAACGGTCGCTGGCCGTGCTGGCCCTCACCATCCTCGGCTTCGTGCTCCACGGCATGCTGGGCCTCCAGTCCGCCACCATCGCCATGACGGGCGGCCTGCTGGCGGTCATGGTGTGCGGCGTGGCGCCGGCAGATGCGCTCCGTGAAGTGGATCTGGATACGCTCCTCTTCTTCATGGGCCTCTTCATCCTCGTAGGCGGCATGGAAAATACGGGCGTCATCAGCGCGCTGGCCAGCTGGGGCATCCATCTGGTGGGCGGCGACGCCGAGCTGATGACCTATCTCATCCTCGTGCTGTCCGGCATCGCTTCGGCTTTCATTGACAACATCCCCTTCACGGCCACGATGATCCCCCTGATCCACGAAATGCAGAGCCTCATGGGGCTGGAACACGCGGACTATATGTGGTGGTCCCTGGCGCTGGGCGCCTGCTTCGGCGGCAACGGCACCATCATCGGCGCTTCCCCGAACGTCATCATGGTGGCCATCGCCGCCCGGGAAGGACACAATATCTCCTTCGGCAAATTCATGCTGTGGTGCTTCCCCATCATGCTCATGACCATCGCCATTTCCGGCATCTACATCTACGTGCGGTATTTCCTCTGAGACGTAAAAAAACGAACGCTCTTCCTGCGGGAAGGGCGTTTTTTTGCGGCTTTTTTATCCCTTCGCGGATATCCGGAAGGGGGTATAAATTTTTTTCATAAAGGCAGCCTCCACGGGTGCTTCCGGCGGGACCGGCGTACCGCAGCGGGGAAAACCGCGATAAAATCGCACTTTTCCGGGGATGGAGCGGCGCGCCCGGAGCCTGCGGGGAAAGAAGAGCGCTTTTTCGGCGCAGATTTCCTCCATTTTCGTACGGTAAAAATTTGACTTTCCTTTTACAGTAGTATACTATAAAGCCATGAGTTGAAATTAAGCATACACTTTCTATACAGGAACCGATTTTCTAAGGAGGAAAACAATGGACAAGAGAGAAAATGCGTATGTACTGTGGTTTGATGAGCTCCGCCGCGAAGACGTGGCGCTCGTAGGCGGCAAGTCGTCCTCTCTGGGCGAACTCACGTCCGCGACGCACGTTCCGGTGCCGTATGGCTATGCGACGACCGCCAATGCGTACCGGTACTTCATGGAAGCCACCGGCACGAACAAGAAGGTCCATGAGCTGCTGGATCAGCTGGACGACGTGGAGGATTCCGCAGAACTGCGCGACGTATGCGCAAAGATCCGTGAAACCATCGTATCTGCGGAAATGCCGGCAGACCTGGCAGATGCCATCGGCGATGCCTATGAAGAACTGGCAGAGAAAACCGGCCGCGCCGATCCCTTCGTGGCCGTACGCTCCAGCGCGACCGCCGAAGATCTGCCGGACGCTTCCTTCGCAGGCCAGCAGGATACGTACCTCAATGTACACGGCCGCGACGAAGTCATCCGCAGGGTCAAGGAATGCTACGCTTCCACCTTCACCGACCGTGCGACCTACTACCGCGTAAAGAAAGGCTTCGCTCATGAAAACGTCGCTCTCTCCGCCGCGGTCCAGATGATGGCCTACTCCAAGGTGGCCGGCGTCATGTTCACAGTCGATCTCGCCACCGGCGCCGACGACAAAATCATGATCGAAGGCTCCTGGGGCCTCGGCGAATATATCGTACAGGGCACCGTCACGCCGGATAACTTCGTGGTGGATAAAGACAGCCTCACCATCCTGTCCCGCCGCATCAATGAAAAGCCCATTGAACTCGTCCGCAATGAAGAAGGCGGCGTAGAGGAAAAACGCGTGCCGGAAGAACTGGCAAAGGCCCAGGTCATGACCGACGAACAGATCGCCGAGCTCGCAGGCTACGCGAAAGCCATTGAAAAGCATTACGGCTGCTACATGGATATGGAATGGGCGCTCGATGAAAACGACAAGCTCTGGATTCTTCAGGCGCGTCCGGAAACCGTATGGTCCAGAAAGAACAAGGAAAAGAAAGAGGGCAAAAAAGTGAACGTCACCACCGATCATAAAGTACTCGTCAAGGGGCTGCCCGCCAGCCCGGGACTCGTAGCCGGCAAGGCGCATGTCATCACCGATCCGGCGGACATCGATCAGTTTAAGGAAGGCGAGATCCTCGTCACCCTCATGACTTCCCCGGACTGGGTGCCGGCCATGAAGAAAGCGCTGGCTATCGTTACTGATGCAGGCGGCATGACCTGCCACGCTTCCATCGTATCCCGTGAACTGGGCATCCCCTGCGTGGTCGGCACGAAGAGCCGCAGCGTAGACGCTACCTCCGTCCTCAAGACCGGTCAGGAGATCACCGTAGACGCACAGAACGGTATCGTCTATGACGGCATTGTGGAAGACATGATCGAAAAGCCGAAGGCAGAAGCCGCTGCGGCAGGCGCTGTGGTACAGGCAGAATACTTCGCTCCCACCGGCACCACCGTCCTCATGAATCTGGGCGATCCCGATCTGGCTCAGAAATATGCCTCTCTCCCCTGCGACGGCATCGGCCTCATGAGAGAAGAATTCATCTGGACCACCTTTATCCATGAACATCCGCTCCACCTCATCGAAACGGGCCATCCGGAAAAAGTCATCGAAATGCTCGCAGAAGGCATCAGCAAGGTCTGCCGTGCGATGGCTCCGAGACCGGTGGTGCTCCGCTTCTCCGACTTCAAGTCCGGCGAATACAGAAACCTCGTGGGCGGCGACAAATACGAACCGGAAGAACCGGCTGACCTCCTCGGCTGGCGCGGCGCTTCCCGCTACTATGATCCGAAATACATCAACGCTTTCCGTCTGGAACTGAAGGCCGTCAAGAAAGTCCGTGAAGAATTCGGCCTCACGAACCTGAACTGCATGATCCCGTTCTGCCGCACCGTTGACGAAGCGCGCAAGGTCACGGAGATCATGAAGGAAGAAGGACTCCAGCGCGGGCCTGACTTCAAGCTCTTCCTCATGGCAGAGATCCCGTCGAACATCATCCTTGCCGACCAGTTCAATCAGTACGTGGACGGCTACTCCATCGGCTCCAACGATCTCACCATGCTGATTCTCGGCTGCGACCGCAACAACGACACCGTGGCTTCCCTCTTCGATGAACGGAACCTCGCTGTACGCCGTGCGATCCGCCACCTCATCAAGACCGCTCACAAGGACGGCAAGACCGTCTCCATCTGCGGCCAGGCACCGTCCGTCTATCCGGACTTCACGGAATTCCTCGTCCGCAGCGGCATCGACTGCGTATCCGTCAACCCGGATATGGTCAAGGCGACGAAACGCAACGTGGCCCGCATCGAACAGCGTCTGCTTCTGGACGCTGCCACCGGCAGAGGCCTCGCGGAAACGGAAGAATACGATTGGTAATATACGGACGCATGTGCGGCAATGCCGTCTCTTCCGCACCGCAGCGCGGGAGAGCGTCTGATGGAAGTGGGGCTGCCAGCAGGGCAGTCCCATTTTCCAAATTATAAAGAAAGGAAATACGAACGTGCAGCTCACAGATCGACAAAAAGAAATCACCCGCATTGTCCGTGAAAACGGACCCATTACCGGGGAAATGATCGCGGCGAAGCTCCATGTGACGCGGAGTGCGCTGCGGGGCGATCTCGCGGTGCTGCTCTCCGGAGAAGTCATTGCGGCCCGGCGGCGGCTCGGGTATTACTACCTCGGCGGCGGGACCGATCCGGCCGCTTCAGAGATCCGGAAATGCACCGTGGATTCCTGCATGTCCCGGCCGGTTCTCGTGAACAGCGACGCCAATGCCTACGACGCGGCGGTGCTCCTCTTCACTGAGGATATCGGCACCATCTTCGTCGGCGAGGAGGATAATCTTCAGGGCGTGGTGTCCCGGAAGGACCTGCTCAAGGCGGCCATGGGCCGGGAGGGATTGCAGAAGATGCCTATTTCCATGGTCATGACGCCCCGGTCCAAAATGATCTATGCCGAGGCCGATGAAGAAATGGTGAATGTGGCGCAGAAGCTCATTGATTATGAAGTGGACTGTCTGCCCGTGGTCCAGATCGAAGAGAAGGACGGCGAAAAGCGCTTCAAGCTGCTGGGACGCATCTCGAAAACGAATATCACCCGCCTCTTCCTCGACTTGGGGCTGGGGCACAGGAGGTAAGATTCCGTGAATACACAACCTACCGTCTATGTCATTTCCGACTCCCTCGGTGAGACCGGGGAGAAGCTCGCCCACGCGGCGATCAGCCAGTTCGATCAGGAAAATATCGACGTCATCCGCGTGCCCTTCGTCCGGAACAGCGACCAGGTCCGCGAGGTGGTCCTTGAGGCGGCGGAAAAGGGCGCCATCATCTGCCACACGCTGGTCTCTCCGGACCTGCGCGAGACACTGGACAGTCTGGCCAGTGAGCACCAGGTGCGCTACGTGGACCTGCTGGGCCCCATGCTGGACGCCGTCTCGTCCATTGCAAAGACCCGGCCGCGCATGAAGCCCGGACTGATCCACAAGCTCGACGAGGAATACTTCAAGAAGGTGGAAGCCATCGAATTCGCCGTCAAGTACGACGACGGCAAGAATCCCTCCGGCTTCGAGAAGGCGGATATCGTCCTCGTGGGCGTGTCCCGCACCTCCAAGACGCCTATGTCCATGTATCTGGCCCACAAGAAATACAAGGTGGCCAATCTGCCCCTTGTGCCGGAAGTGGCGCTTCCCGAGGAGATCTTCCGCGTGCCGCCCTACCGCATCGTGGGACTGATCATCGACCCGTACAAGCTGAATACCATCCGCACGGAACGGATGAAAGCGCTGGGCTTCTCCGGCACGGCGAACTACACCGACATCGCCCGCATCGAGGACGAGCTCAACTATGCGAAGGCGGTCATGCGCCAGCTCCACTGCGTCGTGCTCGACGTGTCGAACCGCGCCATCGAGGAGACGGCCAGCCGCATCATCGAGATCATCCAGCGGAACCGCCAGCTCTACGGCGAAAAATACTGAAAAAGAAAGCACTGCCTTGCGAAAGGGCGGTGCTTTTTGTTACAGTGAGAGAAAGAACGTTTTTCATCCGGCCGCTTCGGCGGCCTTTTCCAGCGAGGTGCCTATGACTATTCGAGAACGCACAGAGGCTGTCGAACGGCAGCTGCTCAGCCCGCGGGCGACCTTTTCCGACACGGCCCGCCGGGACCGGCCGGAAGAGGAGTGCCCCCTCCGCACGGCCTTTCAGCGGGACCGGGACCGCATCCTGCACAGCGGCTTCTTCCGGCGGATGAAGCACAAGACGCAGGTGTACATCGCGCCCCGGGGCGACCACTACCGCACCCGCATGACCCACACGCTGGAGGTGGCCCAGATCGGGCGCACCATGGCGCGGGCGCTCCGCCTCAACGAGGACCTCATCGAGGCCATGGCCCTCGGCCACGATCTGGGTCATACGCCCTTCGGCCACGTGGGAGAGTCCGCCCTCAATGACGCCTGCGGCCATTTCCATCACAACGAGCAGAGCGTGCGCATCGTGGAGGTGCTTGAAAAGGGCGGGCAGGGGCTCAACCTCACCCGGGAGGTGCGGGACGGCATCCTGCACCACACCGGCGCCGTGCGGGCAGCCTCGCCGGAGGGACAGCTCCTGAAATACGCGGACCGCATCGCCTATCTCTGCCATGACTTCGACGATGCGGAGGCGGCGGGGCTCCTCACGGCGGAGGACCTGCCGGACAATGTGCGCCGCCGCTTCGGCGAGACCCATTCGGAAATGATCACCGCCATGGTGACCGACCTCATTGCCGGTGCCATGGACAGCGCGGTGATCCGCATGTCCCCCGAGGGAGACGAGACGCTCCTGCAGTTCCGGGAATTCATGTTCCGCCGGGTCTACCTGTCGCCGGCGCTCATCCCCGACCGGGAGCGGGGCTATCAGGTGGTGCAGATGCTCTACCGACATTTCATGGAGCACCCCGAGGAGATTCCTGCCGAGCGGCGGCTCCTGGCCGATACGGATAAGCAGGCCGCGGTGGACTTCATCTCCGGGCTGACAGACAATCATGCCATCGCCCTCTTTCAGGATATTTTCGTGCCTCGCTACTGGAATCTGTAAAATTATATTACGGATAATATATACATCTCATTGTGCCTTGCAGGAAACGAAAAGAATTTCCTACAATACAGACAAGAGGATTCCCTGAGGGGAAAGGCATCTGCGCCGCAGGCGCGGAGAAAGGAAAAGAGGCGATCATCATGAAAAAACTCCTGTTTACCGCATTTCTGACCGCAGCGCTCGCCGCGGGACTCACCGCATCGGCCGCTCCGGCGGACAGAGGCCCGGAGGCGCTCCGGGGACCGGCAGCCGCACCGCTGGTCAGAGAAGATAAGGACAAGGATAAGGACAAGGGACTCCCGCCGGGACAGGCGAAAAAGATCGGAGACCGGAAGAAGGACCTGCCGCCGGGCATTGAGAAGAAGCTGGAAAACCGCCGTGATGACCGCCGGGATGACCGGAGAGACGAACTCCGCGGCGACCGGCGGTATGACCGGTATGACCGGGACGATCGGGATGACTGGGATGACCGGGATGACTGGGATGACCGGTATGACCGGGACGACCGGGATGACTGGGATGACCGGTATGATCGGGACGATCGGGATGACCGGCATGACCGGCACGACCGCCGTTGGGACCGGGACGACGATGATGACGACGACCGGGACGATTTCCTCAGCAATCTGATCGATCAGATCCGGAAATGACGGACAGAGGCCCTTGGCAGAAGGGCCTTTTCCTTTTCTTAAGGATTTAGATATTTATATACCTCGATTCATGTGATATAATGCAAATAAATTCTTGCCGCAAAAGAAAAGGAGAACTCTTATGGATTACGAACCGAGCTACAAAGAATTTTCTACCATCTTCAAAGCGCTCTCCGATGAGACAAGGCTCTGCATCGTGGACATGCTTTCCTGTGCAGAGATGTCGGCCTGCGACATCCTCCGGAATTTCACCCTGTCTCAGTCCACGCTGAGCTATCATATGAAGATCCTCATCGAAGCGCACATCGTCAATGCCCGCCGGGAAGGCCTGTGGACGAAATACTCCATCAATGACGAGACCTTCCAGAAGGTGATGGACTTCCTGCCGGCGCTGTACAAGATGAAGAACGAATGCGTATGCAAGCAGATCAAATACTGCAAGGAAGGGGATTCCTGTCCGGTCAACGAACACGGCCACGACTCCTTCGGCTACTGAGAAAATGCGGACCTTGTCCGCGTTTTTTTATGCCCGCTGTCCCGCCCTGCAGCGGAATGCAGACGCATGATAGAGAGGAAATCCAGCATAAAGACCTGCCACAAGTGACAGGTCTGGCAGAAATGACAGGAAAAAGCCGGCAAAAAAACGCGTCCCGAAGGGCGCGTCTTTTTTATTGCGCTGCAGAGGAGCTCATTCGTCCCGGAAGACGAGGCGCGTCACATCGGGGCGCGCATAGTGGCCGCACACATCGTGCTCCATGCGGCTGGCGGGCACCTTTTGCATATCCAGCTCGGCGTAGAGGATGCCTTCCTTATCCCAGAGTGTCTCCGTCACGGCGTGGCCCGAGGGATCGATGACAGAGCTGCCCCCGCGGCAGACCATGTCGGGCAGGCGGGCCACCTCCGCGGCGCCGCAGAGATCCTTCGGGTAGTCCTCCCGGGAGAAGACCATGTCGCAGTTCACGAAGTAGCAGTGCCCCTCGATGGCGATGTGGCGGATGGTGTGCTGCCATTCCGGATTGTCATTCGTATTGGGGGAGATGTAGATCGTCACGCCCTTCTGGTAGAGCGCCGCCCGGGCGAGGGGCATATAGCTCTCCCAGCAGATCATGCTTCCCATGGGGCCCCAGGGCGTATCCATCACGGGGAAGAAATCCCGGTCCGCGTCGCCCCACACCACGCGCTCGCTTCCCGTGGGCTTCAGCTTCCGGTGGTTCATCACCGTGCCCTCGGGAGAAATGAAAATGTTGGAATTGTACAGCGTGGCCGTCACGGCGTCCCGCTCGGAGATGCCCATGGAGAGATAGATGCCGTGCCGCTTCGCCGCCTCGGCGAGGGCGTCCGTTTCCGGGCCGGGGACGAGAATGGACGCGTCGTAATAGCGCTTCCAGTCCCGGCGGCCCTCCTCGGTGCGGCTCCCCACGGTGAAGCCGAAGGTCATGCCGTAGGGATAGCCCGGGATGAAAAGCTCCGGAAAGACGATGAGCTCAGCGCCGTGGGCGGCGGCTTCGTCGATGAGGCGGAGCGCCTTGGCGAGGCAGGCGTCCTTGTCGAAGAGCACCGGCGCAGCCTGGACGACCGCGATGCGGCAGGGGGATTGCAGTGTTTTCATGATAGAGTCCTTTCCTTGGGAAATCAGGGAATTTATCTCATCATACCACAGCGGCGGCTCCCTGCCTATGCGGTCGGGAATTTTAAAATTTATTTATAAAAAGGGACTTGCAAAAATCTGATTCATCGTATACTATATATCTCAAAGGAAGATAGTATGCTATAGAATTATATGAAAGGGTGAGAACCATGAAACAGTATCCGCGCAAGTCCTGCTCCGCAGGAAGAAAAGACATCCGCAGCATGGATATTCCCTGGTGGATCTCCCTGCCGGAGGATATGCCGTCTCTGCGGAAGCCCGCAGCCGCTCCGCGGCGGACGGCGCGCCCTGACGGACAGGGACAGTGAAGCAGACAGATTTTCCATTGTATAGAGACAGCGCGCTCCGGCGCGCGGCAGAAGGCCTTCCGGCCGCGGATCACACCGGCCGGCGTGGTGAGTGTCCCGGTAGATGCACCGGAGACCTTCCGGCCGCGGATCACACCGGCCGGGAACACCCGGAGAAAGGATGGCTTTTTTCCCCTCTTTCAGCCATCCTTTTTTTCATGCCTGGAAGGGGGAGGGCCTTTCCTGTACAATGGAAAGAAACGGCCTGAAGGAGGACCTATGGAAGGAATGTTTTTTGATTCGTACGATACGCCCGTATTCCGCCCGCCCAGCGAGGCGCGGAGCTTCATCCTGCGGGTGACGCGGGGCTGTGCGCACAACCGGTGCACCTACTGCAATATGTACCGGGGCGTGCGCTTCGAGCGGCTGGACGACCAGGCCATCTTGCGCCAGATCGCCCTGGCGGAGCACTACGGGAAGCGCTCCGTGCGGCGGGTGTTCCTCGCCGACGGGGATGCATTCGTCCTCGATACGGACCGGCTGCTGGCCATTCTGGCGGAGCTGCACCGCGCGTTTCCTCTGCTGGAGCGGGTCTCCTCCTACGCGGCGCCGCGGGACATCCTGCGGAAATCGCCGGAGGAGATGGAAAAGCTTCGCGAGGCCGGGCTGGGGCTCCTGTACTACGGCATGGAGAGCGGCGATACGGAGACACTCCGCGCCGTGCGGAAGGGCGTCACCGGTGAGGAATCCGTCGCCGCCGGGCAGCGGGTCATTGCATCGGGGATGCAGCTCTCCATCATGACCATCCTCGGGCTGGCAGGCGCGCCGGGGAGCCGCCGCCACGCACTGGCCACGGCGGAGGCCATTTCCGCCATCCGGCCCACCATGTGGTCGGCGCTGTGCCTCATGCTGTACCGCGGAAGCGAGCTGAAGGACCAGTTCGAGCGGGGCGAATTCCAGCCGCTCTCCCCGGCGGGGCTCATGGAGGAGCTGCGCCTCATGGTGGAGCACACGGAGCTGCCCGTGGGGAGCCGCTGCATTTTCCGGAGCAACCACGTGTCCAATTACATCCCCCTCGCGGCGGATCTGCCCCGGGAGAAGGACCGCCTCCTCTCGGATATCGACAGGTGCGTGGAGTACCTGCGCACGCTCCGCGGGTGGGACGTATACAATCACGACTGGAGCAAATAAGGCGCAAAAAAAGACACCGTTTCATGCGGTGTCTTTTCTTTATGCATCGGGATTGCTGGAATAGCCCAGATTGCTTTCCAGCTTCTGCAGGATGGACAGGAGCTGCTGCTTTTCCTCCTCGGTCACGCCCGTATAGATGAGCTCGTCGTCCCTCAGCATGGCCGTACAGCACTGGTCGCAGTTTTCCTTGGCCTTCGCCGTGAGGAGCAGCTGGTATTTCCGTCCGTCCTCGGGCACCTTCACCCGGTGGATGAGGTCCTTCTTCATCATATTCTGGATGAGCACGGTGATGGTCGGATTGGAGAGATGCATATGATCCTCCAGCGTTTTCTGCGTCACCACCTCGCCGGCGTGCCGGTCAATATAGGAGACCACCAGAAACTGCCGCAGGGTGAAGCCGTACTGGCCGGCGATATGGTTCGCCCGGTTCACGATGGCATTCCGGATATTGCCCAGCATGAAGGACAGAAGCGGCTCGTCCTCGTTGAGGAAATCCGATGCTTTCAGTATGGCCGTATCTTCCACGGTGTGTTGCCTCCTTTGGCCCAAAACTCTTTTCGTATAGTATACGATATATTTTTCCTGCCGTCCAGATGATTAGTTAAAATAATTATCTGACGGGCAGAAAAAAAGCCGCCCGAGGCGGCGGTCCGGTTCAGAGCGCAAGCGGCACGGCAGCGGGCTCCTCCCCCGCAGGACGGATGGACCAGAGGCCGCTCCGGTCCGGCTCGGCGATGAGGTGCCGTTCGCCGGCGGTGATGAGGAAATACACCCGGCCGTTGTCCTCCCGGCGGGAGACGGCGAAATCCCCGGACGATACGGGATAGGCCCGGCGGCAGACCACCGCGCCGTCCTGGCGGATGGTGAGGGTCATGACCCCGTCCTCCAGCTCCATGGAAAAGGCGGTGAGGCGGCCCGTGCCGTCCGTATAGAGGAGAGACGACGAGCTCCGGCTCGTCACGGCAGCCTCCGTGCCGGACAGATGCCACGCGGAGGAAGAGAAAAATGCCGTGCTTTCCGCAGACGCGGCGGCGGGGAGCAGAAGCAGGCCCGCAAGGATCAAAGCAGCGGATTTCATGAAAGAAGCTCCTTTCCGATTCAGTGCTGATGAGCGTCCGTCGGCTCCGGTTCGCCCCGTTCCTCCCGGGACAGCTCCTGCTGCCATGATTCGGTGGGAATGAGCGTGCCGTCCGGGCCGGGACGATACCGGTCCGTATCGAGCGAGGCCGCCCGGGAGAGCGGGCTGGTGAAGCCCCGGCCGATGACGTCGGTGGTATTCATGATAAAGAGGAAGGCATGGGGATCGACCTTCCGGATGAGCCATTTCAGGCGGGAGATCTGGGTCAGATTGATGATGGCGAAGAGGATCTTCTTGTCCCCGCCGGTGTACGCGCCCTGACCGTAGAGGAGCGTCGCCCCGTGACGGAGATTCCGCAGGAGGGAGTCCGCCACCTCATAGGGCTTCTCCGACACGATGAAGGCCGCCTTCCGCTGGGCGAAGCCGATGACGATGCGCCCCGACACGTTGGCATTGATGTACATGGCCACCAGCGTGCAGATGGTGGTCTCCACGGAGAAGAAGAGGCCCGACGCGGCCACGATGAGGCAGTTCAGCGCAAAGACCACATAGCCGATCTCCAGATTGTAGTACTTCTTCACGATGGCGCCGATCACGTCGAGGCCGCCGCTGTTGGAATTGTAGCGGTACAGGATGCCGCAGCCCACGCCGAGGAGCACGCCGCCGGAGATAGCCGCCACCAGCGGATTCTGCACGCCCTCCCACGAGGAGAGGAACGACGTGAGGTCGATGAGGACGGAAATGGCGATGGTGCCGATGATGGTGATCACCGTGTAGAACCGTCCCATGAACCGCAGGGACAGCAGCAGGATCGGGATATTCAGCAGGATATTCGTGAGCCCGATGGGCAGCCCCGTGAGGTAGTACACGATCATGGCGATGCCCGTGAAGCCCCCCGCGATGAAGTGGTGCGGCACAAAAAAGAGATTGATGCCGAGGGCATAGAAGAAACAGCCCACAATGGTGACCAGCGTCACAAAAAAGTACGAGTTGAGGCGGAAATCATTCCGTTTCATGGTTGCATTCCTTTCTGACCGCAGAAGAGATACAATACAGATACCGCGGATCATTCCGCAGCCATTCTCTTTTTGTATTATAGCATGAAGGAATTTGAAATGGAGATCATCAGGGAAACGGCGCGGGCGAAAGTCAATTTCACGCTCCCCGTGCTCGCACGGCGGCCGGACGGCTACCATGAAGTGGATACAGTGATGCACGCCATCTCGCTGGCGGATGAAGTGGAGCTCCGCCCCGCGGAGGGCCTGTCCCTCACCATCGAGGGCGACGCCCCCGCCGGGCCGGACAATCTCATGTGGCGCGCAGCGGCGCTCTATATGGAAGAAACGGGCGTCCCCGGCGCGGCCATGCATCTGGTGAAGCGCGTCCCCTCCGAAGCGGGGCTGGGCGGCGGCTCCGCCGATGCGGCAGCGGTGCTCCGCGGGCTGGACCGGCTCTACGGCACCCGTCTCGGATGGGAAGCGCTGTGCCGCATGGCCTCCCGCCTCGGGGCGGACGTGCCCTTCTGCATCGCCGGCGGCTGCGCCCGCGGCCGGGGCATCGGGGACGAGCTCTCTCCCCTCCCGCCGTGGGAGAGCCTGCCCCTCCTCGTGGTGAAGCCCGACATCGCCGTCAGCACCGGCGCGGCCTACGGCGAGATCGACCGCCGGGGCGTCGCCGCCCGGAGCACCTCGGACGACGCCGAGCGGGCCGTCCGGACGAGAGACCGGGCGCTTCTCGCGGCGTCGCTGGAAAATACCTTCGAGGACGCCCTCTTCCCGCTGTATCCCGCGCTGGGGGCGGTGTCCGCAGAGCTCCGCGCATTCGGCGCGCCCGTCCTCATGAGCGGCAGCGGCTCCGCCTTCTTCCTCCTCATCGAAGGCCCCGCGCGGGACGAAGCCGCCGCCGCCATCCTCCTCCGCCACCCCGCCTGGTTCTGCGCCCCCGCCGAGACCTGCGGCGCGGAAATCCTCTGAACTGCACGCAAAAAAGACGATGTGTTTTTCTCACACCGTCTTTTTTTATGCCCGTCAGCCGAAATGCTTCTGCACCAGCTCGGCCAGCGTTCCGTCCTTCGCCGCCTCTGCCGCGTCCGCCTCCACGAAGTGCGTCGTCTCCGATTTCAGCCGCGCATCGAAGCCGAGGATGTAATTCGTGGCGATCAGATAAATGATGCGCGTCGGCGCCATGCCGTACACCTGATGGCGCAGGATGTGCCGGATGCGCGCGCCGTCGTCCGGGTAGAGCGCCTTCATCTTCTCACTGCGGAAGAGCCGCTTTACGATTTCCGTGATGTAGAGCCCCGACTTCATGTACAGATCGGCAAAGGTCGCGTCCGGATCGTCGAAGCAGCCCGGATTCTCTGTCTCGAGGGCGTCTACCATCTGCGCGACCACCGCCCGCGGCGTGAAGATCTGGTTCGTCTTCTGCGGCGGGATGTAGTCGAAGATGTCCTCCTCGTGGGAATCATCGAAATAGTCGGCCAGCGCCTCTTTCTTATTCAGGAATTCCTGCACCGCATCATCGAAGACCACCTCGTCGAAGAAGTGCCCCTCCACATGGACCATCTGCCCGTCCTTGTCCGGCACGTCGCCGCCGTCCCGCAGGAGCCGGAAATCGTCCAGCGTGATGCCCGTCACTTCTTCGAAGACCGCCGGCTCCGTATAGGCGTCGAAATTGGAGAGCCGCAGGTCCCGGTCGCCGTACGCCATGAGGAAGCTCGGGATGGTGCGGGAGAAGCCGCGCAGGTGCGCCCGCACCGCGTCCTCGTCGGCCCGCTTCTGCGCCTCCGCTTCGTTCTCCATGAGGCGCTCCACCACTTCCTGCGGCACCTGTCTGATTTTTTCCTGCGCGTAAGTATTCACCGATTCGGTGAATCCGGCCGTGATGTCCTCGATCTTCGTCCGGTAAGTCTCCTCGGCGGCGGTGAGCTCCGCCGGCGTCTGCGCCTCCTGTTGCGCCCGCGCGAGCTCGGCTTCCGCCATGTTTTTTTGCTGCACGAAATCCGTGTGATACTCCGTGATCCGCCGTTCGATGTCCCTCTCTGCCTGCCGGGCGATCTGTTCTTCCGCGCGCTTTTTCACCTTGAAATCCGCCGCCGCAGGGGCCACGATGTGTTCGCGCACCGCTTTTTTCAGGGCTTCCTTCACCTGCGTGACCTCGCGGTCCATGTCGCCCGACGGCGCGCTGCGGGAGAGGGCGGAAAGCGCCGGCTCGATGTCCGTCGCGGTCTCCTCGTAGATCTTCTCGCCGAAAAGCTCTCTGGACTTGCCGATGACCTGCTCCTTCGGGATGGAGACGTCGCCGTTCTCATCCAACGGCACGTCCGACAGGTCCGGCAGGGACGATTCCTTCCCGCGGAACTCTTCCTGTGCAGGGGTGAGCTTGTTGAGGATGTCCTTCACCACGTCCGGCGCGCCGAAGATGCGGCCGATATTCTGGAAGAGGAAATTCGACAGGAAGCCCCGGCGCACCACCTCCTGGCTCTTCAGCTTCCGAGGGATGGTGAGCACCTGCTCCGCGTCGAGCGCGGTCATCTTCCCGTCCGCGTCTTCGCCGAGCACGGGGAAGAAATTGAGGAGCCGGCGGACCTTCTCCTTCCGCTCCTCGCCGGTGCCCTTGCCGCCCGCCGTGTCCGGGGAGAGATTGCTTGCAAATTCATCGAAGATGATGAGCGTCCGCGCCGGGTCGAAATCGAAGATATACGCGTTTTCCTTGCGGAGGAATTGGCCGTTCACCGTGCGGGCGCAGGGATTCTGCGCGCGGAAGGCCGCCTGCATGTACGCTGAGGGGCTTTTCAGATTGCACAGCATGAGCACCGCGCTCCACTCGGGGATAGTCACGCCCACGGTGAGCTGCCCCACGGAGAGCGTGATGGTCTTCTCATGCGAGGCGATGGCGGCCTTCACCCGGTCATAGGCCTTTTCATTTTCGTCATCCTCGTCCAGCTTCCCGTCTCCCGCGGCGAGGACGATCTCATATTCCCCGAAGATGTCTTGGAATTCCTCGCTCTGAAGGAGGCGCGCCATGGCCCGCGCGCTTGCCACCCGGTCCATCAGCCACAGCGTGTGGGCGAGCTCGCTCCGCAGCGCCGGCGTGGAGAAGGGGTACTTCTCATTCGTCGTGAGCGACCGGAGGAACTTCTTTACCTCGTCCTCGTGCACGAAGCGGCCCTGCTGATTCGTGGAGAAGAATTCGTTCAGGTCGAAAGCGTAGTCCGCCGTATCTCCGTCGCCGGTGAGGTCAATGCCCCGCCGGAGCGTCTTCTCGATCATGGGGGAGAGCTGGTACGTGTACAGCGAGAGCCGGGGCAGCGGCTCATAAGGGTTGTACTCCTCGCCGGTCCACGCCGCTTTGGCTGCCTGCTCATCCGCATAGGACCAGTTGTAGATCTGGTCCGCGGAGAATTTTTCGCTCGCCAGCGCCTTGAAAGGCGTCCCCGACAGATACAGCGTGTGCTGCCGATGAATGAAGCGGAATGCCTGCTCTGTCTTCATCGTGTCCACGCCCTCCTGCGCTTCGTCCACGATGAGCAGATCGAAGTGAAGCTGCGCCGCCCATTCCAGCTTGTCGAATGTCCCGCCGAAATATTTCGACCCTTTCAGGTCCTGCAAAGACACGAAGGCCACCATGCCGCGGGGTTCATCTTCCTGCGTTGCCCGGTCCATGTAGGCGTCGCGGGTGAGCACGCCGGGGCAGTCTTTCAGCGCATCCGTATCGGACACGAAATCAAGCGGCTCCTGCCAGGCGATGAATTTCCGGAAATCGTCCGCCCACGAATGGGCGATGGCCGGGCGGTTCGTCACGATGAGCACCGTCTGGCAGTGCATCTGCCGGATGAGGTCGTAGGCGGAGAGCGTCTTCCCGAAGCGGGGCTTTGCATTCCAGAGAAATTCCGTCCCGCCCCGCTCGAAATAAGCCTTCGTCATGGCGACGGCTTCCGCCTGCTCCTTCCGGAGCGTGTACGATGCGTGCTCCGTCTCTGCCTGCGGTGCGGCGCCGCTCGCAAAGACATCGAACCGCGTGCGGGCGTCGGGGCCGGAAATGCGGAACCATTCCGTGCCCTCCCGCCATTCTACGTGTTCCGCTTTCAGAAAGCTGTGGAAATCCGTGTCCCGGAAATACCGGCCGGAGCCGTCCTTGTACATGGCGTTGTCCTGCCATTCCAGACGGGGGCGGATGCCCGCGGTATGGGTCTGCTGGGCGATGCGGTCTTTCACGGTCTGTTTTTCCGTGTAGCCGATCTTCGTCCAGCCGTCGTTATAGGTCACGCCCGGCGTGGTGTACGCATAGATCATGGGCACCACGCGGCGGAAGGGAGCGATGCGGATCGCCTCTGCCATGTCACTTCATCTCCTTTACATGGGTCTCGATGAATTCGATCTCCTTCTCGTCGAGGCCGTACTTCGCATAGAGCTGCCGGTCGATGTCCGCCACGGACCGGGACCAGTCGATGTCGGAGGCGTCGGTGAAATCCTGAAGGGGAACGTACTTCCATTTTTCTGGAGTAATATCCTGTGTAACCTTTAGTGCACTGATTAATATTCGAACAAATTTTGTCTTAATGTATTTTAGTGCGCTTTCTGCTTCTGCCTTTGTATCGAAAAAGCCCACACCAAGGAATGTTTCCGTTGAACCGACTCCAGGCGTGGCTAAATAGGGTTCTCCTAAAATTCGTCCCCCGTTTGCACGAGGCAATAAAATTTTATATTTATCTAAGTTTTTTACTTGATTGACATATTCACGACGAATAAATTTGCAGATTCGTACTTTGTTTTCTCTTCCCAAAATTTGAATATACTCATGGCCATCGTTGGGGCGAGTATTTGAGAAAATTTGCGGAAGGCGTTCAAAAATGTTGGTGGACATATCATATGCATGGCCTTTGCTGAGCTGTTGAATGGCTTCTGGATGGTCTTGATGCATTTTTTCTGTTAAACGATATGAAGTTCTTGATATAACGATTTGGCTAAAACTTTTGAACGTGGGATGGGAACATACTTTTTTTAATATGCTGTTCAGTTCCGCATAAATCGTGAACACACCGATGGCACCAAAATTTTTTCGAGTATTTCGATAAGATATTACTACTCCACCCATAATATTGGTATTGGTGAAAAATTTACTGCTATCCGCTTCATAATCCAGAATTTTGAAGTGCGGATCATTTAACATTTTTTGATTCCAAGCTTTTGGTGTACTTCCTGCATTGAACAGAAACCGAGCGGGATGAATGAGTTCTACTTTGTCAGAAAGTTTATATGCTTCATCCATGAAAAGATTGTAGATAGGGAAAGCGTATGTTTTATTTCCGCCGTCCTGTTCTTCCTGATACGGCGGGTTGCCGATGATGAAGTCAAATTTCATGTGTCTCCCTCCTGTGTTTACATCCTGAAAATCCAGACTGCCCTGCCGCCGCCAGTCGTAGATGCGGCAGCGGGGCTGCCAGTCCAGCTCGGTCTGCTCGGCCGGCGGTGCGTCGAACGGTGCGAAAAGGCTCGTCTCCTGCCAGTCGTCTTCCCGGCAGTAGGGGATGCGCCCCGTGAGGCCGTCCATTTGCCAGAGATTCCAGGTAATGGTATTCACGATGGTCCGATATTCGTCCGGCGTGGGTTTTCGTTTCCAGCGGGCGTAGAGGTATTCTTCATAGGTCATAAGCAGATTGACCCGGGCAATGAGCAGGTTGTCTCCCTGAAACTCATAACCGTAGGTGGCCTGAAAGGCGCGCAGCGCCCATGTGAGCCACTCTTCTTCATTAACGGTATTTTCGTTGACGGCACGGAGTTTCCGGTCGAGCAGACCTATGCGGTGTCGGATCGGTATGGCTTCTCCTGTGCACGCATCGTAACGGGAAACCAGATACGGTGCTTCGCCGCAGGTGATCTCCATCCGGCGGGAATCCACATAATGTTTCCAGGTCTTTTTCTTTGTGAACCGCACGGGCTGATCCGGCAGAAATTTATCGGCAGTACCGAACCAGGCAGCATCGGCATCGCTGACCATGCGGGCGCAGAGGGAAAGTGGAGTGAACACTTCCGCGTGCCGGCGGGTACGTTCCGTCTGCTGTTCCAGAGCTTTGCGCGCCCGCGTTTTGATGATATCCGCATTTTCACCGGTGATCAGTGCGGGAGTCATCTGATGGTTTCTCCGGTATTCCGGTCCGCGGGTTTCATAAGCGTCAGTGCCCCATAGGATATGGGCTTTTGTGGTCTTGTCGGCAAGGAGCCTGTCCAAAAGGCCCATGGCATGGAGTCGTAGTATTTCGTCCTGTATGCCTGCGATCAAGTCGGTTTCCTCCTTGCTGTAAATGATCCCGGAATCATAGTGCCGGGTAAATGGATGATGGGTCGTTTCTTTTTATAATAGCATAAATATAGCAGCTGTTTTAGTTGAGATCAGGATTTAATTTCTAAAGGTATTTTCGCTGAATCACGGCAAAGAAAAAAGCCCGCCGGAGCGGGCAGACGGCTTTCGGAAGAGAGCCGTTATTTTTCTGTCTGGAAATCGGGGCCGGGCTTCTTGCCGCCGGCGGCGTAGAGGCCCCAGCCGATGAGGAGGCCCGCCGCAAAGATGGGGAGCCAGGACAGGCCGTACGACGCCAGGGGCAGCTTCTGCAGGACGTCCGCCACCGGAGCGGGGACCGCGCCGAGCACGCCCAGTCCGTCGAAGAGGGCCGGGAAGAAGGTGAACAGCGTCGCCGTGCGGTGGACGATGGGGGAGCCCTTGAAGGAATCATTCAGGAAAGTGAGAATGATCAGCGCGATGGTGAGCGGATAGAGGAAGACCAGTACCGGCACCGCCGCGGAAATGATGGTGGTGAGCCCGAAATTGGCGATACCGCAGGACAGCAGGGAAAAGACCGTCGCAAACGTTCTGGTGGACACCTTTGGGATGAGCGAATGGAAGAGGGCGGACACGGAGGCCACGAGGCCGATGCTCGTGGTGAGGCACGCCAGCATGACGATCACCGCCAGCAGCATCGGGCCGGCCTGACCGAAGTACCAGTTCATGGAGCCTACGATGATGGGCACGCCGTTTTCCTGCAGGCCCAGCGGGATCACCGAGGACGCGCCGATGAGTCCGAGATAGACGTAGATGATGCACATGAAGAACATGGCCACGATGCCCGACTTCAGGGTGTCCCGGGCAATGGCGTGGCGGTCCTGCACGCCGGTGAGGCGCACCGCTTCAATGACGAGGATACCGAAAAGGAGGCCTGCCAGACCGTCCATGGTGTTGTACCCTTCCATGATGCCCGACGTGAAGGAGGACATCGTGTCCGCGAAGCGGGGGTCCGTGGGGGCCTGCCATTCTCCGAAGGGATTCAGGGTGTAGGCCGCGAAGAGCGCAAAGAGCAGGATCAGCATGATCGGCGTGAGGATCTTGCCCACGCGGTCCACCAGCTTCGTGGGCGTCACCGCGAGCCACCAGGTGAGCACAAAAAAGACCACGGAATAGGCGAAGAGGGCCGTCTGATTGCCCGCGCCGATGAAGGGCGCTACGGACATTTCAAAGGACGTGGAGCACGTGCGGGGGATGGCGAAGAACGGTCCGATGGTGAGGGAGATCGCCGCCACCATGAAAACGCCGTACCACGGGTAGACCCGGCCGGCGATGTCCTGGAGGTTTTTGCCGGCCCAGCAGACCGTGACGACCCCGAGGAGAGGCAGGCCGCATCCGGTGATGAGGAATCCCGTGATGGCAGGGACGATGTCCAGCCCCGCATGCTGGCCCAGGAAGGGCGGGAAGATGATGTTGCCCGCGCCGAAGAAGAGGGCGAAGAGCATGAGGCCGATGGCGATGAACGCGTTGTTGTGTTTCATGGCGTGATTCTCCTGACTTCATAGTACTTGCATGTAGATAGAGTTACTTTCCATTATGGAGGACCGATAGGGAAATGTCAATCTCCACCCGGCTTTTCCGCAGGCCTCGTCATTGACAGGACCGGGGCAGTTCCCGTATACTTATAGTTAGACAGCTAATAAATAACGGTAAATCAATCAAGGAGGAGCTATGGCAAAAGTCGTCATCCCTTCCAGAGAAGAACTGGAGCGCTACGCGGAAGCCGATCCGCTCATCCATCCCGCAGAGGTGCTGGCTATGCTGCGCGTGCTCCGCGCGGGCGAGGAGATCCAGAACGCCATTCTGGACGGCTCGCTCCGGCAGCACGGCATTTCCGGCGGGAAATTTGCGGTGCTCATCATCCTCTACCAGCGGCGGGAGGATCTGGCGCCGTCCGAGCTGGCGCGCCTCGCCGGCGTGACCCGCGCCACCATCAGCATGATGCTCGCCCGGATGAAGCGGGACGGTCTCATCACCGAGGAAGCCGATGCACAGGACGGCCGGCAGAAGCACATCCGCCTCACCGAGGCGGGGCTTTCCCTCATGGAGGAGATCCTGCCCGCCCATTATCAGCGGGTGTCCGCTCTCATGGGCCGCCTCACGGAAAGCGAGCAGGAGGAGCTGATCCGCCTGCTGGGCAAACTCACCGGCTGAGTCCGTGCCGGACGGAAAAACGGACAAAAAGAAAAAGCTCCCTTCGGGGGAGCTCTTTTTGTATGCTCAGGAGCGGCTGCTTTTCGCGGCGTTTTCCGACTGGGTGAATTTTTCGATGCACACATGGAGATGCTTGAGAAATTCCTCGGACAGCGCCGACAGGGGATGATCCGTGGGATGGATGTAGCCGATATCCATCACTTCCGCCGATTTCAGCAGCACCGGCACGATCTCCTCGCTGTCCGGGTCGGCGTTCAGCGCGCCGGAAGCGATGTTGTAGCCCTGCACGTCCGCCATGAGCTGGAACATGGTGGACTTGTCGGACACGACGATATTCTGCTGGGCCTCTTCCGTGGAGTGCAGCTCTTCCGTGAAGTGGAAGGCGTGGTCCAGGCCCTGTTCATAGGACAGGCGGGGGAAGGGCTTCAGATCCTTCAGCGTCACCGACTTGCGGTGCGCCAGCGGGTGATTCCGGGAGAGAAACACATGGGGCTTCGCCTTGAAGAGGGGGACGAAATTCAGCTCTGCATTCTGGAAAATGCGCTGGAGCACGTCCCTGTTGAATTTTGAGAGGTAGAGGATGCCCAGCTCGCTCCGCTGGGTGCGCACGTCCTCGATGATGTCGTATGTGCGGGATTCGCGGAGGGCGAATTCGTACTGATCGTCCTGATAGTCCCGCACGAGCGCCGCGAAGGCGTCCACCGCGAAGGCGTAGTGCTGGGAAGACACGGCGAATACGCGGCGGATAGGCGGACCGAATTTGTACTGGTGTTCCAGCAGGTCGGCCTGCTCCACGATCTGGCGGGCATAGGCGAGAAATTTCGCACCGTCATCGGAGAGATAGACCCCCCGGTTATTTCGGTTGAAAATGGTGATGCCCATTTCCTTTTCCAGATCGGCCACAGACTTGGACAGGCTGGGCTGTGTGATATACAGCTTCTGCGCGGCCATGCTGATGGAGCCTGACTGAACGATTTGAATGATGTAGCGTAGCTGCTGCAGCGTCATTGGCGGTCCCCTCCCAGGAGCCGGCTCACAGGCCGGCAAGACCGGGTATCTGACGATATCCCCTATATATTTTTCTCATGTATATGTCTAACTATACACAGCGTGGATTTGAATGTCAAAGAATTTACGGAAAAAAGTCGAAAAAAGGCAGGAAACACCGCCTGTCTCGCAGCTCCGGCGGGGATGGGCTATAATACAGGAGTAACGACAGTCCGCCCGGAGGCGGAAGAGGGAGCGGAGAGAGCCATGGAGAGATTCAGACAGCTGTCGGCCTTTCAGATCATCACGGCCAGCTTTGCGGCAGCCATCGCCGCAGGGACGGTCCTCCTTCTGCTGCCCTTCGCCTCCCACGGCGGGGCGGGATTCATGGACGCCCTCTTCACTGCCGTGTCCGCGGTGTGCGTCACCGGCCTCGTCACCGTCGACACCGGCACCTACTGGACCTTCTTCGGCCAGCTGGTGATCCTGCTGCTCATCCAGATCGGCGGCATGGGCGTGGTGACCCTCGCCATGATGCTGGCGGTCTTTTCCGGCCGGCATATCAGCCTCATGCAGCGCAATACCCTCCAGGAAGCGGTGGCGGCGCCGCAGCTGGGGGGCCTCGTGCAGATCCTGCGGATCATCCTCCGGGGCACCCTCGGCTTCGAGATCCTCGGGGCGTGCCTCATGGCCCCCGTATTCATCGCGGACTTCGGCTTCGTCCGCGGCGTGTGGTTCGCGGTCTTTCACTCCGTGTCCGCCTTCTGCAATGCCGGCTTCGACCTCATGGGCATCGTCGAGCCCGGGAGCTCCCTCGTGCACTACGCCGGCAATCCCGTCATCAATTTCACCGTCATGGGCCTTATCATCGCCGGCGGGCTGGGCTTCATCACCTGGGCGGACCTCCTCGCCAACGGCCGGCGCCTCTCCCGGTGCCGCCTCCAGACGAAAATGATCCTCGCCTCCACGGTGGTGCTCATCACCGGGCCGGCGCTCCTTTTCTATTTCTTCGACCTCACGGGCCTCTCCGGCGGGGAGCGCGTCATGGCGTCGCTCTTCCAGTCCGTCACCGCCCGCACGGCGGGCTTCAATTCCGTGGACCTCACCACCCTCACCGAGGCAGGGCGGATGGTGCTCATCATTCTCATGCTCATCGGCGGCGGGCCGGGCTCCACCGCAGGGGGCATCAAGACCACCACCTTCTACACCCTGCTGGCGGCCGCCGCGGCCACCTTCTGCCTCCGCCGGGACGTGGAGTGCTTCGGCCGCAGGCTTGCGCCGGAATCCATCCGGCTGGCCCTCACGGTCTTTCTCATGTATCTCGTACTGCTTATGGCGGGAAGCCTCTTCATCAGCTACCGGGACGGGCTGGCCTTCCTGGACTGCCTCTTTGAAGGGACCTCCGCCATCGGCACCGTGGGCCTCACCATCGGTGTCACCGCCCAGGCGGACAGCGCCTCCCGGTGCGTGCTCATGGCGCTCATGTTCTTCGGCCGCGTGGGCGGGCTGACCCTTCTCTATGCGGCCCACCAGGACAGCCGGCCCTTCGCCGGACGGCTCCCCGAGGAAAAAGTCGCCGTCGGCTGATATTCACAGGAGGAATTATGAAATCTGTACTGCTCATCGGACTGGGCCGCTTCGGCCGTCACGTAGCAAAAAAGCTCTGGGAGCTCCACAATGAAGTGCTCGCCGTGGAGCGCGTGGAAGAGCGCGTCAATATGGCGCTGCCCTACCTCACGCGGGGCCTCATCGGGGACAGCACGAACGCCGCGTTCCTGTCCTCGCTGGGCATCCCCAATTTCGACTTCTGCATCGTCGCCATCGGCGATGATTTCCAGAGCTCGCTGGAAACGACCTCCCTCCTGAAGGACATGGGGGCGAAAATGGTGGTCTCCCGCGCCGCCCGGGACCGCCACGCGAAATTCCTCCTTCGCAACGGTGCCGACCATGTGGTCTACCCGGAGAAGCAGCTCGCCATCTGGACCGCCATCCGGTACAGCTCGGACCATGTATTCGACTACTTCGAGCTGGACAAGGACCACGCCGTGTACGAGATCGCCGTGCCCGGCACCTGGGCGGGCCGCACTGTGGGCGAGCTCAATGTGCGCGGCAGCTGGCACATCAATATCATGGCCATCAAGAAAAACGGCATCATCGACGCGGGCATCCTGCCCTCCACACGGCTGGAACAGGATGAGACCATCCTCGTCATCGGTCGGAACGAAAACATCCAGCGCGTGCTGAAACTGTAAAACTGTTTACTTTTTATAAATTGTTAAATTGACAAAATAAAAGACGTTTACTATACTGCGTGTATGGCCTCCTGCGGACAGGTGCTGCGGGAGGCTTTTTCAGAAATAGATAGTAAACTTTTTTATTTACACATATTTACAATAAGGAGAGAGAAAGAGCCATGCTTTGCAGTGTGAAGATGAGAGCCAGTCTGGGCGGACGGCGCGGCGTGGGAGGAAAGCACATCTCCGGCGCGGAGCGCATCGTTCCTGAGGAAGCGGCCGAGGAGACTGCCGCGGCCATGCTGCGCCGGGCGCGCACCCACGAGAGGGGCCGCGCGGATTTCATTCAGATCCGGGTGGAGCTGGTGCCGCCGGGCTCCATACGCACCTGTCCGCTCCTGCCGGTGAGCACCCGGGATGCCCGCACCGTGGAGGAAGGGCGCGCCGCCGCGCGGGACGAGCTGCTCCGTGCGGGCGTGTCGCCTGCCGCGGCGGATGCGGGCTTTGCCGCACTGGAGGCGCTCACGGACAGCATGCGCGGCGCCATGGTGCTGGACAGTGAGACCGGCCGCCGTCTGGACGATATGGGAGAGCGGGGCGTGCGGTGCACCAATATGGATGCCGCCGACAGTGCCGGCTACGACCGGTTCATGGCTGCCCGCGGCCTCGGCGGGGACCATCCCCGGGAAGCGCTGGTGCTCGCCTCGAAGGTGGCTTACGCGCCGGGGACCGCAGCGGAGCTCTGCTGGTCCGACGATCCCCGGTACGTCACGGGCTACGTGGGCTCCGCCGCGCGGGGGTACCGCCGCATCCCCGTGCTGAAAGAAGCGGGGGACCCCGTGGGCGGGCGCATCTTCTTCGTCCGTCCCGGCACGGACATGGAGCAGTACATTGCGTATATGCAGGAGCAGACCGTGCTCGTGGAGGTGAAGCCATGAAACTGTCCCACATTCCCGCCGCGCTGGACGCCGTCCGTGCCCGCGGCGAATACCGCACCATTTCCGACCTCCGCATGGAGAGCGCCGCCCGCGGCACCGGACGGGACGGCACGGCCCGCCTCGTCTTTCATTCCAATGACTACCTCGGCATGACCCACGAGCCCGCGGTCATCGCCGCCGCCCGGGACGCCCTCCGGTGGGGCACCGGCTCCGGCGGGGCGCGTCTCACCTCCGGGGCGTCCTTCGAGCTCTCCGACCTGGAGGCGGAGCTGGCCCGCTTCAAGGGCTATGAGGCGGCCCTCGTATTCAATACGGGATACATGACCAATCTGGGCGTCCTCTACGGCCTCGCGGACAAACGGGACGTCATCTTCAGCGACAGCCTGAACCACGCCAGCCTCATCGACGGTTGCCGCATCTCCCGCGCCTCCGTGGCGGTCTATCCCCACAGCGACATGGACGCCCTCCGGCGGCTCCTGCGGGACACTCCCTGCGAGGGGGAGCGCTTCATCATCACCGACGGCGTATTCAGCATGGACGGCGACGTGGCGGATCTGCCCGCACTGGCCGAGCTGGCTCACACCTACCACGCGCGGCTCCTCGTGGACGACGCCCACGCCACGGGCGTCATCGGCGAGACCGGCCGGGGCACCGCCGAATACTGGCACCTCCCCGGCGTCATTGATTTACAGGTGGGCACCCTCAGCAAAGCCCTCGGCTCCGAAGGGGGCTTCCTCTGCGCCTCCCGTCCCGTGGTGGAATGGCTCCGGAACCGGTCGCGGCCCTTCATCTTCTCCACCGCCATCGGCCCTGCCACAGCCGCCGCCGCGCTGGCCGCCCTCCGCCTCCTCGAAGCGGACCCGGCGCACTATCTGGGACGGCTCCGCCGGAATACCGCGCTCCTCCGGGACGCCCTCACCGAAGCAGGCCTGCCCCTGCTGGCGGGCCATACGCCCATCCTGCCCCTCGTCATGGGAGACCCCGGAAAGACTGCCGCCTTCGCCGACCGGTGCCGCGCGGAAGGACTGCTCCTCTCTGCCATCCGGCCGCCGTCCGTCCCTGAGGGCACCAGCCGCATCCGCCTCACCGTCACCGCCGCGCACAGCACTGACGACATCGACCGCGCCGCATCCATTCTCATCCGCACCTGGAGGGCCCTGTCATGAATCCGGTAAAGCTCCGCACCCTCACTGAGACCGCGCTCCTCGGCGTGCTCCTCTTCGGCTCCGGCCTGCTCCGGCTGCCCTCTCCCGTACCGGGGAGCGAATTCCAGCTCTCCGCGCCGCTCGCCGCCGCCATCTGCGGTGTGTTCGGCTTCCGCATCTACCTCGCCGCAGGCCTTCTGGCGTCGGCTCTCACGGTCCTCACCGGGACAGGCACCGTCTTTCATGTGCTCATCGCCATGATCTACCGCCTCACCGTGGGCGCCGCCTTCGGTCTGCTCGGCCCGTCGGGCCTCTTCTTCCTCTGCGCCGGCCCCGCGGGGACCCTCGCCGCCCGGGCCGTCCTCTCCGTCGTCACCGGCGGAGGCTTCGCCGCCCTCGCCCTCGCCGCCGTGCCGGGGATGCTCTTCACCGCCGCCGCCTCCCGGCCGCTGGCCCGGCTCCTCCTGCGGGTGCGGGACCTCCGCCCGGTTGGCAGTCTGCGCGAGATGTGATACAATATATTCCGTAAATCACAGGAAATGCGGATGTAGTTCATCGGTAGAACGTCAGCTTCCCAAGCTGAATGTAGAGGGTTCGATTCCCTTCATCCGCTCCAGACTTTGCCGGCATTCTCAGATTTCTGAGGATGCCGTTTTCAGTTTTCACACCGGAAATAAAAAAGAAACGGCATACCCGCGAGGGCGTGCCGTTTTTGCGCGGGTGCGCGCATTTTCTTTTCCCCGCCGCCTGTTCTATAATGAAGAAAATATTTCATTGATACAGAGAAACTACACGTTTTATAGTACGGGAGACATCACATGAACAAACAGCAGCTCGCCGCGAAGATCTGGAACGCCGCCAATAAAATGCGGTCCAAGATCGAGGCCAACGAATACAAGGACTACATCCTCGGCTTCATCTTCTACAAATTTCTGTCCGGGCAGGAAGAAAAATATCTGAAAGAAAACGGACTCACTGCGGAAGAATTTCCGGAAGTTCTCCGGGAAGAGGAAAAAGAGGTGGTGACCTTCTGCCAGAAAAATCTGGGATACTTCATCGCCTATGAAAATCTGTTCTCCACCTGGCTCCACGCCGGGGCGGACTTCTCCGTGGGGCAGGTGCGCACCGCCCTCTCTGCGTTCGCCCGCCTCCTCAGCGACCACCACAGGAAACTCTTTCAGGGCATCTTCGAGACCCTCGAGACCGGCCTGAGCCATCTCGGCGACAGCACCAGCGCCCAGACCCGCGCCGTGAGCGACCTCATTCATCTCATCGAGGACATCCCCATGGACGGCCGGCAGGACTACGACGTGCTGGGCTACATCTATGAATACCTCATCAGCAATTTCGCCGCCAATGCAGGCAAGAAAGCCGGGGAATTCTACACGCCCCACGAAGTGTCCGAGCTCATGTCGGAGATCATCGCCCATCACCTGCGCGGCCGGGAGCATATCAAGATCTACGACCCCACCAGCGGTTCCGGCTCCCTCCTCATCACCATCGGCAAGAGCGTCGCCCGGCACATGGGAAATAAGGACAATATCCTCTACTTCGCGCAGGAACTGAAACAGAATACATACAACCTCACCCGAATGAACCTCATCATGCGGGGCATCCGTCCGGATAATATCACCGCCCGCAACGGGGACACCCTCGAAGCGGACTGGCCGTGGTTCGACGACGCCGACCCGGCGGGCACCTACGACCCGCTCTACGTGGACGCCGTCGTATCAAATCCGCCCTACTCCCAGCACTGGAACCCCTCCGGCAAGGAGACCGAGCCCCGCTACCGCTACGGCCTCGCGCCGGCCAGCAAGGCCGACTACGCCTTCCTCCTGCACGACCTGTACCACCTGAAGCCCGACGGCATCATGGCCATCGTCCTGCCTCACGGCGTGCTCTTCCGCGGCGACGCCGACGGCGAAGGGGAGGGGAAGATCCGGCGGAACCTCATCGAGAATAACCACATCGAAGCCATCATCGGCCTCCCGGCGAATATCTTCTTCGGCACGGGCATCCCCACCATCATCATGATCCTCCGGCAGAAACGGGACGCCTCGGACGTGCTCTTCGTGGACGCCTCCGGGGAATATATCAAGGACGGCAAGCAGAACCGCCTCCGCGCCTCCCATATCCGCCGCATCGCCGACGCGGTCATCCACCGCGGGGACATCCCGCACTTCGCCCGGCTGGTGACGAAAGAAGAGATCCGCGCCAACGGGTACAACCTGAATATCCCCCGCTACATCGAGAGCGAAAGCACCGCCGATACATGGGACATCTACGCCTCCCTTTACGGCGGCCTGCCGGAACGGGAACTGGACGCCCTCGCCCCGTACTGGGACGCCTTCCCCGGCCTGCGGGACCGCCTCTTCACCCGGGACGGCACGCCCTACGCCCGCCCCGCCCGGAAGGATATGAAGGAGGCCATTTGGGACGATTCTGCTGTTTATGAATTTGTAGATAGATGCTTAAGAGCCTTCGGTGACTTCTCCTCTTTCATGGCGGAGGAGCTGCTGGATCACGCCGCGGAAGTGAATATCGTCAGCGAGGAAGAAACGCTCTGGCAGGACATCCGCCGCCGTCTGGAGGCGTTCCCGCTGGTGGACCCCTACGGCGCGTACCAGCGGCTGGACGACGCGTGGAGCTGCATCTCCCTCGACCTGGAGACCATCCAGAGCGAAGGATGGGACGCCGTGCGCCGCATCGAGCCCCGTATGGTTATCCGTAAATCCGGTGGTAAAGACACGGAGGTCCAGGACGGCTGGGAAGGTCGTATTTTACCGTTCAATATCGTGGCAGAATTGTTTTTCCAGCCTGAACTGAATAAGGTGAATGAGCTGAAGCATGATTTGGAATTCTATAATGACGTAAAAGTGACGGCTCTGGAAAAGGCTCATGAAGAAGGAGAGGAGGGCCCGTGGATCAATGAGGCGGGAACTTCTTTTAATAGAAAAGAACTGGACGCGAAAGTTCAGATGATCTATGAAGAGCATGATTCGGAAATGACCGCCGCACTTAAAGGATATCTGGCGCTGTTTGACAAGAAAGCGGGAAGAGCCGAGAAACTCTCTTATATCAGGAATCACCCTGAAGCGGAATGGGATGACGTAGAGGGGGAGGCTCCTTACACTAAAGGAAATGTCCAGAAACATCTTAATGATTTATATGAAGCATACGATAATTTTCCATATGACTCTATAGAGGGACATTTGGTCAATGCTCGGACAGCATTGATTAAAGAGAAAGAGATACAGCCGGTATTAAAAGCAAAAGAAGCAGCTCTCCAGACAGCCATTGCGGAGCGCATTCCCCGCCTCACCGATGAGGAAGTGCGCGCCATTCTCCGGGAGAAATGGGTGGCCCCGCTCCATGCTTCGCTGAAAGCCATGGCGGTCAGTATTCCTGAAGCCATCCTCCACGACATTGAAGCAATTATGGAGAAATACAGCGAGACCGCCCTCGATATCGAAGAGAAGTCCCGGGAGGCCGGCCGGTCGCTGGCGGCGATGATGACGGAACTCACCGGCAGCGAGTACGACGAAAAGGGGCTGGCCGGCTGGAAGTCCCTTTTCACGGAGGACTGATCTATGGAGAAGAAACAAAACGTGCCGGCGCTCCGCTTTCAGGGCTTTTCCGGCGAATGGGAAAAGAAAACACTGGGGGACTTTGGAAATGTGGCGATGAATCGCCGAATCTTTAAGGAACAAACTTCGGAAACCGGAGAAATTCCTTTTTATAAAATTGGAACTTTTGGAAAAGAACCGGATGCTTATATTTCCCGTCAGTTGTTTGAAGAATATAAAGCAAAATATCCCTATCCAGATGTGGGAGATATTTTACTTTCTGCGGCAGGCAGTATTGGAAAAACGGTGGAATATACAGGAAAGGATGAATATTTTCAGGATTCAAACATCGTGTGGCTTAAGCATGACGAACGTCTGGACAATCCTTTCCTGAAATATTTTTATTCAAAAGTAAAGTGGGGAACTCTGGAAGGAGGTACGGTAAAAAGGTTATATAATAAAATTCTTCTTGAGACAGAAATCGTATTGCCTGAAATCATAGAACAGAAGAAAATCGGAAAATTTTTTGCGTCTTATGATAGAATGATTGCCCATCAAGAGGGAAAAATCAGAAAATTACAGCAGTTCCGGCAGGCCATGCTGACGAAGCTCTTCCCCCGGGAGGGGGCGGCGGAGCCGGCCCTGCGCTTCCAAGGATTTTTCGGGCCATGGAGACATACTCAAATTTCTGATATTGCAGATGTTATTGGGGGAGGTACGCCGGATACACAAATAGAAGAATATTGGAATGGAGATATCGACTGGTATACCCCAGCAGAGATGGAAGGCAAAAGATATGCCAATGGGAGTGATCGAAAAATTACAGAACTGGGGTTAGCAAAATCTGGTGCACGACTTTTACCTGCTCATCGGACGGTACTTTTTACCAGCCGTGCGGGTATTGGAAAGATGGCTATTTTAGGAAAAGACGGCGCAACTAATCAGGGGTTTCAATCGTTGGTCTTGAACGATTACTGTGATCCTTATTTCATTTATACATTAGGACCATTTATTACAAAATGCGCGGAGCGGATCGCGGCCGGTTCCACATTTTTGGAAATTTCCGGTAAGGCACTGGGGGCGTTGGAAATCATGATTCCTACGAAAGCAGAACAGGAGAAGATTGCAAAATTTTTTGAAAAGTTGGATGATATTATTTCCCTACAGCAAGAGATGTTAGATAAAATCCAAAAATTGAAAGCGGCTCTGCTGGAGAAACTATTCGTGTGAGGTGAGAGACCATGGCATTCGAGAAAGAAGCGGATTTCGAGGCGGCGCTCATCCGCCAGCTCACGGAGAAGCACGGCTGGGAGCCGGAGGTCCTGCGCTATCCCACCGAGGAGGATCTGCTCCGGAACTGGGCGGCTATCCTTTTCGAGAACAACCGCAGCATCGACCGGCTGAACGACGTGCCCCTCACCGAGGGGGAGATGAACCAGCTCCTGGAGCAGATACAGAAGCTGCGCACGCCGGTGGCCCTCAATGATTTCGTGAACGGCAAAGAGGTGACCATCGTCCGGGACAATCCCGACGACGGGTTCCACTATGGCCGGGAGGTGTCGCTCCATCTCTATGACCGGATGGAGATCGCCGCCGGGCGGAGCCGCTACCAGATCGCGGAGCAGCCCGTGTTCCGGCCGAAGGGAGATTTCTACCCGAAGCGCCGCGGGGATTTCACGCTCCTCATCAACGGGATGCCTCTCATCCACGTGGAGCTGAAGCGGAGCGGCGTGGATATCTCCCGGGCGTGCAACCAGATCCGGCTCTACGCCCACGAGGGGGTATTCACCGGGCTTTTCTCGCTGGTGCAGATCTTCGTGGCCATGACCCCGGAGAAGGCGCTCTATTTCGCCAATCCCGGGCCGGAGGGGACGTTCAATCCGGCGTTTTATTTCCACTGGGCGGATTTCAACAATGAATATATCGAGGACTGGCAGTGCGTGGCGGAGCATCTGCTGTCCATCCCCATGGCGCATCAGCTTATCGGTTTCTACACGGTGGCGGACCGGCAGGACGGGATATTGAAGGTCATGCGGAGCTACCAGTACTATGCGGCGAGCAAGATCGCCGACGCGGTGCACGAGAGGGACTGGTCGGAGAAGCGTTTCCGCGGGGGCTATATCTGGCACACCACGGGGAGCGGCAAGACCATGACCAGTTTCAAGTCGGCGCAGCTCATCGCGGCGTCCCGCGACGCGGACAAGGTGGTCTTTCTCATGGACCGCATCGAGCTGGGGACGCAGTCGCTCCGGGAGTACCGCGGATTTTCCCGGGATGACCGGGCGGTGGCGGAGACGGAGGACACGGACGCGCTGGCGGCGAAGCTGAAAAGCGACGACCCGGCGGATACGCTCATCGTGACATCCATCCAGAAGATGAGCCGCATTCGCGCGGGGGATGTGTACCGCGAGGCGGATATCGAACGGATGCGGCGGAAGCGCATCGTTTTCATCATCGACGAGGCGCACCGCGACACTTTCGGGGAGATGCTCCGGACCATCCGCGATACTTTCCCGTACGCCATGTTCTTCGGCTTCACCGGGACGCCGATCCACGAGGAGAACCGGAAGAAGGGGAATACCACCACGGATGTATTCGGGGACGAGCTGCACCGGTACAGCATCGCCGATGGCATCCGTGACAAGAACGTGCTGGGCTTCGACCCCTATCAGGTGCTGGTGTACCGGGACAAGGACCTGCGCCGGGTGGTGGCGCTGGAGAAAGCCCGGGCGGCCACGGAGGAAGAAGCGCTGGCGGACCCGAAGAAAGCGGAGATCTACCGGCATTACATGGGAAACGACGTGCCCATGGCGGGGTATACCAAAGAGGACGGCACCTGTGTGAGGGGCATCGAGGACGATATCCCCCGTCAGCAGTATGAGACGGAGGAGTACGAGCGCTCGGTGGTGCAGGATGTGCTGGAGAACTGGGAGATGCTCTCTCATTCGGGGAAATTCCACGCCATTTTCGCCACGTCCAGCATCCCCCAGGCGGTGCGGTATTACCGCCTTTTCCGGAAGATGGCGCCGCAGCTGAAAGTGACGGCCCTTTTCGACCCGTCCACGGACGGCCGGGCGGACGCGGTGGAGAAGGAGGAGAGCATCCGGGAGATCGTGGAGGATTACAACGAGCGGTACGGGATGCATTTCCAGATGGCCACATACGGTTCCTTCAAGAAGGACGCCGCGGCGCGGCTGGCGCACCGGGAGCCCTACCGCAATGCGGACCGGGCCGTGGAGGAGCGGCTGGATCTGCTCATCGTGGTGGACCAGATGCTGACGGGCTTCGATTCCAAATGGGTGAATACGCTCTATCTGGACAAGGTGCTCCGCTATGAGATGCTCATTCAGGCTTTCTCCCGGACGAACCGCATCTTCGGGCCGGAGAAGCCTTTCGGGATCATCCGCTATTACCGGAAGCCCCACACCATGAAGCGGAATGTGGAGGACGCCTTCCGGCTCTATTCGGGCGACCGGCCCTACGGCCTCTTCGTGGAGAAGCTCCGCACGAATCTGAAGCGCATGGCCGAGGCGGCCACGCGCATCCGGGAGATCTTCACCGATGGGGGCGTGTCCGATCTGTCTCACATCCCCGACGACAAGACGGAGCGCGGCGCTTTTGCCCGGGCGTTCCGGGAGCTGAATGAATATCTGGAAGCGGCGAAGGTCCAGGGATTCAGCTGGGAGAAAGAGAGCTACGATTTCCGCGAGGAGGACGGCCAGCCTGCGGAGACCGTGCCGGCGCCCATGGATGAGCAGACCTATCTCACGCTGGCCCAGCGGTACAAGGAACTTTTCCGGAAAGATGACGAGGACGGAGACGAGGGCAGCGGCACAGACGAGGACACCGCCTACGAGATCGACCCGTATCTCACGGAGATCAATACGGACCGCATCGACACGGCGTACATGACGTCCCGTTTCCGCAAATATCTGAAAGCGCTTCAGGACGCGTCGGAGACGGCGGGCGTGCTGGCGGAACTGCACCGGTCCTTTGCGTCCCTCTCCCGGGAGGAGCAGCGCTACGCCGAGAGCTTCCTCAACGACATCCGGGACAATACCATCCACGTGTCCGGCGAGAAGAGCTTCCGCTGGTATCTGGCGAAATACATGGAGCGCGCGCAGAATGACGAGATCCACCGCTTCGCCGGCCTCATCGGCGTGGAGGAGGACCGCCTGCGCCGCCTCATCGCCCGCCATCCCAACGCCAAGACCATCAACGCCTACGACGATCTGGAAAAGCTCAAAGCAAATATGGACATGGACAGGGCAAAGAACTTCCTCGAGTCCCTCGCCGGGAAGTCCCTCTCCACCTTCCAGATCCGCATGCAGGCTGACAAACAGCTCCGCAGCTTCATCCTGAACGGCCACATCACCCGCCCCGCCGTGAAAACGGCTAAAGCCAACGAGGCTGACAAAGCCGCAGAGACCCCGGCACCATACGGAAAATAAAACAGGGCAGGAAATCAATAAAAAAACAGACACCCCATAAAAGGGTGTCTGTTTTTTATTGCTTGTTGCGAGACGTTTCGAGCTGGGCGCTTTTGGTGGAGTAGACAAATTATTATTGTTTCGGAGAATAAATGTGCTATAATTAAATGAATCCTATAGAAAGGGGGCGAGCCATTGAGTTAGGGTTGATTCCATGATACAGGAAAGGAGGAACAAAAATGAAATTTTCGCAACACAATAGCAGAAAACGTGCCAGGAGGTATGAATGAGGAACATTACGTCCATTTTGAAGGAGATAAAAAATAATTTTAGATTTTTATGTAATCGGACATTAAAAGACATAGCGACCGTAGTGACAATATTCCAAAGCGTCTCATTCATTTTTGATTTTGAGGGTATTCTTTCTGATGAAGTCGGCACATTTATGCGCTGTCTTACATTGCTGCTGACGCTTACAGGGGTAGGGATAATCGCATTTATCATTGAAAGTATATGGATGTTGATCCAGGAGAGAGTAGAGGTGATTGATGCTGAAAATGGCCACAATGTATATGTTGAATATGGAGATTTATTTAAAGATACAGGCGAGAAGAAATATATAGTCATTACTGCGAATCGTTGTTTTGATACGCTCGTGGATAATGACCTCATTTCAGAAAATACGATCCATGGCATGGCCGTCAGGAAAATTTGTGCGGACGGATATACGCCTGAACAGCTAAATTGTGCACTACAGAAAGACTTACAGGAACGGCAACGGATACAATGCTGGGAGACCTTATCCGTCGAGGAGAAACGAAAAGGGAATTTAAAACGGTATCCGGCAGGAACCATTGCGGAATTTAAAAAGACGCCCGGCGATAACGTAACGTATCTGTTTTTAGGGCTGTCAGCTTTTAACAAAAATCTACATCCGGAAGTGACTGATATGGATTTTGCACGGTCCATACAGTTGTTGATTGAGTATTGCCGGCAGCGGTCGCAGAGATTTCCCATTTATATGCCGATCATCGGGACCAACAGCTTAGACAATAAGAGAAGCAAACAGGACTTGCTGAAGTATATTGTCGAGGTACTACGATTCAATCGGCACCTGATCGATACAAATATTCATATCGTGGTTCATTCCGGCAATCGGGAAAATATTTCAATACATGGTTTATAAAACGAAAGGATAATGCGTATGGGCCATAAATGTTTTATCAGCTTTAAAAAAGAAGATGAATCTTACCGTAAACAGGTGATTGAGCTGCTCGGTGAGGCGGACTGCATCGATAAATCACTGGACAGGGAGATAGAAAGTGAAAAAGGGGATTACATCATGCAGGCAATACGTAATGAATATCTGCATGATTCCACGGTGACGATATTTCTTATCGGGGAGCACTCTTCTGAAAACGAAGGGGAAAGTGATGAAGGCAGAGATAAGAATTATTTTATAAAGCGTGAGTTGCAGGCATCCCTTTTCAATGGGAAAGACAATACCAGAAACGGCATATTGGGAATCGTATTGCCGAATATGGAAACGGCTATTTTTAAAGGCTCATATGAATGCAACAAATGTCACATGACGCATGAATGGGTGGACATCAATGATAATACGGTCATCCGTGAATTTTCTGTCAATTATTACTGTAAACCGCATGAAGGCTGCGGCTGGAGATATGAGGATAGATACTGTGTACTTGTGAGATGGTCGGATTTTGAGAAAGACCCGCAAAAATATATTGAGATGGCCTACCAGAAACGGAAGGCTGACGTCGTAGAGAAGATTAAAATTAGAAATTTGAGATAAGCTGGTCTTAGATACAAATAAAAAGACTTCCCGTACAAAGGAAGTCTTTTTTGTGTGCCCATTTTTCAATGGAAATTGTAAGCCGTGACGATGGGGGTACGGCCGGTGAGCTGATCCTCGGCGTATTCGTAGAGACAGATAGCGAGGTAGGAGCCGGCGATATTGTACACGTCCCGGAAGCCGTGTGCAGTGAGGATACGGCAGGCGTAGTAGCTGCGCTGGCCGGAGCGGCAGTGCACGTAGATCGGACGGTCTTGCGGGAGCTCGTCCAGACGGTCCCGGAGCTGAGAGAGGGGCACGTTCACCGCGCCGCGGATATGGCCGGCGGCGTATTCCCCGGGCTCGCGCACGTCGATGATGGCGGTGCCGCTCTCCACGAGGCCGCGCACGGCGGAGACGGGGACCTGCCGGAATTCGCCGTGGAGGAGATTGAGCCCCACGAGGCCCGCCAGATGGACGGCGTCCTTGGCGGTGGCGAAGGGCGGGGCGTAGCAGAGATCGACGGCGGCCATGTCCTCGAGGGTGCCGCCCCGGGCCATGAGGGCGGCAATGACGTCGATGCGCCGGTCCGGAGCGTCCGTTCCCACGGCCTGCGCGCCGAGGATGCGCCCGGTGGGCGTTTCAAAGTGGACTTTCAGATGGAGCGGGGCGGCTCCGGGCATGAGGCTCACCCGGTCAAAGGGAATGACGTAGGCAAAATCATGGGGAATGTGGAGCGCTTCGATGTCCCGTTCGTTGAGGCCGGTGGCGGCGGCACGGAGGCCGAACACCTCGATGCCGAAGCTGCCGAGGTAGCCCCGGTTCGGGCTGGTGCGTCCGCAGATGGCGTCGGCGGCGCGGCGCGCTTCCATCTGGGCGGGGAAGGCGAGGGAGAGCCGGCCGGTGGTGCGTTTCAGCGGGAGCGCCACTTCGGCGGCGTCACCCACGGCGTAAATGGCGGGATCGGAGGTGCGTCCCTCTGCATCGACGGCGATGGCGCCGCTTGCTCCGATGGTGAGGCCCGCGGCCCGGGCAAGGGCGGTGCGGGGCCGGACGCCGATGGCCATGATGACCAGATCGGCGGGCACGGTCCGGCCGGAGGCGAGGCGGGCGGTCTGTTCTTCGATGGCGGCAACGCCGTCATTCAGGACGAGATGGATGCCGTGGTCGAGCATTTCCTTTTGGAGGATCTGCACCATGTCATGGTCGAAGGGCATGAGGATCTGGGGCGCCGCTTCCACGAGGGTGACGTCCAGCGAGGCCGCGAGATTGGCTGCCGCTTCCGCGCCCACGAATCCGCCGCCGCTGACCGCCCCGGGGTGTACGGGGGGGGGGGGGCGCACCCCAGGTTCCGCGCT
>CAKMIA010000004.1 GCA_927353735.1 uncultured Veillonellaceae bacterium
CCCTTTTCCCAGACAAGGGCGCCCTCCGGAGACAGCGCCGCGGCCCCCTTCCCCCAGCCGTTTCTCCTGAGCCCCGTCCTCGTAGAGGCCGAGGCTGCGGATGCAGCGCAGCAGATTTTCCTCCGAGAGGGCATCGCGCACCTGTCCCGCCAGCATACCGCCCCAGAGGGACGTCTCCGCCGGCGATACCGACACCTCCTCGCCGAGAGGCATGACGATCCCGCCCGGAAGCGCCAGATCCTCCGCCTGTGCCACCGCCGCACCGGCCCACAGCCACAGTGCCGCTCCCATTGCTCCGAGCCACCGTTTCATCTGCTTCTCCCTTCTGCGCACCGCGCAATGCCGTAATTTATCCTGATTGTACAGGAAAGGCCGCTGCCCTTCAAGACAGCAAAAATGCGGCTTCCGGACCAGAGCCTGCGCCCTTCCGACAAAGCCGCGTTCCCTTATTCTGCTTTTCCGACCGCTGCCAGCACGAGCCGGTCCCCTGCCTCGCGCACCGCGTCCTTCTGGCTGTCATTGCACCACAGGAAGACCGCCCGGTAGCTGCCGTCCGCCTTCCAGAGATAGCCCTTCACATACGTCGGGAAGAGCCATCCGTCCACATAGACCAGCACCCGGCTGCCCGTGGTGTATACCGGCACGCCGTCCGTCCCGGCCATCAGATGCAGCGCCTCCACGCTGCGCAGCTCCGTGTGCAGGATGGAATAGGGCATGGGTTCGCCGGTCTCCCGGCGCAGCTGTGCGATGCCCTCGAGAATGGACTGGTTCATCATTGCCCCTGCATTGCCCAGCATGTGATTGAAGGCGGCGATCTTCTGCACGCCCTCCGCGGTGACCGTCCGGCCGTCCTCCCCGCCGAAGAGACCCGCCAGCAGGACATCCAGCTGGCTGTCCCGGGTCTCCAGATTGAGCACATCCGCCGTCTGGGTGATCCCATCGCCGGTGATGCGGAGCTGCCCCAGACAGGGCGCCGCCGTCAGCGACGGATCGATGCCGCGGATATCCATGGGGTAATAGGACGCCCCGTCTCCCAGCTCCATCGCCGGCAGAAATCCCATGGGCAGGCCTTCCACGCCGCCCGCCTTTTCCAGTGCCGTCAGCTCCTCTGCCGCGGCTTCCGCCGCCTGTGCCGCCGGTGCGGGCTCCGCGGCCAGTGCCGGCACGCTCCATGCGGCCGCTCCCGCCAGGAGCAGCGCCGTCATCCACGCCTTCGTTCTCATTTTGCTGCCTCCGCTGCCTTCTCCAGAATCGGAGCGAAATACCGGCCGGATGCCTGATCCGCCAGTACGACCGTCACCGTGAGATGATCTCCCTTCTGCGTATTCAGCGCACAGAGCCATATCGGTGCGGCATAGCCCAGGATCTCCGGCATGAGCTGCGTCCGCGCGAGCTGGTAGGTCACGCCGCCCGGGGAGGTGCCCTCCTTCTTCACGGTCATTTTCGCCGCTTCCAGACCGAGCTTCATGCTCTCGGAGAGCTCGCCGTGCGCCTTGAAATGATCCAGCTTCTCTGCGGATACGCCGTTCGCCTCGCCGTATGCCCTGATCCAGTTGTTCCACCGGAGCTGGTCCGCCTCCGAGAGAGGCAGCTCCATGGGCAGCGCCAGCACGTACGCCGTATACATCGTATTGCCGGACACGCTCCGCAGCTGGTAGGCCCGGCTCTGGCGGATGATGTCCAGCGCGGTCTCCGCCATGCGCTCCGCCGCGTCCTTTTCGTCCCGGCTGTACACGCCCATGTCGATGTAGTCCGCCGCCACCGACCGCACCAGAGCCGGATCACTCAGCAGCTCCGCCAGCTTCGGCGCAAAATAGGAATCCTCACCGCGCCATACTGCCACGCGGCTGCCCAGCGGAAGTACCTCCCCCGCCGGGAGCGTCAGGTCATCAGCCTGTGCCGTCAGGCCGCCCGCCAGAAGCGCCGCAGCCAGCACCGCGCCCATCCACTTTTTCATAGCGTCCTCCTTCAGGCCGGACCGGCGCTCATGCCTTCGGCGCCCTGCGGCCCAGTTCTTTTTCTATTATATCATTCTTCACGTGCTGCAAGGTGTCGGACAGATTGATCTCCATGATGTCCGGATTCATGAGGCGGGTGTATTCCGGCCAGAGCGTATCCATCTGCTGCTCCGCGTAGCGGATGATGTCAGGCAGCTCGGGCAGCTTCACTGCCGCGCCATTCTGCACGACCGGCTTCAGCAGGTCCTCCACCGTGTAGGTCCCTGCGGCGAGCTGCTTCTTGCGCCACTTCGCGGACTCCGTAGTGAGCGTGAACGTGCCGCCGTCCGCCATGGGCTCCTCGGCGAGGCACACCAGATCGGTGATCATCTTGCCCGAGTCCTTCCGGTAGAACCGGCGCACCGTTTTGATGCCCGGGTTCGTCATCTTCGCCACGTCATTGGAGATCTTCATCACCGGCTCGAAGGTGCCGTCCTCCCGCTCCTTGGCGCACATCTTGAAGACGCCGCCCATGGCGGGAGAGCCGTCGGCGGTGATGAATTTCGTGCCGATGCCCCAGGAAGAAACGGTGCAGCCCTGCTGCTTCAGGGAGGCGATGGTGTATTCGTCCAGATCGTTCGAGCCGGAAATGATGGCGTCCGGGAAGCCCGCCTCACGGAACATCCGGCTCGCTTCCTTCGAGAGGTACGCCAGATCGCCGCTGTCGATGCGGATGCCGTACGCCCTGGGCAGGCGGCCCGCCGCGCGGAGCTCCTTAAAGACCTCGATGGCATGGGGCACGCCGAATTCCAGCACGTGATACGTATCCGCCAGCAGGATGAGTCCTTTTTTGTAAATGTCCGCATAGGCGCGGAACGCATCCAGCTCGGAATCAAAGCTCATGATCCAGCTGTGCGCCATCGTGCCCAGCACGGGGATGCCGAAGCGCTGGCCCGCCTCCACATTGCTTGTGCCGTTGAAGCCGCCGATCATGGCCGACCGCGCGCCCCACAGGCCCGCGGAGTGGCCCTGCGCCCGGCGCAGCCCGAATTCCATGAGCGCGTCCGTTCCGGCCACCGTGCGGATGCGCCGCGCCTTCGTGGCCACGAGGCTTTCATGGTTCATGATCATGGACAGGCCCGTTTCGAGCAGCATCGCCTCGGCGGTCGTCCCGTGGAAGCGGAGCAGCACCTCGCCGGGGAAAGCCACCGTGCCTTCCGGCATGGCGTAGATATCACCGGTGAAATGGAAATGCGCCAGATAGTCGAGGAATTCTTCCTCGAAAATGCCCAGCGAGCGGAGATAGGCGATGTCCTCGTCCGTGTAGCGGAACCGCTCCACGAAATCAGCGAGATGCGCCAGACCGGCCACCACCGTGTAGCCGCCGCCGAAGGGATTCTGCCGGTAGAAACGGTCAAATACCACGCGCCGTTCGTGCCGTCCCATCTTGAAGAGCGCATTCGTCATCGTCAGCTGGTACAGATCCGTGACCAGCCCTGTATACTTCGCCATATATACCTCCTGTCCCCGCCGGGAGCCGGCGGAATCCATGGTGAAAAGAATAGAATTATCTCAAATTATACACCGATTTTTCCTAAATCAAAGAAATAAAAAAAGAAAGGGGCCTGCGCCCCTTCTCTTCATGGCAGATCCCAGGTCTGCGTCCGGCCGATGATCTCATGCATCACCGCGCGGCCGCCCTCGATGCGGAAGACCGCCCGGTCTCCGTCCCTGACGCACACCGCCGACAGCGTGTCCCGTCCGCTTTCCGCCATCGCCGCGTGCGCCGCCGGCCGGCAGTCCTCCGCGAGCCGTCCCGTCACGGAGAGCCAGCTCTTGTCCGGATGCATCGCCGCGATCTCCGCCGCGGCATTTTTCTTCAGCGCCCGGTACAGCGCCGTCTCCCGCCGCACGGAAATATACACGGCGCCGTCAAACAGGCCGGCCTCGCCCACCGGTTCCACACAGGGACGGCCTCCGTCCGCTGCCGCCACGAAAAACACACCACACTCCCGCAGATATTCCACAGTCCGCTCCATCGTGTCTCCCCCTTTTCTTTCTTTTCTCTATTATACAACAGCTCCGCCCCGAAGCCGCCGGCGTATAATGGGGGCAAAGAAAGGAGGCTCTCATGGAAAAAACGGCTCTTTCTCTTCCGCAGGTCACAGCGGACCTGTACCGCACCGCCGCACCGGCGGAGACGCTCATCACGGTGCTCCTCCCGGTCCCGGCGGATCTCTCCCGCCTGCCCGTATACAAAAAGGACCGGGCCGCGCTCCTCGCCCTCACCGGTCTGGACTGGAACGCCCTGCCGCCGTGGCCCGCGCCGCCCCTCCGTCCCGGTGACGCGCCCTTCACCGGCGGCGCCGCGGAATTTCTTGCTGCCCTCACGGAGACGATCCTCCCCGAAGCGGAACAGGCTGCCGGCCTCGCCCCGGCGCGCCGTTTCCTGCTGGGCATTTCCCTCTCCGGCCTCTTCGCGCTCTGGGCCTCGTGCATGACAGACCGCTTCGCCGCGTGCGCCGCCCTCTCCGGCTCCTTCTGGTACGACGGCTTCACGGACTGGCTCCGGACGCACCCCGCCCGCGTGCCCCGGGTCTATCTCGGCCTCGGCCGCAGGGAAAAAGACGCCCGCCATCCCCGCCTCGCCGCCATCGAACGCGCCACGGACGAGACTGCCGCCATCCTCCGCGGCGCCGGCGTCTCCGTCACCGCAGAGCGTTTCCCCGGCGGCCACCGCACCACGCCAGACCGCCTCGCCCGCGCCGTACGGTGGCTGCTGGACGGGCAGTGACCTTACGGCCACACAAAAACGGACTGACCTTTCATCAGTCCGTTTCTTTTATTGTCCGCGCCTTACTGCCCCAGCGCGGCGAGTTCCTCTCCGGTGAGAAATTTCACGGAGATATCCAGCCCGGACAGAACCTCGATCACTTCTTTCCGGGTGTCGGCGGTGGAGTGGATGCAGCACACCGCGCGGCGCACGTCGATGGTGGTGAGCACGCCCAGATATTCGTAGCCCTCCAGAATGCGGTTCACGTAATTCACATCGTGCGGATCGATCTCAATATATACAGCGTCATTTTCCATGAGCGCGCCTCCTCAGAATGGTATAGGGCAGAAGGGGCGTCTCCGTGCGCATGGTGACGATCTCCAGCGGATGCGGCGCGGAGAGGACGGTCATGCCCTCTGCATTGGTCATCTTGCCGATGGTGAGCGGGAATACCTCTCCTTCCGGCGAAAGGCATTCCAGCGTTTCCGTGGTCTTGAAATGGTTGCGCTGCTGGATGCGCGCGATCTTCGTATCCGGGTCCCATCCGAGTACGAGGCCCACGAAATCATAGGGCTGCTCCGGCTGCGACCGGACATAGGCCTGCGCGGAGTGGTCCGGATTGCCCAGTGCGAAGCCCGTGGTATAGGGACGGTGGGAGATCTTTTCCAATTCCTCCCGCCATTCCTTCCGCACGCGGAAGGCGTCTCCCTCGGCGTAGTACGCGTCGATGGCCTTCCGGTAAGCGGCGGTGACCGCTGCGGCGTAGTAGACGCTCTTCATGCGGCCCTCGATCTTCAGGCTGGACGCGCCGGCCTGAATGAGCTGCGGGATCTGGTCGATGAGGCACAGGTCCTTGCTGTTCAGGATGTAGGTGCCGTGCTCGTCCTCCTCGATGGGCCAGTACTGGCCGGGGCGGGTCTCCTCCACGAGGGAGTAGCGGAAGCGGCACGCCTGGATGCATTCCCCGCGGTTTGACTGCCGTTTCCCGTCGGTGAAGAAATTCGACAGGAGGCACCGGCCGGACCAGGAGATGCACATCGCGCCGTGCACGAAATATTCCAGCTCCACGTCCACCTTCTTCCGGATCTCCGCCATTTCCTCGATGGATACTTCCCGGGCGAGCACCACCCGGGAGGCCCCCATATCCTTCCACATTTTCACGGTGCGCCAGTTGGCGGCGCTGGCCTGGGTGGACACGTGGATCGGCAGGCGGGGCGCCGCTTCCCGGGCAAGCTGGAACACGCCCAGATCAGAAATGAGCGCCGCGTCCGCGCCGATGTCCTGCAAAAATTTCAGGTACGTGTCCAGCCCCTCCAGATCGCCGTTCCGGGGGATGATATTGACGGTGACGTAGAATTTTCTGCCTCGTTCATGGACGAAGGCCGCGGCTTCCTTCATTTCCCCGGCGGTGAAGTTGCCGCCGTAGGCGCGGAGGCCGAAGCCCTTGCCTGCGAGATAGACCGCGTCCGCGCCGTAACGGATAGCCATTTTCAGCTTTTCCATATTGCCGGCCGGGGCGAGCAGTTCAATTTTATTCATATCGTTCCTCTTTCTTCCGGGACACGGCAAGGCCGTCTCCCTCAGGATGGATGGCTGTATCATAATGGGCCCGCACATAGGCGAGATAGTCCCGGAGGCGCATCACCAGCGTGCGGTACCGGTGCGGCACGGGGTCTCCGCTCTCCACAAGGCCGCGGAAGAGCACATTGTCGGCGGCGATCACCGCCCGGGGCGAAAGCAGCGGCTCCGCCAGATAGAGATGGCGCAGGTACTGGCCCTTCGGCCCGTCGAGATACAGGAAATCATAGGGGCCGGAGAGCGACGGGATGATGTCCGCCGCGTCCCCCAGATGGCACCGGATGCGGCCGGCGCAGCCCGCGTCGGCTATGGCGCGCACCGCCCGGGCATGGCGGTCCGGGTCGAGCTCCACCGTATCGATCTCCGCCCCGGGACAGCGCTCCGCCATGAGCAGCGCGGAAAAGCCCACCGCCGTGCCGATTTCCAGAATCCGCTTCGGCGCCGTCGAGGCGCACGCCTCAAGCAGGGCCTCCCGTTCACTTTCCCGCAGGATGGGCACACCCGCCGCGAGAGCCTCCTCTTCCAGCGCCTGAAGCACATCACGAATTTCCATAAATTTCCTCGATGGCCTGTAAATGTTCCTCATAGGTTTTCAGGAACACATGGTGGCCGTCCGCCTGGGCCACATAGTACAGGTATTCCCCCGGCTGCGCGTCCAGCACGGCCAGAATGGCCGACCGGCCCGGCGCGCCGATCGGTCCCGGCGGCAAACCTGTGCGCTGGTACGTATTGTACGGCGAGGCCACCTCCAGATCCCGCGTGGTGAGCTCCGGCTTCGTCTCTCCCAGCGCGTACTGCACCGCCGCGTCGATCTGGAGCGGCATCCCCGCCTGAAGCCGGGCAAAGATGACCGAAGCGATCGGCTCCTGATCCCCGGGGAAGCGCGCCTCCCGCTCCACCAGAGACGCAATGGTCATGAGGTCGTGCAGAGTGAGCCCTCTGGCCTCGGCCTTACGGCGCACCTCTGCATCGAGGATCTCGTCGGTGCGTTTATACATCATGTCGCAGATCTGCCGGGCCGAATAATTTTCGGGAATGTCATAGGTGTCCGCGAAGAGGAAGCCCTCGCCCGCCACGGCGGCCGGCTCCGGCCCCTTCATGTAAGGCAGCGGCGCGTAGGACGACGCCTCCGCCAGGAATCCCTCTCCGCCGGGCAGAGCGGCTTTCTTCAGGATGGCTTCCATCTGTGCCGCCGTGGAGCCCTCGGGGATGGTGACGGTCTCGAAGGCCTCGCCGCCTCCCTTCCGGAGCTCCCGGATGGCCTCCTCCGCCGTCAATCCGCAGGGCAGGCGGTAATGGCCGCTCTTGAGGGCGCTGCTTTCATTGTTCAGCAGCAGCGCCAGACGGAACACGCGGGCGCTCCGGATGACGCCCTTCTCCTCCAGCAGGGAGGCGATCTCCGCGCCGGTCATGTTCTCTTCGATGTCGATGACAGCGCTTCCCTCCTGCGGGCCGCGGGCGCCGGCGTATTCATACTGCCACACCCCGCCGAGAACGATGAGCCCCGCCAGCAGCGCCCCTGCTGCGCCCAGAAGCAGCTGCTGCGAGCTGAATCGTTTCCTGAAATATTTCCCCATAAAATCCCTCTGCGGTCGACGAAAATGATTTTACAAATTTCACCCGTTTATTATATCATATGCTTGTATAGATTCCGCCTGACGGGCGAAGAGGAGGCACAGATGATACTGCGGAAGGGACTCACCGGGACCGCGTCGCGAACGGTCGCCGATACGGATACGGCGCTGGCCGTGGGAAGCGGGAGCCTGCCGGTGTGCGCAACACCGGTGCTGTCCGCCGTGATGGAAGCGGCGGCGGTGGACGCGGTGAAGGGCTGCCTGCCCTCCTCGGCGACGACCGTCGGCATTTCCCTCACGCTCCGCCACACCTCCCCCACCACGGTGGGCCACACGGTGACCGCCCGGGCGGAACTTATCGAAACGGAGGGACGCCTCCTCACCTTCCGCATCACCGCAGAGGATGAGGCCGGCGAGGTGGGCTGCGCCGAGCACGTGCGCTGCCTCATCGAATCGGCGCCCTTCATGGAAAAAGCAGAAAAGAAATACAGAAAATGATCGTCAGTGCGAGCCGCCGGACAGACCTGCCTGCCTATTATGCAGACTGGCTGTGCCGGCGTTTTTCAGAAGGGTATGTGCTCGTGCGGAATCCCTTCCGCCCCGGACAGGTCTCCCGGCTGGCCCTCACGGAGGAGACCGTGGACGGCCTCGTTTTCTGGACGAAAAATCCGCTCCCTCTGGCGCGGCATCTGGCGGCATTCCGCCCCTATCCCTATTATTTCCAGTGGACCCTCACGCCCTACGGCGCACCCGTCGAGCCAGGCCTGCCGGATAAGAGGCGCCTTGTCTCCGCCTTCCGGGAGCTGGCGAAACGCATCGGCCCGGACCGCCTCGTGTGGCGCTACGACCCGGTGCTGCTCTCCCCGGAATGGACGACGGCCCGCCATATAGAAGCCTTCGGGGCGCTCTGCCGCGCGCTGGCTGGCAGCACCGACACGTGCATCGTGAGCTTTCTCGACCGGTACCGCCACTGTGGGCCCGCCTTCCGGAGGCTCCGCATCCGTCCGCCGGGCGAAGCGGAACGGGCCCAGCTCCTCGCCGCATTCCGGAGGAGCGCCGCGGCCTGCGGCCTCACGCTCCGCGCCTGCTGCGAGGAGGAGAGCGGCCTTCCGCCGGCGTCGTGCATCGATGCGGAACGGCTTGCCCGCCTCGGCGGATTTTCTCTCCCCGTCCATCAGAACCGGAGCCAGCGCCGGGGCTGCACCTGCGCCGAAGCGGTGGACATCGGCACGTACGGCACCTGCCCTGCGGGCTGCGCGTACTGCTACGCCACGGACCCGTCCCGCCCGGTGTGCCGCTTTTCTCAGGAGTCGCCTGTCGCGGGTGCTCCGCTCACCAGTGCGGACCAAATAAAGGACCGCGCCATGCCGAAGCGGCGCCGGCCCGTTTCCCCGTCTCTGTTTCCCGAATTGTAAAGGAGGCTTTCATGAGCATCTGCAATCTCTGTCCCCGCCGCTGCCGGGTGGACCGCCGCCGGTCCGTTCACAACGAGGGACCCGTGGGCTACTGCCGGCTCGGCACGCTCCCCGTGGTCTCCCGGGCGGCGCTCCATCACTGGGAAGAGCCCTGCATCAGCGGCACCCGCGGCGCCGGCACTGTCTTTTTCGCGGGATGCAATCTATCCTGTGTGTACTGCCAGAATTATGAGATCTCCGAGCTGCGCCGGGGCACGGAAATTTCCGTGGAACGCCTGCGGGAGATCTATTTCGAGCTCATCCGTCAGGGCGCGCACAATATCGACCTCGTGACGCCCACCCATTTCACCCGCGCCATCTACCAGAGCCTCGCCGAGCCGCTGCCCGTACCGGTGGCCTACAACTGCGGCGGTTATGAAAGCGTGCACACCGTGGCCTTTCTCCGGAACAAGATCCAGATCTGGATGCCGGACCTGAAATACAGCGACAGCCGCGCCGCCGCCCGGTACAGCCAGGCGCCGGACTATTTCGAACGGGCCGCCGCGGCCATTGAACAGATGTACCGCCAGACCGGAGACTATGAGATCGGCCCTGACGGCCTCCTCCGGAAGGGCGTGCTCATCCGCCACCTCATCCTGCCGGGCCAGCTGGAAAATACGAAAGGGGTCCTTGAGTACATCGCCGAGACCTTCCGTCCCGGGCAGGTGCTCTTCAGCCTCATGCGCCAGTACGTGCCCTGCGGCCGCGCCGCGGAGTTTCCGGAAATCAACCGGCGGCTCACTGACGAGGAATATGAGGAGGCGGAAAGCTATATGGAGGCGCTCGGCATAGAGGACGGCTACGTCCAGCAGAAAGATTCCGCCGATACCGCCTATACCCCCGCTTTCGACGGCACCGGGGTGCTGTCGCCTTCCACAGAAAGGAAATAATAGCCCCATGAGAACAAAACTGACCGCCGCGGCGCTGGCCCTCTGGCTCGCAGGAGCCCTCTGCCCCGCCGCCATCGTTTCCGCTTCCGATGCGGCTTCCTTCCCCTCGGCCCGCACCACCTCTGCTGAGGAGGCCCCGTGGCTGCCGGAGGGCGCTGACGTCCATCCCGCAGAGACCCGGCCCAGTGAGGCGCTCCGCCGGCTCCTCATCGCCTACTACCAGATCCCCGAGGAAGCGTGGGCCGCTGCCCGCTATGCCTATACCCGCATCGATCTGGACGGCGACGGCAGGAAGGAGATCCTCGCAGTCATCCGCAGCCCCTACACCAGCGGCACCGGCGGCGATTCCGCGCTGCTCCTCTCTGAGGAAAACGGCCGGCTCACCATCCGCCAGTCCTTCACGCTCATCCGCACGCCTATTCTGGCGGCGGATACCCTGCCGGAGGGCCTCGCCTCCGAAGGAAAGGCGCTCATTCACCGCCGCTCCGGCGGCGGTGCACCGGCGGAAACGGTCTGTCTCCCCTGCCGGTCCGGCCGCTATCCCCGCGTGTCCCGCGCGGTGCCCATAGCGGACCTCCGGGGCGTACAGGGAACGGTCCTCCTCGACGGGACCGCGCCGGAATTTTCCCTCTGCCCGGAGGCAGAGGCCATTCCTGCGGCAGGCCGGTGAACATATTTCATAAAAAGAAAAGGAAAGGGCCCGCCCCTTTCTTTTTTTGTGCTTTTATATGTTATGATAAGAAAAAACAGATTCAGGAAAGAAGGATTATCCATGAAACAGGAAGATATGGAGCATCTCATTGCCAAAGCAAAGGAACTGGGCGCCTCCGCTGCGGTTCCCGTATCCGTCCCCACCATCAAACTCGGCATGTGGACCCGGATGAAATGCCAGTACGGCTGCCCCAATTACGGACAGACCCTGTGCTGCCCGCCCCACGCACCCTCTGCGGAATTCACCCGGAAATTCCTCGCGGACTACACCCACTCTCTCCTCGTACAGATGACCATTCCCTACGACCCGGAAGATGCGAAAGACTGGAACGCCTATGACCGGAAGATCCATCTCGCCCTCACCGACCTCGTCATCGGCGTGGAAAGAGAAGCGTTCCTCATGAATTACTACAAGGCCTTCGCCCTGAAGGCAGGCCGCTGCCGCCTGTGCGACACCTGCAACCTGAAAAAATGCGTGCATCCTGACCGCGCCCGTCCGTCCGCCGAAGCGTGCGGCATCGACGTGATGGCCCTCGCCGCGGACAACGGCTTCGATTCCCGCGTCCTCCGCGGCCCGGTGAAGGAATTCAAGATCTACGGCCTCATCCTGCTAGACTGAGCCGGAAAAAGAAACAAATAAAAAGCCCTCCCGAAAGGAAGGGCCTTTTTTCATGGCATTATTTTTCGTCCCTGCTGAGTTCCTCCAGTTCGAGGATCGCTTTCTCGATCATGTCCAGCGTCACTGTATACGGGGACTGGTCCAGATCGTATTTCGTGGACGCATGCTCCGCGAGGCGGTGCGCTGTGGCCAGCGATTCGCCCACGTCGGCCAGACGATGGGGCAGCGCCAGATCCCGGCAGAAGGCAAGCATCTTGTCCCGGGCCTCATACTGGCCGTCCATGGTGAGGAGCACCAGTGTGCCGTAGCATACCACGGCGCCGTGGAGATATTCCCGGTCGTGCTCGACCTCCGTATGGCCGTTGTAGATCGCGTGGCCCACGCTGGAATTGTAATCCCCGGTGAGGCAGTTCGATACGAGGCCGGTCGTCACGATCACCAGCTGAATGACCCGCTCCAGATCCTCGGTGATCCTCCCGCTGTCGAAGGCCTCCATGCCCGCCCGGCCGTATTTGAGCAGCTCATCGGAGCAGTTTCCCGCGATCTGGGCGCCAAGGCCGCGCACATAGGGCACCTCTTTATCGCCGCGGACGGAGAAAAGCACCTCGTACTGCTTCGACAGGGCGTCGCCGATGCCTGCCCAGAAATAATCTCTCGGAGAATGGAGCACTACCTCCGTATTGATGAAGGTGTGATACGCCGGGCGCTTCCGGTACCACACCTTGCAGAAGGTGCCGTCCGGATGATATACCACGCACACCGCCGTGACCGGCGCGCAGTTCGAGCACAGCGTGGGGAACGTGAAGATCGGCTTGTCCAGATGCTCCGCGGCGATCTTCGCCGTATCCACCGCACGGCCGCCGCCCACGGCAAAAATCATATCCGCCTGCTGCACCTCGGGGATCGCCTCCAGCGCGGCCGCTGCCTCGAAGGTGCTGTTGTCTCCGTACTGAAAGGAGCCGAGGATCTCAAGCTTTCCTTCGCAGGACTTGCGCAGTGCCGGCTCTGCCGCCGCACGGGACTTCTCGCCGCCGATGATGACGGCGGTCTTTCCGAAAGCGCCGCAGATGCCCGGCACGGCATCATATGCATCAGCGCCAATGGTATAGCTGGGGAAGAACTGATTGATCATAAAGTAGCTCCTTTCGTTAAACTCATACAATGAAACATTTTTTATATTATAGACCCAAAAGAATACAAAAACACCCGGCAGAGAAAAAATTTCTCCCTGCCGGGTGTTTTTATTATCAGGCTTTATATGTCCTGTCGACCGACATAGAAGAACGGATCAATGCCGGATTCCCTCTTCCACCCAGCCTTTCAGCTCGTCGATTTCCTCCAGAAGTTCCGTCTGTGTCAGATGCTCGTGGGGCTCATATTCGATGACGATATCCGCATCCTTCGTATAGGCTCCCGCCCAGTGCATGATGGACCGGATATCTGCCGTCCCGAGATGATAATCCCGGTGCTGGTCTTCCATGCCGTCATTATTATGCACATGGAAACCGCGGACGCGCGGACCATATGCGGCCAGGAACTTTTCCACATCCAGCCCGTTTACATTGGCATGGCCGATGTCAATGAGCGCCTCTGCATCAGGCATCTCTTCAAACAGATGAAAGTATTCCTCATTGGTAAAGAGGTGCGTCCCTTCCTTCGGATGCCGGCAGAGATTTTCGATTACAAAATGCACGCCCTGCTGATGGGCCTCCTCGTTCAGCTGACGCATTACGGCCCGAGCATTTTTCTGTGCCTCCGGAATGGCTTCCGGCGCAAACTGAAGCTGGGAGTAATGAAACACCACATGACGCGCTCCATACGCGGCCGCCAGAGCAAATACCTTTCTGTAGCTTTCCATCAGCCATGCATGCTCCGGCGAATCCAGCGGCGACGTGGCTTCAATCTGTACATACGGTCCATGAAAGGTCATGGGAGCGCTGCACCGGGGCACGACCTCCTCTGACAGTTCCTTCCAGTAGGCATCGCTGTGAGTGAAAGCGGAAAATTCTGCGCCGAAATCCTCCCGGCCGCACCGGCTCACCCATCGGCCAAATTCTCCGATGCCCTTCATTCCCACAATAAGATCACTCACAAAATATTTCATTCTGCGGCCTCCTCCGGATATCCGATATTCCGTTCCGTTGCGGCGTCAAAGAAATGCAGCGCCCCCGGATTCGGCTTCCAGTATGCCTGGCGGCAGCCCTGAAGGACGTCATCACGCATGATGGAAATAACTTCTTCCCCGTTGATGGTGAAATAATATCCCACACGGCTCCCGTAATCCTCATGATACTGTACCGTAACCGGGACGGCCCCTTCTTCCGGCTCCGCGGTGAGCGTAATATCTTCCGGGCGAACCCCGGCCAGCAGTTTTTCCGCTCCGGCCGTACCGACCTTTTCCGCCCAGCCCGGCGTCAGAGGCAGCGCCGTATCATTGAGGCGCATCGTGCCCGCAGCGGTCTGTCCGTCAAAAACATTCATGGACGGAGAGCCGATGAATTTGGCCACAAAGAGATTGGCCGGACGGCGATAGACCTCATGCGGCGTATCGAGCATCTGAATCCGTCCGTCATTGATGACCGCAATCCGCTGCCCCACCGTCATGGCTTCGATCTGGTCATGGGTGACATAAATCATGGTCTGGCCGTACATTTCATGAATGCGGACCAGTTCCTTTCTCGCCTTGCCGCGAAGCTGTGCATCCAGATTGGACAGCGGCTCATCGAGAAGGAAGAAATCGGCCTGTTTTACCAGTGCCCGTGCCAGAGCCACGCGCTGGCGCTGACCGCCGGACAGCTCTCTCGGCAGACGCTGTTCCAGCCCGTCCAGATTGAGAATGGTCACCGCTTTTTTTACCCGGTCGGCAATTTCCTTCTCCGGAATGCGGTGGATGCGAAGCCCGTAGGCAATATTTTTCTCCACCGTCATATGGGGAAACAGGGCATAGTTCTGGAATACCATACCGATGCCGCGGTCCCCCGGGTCCATGTCATTTGCCAGTTTTCCATTGAGATACAGCTCGCCGGAGCTGATCGTCTCCAGTCCGCTGATCATGCGGAGAATGGTGGATTTGCCGCAGCCGGAGGAGCCGAGAAGAATCAGACGCTCTCCTTTCCGGATCGACAGGTTCAGCCCTTTGATGACTTCATTCTTGCCAAACCGTTTGATTACATTCTTAAATTCAATGCTGTACATCGTATCTCCTCATCCCTTGATACCCGACTGGGCAAACGTACCGATAATGAACTTCTGGCAGACGGCGTAAAGACCGAGAGGCAGCAGCATGGTGAGCGTCGCCACCGCCATGGCCACCGGCACATCCGTCCCGCCTTCCGAGCTGACAAACATCTGCAGTGCCAGCGACAGGGTATAATTCACTTCACTCTTGATCATGATGGCCGGCCATACATATTCATTCCACGAATTGATAAAGAAAATAATGCCGATGGAAAGGATCGCCGGCCGGATAAGCGGCACCACAATCGTCCGAAGACGCGTCAGATGAGAGGCCCGTTCCAGCTCTGCCACTTCCATAAGCGACATGGGAATGCCCTTCATATACTGACGGAGCAGGAAGATCCCCGTCGCATCCGCCAGCTGCGGCAGCGCCACGCCGTAAATGCTGTCCACAAATCCCACCTTTGACAGTGTGATGTAGTTCGGGATCATCGTCACAGTAAAAGGAATAAAAATGGTGCTGATGAGCAGGAAATACAGAGCGGTCTTTCCCTTGAAATGGAAAAACACAAACGCATAGGCGGCGAAAACACTGGTTACCAGCTTAAATATCGTTACCAGCGCGGCAATGATAAAGGTGTTCGACAGAATCTGCACAAAATTGATGGTCGTGAAAACACGGTCATAGGCAGAAAACGTCGGATCCGCCGGAATGAGTGAGGATGACTGGAAGGCCTCGCTCATGGTCTTGAAGGACGTGGATAGAGAGAAGAGCAGCGGATAGATGAGCAGCAGCACCAGAATGATGAACAGCAGGTGCCACTTGATTTCTGAAGAATTAATTTTCATAGTAGACTCCCTTCTCCACAAACCGGAATTCCAGGTAGAGGAGCACAAGGAAAATCAGCATGGTGATAATGGCCAGTGCTGCCGACATGCCTGTCTCATAAAAGGTGAAGGCATAGTCGTATCCCTGATAGATGATATTGGAGCTGGCATCGTTCGGCCCGCCCTGCGTAAGGACCTTGATCGGGGTAAATACGTACTGAAGCCCCTGCACGATGGTCATGATGAGAATATACACCGCCGTCGACGAGGTAAGCGGCACCACGATCTTCGTGAAGATGTTAGAATTGGGCGCCTTTTCCAGCTTTGCCGCTTCGATGAGCTCCTCCGGCACGCTGTTCATGCCGGAAAGAAGAATCAGGAAATTATAGCCGAATGCCTTATACACCGCCACCAGACTGATGACGAGAATTACGAGCCCCGGCGTCTTGGACCATGCGGGAAGCGCCACACCCACCGCATCGGCAATCGCGCCGACCGGACCGGATACCGGATTGAAAATCCACTGGAACAGAATAGCACCCACCACGAGGGCGATCAGCGAGGAGGAAAACAGAAGTGTCTTGTAGATATACTTTCCTTTCTTCATGAGGAATGTATTCACAAAGGCCAGTACATAGGGCAAAAGGAAATTGAACAGCACCAGAATGACGATATAGAGCAGCGTATTTTCCGCAATCGTCACCGTGACCGGATCAGTAAGCAGGTTCACGTAATTGTCCAACGCCACAAATTTCATTTTCGGCGACACCATATTCCACTTGAAGAAACTCAGGTAAAGGGTGTACAGCAGCGGATAAAACATAAACAGGATAAATACGGCGAGCGACGGCAGCACGAAGAGAAAGGCCAGCCGTCTTTCCCTCCTGCGATAGGCGCTCTGATCATCAGCCGATTTCATTTTCAGGACCTCCCATACATGACAGAAGAGCCGCCTTCCCAAAGACGGCTCTCCACTTGTCTGACACTGCGATGTTATTTGAGCAGCTGATTCAGCTCATCCTGCGTTTCTTTCAGCGCAGTTGCCGGCGCTTCTCCGGAGAGGATTCTATCACGCATATCTGCGAACATCTTCTCCGCTTTTACGCCCACATCACCGGGGAAAGCCACCCACGGCGTGAGGCTCGGCAGTTCATCAAAGGCCACCTTGAGAGCCGGCGTCTTTGCAATGGCTTCCTGCACGGACGGTTCATTCACCACATCCTGACGCGGCGGCAGGTATCCCGTGTTGATCGTCCACGCAGCGAGATATTTCGGCTGCATGATGAATTTGATGAATTCCCACGCTGCCTGCTGTTCTTCTTCTGACTGTGCCGTTACTGCCAGGAAGTTGCCGCCTGCGGGAATCTCCACCTTTTTATCACCGAATGCCGGGAAAGGACATGCCATAACATTGAAGCTGGAGGACTGTGTGATGGTTCCGATCTTGGCACTCGTTCCCAGGAGCATGCCCACCTTGCCACTGTAGAAGGAAGCAATGCCTTCATCTGCGGCAATATGCAGTGCGGACTGGTCTTTCAGCACCATGTCTGCATACAGCTGATAAGCTTCCTCCGATTCCTTGGAAGCAAAGGCCGCTTTCTTGTTTTCATCCAGAATCACCGCACCGTTGGAAGTCAGGAGGCCCTGCGTTGCCCAGTTATCCTGATATTCCTGCATATAGAAGCCGTATTCTCCGGTTGCATCGTGAATCTTTTTGGCATAATCCTGCACTTCCTGCCAGGTCTTCGGAGCCGCCTGCGGATCAAGTCCTGCTGCAGTGAAAAGATCAGGATTGTAGAAGAGCAGCGGCGCACTGATGGAGAAGGGCAGCCCTACCTGCGTATCTCCCGTTTTAGCCAGCCCCAGCACGTTCGGCAGGAACGTCTTGGACAGATAGTCCGGATCTTTCGTATCCTTTTTAGCCAGTTCTTCCGGAGATACATACTGGAAATTTTCGTTGAAATAATCCAGATAATTGTAGCCGATCATAGCGATCGACGGAGCCTTGCCGGATGCTACATCCGCCTGCAGGTTCTTCATCAGGCCCGGATACATATCCGGATTGTACACTTCCTTCACGAGGATCTTGTCCTGGGACTTGTTGAAGTCATCCACCATCTGTTTGATGACCGGTGCACCGAAATTCTTCGTGTACACATGCCAGAAGGTAACGACAGTCTTCCCGTTTTCCTTCGTCGCTTCCTTCGGCGCACTTCCGCCGCCGCATCCGGCCAGCGCGAAGGTCATCACGGAAGCCAGGAGCAGGCAAAGCCATTTCATCAAATGTTTCAACTCATTCTCTCCTTCCATTCTTCGAAAACAAAAATATCATGTACACCCATTACTGTAAAGCATTATATTAATCAGTGTCAGAACACATGAATGAGGTACACGATTTATTAATCACATTATATCATAGAGCCATGCGCGTTGTGTTAGAAGAACGTAAAAAAATAAGCGGTTATGTAAAATTTATTTAACACAAATAAGGTCGATTTCTGCACCAAAAGAAGCAGTAATCGCCTTCTCCGGAAATAATACACCCACAACCGGATACTGTCAGAAAAGACAGGCCCTTTTCCCCACACAAAAAAGCCCGCAAATTTTGCGGGCTTCTATTTATATTCCTATTACAGCTGCGGCGTGGTGAAGGAGCGGCCGAGGTCTTCGGTCATGCGGATGTCCTCCTGGGGATCGCGGCCGGCGGTGGTGAGGTAGCCTCCCACCATGATGCCGTTCAGGCCGCCGGTGAGGGCGTAGGCCTGGAGGCTCCGGAGATTGACCTCCCGGCCGCCGGCGGTGCGGATGAGCGCCTTCGGCAGGACGAAGCGGAACATAGCGAAGGTACGGAGCACTTCCAGCGGCGGCAGGCGGCGGTTCGTGTAGAACGGCGTGCCTTTTACCGGATTCAGGATATTGAGCGGAATGGAGTCGATATGCATTTTCTTCAGGGTGAAGGCCATCTCCACGCGCTGGTCGAGGGATTCCCCGAGGCCGATGATGCCGCCGGAGCACACGCGGATGCCCGCCTTCTGCGCGGCGGAAATGATGACGTCCTTATCCTCGAAGGTATGGGTGGTGCAGATCTCCGGAAAATAGGACGGCGCGGTCTCGATATTGCAGTGGATGCGGGTGACGCCCGCTTCCTTCAGCTGCCGGGCCTGCTCGTCCGTGATGAGGCCGAGGGAGCAGCACACCTCGATGCCCACTTCCTTCCGGATGCGGCGCACCAGGTCGAGGATCTCCTCAAATTCATTGGGGTTGTCCTGATTGCGTCCGCTGGTAACGAGAGAGAACCGCACCGCGCCGGCCTCTTTGGCTTTCCGCGCGGCGGCGAGCACTTCCTCCTCCGGCAGGAGACGATAGACCTTCGCGCCCGTCTGGTACCAGCCGGACTGGGCGCAGAATTTGCAGTTTTCCTGGCAGTGGCCGCTCCGCGCATTGATGATGGCGCAGAAATCGACCGCATTGCCGCAGAATTTCTGGCGGATCTTGTCGGCCATCGCCAGCAGCAGCATGGTGTCCTCGTCCTTCGTGCGGATGAGACGCTTTGCTTCCCCCTCCGTAATGGAGCCGCCGTCCATGACTTTTTCGGCCAGCTCGATGATTTCAGCACAGGTGCTTTCCATATTAGAGTCCCTCCCTGATGCCCGTTCCGGGCGCATTGTTACTTTATGATGTAGTATAGGATAAACAATCTATTTCGTCAACATTTTTTATTTATTAGTTTACTATACGTTTACAATGCATTTTCTCCGCGGCCGGTTTCTATGCTACAATAGGGAAGAAAAGAAAGGAGCGGACCATGTTCGAAATGCATTGGCTGGAAGCGGCGGCGCTCGCCGCGGCAGCGCTGTGGTGGGGCGCGGCGTGTGTCCAGCAGTTAGACAAAAAATATGCCCGGAGCCGCCGCTATATGTGGTGCTACTATGTGGGCTACCTCGGCTGGTCGCTGTGGCTGCTGTCATGGGCGTCCAACCTGTCGGGCATCCTGAGCCTCGGCGGCAATATGTGGGGCGCCACGCTCATCATCGTGCCGCTCGTGGCCTGGCACATGGGCGAATGCTGGCGCATTGAGGGCCTGATCGACCAGAATGAGGAAGCGGCGGAAAAGATCCGCAAGGGCCAGCTCATGAAGCGGGTCAGCACGGCGCTCTTCCTGATGAATTTTGTTCTGCTCTGGCAGTACGGCATGTGAGGCATCATGGACATCGAAAAAAGATACTTTCCCACCAAACGCGAGCTTTACGACGCGGTGTACGACACGGCGGATGCAATGCTCCGGGAAACGGACGATGCCTGCGCGGTGCTGGCCAATGTGTCGGCGCTGCTGATGCTCTTTCTCCCTGACGTGAGCTGGACCGGCTTCTATCTGCTGAAGCGGGGCCGCCTCGTGCTGGGGCCCTTTCAGGGAAAACCCGCCGTGGCGGAGATCGAGATGGGCCGCGGCGTATGCGGCACGGCGGCCGCCGAGCGGCGCACGCAGATCGTGGCCGATGTACACGCCTGCAAAAATCACATCGCCTGCGATGCCTCGTCCGCCTCGGAGATCGTGGTGCCGCTTCTGGACGGAGGCGCCCTCTTCGGCGTCATCGATATCGACAGCCGGAAACCGGCGCGCTTCGATGAAGAAGATGCGGCAGGCCTCGCCCGGCTGGCGGAGCTCCTCTGCCGGAAGCTCTTCTGACGCCAAACGGACCGTTCTGAAAGGAACGGCCCGTTTTTTTATTTTCTGTCATTGAAAAAGCCGCCCTTCACGGACGGCTTTTTTGTATAGGATATTACATCAGGGTGCCCTGTTCTTCTTCGTCGATGTCATCCTTCGGGGTGACGGCGATGGAGGAAACGCGGTCTCCTTCCTGGAGCTTCACGAGGCGTACGCCCTGTACGGTCTTGGATTTCTTCACGGATACCGTATTCACCGGTACGCGGATAACCTGTCCGCCTTCGGTGATGGTGATGATCTCGTCATCGTCCTGCACGGCCAGCATGCCGACGGCTTTCTTCTGCTTGCCGAAGTTGCGGGAGCCCATGCCGCCCCGTTTCTGGAGCGTGTACGCTTCCGCGTAGTTCCGCTTGGCGAAGCCGTCCTCGGATACGGTGAGGACTTCCTGTTCGGCATTCACCACGGTGCCGCCCACCACTTCGTCGCCGTCCTGCTTCATCTTAATGCCGATGACGCCCTGTGCCTGGCGGCCCTGCGGCGTGACGTCCGCCTCGTCGAAGCGGATGGCCATGCCCAGACGGGTGGCGAGGACCACCGTGTCGTGGTCATTGGTGCGGCGCACGGCGATGAGTTCGTCGCCCTCGCGGAGGTTGATGGCGATGATGCCGCTCTTGCGCACGTTGGTGTATTCCGAGAAGGCGGTCTTCTTCACATAGCCCTTGCGGGTGATCATGAAGAGGTACTTCGTCTCTGCGGACTTGTCGATGTCGAAGAGCTCCGTCACCTTCTCGCCGGAGGTGAGGTTCGGCAGGAAGTTGATGATCGGCGTGCCCTTGGCGGTGCGGCTCGACGACAGGATGATATCCGCCGCGGTGAGCATGAATACCCGGCCGCGGTTCGTGAAGAAGAGAAGGCGGTGATGGGTGGAGGTGGTGAGGATCTTCGCCACGTAGTCCCCTTCCTTCGTCTTCATGCCGGCCACGCCGACGCCGCCCTTGCCCTGCTTGCGGTACGTATCGGTGGACATGCGCTTCACGTAGTTTTCATTGGTAAGCGTCACCACCATCGGTTCATCGGGGATGAGGTCCGCCGCGTTGAAATCGGTGGCATCCACGGTGATCTCCGTGCGGCGCGCGTCGCCGAAGCGGGCCTTTTCATCGAGCAGCTCATCCTTCACCACGCCCATGATCTTGTCGCGGCTGGAGAGCAGGTCTTCCAGATAGGCGATCTGTTCCTTCACGTCCTTGTAGTCCGCTTCGATCTTGTCCCGTTCCAGTCCGGTCAGACGGCGCAGGCGCATATCCAGAATGGCGATGGCCTGCTTTTCCGAGAGGCCGAATTTTTCCATGAGGGCGCCCTTGGCGATGTCGTCCGTCTGGGATTCGCGGATGGTGCGGATCACCTCGTCGATGTGGTCCAGCGCGATGAGGAGGCCTTCCAGAATGTGGGCCTTGGCCTTGGCCTTTTCCAGCTCGAAGGTGCTCCGGCGGGTGATGACCTCTTCCTGATGCTTCAGATAATAGTAGAGGATCTGCTTCAGATTCAGGATGCGCGGATGGCCGTCCACCAGCGCCAGCATGATCGCGCCGAAGGTGATCTGCATCTGGGTATGCTTAAAGAGATTGTTCAGCATGATCTGCGGATTCACGTCTGCGCGGAGCTCGATGGCGATGCGCATGCCCGAGCGGTCCGATTCATCGCGGAGGGCGGTGATGCCGTCCACCACCTTCTGCCGCTGCAGGTCGGCGATGGTCTCGATGAGGCGCGCCTTGTTGACCTGATAAGGCAGCTCGGTGACGACGATGCGGCTCTTGCCGCGGCCCATGTCCTCGATCTCCGTACGGGCGCGGACCGTAATGCCGCCGCGGCCGGTGCGGTACATGGACTCGATGCCCTTCCGTCCCATGATGAGGCCGGCGGTCGGGAAATCCGGGCCCTTGATGTACTGCATGAGCTCATCCACGGTGATGTCCGGCTGGTCGATCATGTGGCACAGGCCGTCCACCACTTCATTCATATTGTGCGGCGGGATGTTCGTGGCCATGCCGACGGCGATGCCGTACGACCCGTTCACCAGCAGATTCGGGATGCGCGACGGGAGCACCACCGGTTCCTGCAGGGAGCCGTCGTAGTTCGGCATGAAATCCACGGTGTTCTTGTCCAGATCGCGGAGCATTTCCGTGGTGATCTTTGCCATGCGCATTTCCGTATAACGCATAGCTGCCGGGGAGTCGCCGTCCACCGAGCCGAAGTTGCCGTGGCCGTCCACCAGCGGATATCGCGTGGAGAAATCCTGCGCCATGCGCACCGCCGATTCATACACCGCCGTGTCGCCGTGGGGATGATACTTACCCAGCACTTCGCCTACGATACGGGCGGATTTTTTATACGGCTTGCCCGGGAGCATCCCCGCTTCCTGCATTGCATACAGGATGCGCCGGTGTACCGGCTTCAGCCCGTCCCGGACGTCCGGAAGCGCACGGGAAACGATGACCGACATCGCATAATCGATGTAGGACCGCTTCATCTGTCCTTCCAGAGCGGTGGGGACGATTTTACCTTCCTGCCACTCCATACATTCCTCTCCTTTTCCTCTGCTTCGCAGAAAAAACCGGCGGGGATCTGCCCTGCCGGTCAGTTTCTTTTTATTTATTATACCATACATTTCCGTATAAGGCCCGATTTCTGCGGTTTTACGGGAAATTCCTCTCTTTATTCTATAAGATTCACACAAATTTCAGGAAATGTATGATAATTCAAAATGCGCCGCGAAAACCGCCCGTTTCCCCGCGCTTTTTCAAATTCCCCGAGTGTTGTATAATAGAAAAAATATAGGCTTTTTTGTCTCCGGCAACGAAAAAAGGAGGTGCCCCTATGACAAGACGACTCCGTGCCGCAGCAGCAGCGGCGCTGACGGCGGCCGGCCTTCTTCTCTCCGGCTGCGGCAGCCTTCCTTTTTTCAGCGATCCCTGGGAAGGCACATGGTGGGGCGTGCAGAACGCCGGCACGAACTGGTCCGGCGATGAGATCCGCAATCTTGAGACCTTCACCTTCACGAAAAACGGCGACTCCATCACCGTAGAGCACAAGACCCAGCGGGGCGGCAAGGAGATCGAAGGCAGCCTCTCCGGCACAGCCCGGGAGGACGGCGGCCGCCTCATCATCACCCCAAAGGACGGCGGCCGGGAAGAGACCTTCTCCTACAGCCGCACCGGCAGCGAGATCGAAACGTCACTCACCAATGCAGACGGCTCTCCGGTCATGCTGAAGGAACTCACCCCGGACAACAATGGGGAAATGGAGCAGATCCGCAGCGAGATCGTGAAAATTTCCGCCCGTCCGGAAAACAAAGTGAATACCACGCTTTCCCGCCACTGAGCGGAACGCAGCCCGGCTTCGAAGGCCGGGCTGTTTTTTTGCATACAAAAGAGCCCCGCCGGGGAAGCGGGACTCTTCTGCAAAGGGGATGTAGAATGATGTTGAAATTGAGGGATCAGCCGATCTGGATGTGATACGGTGCCTTTTCGACTTCCTGTTCCACCTTCGGGAGGGAAATCGTGAGGATGCCGTCCTTCAGATCTGCCTTGATGTCTTCTTTCTTGATGCCTTTCACAGCGAACTGACGGCGGAATGCGGAAGCCACTCTTTCCCGTTTCAGGAAATGACGGTCCTCATCCTTCGTCTCCTTGCTTTCATCTTTCTTGGCTTCGATGGTGAGTACATCATTGACGTAGGTGATATTCACTTCATCCTTGGTGAAGCCGGGGAGATCGGCCTTGATCTCATAATGATCTTTCAGCTCTTCAATATCTACCTTCGGAATCTTCACCGCGCTTGCGGGGGCGAAGTCATCGAAGAACGAATCCAGCGCATTGCTGCCAAAAAATCCATCGTCAAACATCGGAAGTAAACTACGCATATCCAAGACTCCTTTCCGGTCTGTTCTTTATATTTTTCTCAGGAGGCTTCCCTTTCAGGTCCTCTTCCTGATTACGTCCCTATTATATGCATTATTAGCACTCGCATCAAGAGAGTGCTAATAATTTTTTGAAAAATTTTTTCATTAAAAAAGGCCGCCCGTAAGGACGGCTTTTCTGTTTCATTTTCCCTGCCAGGAAATGCGGCGGAGACGATCCCGTTCCGGCTTCATGAGCACCCAGCACAGGAAGGCGGACAGGGCAAGGAAGCACGCCCCCGGCACCGGCGTGAGGCCGAGACCGATGGTGTCCGCTGCCAGGCTCCCTGCGGCGGTGCCGATAGCGATGCCGATATTGGCCGAGGTCGGCAGGAGCGCCCCTGCCATGAGGAGCGTCCCCGGATGAAAGACCGTGGAAATATGGAGGAAATAGATCTGCAGGCTGGAATTGTAGATGTAGATGAGGCAGCCCAGCAGGAGCATGACTGCAATGCCCGCCCAGAGCAGATGCACCGCTGCGGCGAGGAGCGCCACCAGCACGGTCTCCGCCGCCAGGATCGGCCAGAGGATGTACATTCCGCCGGCGGCGGCCACACGGCCGCTGCTCAGATTGGATACGATGGTCATGGCGCCGAAGAGGAAGAGCACCGGGCTCACCCAGAGGGCATCCAGTCCCATCACCTGTTCCAGCAGGGGCGTCACATAAGCGTACCACGTATAATTGCCGGCAAGCGCGCACATCCCGATGCCCATGCCGAGGAGGATGCGCCGGTCACGGAAGAGGGACAGCTCCGTCCGCAGATCCGGAATGGCTGCCGGTGCCCCTTCCTTCGGCAGCATCTTCATCATGAGCAGCAGATCCGCCGCGCTCACCACGGCGATGAAAATGAAGATCCACTGCCACGGCACATAGGCTGCGGCCATCGTCCCCACAGGCACGCCGAGGACCGCTGCCACGGAGAAGCCGGCGAAGATCCACGCCATGACCGACGGCAGATATTTCCGGTCCGCGATGTCCGGCGCAAACGTGGTGGACACGGCGAGAACGGTGCCGGACAGGGCGGCCAGAAAGACCCGGTCCGCCAGCAGCATGGCATAGGTGTCCGTAAAGAAAGCGGCCAGATTGCCGAGAATGAAAAGTCCGGTGAGCACCGCGAGGAACTGATACCGCGGGAAGCGGCTGCCCCACAGCGACAGCACCGGCGTCCCCGCCGCATAGGCAAGGGCAAACCAGGAAATGAGCATCCCCGCCTGGGTGAGCGATACGTGCAGCGACTCCGAAATATCGGGGACGATGCCGATCATGATGAACTCACAGGTGCCGAGGACGAAGCTCAGAGTAACGAGCGATATAACAGCGGGATTCCACATAACAGCCTCCTGAAAAGAAAGATGTTCCATTATACATCCATCTGTCAACGACGGCAAAACCATGGAGGGCCCCCTGCGTTCCTATTTTTCCCCGGCACTGCTATAATAAAAAGAAAAATCAATAATGAGGTGATATTTTGGAAACAGCATTTCGTAAAGACACCATCGACGGATTTCTCGACGCGCTGGGCAGCACGTCTCCCGCACCGGGCGGCGGCGCCGCAGCGGGACTCCTCGGCGCACAGGCCTGCGCCCTCGCGGAAAAGGTGTGCGCCCTCACGCTGACGAACAGCAAATATGCGGAAATCCATGACCAGGTCAAAACCTGGCTGGCCATCTTCCAAGAGGCGCGGTCCATCATGCTCGACCTCATGGACGAGGACGCCGCCAATTTCGATGCACTCATGAAAGCCTACCGCCAGCCGAAGCCGGATGACGAAGCCGGAAAGGAAGCGAGGACGGAGGCCATTCAGGAGGCGCTGAAAAAATCCGCACAGGCGCCGAGCCAGATCGCCCAGACCATGGCGGACATGATGCCCCTCTTCACGAAGGTCCTCCAGCAGGGCAATACCAATCTCATCACGGACAGCATCATCGCTGCCCAGTGCGCCATGGCGGCCGTCCATGCGGCCGTCCTCAATGTGCGCATCAATCTGAAATCCATCAAAAATGAATTCTATGTCCACGAAATGGAGGACACCATCCGTTCCTGGGAGGATGCCTGCACGGCGGTGGACGCGGTGCTCACCTATCAGGTCACGCTCTGAAATCAGAAATACGGCTTCTGCGGGAGCCGTATTTTTTGCGGAAAGGAGGCGCTTCATGAAGCGTTCCGATGCGCCCTGGGCCGAAGCGCTCATCCGGCGGCGCTGGTTCCGGCTCCGGCTCTTCGCACTGGGTGCCGCGGCCGGTGTGGCCGCAGGCCTCACCGTCTCGCTGTACCGCTTCCTCATCGTTCAGGCTGAATCCTGCCGGGCCGTGCTGGCGGCGGTCACCGCAGACGCGGCGGCAGGCGGTCAGTACTTCCCCGCTCTTGCGTGGGCAGCGGGGCTGCTCATACTGGCCTTCCTGCTGGCGGCGCTCTGCCGGTGGGAGCCCATGGCCTCGGGAAGCGGCATCCCTCAGGTGAAGGGCGCCCTGCTGGGCCTGTTCCGCCTGCGCTGGCTCCGCATCCTCTGTGTGCAGATCTTCGGCGGCGCGCTCGCCATCGGGGCCGGGCTCTCCCTCGGTCATGCCGGTCCGGCGGTGGAGATCGGCGCGGCCTCTGCCCAGGGCGTGAGCCGCGCTGCCGCACGGGACCGCACGGAGACACAGTATCTTCTCACCGGCGGGGCCGGCGCCGGGCTGGCGGCAGTCTTCAACGCCCCGCTCACGGGGATGCTTTTTGCTCTGGAGGAGCTGCACCACCAGTTTTCCGCGGCCGTGATTCTCCCCGCCATGGCGGCGGCGGTGACCGCGGCATGCACCGTGCAGTTCTTCTTCGGCTCCGGCACGGTCTTTCTCTTTTCCGGCCTTCATCCGCTCCCGCCCTCACAGCTGCTTTGGGCCGTGCCCCTCGCCATGGTCTGCGGCGCGGCGGCGGTGCTGTTCAATCAGGGGCTCCTCTCGGTGCGCCGGTTCTACGGCCTCCCCTGCTTCCGCCGTCCGGAAGCGCGCATCGCCTTTGCCCTTGTCTGCGCCGCACTGGCCGTCTTTTTCTGTCCGGCCCTCACCGGCGGCGGAGAGCCCCTCATCAATGCAGTCACCGCCTTGCCGCCGGCCTTTCCCGTCCTGCTGACGCTGCTCCTCGGGAAAGCCCTCTTCACCTTTCTCAGCTTCGGAAGCGGCGTCCCCGGGGGCTTCTTCTTCCCGTCCCTCACAGTGGGCGCCCTCACCGGCGCCGCCTTCGGCTCCCTGCTCACCGGCGCCGGCCTGCTCCCGCCGGAAGCGATGCCCGATCTGATCCTCCTCGCCATGGCCGCCTTTTTTGCAGGCTCCGTACGCGCCCCCATTACCGGGGCGGTGCTCCTGCTGGAAATGACGGGACGCTTCGATCATCTCCTGCCGCTGGCCCTGGTCACCGCCATTTCCTACGTCACCAGCGGCCTGCTGGGAGGCGTCCCCATCTATGAGGCGCTCCTCCGCCGTCAGACCGCAGAGCGGCAGACCTCCAATGAAGAAGGGCATCTCACCACGCTCCTTGTGGAAAGCGGTTCCCCGCTGGCCGGCTGTTCCGCTGCCTCTCTCCCGCTGCCGCCCCATACGGTGCTCGTATCGATCCGGCGGAATGAAATGTCCATCGTGCCGAACCCGTCATGCCTCATCCGGGAGGGCGACCAGCTCCTCTTCCTCACCCAGCAGCCCGAGGCCGAATTCCTCCACCGTCTGAAGGACACACCGCCGGTGCCTGACCCGAAAAAATAAAGCCTCTTCCCCAAAAGGGAAAAGGCTTTTCTTTTGCAAATTTCACAGCAGGCGCCCCCGCAGGAGCAGGGCGGCCGCCCATGCGGCGGCCACATTGACGACGCCCTCCAGAAGCAGTCCCGGAAGAGAGGAGAGGCCGGCGGCCACACTGTCGTAGATCAGTGCGCCGAACAGGGTGTAGCCTGCGGCCATCCACAGGGAGGACAGCGCCCAGCCGGCGGCGGCGCGGGGCAGGCAGACCGGGCGGCGGTCTCCCGATACGGCAGATGCGATGAGCACCATCCCCCATTTGATGAGCACCGTAGGCCCTGCCCACAGGGCAAATCCGGCGAAGAAATCCGCCATGGCAGAGCCGACAGCGGCGGCCAGTGCCGCCTCCCTCCTCGGAAGCAGGAGCACAGCCATAAAGATCACCGCATCCCCCAGATGAGCATAGCCCAGCGGGATCGGCACCTGAAAAAATGCAGTGGCTGTAAAGACCAGCGCTGCGGACACCGCCGCGGCGCAGAGTCTGGCAGCAGGATGATGGATGGACAGAAAGGGCATCATAAGCGGCCTCCTTTGCAGGACATTTGACGAAACGGCCCCGTTTCTCTGAAAATTGCTCTTATCCTACCATGGCCGCGCCGGTCTGTCCAATAGAAAAAGCTCAGCCGCCCGCCGTTTCTCCTGAAACAGGCTATAACGGGCAACAAAAAAGGCTCCGGAAATTCCGGAGCCTTTTGAGCTGTATCAGAGTTTGCCTGCCACATGCAGACGGGTGAGTGCACGCTGGAGAGCCAGCTTCGCCCGTTCTACATCGATATCCGCATTTTTGCTGGCCAGACGGTCTTCTGCACGTTTCCGGGCAGCTTCCGCACGGGCCACATCAATGGTGGACGCAAGTTCTGCAAGAGGAGCGATGATATTGACGCAGTTGTCCTTCATTTCGAGGAAGCCGCCGAATACGGCGATTTCTTCTTCACCGCCTGCGCTCTTGATGCGGACGGGATTGATCGTCAGCGCTGCTGCGAGCGGGAGGTGATTTTTCATCACTGCGAATTCACCGTCAACTGCACGGGCAACGACCATCATGGCGCCGTCTTTCGTATAGATCGGGCCGTCCGGCGTAATGATTTCCACATGCAGCGGAGAGACAAGGGTATCAGCCATGGCTTATTCCCCTTTCTTCATCTTTTCAGCCTTTTCGATCGCTTCGTCAATGGTGCCTACGAGATAGAATGCGCCTTCCGGCAGGTCGTCGTGCTTACCTTCGAGGATTTCCTTGAAGCCGCGGATCGTTTCTTTCAGCGGAACGTATTTGCCGGGCTGGCCGGTGAACTGTTCTGCTACGAAGAACGGCTGAGACAGGAATCTCTGGATCTTTCTTGCACGGGCTACGATGACTTTATCTTCATCGGAGAGTTCTTCCATGCCGAGGATGGCGATGATGTCCTGCAGTTCTTTGTAGCGCTGCAGAATGGCCTGTACGCCGCGGGCCACCTTGTAGTGTTCTTCGCCGAGGATGTTCGGGTCAAGAATACGGCTGGTGGAGTCCAGCGGATCGACTGCCGGGTAAATGCCCAGTTCTGCGATGGAACGGTTCAGAACCGTGGTCGCATCGAGGTGGGTGAATACGCCTGCCGGAGCCGGGTCGGTGAGATCGTCGGCCGGTACATAGACAGCCTGTACAGATGTTACGGAACCGTCTTTCGTGGAGGTGATGCGTTCCTGAAGTTCGCCGATATCGGTTGCCAGCGTCGGCTGGTAACCTACTGCGGACGGCATACGGCCGAGCAGTGCGGAAACTTCGGAGCCTGCCTGTACGAAACGGAAAATGTTGTCGATGAACAGCAGTACGTCCTGGTGCTGTACGTCACGGAAGTATTCTGCCATGGTCAGACCAGTCAGGCCGACACGCATACGAGCTCCCGGAGGTTCGTTCATCTGGCCGTAGATCAGGGCTACTTTATTCAGAACGCCGGATTCCTTCATTTCGCCCCAGAGGTCGTTGCCTTCACGGGTACGTTCGCCTACGCCGCAGAATACGGAGCAGCCGGAATGAGCCGTTGCCACATTGTGAATCAGTTCCTGAATCAGGACCGTTTTGCCGACGCCTGCGCCGCCGAACAGACCGATCTTACCGCCTTTTGCGTACGGAGCGATCAGGTCGACGACCTTGATGCCGGTTTCGAAAATTTCAGTTGCCGGAGACTGATCCTTGAAAGACGGAGCCTGACGATGAATCGGCCAGTAGTCCGATGCGTCAACTTTCGCGGGATCATTGTCCACGGTGTTGCCCAGAACGTTGAAAATACGTCCGAGGCAGCCGTCGCCTACCGGTACCGCAATGGCGCGGCCCGTATCGACAGCTTTCATCCCTCTTACCATGCCGTCCGTGGAGCTCATGGCTACCGCGCGGACAACGCCGTCGCCGAGGTGCTGCATGGTTTCGCATACAACATCGACCGGCACGCTTCCATTGTCATCTTTGACATGGATGGCGTTGTAAATGGCAGGCAAGTTGGAATCATCATCAAAGGCAATATCGACGACAGCGCCGATAACCTGTATAACCTTTCCTACCTGTTCCTTGCTCATGAAGAAGCATTCCTCCTTACCATTCGTGCAGATTATTCAAGCGCATTCGCGCCGCCGACGATTTCGGAAATTTCGTTCGTGACCTGTGCCTGACGGGCCTTGTTGTAGCTGAGGTTGAGGTCGGCGATTCTTTCCGTCGCGTTGTCGGTTGCAGCGGACATGGCGGCCATACGGCTGCCCAGTTCGGATGCCGCGGACTGCAGCATCGCGCTGTAGATCTGCACCTGTACATATTCGGGAAGCAGATTGTCGAGGACCGCCGATGCATTCGGCATGAAGATGTAGGGGATCTCTCCCTTCGTCACCTTGATGCCGTCGGCTGTGGTGGTTTCTTCTGCTGCTTCTTCCGCTTCCGGCGCTTCGATGGGAAGCAGGCGGGCCACTGCGACCTGCTGACGGAGAGCGGTATAAAATTTCGTGTAGATGATTTTGACTTCGTCGATTTCTCCCTTGTTGAAAAGGCCGATCACTTCTTTGGCCAGAGCAATGGAGTCATCTGCGGAAGGCTTGTCGGAAAATCCGAAATGGTAAGAATCCATGCGGTAGCCGCGGAATTTCAGATAGTTCCGCGCCTGCTTCCCGCAGACATAGAGTCTGTAGGATTCCGGATCCTTTCCAGCGATCTCCGCCAGCGTCTGTTTCATGACATTGGAGTTGTAAGCGCCTGCCAGACCCTTATCACCACAGATGATGAGGTATCCGGTGACTTTCGTTTCCCGCTCCGCCAGGAGGGGATTGGAATAGCCAGGCGCTGCCGAAGAGGCACGGCGCAGGAGCTCTTCGACCTTGTCTGCATAAGGACGGGCACCGTGCGCTTTTTCCTCCGCTTTGCGGAGACGCGCGGCGGCGACCATCTTCATCGCTTTTGTGATCTGCTGGATATTAGTGACAGATTTAATGCGCCCCTTTATATCGCGAGTACTCTCCATTCAGATCACCCCGCTGCCGTTTCAGTATTCTTTGCCGCCTTATAACGAGTCTTGAATTCATCAATGGCTGCACGCAGCGCTGCTTCGTTTTCATCGGTGAGCTTCTTCGTTTCACGGATGGAAGCGCCGATTTCCGGATGGCTGCTGTGGAGGAATGCGATCAGCTGATGTTCGAAGGGAACGACTTCATCCACTTCGAGGTCATCAAGGAAGCCCTGTACGGCCGTGAAGATAGCCATGACCTGGTCTTCGACCGGGTACGGGCTGTACTGCGGCTGCTTCAGGATTTCGGTCGTTCTCTGGCCGCGGTCGATCTGTGCCTTGGTGGCCGGATCGAGGTCGGAGCCGAACTGTGCGAAGGCTGCGAGTTCACGGTACTGAGCCAGATCCAGACGCAGGGTACCTGCGACCTGTTTCATGGCCTTGATCTGCGCGGAACCGCCTACGCGGGATACGGACAGGCCGACGTTGATAGCCGGACGGATGCCTGCGTAGAAGAGGTTCGTTTCCAGATAGATCTGGCCGTCGGTGATGGAAATGACGTTCGTCGGGATGTATGCGCCGACGTCGCCTGCGAGGGTCTCGATGATCGGCAGTGCGGTGATGGAGCCGCCGCCCAGTTCATCGGAGAGACGAGCCGCACGTTCCAGCAGACGGGAGTGCAGATAGAATACGTCGCCCGGGTAAGCTTCACGTCCCGGCGGACGGCGGAGCAGCAGGGACATGGCACGGTATGCCACAGCCTGTTTGGAGAGATCATCATAAATGATGAGGACATCCTTGCCCTTGTGCATGAAGTATTCCGCGATGGATACACCGGAGTACGGTGCGAGGTACTGCATCGGGGAGCCTTCGGATGCGCCCGCATGGACGATGATGGAATAATCCATGGCGCCTTCCTGCTTCAGCTTTTCGTATACGCGAACGGCGTTTGCATTCTTCTGGCCGATGGATACATAGATACAAATGACGTCCTGGCCCTTCTGGTTCAGGATGGTGTCGATGGCCACTGCCGTCTTGCCGGTGCCGCGGTCGCCGATGATCAGTTCACGCTGACCACGTCCGATCGGTACCATGGAGTCGATGGCTTTCAGACCAGTCTGCATCGGCACATTAACCGGCTGTCTGTCGGCAATGCCCGGTGCCTTGATTTCAATGTCGCGATATTCGTCAGTCTTGATTTCGCCCTTGCCGTCGATCGGCTGGCCGAGGGAGTTGACAACGCGGCCGATGACTGCGTCGCCTACCGGTACCTGCATCAGGCGGCCCGTACGTTTTACGATGTCGCCTTCCTTGATGGTCTCGTACTTGCCGAGCAGTACGACGCCGACGTTGCTTTCTTCCAGGTTCAGCGCCATGCCGTATACGCCGTTGGGCAGTTCGAGCAGTTCGCCGGACATGCAGTTTTCCAGGCCGTATACGTGAGCGATGCCGTCGCCGACTTCAAGGACCCTGCCTACTTCATCGACATTGAGGTCTACTTTGTAGTTTTCGATCTGTTTTTTGATGACAGATGTAATTTCATCTGAACTGATTTTCATTTCCTATAAGTCACCTCAATCTTTTTGCATGATTCTTGCTTTCAGGGTTTGCAGCTGTCTCGCTACGGAACCGTCGATCAACTGGTCGCCGATCTGCACAGTGAAGCCGCCGAGGAGAGCGGCGTCCACCTTCTGCTTCATGATGATCTTCTTGCCGGTCATTTCTTCCAGCTTGGCTTTCAGTGCGTCCGCCTGGTCCTGCGTGAGCGGGAATGCGGATGTGACAAGCGCTTCGTCGATGCCGAGGCCTTCATGAGCCAGTGCGGTGTACACGCTGACCATGTCAGGGAACAGCTCAAAGCGGTCTCTGTCGATCACAACGTAGCAGAACTGCAGCACGACGGGCTGCACCTTATCTGCAAACAATTTCTGTATGGTATCTTTCTTGGCATCCTTCGTAAGGAAAGGATGATTAAGGAAGGATTTCAGCTCCGAATTTTCAGCGAGGGCATCGCTGATCAGAGTGAGTTCCTCTTCTGTTTTTTCCAGGCTTTTCTGCTCAAGAGCAATCTCATAGATAGCGCGTCCGTACTTTTTAGCGACGATTACGTTCTTATCCATGATTATTTACCTGCTTTGCGGGCACCCAGTTTCGCGATGCTTTCAGCGATCAGACGATCGTTGGTGTCCGGAGTCATATTCTTGCTGATGATCTTGGAAGCAATGTCGCAGGAAATCGCGGCCACCTGAGATTTCAGATCTTCGAGAGCTTCAACGCGTTCTCTTTCGATCTGCTTGGAAGCAGCTTCCTTTTCCTTCGCAATCGCTTCGCGCGCTGCATCGATCTGTGCCTGCGCCTGGATCTGAGCTTCCTTCACGGCTTTGCTGACGATGTCCTGTGCTTTGACCTGTGCGTCGCGGAGCTGAGCTTCATAGCTTTCTTTCAGCTTCTGTGCGTCTGCATTGGCGGAAGCAGCGGAATCGAGATCGTTCTGGATGCGGGCTTTACGTTCGTCCAGAACTTTCAGCATCGGCTTATAGGCGAAATGGCCCAGAATAGCACAAAGGATGACGAAGTTTACGATCTGCCACAGCAAGGTTCCATTTAATTCTACCAATGAAATCCCCTCCTTAGGCTAATGAATGTGTGAAATTAGCCGAGGAACGGATTCGCGAATACGAGAACGATGGCGATAACGATGGCAATGATCGGAATAGATTCGATAAGGCCGATGGCAACCAGCATGTTGGTGAAGAGTTTGCCTGCCATTTCAGGCTGACGGGTCATGCCGTCAAGAGCATGAGCTGCTGCATTGGAGTCGGAGAATGCCGCTGCGATAGAAGCAAGGCCTGCAATGATAGCTGCTGCGAGAACGGAATACTGTGCAACAATAGTCTGATCCATGGTTATAATTCCTCCTGAGAATTAAATATTTCCGGGGTCTCCCGGTATACATGCCGTTTGGACGGACGGTGCCGTTTTGGATGATGAGAAATGTCCGTGATCACTCAACGCTCTCTTTCAGGTAAATGGACACGAGCGTGGTGAAGATGTAGGCCTGGACTGCGCCCACGAACAGGCTGAAGGCAATCCAGATCATAGGTACGAGCCACGGCGCCAGAGCATAGAGAACTTCCAGCAGAATTTCCCCTGCCAGGATGTTGCCGAATAGACGCATGGCCAGCGTAATGGGCCGCGCCACCTCTTCGACAAGATTCATGACGACGAACAGCGAAAACGGCTTGAAGAAATGCCCGATCCAGTGGCCGAAGCCCTTATTCTTCAGATAGTAGAAGTGGATGGCCAGAGAAGAGGCAATGGCAAGCCCCAGTGTCGTATTGACGTCATTGGTGGGAGAAGCCGTCAGATGATTCGTCGGCAGAAGCCCGAGCTGGTTCGAAGTGAAGATGAAAAGGAAGAGGGTCAGGAGCCATGTTGCGACCTGACGGTATTTATGCCCGATATTGTCCTGGAACTGATTGCACAGCGCCTCTACGAGCATTTCCATGGCATTCTGTATGCCGCTCGGCACCATCGCGCGTCCGCGGGTCGCCGCGAGCGTCACGAGAATGACGATGATGGCCGCCAGCCATGTGGTGAAGATGGTATCCAGATTGACCTGCATTCCAAATAACTCTGTCACTACGTGTGTACCTGTATGAAGATGCATAGTCTCACCCCCTCTCTCTTACAAGGATGTCAAGAAGATTTATTCCTTAATTACACTGACGACTTTGTCAACAATGGTGGCGGCCGTCAGTGAAAGTAAGCCAGCAAGAAAGCCGAATACGGCAAGTCCGGCGGCAAGCGTCACAAGAACGCAGGCGCCGATCTCGAAGAAAAGGCGGGCGCCCGTGTAGAACACGAGCCGGTGCCCGATATCCTCGGGCTTTCTCCCCGCTTCAGACCATTTGATGTACTTGGCGCGGAGGAACGACAGAAATGCGATCTGGAAGAGGGCTCCCAGGACCACGCCTGCGCCGTAGGAGAGGCCGAAGCATACGGCCGCTGCCGCCGCGGCGATCACCGCGATGCCGGCGGTTATCTTCCGGATATGCGCCGCATAGACGGGGAAGGTCTCATCGTATATCATGTCATTTCCTCAGCATCTGCTTGATGACAGACCATATGCCGCTCACGCCGCCCAAAAGGGAGCCCCCTACGAGCCCCCACGGCGATGTACCGAAATATTCATCACACCGAAGACCTGCATAGACACACAGTCCGATGCAGGTCAGCATGGTGAGCCCCGCTCCGGAAGCCACGGCTGCACTGCGCAGCGGACTGAAATCTGAATGCTTGTCCCTGGTCTGATGCTTTTTCTCCATGGGCCGTGGCAGGTTCTCCTTCCGTCGTGGGTGCTCATTTTTTGGATGCAAAAAATGACAGCACATTGGTTATACATCTGTCAACTGAAATTCATACGTTTTCATTGTATCATATGCCGATAGCCGGCGCCACTGAAAATCCACAGAAAATGGGCGGTCCCGCCGGAAATTCCGCCCCTTTTTCCCTCTTTTTTCCGCCGGTTTTTCCAAACACGGAAAAAGAAACGCCTCCGGGCGTCTCTGCGGAGCCGTTTCCGCCGGTCTCCCGGCCGGTACGGCCCCGCGTGGTGACGCGCGCTGCGTTTCTTTTTTATCTGTGCAGGCATGAGGCCCGCCTGATTATTTTGTTACGAACGGCGCCGGAACGGTCTCCGTCAGCCCTGCATGATGCAGGAGCCATGCCACGATACGCTCCGATGCATGGCCGTCGCCGTAGGGATTGACCGCCTCGGCCATTTCCCGGTACGCCCCCTCATCGGTAAGGAGCCTGTGCGCCGTCTCGTACACCGCTTCCTCGTCGGTGCCGACGAGCTTCACCGTGCCGGCGGCCACCGCTTCTGGCCGCTCCGTGGTATCGCGCAGGACCAGCACCGGCTTGCCGAGGCTCGGCGCCTCTTCCTGGATGCCGCCGCTGTCGGTGAGGACAATAGCCGACCGGGCCATGAGATTCGTGAAGGGTTCATATTCCATGGGTTCCACCAGATGGATGCGCGGATGCCCTTCCAGCTCCTCCGACACCGCTTCCCGCACGAGAGGATTGCGGTGTACGGGGAATACGATCTCCGTATCGGGGATGTCGTCCACCAGCCGGCGGAGCGCGCGGTACACGTGGTGCATGGGCGCGCCGAGATTTTCCCGGCGGTGCGTGGTGACGAGGATCACCCGCTTGTGCTCCTCGATCTGTTCCAGCTCCTTGTCCGCAAAGGTGTAGTCCTTCTTCACCGTGGCGAACAGGGCGTCGATGACCGTATTGCCGGTAACGAAGATGCGGGACGGGTCTTTATTTTCCCGGAGCAGATTGTCCCGGGCCGTCTCGGTGGGGGCAAAGTGATAGTTCGCCAGCACGCCCGTGAGCTGCCGGTTGGCCTCTTCCGGGAAGGGGGACAGCAGATTGCCCGTGCGGAGCCCCGCCTCCACGTGGCCCACGGGGATCTGCGCATAAAAAGCGGCCAGCGCCGCCGTGAAGGTGGTGGTGGTATCGCCGTGGACGAGCACGCAGTCCGGCTTTTCCTTCGAAAAGACCTCCTGAAGGCCCCGGAGCACCCGCCCGGTGATGTCGTAGAGGGTCTGCCCCTTCGCCATGATATTCAGGTCATAGTCCGCCTGCAGGTGGAACAGCTGCATCACCTGATCGAGCATTTCCCGGTGCTGCGCGGTGATGCACACCCGGGTCTCGATTTCCGGATGCTTCCGGAGCTCCCGGATGACCGGTGCCATTTTGATTGCTTCGGGACGCGTCCCGAAGATAGTCATGATTTTCACAGTAAATTCCTTCCTTTCGGAAAAACGTTCAGTGTTCTTCTTCCTCTTCGTTCCGTCCGCCCTCGGTGAGGACGCCCAGCCGCTTGGCCCACAGGAGATAGATGACCAGCACCACCGCCAGCAGCAGGACGCCCGCTGCCAGCTGCAGATGGATCACCAGCAGCGCCGTGCAGGAGAAAAAGGCCGTGAGGGCATACATGATGAGCACCACCTGCTTCTGGGTGAGCCCCTTGGCCAGCAGGCGGTGATGGAGATGGCGCTTATCCGGCGAAAAGACCGGCACGCCGGAGTGCTTCCGCCGCGCGATGGCCATGAGCGTATCCATGATCGGCACGGACAGCGCCACCAGCGGCACGATGAGCACCGCGATGGCGGCGGTCTTCATGGAGCCCATCACGGACACCGCGGCGATGACATAGCCGAGGAACATGGACCCCGTATCGCCCATGAAGATTTTTGCGGGATTGAAATTGTACTGCAGGAACGCGATGGCGGCGCCGGCCATGGCGACCATGGCGGCCGCGCACACCCACTGCCCCATCTGGAAGGCAAAGAAGGAAATGGTGACGGACGCGATGGCGGCAATGCCCGCGGCCAGTCCGTCCAGACCGTCGATGAGATTCACCGTATTGACGAAGCCGATGATCCAGAAAATGGTGAGCGGGATGGAGATCAGCGCCGGGAAGTACAGATAGCCCACGAAGGGCAGCTTCAGCCAGTCGATGCGCACGCCGAAAATCACCACGAAGATGGCCGCCGCCATGATCTGGCCGCAGAGCTTCACCTTCGGCGGCAGGGAGTAGCGATCATCCAGAATGCCCACGAAAATGAGGAACGTCGCGCCGCAGGCCAGTCCCAGCAGCTGCGGGTCGTCAAAGCCGACGGTGAGCGCGATCGATGCAATGAAGCCCGCGTAAATGGCGAGCCCGCCCAGCCGGGGAATCAGTCCGTGGTGAACCTTCCGCGCATCCGGCCGGTCTACGGCTCCTATCGCGACGGCCAGACGCTTCACAAAGGGCGTCAGTACAAAGGTCACGACGAGGGCCGCGAGAAACGTGTACGCATAGGCGAACACCGTAACACCTCCTATGACAGAGTTATTCATATTGCCATTGTAACACAAATCCCCTAAGTGAGAAGAGCGCCGCCCGATTTCCCGCCCCGCGGGACGGACCGGACCACGCAGAAAAGCGCGAAAACGGCGCGGCCTCTCCCGCCGGAAGGAGCGCCGCGGCCCGGGCCGTCGTGCTACAATAGGAGTAATGATTTTCAGAAGGAGGCTCCCATGCTCATTCCCTACACCGCGCCGGAAGCGGCCTGCCGCACGCAGACCGAGATCCAGAAATCCCTTTTCATCGCCGACCTCGCGCCGGTCTCTTCCATGGAGGAGGCCGCGGCCTTCTGGGACAGCCGGCGGAAAGAATTCCGCGACGCCACCCATCACTGCTTCGCCTGCCGCATCGGCACGGGGCAGGTGCTGGAGAAATCCAGCGACGACGGAGAGCCCCAGGGCACGGCGGGTCATCCCATGCTCCACGTGCTCCAGATGCAGGAGCTCACCAATACGGCCCTCGTGGTGACCCGCTATTTCGGCGGCATCAAGCTCGGCGCGGGCGGCCTCACCCGGGCGTACAGCGGTGCCGCGGCCTCGGCCTGCCGGAGCGCGTCCCTCGTGACGTACACGCCCCATCTCCGGGTCTCGCTGGTCCTCCCCTATGACATGGTGGGCCTCTTTGAAAAATATGCCGGCGACAAAGCGCTCCGCGTGGCGGACCGGTCCTTCACCGACACGGTGACCTTCACGCTCCTCGTGCCGCCCGCCGACTGGGAGCCCCATCTCCGGGACCTGACGAATCTCACCGCCGGGCGGGCCCGCGCGGAAACGCTCGGCGAGGAGTACGTGCCCCTCGCCGCAGAAAGGAAGTGACCTCCCATGGCGGAGTGCGAACGCAGAGACTACATGGAATTCCTCCTCCGGAACCGGGACCGGGAAATGGTGAAGGTCCTCACCGGCATGCGCGGCGCCGGCAAGACGACGCTCCTCGCGCAGTACATCCACCATCTCCGGCAGTCCGGCGTCCCGGAGGACCGCATTCTCTATCTGGACCTGTCCGAGCCGGAGGTGCAGCGCCGTTTCCCGCAGGAAACGCTCTACCGGTACATTCTCTCCCGCCTTCCCGGCGGACAGCCGGCCTATATCTTTCTCGACGAGGTGCAGGAGCTCCCTGATTTCGCCCGGCTGGCGGACGGCCTCTTCCGCATCCGCCACTTCGACCTCTGTCTGGCCGGCTCCGCCATGGACCGGTCCCTGTCCTCCCTGACCTCGCTCCTGCCGGGGCGCTGCCGCATCCGCACCGTGTATCCCCTTTCCTTTGCGGAAACAGCCGCCGGCCGGGAAACACCGCCGCAGGACCGGGATCTCCTCCGCTACGCCGAGGGCAGCTCCCTTCCGGGGCTCTTCCACAAAGAGGCACTGCACAGCACGCTGGATACGATCCTTTCAGCGGCGCTCTTCCACGAGCTCTGCGACGATGCCTCGCTCCGCACGGGCCTCCTCCTCAAGATCCTCCGCTACCTGGCGGAGCACGCCGGCGAATCCGTGGCGATGCAGGCCATGGAGACCGCCACAGGACGCGCCGGACGGCCCCTGCTGGAAAAAACGCTCCGCTCCTATCTCCGGTGCCTCGGGGAGGCAGGCCTGCTCCTCACCGTGCCTTCCGTGGCGATTTCCGACGGGACGCTGCCGGAGCCGGACGGGCGCACGGTCCGCTTCTTCTTCTCCGACGGCGCCATGGCCAGCCTCTGGAGCCGCCGCGGCCGCACGGAATGGCAGTGCCTCTGCAACGCGACGGCAGTGGAGCTCTTCCGCCGGTACGGCGCCGTGGAGACCGCCGCCTCCGAGGCTGGCCTGGTGGATTTCCTCACCGGCCGCCGGGAGATCCCCGTGCTGTGGCAGCTCATCCCTCATGGTGATGACCGGGACGCCCCGCAGAAATGGCAGGCCCTCCTCGCGGCGCCCGCCACCTGCCGGAAGATCGTCCTCACCTTCACGCCGGAAGCCTTTCCCGGCGCGCCCTCCGTTTTTGTGCGGCCTCTCCTGCCGTGGTTCCTCCGCGGCCGCCCCGCCTCTCTCTGATTTTCTCCCGCCTCCGGGCGGCTTTTTTTGTGCACAAAAAAACTGTAAGAACGGGAATTCCCGTTTCTTACAGTTTTTTCTTCATCGCTGAGGCTTACTGTGCCTGCTGTTCTTCTGCAGCGGGTTTCGGTTCGCCTTCGTGGATCACCTTGATCCGGCGGTACCGGGACATGCCGGTGCCTGCAGGAATCAGCTTGCCGATGATGACATTTTCCTTCAGGCCGATGAGCGGATCGGACTTGCCCTTGATCGCTGCTTCGGTGAGGACTCTCGTCGTTTCCTGGAAGGATGCGGCGGAGAGGAAGGAGTCGGTCGCCAGAGCGGCCTTCGTCGTGCCGAGGAGCATGTTGCGGCCCACGGCCTTTTCCTTGCCCTCGTCCTCGAGACGCTGGTTCTCCTGACGGTAAGCCACCATATCGACGGTCTCGCCCGGGAGCCATTCGGAATCGCCGGGCTCCTCGATCTTGATCTTGCGGAGCATCTGACGGACGATGATCTCGATGTGTTTATCGTTGATTTCTACGCCCTGAGAGCGGTATACGCTCTGGACTTCGGATACGATGTACTGCTGCGTGGCCTGTACGCCCTTGACGCGGAGGATGTCGTGGGGATTGATGGAGCCGTCCATGAGCTTCGTCCCCGGTTCGATGACGTCTCCGTCCTTGACGATGGCACGCTTGCCGAAGGGCAGCTTGTACTGTTCGCTCGTCTCTTCATTGGTGACGGTGACGATCGGCACGCCCTTGTTCTCTTCGGATTCGCTTACCGTGACGGTGCCGCCGATCTCACTGATGATGGCGTGGCCCTTCGGTTTACGCGCTTCGAACAATTCTTCGACACGGGGAAGACCCTGTGTGATATCTTCGTTCGATACGGTGCCGCCGGTGTGGAATGTACGCATGGTCAGCTGGGTACCAGGTTCGCCGATGGACTGTGCGGCGATGATGCCTACCGCTTCGCCGATCTCCACGTGGCGGCCGGTGGCCAGATTGCGGCCGTAGCACTTCGCGCAGATGCCGTGTGCGGAGTGGCAGGTCAGGATGGAACGGATCTTCAGGCTGTTGAAATGCTTCTGGATCTCTTCGGCCTGTTCTTCCGTGATTTCTTCGTTCTTCTTCGCGATGAGCTCGCCCGTTTCCGGATTGATCACATCGTCCACCGGGCAGCGTCCGGTGATGCGGTCTGCAAGGGTCTCGATCACGCCGCCGCTCTGAACGATCGGGGTGACTTCCACGCCTTCCACTTCGTCCATGTGGACGCGAATGGACGGTACGTCCGCAGCGAGGATGGCGTCGGCCACTTCCCCGGTGATCTCCGTGCCGGCCGGGAAGAGTTCGCAGCGGCTGCGGTCCGCAGCCGCTTCATCGAGATGCTTGCCGCGCAGGCGGGTATTCATGAAATGACGGAGGCTGGCCGTGAGTTCTTCGTCGGCTGCCTTGGCGCCGAGGTCGATCGTTTCCGCCGCCGGCGTTTCCGCGCCGTCCTGATACATCGGGATGATGGTCACTTCATGGATGAGGCGGTGATTGAGAAGGGTGATGTCGTCGGAGGTGAGCGTGCGGCCCTTCACGAGGAGCACGTCGCCGCTCTTCGGATCGAGCACGTCTTCATCGAGCATCGCGCCGAGAAGCTTCGGCTTCAGACCGTTGATGGTGTGGCGTACGGTGGAAGCCATGCGCACCCGTTCCCTGTCGAAATCGAGAACGACGATGTCGCAGTCTTCCTCGCGGACGATGACGTCCTGGGATACGTCGACCAGACGGCGGGTGAGGTAACCGGAGTCTGCCGTACGGAGTGCCGTATCGGCCAGACCTTTACGGGCGCCGTGAGAGGAGGTGAAGTAATCCAGTACGGTCAGGCCTTCACGGTAGTTCGCCTTGACAGGCAGTTCGACCGGACGGCCGGAGGTATCGGCGATCAGGCCGCGCATGCCGGCGAGCTGGCGCATCTGGCTGTCGTTACCACGGGCACCGGACTGAGCCATCATGGTGAGCGGGTTGAATTTCTTCATGCTTTCCTTCATGGCTTCGCCCACTTCGTCCGTGGCCTTCGTCCAGATCTCGACGACTTTCTTATACCGTTCCGCGTTGGTGATGAGGCCGCGGCGGAAGAAATTCTTGACACGTTCGACTTCCGCATCCTTTTCGGCGATGATCTCGTTCTTGTTGGCCGGGACAGCGACATCGTTGATGCCGATGGAGATGCCCGATACGAGAGCGTAATGGAAGCCGAGCGCCTTGATGCTGTCCAGCAGGTCGCCCGTGGCCTTGAAGCCGAGCTTGCGGAAGCAGTTATTGACGAGCTTGCCCATCTGCTTCTTGTCGATGACGACGCCGAGGCATTCTCTGCCGTCGCCTCTCTTGTGGAAGAAGCGGAGCACTTCGGGGATCGCGTAGTTGAAGATCACGCGGCCCGGCGTGGTGATGACGAGGCCGTGGCCGGGGATGTCCACACGGATGAAGTGCTGGAGGAAATCGCCGCCCCGCTTTTCGTCCTTCGCCAGATCATAGGCGAGCATGATTTCGTCATAGCCGGTGTAGGCCGGGAGCTTGTCGAATTCGACGGTCTCCTCGTCCTCCGGCGTGATGGTGAGGTAGTAGCTGCCGAGGATCATATCCTGAGACGGAATGGCCACCGGCTTGCCGTCCTTCGTGGACAGGATGTTGTTGATGGAGAGCATGAGGGTCCGTGCTTCCGCCTGTGCCTCCACGGACAGCGGCAGATGGCACGCCATCTGGTCGCCGTCGAAGTCGGCGTTGTAGCCCGGGCATACCAGCGGATGCAGCTTGATGGCACGGCCTTCCCACAGGATGGGTTCGAAGGCCTGAATGCCGAGGCGGTGCAGCGTCGGTGCGCGGTTCAGGAGGACCGGATGTTCCTTGATGACATCTGCGAGGACATCCCATACTTCCGGTGCGAGCTTGTCCACTTTCTTGCGGGCCACCTTCAGGTTGTTCGCCATGCCGCGGGCGATGAGCTCATGCATGATGAACGGCTTGAACAGTTCCACTGCCATTTCCTTCGGCAGGCCGCACTGATACATTTTCAGTTCCGGGCCGACGACGATAACGGAACGGCCGGAGTAGTCGACGCGCTTGCCCAGCAGGTTCTGACGGAAACGGCCCTGCTTCCCTTTCAGCATATCGGAGAGGGATTTCAGCGGGCGGTTGCCCGGGCCGGTGACCGCACGGCCGCGGCGGCCGTTGTCGATGAGGGCATCGACCGCTTCCTGGAGCATGCGCTTTTCATTGCGGATGATGATTTCCGGAGCGCCCAGCTCGAGCAGACGCTTCAGACGGTTGTTTCTGTTGATTACACGGCGGTAAAGGTCGTTCAGGTCGCTCGTGGCGAAGCGGCCGCCGTCGAGCTGCACCATCGGGCGCAGATCCGGCGGGATGACTGGGATGACCGTCATGATCATCCATTCCGGCTTGTTGCCGGACTGAATGAAGGATTCCACTTCTTCCAGACGGCGGATGCTGCGCACGCGGCGCTGGCCGGTGGCGGTCTTCAGGTCTTCCTTCAGCTCCGCTTCCAGCTTTTTCAGGTCCAGTTCCTTCAGGAGGGTCTGGATGGCTTCTGCACCCATGCCGGCCTTGAAGGAATCATAGCCGTACTTCTGCACGGTTTCCTGATATTCCGCTTCGGTGAGGATCTGCTGCTTCGTCAGATTGGTCGTGCCCGGATCGAGGACGATGTACGCTGCGAAATACAGCACCCGTTCCAGCGCACGGGGAGAAATGGAGAGGATGAGGCCGATGCGGCTCGGGATCCCCTTGAAGTACCAGATGTGGGATACCGGGCAGGCGAGGCTGATGTGGCCCATGCGTTCGCGGCGGACCTTGGAGCTGGTCACTTCCACGCCGCACTTGTCGCACACCGTGCCTTTATAGCGCATTCTTTTGTATTTGCCGCATTTGCATTCCCAGTCCTTCGTCGGTCCGAAGATCTTTTCGCAGAAAAGACCGTCGGTCTCCGCCTTCAGGGTGCGATAGTTGATGGTTTCCGGCTTCGTGACTTCGCCGTGGGACCATTCAAGGATCTTTTCCGGGGAGGCGATGCCGATCTTCATGGAGTCAAATTCATTTACATCTAACAATTGGATACCGCTCCTTTCCGGGAATGTTATTCATCGGACCCGCCGTTCGGGTCGTCCGTAATGGTGAAATCCATGGCTGCTTCCGTGTCTTCCATGTCCTGCACTTCCTGTGCATCGGGCATATCCGTGCCGATCACGTCAGCCGCAGCGCCTGCCGCACCGGTCTCCATGTCGCTTCTGGAGATGGAGGTGCTGTCGTCGCCTTCCATGACTTCTTTCAGTTCTTTATCATGAGCTGCGCGGTCGCCGTCCTTGCCGTACCAGCGGTCGCCGCTGCCGTAGCCCTGTTCCAGATCGTCGTCGTCCAGTTCCTTCAGGACCACTTCTTCGCCGTCTTCATTGAGGATGCGCACATCGAGGCCGATGCTCTGCAGTTCCTTCATGAGGACCTTGAAGGATTCCGGTACGCCCGGAGCGGGGATGTTTTCGCCCTTGACGATCTTTTCATAGGCCTTCACACGGCCGATGACATCGTCGGACTTGACGGTGAGGATTTCCTGCAGCGTGTAAGCCGCGCCGTACGCTTCCAGTGCCCACACTTCCATTTCGCCGAAGCGCTGGCCGCCGAACTGCGCCTTGCCGCCCAGAGGCTGCTGAGTAACGAGGGAGTACGGACCGGTGGAGCGTGCGTGGATCTTGTCGTCGACCAGATGGTGCAGCTTCAGCATGTACTTCCAGCCGATGGTGACCGCGTTGTCCAGTTTTTCACCGGTACGGCCGTCGTAGAGCGTGCTCTTGGCCGAAGCCGGCAGATTGGCTACGCGGAGCGTCGTTGCCAGGTCTTCATCGCGGCAGCCGTCGAATACCGGGGTCGCGATGTGGATGCCTGCTTCATCCGGTTCCGGCATGCCGTATTTATCGAAATCGTAGCCTGCTTCACGGAGGCGGCGTTCCACATCGGGATCGCCGTTGCGGATCTCTTCACCCAGCGCATGGCAGGCCCAGCCGAGGTGAATTTCAAGGATCTGTCCGATATTCATTCGGGACGGTACGCCCAGAGGATTCAGCACCAGATCGACCGGACGGCCGTCGGGGGTGAAGGGCATATCTTCGATGGGGAGAACGCGGGAGCATACGCACTTGTTGCCGTGGCGCCCTGCCATCTTATCGCCTTCATGGATCTTTCTCTTCTGCGCGATGTACACGCGGACGCTCTTGTTGACGCCCGGAGCCAGTTCGTCGCCGTCTTCACGGCTGAAGACCTTCACGTCCACGACCTTGCCGAATTCGCCGTGCGGCACGCGGAGGGAGGTGTCGCGCACTTCCCGTTCCTTGTCGCCGAAGATGGCGCGGAGGAGCCGTTCTTCCGGCGTGAGCTCGGTCTCGCCCTTCGGGGTGACCTTGCCGACCAGGATATCGCCCGGGCGGACGTCGGCGCCGATGGAGATGATGCCGTTTTCGTCGAGATATTTGATGGCGTCTTCGCCGACAGACGGGAGCTGGCGGGTGATTTCCTCATCGCCGAGCTTCGTGTCGCGGGCGTCGCATTCGTATTCTTCAATGTGGATGGAAGTATAGAGATCTTCCTTGCAGAGCCGTTCGGAAATGAGCACGGCGTCTTCGTGGTTGTACCCTTCCCAGGATACGAAGGCGACCAGCACATTGTGGCCCAGCGCGAGTTCGCCGCCGTCGGTGGCCATGCCGTCTGCCAGCGTCTGTCCTGCTTCCACGCGGTCGCCGTCATAGACGAGCGGGCGCTGGTTGATGCAGGTGCTCTGGTTGGAGCGCATGAACTTCACCATGTGGTAGGTGTCGATCTCGCCGTTGTCTGCGCGGACCACAATCTTGCGGCCGTCCACGCTGATGACCGTACCGGACCGTTTGGCGAGGATGCACACGCCAGAGTCCTGTGCAGCCACGAATTCCATGCCGGTGCCGACGAGCGGCGCTTCCGGACGGAGCAGCGGCACGGCCTGGCGCTGCATGTTCGCACCCATGAGGGCACGGTTCGTATCATCGTGTTCGAGGAACGGAATGAGGGAGGTACCGATGGAGACGACCTGCTTCGGCGATACGTCCATCAGGTCGACCTCGGAAGCGTCTGCTTCAAGAGGATCGGCGCCGCGGCGGGCCGTGACGTTGCGGTTCACGAAATGATTTTCCGCGTCCAGCGGTTCACTGGCCTGGGCGATGATCTTGTCTTCCTCGATGTCTGCAGTGACGTATTCGCAGGTATTGGTGACGATCGGGTTTTCCGGATCGGTCTTGTCGATCAGACGGTACGGCGTTTCGATGAGGCCGTATTTATTGATGATCCCGTAGTTGGCCAGCGAGGAGATCAGCCCGATGTTCGGACCTTCCGGCGTTTCTACCGGGCACATGCGGCCGTAATGGGAATAATGAACGTCGCGGACTTCGAACCCTGCGCGTTCACGGGACAGACCGCCGGGGCCGAGGGCGGAGAGACGGCGCTTATGGGTCAGCTCTGCCAGCGGGTTCGTCTGGTCCATGAACTGGGACAGCTGGGAGCTTCCGAAGAATTCGCGGATGGCTGCCACCACCGGGCGGATATTGATCAGCGCCTGCGGGGTCATCTTGTCCTGATCCTGCGTGGTCATGCGTTCACGGACCACGCGTTCCATACGGGACAGGCCGATGCGGAACTGGTTCTGCAGCAGCTCGCCCACGCAGCGTACGCGGCGGTTGCCCAGATGGTCGATGTCGTCCGTCGTGCCGTAGCCCTGCATCAGGTTCAGCAGATAGTCGATATTGGCGATCATGTCCTCCGCGGTGAGGGTGCGGTGGTTGTCGGGCAGATTGCAGTTGTTGCAGATGACCTTCACTTCCGTGCCGTCATCCTTTTCAGTGAGCAGCTCCACGAGGCCTTCGCCGCCGTAGACGCCGCTTTCGTCGATCTTTTTGAGCGCTTCTTCATCGAGGAGTGTATGCGCTTCGATGACCACTTCGCCCGTTTCCGGATTGACGATCGGTTCCGCCGTAGTGAGCCCTCTGAGGCGGTTCTTCCAGCCGAGCTTCTTCCCTGCCTTGTAGCGGCCGACCTTGGCCAGATCGTATCTGTGCGGATCGTAGAAGAGATTGTGCAGCAGCGTCGTGGCGCTTTCCACCGTCGGCGGTTCGCCCGGGCGCAGCTTCTTGTAGATTTCGATCAGCGCTTCATTCGTATTGTGGGTCGGGTCCTTTTCCAGCGTTCTCTGGATGTGCACATCCTGCGCGAAGAGATCGAGGATGTCCTCATTGGAGGACCATCCCAGCGCGCGGACGAGGACCGTGGCCGGCATCTTGCGGTTCCGGTCGATGCGGACGGACACGGCGCCGTTGGCGTCGGATTCCAGTTCGATCCAGGCGCCGCGGTTCGGGATCACCTGGCCGCTGTAGATGTATTTCCCCAGATTGTCCTGTTCACGGCTGAAATATACGCCCGGAGAACGGACCAGCTGGGAGACGATGACACGTTCCGCCCCGTTGATGACGAAGGTGCCCGTGGACGTCATGATCGGGAAATCGCCCATGAAAAGATCATCATTTTCCTTGATTTCCCCGGTCTCGCGGTTGACGAGCTGTACCTTCACCTTCAGCGGTGCGCAGTACGTCATTGCCTTGGCACGGCAGTCGTCGATGGAGTTTTCCTCCGTGCCGAAATAATAGTCCTTGAAGTACAGAGACCACTTGTGGCCGCTGTCCTCGATCGGAGAGATATCGTCCAATACATCCCGAAGTCCTTCCTTCTGAAACCATTCATAGGATTTCGTCTGGAGGTCGAGCAGATGCGGCATCTTCAATACTTCTTCCGCTCTTGCATACGTGTATCTTTTCCTCGTCCCTGCCTGTTCGGGTCTGAACATTCTGCGCCTCACCCTTTCGTAGTGATAAAACCATTTGTCAATAGCCCGCAAAAATCCCGGGCACAAAATGAAGCAAGGCCATACTTGACAACCTTGCCAAAACCGGTTCCTCACGGTGAAATCCCCGCTCCGGAGCCTGAATGTACCAAAAAATAAACCTGTTGTGAATTCATATTTTACCATATACATAAAAGAGCCGCAATGAAATCGCCCGTTTTTGCTTCGTTTTTCTCCTTATTCAAAAATTCTTCCACATTGCTATAGGATAATTCTTTATATAGAAATATTTTTACAGTATATAGAACTTTTTTATTCTGGCAGAATTTACAGATTGTTTCATAAAAAAGCGAAGAAACCGGCGCGCCTTCAGCCGCTCCATTCCCATTCCTGCCCGGAGCCTTTACAATAAGAGGCAGAAAGGAGGGAGTCTCATGCCCAGACGCTGGATCATGCACGTGGATATGGACGCCTTTTTCGCGTCCATCGAACAGAGGGACCACCCGGAATGGAGAGGAAAGCCGGTCATCGTGGGCGGCCTGTCCGCCCGGGGCGTGGTGTCCACTGCTTCCTACGAGGCGCGGGCCTTTGGCATCCATTCCGCCATGCCCATGAGCCGGGCGCGCACGCTCTGCCCGGCGGGCATCTACGTGCGGCCCCGGTTCGAGCTGTACCGCAGTGTGTCCGATGAAATCCACCGCATCATGCTCCACTACGCGGCGGAGATCGAGCCCATTTCTCTGGACGAGGCCTTCATGGACATCACAGGCATGGGCACCCAGTACCCCACGCTCGGCGCCATCGGCCGGGCCATCAAGGGGGAGATCCGGGAAAAGACGGGCCTCGTGGCGTCCGCCGGCATCGCGCCGAATAAATTTCTCGCCAAAATGGCCAGCGACATGGACAAGCCCGACGGCCTGACCATCATCCCCTACGGCAGGGAGGCGGCCATTCTGGCGCCGCTGCCCCTGCGCCGCCTCTGGGGCGTGGGCTCCGTCACGGAGGGAAAGCTCCTCGCCGCCGGGTTCCGCACCATCGGAGACATCCAGCGCGCCGCCCCCGGTACGGTGGAGGCCGCCGTAGGCCGGCTGGCCGATCATCTCCGGCGGCTCTCCTTCGGCATCGACGACCGCCCCGTGCAGGCCGAGCGGGCGGTGAAGTCCATCGGCGATGAAGAGACCTACGAAACGGACCTCACCGATCCCGCGGCCATCCGCCGGCGCATCGCCATCCACAGCGACACCGTGGCCTCCCGCCTGCGCCGCCGGCACCTCACAGCCCGCACGGTGTCCCTCAAGATCCGCTTCGCCTCCTTCCGCACAGTCATGCGCTCCGTGTCCTTTGAGGAAGGGACCAATCTGCAGGAGGATATCGAAGCGGCGGCGCTCTCCCTGCTGGAGAAGATCCCCCGCACGGAAGCGGTGCGCCTCACCGGCGTGACCTGCTCCAATCTGGCGGAGGAGGTGGAGACGATCTCCCTTTTCCCCGACCGAAAGGACGCGCTCCGCCGGGCCGCCCGCGCGGTGGACGCCATTCAGGCCCGGTACGGCAAGGACGCCATCCGCAAGGGCTTCTACATGGAAGAAGAAAAATCCTGACTGCATTGCAATGGCCGGGCGAAGCGGGTAAGATGAAACCATCAATACCATAAGGAGGTCAGCTATGATCAACGAAGAACGTCTGAAACAGACCTTCACCGATCTCGTCCGCATCTACGCACCGAGCGGCGGCGAGCGGGAAGTCTGCGAATATCTGAAAAAAATCATGAAGCGCCTCGGCGCCAAAGTCACCGAGGACGGCGCAGGCGAAGCCACCGGCACGGCCTGCGGCAATCTCATGGCCCTCTTCCCCGCCACGGCGGAAGGGCTCCCGGGCGTCGCCTTCACGGCGCATATGGACTGCGTGGAAAAGTGTAAGGACATCGAACCGGTCCTCGAGGACGGCGTGTACCGCTCCAAAGGCGACACCATCCTCGGCGGCGACGACAAGGCCGGCGTGGCGGCCATCGTGGAAGCCCTCACGGTCATGAAGGAGACCATGATCCCCCACGGCCGCATCCTCGCGGTCTTTACCGTACAGGAAGAGACCAGCCTCGGCGGCTCCCAGAATTTTGACGGCCGCCATGCCGAAGGCATCGACTTCGGCTACGTCCTCGACGCGGACGGCGCGCCGGGCACAGTGGCACAGGCCGGGCCGGGCGAATACAAGATCACCTGCACCATGCACGGCCGGGCTGCACACGCCGGCATTGAGCCGGAAAAGGGCGTCAACGCCATTCAGATGGCCGCGGCGGCCCTGTCCCGCATCCAGAGCGGACGCATCGATGAAGAGACCACCTGCAACGTGGGCTGCATCGAAGGCGGTCTCGCCACCAATATCGTCCCCGATACGTGCACCATCCGCGCGGAAGCGCGCAGCCGCGATCCGGAGAAGCTGCTCCGCACGGTCAAGACCATGACGGACGCGCTGAAGAGCGCCGAAGCGGATTTCCCCGGCGGCTCCGCAGAAGTCTCCGCGGAAGAGCTCTATCAGGGCTTCTCCATCGGCAGCGACCACGAATCGCTCCGCCTCGTCCGGGCGGCCTGCGCTTCGCAGCAGCTCCCGTTCCGCCTCACCGTCACCGGCGGCGGCAGCGATGCCAACTGGTTCAACCGGAATGCCTTCCCGGCGGTGCTCCTCGGCGTCGGCATGACCTCCTTCCACACCTCCAGCGAATCACTGGCCCTGAAGGATCTCATCGACTCCGCGCGCCTCGTCTACGGCATCATCGAAGCACAGTCCCACGCGGCACACGCCTGAGATCATAAAAAAGAACGTCCCGTCCTCCCCGGACAGGGCGTTTTTTTGCACGCAAAAACCGGCCTCCCTTTCCGGAGAGACCGGTTCTTTTTATTGTCCGGCATGGCGCTCTGCGCGCACCGCCGCAAATTCCGCCAGCAGATCCGGCGGCGTCCCGCTCTGCCATACCCAGTCCGGCGCCGCCGCCGCGGCCCGTTCCTTCGCTTCCCGCAGATCGTAGTACACATCCCACTTGGACTGCACCAGATCGCGGCCATACTGCCGCAGCAGGTACGCCGGATGAAAGGTGGGCATGACGGGAATCCCCTCCCAGTCGATCCAGTGGCCGCGGCTCCGCACGATGCCCGCCTCATGGCCCAGGAAATACCGAAGCGCCGCCTTGCCCAGCGCCACGATCACCTTCGGCTGCACCAGACGGATCTCCTCCCGGAGCCACTTGTCTGCACAGAACCGCCCCTCGGCGATATCCGGCGTGCGGTTGCCCCGGGGCCGGCACTTCACCACATTCGTCACATACACCCGGTCGCGGGTGATGCCCACCGAGGCGAGCGCCTTGTCCAGCAGCTGCCCCGACGGCCCGATAAGCGGCGCGCCGTAATCATCCTCGACGCCTCCGGGGCCCTCGCCCACCAGCATCAGCGGCGACGGCACGGGCCCGCTGGACAGCACCGGCCCCAAATTGCCCTCCTGCCGGAGATGGCAGGCCGCGCAGCGGCGGATGGCTTCGGCGATCTCCTCATGGGAGGAAAAGCGGGCCGCCTCCTCCTGCGGCTTCTCTTCGGCGATCCGGTCCTCCGGATCCTCTCTGCCCCACAGATCCATACGTTATGCTCCTTCCGGCTCTTCCCGGTCTGTCGTCTCGTAGAAGAGAGTGAACTGGCCAGCGAAATACATTTCCACAGTCCCTACCGGGCCGTTGCGGTTCTTCGCGAGGATGATCTCCGTGAGATTGCGCCGGGCGTCATCCGCTTCCAGCTCCTTATTGTAGTAGGCCTCGCGGTAGAGGAAGCTCACCATGTCCGCGTCCTGTTCGAGAGAGCCCGATTCACGCAGATCGGACAGGAACGGCCGGTGATCCTGCCGGGCCTCCACGCTTCGGGACAGCTGGGACAGGGCGATGACCGGCACATTCAGCTCGCGGGCCAGCCCCTTCAGCGAGCGGGAGATCTCGGAAATTTCCTGCTGGCGCCCTTCATTGGCGCGGCTGCTCCGGCTCTGCATGAGCTGGAGATAGTCGATGATGATGAGGTCCAGTCCCTTTTCCGCCTTGAGGCGCCGCGACTTCGACCGGATCTCCGCGGCGGTGATGCCCGACGTGTCGTCGATATAGAGCGGCGCATCCATGAGCACGCTCGCTGCATTGGCCAGATTGGCCCATTCCTGCTGCGTGGACAGCCGCCCCGTGCGCAGCTTCTGGCTGTCGATGAGCGCCGTCGAGCAGAGCAGACGCTGCACGAGCTGGCTCCGCGGCATTTCCAGCGAGAAGAACGCCACCGATTTCTTTCCGCCGAGGGCCACGTTCTTGGCGATATTCAGGACGAACGCCGTCTTGCCCATGGACGGACGGGCGGCGACGATGATGAAGTCCCCCTTCTGGAAACCGCTGGTGAGGGCGTCGAATTTCTGATAGCCCGAGGACAGTCCCGTGATGCCCGTGCGGTTCTGGTACTTTACATTGATATCCGACAGCTCCTGCTGCACCGCCTCGCCCAGCGAGACGAAGTCGCCCTTCCGGTCGTCCTTCGCCACCTCGAGGATGCGCCGCTCCGCGTCGTCCACGATATTGAGCGTCTCGTCCTCGCCGGCATAGGCCTCGGAGGCGATCATATTGGCCGCGTCGATGAGGCGGCGCAGCTTCGCCTTGTCCGCCACGATCTCCGCATGGCGGCGCACGGACTTCGGCAGGATGCAGTGCTCGGGAAGCTCATTGACGTAGAGCACGCCCCCCACGTCGTCCAGCCGGCCCATGCGGCGCAGCTCCTCCGTGGTGGTGAGGATGTCCACTTCCTTCCCCTGATGGGCCAGATTGAGGATCGCCCGGAAGACGACGGCGTTCGCTTCCTTGTAGAAATCCTCCGCCCGCAGGAGATCCTCTCCCACGACCACCGCTTCCTTGTCCACCAGCATCGCGCCCAGCACGGACTGTTCCGCCTCGATGCTCTGCGGCGGGATGCGGTCTACGGCCAGCGCGCCTGCGCTGTCTGCCCGGCTCCGTCCCTGTTTCTGTCTCTCATTCGGCACCGGTATCCCCCTCTCTGACCATCAGGATCTTCCTGATCTCCTCGATATGCTTCACCGGCACCACCTCCATGCCGAGATGGTACGGCCCGATATCATTCTTATTTTTCTCCGGGATGAGAAGCGTCTTCATCCCCGCCTGGCAGGCGCCGAAGGCTTTCTCCGCAATGCCGCCCACAGGCTTCACCTCGCCGGTGAGGGAAATCTCCCCGGTGAGCGCCACATCCTGACGGAGCGGCACCTTCTCCACTGCAGACAGAATGGCCGACGTGATCGCACAGCCCGCGGACGGCCCGTCGATATTGCCCCCGCCGATCACATTGATGTGCAGGTCATAGTCCGACAGATCCCGGCCGAGACACATCCGCACCACCGATGCGGCGGTCGCCACGGAATCCTTCGCCATGGAGCCGGCAGTCTCATTGAAGCGGATCGAGCCCTTGCCCTTTTCATGGGCCGGATAGGCCGCTGCTTCGATCTCGATGATGCTCCCCCAGTAGCCCGCCACGCCGAGGCCGTACACATGGCCGATGCGCGGCGTGTCCGACGCGAGCTTCTCCCGCCATGGGGAGAGCCGCGATGCCCGGGCGGTCTCCCGGATGAGCGCCTCCGTGATGACCGCGCCCTCCGTATGGCCTGCACGGTACACCGCCCGGCCGTACGCATCGGACAGCAGATTCACCGCCTTGCGCCCTTCCATGGTGTACTCGCTGATGAGCTCCGCCGCGCCGGGCTCCATCGATACGTGGAGCCGCTCCGCCGCGCCCCGCGCGATGTCCGCCACCGACTGCGGCGACAGCGGTTCAAAGAAAATTTCCGCACAGCGGGAGCGGATCGCCGGATTGATCTCCTCCGGCAGGCGCGTCGTCGCCCCGATGAGGATGAAATCCGCCGGCGCGCCCTCCTTGAACAGCTTGTGAATGTACGCCGGGATGCCCTCGTCCTCCTCGTCGTAATAGGCGGACTCGAAATACACCCGCTTGTCCTCCAGCACCTTCAGCAGCTTGTTCAGCAGGATCGGGTCCAGCTCGCCGATCTCATCGATGAAAAGCACCCCGCCGTGAGCGTCCGTCACGAGCCCCGGCTTCGGTTCCGGAATGCCCTCGTCGGCCAGATCCCGCTGCGCCCCCTGATAGATCGGGTCATGGACCGAGCCGATCAGCGGGTTCGTCATGTCCCGGCTGTCCCAGCGGAGCGTGGTGCCGTCGCATTCCACGAACGGCGCGTCGCTGCGGAAGACCGAGGTCCCCCGGCCCCGCACCGCCTCCAGCACGAGCCGCGCCGCCGTGGTCTTCCCCACGCCGGGCGGTCCGTAGAGGATCATATGCTGCGGATAAGGCGAGCCCAGCTTGGAAAGCATCGCCTCCACCGCCCGGTCCTGTCCGATGATGTCCTCCATCCGCTGCGGGCGGAGCACCTTCGTGACCGTATCGGTGAGCTTCACCTTTTCCAGCGCCTCCAGCTTCTCCAGCCGGCGCCGCGTCTGGGGCGTCTCGATATCGGCGGTCTCCTCCTCGATGACCTCCCGGCGGATCTCGTCCACATACTCCTGATGGCGCTCCTCCAGCCGGTCGGAGATCTTCCGCTCCAGCTGCTCCTCCACGGCGCGCCGCGCCAGCAGATCCGAGAGCTTTTCCTCCAGATTGTCCAGCACCAGCGGGATCTCCTCATCCGTCGGCGGCCGGTTGTAATCCCGGCTCTCCAGGATCAGCCGCTGCATCCCGATGAGTCGCACCCGCGGATTTTCATCATGAATATATTTCAGCGCATCATACCGCCCGGTACGCACAATGAGCTCCTCCGGCCCCACCAGACTGGCATAAATGCTGTACACCGCGTTGATCTTCCGGTTCAGATCATCCGTCACCGCTTTATCCGTATCCTGATCCCGGCGCATGAGCCGGCTCAGCAGATCCTTGATATCATCCATCCCAAACTCCCCGTCCCGGAAAGGGACGTCTCTATTTCAGGCCAATACGGCCCACATTATATATATCTGCTTTATTATACCCCACGCCGAAAATCTGACATATACCGGAAAGACCGACTTTCTTAAATGCGCTTTCTCAGCAGACATTGTATCTTCTCATTCCTGACAGGCAGAAAATCTATCATCTCATCAAGTTCCGCTTCTGTTACCTCTGCATCATGGGCCGACGTATTCTTTTTCAAAATCTTTCTCATAAGAGCCAAATACGCTGCTGCCCTCCGAACTTCATCGGGATGCAGTTGTTGTATATCCAACGTTTCTGACAACAAATATTGTTTCACCCGGCCTACTATCTCAGGAGTTTGCAGCTGGGGTTCCATAAAATAAAAATGCCAGCTCCATGTTGTCTTCCCATCCTCATAGCCAAATATTTTCCCCAGCATACTTATAACCAGCCAGATCAGCACGACTCCGCAGGACGATTTTTTTAGAAACTCTGAATAGCTGTTATTCCCCGTTTTTTTATCATGCCAACGCCAAAAATACAGTAAATCTGCAATTGATTCTTCACGTAAAAGCACCTCCGGGCGTTGTGCCGTCTGGACAATTCGATTTCTCAGTGTTTGCGCCAGTTGATAAAATAATGCTTCCGGCATAAAGGGCGCCTGTACCAGTCCCGTTTCATTGCCGTAAAATCCCGGGATTCCATAGCCAGCCGTTCTCAGCATTCTCAATAAAATCGCCATTGATATCTGCGAGTTTTCAAACAGTATATTGACAGCCATTTGATCCCATTCCCCGGTTTTACAATCCTGCCACCCCTCTTCCAGCAGGGAAAAGCAAAATTTATTTCGCCAGATCTGATAACGGTAAGGGTCGATCTGATTTTTACACTGTCTGTATGCAGCTGTTACCGCTTGCATAAAAGTACGACCCGCTTCCGGATTCCGAAATTTTTCCGCCATTTCTCCTTTTTTGCTAATACCAGCTGCTTGCCGGAAAAAGGAATCAATCCTTCCTGACTGTATCAGTTGGATAAGACTATTGCATATCTGCGATGATTCCGAGCCTTTCAAGATCTCAACAACACGTTCTAATGAAACCGCCTCCCGCGGCAAAACCAGCCGGAAATAACGGTCAAAATATATCTCCTGATTGATTCTCTGCGAAACGGCACTGCCTTCTATCGGACGTTCTATCGAAGGCCACCCAGCCACATTGGCGACCTGTGGGAATAAAATTCCTAATAATTCTTTCAGATACATCTTTGTCTGCAAAGAACAGCATTCTTCCAGATTTCGTATCAACACCTCTCCTTCTTTCGAAATCTCATTTTCCAATCCTCGCATGATATCTGGTGCCAGCCAAAACTCTTTATGGTCTACCATATGACGAACCACCGGTGATTCATACAGTTCCAGTACCGTAACTGCCAGCAAATCCCCAACATCGCAACTTTCCCCACAGGCTGTATATCGAAAAGAAAATGCATTGAGTACCCGTTCACAATCACGAATATTTTTTATATAGTTTCCGACAAGTATTTGCAGGATATCCTGCAAATGCTGCTTATCAATGCTCCCTTCAATTCGGCCCTTCATCATACCGTTTAATCTGGCCTCCAGTATCTGGCGAAGCTGTAATAAATCCGGCTCCGGGATCGCAACAGGTACCTGTACAACTTTCTGTAAATATTCCTTGCCCTGTTCCTGCTGCACCCGATTCAATGCCCGAATCACGATATTCTTGTCATATGCCAATACATATATAATTCGTGGAAAATCTGCAATATTCTTTACCAGCTGAAAAACCAATCCTATTTGTTCGTCAGATAACCGGTCAATATCATCAATAAAAAAACGATCCACTTCTTTGAATGCTTCTGTAAATCCTTTTTCAAAAAATTCTTTTGCTGCCTGTGTTTTTGTTCCACTGATGAATGCATCATCATCTTCTGGATAGAGTCTTTTAATACCTGTGTACCGGGAATTCCATAGAAACTTCCAAGAACTGCTCCACTATTTACTGCAATCTGGGCCGCGTTCCTTACAAATTTTTGTTGAAAACGTCTGAGCGCTTTTAACATTTTTTTATCATCCGACATCGCCTCATTTAATGCCTCAAAGAATAACTCAATTAACGAGAAGCGATTAATAGCCAGCCAGGAATTAAACCGCTGTACCTTAAATTGTGCCGTATCCAGATGAGATTCCATCAAATTAAAAAGTGACGTCTTTCCGCTCCCCCAGGCCCCTTCTATCCCAATTACAATTCCATTCCCCCGTTCTGTTTGCATATTTGCATAATTGCGCAGCATATCCGCCAGCTGTTTGGCAAATTGTGTTCTCCCCAGTAAATCCTCTTCTTCGAAAATGATTGGTTGATCGTTTACAAATATCGTCATATCCTGTTTTTCCATTTTCAAATTTCACGGCTCCATTCCATCATGTATCATCGATAAACGCCAACAACTTATAATATTGTAAAACAGCAATTATATATTTAAAATAAAATTCTTTCCGATTTCTCCGTTATAATGGATAGAAAACCATCCCATCTCCGAGGAAAATTATGAAAAACGACGATCTCTCCCATTCTTCCGGCGCCGCATTGCAGAATATGCTGAACTATCTGCGTAAAGCCGCTGCCCTGAACGAAATCCCTCAGCCCGGCATCGCCGAGGAAACGGCGCCTCCCGCCCTTTCTCCCGGGCAGATCCTTCAAAAACAATATTGGAAACTCGATCCTGCCCAGGTCGAAGAAAGCGCCGCTGCCCTCTATCTGGCGCCTCAGCTTCATCCGATCGCCCACGATCAGGAAACGCCCCTGATTTTTCCGTTCGGCATCAACGAAAGTCAGCTGGAAGCGGTCCGTCAGGCCATGACCAGCCAGCTCAGCGTCATTCAGGGGCCGCCGGGCACGGGAAAGACGCAGACCATTTTAAACATCATTGCCAATCTGCTCATGCGGGGTCTGACCGTGCAGATCGTTTCCGGGACGAATTCCGCGACGGCCAATGTACAGGAAAAGCTCTCGTCCCCGGATATCGGCCTCGCGTTCCTGACCGCCTTTCTCGGAAGCCGGCACAATAAAGAGCTGTTTATCCAGCAGCAGACCGGAAAATATCCGGATATCTCCGACTGGCAGATGGAACCGGAGCCAATGAAAAAACTGCTGGCCTCCATCGAATCACTGACGCTTGCCGTCTCTCAGACATTCGCCGCACAGAAGCGGCTGGCCCGGGCCAGAGAGGAGTACCGGGCGGTCCAGCTCGAGCAGTCTTATTTTGAAAAATTTTTGGAAGAGGAGGCCCGTCCCGTTCAGCCGGTCCGCCTCCGGTCCCGGACCCGAACAGAAGCGCTCCTCCGGCTGTGGATGGCATGCGAACTCGCCGTAGAAGAGGATCATCCGCTTTCCTTCTGGCTGAAGCTGCGGGGCCGTTTTCTCTGCGGCATCGGCAGCTGGGCATTTTATCGTCTGCCGCCGGCAGACATCATCCGTTCTCTGAAGGAGGCCTATTACCGGGTCCGGCTTCAGGAGCTGGCGCAGGAGATCGCACAGTTAACGGACGCATTGTCCCGTGCCGATATTCATGCGCTTACAGACCGGCTCACCGCTGAGTCCCGCCGATACCTGCATGCCGTCATCTATGAACGGTTCCGGACGCGTCTTCCCCACCGGCGCCGCCAGTTTTTTTCTTCCGATCTCTCCTCTGTACGTAGCCGCAACAATTTCTGCGACGAATATCCTGTCGTTCTGAGCACCACGTTTTCTTCCCGCTCCAGTCTTCCCCATACCCTCTATGATTTTCTCATCATGGATGAAGCGTCTCAGGTCGATATTGCGAGCGGCGCGCTGGCTCTCACCGGAGCCCGCCGTGCAGTGATCGCCGGCGATACCAGACAGCTTCCCAATGTGGTGCCATCCCGGCTGCGGTGGGAGCATGAAGCACTTTTTCGCCGCTATCAGATCCCGGACGGATATTTTGCCGGTCGGGAAAGCTTCCTGAGTTCTCTCGTAAAATGTGTGCCGCAGCTGCCGCAGACGCTGCTGCGCGAGCACTACCGCTGCCATCCGGACATCATCAATTTCTGCAATCAGGAATACTACAACAATGAACTGCTCGTCATGACCGAAGCACAGGGAGAAACGGATGTCCTGCGGCTCGTGCAGACCGTCCCGGGCCATCACGGAAGACAGCACGTCAATCAGCGCCAGATCGATGTCATCCGCAGCGACGTACTGCCCGCCCTGCGTTCCGTTCCCGCAGAGGATATCGGCATCGTGTCCCCGTACCGGGATCAGGTATACCAAATCCGGCAGCAGCTTGCAGGACCGCAGCTTCTGGCGGAAAATGTATCCACTGTCCATAAATTTCAGGGCCGTGAAAAAGACACCATCATTATCACCACCGTGGACGATATCATCACACCTTTTTCCGATGACCCCCATCTCCTGAACGTGGCTGTCTCCCGTGCCAGGCGTCACCTGATCGTGGTCGCCTCCCCGGAGGAACAGCCGGAGGGGAGCCATGTCCGGGATCTCATGGCCTATATCCGTTATCACGGCGGCCAGCTGCTGCACAGCGACATCCGTTCCGTCTTCGATCTTCTGTACCGTCAGTATGCGGAGGAACGGCAGCAGTTCCTTGCCCGCCATACCGCGGTCTCATCGTATGTCTCGGAAAATCTGATGTACGGCCTGATCGAAGACATCCTGAAAGCCGTTCCCGAGCTTCATCTCGCGGCGGTTCCCCATGTGCCGCTTCTGGAAATATTTTCCCGTCCGCAGCGGTCTCTCCTTTCTATGGAAGAACAGGGATACATCCAAAGAGGCGCCCACGTGGATTTCCTGCTGTATCACACCATCCGGAAAATTCCTGTTTTCGCCATCGAGGTGGACGGTTTCCGCTTTCATCAGAAAGGGACACGGCAATTTGACCGGGACCGGATGAAGGATCACATTTTTCAGACGCTCCGGCTGCCCCTGCTTCGTTTCTCAACCACCGGCAGCAATGAAGAAAAGCAGCTGCGGGACATCCTCCAGCGCTATATTCAAACGTATTTCCATGCCGACCTCAGTCATTAGACCGACTCCATTTCCACCTACGACCAATAAAAAAGAGAATCCCGAAGGATTCTCTTTTTTCGTACAGGCATTTCTGAAGAAATCAGAATACGTAGTTGAGGGATACGGTCCAGGTATCTTCCGGATCCGTGCTTTCTTTCGCTTCCGCGGCGAAAGCGTATTCTGCATGGAGATAGGTATTCTGTGCGAGGGTCACTTCGCCGACGGCATTCCAGAATTTGAGTTCGCCTGCCGACTTGATATCGCTCAGGATATCGGTCTGGAGACCGGTGCCGCCGAGGTATACGCCGTCGCCCACCTTATTGTAGGCCACGTCCAGCTGCCAGGTGCCAGGTTTCTTCAGGTCTCTCATGCCGTAGCCAAGGCCTGCATTCCAGGCGGTGTCATAGTCGCCCCAGGTGGTATTCTGCCAGTATTCGCCGAATACGCGGAAATCGCTGACGGGGATCACGAGGCCCACGCCCCAGATCTCGTAATCAATGCCTTCCTTTTCCATGTTGGTGTAATAGTTGGCATAGAGATCGAAGGCGCCGAGATCGGCATTGGCCTTTGCGTAGAAGGTGTCCAGATTATCAATATCGGCCGAGGGATGACGGGAGGAATTGAACTGGCCATAGCCTACGGCTACATCGACTCTGCCCAGATCAGCTGCGAGCTGCGCGCCATCAAAGCCGTAGGAGCTGTTGTACAGCCAGCCGCCCTGATTGCCGAGGGTCATGCCGTAACGTCCGAGGGTGAGATCTACCGCGCCGAAGTCATGGTTCACATTCAGCAGTTCCATGCCCACATCCGCGTCGCTGTCGCCCTTGAAGTTCACATTGTCCGTGGACAGACGGGCATTCGCAGTGGTGCTGTCATTGATCTGGCCCTTCATATTGATGCGGACACGGCCGTTCCAGGATTCCTTATCCCCGTTGTCGTTGCTCTGATAACGCATACGGGCATCGCCGCTCCAGGAGATGTTGCCCACTTTCTTTTCCAGGTTGGACACGCGCACGCCCAGGCTGTCCAGCTCATCAGCATATTCCCCAGCGAGCTGATCGATGATGGCGCGCTGTTCCGCATTGTACTGGTCTTCCTTTGCCATCAGGCGGGCGATGATCTGAGCCATTTCATAACGGGTGATGTTCTTCTGGCCACCAAAGGTGCCGTCCGGATAGCCTGCCACGATGCCCTGTGCGGACAGATCCGCCACGGCCTTATAGGCCCAGTCTGAAGTGGACACGTCGGAGAACGGGTTTGCTGCCTGTGCAGAGACTCCGAGGGAGAGTGCCGCTGCAGCTGCCATTGCGAGAAGTTTCTTCATAATTCTTCGTTCCTTTCTGCTTCTCCTATTCTCTTTCAGAAATGAACGAAAAGTGTCCGCGCGAGCCGTCCCTGTTTCCTCTGCTTCTTCTTTTTCGTCATTTCCTCTGCCCGGGAGAGGAGAAAATCCCCCGCTGCTGCTCGCAATATATCACAGCATTCTCGCATTTGCAACGTATTTATAAAATAGTTTAATCTTTAATAATAAGAATCTTTCGTTTATAAATTTACAGGTATGGAATTTCCGTTTTTCTATCCGCTTTCGGACATAGAAAAAGGAAGACTCCCGAAGGAGTCCCTCTTGCACATGATTTTAAAAAAATCAGAATATTCTATGAAACGGTCATGCAAATCCGTTTTTTATGCGGCAACAAAAATCACACTACTTGTCGCATCTCTCGCTTTGTACCATACACGACACTCCCACAGGGAAACGCCGTATACTTCCCACTCTGCATCTCTTGGTCTGATATTGGCAAAGCCCAGTCTGAAATCAATCATTTACGCAACAAAAAAGAGAATCCCGAAGGATTCTCTTTTTCTGTATGGTAATTTCCGGAGAAATTAGAATACGTAGTTGAGGGATACGGTCCAGGTGTCGTCCGGATCTGCGCCCTGATCAGCTTCTGCTGCGAATGCATATTCTGCATGCAGATAGGTGTTCTGTGCGAGGGTCACTTCGGCAATGGCATTCCAGAACTTAATTTCGCCTGCGCCATCATAAATACCGGTATCATCGCCCTTACCTGGCTGAGAATCTTTTACTTTCCACAGGGTATCGAGGATATCGGTCTGGAGGCCGGTGCCGCCAAGGTATACGCCTGCGCCTACATCATTGTAAGCTACATCGAGGGACCAGCTGCCCGGTTTGCTCAGGTCTTTTGCACCATAGCCGATGCCTGCATTCCATGCATCATCATAAACATCAGCTGCGGTGTTCTGCCAGTATTCGCCGAATACACGGAAGCCGCCAACCGGTACATTCAGGCCTACGCCCCAGATATCAAAGTCTACTGCAGTCTTGCTTTCCTGATTGCTGTAGTAATTTGCATAGAGATCAAATGCGCCGAGGTCTGCATCAGCCTGTGCATAGAACACATCCTGATTTGCAATCAGATCTTCAGTGATGGTCCGGTCGCCGAAAGCGCCACTACCAGTAATATTCTTCCAGCTAACGGTGCCGGTATTGAACTGGCCATAGCCGAGTTTCAGGCCAACCTTGCCCAGTTCCGTGCCAACCTGAACGCCGTCGAAGCCGTTGGAATCACCATAGAGCCAGCCGCCCTGGTTGCCGAGGGTTACTGCATAACGGCCGAGGGTGACATCCCATGCGCCGAAGTCATGCTTTACATTCAGCAGTTCTGCCGTTACATCTGCGTCGTCATCGCCCTGGAAGTTGACGTTGCCGGTGGAGAGACGGACATTGGCAGTGGTGCTGTCATTGATCTGGCCCTTCATGTTGATGCGGATACGGCCGTTCCAGGAATCATCAGCGCTGTTGTCCTTGCTCTGGTAACGCATACGGGCATCGCCGCTCCAGGAGATGTTGCCAACTTTCTTTTCCAGGTTGGAAACACGTACGCCCAGGCTGTCCAGTTCGTCTGCGTATTCTGCTGCCAGCTTGTCAATGGTGGCACGCTGTTCAGCGTTATACTGATCTTCTTTTGCCATCATGCGAGCGATGATCTGTGCCATTTCATAACGGGTGATGTTCTTCTGGCCACCAAAGGTGCCGTCCGGATAACCTTCTACGATGCCCTGTTCAGACAGGTCTGCTACTGCCTGGTATGCCCAGTCAGAGGTGGATACATCGGAGAACGGGTTTGCTGCATAAGCGGATGCGCCTGCAGCGAGAGCAGCTACTGCTGCCATTGCGAGAATCTTTTTCATATTCTTCGCTCCTTTCTTTTTTTCCCATTTCTTTTTTCAGGAGCGAGTCAGAAAAGCGTCTGCGCGAGTTGCCTTGTTTCCTCTGTTTCGTCTTTTCTTTCTCTTTCCGTCCGCCGCACGGGATGGGAGCTCCTTTGCGGTTGGTATTAATATAGCACCCTATGCAGTTTTTTTCAAGATGTTTGCCTGAAATTTAACATTTTTTTAACTCGTCATAATAAAAAAGCCCGCCGGAGCGGGCCTCTTCTCTATAATGTTTTATCCTAAAATGGGATTTTTCTCGGCGATGCCGGTTTTGCGCGGGAAGGTCTTCGGCGCGGGGCCGTGCTTGCGGAGACGGAGGATGCACCGTTCCTCCCCGGTGGGAAGGCGGAGCTCCTTTTTCTCCTCCAGCGAGGTCTCCATGAGGGAGAGGAGCTTTCCTGCGGCGGTAATTTCCTCCTCCGCCCCCGGCCCCTTCATGGCGAGGAATACGCCGCCCTCCTTCACAAAGGGCAGGCTCCATTCCGCCACCACGGGAAGGGATTTCACCGCCCGGGCGGTGACCACGTCGAAGGTCTCCCGAAGCTTCTTCCGGCGTCCCCCCTCCTCGGCGCGCATGTGGAGGCATTTCACATTTTTCACGCCCACCGATGCGGCGGCTTCTTCCACGCAGCGCAGCTTCTTCTGGATGGAGTCCATGAGCACGAACTGCATATCCGGCCGCAGGATGGCGAGGATCATCCCCGGGAAACCCGCGCCGGTGCCGAGGTCGAGCGCGCGGCCCCCTTCCGGGAAGCACGCCGGGTCATAGACGGTGAGCGAATCATATACATTTTTGATGAGGCTTTCCTCCCGGTCCTTGATGCCGGTGAGGTTGATGGACGCATTCATGTCCATGATGCGGTCATGATAGGCGGCGATGCGTTCCGCGGTCTCCTCTCCCGCGGAAATGCCCAGCGCCGCCAGCATATCGGAAACTGTCACAGAGATTCCCCTTTCTTTGGATCAGTCTGATTTATTTTCTGGCTTTCCTGCCCTTCACGTACACCATGAGGACGGACATATCGGCCGGCGAAACGCCGGAAATGCGGGCGGCCTGCCCCAGCGAGAGCGGACGCACCCTGTCGAGCTTCTGCCGGGCCTCGATGGAAATGCCCTCCAGATGGAGGTAGTCCATATCGGGCGGCATGAGCTCCGCTTCCATCTTCGCTGCGCGGCGCACGGCGTCCTCCTGGCGGGTGATGTACCCCTCGTATTTCACGGTGATCTCCATTTCCTCCTCCGCGTCGAGGGCGAAGGCCGGGCAGCCGAGGTACTGCACCATCTTCCGGTAGGTCACCTCCGGCCGCTTGAGGATCTTGTCCGCGCCGATGCCCGTGGTGAGCGGCGCCGTCCCCATGGCCTCCATGGCTTCATTGGTCTCCTTCGTGGGAGTGAAGCGCTTCGTGTGGATGTATTCCATGGCTTCCTCGTAGCGGGCTTTCCGGGCGAGGAAGCGCTGGTACCGCTCCTCCGTGACGAGGCCGATCTCGTGGCCCTTTTCCGTAAGGCGCAGGTCCGCATTGTCCTGACGGAGGATCAGCCGGTATTCGCTGCGGCTGGTCATCATGCGGTACGGCTCGTTGGTGCCCTTGGTGACAAGGTCATCGATGAGGGCGCCGATGTACGCCTCGTGGCGCTTCAGGATGAACGGCGGCTTCCCGGCGATCTTCAGCGCCGCATTGATGCCCGCCATGAGGCCCTGCGCGGCGGCCTCCTCGTAGCCGGAGGTGCCATTGGACTGGCCGGCGGAATAGAGGCCGGCGATCTTCTTCAGCTCCAGCGTGGGCAGCAGCTGCAGCGGGTCCAACAGGTCGTATTCGATGGCGTAGGCCGGACGCATGAGCTTCACATCCTCCAGCCCCGGGATGGTGCGAAGGAAGGCGTACTGCACATCGATCGGCATGGACGTGGACATGCCCTGCACGTACATTTCATTGGTGTCCAGCCCCTCCGGCTCCACGAAAAGCTGGTGCCGCTTCTTGTCAGCGAAGCGGACGATCTTGTCCTCGATGGACGGGCAGTACCGCGCGCCCACGCCGTGGATCTTCCCGGAGAACATGGGCGCCCGGGACAGATTGGCACGGATGATGCTGTGGGTGGTCTCATTCGTGTAAGTGAGCCAGCAGTCCCGCTGGTTCCGGTCGATATCCTCATCCATGAAGGAGAAGGAATGATGGTCCGGGTCGCCCTGCTCGAGCTGCATGTGCTCCGGATGGAGGGTGCGCCGGTCCACGCGGCTCGGCGTGCCCGTCTTGAACCGGAGCAGCTCGATGCCGTGTTTCCGGAGATTGTCCGACAGGACGAGGCTCGGGCGCATGCCGTTCGGCCCGCCGCTGTAGATGGTCTCCCCGATGATGATCTTGCTGTCCAGATAGGTGCCGGTGGCAAGGATGACTGCCTTCGCCCGGTAGAGCTCGTCCAGCTCGGTGACGATGCCCGTCACGCGGCCGTTTTCCACGGTGATGTCCGTCACCATGAGCTGCTTCAGGTCCAGATTGTCCGTATTCTCCACGCAGCTCTTCATCCAGCGGTGATAGGCGTTCTTGTCGGACTGCGCCCGGAGGGCGTACACCGCCGGCCCCTTGCCGCGGTTCAGCATGCGCATCTGGATGGCCGTGGCATCCGCCGCGACGCCCATGATGCCGCCCAGCGCGTCGATCTCCCGCACCAGATGGCTCTTGCCCGGGCCGCCAATGGCGGGGTTGCAGGGCATCATGGCCACATTGTCCAGCGAGATCGTGGCGAGGAGAGTTTTCATGCCCAGCTTCGCCGCGGCGAGCGCCGCCTCACAGCCTGCGTGGCCCGCGCCGACGACGATCACATCATACGTATCAATCAAATACATGGGAGAATTCCTTCTTTCAACGGGGAGCCAGGGCTCCCGGAGACAATTCACTGTTATTATAGAAGAAATGCCCCGCATTTTCCACAAGTCCGGTATAATACAGGCACAGAAAGGAGACTGTCATGATCCGACCTATCATCACCGATCCGTTTTTCCTCTCCCTCCGGGCCGAGCCCGCCGGGAAGGAGGATTTCCCTCTCGCCCGCGACCTGGCAGACACGCTCCGCGCCCATAAGGAGGGCTGCGCCGGCATGGCTGCCAACATGATCGGCGGCCGGAAGCGCATCATCGCCTTCTTCGACCACGGCGCGCTCGTGGTCATGATCAATCCGGTCCTGCTCCGCCGCTCGCCGGAAACGTACGAGGCCGAGGAGGGCTGCCTCTCCCTGCAGGGCACGCGGAACACGACGCGCGCCCGCTGGGTGGAGCTGTCGTGGACGCCGCTCAGGGGAAAGAAACAGCGCGGCCGCTTCTCCGGCTTCACCGCCGAGGTCATCCAGCACGAGATGGACCATCTGGAAGGCATCCTCATCTGAACCGTGCCCATACGAAAAAGGCGCTCCCCTGCGGGAACGTCTTTTTTGTGCGCATTTTTACCGATATCTTTATGTCTCCGTATGCTCTTCCGGCAGCGTCTCGAAGGCAAAAAGCCCCATGACCGGCCGGACGAGCCACCGCGGAAGCGCCGCCCCATGGGGCTGTCGAAGAAGCCCGGCATGACCAGCGTAAGTGCCGTGCCGGACGCACGGAGCCGGTCCCGGAGGCCCTCGCCGAAAGCATTCAGTCCCGCCTTCGACGCGGCGTACACCGGCACATACGGGAGCGGCAGGAGCCCCGCCTGCGAGGTCACCACGGAGAGGAAATGAGCGCCGCCCGTCCGTTCCCAGCACCGGCAGAGCAGGACCATGGCCTCCGCCGGCGCCGCCGTATTCACCGCCAGACACCGGACGATATCCTCCGGCTCCTCCAGCCCGTCGGCGCTTTTTCCGGGCGCGACGCCGCAGGCGATGAACGCGCCGTCCAGCCCCGCTGCCGCGGCCCGGCCGATGCACGCCGCCAGCGCCTCCGGGTGCGTCACGTCACACGGCAGAATCTCCGCTTTTGTCCCTTTCGCCCGGAGCTCCTCCGCCAGCGTCCGCAGCGCCGCCTCCCTCCGGCCGGACAGATACAGCCGCGCCGCCCCGCGCAGGGCGAGCTGACGCGCCAGCTCCTGCCCGAGCCCGCCCGACGCGCCGAAGATCAGAATCCGTTTGTCCCGATAAAAATCTGCTGTTCCCATAGCGCCCTCCTGCCCTCATTATAGCGCGCCCCATAACTGTTCCGGTCAGTAAAAAAGACGCTCCCCGATGGAACGTCTTTATTTTTCAGTGTATCGCTTTTTCCATGCATCCCGCGCGGCGGCGAGGCGGCGGATGGTCTCCGGCGTGGTGCGGCAGGAGCCGCCAAAGAGCCCCGCCCCCGCGGCGAGCCACTGCGGCAGCAGCGCTGTGAAATCGACGGGCGTTCCCGTCCAGCACCGGCGGGCCGTGTCGTAGCCTTCACCTGAATTGGGATAGGCAATGAGCAGCTTCTCCGTGCGGCGGTGCATCCGCGCCAGCAGCGGTGCCACGTGCGCCGGGGCGGTGCAGTTCACGCCGACCGCGGCGATCTGCGGCACGCCGTCTAAAAAGGCCGCACAGTCCCCCGCGTCATCGCCGCCGCAGGTATGGCGTCCGTCCGCGCAGGAAAAGGAGATCCATGCACAGCCCGGCGGGTACGGGGCGAGGCAGTCTGCGAGGGCCTCCGCCTCCATGAGGCAGGGCAGTGTCTCGCAGGCGAGGAGATCCGGTCCCGCCTCCATGAGGATGGCCAGCCGCTCCCGGTGGAACGCCGCCAGCTCCGCCCCTGTGAGGCCGTACTGCCCGCGGTACTCCGAGCCGTCCGCCAGATAAGCGCCGTAAGGCCCGACGGAAGCGGCCACGAGGGCATGGCGGCCGGTCTCGGCCTCATAGTCGTCCCGCGCCTTCCGGGCGATTGCCACGGAGAGCCGGAGGAGATGGACTGCCTCAGTGCGGGTGCAGCCCTTCTTCACGAATCCGGGGATCGTCCCCTGATAGCTCGCGGTGGTGATGATGTCCGCCCCCGCCTCGAGATAGGACCGGTGCACCCGATAGATCCGCTCCGGCGCCTCCATGAGAGCCAGCGCCGACCAGAGGGGATCGTCGATGGAGAAGCCCGCCCGCTCCAGCTCCGTGGCGAGTGCGCCGTCGGTCACTGCGAAGGGCTCCCGGGCGAGCAGCGCCTCCAGCGGCGGACCGGATGTCTCCGGGCAATGAAAAACAGCGGAGACGGTCCCCGCTGTTTCGTTTCTGTTATTTTCCATGGATGACCACATGACGGTAGGAGCCTTCGCCCTCGCTGTCCGTGACCACATCCGGATCGTTCTGGAGCGCCAGATGGATGATGCGCCGTTCGCCTGGTTCCATCGGTTCCAGTTCCACCGGCAGTCCGGTGCGCTTCGCCTTGTCCGCGAGGCGGCGGGCCAGCGCGGTGAGCGTCTGTTCCCGGCGGGCGCGGTAGTTCTCCACGTCCAGCACGACGAAGTAGCGGTGATGGTAGAGCCGTCCCGCCGCCAGATTCGTCAGGTACTGGAGCGCATTCAGCGTCTGGCCGTGCTTCCCGATGAGGATGCCCAGCCCTTTCCCGCGGAGATTCAGGAGGATGCGTTCTTCATTGGTCATCTTTTCCATGGCCACTTCGAGCCCCATGCCCTTGAATACGCCGGCGAGGAATTTCTTCGCTTCTTCTGCGGTGGCGTTCTGTTCTTCCTGAGAGAACGGCGCTTCGCTGCGGCGCGGTGCGGCCGTTTCCGTTTCTTCTTCAGCCGGTGCCTCAGTTTCTTCTTCCGCCGCTTCCGATGCCGGTTCCTCTGCAGGAGCGGCTTCTGTTTCTGCTTCTGCAGCCGGCGCTTCGGCGGGCGCCGCTTCCTCTGCCTGCGGTGCTTCTGCCGCCGGGGCTTCCGGTGCCGGCGCTTCTTCCGGCGCTGCCTGTACAGCCGCGGCATTTTCGGCGATGGCCTTGGCCGCTGCTTCCCGGCCCTCCTGTGCGAGCTCGTCGAGGAACGCCCGGTCAGCGCTTTCCCCGTCCATGCAGCTCACATCGACCACAGCCTGCTTCCGGCGGAGCAGTCCGAAAAGGCCGCCCGACGGTTCTTCCACCACGTGGACGATGGCCGCTTCCCGGGAGATGCCCAGCTGGCTGAGCCCTTCTGCGACGGCTTCCTCCACCGTTTTTCCTGTCACACGTACTGTTTTCATTGTTTAGCCTCTTTTCCTGCCGATGCTTCTGTGGTCTCTGCTTCCGGTGCCTGCGGTGCTTCTGCCTTCGGAGCCTCCTCCGGTGCGGCGTTGTCTTCCGCCTTCGGGGCCGGCGCTTCGGTCTCTGCCTTTTCCGCCTGCGGCGCTACTTCAGCGTCCTCCGCCTTTTCTTCTGCGGCGGCCTTGCGGGCCTTCTTGGCGGCTCTCTTCGCTTCGGCCTTTGCCTTGCGCTCCGCTTCTTCCTTTTCCGCCCGGGCGGATTTCTTCGCCGGTACGCGGCCGCCGGTCTTCTTCACTTCATCGCGGCGGGGCGTATGGATGGTCACCACGCCCTTGCGGCTGGCGGCGATCTTTTCCTTCATTTCCCCGCGGAACATGATGGTCTGCTGGACCAGCTGGAAGAGGTTGCACACTACCCAGTAAATGACGAGGCCGCTCGGGAAGGTCAAGCTGATGTAGCCGATGAAGAGCGGCATGATGTAGAGCATCGTCTTCTGCGAGCCCTGCACGTTTTTCGGCGTGGTCTGCCAGGAGATCACCCACGTGGACAGCGCGGACAGCGCCGGCAGGATGTACGTGGAATCCGGTGCGGCGAGGCTGTCCAGCCAGAGGAAGCTCTCATGCGCCGGGTCGTAGGGGAATCCCTGCAGGGCATAATAAATGGAAACAAGGAACGGCATCTGGATGAGAAGCGGCAGGCAGCCCGCCAGCGGGGACACGTGATTGTCCCGGTAGAGCTTCTGCATCTCCGAGCTGATCTTCGCCCGGTCGCCCTTGTACTTTTTCTGAATCGCCTGAATCTTGGGCTGCAGCTCCTGCATGCCCTTCATGGAACGGATCTGCTTCACTGCAAGAGGGAGCAGGACGATCTTGATGATGATCGTCAGCACGATGATGGCAATGCCGTAGCTCGGGACACCGAAGTCGACGGTCATTTCATAGCAGAACTGCAGCGCCACGCGCATCCATTCTGCAAGAAGACCCACGAGCTGGGCCAGAATCGGAATCTGAAAATCTGACATAGTGATATATTCTCCTTGTAATGCGGCCTTCATTTCATCCGCATGACTGTGCGCCGGTCATCCGGCGCCGTTTTCCCCGGGAAAAACCGGCAGGCGTGACAAGCTGGATTTCATTTGCGCCGTCCGCCGGCAAAATCTGTAAAAAAGAAAAAGCAACCCCTCACGGTACGGGATCATAGCCGCCTTTGTGAAAAGGATGGCATTTCGAGATCCGCTTGACTGCGAGCCAGCTGCCTTTGACAGGACCATATTTTTGAATTGCTTCCAGCGCATACTCGCTGCACGTCGGCACGAACCGGCAGCACGGCGGCTTCAGCGGTGAAAGATATACCTGATAGAAACGGATGGCTCCGATCAAGAATGCTTTCATGCTTTTGCCTCCATCATCCCGGCTTTGCGCCACAGAGCGAGAATGGCTTTTTCGGCCTCCTGATAGGACGCACGGGTCAGAAAAGAACCGGCAAGAAAGACCGCCTCATGTCCCCCGGCGAGCTCATGCCGGTGGAGACGGTACACTTCCTTCATCAGACGGCGTGCCCGGTTCCGCGCAAATGCGTGGCCGATCTTCTTCGTCGTCACGAAGCCGATCCTCGTCGGCCGGCCCGGCGCCTTCACCAGGTACATCAGGCCTGCCCGATTGTTGAAGCGCTTCCCGCGGGCGTAGATCCGCCGATAGTCCCCATTGCGGCGGATTCGTGTCTCACGGGGAAGCGTATACCGAATCTTTTCCCCGTCCATCGTAAAATCAGGCACTCAGTACCTTTCTGCCTTTTGCTCTTCTTCTTTTCAGCACGATGCGGCCTGCGCGGGTCTTCATGCGGGCGCGGAAGCCGTGGGTACGTTTTCTCCAGGTATTGTTCGGCTGGAACGTCATTTTTGCCATGTGATACACCTCCTTACTTCTGCCATGGCAGTGTCATTTCTGCACACTGTAACAGACTAATTATAATAAAAGCGGTCCCCTCTGTCAATGAAAAATCCCCGTATTTTCGGCGTTTTTCCTATCTCGTGTGCCACAGGAGGAGGGCGCTCCCGCCGACGATGGCCGCGCCGCCCGCCCAGGAATACACCGTGAGCACCTCGCCCCAGAAAAGCCAGCCCGCGAGGATGTGGAAGAGGATGGCCGTGTACATCACGAAGGAAATGATGAGGGAGTGCACGTGCTGGCAGCCCCAGGTGAAGACCATCTGCGCCGCGATGGCCGTCACGGAGAGGCCCAGTATCCACAGCCACTCCGCCCCCTCGGGCACGACGAAGCCGAAGGGCAGGAGGACCGCCCCGCAGAGCATGCTGTACAGCTGAAAATAAAAGACCAGCTCCGTCCCGGAATGCCGCCCGGGCTCCTCGGTGAGCCGCCCTATGGCGATGTACGCCAGCGCCGACGAGAGCGCCGAGCCGAGGCCGAAGAGGGCGTACCCGTTGAAGGAGTCAAAGTTCCACACCTGCAGCACCACCGCGGCCCCTGCGGCGATGATGCCCAGCGGGACCATCACGGACCGGCCGGGATTGTTCCGCAGGAAAAACGGCGCGAGGAGGCACATGAAAAACGCCGACAGCTCCGTCAGGATCTCCGCGTCGCCCAGCTTCAGCCCCTGAAGGGAAAAGAAAAAGAGCAGGATGCCCAGCCCGCCGGTGAGGCCCCGCACATGGAGCAGCGCCGTGTCCCGGCCGGAAAAGACGGGCCGTCCCTCCCGCCGGGCGATGAAGGGCAGAAAGAGCAGGCCGATGGCCCCGCGGAGAAAGGTGATCTCTCCTGCGCCCAGCCGGGGCAGCGCCTTCGCGCACACGTCCATCCCCGTGAAGAGCAGCGATGCCGCGATGGCGGCGGCGATGCCCAGCGTCACCGCGCGCCCCTTCGTCCCGGTCCCGTTCATTTCATCCTCCCTTAAAATTTTTACAATATATTACTAAGCATAGCTTGTATCTTACGCGCTGCCGCGCCGGAGCGCAAGGGCTGAAAGAAATGGCGCCGCCCATTTTCATCTGCGGGCGGACATATTATAATGAAAAAAATATATGTACAGAGCAAGGAGGCTCCCATGGCTGAATCGATCCCATTTCGCAAAAATACCAAAGAAGGGCGTTTCGACGCCTATCTCGCACAGGAACATCTGCATTTCTTCCACAAGCGCGCCGTCCGCGGCGAGGCCGATACGGTGGTGTACGTGACGGCCCTCCCCGTCGGCACCTACCGCCTGCTCGCGGCGGTCATCACTGACAACAGCATCTACACCACCGTGCGCTGCCATCTGGGCGACCGCCAGCCCGGCGCGGCGGACGAAAAGGAATTTTTCGAATTTCTCCGCTCCCTGAACGCGCACCACGCCTTTTTCAAATACGCCATGAACGAGGAGGGCGGCCTCTACGCCGACATCTGCCTCCCCGCGCGGGACGACCACTTCGACCCCGCCATGGTGCGCATGACCCTGAATCTTCTCGTGTACCATCTGGGAGAATCCTACAAGGACATCGTGAAATGGCTCTCCGTGCCGGGTGACGCCGAGCGAGAGCTGAACGGCAACTGAATCAGCCCGTCAGAAAAGACAGCATCGGAAAGACGCTGTCTTTTTTATTTGTCCGTATTAAACTGTCAGCCCTGCCGGGAGACGGAGAGCACCGCCGCAAGGATCGCCGCGGCCCCGGCCAGCTCCGCCGCGCCGAAGGTCATCCCCAGAAACACCGCGGAAAAGAGGAGCGACGACAGCGGCTCCATGGAGTTCAGCAGGCTCGCCTCGCCGGGCTCGATGTATTCCACGCTGGAAATGTAGAGCCAGAACGCCGCCGCCGTGCCGAACACGATGACGAAGGCCAGCGCGCCGTACGCCGTGCCGTCCCACTGGCCGGGCGGCGTGAAGAGCCCCGCCAGCGGCGACAGGAAGAGGCCGCCCAGCAGCATCCCCCAGCCCACGATGAGCGAGGACCGCCACCGCGCCAGAAGGGGCCGCGGCTGGATGATGTAGAAGGCCGCTCCTGCCGCGGAAAGAAGCCCCCAGAAAAGCGCCGCCGGAGAAATGGCGAGCGTCCCCCATTCGCCGCGGGTCACCATGAGCGCCGTCCCGCCCACGGCGAGCACCAGCGCCGCCAGCACCCGCCCCGAGGGGCGGCAACCTTCCGAAAAGGCCGTCCATAAGATGACAAGGATCGGCATCATGTACTGGAGGATGGTGGCCGTGGCGGCATTGCTCAGGGCGATGGCCGCGAAATAGGTGTACTGCACGCCCACCATGCCCAGCACGGCGAAGCACACCAGCATGGCCGCCGTGCGCCGCTCCCGCCAGACCGCGAAGAGCTCCCGCCCGTGCTGCGCGCCGTCCATGAGGAGAAGCAGCAGCCCCGCGCCGATCATGCGCGCCGCCGAGAGCCATTCCGGCGTGACGCCCCGGTCCTGCAGGAGGATCTGCCCGGCGATGCCCGAGGCGCCCCACAGCACCGAGCCGGCCAGCGCCAGCGCGATCCCCCGGCCGCGCCCGGCCTTCATTGTCCGCTCCTTCCATGGTGGCTTCCCCACTGGGACAGGATGAGCCCGGCGAGGGTGAGCGCGATCCCCACCGCAGAGGCCGGCGTGATGGTCTCCCCGAGGATCAGCACCGCGCAGATGACGGCGATCACCGGATTGGCGTAGATGTACACCGACGTCTTGACCGCGCCGAGAATTTTCACGCTGTACGTCCACGTGGAAAAGCACAGCGCCGACGCCCCCACGCCGAGGAAGAGCAGATTCGCCAGATTCACCGGGTCCGCCAGCCGGTCCAGCCCGGCGTGGAAATCCAGCACATACATGGGCACCGTCATGAACAGCAGGCCGTAGAGGAAAATATGGCGCGTCGCCTCCGACGCGGTCTCCCCGAAGGCGGAGAGCTTCCGCGTGATGATGGAGTACACCGCCCAGGACAGCGCCCCCAGCCCGGCCAGCACATCCCCCAGCGGATTCAGATGCAGCTCCGACACGCTGCTGAAGGAGATCAACCCGATGCCCACCGCCGCGCAGAGGAAGCCCGCCGCGAAGGCCGCGCCCACGCGCTCCGTCCGGAGGAACAGCCGGGCTGCCGCCGCGGTGAGCATCGGCGCCAGCGCCGTCACCAGCGCCACATTGGACGCATAGGTATAGGTGAGCGCAATATTTTCAAAGAGAAAATACAGCGTCACCCCCGTCAGGCCCGCCGCCATATAGAGCCGCTCCTCCCGCCACGGGCGGAACCGGATGCGCGACCGGCACACCAGCGACAGCACGCAGAAGCCCAGCAGGAACCGCGTGAAAAGAATATCGATGGGCGCATACGCCTCGAGCAGCACCTTCGTGGAAATAAATGTGGTGCCCCACACCAGAATCGTCACCGATGCCGCCAGATGGCCCATGGCCTGACTGCCTGTACTCATAGCTTCCTCCCCTGTCCGTTAAATATTCCTATTATAACAGGCCCAGCGGGCGCCGCGGAGCCGCCTTGCGGAAAAGCGCCGTTATTTTCCTGTAATATGCGTTATTTCTGCCGAATCCGCCTTGCATATCAGTAAGTCATTGTTTATAATGGCAAGTGTTAATTTTAAAAAGGAGCGTATTTCAGTGATCGACGCCATTTATCATAGAAGAAGCACTCGTCATTTCATCAAAAAGCAGATCCCGGCCGACGTGCTGGAGGACATTCTGAACGCAGGCATCAAGGCCCCGTCGGAAAAGAACCAGCAGCCCTGGCGGTTCGTGGTCGTCCAGGGAACGGAGCGGAAAAATGTGATCCGCTGCATGAAGGAAGGCATCCGCCGGAACCGCGCCGGAGAAGGCATCTTCTCCAAGTACCCGCAGTTCATCCCCAGTGCGGTCTACACCACCCGCGTGCTCGAGCAGGCGCCGTGCATCATCTTCGCACTGAATGCGCTGGGCTACAGCCTCGACTATGAAAAGGACACCGCGGAAGCGCTGAAGGAATCCAGCGACATCCAGTCCGTGGCCGCCGCCGTGCAGAATATCGCCCTCGCCGCCACAGACAACGGCATCGGCAGCCTCTGGACCTGCGACATCTACTTCGCCTATCATGAGCTGAAGGCCTACCTCGGCGTGGAAGGCGAGCCCGTGGCCGCCATGGCTCTGGGCTACACCGACCGGGAAGTGCCGGCGACGCCCCGGAAGCCCCTCTCCGACGTGGTCACCTACAAGGGCGAACCGCTCCCGGAAACGGACCAGTAAACATAAAAAGAAAACAGCACCTGTAAGGATGCTGTTTTTTTGTGCCCTTTTACGGGGCAAACGTCCGGCGGAAGGCCGCCAGATTGTACCGCCCCGCCGCGTCCTCTCCGTAGACCGCGAAGGTGATGCGCCGGAAAAGGGACTGCCACCGCTCCCCCACAAGCACGGTCCGGAAATCCTCCGCCATCACCGCCGCATCGTGGCCGAATACGCCGCACCCCCACGCGCCGAGGGTGAGCGTCCCGCAGCCCCGCCGGTGGGCCGCCGCCAGCATGGCCCGCATGCGCCGCCGCACGATCTCCCGCACCGCCGCCGGCGGCAAATGCCGGGACGACGAGGACAGGTCCGGCGCGGCGCAGGTGATGACCGCGCACATCCGGGGCTCCGGAAGCAGCGCATAGCCCTCCTCCATGGGCGCCCGGAAGATCTCCGCCGCAGGCGTGAAGAGAAACGTATCGTCCTCCGGCCCGCCCCGGGCGCAGTTCGTTTCATACATGGGGGCCGCTGCCTCCGACGTGAGCGACGCGTAGAGCGTGCTCTCCCGGCAGAGGCACTCCTCCTGAGCGGCGCTCCCCGCCAGATAGGCCCCGCCCGGCGTGAAGGCGTCCGCAAAATTCAGCACCGCCTCCTCCGCGTAGGCCATTGTGTCGCCGGACACGACGCGGAGCTCCGCCGCCCGGTCCGTGCGGTGCGTGCCCTCCTCCGCGATGAGCGCCTCATGGCCCGCCACGGGAAACAGCACGCATTCCCGGATGCGCGGCGAAAACACATGGCGCACGCCCGCCGTCTCATACCAGCCCTGCGTGAGGAGCCGTTCATTTTCCGCCGCGATGCCCCGCAGCCACAGGGTCCGTTCCCGTCTGTCCACAGGCCTCTCCTCCTTTCTCCTGTCCACCGGGCAGGCCGCGGCCCGCCCCTTTTATTTTCATTATACAAAATCGCTTTAATGATAAAAGAATTTCCTTTTCATTCCATCATGGGACCTTTATACTGTATATAAATAATACGTTTCTAAAATTTAAATACAAAAGGAGAAGCGATGGCATATGAAAAAAATACTCCTTGCCGGATTATTGGCACTCGCCATAGCAGCAGGCGCGCAAAACGCCAGTGCGGTCAACTGGGTCGATGTAGCAGCATCCGACAACTTTACGGTAGATATTGATACTGATTCAATCCGCACAAATGGAGTCATCGTATCTTTTTGGGCCAAATACAACTATAATGATGGCACTTACGATTTATCATTTGTTCATATAGATTCTGCTGACCGGACATTTGCTATGGTATCTGGTATTCGCTATGATGCAGATGGTAATGTAGCCGCATCTTATAACGTTCCTTCATATGCGCTCGAATGGATGCCAATTGCTCCCGGAACAATAATGGGGGGACTTTACAACATTTTATTTCCTGAGTCACAATATTGATTTTGCATATAATTTTGATAAAAAGAAAGCAGGCCCCCACAAGAGCCTGCTTTCTTTTTTATTTTGCCAGCGACGGGATGACGCTGCCGCCGTGAGGCAGGACATTTACCGTCGGCTTTGAGATGCCTTTTTCCGCACACTGTGCCTGCGCCATGGCCCAGGCGTCCTCCACGGTCTCCGCGGGGATCTGTCCCGTTTTCCGCACGAGGTCGAAATTTTCCCGGCGCGTCACCATATAGATGGTGTACTTATGGGCGAGGCAGAACAGATTGAACGCCGCAAAGAAGGGAATGGTGAAGTTTTCCCGGAGCGCCCGCTCCATATCGGCCTCGCTGTCGAAGCGGAAGCTTCCCATGAAGGCCGGCGGGTCCATGATCTCCGGAGACTCCACGATGGCGATGATGATGCCCCCGGGCTTCGTGGTCTCCGCCGCGGCGTCGTAGAATTTGCAGCCCTGATAGAGATTGACGTCCTTCGGATAGCCGCCGGCGCAGCCGAAGGTCACGTCTGCCCGCTCGCGGTAGGTCACCTTCTGGATGCGCGCCACCTCGCGGACGCCCTCCAGCCAGGCCTTGTAAGGATCGCCGCCCACCATGCGGCAGATCTGCCCCTCGTCATTCACGACAGAATGGACGAGGAAGCAGGGCTTCACCATGTCGCACGCCTCCTGCATGTCGTCGCTGACGGGATTGTTTTCCAGCACCGCCGCCCGCGTGGCGGGATTGACGCCGCCGCCGAACTGGTCCGCCAGCGCATGACAGTGGTTCTTCTGGATGGTGTCCCACCCGGCCACGCCGGGGAGAATGAGCTTGCGGCCGCCGCCGTACCCTGCGAAAAGATGGGTGGTGATGCCGTTCACGAGGATGACCTTGTCCGCCTCCACCACGCGCCGGTCGAGCCAGACGGGCGTATCGAGCTTCGTATGTCCCATGAAGACCAGATTGTCCTTGTCGCGGCTGTCGTGCTGATACAGCCGGATGCGGCGGGCCACCTCCTCACCGACGACGCGGACGTCCTCCTCCGGCGTGTGCGCGCGGTGCGTGCCCTGCGCGAAGACCACGTACATATCGCTGTCGGGGATGCCCGCGCGGTTCAGCTCATTCACGATGTAGATCAGGAACTGATTAGACAGGTTCCACGCGCGGGTGATGTCCGCGCAGACGAAGCACACCTTGTCGCCGGGCTGTACCAGCTCTGCCAGCGGCGCGGTCCCCGTAGGATGGCGCAGGCAGTCCAGCACGGCCTTTTCCATGTCCACGGCGGGTGCCGGGTGCCCCTCGATGATGTCCAGTATCTGTTCCTCCGGGATCGACACGGTCTGGGTGCCCGTGCCGTATCCGAATGTAATGGTTTTTTCTGTCATGATGCCTCCCGAAATGTATGAAAATATTCCCCATTATAGCAGAAAGAGGCCCCGTTCGGAGCCTCTCTGCTGAAAAAGTGTGCTGTTTTTATTCCTTGTCCGCCAGCGTCGGTACGATGGACGCGCAGTGCGACATGATATTGATGGTGTAGTCGGTCTTGCCTTCTGCGGCGAGCTGCTTCTGCGCCAGTTCCCACGCTTCTTCCACGGTCGCTACCGGGATCTGACCGGTCTTTTTCGTCATTTCGATATTTTCTTTCTTCGTCACGAGGTAGATCGTGTACTTGTGGCTCATGCAGAACAGATTGAAGGCCACGAAGAACGGAATGGTGAAGTTTTCGCGGAGCGCCTTTTCCATGTCCTCTTCCGTATCATACTTGAAGCTGCCCATGTATTCCGCCGGTTCCATGATGTCCCGCGCTTCCATGATGGCGATGATGATGCCGCCGTCCTTGGTGGCCGCATCGGCCGGGTCGTAGCACTTGCAGCCCTGATAGAGGGAAACGTCCTTCGGATAGCCGCCGGCGCAGGCGAAGCTGACGTCAGCCTGCTGCTTGAACGGCACCTTCTGGATGTTGTACACCTCTTTCGTCCCTTCCAGCCATGCCTTGTAGGGATCGCCGCCCACCATGCGGCAGATCTGGCCGTCGGCATTCACCACGGAATGAACGAGGAAGCACGGAGCGACCATGTCGCACGCTTCCTGCATGTCGTCGCTGACCGGATTGTTTTCCAGCACGGTGGAGCGGGTGAGCGGATTGATGCCGCCGCCGAACTGGTCTGCCAGGGCGTGGCAGTGGTTGATCTGGATGGTGTCCCACCCGGCCACGCCGGGGAGAATGAGCTTGCGGCCGCCGCCGTACCCTGCGAAGAGGTGCGTGGTGATGCCGTTTACGAGAATGATCTTGTCCGCCGCAGCGACGCGCTTGTCGATCCATACGGGGGTGCCGAGCTTCGTGGTGCCCACGAGGGTGAGGCCTTCCTTATTGCGGCTGTCGTGCTGGTACAGCTTGATGCGGCGGGCCACTTCCTCGCCGACGACGCGGATGTCTTCCTCCGGCGTCTGGGCGCGGTGCGTGCCCTGGGCAAAGACGATGTACATATCGCTGTCGGGGATGCCTGCGCGGTTCAGCTCATTCACGATATGGATCACGAACTGATCGGAATGGTTCCACGTACGGGTCACGTCAGCGCAGACGATGCATACCTTGTCGCCCGGCTTGACCGTCTCTGCGAGAGGAGCCGAGCCGATCGGGTGGCGCATGCATTCCAGCGTCGCCGCTTCCACATCCACTGCCGGCGTGGGGTTGCCTTCGATGACGTCAGAGATATGCTCTTCCGGGAGCATAACCGACTGATACCCCGTGCCAAAACCAAATTTAAATTCCTTCAATGCCATAATGGCCCGCCTCCTTCATGCGGCGCGTTGCGCCTGATTGTGTGAAATTAAATCTATTATATCATGCATTCCCCGCATATGGACAGCGCCGTCCCGGCGCTATGATACAATAAAGAGAAATACAGGTCCTGTCTTCCTCAGGACCATTCTCGGAAAAGAAACCAGACGCCTGCGGCCCTTCCGCCGGCGCAGAAAGGAGCCTCCATGGAAACGATCCTCGTCAGCGCCTGCCTGCTCGGCAGATGCTGCAAATACAGCGGCGGCCATAACCGGAATGAAGCGATCATCGCCTTTCTCAGGGGCCGCCATTATATCCCCGTCTGCCCGGAGAGCCTCGTCCTCCCTGCGCCCCGTCCGCCGGTGGAGCTCCACGGCGGCCGCGTGGTCACCGAGGACGGCCGCGACCTGACGGCGCTCTATGAAAAAGGCGTGGCGGAAACGCTCGCCCGCCTCGGCGGCGCCTCCGTCACGCTGGCCATCCTCAAAGCGCGGAGTCCCACCTGCGGCTCCGGCGAAATTTACGACGGCACCTTCTCCCACCGCCGCGTCCCCGGAGACGGCCTCCTTGCCCGCGCCCTGAAGGCGCGGGGCATCCCCGTCCGGACGGAAGAGGACATCGCCCGCCTCATGGAGGACTGACACCCTGTCATCAGGAGCAGCACAGATGCTGCTCTTTTTATTTTGTCCGTTTTTCCTCTGCCATGAGCTCCCGCACGGCTTCCGTCACGGCGCGAAGCACCGCCTCCGGCGTGCCGCAGTTCGGCACCGTCCGGTCCGCCGCGGCGCGGTAGGCGGCGATGCGCTCCCGGTAGAGCGTGTACACCTTCTGCGGTCCCTCCGCCAGCAGCGGCCGCCCGGCGATGGCCACGTCGGACGCGATGGCCTCCGGAGCGCGGTCCAGAAAGAGAATGGCCCCCGTGGCGCGGAGGAGCGTCACATTGACGGGCCGCTTGATGATGCCCCCGCCGGCGGCGATGACCGTGCCCTCCCGCCGGGCCAGCAGCGCCGCCGCGCGGGTCTCCGCCTCGCGGAAGACCTCCTCGCTCCGGGCGAAAAGCTCCGGGATGGTCTGTCCCTCCAGCGCCTCGATGAAGTCATCGCAGTCCACGAAAGGCCGGTGCAGCACCTCCGCCGCGGCCCGGCCGAAGGTGCTCTTGCCGCTGCCCGGCATCCCGATGAGAATGACGTTCCTCACAGCAGCCCCTCCAGTTCCTTAATGAGCGCCTCCACCGTGTCCTCCGGGAAGGTCCGCCCCAGCCAGATCTCCTCGGCGGCCACGCCCTGCGCGGCGAGCATGCGGAGGCCGTTCGCCGTATCGGCGCCGCCCTCCCGGGCCGCCCGGAGCAGCTCCGTCTCGATGGGATTGTAAATGATATCGATCACCTTTGGGAAAGCCTGCGCCGTTTCCGCCGCCACCGGCGAAGCCTCCGTCCTGGGATACATCCCGCAGGGCGTGCAGTTCACCAGCAGCCAGCCCCCGGGCGTTTCCGCGAGCGCCTCATAGGAGATGAGCTCCGCCCCGCGGGCCGCCGCGAAATCGCGGAATTCCGCGCTCACCGCCTCCGGATGGCGGGACGCCACAGCGATATGCGCCGCGCCCCGGTCATAGAGACACTGGATGACCGCCCGCGAAGCGCCGCCCGTGCCGAGCACCACCACATCCTTTCCCGCGGGGTCCGCGCCGATGGCGTCCACCGTGCGGAAAAAGCCGGTGTAGTCCGTATTGTACCCCAGCCGCCGGCCTTCCCGGACAGCCACGGTATTCACCGCGCCGATGCGCGCCGCCTCTTCGGACAGCCCGTCCAGATAGGGAATGACCTCCGTCTTGTAGGGAATGGTCACATTGAAGCCGTCCAGCGAAGCCAGCAGCTCCGGTATGCGCCGGGCCGTCTCCGCCCGGGGGATCTCGATGAGCTCATAGGTGCCGCGGATGCCCGCTGCCCCCAGCAGATGGCGGTGAATGGCCGGCGACAGGCTGTGCCCCAGCACCTCTCCGATCAGTCCCAGTTTCATGGCTGTCCTCCCCGATCTGACGCATAATTTCCGAGTATGCGGAAATAGGAACACATCGATTCGAGCCCCCGCAGGGTGTGCGCGTTGGACGGATCGTCCAGCCGGCCCGTCACGTCGATGTGGAAGAAATATTCAAAGGGATGCCCCTCCATGGGGCGCGATTCCAGATGGGTCATATTCATGCCGCCGTAGAAGAAATACCCCAGCACGTGATAGAGCGCCCCCGGCCGGTGCGGCACGGCGATGATGAGCGTGATCCGGTCCGCCTTTTCATCGGTCTCCATCTTCGGCGCGATGATGAAGAACCGCGTGAAATTCGACCGGTTCGTCTGGATATTCTCCGCCAGCACCTGCAGGCCGTACAGCTCCGCCGCGAGCCGTCCCGCCACGGCGGCCTCGTCCTTCCGCCCGTCCGCGGCGACCCGCTCCGCGCTCTTCGACGTGCTGAAATAGGGGATCTTCTCCCACGCCGGATGCTGCCGGAAAAATTCCCGGCTCTGGGCGAATCCCTGCGGATGGGAATAGACCGTGTGGATGTCCTCTATAGCCGCGCCGGGGAGCCCCAGCAGGTGATGCTCGATGGGGATGCATTTCTCGCCCACCACGGCACACCGGTATTTCCGGATGAGGTCATACACCTCCGTGATGCCGCCTGTGGAGGAATTTTCAATGGGCACCACGCCGTACCGGGCACGGCCCTCCGCCACCGCCGCGGTGACCTCCTCGAAATGGTCGCAGTACGACGCCTCCACGGACCGCCCGCGGAACCAGGCCTGCATGGCCTGATCGCTGTACGAGCCGGGCTGGCCGAAGCAGGCCACCTGCATCGTGTCCTCTGTCATCGCGGGCCTCCTTTCCATACGCGGCTCTCCATGAGAATGTCCAGCAGCGTCCACGCCGCGGCCGCCTCGATAACCGGCACCGCCCGGGGCACGATGCACGGGTCATGCCGGCCGCGCACTTCCAGCACCGCATCCTCACCGCTTTCCATATCCACCGTCTGCTGCGCCCGTCCGATGGAGGGCGTGGGCTTGATGACCGTCCGGAAAAGGAGCGGCGCTCCGTCCGTGATGCCTCCGGTGAGGCCGCCATTGTGGTTCGCCGTGCACCGCACCGCGCCGTCCTCCCAGCGCATGGGGTCGTTCGCCGCGCTGCCCCGCATGGCCGCGAAGCGGAAGCCCTCGCCGAATTCCACACCTTTTACCGCCGGCACGGAGAAGAGCATCTGCGACAGGCGGCTCTCCACGGAATCGAAGAGCGGGTCCCCCAGTCCCGGGGGCAGTCCCTCCGCCATGCATTCGATGATGCCGCCCACGGAGTCCGCGTCGTTCTTCGCCGCGAGGATGGCCTCCCGCATGGGAGCCTCCTTCGACGGATCGAGGAGCGGCAGCGCCTGACGGGACAGCCCCTCCAGCACCTCCGCGCCGGTGCCGAGCGGCGGGAAGGGCGCGTCCTCCACATCGGCGATGCGCAGGATATGCGCCCCGATGACGATGCCCTCCCGGCGCAGGATCTGCCGGGCGATGGCCCCGGCCAGCACAAGCGGCGCCGTGAGACGCCCCGAGAAATGACCGCCTCCGCGGTAATCATTCCAGCCGCCGTAGCGCACGCGCCCGGCATAGTCCGCATGGCCCGGCCGCATGAGCCGCCGGAGCGTGCTGTAGTCTCTGGAATGCTGGTCCCCGTTGGCAATGCGCACCGCCAGAGGCGTCCCCGTGGTGTGTCCCTCGAACCAGCCGCTCTCCACGGTGAAGGCGTCCGTCTCCTTCCGCGCCGTGGTGAGCGCGCTCTGTCCCGGCGCGCGGCGCGCCATTTCCCGGCGCACCTCGTCCCAGTCGATGACCGTCCCCGCCGGCAGTCCGTCCAGCACCGCCCCGATGGACGGGCCGTGAGACTCGCCGTAGATCGTGAGCGTACACAGTTTCCCGATGGTATTCATGTCAGTCCCTTTCCTCCGCCAGGCCGCCGAGCCTCCGGAAATCCTCCCAGAACGCAGGATACGATTTTTTCACACAGTCCGCGCCGCGGATCACCAGCGGCCCCGTGCAGCGGGCGCTCACCGCGGCCAGCGCCATGGCGATGCGGTGGTCGTTCCAGCCGTCCACCGTGCCGCCGGAGAGCATATCCCGCCCGTCGATGACGAGGCCGTCGGGCTTCTCCTCGATGCGCGCCCCCAGCTTCGTCAGCTCTGACGCCATCGCATGGAGGCGGTCGCATTCCTTGAGGCGCACCCGCGCGGCGTGGATGATCTCCGTCCGGCCCCGGCTCACCGCCGCCAGCGCCGCCAGCACGGGCACCAGATCGGGGCAGTCCTCGGCATCGATCACCGTGCCCGCCGTGTCCGACGCCGAGGCAGACACCGTCTCTCCCTCGGTGCGGATGGCGCCGCCCATGCGGAGCAGGATATCCCTGATGACTCGGTCGCCCTGCTCGGACCGCTCCGGCAGCCCCTCCACGGCCACCGCGCCGCCGAGGAGCCCCGCTGCCAGCCAGAAGGCCCCCTGCGACCAGTCGCCCTCCACGGAGAACCGGCCCGACCGGTAGGCCTGCCCGCCGGGGATGACCCACCGGCCCCGCTCCGGATTGTTCGTGCGGACCCCGTGCCGGGCCATTGCCGCCGTGGTCATGCGGATGTAGCTCTCCGACTCGAGCTCCGTGGTGCTCACCAGCTCCGAATCACCCGCAAGGAGCGGCAGTACGAAAAGGAGCCCCGAAAAGAACTGGGAGCTCACGTCGCCGGGCAGCTCATACCGTCCCGGCGGGAGCGCCCCCTCCGCGGTGAGCGGCAGACCGTCTGCCGCGGCATAGCCGACCCCCTTCTCCCGGAACACCGCGTAATACGGAGAGATAGGCCGTTCGCCCAGCCGGCCCTCTCCGGTATAGGTCACGCAGTTTCCCGAATAGAGCCCGATGGGGATGAGAAAACGGAGCGTCGACCCGGACTCTCCGCAGGGGCACACCGCGGGCCCCTCCTGTTTCTGCACGCCGCCCCCCGTGCGGTACGCCTGCCGCCCCGGATAGGCCGACGGCGCCGGCTCGATGGACGCCCCCAGCGCCCGGAGGCACCGGATGGTGGCCTCGATATCCTTCGACACGCTCACATTGTCCACCACGCTCTCTCCGCGGGCCAGCGCCGCGCAGATCAGCTCCCGGTGGGTCATGCTCTTGGACGACGGTGCGCGGACGCTTCCGTGGAGCGCGCGCGGCGTGATGCATATATCCATACTCAGACTCCTGTTTCTACCAGCTCGGAAATGCGCTCCCCTTCCACAGGGAGCAGGAAACTCTCGCCGATGCGGCGGAGCGCCACGAAGGTGATGCGGCGGCCCCGCTTCTTCTTGTCGTGGGCGATGTGCGGCAGCAGCGCCGACGCGGGCGCCTCCACCGTCACGGGAAGCGACAGCGCCCGGAGCACCCTGGCGATGCGGTCCGCCGTGCCCTTCGCCGTCAGGCCCAGCGCCTCCGTGCGCCGCGTGAGGAGCACCATCCCCACTGCCACCGCCTCGCCGTGGGTGTACGTCTCATAGTGGTACTCCCGCTCGATGGCGTGGCCGATGGTGTGGCCGAAATTGAGGAGCATCCGCGCCCCGTTGTCCCGCACGTCCTCCTCCACCAGCTCCGCCTTGATGCGGCAGCATTCCCGGATGATCTGCGGCAGCGCCCCGAAGATATCCTCGTCCGTGTGCAGCCCCTCGTAGAGCCGGAAGAGCGCCTCGCTGCGGATGCACCCGTATTTCACCGCCTCCGCCATGCCGTCGTGGATATACCGCGGCGCCAGCGTACGCACCAGCTCCGGATCGATGAGCACCGCCTTCGGCTGGTAGAAGCTGCCCGCCAGATTTTTCCCGCTGGGCAGGTCCACCGCCACCTTTCCGCCCACGCTGCTGTCGATCTGCGCCAGGATCGTGGTGGGCACCTGCACGAAGGGCACGCCCCGGAGATACACCGCCGCGGCGAAGCCCCCCAGATCCCCGGGCACCCCGCCGGAGAGGGTCACCACGCCGTCGCTGCGGGTCATGCCGAAGGCGCTCATCGCCTCCAGCACCTCCCCGAGCGTGCGGAGATTCTTGCTCCCCTCGCCGTGAGGCACAGCGATGCGCCGCACCTCGTAGCCCGCGCCGCGGAGCACCTTTTCGAAGCGTTCCCCATACAGCCCGTCCACCGTGTCGTCCGTGATGACCGCCAGCTTCTCCGCCTGCGGCAGCGCCAGCCTCACCAGCGGCCCCATCCGGTCCAGCAGGCCCCGGTCGATCGTGATGTCATACGACTCGCTTCCCAGATTCACATGTATCCTTTCCATCGGCAAGACTCCTTTTTCTCCTTCCCGCATTTTCCAGAAATGCCCGCAGGGCCGTCCGGTCCTCTGCGGCGAGCGCCCGGCGGAATGTCTCCAGCGCCGCCTCATAGCGCTCCAGCTCGCGGAGCATATTCTCCCGGTTCTCCAGAAACAGCTCCGTCCACAGCGCCCCGTTGATATCGGCGATGCGCGTCACGTCCCGGAACCCCCCGGCGATGAAATGACGCATCTCCGGCCGGAACGACGCGCTCTCCATGACCGCCGCGGCCGCCGCATGAGGGAGGCCGCTGGTGTACGCCATGATCCGGTCGTGCTCCTCCGGCGTCACCGCCTCGATGTGCGCCGCTCCCAGCACCTCCGCCATCTGCCGCACCAGCGCCAGCGACGACCGCCGGTTCCGCGCCGACGGCACCAGAATATAATTCGACCCGGCGAACACATCCGGCGAGGACTGGCCGTAGCCCGCGCCCTCGCGGCCCGCCATGGGATGGGCCGATACGAAATCAATATCCACCGGCAGCACCGCCTCGATGCGCCCTGCGCCGCCGCGCTTCACCCCGGCGATATCCGTGAGCACCGCCCCGCGCCGGAAATCTCCTGTATGCTCCCTGATAAAAGCCTCCGTCGCCCCCTCGGGCGTGCAGAAGATCACCAGCTGCGCCTCGCCCAGATGAGCAAGCCCCGCTGCCGCGATGGCCCCGTCCCGGAGCGCTTCCTCCTCGGCGGCTCGGGTGCGGTTGATGCCGATCACACGCACGCCGGCCCGGGTGAGCCCCTTCGCGTAGGAGCCGCCCATGAGGCCCAGCCCCACCACAGCGGCCGTCATTCCTCTCAGATCCTTTTCCATGCTTCCATTCTCCCGTTCTTCCCTGCGGGCCCGGTCCGCGTCTTCCATGCGGCGCGCTTCTCTTCTCCCTTTATCCTGCGCCGCCCTTTATCTTACAGCTCCCGGCCCACGATCGGCGCCAGCGTCCGGAGCTTCGCCATCAGGCCCTCGAACATCGCCGGCGTGATGGACTGCGCCCCGTCGCACCAGGCGTGCTCCGGATCATTGTGCACCTCCACCATGATGCCGTCCGCCCCGGCGGCCACCGCCGCCATCGCCATGGACTCCACCATCCACCGCTTGCCCGTGGCGTGGCTCGGGTCCACGATGACCGGCAGATGGCTCATCCGCTTGATCGCCGGGATGGCCGACAGATCCAGCGTATTTCTCGTGGCTGTCTCGAAGGTGCGGATGCCCCGTTCACAGAGGATGACATTGTGATTCCCCTCGGACATGATGTACTCCGCGCTCATGAGCCATTCCTCCAGCGTGGCCGACATGCCCCGCTTCAGCAGCACCGGCACATTCAGGCGGCCCACCGCCTTCAGCAGGTCGAAATTCTGCATGTTCCGCGCGCCGATCTGGATGAGGTCCACGCCCTTTTCCAGGAACAGCGGGATCTTGTCCATGCTCATCAGCTCCGTCACCACCGGCAGCTCCGTCGCCTCCGCCGCATCGCAGAGCATATCCAGCCCCTTGCTGCCGAGGCCCTGGAACGAATAGGGAGACGTGCGCGGCTTGAAGGCTCCGCCGCGGAGCATGGACGCCCCCGCCGCCTTCACCGCCTGCGCCACGCCGGTGATCTGCTCCGGCGTTTCAATGGAACACGGTCCGGCGATGACAGCCAGCTTTTTGCCGCCCACCGGCACCCCCGACACATCGATGATGCTGTCCTCCGGATGGAAGGCCCGGCTCGCCCGCTTGTACGGCTCCTGCACCCGCATGACCTTTTCAATGCAGTCATAGCTCCGGAGCAGGTCCGCATCCACAGCGGCCGTGTCGCCCACCAGACCAAGCACCGTTTTCTGCGTCCCTACGATCTCATCGATCTGAAGGCCCTTCGCCTTCAGACAATGGATGACATGCTCCACACTCTCCTTTGACGCCGTCGGTTTCATTACGATAATCATGTTCCATTCTCCTTTTCTTCTGATGAATTAAAAAAAGCAGACCCCGCGGTGGAGTCTGCTTCATTCCCAATATACCCTGTACCTATACCGGGCCGGGCCCTCTGCCCTCATGAAGACTGTCCGCTGCGGCCAAATCACATTTTGCGTAGCCAAAAAAGCCGGCGTAAAAGTAGCCCCGGCTAAAGGTATAAGCAAAATATGCATTTGTCATCTGCGGAACAGCAGCACGCTTCATGATAAACGCCTCGTTTCAGTACATCCCCGCCATATGTCCGGCGAGTTAATCTATTTTAGACAGTCCCCCGTACTTTTGTCAACGGGATTGCAAAATCAGGAAACGTCCTTTAGTCCATGCTTTTTTGTTATCCATCTGTGCAGCAAATAATTTTATTTTTTTCGATATACCCTCTTCCCTTTTTCCGTTTCATCCTGTATAATACAGACATAGAAAAACTTCGATATAAAATTTCCAAAGGAGGAATCCATCATGAAACTGAACGAAAGCATCCGCAAGGCTCTGAACGACCAGGTCGTCAAAGAATTTTATTCCGCATACCTCTACCGCTCCATGTCCAGCGATATGAAAGCAGCCGGCTACAAAGGCTATGCACACTGGCTCATGAAGCAGTATGAAGAAGAAATGGAACACGGCGAAAAGATCATCGCCTACATCGAAGACCGCGACGGCACCGTGGACTTCGGCCAGATCGATGCAGTCACCTCCCGCTTCGACTGCCCGCTGAAAGTGGCGGAAGCCGCTCTCGCCCATGAACAGTACGTAAGCGAATCCATCCGCACCATCTTCCGCGCAGCCCGCGAAGAAGGCGACATCGAAACCGAAGTCTTCCTCCAGTGGTTCATCACCGAACAGATCGAGGAAGAATCCAGCTCCACCGACGTGAAGAACGGCTTCGAAGCCGCAGGAGACTGCAAAGGCCTCCGCTTCATGTTCGACGCACAGCTCGGCAACAGATAATTTCATCCCATCGACAAAACGACATCATCATCCCAAACCGGAAGAGGCAGCCCGCCCGAGGGCTGCCTTTTTCGTGTGCCTGTTTCCGCCCGCACAGGGACAGCTCCTCCCCGCTGCCGGCCATCGCCCTGTTTTGGCGCAGCAAAAAAGCCCGGACACCTCCGGGCCGCTCTGCCGTTCGATCAGCCGTTGTGGACGGCGATCCCCTTTACCTTTTCCAATACCCCGGGCATCATCTGTTCCCGGAGGAAAATCATATACCGCACAAAGACATACGCCACGATCACCGTTGCCAGCACTGTCTCCACCAGGAGCAGACCGTGGAGGAATCCCGGCACCGCGACCTGCATGTCCTCCAGATAAGCCAGCGTCTGCCGGAGCGCAATCGCCGTGATGACGAAGGGGAACGTGAAGGCCGCATAGCTCGGGTAGAAGCACAGCCGCAGCAGCTTCGGCATCTGCATGAGCACCATCACGAAGAGCCCCTGCGCCAGCACCTCCATGATGACCACCAGCAGGAAAGACTTCTCCTCCGCACAGGCCAGATAGCCCGCCAGACTCAGGCTCATGGGCGCCGTGTAAATGCAGAACAGCGGCTTCGCCGGCTCCGCGACGGCGTGGCGGCTGCAATAGCGGGCCGTCACCAGCGCAAAGATCACCATATACGCCATGAAGCCGAACCAAAAGATCATCTCGCCCAGCTGGTGATGGCCGAACACCGGAGCCGTCACCGAGGCCACCACCACGCCCACATAGGCGATGAAATACGTGGGGAACACCTCATGCAGCTTGAAATTCAGGATGTAGCGGTACGTGAACCACACCATGAGCAGGAAATGGCAGAGGATCGCCCCGTACCAGACCACCTCGCTCACCGCGGGCGCATACGGCGCCGTATAGGTGCAGAGCTGCATGACCGACATAAAGAACGTCGCAAACACACTGGCAAAAATGGAATTCCCGTTCAGATCATTTTTCATCACGCCGGGATGCATGATGATCTTCGCAAACAGCAGCACCCCCAGAAACGCCGCGCCGATCCCGCAGACATATTTCAAAAACAGAGAATACGGAGCGAGCAGATTGCCCAGCGCCGCCAGCCCCAGCATGACCCCCGCCGTGGGGATAGGAATTTTTCTGAACATGATACGTCCTTTCTTACAACGATGATTTTTTCGCGCAATAAGTTGTATACTACCACATCCATCCCCCGTCCGTAAAGGAAAAAGGAAGCCCCATCCTTCCCGAAAGAATTTCAGGGGATATACAAAGCCATAACTGCTTCAGTTCAGGCATGGTTTCACGGAAAAAAAGCTCCGGCTCTCCCTCCGAAGCTTTTTTCTTCTGCCGTTCCACGTGAAACAGCGACACCCGCTGTCCCTGTCCGCTTCCTATCCATTTCCGCGCCGGGAAAAACGGAAATCAACAAAACGCGCCGCACCGCCCGCCGGAAATCAATGAAAAATGCCATTTCTGAAATCGGAAATCCATAAAAAATGCCCGTCCGCCAGAGGGAACTCATTTTCCTCTCCCCGGCGGCGCGGCAGGCGCCGCCGTTTCCGTCTCCTAAAAAACACCCCGCTGCCGTGAGGTCTGCGGGGTGTTTTTACATAGAAAAACCGGCCCTGCGGGGCCGGTCACCGGTCAGTCGTCGATTACGACGAGCTTGATTTTCTTTCCTTTTTTCTTGTCTTTTTTGTCTTTCTTCTTATCTTTTTTCTTCTTGTCCTTATCCTTTTTCTCTTTCTTTTTGTCCTTTTCCTTGTCCTTCTTGTCTTTCTTCTTATCTTTTTTCTTCTTGTCCTTATCCTTTTTCTCTTTCTTTTTGTCCTTTTCCTTGTCCTTCTTGTCTTTCTTCTTTTTATCTTTGTCTTTTTTCTTCTTGTCTTTCCGGTCTTTTTCAGCGGCGGCGCGGAGGGCGGCTTTGCTTTCTTCTTCCTTTATGAAGGGGATCTTGTCGTCGTAATCGTCATCGTCATCGTCATCGTCATCGTCATCGTCATCGTCGTCATCATCCTCTTCTTCTTCCTCATCGTCCTCTTCCTCATCATCGCCGTCGAATGCCTCTTCGTCGCCGGGTTCTTCTTCCCCGGCAGGAGCGGTTTCCTCTTCTTCGGCTTCGGAGCCTTCCTCTTCTTCATCGGGGTCGCTGAGCTCGATCTCGCGGATGACCACGCGGCCGTCGTCCTCTTCGTCGGATTCTGCCGTTTCTTCCGCTTCCTCTTCCGCGGGAGCCGGGGCTTCTTCGTCCGCAGCTGCGGGTGCCGCTTCTTCCTCCGGCGCTTCTTCGGCATCGGGGGCGCTCTGGTCTATGGAGATGTCCTCGATCTCCGGGGAGGCGGTCTCTTCATCGGGGGTGCCGATGGTGTGGCTCGTGTATTCGAGGCTCTGGAGCTCGCTTTCTTTCTGCGGCTCGTTGTCGATCTCCTTCAGCACGCTGTCGATGGTTTCTTCCATGAGGACCGCGAGGGAGAAGATCCGGCGGATGCGCATTTCCTCGTCAGGCATGGATTCCCGGAAGGAGTCCTGCTGCAGCCGCTGGTTCAGGAACAGCTCGTCCTCTGTCAGCTGGCGGTGGATTTCGCGCAGGGCGTCTTCCAGAGACATTTTCCATTCTTTGTTTTCGTTCATGCGTTCTCCTTTCCGGCAGGCTCATCCTGCCGCTCCATGACGAGCACTTTGTCGATGCGGCGGTTGTCGCAGTCGAGCACTTCGAAATGGAATCGTTCAAAATCCACGGTTTCGGCTTCCTTGGGGATGTACCCGAGGAGGTACACGATGAAGCCGCCCAGTGTTTTGTAGTAATCTTCCGCTTCGCCGGGGAGTTCCTCTTCGATGTGGAAATGTTCGCGGAAGTCGTCGATGCTGCACAGCCCTTCCACGAGCCAGGAATTGTCGGACCGGCGGATGAACCGGTTCTGTTCTTCTTTCATATCCTCCGCGTCGCCGGGCATGTCGCCCACGATCTCTTCGAGGACGTCATGGAGTGTGATGAAGCCGGAGAGCACGCCGTATTCGTCGATGACGATGGCTTCATGGACACCCTTATCATGGAAGTTCTGGAGGACTTTCACGAGGGTGAGCGTCTCGGGGATGTATACGGTCTGGCGGAGCACGGCCCGGAGGGATTCGGCGATGGTGTGCTCCGGATGCTTGTGGCTGTCCATGAGGACGTCGCTCACGTCCACGATGCCGAGGAAATCATCGAGGGAGCCCCGCCCTACGGGGAGGCGGAAATGGTTGGTTTCCTCGAGGGTCTTCCAGATGTCCGCTTCGCTGTCCTCGATGTCGATCCAGTCGAGGCGGGTCCGGGCGGTCATGCAGTCCGCGGCGGTGAGGTCGTCCAGCTGGAATACGCGGTCCACGAGGATCGGCTCGGCCTTATCGAAGGTGCCGAGGCGGGCGCCCTGCTTGAGAAGGACGCGGATCTCTTCCTCGGAGACGGGCTGTTCCTTGCCCATATCGATGCCGATGAGCCCGATGACCAGCTTGGTGGACCAGGTGCTGAAGAGCACGAGGGGCCGGCAGAGGGCGGAGAACATGAGCATGGGCTTGGCGATGGCGCAGGAGGCCTTCTCCGGAATGGCGATAGCCAGCCATTTCGGCGCAAGCTCGCCCAGAATGAGGGTGGCGTAGGTGACCAGCGAAATGACGATGGCCATGGCCAGTCCGTGTGCATAGGGCGCCAGCGCGGGGAATTCTCTCAGCTTGTCCGCCAGCGGGACAGCGAGGGAAGCCCCGGAGAACATACCGGTGAGAATCCCGATGGCGGTGATGCCGATCTGGATGGTGGAGAAAAGGTTTTCCGGATTTTCCGCGATTTTGAGGGCATAGCCCGCTTTTTTATTGCCTTTTTTCTCCATCTCGCGGAGCTTCGTTTTCCGCGCGCCCACGATGGCGATCTCCGTCATGGAGCAGATGCCGTTGAAAATAATCAGTACAAAAATAATCAGTAATTCCGACCATATGTGGCCGCCGTCGTCCATATATCCGACATCCTTTCTTCTGCGAATCTCCGGCGTTCTGCCGGCCATTGGGAGCCTTCTGCTCCTTTATGTTCATTATATCATGAGGAGCACCGGCGCGCGCCCGCGGGCGGAAAATTTCCCGCCGCAGGGGCCGGTGCCGGTCACCGGTATATTCTCCCGCTGTCCTGCCGTATAATGAAGAGAGAAAGGAAGGGATGAAATGATGGACATGCCTTTTGATGCGGGGACGCTGGCGCTGTACGGCGCGGTCATTTTCGGCGCCAATGTGATCCAGGCGCTCACGGGATTTGCGGGGACGCTGCTCACGCTGCCGCCGTGCATTCTACTTTTCGGGCCGGATCTGGCGAAGGCGCTGGCCAATGTGGCGGGCTGGCTCCTGTGCGCCGCCGTGGCGTGGCAGAACCGGCGCTATCTGGACCGGCGGGCGCTGGCGCACATCCTCCTGTATATGTTTGCCGGCATGGCCGCCGGGGTGTGGCTCTACGACCGGGTAGACGCGGCGTGGCTCATCCCCTTCTACGGGGCGCTGCTCATCGCGGTGGCGCTGAAAAATCTGTGCATCCACACGGAAAAGCAGCTCCCCCGGGCATTGCTTACAGTGATCCTTCTGGCGGCAGGCGTGATCCACGGCCTTTTCGTATCCGGCGGCGCCCTGCTGGTGGTGTATCTCGCGGCGGTGTTCCGGGACAAGCACGTGTTCCGCGCGAATGCCGCGGCGGTGTGGACGGTGCTGAATCCCTTCCTCATGGCATCGGACTGGGCGCACGGCATCTACACCGGCGATTTCTTTTTCCTCGCGGCCTTTGCGGCGGTCCCGCTTATCGCCGCGGTGTGGCTGGGCAACCGCATCCACGAGCGCATTCCCCAGTCCCTGTTCCGCCGGCTCACCTATGTGCTGATCCTCCTGTCCGGCGCGATGCTCTTCGTGTGACAGACTTCTGATATTCCATGGCGGCTCTCCGGAGCCGCTTTTATATTGCCCTTCTCCCCTCGGCCCGGGTGTCCCGCAGCCCCGAAAGGGCACAAAAAAAGAACCGCTCCCGAAGGAACGGTCCTTTATGAAATTTCGTATCACTGGCCTTTGGCGAGGCGGCCTTCTTCCCAGCGTTCCGCCGAGAAATGACCGGTCTTGCCCAGCTCGATGTAGTAGAGGTAAATGCCGAAGAAGGCGATCGCCGCAGCGACGAGGTACACCATGGAGAAGCCGTAGTCCGGTACGAGGCCGCCCAGCAGGAACGGGCCGAAGCCGATGCCCAGATCAAGCAGTACGAAGTAGATGGACCGGAGAGAGCCCGCATGGCTCGCGAAGGAGCAGCGCAGGGTCAGATTGTGGCAGGTGGTGATCAGCGTCCGGTAGCCTGCACCGAAGAGGAAGCCTGCAATGAGGAGCATCCAGTTTGCCGAGGACAGGGACAGGGCGATCATGGAAACGACGATCAGCAGCAGTGCCGGATAGACGGCCATGTCACGGCCGCACCGTTCCAGCAGGTAGCCTGCCAGAGGCCGGCAGAGGAAGGTCGCGAAGGCGAAGCAGTAGAAGAAGTACACGCCGCCCGCCGCGGGAAGTCCGCTTGCCATGGCGTATTCGCCGAGGAAGGTGATGACTACGGAGTAGCACACGCCGCCGAGAAAAGCGAGGATCGCAATGTAGAGCGCCCGGCGGACGAAGAAATTGTCCACCTTCACCGGCTTCTTTTCATCATCCAGCGCCCGGCGGATGATGGTGCGCCGCGGGAGCTGTACGAAGAAGGCCAGCAGCAGCGCCACCAGCGTCATGGCCGAAGCGGCCAGCGCGCCCGTATCGAGCATGCCCTCATCGATGATGCGGAGCGCCAGGAACGGACCTGCTGCCGAAGCCGCCGCCACACCGAGGGTGTAATATTTCGTGATGCGGTTCACCTGCTTCATGGGGGTCAGGGACGCCGCGGCTGTGCTCACCGCCGTGGTGGCTGCACCGAAGGCCACGCCGTGAATGAAGCGTGCCGCCATGAAGAGGTACAGATTACCGATGGCCAGATAGGGCAGGGACAGGAGGAAGAAGAGCCCGGTGCTCACAAGGAGCATGGTCCGCCGGTCCATCTTGTCCAGGAACCGGTTCACCGGTCCCCGCGTGGAAAGAGCGCCCGCCATGAAAAGCCCCGACGCGAGTCCCGCCACGCTGATGGACGTATCCCATTCGGCCAGCGTATAACTCACGGTCCAGAGCATCATCATGAAGTAGACCACATAAATCAGAAAATTGATGCCTGCATTGCATACGTATGCCCGTGCCCAGAGTTTCTGCATGTTTCCTCCTGTAAAAATTTCCAAATCCGTACGATCTGCCCACGTCGCGCCATCGGCGCGATTCCACTGATTGTCATTATATGCAAAGCCCGATGATGCGTCTAATGCAGACCTTTCATGTGCTTCATGCATAGCGTGCATTAATTTGGATTTAATTGGGGGAACTGCGCGTCCAGTGCGAAAGTACCGGTATTTCCGGTCTCTATTTATTTCCATTATGCATCATGTTCATGGAAAATTCCATAGAAAGCAGAAGAAAAATTTATAAAAATCATAGAAATTACAGAATTTGCCGTCTATAATAAAAATATGAAAGTATGCGCCAAATTCATGGAATGATGAATATACCAGCAGCTGCTGCGAAGGGAGGCCTCTCCATGGAGATCAACCAGCTGAAATATTTCTGTGCGCTCGCCAATACGCGCCATTTCACACGGACCGCTCAGGAAATTTCCATTTCCCAGTCCGCGCTGTCCCGCTCCATCAACAAGCTGGAGCAGGAGCTGGGCACGCCTCTCTTCAAGCGGGGCAGCCGGGAGGTCCTCCTCACCGCCTCAGGGCAGCGCTTCCTCATCCATGCCGAGCGGGCCCTCCGCGAGCTGGAGCAGGGCCGGCAGGAGATCGAAAGCGAGAAGGACCCCGACCACGGCGTGATCAATCTGTCCTTCATGCACTCCCTGGGCATTCACATCCTGCCACAGCTCCTGAGCGAATTCAAGCAGCTCTACCCGCACATCCAGTTCAATCTGGATCAGGACAATTCCTCCGTGCTCGCCCAGAGCCTGCTTGCCGGCCGGTCGGATATCTGCCTGTGCTCCATCATGGTGAACATGGAGAAGCTCGCCTGGCTCTATCTCTACACGGAGGAGCTCTTCGCCGTGGTGCCGCCGGATCATCCCTTCGCCTCGCGGAAAAGCATCGACCTGAAGGAGCTGGAGGAGCAGCCCTTCATCACCCTGAAGCCGAATTACAGCCTGCGCATCCTCACGAACCAGTTCTTCGCCATCTCCGGCATCCGGCCGTCCATCATCTTCGAAGGGGACGACATCAATACCGCGGCCTCCCTCGTCTCCGCCCATCTGGGAGTGAGCCTCCTGCCGCGCATCACCGGCATCGAGACCGCAGGCCTCGTCTTTCTTCCCGTATCCTTCCCTGTATGCAAACGGGAGATCGGCCTTGCGTGGAGCACCGCCCATCCCCTCTCGCCCGCAGCGCTCCTCTTCCAGCAGTTCGTCATCAACCGGTTCCGGAAATAAAAATAAGACGCCTCTTACGGGGCGCCTTTTTTGTGTGTTCTTTTTATAGGAAATGCTTTTTCTTTTCCTTTATATATAGGAAATCCTGCTCCTCTGTCTTTCAGTCCACGGCCGGAAGCTGAAAGGATATCCTGTCTTGCCTCCTCAAATCAATGAGTACAAGCATTAAGTCCCGGCACTCGTTGTTACAGAGATCATTCCCGTAATCGTCTCTCCATTCCCATGCAGGGATCCCCCTCTGCCGTCTTCCCTCCCATGCAGACACAACGAAAAAGGACACACATTTCTGTGTGTCCCTTTCCTTCTTTATC
>CAKMIA010000005.1 GCA_927353735.1 uncultured Veillonellaceae bacterium
AATGACCGGCGGCGGTGTGGGCGGCGCTCCCCCCGGCAAGGCCCGCTGGGGAGGCGGCGGCCGCCGACAGAAGCGCTGCCCTGTGGCTGAATTTCATGTACATCCCCCCTTTCAGTCACACGGCAGAAGAAATAAAAAGAAAAAGTGCACCATAACCCTGTGGGTCTGGTGCACTTCGTCATGCCGTATGGATTTGTTCTGGAATGCACGCATTGTACCATTCATTTCCGGCGGGTGTCAATACAAAGGAATGGCTGAAAACCCGCAGAAACACGGGTATTCTTCATTTCTCTGCCTTAATAAAAAACAGGAAAATGAAGGGATTTGGCGCGCGTCCGCCTTATTATATATATCATTAGAGTTCCTGCCTTCCGGCTATGGCCTGAGCCTATGGTACTATAACCTGAAGCTATGCAGGGAATGGCAAATCGAATACAGTTATTCATTCTCCCTATGGCTGCTATCTCTTTCGTGTATGCTTTATTGACACTGCCATAGGAAATACTCATAATGAGAACAATACCGGCGGCAGAGGCTGTGCCTCCCGCAGTGAGGGAAGGAGACTATTCATGAGCACACCTACGATATTCAGATGGACATGCCCGCAGTGCGGGAAAGAAGAACTGGTCATGCGGCCCACCGTCCTCGAGGCGGATGCGGACCCGAAAAATGCGCAGGCTGTAAAGGACGAGACCTATTTCCGCGTGCGCTGCTCCGGCTGCGGCACGGAAGGGGATTTCCTCATGAATCTGCTCTATGCGGACCGGCAGCGGGGCTTTCTGGTGGCGCTCCAGCCGGACGCGAAGATGCCGGCGCCGCCCGTGACGGCCGGGACGTGGCGGGCGCTCCGCCTCGTGCACGACGGGGAGGATCTGGCGGACAAGGTGCGTGCGCTCGAGTCGCCTCTCGATGACCGCCTCATCGCCATTGCGGAATATCTGCTCTACCGGAAGATCCGGGCGGCGCTTCCCGCGGGGAGCGTCATGGGCATGGCCGTTTTCCATATGGGCGAAGAAGGGCCGGAGATCCTCCTGCCCATGGAGATCGCCGGCAAAGGCTATGCCATGGGGAAGGATGTGCTCAGTGATGCGCGGCTGGCGGAGCTGCGCGATGCCTACGGCGCGGCGCTCGCGGCGGATCAGGAAGCAGGCTTCCGGGAGATCGGCCGGGACTGGGCGAAGGCGCTGGTGGAAAGCTGCGAAAAATAAAGAAAGACAGCAGGGAGACCTGCTGCCTTTTGTTTTGGCGCAAAGGAAAAGCGCAGGACCGAAGCCCTGCGCAGGGAAAGCGATGACTCATCAGCGGAAACGGAAAATGAGCGTTCCCACGATGCCGGACAGGATGGAGGCGGTGACGATGGCCGCCTTGGCGGTGATGAGATCCTCCGGCGAGGAGAAGGACAGCGCCGCCAGGAAAAGAGACATGGTGAAGCCGATGCCGGCCAGCACGCCCGCGCCGAGGAAATGGGCGGGGAGCACCCCTTCGGGCATCCGGGCCAGTCCCGTGCGGACGAAGAGCGACACCATGAGGCAGATGCCGAGGGGCTTCCCGAGGAAGAGGCCGCCGATGATGCCCAGCCCGATGGGCGAGGAGAGATGGACGAAGCTGTCCGCCGAGAGCGGGATGCCCGCATTGGCGAGGGCAAAGACAGGCATGATGAGGAAGGCGTTCCACGGCGTGAGCGCGTGCTCCCACCGGGAGAGGGGCGCCTCATGCTGGGTCTCCTCCGTGCCGGCCGGGGTAAGGAACCCCACGAGCACGCCCGCCACGGTGGGATGGACGCCTGCATGATGGAAGGCGAACCACAGGGCGATGCCGCCGGCGAGATAGACAAGGGGCGAATGGACGCCTTTCCGGGAGGCCAGGTAGAGCGCCGCCGCGATGACCGCCGCCGCGCCGAGAGCGGTGAAGGACGGGGTGTCGCTGTAGAAGAGCGCCAGCACGACGATGCCGCCCAGATCATCCACGATGGCCAGCGCCGTCAGGAAGACCGCCACGCTTTTTGGCACGCCTTTGGCGGCGAAGGCGAGCACGCCCAGAGAAAAGGCGATGTCCGTGGACATGGGAATGGCCCAGCCGGAGAGCGTGGGCAGGCCTGCGTTGAAGCCGAAATAAATGAGCGCCGGCACGATCATGCCGCCTGCGGCGGCCGCGATGGGCAGGAGCGTGGCGGAGAGCGATTTCAGCTCCCCGTAGAGAAATTCCCTCTTGATTTCCATGCCCACCACGAAGAAGAAGATCACCATCAGCCCGTCGTTGATCCAGTGGAGCAGCGACATGGAGAGGCCGGGCACGGGGACGGTCATGTGGAGCAGATGCTCGTACCATCCGGCGAGGGGAGAATTGGCGAGGATCATGGCGATCACCGCACAGAGAAGAAGCAAAATTCCGCCGGCCGATTCCTGGCGGAAGAAATAGAGGAAAGCGGCGCTGATCCGGTTGACTGCACTCATGGGATACGTCCTTTCCGGGGCGTATGCCCCAATAAACATCGATAATTTTCCATGATTTCAGTATAACAGTTTGCGGGGGGAAAGTCGACAGATTTCTCCGGTAAAATCGGCAGAAAACGTAGGTCCGGCGGCGCTTTTATGGTATAATATTGCAAAGGTGTGTTTTGTCGGGCCCGGCCCGCGCCGCACCTGAAAAAAGGAAACGTCGGTTTCCTGTTTTGGCGTTCCTGTACATACAGAAGGAGGGGGTGCCGCAGTGTCGGATATCGAAACAAATCTGAATGCCGTGAGGCGCCGCATCGAGGCAGCCCGCGAACGTTCGCCCTACCATCAGGCGGTGACGCTGGTGGCGGTGACGAAATTTCATCCCCGTGCCGCCATGGAGGAGGCCGTGCGCTGCGGGGTCGCCGATGTAGGCGAAAACCGCGTGCAGGAGATGGAGGAAAAGTTCCGCATGGGGCCGCTGCCCGTGCGGTGGCATCTTCAGGGACACCTGCAGAAGAACAAGGTCAAAAAGGCGGTCGCCATCGCGGATCTGATCCACTCCGGCGATTCGCTGGATATTCTGAAGGAGATCGGCCGCCGCGCCGGCGAGATCGGGAAGCGGCAGGACGTGCTGCTGGAATTCAATATTTCCGGTGAGGAATCCAAGCACGGCCTGGACCCGAAGGATTTTGACGCGATCGCCGCTGCGGCCGGCGCCGTGGAGGGCATCCGCGTGACAGGGCTCATGTGTATGGCTCCCAATGAGGAGCCGGAGCTGACGCGGCCGGTCTTCCGCGAGGGATGCGCCCTGTGGGAGCGTCTGAAGTCGAAGTTCCCGGAGGGGCAGATCTCTGTCCTGTCCATGGGAATGACCAATGATTTTGAAGTGGCTGTGGAAGAGGGCGCCACCATGGTGCGCATCGGCACGGCCATCTTCGGACCCAGAGATTATAACCGGTAAGCAATAAGTTTTTATATATGAGGTGCAGTAATGAGCTATTTCCAGAAATTCAAGGAACAGATCTTCGATCACGACGTGGATGATGAAGAAGAGGAAGAATACGTCGACGAGAGAGAAGACCGTCAGGCGCCGGTAAGCTCCTCCGTAGCGGTCCCGCCCCGTCCGGCAGCCATGCGCAGCGGCCGCGGAGCAGCGTCTGTGAGCCAGGCCCGTCCCTATACGATGGTGGTGGTGAACCCCAGCGACTACAAGGACGCGGAAAAGATCGGCGACCATGTGAAGCAGGGCCATCCGGTGGTCATCAATGTGGAAAAAACCGATCAGGATATCGCCGAGCGCATCATCGATTTCATTCAGGGAGTGATGTACGCGCTGGACGGCCGTCTGGACCAGATCAGCGACACCATCTACCTGTGTGCGCCGAACAACATGACCGTATCCCGCGAAAACTTCGCGGCCTATACGGCACCGGCCGCGCCCGCTGCGGGCGATGTGCCGCAGTTTAACCTGACGCGGTCCTGATATGGGCATCATCAGCCGGATACGCGGGTGGTGGTCCTCTCTCTCCGCCGCAGACGATGCGGAATGGGATGAGGAGGATGAGGATCGTGAGGAAACGGCGAAGGCCATCCCGGCGCGGGCGGCCCGTCCGCTGGAGTCTCTGATCTGTACGCCCCGCGACTACAAGGATGCGCGCTATGCCGTGCAGTCCCTGAAGGAAGGGAAAATCGTGATCGTCCGTCTCATGGAGGTGGATGAGGCGCTGGGACAGCGGATACTGGACTTCGTGTCCGGCGCGGTGTATCTGCTCCACGGCTCCATGCAGCTTTTCGGCGGCGTGCTGATCTGCACCCCCGATACGGTGCGGCTGGAGCAGGGCGATTATCAGTTCAATGTGGTGTCCATGCCTGTATTCAGGAGGGTTGGTTCGTGAAAAAGAGACTGATCATCGGATGCGGCGCCATGGGAGGGGCCATCCTGTCGGGATGCCTGTCTCACGGCGTATGGGAAAAGGAAAGCGTATTCCTCAAAGAGCACAATGAAGAGGCCAGCCGGGACAAGGCCGGCCGGTACGGCGTGAACTGGTCCGCAGACGGCCGGGAAGCGGCGGAGGCGGATACGATCCTGCTGGCGGTGAAGCCCAATATCATCCCCGAGGCGGCGAAGGCCGTCGGAGCCTTTGCACCGAAGGGGACAGTCATCTCCATCGCCGCAGCGGTGACGCTGGAGGAGCTGGCTTCGTATTTTCCGGCAGGGACGCGCATCGTCCGCGTCATGCCGAATACGCCGGTCTCCGTGGGCGAAGGTTATTCCGCCATCGCAGGCGGGCCGGCGGCACAGGCTGAGGATATCGAAAAGGCAAAGGCCATTTTCGGTACGCTCGGACGGACCGCTGTGGTGAATGAGCGCCAGCTGGATGAGCTGGGGGCTCTTTCCGGCGCAGGGCCGGGCTATGCCTTCGTTATCATCGATGCGCTGGCCGATGCGGGCGTCAATATCGGACTCCCCCGGGCGGTGGCCATCGAGGCGGCGGCGCAGACGCTCTACGGCGCGGCCAAAATGGTGCTGGAAACGGGAAAACATCCGGCCGCGCTCCGCGACCAGGTCACCAGCCCGGGCGGCACCACCATCGCCGGCATCCAGATGATGGAGCGGCGCGGCCTGCGGGCAGCGCTCATCGACGGCGTGGAGGCGTGCATGGCGAAATCCGACGCCATGGCGAAAAAGTAACAACCGGAGGACAGTGTCCTCCTTTTCAGCATACAGGACCTTATGAAAGACAGAGAAAAAATACTGAACTATTTCTCCGCCGCCAGTGAGGAAGCCGGGGCCATGGCCATGCGCCTCCTCGATATGGCGGACAGTGTGGAAAAAGGACGGCCGTATGCGGTGGGTCCTTTCATGTCGCCCTTTGCTGTACAGATCGGCATGACCATCGCGGCGCACATGAAGACCATCGAATGCCGCAGCTGGGGCGGCTATCACGAGGCGGAGCGGGTGCGCATCGCCTTCCTCCGCTCCGACTATGACGGCCCCGTCGATTTCGGCGTGACGGCGCTGTCCGTTACGTGGGACGCGCGGTACCGCCTCATCGGCCACCGGGATGTGCTGGGCTCGCTCATGGGGCTCGGCATCGAACGGGACGTGATCGGCGACATCATCATGCAGGGCGCGGGCGCACAGATCGTGGCCGACGCCAGGATGGCGCCGTGGCTCATCGACAATTTCCGCAAAATCGCCATGGTGCCCGCGGTGGTGACGGAGATTTCCACGGACGACATCGTGCCGCCGAAGCAGGAGGCCAAGGTGGTGCGCGCCACGGTGGCTTCGCTCCGCCTCGATGCGGTGGGCGCTGCGGGATTCGGCATTTCCCGCTCGAAAATGGCGGCCGCCATCGACGGCGAGCGCGTGCAGGTGAACTGGCAGACCGCCAAGGGCACCTCGCAGGCGGTCAAGCCGGGCGACGTGGTCAGCTTCCGCGGAAGAGGCCGGCTCGAGATCAAGGAACTTACCGGGACAAGCCGCAAAGGCCGGATCGGTATTCTTATGGAAAGATATAAATAAAATAAGGTAAGGAGACGATTCAGATGATCACACCGATGGATATTCACAACAAGACCTTTTCCCGTAAGCTGCGCGGCTATGCGGAAGATGAAGTGAACAGCTTCCTTGAGGAAGTGGTGAGCGACTACGAACGGATCTACCGCGAACACCGGGAAATGGAAGAACAGATGGACACGCTGAAGACGAAGCTTGCCAACTATGAAAAGATGGAATCCACCATGTCCACCACGCTGGTCCTCGCTCAGGAAACGGCGGAAAACGTAAGACAGAATTCCCAGAAGGAAGCGGACCTGATCCTCCGGGAAGCGAAGGCGCAGGCTGCCCAGATCGTGGCCGATGCCGATGCCCGCCGCCGCAGCACCAATGAAGCGGTGATGCGCACGGAAAGCGACATGAAGCTCTATGTGGAAAAGATCCTGACGAACCTCACGTCCGCCATGACCATGATCGAAGCGGTGAAGGCCCAGCAGGCGCCGAAGGTGGAAGCCGTACCCGCACAGGAAGCGCCGGCTCCGGCAGAGGACTCTCCGGCGGAAGACCTGGCGGCAGCACCGGAGGAAGACACCGTGTCCGGCAAGGACGAAACGGAAGAAGAGGCCGGGAAATGAGCGGTCTTCAGACAGTCACTGAATGGGGCACGCCGAATCTCGGACAGACCGTGAAGATCACGAAGGTGCTGCACGAGGAGGACACCCCCTTCCAGCACATCCAGATCGTGGACAGCCTCCAGTACGGGAAAATGCTGATCCTCGACGGCGTATTCCAGACCTCGGAAAAGGACGAATGGGCCTATCATGAAATGATCAGCCATGTGCCGCTCATGGTGCATCCCCATCCGGAACGGGTCCTCATCATCGGCGGCGGCGACGGCGGCGTGGCCCGCGAGGTATGCCGCCACGAATGTGTCACTCAGGTCGACTTGTGCGATATCGACGGCCGCGTGATCGAGCTCTCCAAGGAATACTTCCCGCATATCGCGGAGGTCCTGCTGAATCCGCCGGAAAAGCTGCACGTCCATGTGGGCGACGGCATCGCCTTCACGAAGAACGTGGAGGATTTCTACGACGTGATCATCATCGACTGCTCGGACCCCATCGGCCCGGGAGAAGGGCTCTTCACTCGGGAATTCTACCGGAGCGCCTGCCGGGCACTGCGGAAGGACGGACTCATCGTCCAGCAGAGCGAATCCCCCATCGTGCAGGAACCGCTCGTTCATGACATCTACTGCGCCATGAAGGACGTGTTCCCCATCGTGCGGTCCTATTTCTCCCACGTGCCGCTCTATCCGGCGTGCATGCACAGCTTCATGCTGGCCTCGAAGGTCTACGATCCGCTCACGGCGGAGATTACCAGAAAGGCGCCCTCGCCGATGCGCTACTACAACGAGGAGATCCAGAAGAGCTGCTTCGTGCTTCCGAATTTCTACAAGGAATGCCTCTTCGAGGGAAAATACAGTTTCTGAGCAGAATACATAAAAAAGACAGACGCTGCGGCGTCTGTTTTTTGCTGTGCGGGAAACGTGACGAAGCGCCCAAAGCTGTGGTATAATATTCCCGTTCTTTTAGCGCGCGGAAGCGCGCGAGTTGTCTTTTCTGGGAACCAACTATAAAAAACGGGAGGTACAAATGCAGAAAGCAGTCATATTGTCCAGCGGCGGCGTGGATTCCACCACGTGCGTAGCCGTTGCAGTGGAAAAACTGGGTGCGGAGAATGTTTCTACGGCATCTATTTTTTATGGCCAGAAACACCGCAAGGAGCTGGAATGCGCCAGAAAGGTGGCGGCCCATTACGGCCTCCGCCATTATGAATTCGATCTGTCGGAGATCCTGAAATATTCCGACTGTGCCCTGCTGGAGGGCTCCACGCAGGCCATCGAGCACAAGAGCTACGCCGAGCAGACCGCAGAGCGCCCTGACGGAAAGGTGTCCACCTATGTGCCGTTCCGCAACGGCCTCATGCTCTCCGCGGCGGCGTCGCTGGCGTCCTCGCTCTACCCGGACGACGACGTGGATCTCTATCTGGGAGCCCATGCGGATGACGCCGCAGGCAACGCCTATGCGGACTGCAGCGAAGGCTTCCTCCATGCCATGGGCGAGGCCATCTCCATCGGCACCTACGGCCGGGTCCATCTGGTGGCGCCCTTCTCGGGCGTGGGCAAGGAGGCCGTCGTGGCCGAGGGGCTCCGGCTCCACGTACCCTATGAGCTCACCTGGAGCTGCTACGAGGGCGGCGACCGCCCGTGCGGCCAGTGCGGCACCTGCCGGGACCGCGCGGCGGCCTTTGCGGCAAACGGCGTGGCCGATCCGGCACTGGAGGTGAAATGATGTATACGGTGGTAAAAACGGTGGAAGTGAGCGGGGCCCATCAGCTCTCCCTTCCCTATCCGTCGAAATGCTCCCGCCTCCACGGGCACAACTGGAAGATCGAGGTGACGCTCCGCAGCGAGACCCTTGACGAGAACGGCATGGTCCTCGATTTTTCCCGCATCAAGGAAGTGGTGATGCAGCTGGACCATACCTACATCAATGACGTGCTGGGCGGACTGAATCCCACGGCGGAAAATATCGCGAAGTGGATCTGCGACCAGCTGCCGCACTGCGTGCGCGTGGCGGTGCGCGAGTCTGAAGGGAATCTGGCCATTTATGAAAAATAAATTTCCCGTGACGGAGATCTTCGACAGCATCGACGGCGAGGGAAAGCGCACGGGCCTCATGGCGACCTTCGTGCGCTTTGCCGGGTGCAACCTGCGGTGCTCCTACTGCGACACCGCCTATTCCCTGCGTGAGGAGGACGCGGAGGAATGGCTCACCGAAGAGGAGCTCCTCCGCCGCATCCGCGCCTATCCGTGGAAGCGGGTGACGCTCACCGGCGGCGAGCCGCTGCTCCAGCCGCTGGCCTCTCTGTGCGGTACCCTCGGCCGGGAAGGCTTCGAGTGCAATATCGAGACGAACGGCGCGGTGCCCATGATGGAGACGCGCCCGGAGGGGCTTTTCTATACGATGGACTGGAAGTGCCCCGATTCGGGCATGGAGGGGCGCATGTGCGCCGACAATTTTCCCCGCCTCGAAGCGCGGGACGTGGTGAAATTCGTGGTCGGCAGCGGGCGCGACCTCTGCGCCATGGAGCGGGTGGTGCGCCGGTGGTTCATGAAGCCCGGCGCGCCGCGGCTCTACGTGTCGCCCGTATTCGGGCGCATCGAGCCCCGCCGGCTGGTGGAATTCGTGCGGGATCACGCGCTGGCGGAGGTGACCGTGCAGGTACAGCTCCACAAGGTCATCTGGCCGCCGGATATGCGCGGCGTATAACGGAAGGGACGGGCCCCGCCGCCTCTCCGGAAGAGAACAGACCGGGTCTCCGGCTCCCGTTCTCTTTTATTTTTCATAAATTTTTCAGAACAAATGGAAAATTCCTTGCATTTGATAGACTGAACCATAACCAACAGATATAATAAAGGCAGCAATTCCGGGGCCGTCCCGCGGCGGTCCCATTCGCACAAATTCATAGAAGGACTCATCAGGAGGCCGGCCGCAAGGACGCGGCACACAGGACGTCGGCGGTCTGTCTTTGTGCGCAAAAAGGAGGCAGAAATTGGAAACAAAACGTGATTTTATCTGGAAAATGGGCGGACAGCAGGGACAGGGCGTCGAGTCCTGCGGCGAAATTCTCGGCCGCGTGCTGGCGCAGGAGGGCTATTCCCTCTTCAGCCAGCGCCTCTTTGCATCCCGCATCAAGGGCGGTCATACGACGATCGCGCTCCGCATCGCAGCGGATCACCGCGTAGCCACCATCGGTGAAAGCGTGGACTGCCTGGTCGCTCTCGATCAGGAGACCATCGACAAGCACGGCACCGAGGTGCGCGAAGGCGGCGTCATCATCGCCGATATGGCGTTCCGTCCCAAATGGGAAGCCCATACGGGCCGCATTTTCCTGACGCTCCCCATCACGGAGATCGCCAAGGCACACGGCTCTCTCCAGATGAAAAACATCACCGCGCTCGGGATGTCCGCAGGCATCCTCGGATTCCCGAAGGAACCGTTCTTCCAGTTCATCGCAGACCGCTTCGGCAAGAAGGGCGAGCATGTGGTGGAGGAAAACAAAGCCGTATTCATCGAGGGGTATGACACGGCAGCCAAGGCCGTGGAAGGCACGGACAGCATCGGCCGTCTCGCCACGCCGGAAAAGAGCGAGCAGCTCTATCTCCTCGGCAATGAAGCGGCCGCGCTGGGCGCCATCGCCGCAGGAAGCCGCTTCATGGCGTCCTACCCGATCACGCCCGCTTCGGAGATCATGGAATACATGATCAAGGTCATGCACAAGATCCACGGCACGGTGGTGCAGACCGAGGATGAGCTCGCATCGTGCATGATGGCCATGGGCGCCGGCTATGCAGGGGTGCGCGCCTTCACGGCCACCAGCGGCCCCGGGCTCTCCCTCATGGCGGAATCCATTTCCATGGCCTGCATGGCGGAGATCCCCGTAGTCATCATCGACGTCATGCGCGCCGGCCCGTCCACGGGCATGGCCACGAAGGTGGAGCAGAGCGACATCCGCTACGCCATCGGCGCCGGCCACGGCGATGCGGAAAAGATCGTTCTTGCTGCCGCCGGCATCGAGGACTGCTTCTACATTACCCAGGAAGCGTTCAATCTGGCGGAAGAATACCAGACGCCGGTCATTCTGCTGTCGGATCTGGAATTCGGCATGTGCAAGCAGTCCGTGCCCGTATTCGATGAAAACCGGGTGCCGATCCGCCGGGGCAAGCTCGTCCGGGACGGCCTGCCGGAGCTGCAGAAGGGCGAATATTTCCGCCGCTTCGCCGACAGCGAGGACGGCATCTCCCGGCGCACCATCCCCGGCGTGAAGAACGGCATGTTCCTCTCCACCGGGCTGGAGCACAATGACTACGGCAAGCCCGCGGAAGCGCAGAGCGACCGCATCATCGGCATGGAAAAGCGGCACCGCAAGCTCCAGACCGTTTCGAAGGCCATTCAGCCCTTCACCGTGACCTCTGAGGATACCGATGCGGATCTCCTCATCATCGGCATCACCTCCACCGGCGGCGCCATCGACGAAGCGATGGACATGCTGAAGGACACGGGCAAAAAGATCAATCATCTCCATCTGCGCCTGCTGTCCCCGTTCCCGGAGGAAGAACTCCGTCCCTACATCGAGGGGGCAAAACAGGTCCTCATCGTCGAGGAAAATCTCACCGCGCAGCTCCGGGAGCTCTTTGCTTCCCACTTCGACTGCCACGACAAGCTGCTGTCTCTGCTCCAGTATGACGGCACGCCCTTCGTCGCGTCCACTATCGCAAAGAAAGCAAAGGAGGTCCTGTGATCATGGCGTCACCGAGAGACTATAAAAATAAAATCATTCCGAACTGGTGCCCCGGCTGCGGCGACTACGGCATTCAGAATGCCATTGCGGCCATCTGTGCCAGGAAGGGCTGGGCCTTCGAGGATATCGCCCTCATTTCCGGCATCGGCTGCTCCTCCCGCATCGGCGGCTACCATTACTGCTACGGCGCGCACACCACGCACGGCCGCTCCCTGCCCTTCGCACAGGGCATCAAATGCGCCAACAAGGACATGCATATGATCGTCTGCTCCGGCGACGGTGACTCCTATGCCATCGGCCTCGGCCACATGATCCATGCGATGAAGCGCAATATGGACATCACCTATCTGGTATTCGACAATCAGGTGTACGGCCTGACCAAGGGCCAGACCAGCCCGGCCTCCAGCAAGGGATTCGTCACGAAGACCACGCCGGACGGCAATCCCGAGACGCCGCTCAATACGCTGGGCATGGCCATCGCTGCGGGGTGCACCTTCGTGGCGCAGACCTTCGCCATCGACGGCCGCCAGATGATGGATATCATCGAAAAGGCGATAGACCACAGGGGCTTCTCCTTCGTCAATATTTTTACGCCCTGCGTATCGTTCAATAAATTCAATACGGTCGACTGGTATCAGAGCCATCTGAAGAAGATCGCCGATCTGCATCCGGACTACGATCCGTCCGATATGGGCGGAGCCTTCCATCTCCTCGCCGAGACCGACAGCCTTGTGACCGGCGTCATCTACGAGGAAAAGGGCGTCGCCGCCTTCGATCAGATCACGCCTGCCAGCGACCGCCGTCTGGTGGATCACGTGGAAAAGCCGTCTCACGAACTCTTTACGGACCTCATGAGTGAATTCCGCTGATTTTCGCGGGTGACCCGAATCCGGTTTTTCAAGGAGGATAGAACCATGCCTTCCGATCGCATGCTCGAATACTACTATGCCATGGGACAGGACGCCGTCCATCTGGAAAAATGGGACGAGGCCGTGGCCTATTTCCGCAAAGCGGCCAATATGGGCGCGGCGGAAGCGGCAGCGGAGCTCTGCGCCATCGGACGCCGCTGGGAGACCGGCCGCGGGATGGAAAAGGACGAGGAAAAGGCCCGCCTCTGCTATGAGGCGAGCGCCGGGTACGGCGATCGGGAGGCCTGTCTGTTTCTGGGGAAGCTCTATCTCCGGGGACTCCGGGGAGGCCGTCCCAATGTGCGGAAGGCCCGGAAAAATCTGGAGCGGGCCTGCGACAGCGGCAGTGCGGAAGCGGCGGCCTGCCTCGGCCGGATGTACGATGAGGGCACACTGGGCCGGGTGAATGCGGCGAAGGCCTTCCGGTATTATCTGCTCGCCGCAGAGCGGGGCTGGAGCGACGCCATGCTCATGACGGGGCTCTTCTACGCCCAGGGGGATTCCGTTCCGAAGGATCTGGAAAAAGCAGAGGCCTGGATACGGAAGGGCGCAGAAGCCGGCACGGAGGACGGAAAGGCCACGCTCCGCACGTTCCTGTCGGTGACCGCCTCGGAATACGCCTCGGGCGACGCGGGACGGACCGATGACGAGAAGGCCTTCGCCATGGCGGAGGAAGCAGAGGCCCTCGGCAATGAGGAAGCCTTCCTGCTCCTCGGCGAGACCTACCGCGCACGGGACCGCCGGCCCGGCCACGGAGAGCGGGCTTTCCGGTGCTTCCAGCGGGCGGACCGGCACGGCCTGCCCCGGGCGCGGGCGTCGCTTGGCCTCTGCTGGGAGGCGGGCATCGGCACGGAGGCGGATATTCAGAAGGCCGTGGCCTGCTACCGCTCCGCCGCGGAGGCGGGCGAGCCCTTTGCCATGGCCCGTCTGGGCTACGCCTATGAGAAGGGTGAGGGCATCGAGAAGGACGAGAAGCTCGCCATGTCCTGGCTCATCAAGGCGGCGCTCCGCGGAGACAAGGGCGCCATCCATACCCTGAAAGAGGACTACCAGTATACGCTGTAAGAGAAAGCAGGGAGCCATGCTCTCTGCTTTTTCTATGCGCTGACGCATAGCGGCCATAGCCAGAATCTATGCGCCGGCTCTCTATCGCAGTAAAGCAAATTACGGTATAATAACGAACAAGTTCAAAAAACAAAGGCGTTTCAGAAAAGCGAAGGCTTTGGCTGGAACGCCTTTTCTCTTGGAAGGGGGAATTGATGATGAAAAAACTGGCAGCGGCCGTTCTTCTCGGACTGACTGTCCTTACAGCGGCAGGATGCGGCGGAGGAAGCTCCAGCTCCGGCGGCTCGGGCAGCAATATACCGAAAAATACCATGGCGGTAGGCATCAGCGTGGATCTGGGATCTCTGGACCCGGCGGTGACCATGGACAACAAGCACTGGCAGGTGACCTATCCGGCCTACGAGAGACTGGTGCGCTATAAAGTGGAAAACGGCAAGGCCAGCACGGAAGTGGAAGGCTCTCTGGCGAAGTCCTGGACCGTATCGGACGACGGCCTCGTATGGACCTTCAAGCTGGACCCGGGCCACAAATTCTCCGACGGCACTCCGGTAGACGCTGCGGCGGTAAAATTCTCCATGGAACGGACCATCGCCATCGGCAAGGGCCCGTCGGAATATTTCAAGATGGTGAAGTCCATCGAAGCGCCTGATCCGGAAACGGTAGTCATCACCCTGGACCGTCCTTTCGCTCCGTTCCTGTCGAGCCTGGCTGTGAACGGCGCGGGCATCGTGAATCCGAAGGTTATGGAGCATGAGGAGAACGGCGACCGCGGCTCGAACTATCTGGCGACCCACACTATGGGCTCCGGCGCGTACGAGCTGAAGGAGATCGTACCGGGCCAGAAGATCACCCTCGAGCTGAACCCGAATTACAGCGGCAAGAAGCCCGCCATCGAACACGTGGTGTTCAATGTGGTGAAGGACCCGTCCGCACAGCGGCTGCAGCTGGAAAAGGGCGATCTGGATATCGCACAGGGCCTGCCGCTGGATCAGATCGAGCAGATGAAGAGCAATCCGGACATCCACATCTACGAGGACCCCTCTCTGGTGGCCAGCGTGGTCTACATGAACAACCAGAAGTCCCCCATGAACGACAAGCTCTTCCGTCAGGCTCTCTCCTATGCGGTTGACTACGACGGCATGGTGGAAGGCGCTGTCAAGGGCTACGGCAAGCAGCTGGTGACCCCGATCCCGGACGGCCTGTGGGGCCGCGACAGCAGCATCACCGGATACAAGCAGGATCTGACGAAGGCGAAGGAGCTGCTGGCCCAGTCCTCCGGCGCAGGCACCACGGAGCTGACCCTCCTCTATTCGGACAACCAGCCTTTCAACGAAGTGGAAGCGCTGATGCTCCAGAACAATATGAAGGAACTGGGCATCAACCTCAAGCTGGAAAAGACCGCATGGGCGGCCTTCCGTGAACGGGTAGACAAAGGCGACTTCGATCTGGCGCTCGGCACCTGGAGCCCGGACTACGCCGACCCGCAGTTCTTCATGAGCTACTGGTTCGATTCGGGGTACTGGGGCCTCGCAGGGAACCGGTCGTTCTACAAGAACGATGCGGTGGACAGCATCCTGAGACAGGCCGAAGGGATCACCGACCAGAAGGCCCGCACCGATCTCTACGGACAGGCACAGAAGATGGTGCTGGACGATGCGCCGTACCTCTTCCTCTTCCAGATGAACGTTCTCACACCGATGCGGTCGAATATCGAAGGCTTTGCGTACAATCCGATGCTCGATTCGATGTATGACTTCGAGCACATGAGCAAGAAATAAAACGTCCTGTGTGACGAACGGGACGGCAGTGGTTTTACAGAACCAGGGAGCGACGGGAAACGGCGTTCCCTGCTTTTGTCATTTCTTCTGTGGAGTTAGGGGGATAGTTTTTTATGATTTCCATGCAGTTTCTTTTGCGAAGGCTCATCCATCTGGTGCTGGTCTTCTTCGGGGTGTCCGTGGTGACGTTCTGTATCTCCCACGTGATCCCCGGCGACCCGGCGCGGATGCTGGTGGGGCCTCATGCGTCTCCGGAAACGCTGGCGGCGGCGCGGGCGTCTCTCGGACTGGATCAGCCGATCTGGACGCAGTACATCCAGTATATGACCGGCCTCTTCCACGGGGATATGGGCATTTCCATCCGGACACAGATGCCCGTGTCGGAGGAGCTGGCGAAATACTTCCCTGCCACGCTGGAGCTGACGCTGGCGGCGATGCTCATCGCCGTGGTGTTCGGCATCATCCTCGGTGTGGCCTCGGCGGTGCACCGTGACAAATGGGTGGACCATGTGAGCCGCATCATCTCTCTGGTGGGCGTCTCCATGCCGCTCTTCTGGTCCGGCATCATCGCGCTCATCCTCTTTTATAAAGTCTTTCCGATCTTCCCCGCTTCGGGACGGCTGGACGCCTTCCTTTCGCCGCCGCCTCACGTGACCGGACTCTACATCATCGACGGGCTGCTGGCGGGCAATATGGACGTGGTGCTCTCCGCCATCCATCACCTCATCCTGCCGGCGCTGTGCCTGGCCTATGTACAGCTGGCCATCATCGCCCGGCAGGTCCGCTCCAGCATGATCGATGTGCTCGAGCAGGACTACATCCGCACGGCCCGGGCCTGCGGCATTCCCCGCCGGACCATCATCTACACCTACGCGCTGAAAAACGCGCTCATCCCCACGGTGACCCTCACGGGCCTCACCATCGGGGAACTCCTCGGCGGCGCGGTCATTACGGAGACCATCTTCGCCTGGCCGGGCATGGGGAAATACGTGATGGACTCCATCTCCTTCCTGGATTTCCCGGCGATCATGGGCTTCACGCTGGTGATCTCCTTCGGCTATGTACTGATTAATACCGCGGTGGATATCGTATACGGCATCCTGAATCCGCAGGTCCGGGAGGGGGGAGAGCAATGAACGAAACAGCAGCAGCAGTACGTCCTTCCCGATGGAAGGAGATCTGGGAGATCGCCCTCCGGAACAAGCTCACTCTCACGGGCTTTATCATCGTGGGGCTGGTGGTGCTCGTGGGGCTTCTCGCTCCGGTGCTGGCGCCCTACGACCCGAACCTCATGGATATCCCCGCGCGGCTTCAGGGGCCGAGCAGCGCCCATCCCTTCGGAACGGATGAAATGGGACGGGATATCCTGTCCCGCGTGATGTACGGCGCGCGCATTTCCATCGCCGTAGGCGTCATCATCGTCGCCGTATCGGCGGCCATCGGCGTCGTTCTCGGCAGCCTCTCCGGCTACTTCGGCGGCAAGATCGATCAGGCGGTCATGGCCGTGACGGATATGATCCTGGCCTTCCCGTCCATGGTGCTGGCGCTCGCGCTGACCGCAGCGATGGGCCCGGGGCTTCTCAATACGATGCTCGCGGTCATCATCGTGCGCATCCCCATGTACACCCGGCTCATGCGCGGGCAGGTGCTGGTGCAGAAGGAGCAGCAGTACGTCCGGGCGGCGCGCACCTTCGGTGAAAAGCCCTTCTGGATCGTGGCGCGGCACATCGTGCCGAACTGCCTCACGCCTCTCATGGTGCAGATGACCCTCGGCATCGGCGATGCCATCCTCATCGCGTCGTCCATGAGCTTCATCGGCCTCGGGGCCCAGCCGCCGACGCCGGAATGGGGCGCCATGATCTCCACGGCGCGCGTCTATGCGATCGACCAGTGGTGGTACGCGGCCTTCCCGGGCCTGTCCATCCTGATCACCATTATGGGATTCAATCTGATCGGCGACGGCATCCGGGACATCCTGGACCCCCGGTCGAGAAAGTGAGGGCTTATGGAACCGATACTCTCCATCAGACATCTGTCCCTCTCTCTTCCGGTGAAGAAAGGGATGGTTTCCATTCTGCACGATGTGTCTCTTGATGTGGCACCCGGGCAGATCCTCGGCCTCGTAGGCGAATCGGGCAGCGGCAAGTCCATGACAGCCTTCGCTGTGACGAGACTGCTTCCCGGCGGAGGCCGGGAGAAGATCGGCGGCTCCATCCGCTTCTGCGGGGAGGAGCTCACCGAAAAGAGCGAAAAAGAAATGCAGGCCATCCGCGGCCGGGACATCTCCATGATCTTCCAGGAGCCCATGACCTGCCTCAATCCGGTATTCACCATCGGCCGGCAGATGACGGACGTGCTCATGACGCACCAGAAGATCAGCCGGTCCGAGGCCATGAAAAAGGCGGAGGACATGCTCACCTCCGTCCATATCCGGCAGGCAGCGGACGTGCTCCGGTGCTATCCCTACGAGCTGTCCGGCGGCATGCGCCAGCGCGTGATGATCGGCATCGCGCTCTCCTGCCGGCCGAAGCTCCTCATCGCCGACGAGCCCACCACGGCGCTGGACGTGACGGTACAGGCGAAGATCCTCTACCTCGTGCGCGAGGCCTGCCGCCGGCTCGGTACGGCCGTCATCTTCATTTCCCATGATCTGGGCGTCATTTCCCAGATCTGCGACAATGTGGCGGTGATGTACTCCGGGCACATCGTGGAATCGGGAGCCGCGGCAGACGTATTCAGCCAGCCGGAGCATCCCTACACGAGAGCCCTCATGGCAGCGGTGCCGAAATTCACCGTGTCCGCCGCCGCAGGGGATAAGCTCTTCGCCATCCCGGGGATCGTGCCCGATCCGTCCGAGCCCATGGCGGGGTGCCGCTTCGCGCCGCGCTGCCCCTATGCGACAGAGATCTGCCGCACCCGTCCGCCGGCGGATACCGTCACCGGCAGCGGCCATCTGGTATACTGCCACAACTGGGAAACGGCGGTCTCCTCCGCCGGCAATGCGTGGGGAAAGGGGGATGAAGCATGAGCGCACTGCTTGAGATCGAAAATCTGACGAAAACTTTCCGCACCCGCGGCTTTTTCGGCAAGGTGAAGGAGGTGCACGCCCTGAACGGCGTGTCCCTCACCATTCATAAAGGAGAATCCATCGGCATCGTGGGCGAGTCCGGCTGCGGGAAATCCACGCTGGCCAATCTCATCGTCCGTCTGGAGGAGCCCACGTCAGGCACCATCCGCCTCGACGGCAAGGACATCACCCATCTGAAGGAAGAGGAGCTCCGGCCGCTCCGCCGGCGCATCCAGATCGTATTCCAGGACCCGTACTCCTCGCTGTCCCCACGCATGACCATCGGTCAGATCGTGGCTGAGCCGATGCGCGTCCTCGGCGGCCACAGCGAGGCGGAGATCCGGGAGAGGGCGGAAACGCTTCTCCACATGGTAGGCCTCCAGCCAGGAGCGCTCGCCCGGTATCCCCACGAATTTTCCGGCGGGCAGCGCCAGCGCATTTCCATCGCCCGGGCGCTCATGACCGAGCCGGAGATCCTCATTCTGGACGAACCGACCTCCGCGCTGGACGTGTCCGTACAGGCGCAGGTGCTCAATATCCTCACGGACCTGCGGGAGAAGCTGCACCTCACCTATCTGTTCATTTCCCACAATCTGGCGGTGGTGAAATACATCTCCGACCAGACCGTGGTCATGCGCCGCGGCGAGGTGGTGGAAATGGGGCCGTCCGACCGCATCCTCACAGCGCCCTCCGAGAAGTACACCCGGGAGCTCATCGAGGCTGTGCCCATGATCGGCAAGCCCTTCCGCCTCCTGGAAGACCCGGCGGAATCGCTGTGAGGAGGGGATGCCATGACAACCGATGAATTGAACGGACTGAAGCGGCTCATCGAACGCATGATGGGCTATTACAGCATCCCCGGATGCGCCATGGCCGTCATCGACGGCGATGACACCTATTATCTGCATTTCGGCCTGCGCGACGTGGAAGCCGGTGCGGCCTTTGACGGGAATACCGTCTCCGGCATAGGCTCCTGCTCGAAATCCATGACCGCCTGCGCGGCGCTCCGTCTGGCCGACAAGGGAGTGCTGGATATCGACGCGCCCATCGCCTCCTACGTGCCGGGCTTTGCCCTGTGGGACGAGCACGCCTCCGCCATGGTGACGCTCCGGGACCTCCTGTGCCACCGCACGGGCGTCGCCGGCCATGACGGCGCCTGGCCGGACAACAGCATTTCCCGCACGGACTTCCTCCGCCGCCTGAAATATCTGGAGCCGAACGCGCCGTTCCGCACGGTGGCGCAGTACAGCAATACCATGTACGCCGCCGCCGGGGGCGTGATGGAAGCCGTGACGGGCCGGAAATGGGAGGACATCCTCTGGGAGGAGATCTTCGAGCCTCTCGGCATGACCCACACCTACTGCCTTATGGGCGGCGCGGAAAAAGAGACCGATCTGGCCGTGCCCTACCGGTGGCAGGAGGGCCTGCGCCGCATGGCCCGCTGGAATATCGACATGGCCGGGCCGTGCGGCTCCGTGATGAGCACCGCCTGGGACATGGCGAAATGGCTTGCCTTCCACATCCGCGGCGGAATGGCCGGGGACCGGGCGCTGCTCACGCCGTCCCGCTTCCTCGACATGCACACGCCGCAGATCCTCATGGACTATCCCCACGTGCGCGGCGGCCGCTCCCTCGGCTACGGGCTGGGATGGCGCGTCATGGAATACCACGGCCACATCGTGCAGCAGCACACTGGAAAGATCGAAGGGTACAGCGCGTTCCAGTTCTATCTCCCCGGCTCGGGGAAGGGCGCGGTGTATCTCCAGAATCTCCACGCCCCGGACAATCCCTTCATCTTCGCCGTGCAGGGCTATCTGCTGGACGCCTTCACCGGGCGGCCGGAGGACGACTGGTACGCGGTCTATACGGAAAAAAAGCGGGACCATGCGCCGGAGGATATGTACCACCATCTGGAGCACGACTACATGCCCGCAGAGACCATTCCCGGCACGGCGCCCTCCCATCCCGCAGCGGACTACGCCGGCGTCTACGAAAATCCCGGCTACGGCCTCTTCCGCGTGCGGGAGGAGGCGGGCCGCCTCGTGCTGGACGAACGGGCCGTGGCGGGGCTGCCTCTCACCCACGTCCACTACGACACCTTCCGCGTGGAAGGCATCAAGGAGGACACCGACCTCTACACCCTGCCGCTCACCTTCTTCGCCGAGGCAGACGGAAAGATCGGCGGCTTCACCCTGATGCTGGAGCCGAAGGTGGCGCCCGTCCGGTTCCGGAAGGTACGGTAAAAATGATACAGACCGGCTGCTTCGGCGGCCGGTTTTTTCGCGCCTGCGCGCCGGCGGAATTTAGGAAAATTTAATTCATAACAGGGACGCGGTGACAGGACATGGACCGCTGTAACTCTTATAACGGGCAGACGGCGTTTTTCCGCCGGGGATGGCAGGATCGGGGAAAGCGCCGGTCCTGCCTGATTTTTCACGGATATCCATGAGCGGCACTTCTTTCTTTATGAGAAAATAAGAAATAAAAATTTAGAAAATTATGAAAGAAATGCTTCTGCCGTGAAGCGCGGGGAAAGCGGGGCCGGAGGCGGATTGATAGCGGGGGGAGACGCTGATACAATCAGAACAAGGCCGCAGGGCAGCCCGCAGGGAAAGGGGCTGACGGGCCGGAATGGCCGGAACCGGCGGCCGGAAAGAAAGGAGATGGATATGAAAAAACTGTGGTTTATGGTCGCCGCGGCGCTGGCTGCGGGCGGGACGGCTTCTGCTGCCAATCCCTTCCGGGATGTGCCGGCGGACAGCTGGGCGTATCAGGCGGTGAGCACGCTGTCTGACAGGGGGCTCGTGGAAGGCTATCCGGACGGCACGTTCCGGGGAGAGCAGGCGATCACCCGCTACGAGATGGCGCAGATCACGGCCCGGCTCATGGCGAAGGAGGAGCAGTACGGCGCGGAGGAGCGCGCCCTGATCGACCGGCTTGCGGCGGAGTACGCGGAGGAGCTGGACAGTCTGGGCGTCGCCGTGGCGGAGCTGGAGAGAAAGACCGGGCAGATCTCCTGGTCGGGCGATTCCCGGATGCGCTACAAGGAGGATACCCGGGGCAAAAGCACCTGGGACGGCCGGGTGCGCATCACGGCGCAGGGAGCGGTGAATGACAACACCACCGTGACGGGCCGTTTTTCCTCGGGCAATGTGAATTTCAAGAAGGACAGCGGCGGAAAGGTCAGAATGGACCGCCTGAATGTGCGCCACGATTTCGGCGACGCGGCGGTCGTGCTCGGCCGGTATGAGCTGGACATGGGCACGCAGGCCACCTGGCTCCAGGGAAGCGCCTTCGACGGCGCGGAGGGGCAGCTGGCTCTGGGGGCGGACAGCTCCCTCCGGTTCGGCTTCGGGCGCTTCAGCGACGCCATTCCGGCGGACCCCACCGGGACCTTCCATAAGGTGGATGCCTTCTATGCGCAGGCAAAGACGGATCTCCACGGGGCGCAGCTCGGCGTGGACTATTTCCGCACTGCCGGCTTCATGGAGGACGGCAGCCGGCGCTCCGCCAATGTGATCGGCGGCAATCTTACGATCCCCGTGGGGGATTTCCGCGTGTTCGGCGATTATTACCGGGACACGAAGGGACCGGGCGAGCCGCGGATCTGGGCGGCCGGCGCGGGCTACGGCACGGCGGACCGGAAGAAGCCGGGCTCCTTCGGCGTCGACGTGGGATACTACGATGTGGAGAAGGGGCTGTATCATCAGTATATGTCCGGCCTCGATATCGACGATTCGGTGTTCCTGCAGGACGGCCATTTCTGGCTCGCCACGGGAACGGTGACGCTCATGCCGAACGTGATGCTCCACGGGGAGTGGGCTTTCGCGTATACGCCGGAGGGCAGCGGCTCGAAGGAGCTGTCCGATGCATGGGAGCTGTCCCTCGTGTACAAATTCTGAGCAGCAAAAAAGAACGCCTGCGGGCGTTCTTTTTTTTGTGCCGTCACTGAAAGAGCTCCGGCGGCAGGATCTTGTTTTTTCCTTCTTCCACGGAAAAGACGGAGGCGATGAGCTTCTGCGCATAGGGGGACTTCGCTTCCCGGAGGCCGCGGATGGTCTCCACCTCCCGGCCCTGCTTCATGACGAGGATGCGGTCGCAGAACTGGTCGGCCAGATAGAGATCGTGGCAGATGAAGAGGTAGGCGAGGTGCTTTTCCTGCTGAAGCGTCCGCAGCAGGGCGATGATATGGGCCTGCACGGAGACGTCCAGCGCGGACGTGGCTTCATCGAGGATGATGAGCTCCGGCTCGAGGGCGAGCGCCCGGGCGATGGCCACGCGCTGGCGCTGGCCGCCGGACATGTGGTGCGGGTAGCGGCCGGCGAAGTCCTCCGGCAGATCGACGAGGCGGAGCAGCTCCCGCGCTTTATCCGGCACGTCCCGGGAGCGGATCAGTCCGAAATTCAGGAGGGGCTCGCAGAGGATGTCCCGGACGCGGAGCTTCGGGTCGAGCGCGGTGGACGGGTCCTGAAAGACCATCTGGACCGAGCGCCGGTGCTGGCGGAGCGCCTCGCCGGAGAGCGCGGTCACGTCCTCCCCGCGGAAGAGAATGCGTCCTGCGGTGGGCACCTCGAGGCGGGTCAGGATGCGGGCGAGCGTCGATTTCCCCGAGCCGGACTCGCCCACGATGCCGAGGGTCTCGCCGCGGCGGACAGAAAAGGTGATATCGTCCACGGCGGTGAGCGTGCGGCCGCCCCCGAGGGGAAACCGCTTGGTGATGTGTTCCATACGGAGGATCTCTTCGTTCATGACAGGCCTCCCGGTCCGGGCACGGCCGCGAGGAGCCGGCGGGTGTAATCGGTCTGCGGCCGGTAGATGACGTCCTCGGCGGGGCCGTATTCCACAGGGCGGCCGTCCTTCATGACGAGGATGCGGTCGGCCATGTAGGCGGCGACGCCCAGATTGTGGGTGACGATGAGGATCGCCGTATTCACGGAGCGGGCGGCGTCCATCATTTCCTTCACGATCTGCGCCTGGGTGGTCACGTCGAGAGCGCTGGTGGGCTCGTCGGCGAGGAGGAGCTTCGGCCGGAGCGCCATGGCGAAGGCGATGCCCACGCGCTGGCGCATGCCGCCGGAGAGCTCGAAGGGGTAGCTTTTCAGGATGCGCTCCGGGTCGGGGAGGCGCACCATGGCGAGCATGGACGTCATGAGGGCGTGCGCTTCGGCGGGGTTCTTCACGCCGTGGATGGAGAGATAGTCCCGGAACTGGCGGCCGATGGAGCGGATGGGATTCATCATGGCGCCGCAGTCCTGAAAGATCATGGCCACGTCCGGCCCGCATAGTTCGCGGTGTCTGGCCGGCGACTGGGCCCGGGTGTCCTCGCCCTGAAAGAAAACCGTTCCCTCCGCGATGTGGCCGCCGCCGGGCAGGATGTGCATGATGGACCGGATGATGGTGGTCTTGCCGGAGCCCGATTCGCCCACGATGGCGAGCACCTCGCCCGCGTCGAGCGTGAAGGACACGTCCCGCACGACCGGGGGCCGCCTTCCGTAGGCGATGCCCAGCTGTTTCACTTCAAGAAGCATGGAGTCCTCCTTTTATAAGGGAAATGCGCGGTCAGAGACCGGCGGGGCGGATGTCCTTCGTGATCCAGTAGTAATCCGCCGGCAGGATGCGCGCCCCTTCGATGCGGCTGCTGAAGACCATATTGGTCTTGGGATAGCCGTAGATGATGGCCGCGCCGTCGTCGAGGAGGATCTGCTGCATGCGGATGATCAGGTCGCGCCGGCGGGCCGGGTCGAATTCCACGGCGAGCGCATCGGAGAGCGCGTCGTATTCCGCATTGCTGTAGCCGGAGCCGTTCTGGGGATTGCGGCCGTCTGCATTCGTTTTCCAGTACCAGTTGAGATAGACCTCCGGATCGCCCGTATTGGCGGTGAGGATATTGGAAATGATCAGATCGTATTCGCCCCGCTTGGACATACCGTCCAGCACATTGTAGTCCACGGACTGGAGTTTGATGTCGATGCCCACCTTCCGGGCGTCCGCCTGGGTCGCCTCGGCAAAGAGAGGCAGCTCCGCGCGGCTGGAATAGTAGACGTAGTTCAGCTCCAGCTTCTGTCCGTCCTTTTCGCGGATGCCGTCGCCGTCGGTGTCCTTCCAGCCGGCCTCCTCAAGGAGCCGGGCGGCCCGTTCCGGATCGTACGCATTGGGGTCCTTCAGCTCATTGAAGCCGTAGTCCAGAGAGGGCGGCACGGCCGGGCCGCCGGGGATGAAGGTCCCCTTCAGCAGCACGTCGGCGTAGGTCCGGCGGTCGCAGGCGGAAATGAGGGCGTCCCGGACCCGCTGGTCGCTCAGGATATGGCCGGGGGCCACATTGAACCGGGCCAGTACGGAGCGGAGCGAGGAGATCTCGGAAATGGTGTATTTCCCCTTGTCCTCGAAGAGAGGCAGGTCGCCGGGGCTCACGTTTACGATGAGGTCGGTCTCGCCGGACTGGAGGGAGAGGGCCCGCGTATTGGGATCGTCGATGGAGGGGATCTCCAGATGCCGGAAGGGCACCTCGCCACCCCAGTAATGGGGATTGGCCTCGAGGGAGGCGTGGGACCGGGAGAAGGATTTCACGACGTAGGGGCCGGTGGCGACGGGGCCGTCCTTCCGGTAATCCCGGTCCGTGACGGAGGTGTCGATGATGAGGAACAGCGGGTCCGCCAGAATGCCTGGAAGACCGGGGACGGGCATGGCCGTGCGGATCGTGAGGTCCTGTCCGTTGGCCTCAATGGAATCGTAGGTGAAATAGGTGGTGGCCCGGTCGGATTTTTCAAAGACCCGCTCGATGGAGGCCTTCGCCGCTTCGGCGGTCAGGGGCCGGCCGTTGGAGAAGGCCACGCCGTCCCGGATGCGGAAGGTCCAGGTGAGGCCGTCGTCGGAGACGCGCCAGCTCTCTGCGAGGAACGGCTGGGGCTTCATCTGCTCGTCGAAGCGGGTGAGGCACTCGCCGATGCCGTAGCGCACGACCACCCAGCCGAAATAATTGTCGGTGGGCTCGAGGCTGTCTGCAAAATTGGTGACGCCCACCCGGAGGGTGTCGGAGGGGGCTCCTTTGCCGCCGCAGCCGGAAAGGCCGAGAAGGGCCGCGCCGGTGAGCGCGGCGGAAATCATCAGTTTGACGGTGGTATTCATGAAGGGGCTCCTTTCTTGTCAGGCCTGCTCATCCCGGGGGTCCAGCACATCGCGGAGAGCGTCGCCCCAGAGGTTGAAGATCACGACGGAAATAAAGATGGCGGCGCCGGGGAAGATCATGAGCCACGGCGCGGTCTGGAGGTGCTGCCGCCCCTCGCTGATCATGGCGCCCCATTCGGGCGCGGGTGGCTGGGTGCCGAAGCCGAGGAAGGACAGCCCGGACAGCTCGAGCATGAGCGCGCCGATATCGGCTGCGGCGGTAATGATGAGAAGGGGCAGCAGATTCGGCAGGATGTGCCGCCGGAGGATGTGGAAGGGCGTACCGCCGTTCACCCGGGCCGCGGCGATGTATTCATTCTGCTTCACCTTGAGCACGAGGCTCCGGGAGAGGCGGGCATACTTGGGCCAGGTGGCGCAGGTCAGGGCGAGGACGGCATTTATCATGCTGCCGCCGATGATGCCTGCGATGGCGATGGCCAGAAGCACGCCGGGGAAGGAAATGAAAATGTCTGCCAGACGCATGATGACTGCATCGGTCCGCCCGCCGAGATAGCCTGAGAGGACGCCCAGCGCCGTGCCGACCGTAAAGACCAGCCCCACCAGAAGAAAGACGCTGGCCAGCGAGGCCCGCGCGCCGTAGAGGACGCGGGAGAAGCAGTCCCGGCCGAGCTTGTCCGTGCCGAAGAGATGCTCCGCCGACGGGGGCAGAAAGGCGTTTTTCAGATCCGCGTCGATCGGATGGTACGAGGTGAGAAGCGGCGCAAAGACCGCCGCGCCGAGCAGCAGCAGCGCCAGAACCGTAAAGACGGCGAACTGCCGGTTCGTGCGGAGGCCGCGGATGAGCTCATTCATGGGGCACCTCCTTCCGGCGGAGACGGGGGTCGAGCAGGGCATAGGACAGATCCACCAGCATATTGATGAGCATGTACATGCCGGCGATCCAGACGACGATCCCCTGCAGCAGGCGGATGTCTCGGTATTCGATGGCCTTCACCGCCAGCAGGCCGAGGCCCTGCCAGCCGAATACGATCTCCACCACTGCCGCGCCGCCGAGGAGGCTCCCGATGGAGAGCCCGTAGAGCGTGACCAGCGGGAGGAGCGCATTGGGAAGGACCTCCCGGAGAAGAATGCGGAGCTCGCTCATGCCGCGGGCGCGGGCGCCCATGACATAGTCCTGTCCGAGCTCCTCCAGCACGGCGCTCCGCACCTGACGGGTATATTTCGCCGTCATGCTGATGGCCAGCGTGAGCGCCGGCAGAAAGACCGTATCCCAGCGGATGGTGCTCGATACGATGGGGAAAAGGCCCAGTTTCAGCCCGAAGAACCACAGCAGCATCAGGCCCAGCCAGAAGCCGGGGATGGAGATGCCGAAAAAAGTCACGCCGCGGATGAGGAAATCGGGCAGACGGTTCCGGTGATACGCCGACAGGATGCCCAGCGGCAGCGAGAGCAGCGTCATCAGGAAAAGGGAGAGCGCCGCCAGCGACAGGGTCGCCGGGAGGCTTTCCAGGATCTTGTCCACCACGGGCTTCCGCGCCATGTACGAGAAGCCCAGATTGCCCTGCACGGCGTTCAGCATCCAGTGGCCGAACTGCACAAAGAAGGGCTGGTCGAGGCCGAGCTCCCGCGTCACGGCGTCGATCTGTTCCTGAGAGACCACGGCGTCCTCGGCGCCGGTGATGATCTGCCGGGCCAGGTCCTCCGTACCGAGCATGGTGATGGCAAACATGATGAAGCTGATGCCTGTGAGGGTGATGACCGTTTGGATGACATATTTGCCGAGCAGGCGGAGACGCAAATCCATTCCTCCTTTCTGAAATGCCGCACGGAGATGCGCGGCGCTGTGAGAGACCGCAGGAGACCGGCCGTTCTGCCTGCGGCGGACCGGAGCCAGACAGGGCAGCGGCCGCAGTAATTCATGAATTCTTAAAATATTATAGCATAAAATTAGAAAATACATTATAATATTCTAAGGTAAAACAAATGAAAAACTTATAAACATAATAATATTTAGGATAGATATAGAAATCGATTAAGAATGACCGGGAGGTATCACATGACACAGACGAATGCAGGGAAGCGGCGCCGTCTCGCCGCAGTGCCGGGGTGCCATACCCTTCTGCCCATGACGGAGATCACCGGAGCGGAGCCGGGGCCGGCCTTTCTCATCACCGCAGGCATCCACGGCGGCGAATATCCGGCCATGGCGGCCTCTATGGAGCTGGCGGAGGCGCTCACGCCGGAGGACATCGCGGGGCGGATGACGATCATTCACGCGTCCAATCCCGGCGCCTTCTGGGCGCGCCGGCCGGAGCGCAATGATGAGGACGGAAAGAATCTGAACCGGGAATTTCCCGGCGATCCGGAGGGGACCTACACGGAGCGACTGGCCTATTTTTTGATGGAGAATTTCATCCGCCGGGCCGATTTTTACGCGGACTGCCACAGCGGCGATATCCATGAGGACCTCTGCCCCCACGTCTACTATTCCCGGGCGTGCCGAGAGGACGTGAGCCGCCGCTCCCGGGAGCTCGCGCTCTGCGCGGACGTTCCCTACATGGTACCATCCACGGCCGGCGGCGGGGCGTACAACAGCGCCGCCGCGGCGGGGGTCCCCGCCCTTCTCATCGAGCACAGGGGGAAACGGCCTCTGCCGGGAGGAGGACGTGGCCGCTTTCCGCCGGGATCTGGTGCGGCTCCTCCGGCATACGGGCGTGCTCCGCGGCGGCCGCCTGAGGGCGGAGCCCATGAGAGAGACGCCCCGGGAGGTGCGCCGCGTCCATTACGTCATGGCAGAGGAGGACAGCTGCTGGCGCACTGCGCTCCGGCAGGGGGACTTCGTGCGCCGGGGAGATATTCTCGGCCATACCACCGACCTTTTCGGCGAGCCCGGGACCGTTTTCCGCGCAGAGGAGGACGGGGTGCTCCTCTATATCAATACCTCCCTCGCGCTCCTGCAGGGCAATCCCGCCGCGGCCTACGCCGTGACGGAATAAGACAGCCTTGACGAAGCGGCACGGAGCGGGTATACTTGATTCACAATTGAAACGTAGCGGGCGCTGACGGAATAGTGGAATTGACCACGTGTGCCCCCTGCGGAAAGCAAGCCGACCGTCTGGGCAGGGACTCTGTGCCGGGCGCGTCCGGCGGAGCCCCTTTTTGCATTAGGCAAAGGGGGATTTTTTTATGAAAAGAAATCGCTGGATGATCGCTCTCTCCGCGGTGGGGCTCCATATCTCCATCGGGAGCGTGTATGCGTGGAGCGTGCTCACGCGGCCCGTGATGGAGACCATGGGCCTGTCTCTGCCGGAGGCCACCTGGGCCTTCTCCATCGCCATTCTGTTCCTCGGGCTCTCCGCAGGATTCCTCGGACATTTCGTGGAACGGCTCGGGCCGTGCCGCTCGGGGCTCCTGTCGGCGCTCTTCTTCTGCACCGGGCTGGCCGGCACCGCCTGGGCGGTGGAAATGAAGAGCCTTGCCCTGCTCTATCTCTTCTACGGCTTCATTGGCGGCATCGGCCTCGGCGTGGGGTACATCACGCCGGTGGCGACGCTGGTGAAATGGTTCCCGCGGCACCGCGGCTTTGCCACCGGGCTGGCTATCATGGGCTTCGGTTTCGCCGCCTTCGTGGCGGGCCCGGTGATGCAGCACCTCACCGCGGCATACGGCCTCACGGAAAATTTCCTCATCATGGCCGCGGCCTATGCGGTGGTGATGTGTGCATCCGCGCTGTATCTGGCCCCGCCGGCGCCCGGTGAACTGAAGGAGGGTCTGTCCGCCGTCATGAAGGAGGAGATCTCCTCCAACGCAGGCGGTACGGCGCAGAAGCAGTACACCCGCCGGGAAGCCATCCGCACGCCGGAATTCATTGCCCTCTGGTGGATCTTCTTCACGAATATCACCTGCGGCATCGGTCTTCTTGCCGTGGCATCGCCCATGGCGCAGGAAGTCATCCATATGAGCCCCGCCGGTGCGGCTTCTCTGGTGGGCATCATCGGCATCGTGAACGGCCTCGGCCGCATCCTCTGGTCCACCATTTCCGACTGGATCGGCCGCGGCGCGGTATACATCCTCTTCTTCACCATTGAAGTGGTGGCCTTCTGGCAGCTCGCGGGTACGTCGGATGCGACGGCCTTTGCGGCGTGGGTGCTCTTCATCATCAGCTGCTACGGCGGGGGCTTCTCCTGCATGCCGGCCTATCTGTCCGATCTCTTCGGCGTGCGCCACCTGTCCTCCATCCACGGCGTCGTCCTCACCGCCTGGGGCATGGCGGGCATTGCCGGTCCGCTCCTCCTGTCGGTCATGAAGGGCGCCACCGGCGGCTACAGCACGACCCTCCACATCTTCGCCGGCCTGCTGGCCTTCGCGTGGCTTCTCGCTGCATGGCTCCACATGCGCCGCAGAAGATTCGCCGTCCGCTGTGCCGAAGAAGAGGCGTGAATTCTATATAAATAGAAAAATAAAAAGACAGCTCTTATGAGAGCTGTCTTTTTTGTATGGACGGCCTGTCACATGATGGCGAGGCTGGCGTTCGGGATGTCCGTGATGAACATATGGCCCGGCGCGTGGGTGATCATGAATTCCGGCTTGACTGCCATGGCGACGGCCTGCGGGGTGACGCCGCACGCCCAGAAGACGGGCACTTCGCCGGGACGGATCTCGGAGGGTTCGCCGAAGTCGGGCTTGTCGATGTCATGGATGCCGATGGCCTCGGGGTCGCCGATATGGATGGGCGCGCCGTGAACGAAGGGCATGCGGGTGGTGATCTGCACGGCGCGGATGGCGTCGGCGGGCTTCATGGGACGCATGGAGACCACCATGGGGCCGTGGAACACGCCGGCGGGGACGCATTCGATATTGGTCTTGTACATGGGCACATTGTGATGGTCCGTGATGTGCCGCACCTCGAGGCCCGCCTCGATCATGGGCGCTTCGAAGGAGAAGCTGCACCCGAGGAGGAAGGCCACGAGATCGTCCCGCCAGAAGGAGGAGATGTCGGTCACCTCGTCGGTGAGCTCGCCCTTCCGGTAGATGCGGTACCGGGGAATGTCGGTGCGGATGTCCGCGCCGGGCGCGGTGAGGCGCGGCACGGGGGAGCCCGCCTCGGTCACGTCGAGCACGGGGCAGGGCTTTTTATTCCGCTGGGTGAAAAGAAGAAAATCAAAGGCGAGGTCCTTGGGCAGGATGGCCAGATTGGCCTGGGCATAGCCGTCGCACATGCCGCTGGTCTGTCCGGTGATTTCGCCGGTGCGGATCATGGCGCGCACTGGAGCGGGAGAAGCTTTGGAAAGATCCATGAAAATCACCTCCGGAAATCAGGAATTGAGAATGGAATCGAGATGGGCCTCCAGATCGCTGGTGTGCATATCGCCGGAGCGGAAGAGCGGCGTCTGGAGGATCTTCTTCTGTAAGGAAATATTGGTGACGACCCCTTCGATGCGGAAATCGGAGAGGGCCTTTTCCATTTTGTCAATGGCCTCGCTCCGGGTGGGGGCCCACACGATGAGCTTGGCGATCATGGAGTCGTAGAAGGGGGTGATGACGCATCCCCGATACATGGCGCTGTCCACGCGGATGCCCCGGCCGAAGGGCGGAGTGTACCGGGTGAGGGTGCCCGGGCAGGGCATGAAGTTGTGCCGCGGGTCCTCCGCATTGATGCGGCATTCGATGGCCCAGCCGGAGAGGTGGATGTCCTGCTGGCTCCACGGGAGCGGTTCCCCGGCCGCGGCGAGGATCTGCGCCTTTACGAGATCGGTGCCGGTGACCATTTCGGTGACAGGGTGCTCCACCTGGATGCGGGTGTTCATTTCCATGAAATAGAACTGGCCGTCGTCGGTGACGATGAATTCCACCGTGCCGGCGCCGCAGTAATTGACGGCCTTCGCGGCGCACACGGCGGCTTCGCCCATGCGGCGGCGGAGCTCCGGCGTCATGATGGGAGAGGGCGATTCCTCGATGACCTTCTGATGACGCCGCTGGGTGGAGCAGTCCCGTTCGCCCAGCCACACGGTGTGGCCGCAGCTGTCGGCCATGATCTGCATTTCCACGTGGCGGGAGCGGGGCAGGTATTTTTCCAGATAGACGCCGGGATTGCCGAAGGAGCGTTCCGCTTCCTGAGAGGCCTGGCGGAGCGCGCCCGGGAGATCCTCCGGGTCCTCCACGACGCGCATGCCCTTGCCGCCGCCGCCGGCGGTGGCCTTGATGAGGACGGGGCAGCCGATGGCGAGGGCCGTGCGGCGCGCTTCCTCCTCGTCGGTGATGAGGCCTTCCGTGCCGGGGACGACGGGAACGCCTGCCTGGATCATGGTGCTGCGGGCCATGGCCTTGTCGCCCATGCGGCGGATGGCGTCGCCCGAGGGGCCGATGAAGGTGATGCCGTAATTGGCGCAGGCATCGGCGAAGGCGGCGTTTTCCGAGAGGAAGCCGTAGCCGGGATGGATGGCGTCGGCGCCGAAGGCGCGGGCGGTCTCTATGATGCGGGCGATGTCGAGATAGCTTTTCTTGGCCTGCGAGGGGCCGATGCAGCACGCTTCGTCGGCGAGGCGCACCGGAAGGGAATCCCGGTCCGCTTCGGAAAAGACGGCGACGGTGCTGATGCCCATTTCATGACAGGCGCGGATGACGCGCGCGGCGATCTCGCCGCGGTTCGCGATGAGTACTTTACGAAACATGGCGGGCCTCCCTCAGGCGCGGGTGGTCCTGACGCGGAAGAGGGGCTGGCCGAATTCGACGAAGTCGCCGTCTTTCACGAGGACTTCCGTGATCTCTCCTTCCACCTCGGCTTCCACCTCGGAGAAGATCTTCATGGCTTCAAGGACGCACACCACCGTATTGGGGGCGACGACGGAGCCGACCTTCACGAAGGGCGGGGCCTTGGGATCGGGGGCACAGTAGAAGGTGCCCACCATGGGCGCGGTGATATCGGTGATCGTTTCCGTCTCCTCCGCGGCGGGGGCCGCTTCCGGTGCGGCTGCGGCCGCAGGGACCGGAGCGGGGACGGACGCCGGAGCGGGCATGCCCTTTTCGAGGAGGACGTGTCCGTCATCGTAGGCGATTTCTATTTTGGAAAGGGGAGAAGCTTCGAGGAGCTTCATCAGTTCTTTGATTTCATTCAGGGACAGCAAGGGTCTTCCTCCTTTATAACATGCCTGCCACGGCAATCCTGATATTTTCCATGCACTGCTCCATTTCGATGTAGAGCTGCTCCGCCTCGGCCTGGCTGATGAGGCGGAAATCCATCTGGTCGCCCGGCCGGAGCTGGGCCACGCGGGCGGTATCCACGAGAGCCACCTGGGCGATGACGGGATAGCCTGCGGTGGTCTGGTGATCCGCCATGAGGATGATGGGCGAGCCGTCCGGCGGGACCTGTACGGTGCCGAAGGGGGCAGCCTCGGAGATCATTTCCAGCGGCGCCCGGAGCGGGAGCTTCGCGCCCTCGAGGCGGCAGCCCATCCGGTCGGACCGGGTGGTGACGCGGTAAGGAGTGCTGAAGAAGTCGTACCGGGCCTTGTCGGTGAAGGCGTCGTACTGGAGGCCCGCCATGACGCGGATGGGCTTCCGGAGGCGCTCCTCGGTGACGTGGGTCTGGCTGATGCGCCATTTTGCCTGCTTGAAGGAGTGCGCCCCCTGCGAGAGCAGGCTGTACATCATTTTCTGGCCGTATTCGCCGGGCTCCCGCGTGGGGAGGACGTCTCCCTTTTTGAGGGCCCGACCCTCGAAGCCGCCGAAGCCGGCGCTGAGGCAGGTGCTGCGGCTCCCCATGACGGCGGGCACGTCGTAGCCGCCGGAGACGGCCAGATAGGCGCGGCATCCCGTGCGGCACGGGCCGAACCGGAGGATGGCCCCGGCCTTGACGGCCACAGGGCGGAGCATGGGCACCGCCTGTCCGTCGATGATGGGGCGGAAGTCGCCTCCCGCGACGGCGATGAGCGTGTCCGACGTGAATTCGATGGTGGGGCCGGTGAGGGTGATCTCCAGCGCCGCTTCGTATTCGTCATTGCCCACGAGGATATTGGCCATGCGCAGGGAGTAGATGTCCATGGCGCCCGACGGGATGACGCCGATCTTCTGACGGCCGTAGCGGCCGCCGTCCTGAAGGGTGGTCATCAGGCCGGGATGGATGATGGAAAGACTCATGCTTCATCCCCCCTTTGTGCAAGGTATTCTTCCATGGTAATGGCGCGGAACCGGACGATGTCTCCTGCATGGAGGAGGCTGGGGTCGTCCTCCCGGTCAGGACGGAAGAGGTCCTCCGGGGTGCGCCCGATGATCTGCCAGCCGCCGGGCGTGGAGAAGGGGTAGCCGCCGGTCTGTTCGCCGGCGATGCCGATGCTCCGTGCGGGAATGGCCAGACGGGGCGTCTGGCGGCGCGGCGTGGCGATGCGCTTGTCCATGCCCCCCAGATAGGGGAAGCCCGGGCAGAAGCCGATCATGTACACCAGATATTCCGGTCCGGTATGGATGCGGATGACCTCCTCCTCGGAGAGGCCGCAGTGCTCGGCCACGAAGGGAAGGTCCGGGCCGCATTCCCCGCCGTAGCAGACGGGGATCTCCACCGTCCGGGCCGCGGCGCCTGTGCCGGTGTCGGCCAGAGGAATGGCTTCCTCTTTCAGGAAGCGGGATACGCTCTGAAAAGCGGAAGCCGTTTTCGCCGGGCCGCCGGACTGGCGGACGCGGAAGGGGTCATAATAGACGGCCAGGCTGGTATAGGAAATGACGGTCTCGATGAGGCCGGGGAAGGGGTGCCGGTCCAGCTGATCGGCGAGCGCCTTCACGCACCGGTGGATATCCGGACGGATGGCGCTGCCGAACCGGACGAGCAGACCCGCTTCGCCGAGAGGCAGAATGGTATATGCGTGGTCCACAGGTGCGGTCCTCCTTTTACTGGAAGAGCTTCGGGAGCTGGTTCATCAGGGTGAGCCCGCCCATGTAAGCGGTCATGGCTACGACGATGGCGCCGAAGATGGTCATCCATACAGGGTGCTTGTAGTCGCCCACGATGGATTTCCGGTGAGCCGCCACGAGCATGACCAGCAGGGTCACGGGAAGGATGAGGCCGTTCAGCGTACCGACGAGGATGAGGGTCTTTACAGGCTGGCCGACCACAGCGAAGACGAAGGTGGAGAAAACGATGAAGGCGATGACGAACCAGCGGTAGTTGGCGTCGATCCATTTATTGAAGGTACGGATGAAGGAAACAGAGGTGTATGCCGCGCCGACAACGGAGGAAATGGCAGCGGCCCACATGACGACGCCGAAGACCTTGTAGCCAACATTGCCCGTAGCGAGCTGGAATACGGAAGCGGGAGGATTGGAGCTGTCCAGCTGCATCCCTGCGCTGATGACGCCGAGGGTGGCGAGGAAGAGGAGCACGCGCATCACGCCGGTGAGGCAGATGCCGGTGACGGCGCTGCGGGAGATCTGCGGGAGCGCATCCTTGCCGGTGATGCCGGCGTCGATGAGGCGGTGGCCGCCGGAGAAGGTGATGTAGCCGCCGACGGTGCCGCCGACGATGGTGACGATGGTCATCGGGTCGATGGTGTCAGGAGCGAAGGTCTTCAGCACTGCTTCTCCCACAGGCGGAGCGGAGGAGACGGCCACATACAGGGTGAGCACGATCATCACGAGGCCTGCGGCCTGGGTGAATTTATCCATGATGCGGCCTGCTTCCTTCACGATGAAGATGGAGATGGCCACGATGGCGCTGATCACGGCGCCGGTCACCGTATCAATGCCGAAGAGCACGTTGAAGCCCATGCCGGCGCCGGCGATGTTGCCGATGTTGAAGCCGAGGCCGCCCATGACGATGAGCAGCGCCACGAAGTAGCCCAGTCCGGGGAGGACCATATTGGCCACATCCTGGCCGCGTTTGCCGGAAATGCCGATGACGCGCCACACATTGAGCTGTGCGCCGATATCGAGGATGATGGTGATGAGGATGACGAAGCCGAAGCTGGCAGCGAGCTGCTGTGTAAAGACGGTGGTCTGTGTAAGGAAGCCGGGTCCGATAGACGAGGTGGCCATCAGGAATGCTGCGCCCAGAAGGACGCTCAGGTCAAGGTTTTTCATGGGAGATCCCCCTCTCTGTATACAAAATGTCAGTTACCGTGCGATAAAGGAAATGATTTCGATGCCCTCGGCGGTGAGCCGTTCCCGGATGCGCCGGGCAAATTCGAGCGCCTTCGGGCTGTCGCCGTGGATGCACACCGTGTCGGCCCGGACGGGCACCTCTTTGCCCGAGACGGAGATGACGGTGCCGTCTCCGATCATCCGGAGCACCTGGGAAATGGCGGCCTCGTCGTCGGTGAGGACGGCGCCGGGCTGCGACCGCGGCGTGAGCGAGCCGTCATCCTGATAGGTGCGGTCCGCGAAGACCTCACTGGCCGAGGCCAGTCCGGCCTTTTCCGCCGCGCGGATGAGGCAGCTTCCGGCGAGGCCGTAGAGCACGAGCGACGGGTCTACATCGTGCACCGCGCCGGCGATGGCCTCCGCGAGAGCCGGGTCCCTGGCGGCCATGTTGTACAGCGCGCCGTGGGGCTTCACGTGCTGGAGGCGTCCTCCTTCCGCCTTCACAAAGGCAGAGAGCGCGCCCAGCTGATACGCCACGAGGTCATAGGCCTCTTCCGGCTTGGTGGGGATGGTTCTTCGTCCGAATCCGGGAAGATCCATCAGCCCGGGATGCGCCCCGATGGCCGCGCCCCGCTCGAGAGCGAGCCGCACCGTCCGGTGCATCACGAAGGGATCGCCGGCGTGCATGCCGCAGGCGATATTGGCGGAGCTCACCCAGCGCAGTACCTCGCTGTCATTGCCGATGGTGTAGGCGCCGAAGCTCTCGCCCAGGTCGCTGTTCAGATCGATCTGTTTCATGGGGATTCCTCCTTTGAGTGATAGTTGTATGAAAAGGCGCCGTGTATGACCTGCATACCGGCGCCGTCGCTTGCTGTTTACTTTTGAGGAAAAAACAAAAGGCGCCGTCTGTGCGTACACGGAACAGCGCCCTTGCAGAAAATGAAATTGTAATACGTATTATAGAAACTTTGTCTGGCTCTGTCAAATGGGCTGTATGATACCGGACAGGCAGCCGTTTCCTCCGCAGTGAAGAGAATAAGCGAAAAATTAAAACTATAGGAAATGATTCTTTGATAATTCACTACTGTAAATCGTAAAAAGTAAGGGGATGCCATATACAATATAGACTCCGGAAATATTTCACATAAATTTTTCCTATAGCCGGGCCGGATGGGTCCGGCGGGGCGCATCAAAAAAACGGCTCCCGAAGGAACCGTTTTCTTTTACCAGCGCTGCTGCGAGACAGCCTCGCGGAGCTTTTCCAGGAAGAATTTTGTATTGGCCGTCAGGTCAGGCCCCTCGGTCTGGAGCGCGCCCCCTACGAGGAAAATGGAATTCGGCCCGTACACGCGGCACATGCGGGGGAAGAGCTGCCATTTCATGCCGCCGCTCGGCACGGGGAAGGCGGTCTTCACATAATTCATTGGCGTGGAGAGGCTGGCGGCGATGAGCGCGCAGTCCTCCTCACTGTGGACGAAGCGGCCGCCGAAGCTGGTGAAGATGACCGCATCGGCTCCGGCGAGGCGGCTCAGCTGGCCGTAGTAGCAGTACGGCGCAATGCCCGTGTCCTCGTGCTGGACGAAGCCGCCGGAGAAGCAGGGATGGAGGAAGATGGGGAGATGGAAGTCCGGCGCGTCCGCCAGCGCCTTTACCATGCTGAATCCCACGAGGCCCGGCGCGGCCATGATGCCGTCGGCGCCGAGCTCCTCCGCCTGATAGGCCCGTTCGAGGAAATGGAGGCTGTCGGCGGTGCAGTTTGCCACGTAGAGGGAGTGCCCGCCGGTTTGGGCATTGGCGTCATGCACGGCGTCCGCCATGGCGCGCACCCGGTCGGCGAAGGGGGCCCAGCGCTGATCGAAGAGGCTGTGGTCGTCCTTGATGATGGGGCAGCCCCCGAGAGCCAGCTCCCCGGCCATGCGGGCCAGCTCCTCCGCGCTCCGGCCGAGTGGCTTCACGGCGGACATGAGGATGGGGCCGCGGGGCACGCCGCAGAGCTCGCGCAGTCCGGTCTGTCCGAATTTCGGGCCGTTGAAGGTGCTTTCCATCGCTTCCGGCAGCTCGATGGACATGAGGCGGATGCCCGGCAGGAGGCTCACGTTGCCGAAGAGCATATTGAGGAATTCCGTGAAGTCGCTCTCCACGGCCTCGGGCAGATAGGAGATGACGGCGTAATAGACCCCGGGCTGGGCCTTGCGGATGTCCTCCACGTGGCCGAGGATGCGCTCGGCGATCCAGGTGCCCTCGATGAGGGATTCCGGACATTCTACGGTCTGCTCACGGGCGATGGCCGCGGCTCTTTTCCGGGCGTCCATGAAATCATCGGCTTCCACGCGGTAGGTGGCGGTGAAGCGCTCTTCTTCCTTCATATCATTGACGAGCTCATGAAAGAGCTCGCTGTCAAAAAAATCCTTGTTTGCCATTGCATTTCCTTTCCGGAGAGCGGCAGGCTCTCCCTGATTCAGTCATCCCGGGCCCTGCGGTACGGGCTTTCCGGGTCGTCCGCCGTATCTCCGGAGAGCCAGTACAGCGGCCGGTTCTGCGTTTCCCGGAAAATGCGGCTGATGTATTCGCCGGTGATGCCCAGCCCCATGAGCTGGAGGCTGCCGAAGAGGGACAGCAGGATCGTCATGGTGGTCCAGCCGGGGACGGTGGAGCCGAGGGCCCAGCTGCCGAGGACATAGAGGATGAGAAGGAATCCGAACACCAGCGACAGAAGACCCACGTAGAAGATCATGCGCAGGGGCACGGTGGAATTGGTGAGGATGCCGTCCATGGCGAGATGGAGCATCTTGCGCATGGAATATTTGGACACGCCTGCATGACGCGCCGGCGCGACGTATTCCACCGTGGTCTGTTTATACCCCATGCTTCCGATGATGCCGCGCACGAAGCGGCTGTGCTCGCGGAAGCGGCGGAAGGTGAGGATGGCCCGCCGGTCCATGAGGCGGAAGTCAGAGCCGCCCGGACGGATGTGATTCTCCGAGATGGCATTGATGAATGCGTAATAGCCGGCGGAGGTGCAGCGCTTCACGAGGCCCGCGTCCTCCGTGGCGGTGCGGATGGCCTGGACGATGTCCCAGCCCTCCTGCCATTTGCGGATGAGCGTCGGGATGAGTGCCGGCGGATGCTGCAGGTCGCCGTCCATGGTGATCACCGCGTCGCCGTCGGCAAAATCCATGCCGCAGGTGATGGCGATCTGATGGCCGAAATTCCGGGCAAAAGAAAGGGCCCGCACATGAGGATCGGAGGCGGCGAGCATGCGGAGCTTTTTCTCCGTGTCGTCCGTGGAACCGTCGTTGACATAGAGAATCTCATAATCCATGCCGACTTCCTTCATGACGCGGGTCACTTCATCGTGGAAATAAACTACATTGTCTTCTTCATTATACACCGGGGTTACGATTGAAATCATGAGCGGACTCCTTAATAAACTGGGTATTTCTCTTATTATAGCGTATTTTCCTGTCAAAGTAAGCACGGCCCGGCAGGTGTCCTTACTGTAGCGCGGAATATGCACGAGGAAATGCAGAAATGTATAAGGTTTATTAAAGAAATGGCCGGTCACGGAAAAACGCCGGCCCGCCGGAAAGGGGATGGCCGGCAGGCTGGCGTTTTCTCAGGAAAGAAAGGAATGAGGATACAGACGGCCGCGCTCAGCGGTTTCTGTGATGGCGGCCGTGGTGGCCGTCGTGGTCGTAGGGGCAGTCGGTATAATTGCCGTTATCGCTATTGTAATAGGGGCAGCCGTCGTGCCATTTGTGGGGGCCGTCGCCGTAGGGGCAGGGCCGGGCCTCGGCGGACATGACGCCCGCTCCGAGAAAGGCGGCGGCCAGAGCTGCTGCGAGCAGTGCTTTTTTCATGATGAACCTCCTCTTTTACCGAAACAGGAAATCAGTAGCGGGCGGCCGGGCGGTGGGGATGGTAGTAGCCGCGGTCGTCATGGTAGTAGGCGCAGTCCGCCTGGCGGTGATGATAGCCGAAGGGGCAGTCATAGCGGGGCGCACGGCGCGCATGGTGGTGGCGGCGCTCCCGGCGCAGATGGGGCGGCGCGGGACGGTCCTCACGGAGTCCGTATCCGCGGGGCGGCACCGGCGCATCCGGGCGGATGCCTTCCGGAGGTGCCGGCGGTTCTTCCCGGAGACGGCGCGGCGGAGCCGGAGGTTCCTCATCCGGAGCTGCTGCGGGGATGACGGCGATGACATCCTCCGAGGGAGCCGGGGGTTCTTCACGGAGTCCGCGGGGCGGCACGGGACGGTCAGGACGTACGCCTGCCGGCGGAGCCGGCCGTCTGCCGCGGAGACCGCGGGGCGGTAACGGGCGATCCGGACGGATATCCTCCGGAGGTGCCGGCGGTTCTTCCCGGAGATCAGCAGGCGGAGCCGGCGGTACCGGGCGGATATCATCCGGCGGAACGGGCGGTTCTGCCAGGGGATCTGCGGGCGGGGCAGGCATGTCCGCCGCCGGGCAGACCGGAGCCGGACGGGGGGCTTTTTTCTTGTGCGGCGCCGGTTTTTTATGAGCCCGTTCTGCACGGATCAGACTGTCCATATAGGAACGGGACGGCGGGACGACCGTTTCCGGCGCGGCCGGTTCGGCGGCAGAGACGACGGCGGTGCTGCACAGAGCGCAGGCAGCGGCGAAGGCGGCGCAGAGGATGATCTTTTTCATGATGGTTCTCCTTTTATCTGTAAACAGCGGCAGGGGAAGTCCTGCACGGATCGGGTGAGATTACGGAGCAGCCGGGGCTTCCGGAGCCGGAGCCGGTGCCGGTACCGGAGCAGGGGCTGCGGGGGCCGCACCGGGTGCAGGCTGTGCCGGAGCGGGTGCGGGGGCCGGCGCATTGCCGGGCGCTCTCGGCGGCGGAACAGGCCGGTCAGCCGGGGCCGCCGGGCGGCGGTCATTGTCCCGGTCGTGGTGGCCGCGGGGCATGCGGCGGTCGGGACCGTTCTTTCTGTCGTCCCGGTCGAAGCCGTCGGCCATGCGGGAGATCTGGCGGTAGGCCATGCCGCCGTACCGCGGGGCATCGAGAAGGAGGAAGGAGCCGGCGCTGCCGGCCAGACAGAGGACGGCGAGCATCATACAGATGACGATTTTTTTCATGACGGCCTCACTTTCTCCCTGCCGCTGCGGGAATCAGAAGGACGGGAGCGGCAGGCTTGTCCCCGTCGTCGGGAAGGATTTCAGGTTTCTGCGGAGCCTCCGGCTCTTCTTCGGCTTCCTCTTCGTCCGCCTCGTCAGGTTCGCCGCCGTGGGGCTCCTGTGTGCCCGAGGTGGGCGGCGTCCGGCGGGACAGATAGGCCTTGCGGATCTCCATGCCGGTGAAGAGCAGCGCCAGCGAGGCGAATACGCCGAAGCCGGTGAAGAATCCCAGCGTGATCCACGAAAGTCCGGGGAAGAGGATGCCCGAGAAGAAGTAGACCGCGAAGAGCGTCAGCACGAAGAGGAGGAATCCGGCGGCGTAGCAGGCGCAGAAGAGAAGTTTCATGAGCAGGTCCGATGCGGAGCCGAGGACACCGGGGAGCCGCGGGGCGCCTGACTCGGACCAGGCCTTCTGCGCCCGGTCCAGGGTCTGTCCGGCGAGGCGGCCGGCCTGTCCGGCCAGTTTCTCCGCCTGTCCGGCGAGCTGTTCCGCCCGGCCGGGGGCCTGGGTTTCCTCCTGCTCGTGGATCATGCCCTCGTGGAGGTACATTTCATAGACGGCCTTCGGGCTGCCCAGTTCCCGGCAGATCTCCTCCTCCGAGAGGCCCGCCTTTTTTCCTTCTTCAAAGTGCGCTTCATAATCGGACAGAATCTCCGCCAGCTCCGACGGACTGACCCGCCGGAAATAATAACGGAGCAGGTCCATAAATTCAGTTCGATTCATTCGGGGTACCTCCTTCCTCCAGCAGCTTTTTCACTGCCTTCGTGAACTGTATCCATTCCCGGACGGATTCTTCATATTCTTCCCGGCCGGTGGCGGTGATGCGGTAGTATTTTCGCGGCGGTCCGTTATGGGACTCGGCGAGATAGGTCTCGACCAGTCCGTCTTTTCTGAAGCGGTTGAGCAGCGGATAGATGGTGCCCTCGGACATTTCGATGTATTTGGAAATGTCTGTGACCAGCTCGTATCCGTAATACTCTTTCCGCCGGAGCATGGAGAGGACCACGATTTCCATGACTCCTTTTTTGAGCTGAACATTCATGGGAGATCCTTTCTGTCAATGCGGGCCTGCTGCCCGCGGTTCCTGAAAGATGCAGGAACGCTTCCTGATCTCTTATGGCTCTACTATATCATATGGTACTTTGCATTGCAAGGTACCAAACAATGAAATATAAAAATATTCTGCAAAGAAAAAACCTCCCCGGGCAGGGGAGGTAAAGAGGAAGGCCGCTCAGGCCGCGGTGCGGCGGGGCAGAAGCCGGCCGGCCAGTGCGGGAAGCGCGGAGAGGAGGGTGAATCCGCCTACGGCGGCCCACTGGAGGGCGGAGAGGTCTGCCGTGCGGAAGGAGATCTGCAGGGAGGGGAGGAAGAGCAGCGCCGCCATGATGAGCGCCGACACGGCCGCCGCCGCAGGCAGCCAGAGATTGCGGGCTCCTTCCGCGGGGCGGCGGGAGGAGAGGCTGAAGGCGCGGAGAAGCTGGGAGAAGGCGAGGACGGAGAAGGCCATGGTCTGGCCCGCCTCGTGGGAGCTCACCGCGGCGCCGAGCCAGTAGGCCCCGGTGGTGAGCGTCGCCGTGAAGAGGCCCTGCAGGATGACCGCGCGGAGGAGGGGCTTTTCAAAGAGCGTGGACGCGCGCACCGGGGGCCGCTTCATGTCGTCCGAATCGGCGGGGTCATTGCCGAGGGCCAGCGCGGGGAGCGTCGCCGTGGCGAGGTTCACGCAGAGGATGTGCACTGCCAGGAGCGGGGCGGGAAGATTGAGGAGCGTCGCCGCCGCGAGGGTGGCGATCTCCGCGATGTTGCCCGTGAGGAGGAAGCGGATCACCTTCTGGATATTCCGGTAGCCCCGCCGTCCTTCCCGGATGGCGTGGACGATGGTGGCAAACCGGTCGTCCAGGAGGACCATGTCGGCCGCGCCCTTGGCGACGTCTGTGCCGGAGATGCCCATGGCGACGCCGATGTCGGCGGCCTTGAGCGCCGGGGCGTCATTGACGCCGTCGCCGGTCATGGCGGTGACTTCCCCGCAGCGGCGGAGGGAATGGATGATGCGGAGCTTGTCCGCCGGGGAGACGCGGGCAAAGACGGACACGGTCTGTACGATGCGGTCCAGCGCCTCGTCGGTCATCTCCGCCAGCTCCGCGCCGGTAAGGAGCCGGCTCCCTTCGGTGTAAATGCCCAGCCGTTCGGCGATGGCCCGGGCGGTGGTGGGATGGTCGCCGGTGATCATGACGGTGCGGATGCCCGCTTCCCGGCAGGTGCGGACCGCTTCGGCCGCTTCCTCCCGGGGCGGGTCGATCATGCCGGCCAGTCCGAGGAAGGTGAGGCCCTGCTCCACATCTTCGTCCTCTTCGGGAAGGCGGGAGAGAGGCCGTTCGGCGAAGCCGAGCACGCGGAGCGCCCGGGCGGACATGGCCTCGGCGGTGCGGCGGATGAGCGCCCGGTCCTCATCGGTCATGGGACGCACGCCGTCCTCCGTGCGGAGGGAGGTGCAGAGCGCGGTGAGTTCGTCCGCGGCGCCCTTCGTGAGGGCCCGGAGGCGGCCGCCGATCTCGTGGACGGTGGTCATCCGCTTCCGGTCCGAGTCGAAGGGCTGCTCGAAGAGGCGGGGGTGTTCCTTTTCCAGCGATTCGTGGGCGATGCCGAAGGCGCGGGCGAAATGGATGAGCGCGCCCTCCGTGGGGTCGCCGATGATATGGCCGGGGCGGTCCGGGTCCAGGCTGGCGTCATTACAGAGCGCCGATGCACAGGCGAGAGCACGGCAGGTGCGGCTCCCGGAGGCAGCGGCCTCTTCGGCGGTGCGGCAGCGGCCGGCACGAAGGTCCTCGTAGACGGCCACTTCCGTGACGGTCATCTGGTTCATGGTGAGCGTGCCCGTCTTGTCGCTGCATATGACGGAGGCGCTGCCCAGCGTTTCCGCCGCAGGAAGCTTCTTGATGAGGGCGTGGCGGCGGGCCATGCGCTGTACGCTGAGGGTCATGAGGATGGTGGCCGCCGCAGGGAGGCCTTCGGGGATGATGGAAATGGCGAGAGAAATGGCAGTGAGAAGCTGCTCATGGACGGGCCGGCCGTAGAACATGCCTGCACCGAAGATGAGGATACACACTGCGGCTCCGGTGAGGGTGAGGGCTTTTCCGGCGGCGGTGAGCTTCCGCTTGAGCGGGGTGTCCGTCTCTTCCTGCTCCTCGATGAGTCCGGCGATGCGCCCCACCTCGGTCCCCATGCCTGTGGCGACCACGAGGCCCGTGCCGCGGCCGTAGACGACCGTGGAGGACGCGTAGGCCATGTCGGTGCGGTCTGCCAGCACGGTGGTGTCCGGCAGCACGTCCGTGTCCTTTTCGGCGGGGACAGACTCGCCCGTGAGAGAGGACTCCTCGATGCGGAGCTGCGCCGCGTCGAGCAGGCGGAGGTCCGCAGGGACCCGGTCTCCGTCCCGGAGGAATACGATGTCACCGGCGACGAGCGCCTCCGCAGGGATCACGCTTTCCTCGCCCTCGCGGAGGACGCGCGCCGTCGGCGCGGAAAGGCGGGACAGCGCGGCGAGGGCCGTCTGGGCCTTCCGCTCCTGCACGACGCCGATGACGGCGTTCAGGGCGACGATGGCGGCGATGACCGCGGCCTCCGTCCATTCGCCGAGAAAGGCGGAGAGGAGGGAGGCGCCGATGAGGATCAATACCATCGGGTCCGTACACTGCTCCTTCAGCATGGCGAGGAGGGATTTCGGCGGGCGGGCGCGGAGCGCATTGGGGCCGTCCCTTTTGAGACGGGCGGCGGCTTCCGCATCAGACAGGCCGGCGGCAGAGGTGCCGAGGGCGGCGAAGCTTTCTTCGGGTGACAGGGCATGCCAGGGCCGGGGGTGAGGGTCCATAAGTGATCAGTTCTCCTTTCAGAACGCACAGGGGACAGGCCGGAACACGACAAAAGGACACAGCCTGCGCGCCGGAAGCGGGCAGGTCGTGTCCTTTGTATAGTTCGTTATGAAGCGGGCGGGGATGGTTCGGTCTCCGTCAGGGTCGTCCATAGGGGGCGGCCTTCCTTTCTGTGAAAACTCCGGGATCTCCGGATGTGAATTGATTGCAGTCTACCATAAAACCGGCAGTCATGCAATAAGCGGCAGCGGCTCTTTTCAGATGCGGAGCAGCTCCTGCCAGAAGAAAAGGAAGAGCGCCGTCCAGAAGCCGGAGGCGGCCAGACTTTTTTCCAGTGAAAATTCTCTGGAAGCACAGAGCATGAGAAGCAGGAAAAAAATGCCGACGGCAAGGAAGCTTTGCAGTACAGCAGATGCGATCATGGATGGTTCTCCTTTCGTTTCTGACAGTGTACCATATTTTGCCGGCGGGGGAAATTGCGGGGATATGGAAAAGTTTCAAAACCGGATTTTTTAAGGGAAAATAGTATACCTAAAAATCATTCAAACATGAGTAAAAATGTGATATAGTAAATGCGGGCAACGGACAGGAATGCTCCTGCCGGCCCCTGATTTTCAGAAGAGGTGAAACCAATGGCCAATTACAATCCCTATGAAAACATGCTGCATGTCCTGGACAAGGCAGCGGAAAAGCTGGGCATGGCAAAAAATGAATATGAATTTGTGCGGTATCCCGAAAGGGAACTCACAGTGAGCCTCCCTATCGTCATGGATGACGGACATGTGGAGGTTTTTTCCGGTTACCGCGTGCAGCACAGCACGGCCCGCGGCGCGGCGAAGGGGGGCATCCGCTTCCATCCCGCTTCGGATGAAAACGAAGTGAAGGCGCTGGCGGCATGGATGTCCATCAAGAACGCCATCGGCAATATCCCCTACGGCGGCGCGAAGGGCGGCATCAAGGTGGACCCGAAGAAGCTTTCCCAGAGAGAGCTCCAGCGCCTCACCCGCACGTACGTGCGCCGCATCGCTCCGTTCATCGGCCCCGATAAGGATGTACCGGCGCCGGACGTGAATACGAATGCGCAGATCATGGCGTGGATCGCCGATGAATACAGCGCCGTCACCGGCGAATGGACCCCGGGCGTCGTCACGGGCAAGCCCATCGTCACCGGCGGCTCCCTCGGCCGCAATGAAGCGACCGGCCGCGGCCTCACCTATACCCTCGAGACCTGGTGCGAAAAGAAAGGCATCGCCATGGATTCCCTCACGCTGGCCGTGCAGGGCTTCGGCAACGTGGGCAGCGTGGGCTCGCTCCTCATGCACCGCGCGGGCGTGAAGGTCATCGCCATCGGCGATATCGACGGCTCCCTCTACAATCCGAACGGCATCGATGTGGAAAAGGCCTATGTCTATGCCAATTCCCACGGCCGCTCCCTCAAGGGCTACGAGGAAGAAGGGGCGACGGTCATCCCCAATGAAGAGCTGCTGAAGCTCCCCGTGGACGTACTCTTCATGGCCGCGCTGGAAAACCAGCTCCATGCAGGCACCATGGAAGGGGTCAAGGCCAAGGTGATCCTCGAAGGCGCCAACGGCCCGACCACGGAAGAAGCGGACGATTACTTTGAAGCCAAGGGCATCGAGGTGCTGCCGGACGTCATGTCCAATGTGGGCGGCGTCGTCGGCTCCTACTATGAATGGGTGCAGAACAAGACCGGCCTCTACTGGACGGAGGAGGAATACAACGCCCGTCTGAAGGACAACATGAGACGGTCCTATGAGGACGTGGACGCCATCCGTCAGGAATACCACGTGACCTATCGCCTCGCGGCGTACATGCTGGCGCTGAAGCGCATCGTGGAAGCCCAGAATATGCGGGGATTCCTCGGCTGATCCATAAGCAGGAATAAAAAGAAAACGCATCTCCCGGATGGGGGATGCGTTTTTTGCGTGCCCGGCGGGGAAAAGGGCACAGAAAAACGCCCCGCCGGAGCGGAGCGCTTTTCAAAATTACAGGGTGACGGCATTGTAGCGGCCGTTTTCGATTTTGAGGAGGACCAGATCCACCTGGGGATCGCCGCTGTTCGAGAAGGTCATCTTGCCGCAGACCCCGTCGAAGTCCTTCATGGAGGCGAGGGCATCGCGGACCTTCTTCGTGTCCGTGGTGGTGCCGGCCTGCTTCACCGCCGCCGCGGCGAGGTAGGCGGAATCATAGGCGCAGGCAGCGAAGTTGTCCGGTTCATGGCCGTATTTGGCGGTGAAGTTCTTCACGAATTCCTTCGTATGGGCGCTGTCCCGGTCCGCAGACCACATGCAGGACACGTACACATTGTCCGCTGCATCGCCGGCGATGCGGATGAGCTCGGGAGAAACGAAGCCGTTATCGCCGAGGACGGGCTGGTTCATGCCCATTTCGCGCATCTTCTTCAGGATGAGCGCTCCTTCCTGATAGTAGCCTGCGACGATGACCACGTCGGGATTGGCGTGCTGGATCTTCGTGAGCTGGGCGGAGAAATCGCTGTCCTTGTCGGCGAAGGTCTCGTCGGCCACGATGGTCACACCGGCCTTTTCGAGGGATTCCTTGAAGATGTTGTACGCGGAGACCTGATGCTCGTTATTGTGGGAGTAGAGCAGCGCCGCCGTGCGGTAGCCCAGCAGCTTGTGAGTCTTTTCCACCGTCTGTGGGATATTTTGCGATTCCGGCACGCAGTTGCGGAAGAGATATTCGCCGCCGTCGGTCAGGCCTTCCGCGGTGGTCGCCGCGCCGAGGAGCGGGATGTGCGCCTGCTCGAAGATGGGAGCGACGGCTTTATATTCGCCGGAGATGAGCGGTCCCACCACGAGGAGCTTCTTGCCGGAGACCATCTTCTGGGCGGCTGCCACAGCCTGTGCGACCACGCCCTTGGTATCGACCATTTCCACCTCGAAATGATAATCGCCCTTCTGATTCAGTTCTTCAATGGCCATGTCGAAGCCTTCCTTTTCCGCGAGGCCGTAGGCGGCGACGCCGCCGGTGGTTCCGTTCAGGAAGCCGAGCTTGACCGTTTTTTCACTGGCGGAGCCCTTATCTCCGCCGCCGCACCCTGCCAGTCCTGCGCAGGCTGCGGTCACGAGCAGTGCCGCACCGAATACTTTCCATGCCTTTTTCCAGTTCATATTGATTTCCTCCTTTTGAAAACTGACCCCTGATCCCAAAAGAGGGTACAAAAAAGCCTCCGCCTGCCCAACGGCAGACAGAGGCGACTTGCGCGGTACCACTCTGTACTATACTCAGGAACACGGGAAATGTCCGGCGGGCGGCTGCGCTTCGGAGGGCCGGGCCCTGGTCTCCAAAAGAAAACGCCTCCGTCCGGTTTCCCGGACAGAGGCGGCTTGCGCGGTACCACTCTGCATTATGCTCTACGGCACTGGATATTTCCTGGTGCTCTGTCCGTAACGGGGACTGCCGGCTCCGCCTACTCCTTCTTTCGGCAGAGAAGCTCCCGAGTGATTGTCCGCCGTTCATCCGCACCGGTTTTCACCGCCCACCGGCTCTCTGCAGCTCTCATAAACAGCTTTCGTCTCGTTCATCGCTTGTATTGTTGTGATGAGTGCATTCTACCGGATGGATGCATTTCTGTCAAGATGTGAGAAGATTTTTTTCTAAAAAACGGACATTTTCTTTTTCTTCCGGAAAAAGGCCGTTTCTTTTTGCATTGTCAGCAGGAAAGGTATATAATATCTGACACAAACTTATAAAAAAGTCTGCGTTTTTTCAAAAATGCTGCCGGAACGGCAGTGTTTTATTTTTTTTCAAAAGAAAGAGAGGAATTTATGGGAGACCTGTGTTTGCTTGCATTTCTCGGAATGATTTCTGCAATGTCGCCGCTTTCGACGGATATGTATCTGCCGGGGCTGCCTCAGCTCCAGGCGGACTTCGGCGTATCCGCCTCGCTGGCGCAGCTGACGCTGACCATGACCATGGCCGGCATGGCCATCGGGCAGGTGGCCGGCGGGCCGCTGGCGGACCGGTACGGACGGAAGGGCCCGCTCCTTCTGGGGATGGTGGGCTTCTTCCTCATGTCCACCGCGTGCTACCTGGCAGAAAGCATTTACTGGTTTCTCGCTTTCCGGTTCGCCCAGGGCTTCTGCGGCGCCTTCGGCATCGTGATCTCCCGTGCCATCGCCCGTGACGTGCGTTCCGGTGCGGAGCTGATGAAATTCCTGGCCATCCTGATGATGGTGCACGGCCTGGCGCCGGTGCTGGCCCCGGTCTTCGGCGGACAGCTCCTGCTCTTCATGCCCTGGCGCGGCGTCTTTGCGGTCCTCGCCGGCATCGGCCTGCTGCTCACGATCTTTACGCTCATCTATAAGGAAACGCTTCCGAAGGACAAGCGCATTCCCAGCATCGCCGGAAGCTTCGGCAGCTTCATCGAGCTGCTCCACGATCGGTATTTCCTCGGCCACTGCCTCGTACAGTGCTTCGTATTCGGCAGCTTCTTCTCCTATCTGGCGGGATCGTCCTTCCTCTTTCAGAATGTATACGGCGTATCCGCCCAGACCTTCAGCTTCATCTTCGGCAGCATCGGGCTGGGCCTCATGATCCTCGGCTCCCTGCCGGCGAAGATGGCCGGCGCCGTGGAAGGCGTGGTCATGCTGAAATGGGCACTCATCGTGCCGGTCGGCGGCAGCATCCTGCTCCTGGCAGGCTTCTTCCTCGATGCGCCCATCTGGTACACCGTGCCGGTGCTCTTCACCACCATCGTTCCCATGTCCGTCATGGGGGCCTCCAGCATCGCCCTGGCGCTCTCGAAGCAGGGCAAGAATGCAGGCAGCGCTTCCGCTCTGCTGGGCTTCTTCTCCATGATCCTCGGCGGCGCGTGCATGCCGGTGGTAGGCATCGCGGGCGACCATACGGCCATCCCCATGGGCTGCCTCATGGTGGCCGGCTATGCACTGGCTCTCCTTTCCTTCTACCGCCTCATCGCTCCCTATCATCATCGGGAACTTCACCAGCGCTGAGCCGGCCGCAGGTCCTTCGGGACCTGCTTTTTTTGTGGCCCGGAGCGGGGCCGTTCCCGGGACCGTCCTTTCTTGACGGTCTTTTTTCTTTGAAATATACTGAAATGACAGGAGGAAATCATATGAAATTCACCATAGATCCGATCATTTTTGAATTGTTTCCCGATTTCAATGCGGGACTGGTGGCGATGAAGGGCATCGACAATCTCGTGCAGGACCGGGATATCGAAGCGTTCCTGCGCCATGCGAGCCTCGAGGCGGGGCTCCTCATGAAGCTGAAGCCGCTGGCCTCTGACCACGGCGTGCGTTCCTACCGGGACGTGCTGGAAAAGCTCGGCGCCGAGGGCGTGCCTGCCATGGAGCGGGTCATCCGGGAGCTGGGCGAGCACATCGCCGCAGAGCAGCAGGCCGCGCTGGCCGGACAGGCGGAAAAACGCGGTCCGGGAAGCGTCACGGGCCTCATCGGCGACACGGCGCTGCCGCGCATCAATCCCGTGCGGGATCTCGCCCGCGGGGCGGAGCTGCAGTTCCGCCTGCCTGTCTTTGCCTTTGACATGGGCGATGAGAGCGAGCCTCTCATGCTCCGCAGGGCAAAGGAAGGGGACGCATTCACCGATGGGAACGGCGCGGAACAGGCACCGGAGGCGGAGGAGATCCTCTTCGCCATGGGGAGCGGCGTCTCCGTGCGTCATTTCTTCTGCGAGGAAGGGACGGCCGGCGCGGTCGTGCCGGAGACCCGCAATGTGCTCGTGGTGCTTCCCTGCTTCGGCGCCACCCGGCGGAAGGCCATGTCTGTCCGCAATGAGCTGGCCCGCCGCATGAAGGACTCTTTCGGCCGGACCGCGGAGACCGCCTGGCTCGACAGCAGGACCACGGAATTCGTCTCGGAAATCTGAAATGCGGTACGCAGCCATTGATTTCGAGACGGCCAATTATGAGAGGGCCAGCGCGTGCTCGCTGGGCATCGTCGTATCGGACGGGACCAGGGTGACAGACGAGTGGTATCACCTCATCCGACCGCCGAAAATGCTTTTCGACGAGGGCTGCATGCGGGTGAACCACATCCGTCCGGAAATGGTGGAGGAGGAGCCGGAATTTCCCGCCTTCTGGGAGGAGATCGCCTCCCGGCTGGAGGGGCGCGTGGTCTTTGCCCACAATGCGCCCTTCGATATGGGCGTGCTGGGGGCGATGCTTGACTGGTATGACCTGCCGGATCTGCATTTCCGCTACGGCTGTACGGTGAAGCTCTCCCGCGCGCTCTGGCAGGATATGGAAAATCACCGCCTGAATACGGTGGCGGGCCTGCTGGGCTTTTCCTTCCAGCATCATCAGGCATTGGCCGATGCGGCAGCCTGCGAATATATCGTGCGGGCAGCGCTGAAAAAGACGAACACCGCCACGGTGGAGGACATGATGGCCGCCACGGGACAGAAGCTCACTTCGTTCCGTGTGAAGCGCACCCACCGTCCGGCGGCGCTGTTTGAGGAATAGGAGGCGTTCTGTGGATCACTGTGTCATTGAAACGCCGGCAGGCCGGCTCTGCATCTGGGAGCTCCGGGGATGCATCACGGAGTGCGCCTGGGTGACGGCGCCCCTGCGGGCTCCGGAAACACCGCTTCTGGTGAAGGCCGCGCAGGAAGTGGACGAATATTTCAAAAAGGCGCGGCGCACCTTTGACCTGCCGCTGGCTGCGCCGGGCGGGGACCTGGAGCAGAAGGTGTGGCAGGCGGTGATGCAGATTCCCTACGGCCGGACGGTGACCGCTTCGGCCATCGCGGACAAGGCCGGCCTCCGCCGGAAGTTCCGCGCCGTGGTGAATGCGTGCGTGAAAAATCCGATTGCCCTGTTCATTCCCTGCCACCGCGTCACTGCAGAGGACGGCGACGGCAGCTACGTGGGTGGCCCTGAGGTGAAGCGGGCGCTCTGGGCGGTGGAAGGCATCCGCCGCGGAACGGACCAGTAAAAAACCATAAAGAAAAGACCCATCCGGGATTTGCGGGATGGGTCTTTTTTTATGCGCGTTATGCGTGTTTTTTCAGGAGCAGGTCCACGTAGCGGTCCAGATTGTTCGGATCGGCGTAGGCCGGGGAGGCGAGCCCGCCCTTGTTCAGCTCCAGCAGGATCGGAAATTCCAGCGCGGAGATGAGCTGCAGGCTTTTGAGCTCCACGTCCTCCCGGTCGGTGAGGCCGTAGGTCTCCGCCACGGCGGCGGTGAATTTCGGCCAGCACTGCTCGTAGAGAAAGGTGAGGTAGAGAAAATAGGTGTCGTGCGCCGGCGCAGAGGGACAGGACAGCGTCTTGAAGAGCGCCGGGTGCTTCCGGGCGAGCGGGATGTACGCCCGCATGTACCGCCGGAGCCGCTCCTCTGCGGGAAGGCGCGTGTCGTCCAGACAGGAGACGACGCTCTCCACGTCTCCCATGAGGGTGTCCATGGCGAGGGCGATGAGCTGTTCCTTGGAGCCGAAGTAGTACCGCACGGAGGAAATATTCACGTGGGCCTCTCCGGCGATGCGCCGCACCGTGGCGCCGCGGAAGCCCTGCTCGCGGAGGATGCGCGCCGTGGTGTCGATCATGCGCCGGCGGATGCGGGACCCTTTCTGGGTGAGCGTCTTTTCCGTCATAACGCGCTTCCTTTCTTGGCGGAGATGGTCTTGCGGAGGATGGACTGGGTCTCCGTGACCGGCGTCTTTTCAGTGAGAGCATTCATCATGAGCTTGAGGCGGTTGATCTGGTTCACCTGGCTGACGCTGGCGTCGCAGTCCAGCGAGAGGAAGACCGCTTCCGGATAGGCGATATGGAGCTTGTGCGCCATGCCTTCGCCGGTGATGTGGTTCGGCAGGCAGGCGAAGGGCTGGAGGCAGACGATGCCCCGGCAGCCGTGGCCGAGGAGGTCGATCATGTCCGCCGTGAGGAACCAGCCCTCGCCGGCACGGTGGCCCAGCGACAGATACTGGGCGGTGCGCTTGGCCAGCGCCTCAATGGGCGTGATGGGATGGAACCGGCGGGAATGCTTCAGCGCCTTTTCATAGGGCCGGCGGTACCATTCGAGGAGCCGGCGGATGAAGGTGTCCCGGAGGTCGCGCATCATGCTGCCGCCGAGGTATTTCCGCTGGAACCGGCTGTCCAGCAGGCTGTACAGGAAGAAGTCGAGGATGCCGCTCGCTTCCGCTTCTCCGCCGTTCTCCTCGATGGCGCGGGCCAGATCGTTCGACGCGATGGGGCTGAATTTGACGTAGATTTCGCCCACGATGCCGATGCGGGGGCGCCGCTCCGTCTCGAGCAGGGGCAGGTGATCGAAATCGGAAATGATGCGGGCCAGCATTTTTCCGTAGGAATGATAGCTCTGGCCGTGGAGGAGCGCCTCGCTGCACCGCTGCTGCCATTCAGAACAGAGCGTTTCCGCGCTGCCCGGCACCTTTTCATAGGGACGGGTACGGTAGAGGCACTGCATGAGCGCGTCGCCGTAAATGGTGGCCATGATGAGCCGCTGGGCGAGGGTCATGGTGATCTGGAAGCCCGGCTGCGGCGCAAGACCCTCCATATTGGCGGAGATGACCGGCACGCCGGACAGGCCCGCTTCCTTCAGGGCCCGCTGGAGGAAGGCCAGATAGTTCGAGGCGCGGCAGGCGCCGCCGGTCTGGGAGAGCATGACTGCCGTGCGGGACAGGTCGTAGTCACCGGACTGGAGCGCCCGGATGAGGGAGCCGATGGTGATGATGGCCGGATAGCAGGCGTCGTTGTTGACGTAGGACAGGCCCGTATCGATATCCTCTCTCACCGGCGGGAGGATCTTCAGACGGTAGCCCGCGCCGCGTCCGGCCGCTTCAATGATGGGGAAATGAATGGGGGACATTTCCGGCACGAGGATGGTGTAGTCCTTTTTCATTTCCTTCGTAAAGGGCGCGTTCTCGTAGGGCAGATCCGGCACGTCGTCGCGGTCCTGCTGCATCCGTTCCTGGATGGCCGCCTTCAGGGAACGCAGGCGGATGCGCACCGCGCCGAGGTTCAGTCCCTCGTCGATCTTGAGCGACGTGTACAGGCGTCCCCGGTAGGTCATGATCTCCTGCACCTGATCGGTGACGACCGCGTCGAGGCCGCACCCGAAGGAATTGAGTTCCACCAGCTCCAGATTGGCGTGGCGGGTGACGTAGTCCGCCGCGCGGTAGAGGCGGCCGTGCCAGGTCCACTGGTTCAGCACGCGCAGATTCGGGAGACAGCCCAGCATGGCCACGCCGTCCTCGGAGAGCACTGCCATGCCGAGCTGATTCACCAGATCGGGGATTCCGTGATTGGCCGCCGGGTCCACATGGTAGGGACGGCCGGCGAGGACGATGCCCACGAGATGCTTTTCCTTGATTTCCTTCAGGATGCGGCGGGTCTCGTCGAGGAGATCGGCCTTGTATTTTTCCATTTCCGCCCGGGCCGCCGTGAGTGCCTGGAAGATGTCGCCGTAGGGGATATGGAGCGGAGCCAGCTCTTCCACAAGGCGTTTCTGCAGTGCGCTCGATTCATAGAGCGGCAGGAACGGATGGAGGAAGGGAATGCCCGCTTCCTGGAACAGGTCGTCCATATTGGCGGCGATGGTCTCCGGATAGGAGGTCACCATGGGGCACATGTAGGAATTTTCATTTTTCTCATCCGGCCCGTGGTCGATGCAGGGATACCAGATGAAATCGGGCTTGCGCCGGATGAGGTCGGCGATGTGCGCATGGACCAGCTTCACCGGATAGCATTCCGAGTAGGACGGGATCGTTTCCAGCGCCGTGATGGGGATCTGGCGGATGTCCGCACTGGAGAGGACGACGCGGAAGCCCAGCTTCGTGAAGAAGGTGAACCAGAAGGGATATTCTTCATACATATTGAGCGCCCGGGGGATGCCCACGGTGCCGCGGGGCGCCTTGCCCGGGGAGAGCGGCCGGTAGGAGAAGAGCCGGTCGTATTTCCACTGATAGATATTGGGCAGGGAGGAGCGGGCCGATGCCTTGCCGGTGAGGGCGAGGGAAGCGCCCCGTTCGCAGCGGTTGCCCGATACGAAGGCGCGGCCGTCGGAGAAGGTGGTCACCGTGACGAGGCAGTGGTTGCCGCAGCCGGGGCAGCGGTGCACATCGGTCTTCATGGTGATCTTTTCCAGTTCCTCCGGCGTGACGAGGGTGGAGCGGTGGGTCTCGGGGCAGCGGTCCTTCGTAATGAGGGCCATGCCGTACGCGCCCATGAGGCCGGCGATATTCGGGCGCACCACGTCCCGGCCGAGGAGCTTTTCCAGTGCGCGGAGCACCGCGTCATTGTAGAAGGTGCCGCCCTGAACGACCACCTTGTCGCCCAGCTCGGACACATCGCGGAGGCGCACCACTTTATAGAGGGCGTTCTTGATGACGGAGTAGGACAGGCCGGCGGAAATATCCGCGACGGAGACGCCGTTTTTCTGGGCCTCCCGCACGCGGGAATTCATGAAGACCGTGCAGCGGGAGCCCAGGTCCACCGGATGGGCCGCCGTGAGAGCGATCTTCGAGAAGGTGCGGATGTCCATGCCGAGGGACTGCGCGAAGGTGTCGAGGAAGGAGCCGCAGCCGGAGGAGCAGGCTTCATTGAGGAGGATGCTGTCCACCGCGCCGTCCTTCAGGCGGCAGCATTTCATATCCTGACCGCCGATATCGAGGACGGTGGTCACGTCCGGGCAGAAATGGCGCGCCGCCCGGTAGTGGGCCATGGTCTCCACCTCGCCGGTATCGGCGGAGAGCGCTTCGCGGAGCAGATTTTCCCCGTAGCCGGTGACGCCGGCCCCGCAGATACGGGCGCCTGTGGGGAGCTTGCTGTACAGATCGGCGATGATGGCCTTGGCGCCGTTGAGGGGATTGCCCCGGTTGTTGCCGTAGTATTCATAGAGGATGCGGCCCTGCGCATCGAGGAGCACCGTCTTGATGGTGGTGGAACCGGCGTCGATGCCGAGCCAGCAGGGGCCGGAGGCCTCGGACAGCGGCAGGCGGTCCACATGGAAGCGCGCGTGCCGGGCCTTGAAGGCTTCGTATTCCTCGTCCGAAGCGAAGAGCGGTTCCAGACATTTCACCGCGTCCAGATTGGACACGTCAGTCTGGCGGATGCGTTCCAGCCAGGGATCGAAGTCAAAGGGCTTGTCGTGCATGGCGGTGAGCGCCGCCCCGATGGCGACGTAGAGCTCGCCGTGCTCCGGCACGATCATATCTTCCTTTTTCATGCCGAGGGTCACGCGGAACCGTTCCCGGAGGACCGGCTGGAAGGTGAGCGGGCCGCCGAGGAATACGATCTTTCCCCGGAGCGGACGGCCGCAGGTGAGGCCGGAAATGGTCTGATTGACCACCGACTGGAAGACGGAGGCCGCGATATCCTCCTTCGGTGCGCCTTCGTTGAGCAGGGCCTGAATGTCCGTCTTGGCGAAAACGCCGCACCGGGAGGCAATGGGATAGATCTGCTTCGATTCGGCGGCCAGCCGGCCGAGGCCTGCCGCATCGGTGGAAAGAAGGGCCGCCATGCGGTCGATGAAGGCGCCCGTCCCGCCGGCGCAGGCGCCGTTCATGCGCTGATCCACGCCGTTTTTCAGGTAGGTCACCTTTTCATCCTCGCCGCCCAGCTCGACGATGGCGTCCGCTTCGGGATTGAAGGCGCGCACGGCCTTGGTCTCCGCGAGGATCTCCTGATAGAAGGGCAGCTCCATGAAGCGGGCCAGCCCCATGCCGCCGCTTCCGGAAATGGCCGCGGTGATCCGGTATCCGGAGAAGGATTTCTGCATTTCCTCCAGCAGATCCATGGTGGCCTTGCGGATGTCCGACATATGCCGCACATACCGGCCGAAAAGAAGCTTCAGGTGGGGAGAGAGCACTGCGATTTTGACGGTGGTCGAACCGACATCTATGCCAACGTGAAGAACGGGCTTCATATAAAACCTCCTTACTGCGCCTGTGCGCAGTTTTCTGTCATTTTATATGTCTATTATACGAATAAATGAAGAAAATGGGATATAGAATCTGTTTGAATTTCCCGTTTCGTCCGGCCTGTTTCCTGTGGCGCGGCATGCGGTGTATACAGCGGGATAAACAGGGAAAACCGGCGGAAATGCGGGCGATTTTCCCGCGATGACCCTGAAGGCCAGGACGGGAATCACACAAAGGACCGGCGGTTCCGACTTCCGGGACCATCCGGCGGACGTTTGAATTTGCAGAGAGAAAGCCGCCCGTTTTCATTGGGGAGAATGGACGAGTGTTTATAATTGGCACCCAAATGATAGAAAAAATTTAGATGCGTGGGCACACTAAGGCAGGGAAAGTGCCGGCCGCTGTGAGAGCTGCTCGATGCCCTTATATAATAAGGTATATAAGATTTTCTTTTTCCCTTCCGTAAAAGCAGAGTGGGACGGTTGCACGACGGCGCCGGAACGGAAAGGAAACCGGGCGGAATGCAAGGCAGGCAGTCCGGAAAGGGGCCTGTTATAGAAAACGGGACATAGATTCCTTGCTGCATAGAAGAATGACATGGCAGAATAAGAACGGAGCGGACATCGGTCCGGAAACAATGGCGGAAGCGGGACAGAAAACGGGGAAATCCCGGCTTTTTCAGGACTCGTGAAACAGCCTGAAAAACGGAAAAGACACACACGGAAACGTGGAAAAAGAAAACCCCGTAATACCGAGAAAAATCACCATCTTTTTATTGACATGTTTCGGCGGGAATGGTATATTATTATCGTTGCGTAAAAAGAAACGCACGTGAAGCAGGTGAAAAGATGACTCTGGATGAATTGAAACAAGCCTCGTTTGTGGTGGGGATGAAGGAAACGGAAAGGGCTCTCGAAAAGGGAGAGGCTGCCCGCGTATTCATTGCTTCCGACTGCGACGAGAAGTTCTCCGGTCCGCTTCTCGAAGCCTGTGCCGCCAGAGGCGTGCCGGTCGCGACGGGGTTCACGAAAAAAGAACTCGGCCGGGCCTGCGGCATCAAAGTCAAGGCAGCAGCGGCGGCCGTTCTTAATTCCCGGTAATATCTTTCGGAGCCATGCTCCGGAGGATCAATTATAAATCCAACTTTTCGGAAGGAGGTGCCTATATTGCCGACAATCAATCAGCTGGTCCGCAAAGGAAGACAGACTCTGGTCTACAAAGCAAAGACCCCGGCTCTGAAACAGTGCCCGCAGAAACGCGGCGTCTGCACTCGTGTCTACACCGCAACCCCGAAGAAGCCGAACTCCGCTCTTCGTAAAGTTGCCCGTGTACGCCTGACCAACGGAATCGAAGTTTCCGCTTATATCCCGGGCGAAGGACACAACCTGCAGGAACACAGCGTCGTCCTCATCAGAGGCGGCCGTGTAAAGGATCTTCCGGGCGTTCGTTATCACATCATCCGTGGTGCTCTTGATACCGTAGGTGTTAAGGACCGCAAACAGGGCCGTTCCAAATACGGCGCAAAGCGCGATAAGAAATAATCGCATTTATGTGAATAATGATAGCTAACTAAGGAGGAAACTTACATGCCGAGAAAAGGTGCTGTTCCGAAACGCGACGTGCTGCCGGATCCCGTGTACGGTTCCAAGGTAGTCACCCGTTTCATCAACAAGGTAATGCTCGACGGCAAGAAGGGCGTTGCTGAATCGATTGTCTATGGCGCATTCGATATCGCTCAGAGCAAACTGGGCAAAGAACCGATCGAAATTTTCGAACAGGCTCTCAATAATGTTATGCCGGTCCTCGAAGTCCGCGCACGCCGTGTGGGCGGTGCAAACTACCAGGTTCCGGTAGAAGTCAGAGCGGACCGCCGCCTGACTCTGGGTATCCGCTGGATGGTCAACTATGCACGCCAGCGCAGCGAACGTACGATGCAGGAACGTCTGGCAGGAGAACTGATGGACGCTTTCAATAACACCGGCGCCGCAGTCAAGAAGAAGGAAGATACTCATAAGATGGCAGAAGCAAATAAGGCTTTTGCACATTATCGCTGGTAATTTTTATAAGGAGAACACATCGTGGGCAGAGAATTTCCACTCGAAAAGACAAGAAATATCGGCATCATGGCGCATATCGATGCCGGTAAGACGACGACCACGGAACGTATCCTGTTCTATACCGGTGTCAATCACAAGATCGGCGAAGTTCATGACGGCGCTGCCACCATGGACTGGATGGCTCAGGAACAGGAACGTGGGATTACCATTACATCTGCTGCTACGACCTGCCACTGGAAAGGATATCGCGTAAACATCATCGATACCCCAGGGCACGTTGATTTCACTGTAGAAGTTGAACGTTCTCTCCGCGTATTAGACGGCTCCGTAGCTGTATTCAGCGCAAAAGATGGTGTACAGACCCAGTCTGAAACGGTCTGGAGACAGGCCAGCACCTATCATGTACCGCGTATCGCATTCATCAACAAAATGGATACGGTAGGTGCGAATTTCCTGCATGCCGTACAGACGATGAAAGACCGCCTGCATGCCAATGCGGTGGCTATGCAGCTGCCGATCGGCAAGGAAAACACTTTCGTCGGCATCATTGATCTTCTGACCAGAAAAGTAGAGATCTACAAAGATGATCAGGGCAAGGAAATCGAAGTCACGGAAGTTCCGGACGATATGAAAGACGAAGTGGAAGAATACCGCGAAATGATCTGTGAAGCGGCTGCTGAAGCAGACGACGCTCTCATGGAAAAATACCTCGGCGGCGAAGAACTCACCGTTGAGGAAATCAAGGCCGCTCTCCGCAAGCAGACTATTGCCTGCAAGGTATTCCCGGTATTCTGCGGCTCCGCATATAAGAACAAGGGCATTCAGATGCTGCTCGACGCTGTTCTGGATTATCTCCCGTCCCCGCTGGATGTACCGGCTGTCAAAGGCACGGACCCGAAGACGGAAGAAGAACTGGAACGCCCGGCAGATGACAAGGCTCCGCTTTCCGCTCTTGCATTCAAGATCATGGCTGACCCCTTCGTGGGCAAGCTCGCATATTTCCGCGTATACTCCGGCGAAATGCACCAGGGCACTTACGTTCTGAACTCCACCAAAGGCAAGAAGGAACGTGTAGGCCGCATTCTCCAGATGCACGCAAATCACCGCAAGGAAATCGACGTTGCCTATACCGGCGACATCGCTGCTGCGGTAGGCTTCAAGGATGTCACCACAGGCGATACGCTCTGCGATGAAAATGCTCCGATCGTTCTGGAAAAGATGGTATTCCCTGATCCGGTTATTTCCGTAGCCGTTGAACCGAAGACCAAGGCTGACCAGGAAAAGATGGGTGTTGCACTGCAGCGTCTGGCTGAAGAAGATCCGACGTTCCGCGTTCACACCGATCCGGAATCCAATCAGACCATCATCTCCGGCATGGGCGAACTTCACCTGGATATCATCGTTGACCGTATGAAACGCGAATTCGGCGTTGACGCAACGGTCGGCAAGCCGCAGGTTGCTTACCGCGAAACCATCCGCAAGGAAGTCGAAGCGGAAGGCAAATTCATCCGTCAGACCGGCGGCCACGGCCAGTACGGCCACTGCTGGCTGCGTCTTGAACCGCAGGAACCCGGCACGGGCTTCTCCTTCGAAAACAAGATCGTCGGCGGCGTCATTCCGAAAGAATTCATCGGACCGGTTCAGGCCGGTGTTGAAGCAGCAATGGAAGACGGCGTAGTTGCCGGTTATCCGATGGTTGATATCAAGGTCACCGTATTCGACGGCTCCTACCACGATGTCGACTCCTCGGAAATGGCATTCAAGGTCGCCGGCTCCATGGCATTCAAGGCGGGCGCCAAGAAAGCCGATCCGGTTCTGCTTGAACCGTACATGAAAGTCGAAGTCGATGTACCGGAACAGTACATGGGCGACGTAATCGGCGGTCTGAACTCCCGCCGCGGACGCATTGACGGCATGGAAACCGAAAACGGCGACTCCAGAATCAAGGGCTTCGTTCCGCTTTCCGAAATGTTCGGCTATGCGACCGACCTCCGCAGCACCACTCAGGGCCGCGGCACCTTCACGATGACCTTCGATCACTACGAAGAAGTACCGAAGGCAATTTCCCAGCAGATCACTGAAGAACGTCTGGGCAAATAATTATCAGGAGGAACTGAAATGGCAAAAGCACATTATGAAAGAACAAAGCCGCATGTTAACATCGGCACCATCGGCCACGTCGACCACGGCAAGACCACGCTGACCGCAGCAATCACCAAGGTCCTTTCCGACGAAGGCATGGCAAACTTCCTGGACTATGCATCCATCGATAAGGCTCCGGAAGAACGCGCACGCGGCATCACCATCAACACCGCTACCGTTGAATACGAAACCGAAAACCGTCACTACGCACACGTTGACTGCCCCGGGCACGCTGACTATGTCAAGAACATGATCACCGGCGCAGCACAGATGGACGGCGCTATCCTCGTTGTATCCGCAGCTGACGGCCCGATGCCGCAGACCCGTGAACACATCCTGCTGGCAAAGCAGGTCGGCGTACCGGCAATCGTGGTATTCCTGAACAAAGCTGACCAGGTAGATGATCCGGAACTGATCGACCTCGTCGAAATGGAAGTCCGCGATCTGCTGACCGAATACGGCTATCCGGGCGACGACACCCCGATCATCGTCGGCTCCGCACTGGGCGCACTGAACGGCGAAGCTAAATATGTACAGGCAGTCAAAGACCTGATGAAGGCAGTAGACGAATACGTCCCGACCCCGGCACGTGAAACGGACAAGCCGTTCCTGATGCCTGTAGAAGACGTATTCACGATCACCGGCCGTGGCACCGTAGCAACGGGCCGTGTAGAACGTGGTACCGTCAAAGTCGGCGACGCAGCAGAAATCGTAGGTCTGCAGGATGAACCGAAACAGACCGTCGTAACGGGCGTAGAAATGTTCCGCAAGATCCTCGACCAGGCAATGGCAGGGGACAACATCGGCACGCTGCTGCGCGGCATTGACCGTAAGGAAATCGAAAGAGGCCAGGTACTGGCGAAGCCGGGCAGCGTACATCCGCACACCGAATTCACCGCCCAGGTCTATGTACTGACGAAAGACGAAGGCGGCCGTCATACCCCGTTCTTCAACGGCTATCGTCCGCAGTTCTTCTTCAGAACGACCGATGTAACCGGTGACATTCAGCTGCCGGAAGGCACTGAAATGTGCATGCCTGGCGACAACATCGAAATGAGCGTAAAACTCATCACCCCGATCGCCATGGAAGAAGGACAGCGCTTTGCAATTCGTGAAGGCGGCCGTACGGTCGGCGCAGGCGTTGTTGCAAAGATTTCCAAATAATTCTTCATTTAAACAGCGCTAACACTGTTGAAACACACAAGTCCGGAGCAGCTCCGCACGCTGCTCCGCTCTGTTGTGTTTTATATAAAAACTATGAAGTGGAAGGTGGCCTGCAAGGCAGGGGAATTTCCACGGAGCAGTTCATTCTGGAAATGAACGTCAGGAGGTTTATGTAATGTCAAAACAGGAAAAAATCAGAATTCGTCTGAAGGGCTATGATCACAAAGCTGTCGATCAGAGCGCGGCGAAAATCGTGGAGACCGCGAAGAGAACCGGTTCCAGAGTATCCGGACCGATCCCGCTTCCGACCGAACGGAATGTGTACACCATTCTCCGTTCCCCCCATGTAAACAAAGACAGCCGCGAACAGTTTGAAATGCGTACGCACAAAAGACTGATCGATATCCTGGATCCGTCCAAGAAGACCGCAGACGCACTGATGAGACTCGAGCTCCCGGCAGGCGTCAGCATTGAAGTAAAAGCGTAAGGAGGTGCGAAAATGTCTAAAGCTATTTTGGGAACAAAATTAGGAATGTCTCAGGTATTCGCTGAAAACGGCGACCTGATTCCGGTCACTGTAGTGGAAACGACCCCGAATGTCGTTGTTGCAGTCAAGACTGTAGAATCCGACGGATACAATGCCATCCAGCTCGGCTACGGCGAAGTCAAGGAAAAACATCTGACCAAGCCGGTTAAAGGCCAGTTCGAAAAGGCAGGCGTTGCTCCTGTAAAGTATCTGCGCGAAGTTAGAATGGACGAAGTTCCGTCCTATACAGTGGGCCAAACTCTGGCTGCCGATATCTTCGCTGAAGGTGAAATTGTAGACGTTATCGGTACCAGCAAGGGCAAAGGCTTCGCAGGTACGATCAAGAAATACAATTTCCGTCGTGGACCGGAAAGCCACGGTTCCAAGAACCATCGTCAGCCCGCTTCCCTCGGCGCGCGTATGTCCGGCGGCGGTGGTAAAGTATTTAAGGGCAAGAAACTCCCTGGTCAGATGGGCGGCGTAAGAGTCACCGTGCAGCATCTTCAGGTAGTCAGAGTAGATACCGCACGCAATCTGATGCTCGTTAAAGGCGGGATTCCCGGACCTAAGGGAAGCCTCGTCATGGTACAGGCCACGGTAAAGCCTGTCAAATAAGTTCTGAAAGGGAGGAACATCAATGCCGAATGTAGCACTGTATAATATCGCTAACGAACAGGTTGGCGAAATCGAACTGAACGACAGCGTCTTTGGCGTAGAATATAACGAAGCTGTCATTCATCAGGCAGTGGTGCGTCAGATGAGCAATGAACGTCTCGGCACCCATGCCACCAAGACCAGAGGCCTTGTCCGCGGCGGCGGCAAGAAACCGTGGAAACAGAAAGGCACCGGCCGCGCCCGCGTCGGTTCCATCCGCTCCCCTCTGTGGGTCGGCGGCGGCACCGTATTCGGACCGACTCCGAGAAGCTATGTGAAGGCCATGCCCCGCAAGGCTCGTCAGCTGGCTGTTAAATCGGCTCTTTCTGAAAAGCTCCGTGCCGGCGAACTCGTCATTCTCGACCAGATCGCTTTTGAAGCACCGAAAACGAAGAATGTTGTCAACATGATGACCGCCTTCCAGGCAGAAGGCAAAGCTCTCATCGTCGACGGCGGCGACCAGGCTGTGAACACCATCCTGTCCGCACGCAACATCCCCGGCGTGAAAGCCATGACCACCGACGGAATCAACATCTATGATCTCGTCCATTACACCAAGCTCTTCCTGACCAAGAGCGCTGTAGAAAAAATTGAGGAGGTACTCGCATAATGGACGCACGCGACATCCTCGTGAAACCTATCATCACTGAAAAAACCACCGCTCTTATGGAAGAGGGAAAATACACGTTCCGTGTACCGCTCGCAGCAACCAAGATCGAAATCCGTCAGGCTGTTGAACAGATTTTCAAAGTGAAGGTCGAAGCGGTGAACACCATGCGGTATGAAGGCAAAATGAAACGCCTCGGCCGTTTCCAGGGCCGCCGCAGCGATTGGAAGAAAGCAATCGTCACGCTGAAACCGGGCGAAACGATTGAATTCTTCGAAGGGGTCTAATAGGTAAGGAGGAAGTAACATAAATGGCTTACAGATCTTTTAAACCGTATACCCCTGGACGCCGTCAGATGACCGTTTCCACTTTTGAAGAAATCACGGCAACAACTCCGGAAAAATCCCTTCTGGCTCCCGTGCACAGCCATGGCGGCCGCAACGGTTCCGGCAAAATGACGGTTCGTCACCAGGGCGGCGGACATAAACGCCAGTACAGAATTATCGATTTCAAACGTATGAAGGACAATGTTCCGGCCAAGGTCGCTACGATCGAATACGATCCGAACCGTACTTGCCGCATCGCTCTTCTGCATTATGCGGATGGTGAAAAACGCTACATCCTCGCTCCGAAAGGACTCAAAGTCGGCGATGTAGTCACCAGCGGTCCGGAATCCGATATCAAACCGGGCAACTGCCTCCCGCTCCTCAACATTCCGCTCGGCACGAACGTGCACAACGTGGAACTGAAAATCGGCAAAGGCGGCCAGATGGTCCGCGCAGCCGGTGAAACCGCTCAGCTGATGGCTAAGGAAGGCGACTATGCCCTGCTCCGTCTGCCCAGCGGCGAACTGAGAAGAGTTCACATCCGCTGCCGTGCAACGGTCGGCGTTGTGGGCAACGAAGATCATGAAAACATCACCCTGGGCAAGGCGGGCAGAAACCGCTGGCTCGGCGTACGTCCGGCTAACCGCGGCGTTGTCATGAACCCGAATGACCATCCGCACGGCGGCGGCGAAGGCAAATCTCCTGTCGGCCGCAAGCGTCCGGTTACTCCGTGGGGCAAGCCTGCATACGGCGTGAAGACGCGCGACAGCAAGAAAGCATCCACGAAGCTGATTGTTAAGAGACGCAAGTAAGATAAGGAGGAGTCAAAGTGTCCAGATCCGTAAAGAAAGGGCCTTTCGTGGCATTCTCTCTCGAAAAGAAGATCAACGCCATGAACGATGCCAACGAAAAGAAAGTAGTCAAAACCTGGTCCCGTGCTTCTACCATCCTGCCGAGCTTTGTAGGTCACACCATCGCAGTGCATGACGGAAGAAAACACGTACCGGTATATGTCACCGAAGATATGGTCGGTCATAAACTCGGCGAATTCGCCCCGACCCGTACCTTCAAAGGCCATAACAAGGATAAATAATCCGGGGAGGAATGAATATGGAAGTCAAAGCAGTAACAAGAAACATCCGCATTTCGCCTCGCAAAGTCCGTGTGGTCATTGACGTCATCCGCGGCAAAAACGTAGGAGAAGCGCTGGCCATTCTTCGCCAGACTCCGAAAGCTGCCTCCTCTGTCGTCGAAAAGACCCTGAGAAGCGCGATGGCAAATGCTGAAAACAACAACGATATGAATATCGACAATCTTTATGTATCAACTACCTATGTAGATGCAGGCCCCGTCATGAAACGTGTACATCCGCGTTCCCGCGGACAGGCTTTCGCGATTATGAAACGCACCAGCACTCTTACGGTTAAGGTTGCTGAAAGAGACTAAAAGGAGGGAAACGTTTTGGGTCAGAAAGTTAATCCGCATGGACTGCGCGTCGGCGTCATTGATGACTGGGATTCCAAGTGGTATGCAGAAAAGGATTATGCAGATCTGCTTGTGGAAGACGCCAAAATCCGCACGTTCCTGAAGAAGCACCTGTTCATTGCCGGCATTTCCAAGATCGGCATCAAACGCATCAACGGCAGAATCAAACTGGCGATCTACACTGCAAAGCCGGGCATGGTTATCGGCCGTGGCGGCACGGGCATTGAGGACATCAAGAAAGCCCTCACCGCGATCACCGACAAGAAAGTCGACATCGACATTCTTGAAATCAAATCCATCGACATGAGCGCTATCCTCGTGGCAGAAAACATCGCTTCCCAGCTGGAACGCCGCATCGGCTTCCGCCGTGCGATCAAACAGGCTGTGGGCAGAACCATGCGTGCCGGTGCAAAGGGCATCAAGGTCTGCGTGAGCGGCCGTCTGGGCGGTGCTGAAATCGCCCGTTCCGAAAGCTACCATGAAGGTTCCATTCCGCTGCAGACCCTCCGCGCCAATATCGATTACGGCGTAACCGCAGCACACACCACCTACGGCGCTATCGGCATCAAGGTATGGATCTACAAAGGTCTCATCGCTCCTGGTGAAATCGTATCTGAAACTGAAAATACCCGTGACGGCAAGAACCGTGGAGACCGTCGCGAAGGCCGCAGAGGCGGCCGGAGAGGCGACCGCCGTGAAGGCCGCGCCGATCGCAGAGCAAAGAACACGGAAAGGAGTGACGCCTAATGTTAATTCCGAAGCGTACCAAATACCGCAAACAGTTCCGCGGCCGCATGAAGGGCAAAGCTCATCGCGGCAACACCGTCACCTTCGGTGAATACGGTCTGGTTGCTCTCGAACCTTCCTGGATTACCAACCGTCAGATCGAAGCGGCTCGTATCGCCATGACCCGCTACACCAAGCGCGGTGGTAAAGTATGGATCAAAATTTTCCCGGACAAGCCGGTTACCGCTAAGCCGCTGGGAACCCGTCAGGGCTCCGGTAAAGGCTCCGTTGAATACTGGGTTGCAGTAGCAAAGCCGGGCCGTGTCATGTTCGAAATGGCTGGCATCCCGATGGAAACGGCAAAGGAAGCTATGCGCCTGGCCGGCAACAAACTGCCGATCAAAACCAAATTTGTAGTCAAGGGACATGAAGGAGTGGCAGAATAAGATGAAGGTCAATGAAATTCGCAACCTGACTGCTGCCGAAATGGACGAAAAAGTCGCCGGCTTAAAAGAAGAACTGTTTAACCTCCGTTTTCAGCTCGCTACCGGTCAGCTCGAAAATCCCGGACGCATTCGTGAAGTAAAAAAGACGATCGCCCGGATCAAGACCGTGCAGCGTGAAGAAGAATTGAAAGCTGCCCATAAGGCATAATGAGTCAACAGGAGGATAAAACTGTGGCAGAAGAAAGAAATTTGCGCAAAGTGCGCCAGGGCGTCGTTGTCAGCAACAAAATGGACAAAACCGTCGTGGTTGCTGTAGAACGTAAAGTTCCCCACAAGCTGTATAATAAATCGATCAACACCACAACCAAATTCAAGGCGCATGACGAAAACAACGAATGCCGCGTCGGTGATACCGTACGCATCGTAGAAACCCGCCCGCTGTCTCACGACAAGCGCTGGAGAGTTGAAAAAATCGTTGCCCGTCAGAATTGATATAGAGTAATATAGGAGGATAGGCACGATGATTCAGCAGGAAAGCAGACTCAACGTTGCAGATAATACCGGCGCAAAGAGCGTCCTGGTCATTAAAATACTGGGCGGCTCCTGGCGCAAGAGCGGCAACATCGGCGATGTCGTCGTATGCACTGTTAAAGATGCAACACCAGGCGGCGTTGTGAAGAAAAGCCAGGTGGTAAAGGGCGTCATCGTTCGTTCCGTAAACGGCATCAGCCGTCCGGACGGCTCTCATATTCGTTTCGATGAAAATGCAGTCGTTCTGATCAAAGACGACAAGAGCCCGATTGGGACCCGTATTTTCGGACCGGTGGCAAGAGAACTCCGTGAAAAAGATTTCATGAAGATCATTTCCCTCGCACCGGAAGTGCTCTAATGGGAGGTACACGATGAGCCATTTACACGTAAAAACCGGTGACACCGTAGTGGTCATTGCCGGCAAGGATAAAGGCAAACAGGGCAAGATCACAGCCGCTATGCCCGAAAAGAACCGTGTGGTCGTCGAAGGCGTCAACATGGTGAAACGGCATACGAAGCCCACCCAGAAAAACCCGAAGGGCGGCATTATTTCCAAAGAAGCTCCGATCCATGTATCCAACGTCATGATCCTGGATCCGGAAACGAAGAAACCGACCCGCATCAAGAAGATTCAGCAGGCAGACGGCTCTTATGTCAGAGCAGCTGTGAAGAGCGGCGCTGTTATTGATAAGGCAAAATAAGCGGGGAAGGAGGAAAATATGTCCAGATTAAAAGATTTGTACACTGCAGAAATCAGAAATGCACTGCAGGAAAAATTCGGCTACAAGAATCCCATGGAAATTCCGAAGCTGGAAAAGATCGTCATCAACATCGGTGTCGGCGAAGCAACCACCAATGCGAAAGCCGTCGATGCAGCAGTATCTGATCTCGCAGCCATCACCGGCCAGAAGCCGATCATCTGCAAGGCGAAAAAATCCCTCGCAGCATGGCACATCCGTGAAGGAATGCCCCTCGGCTGCAAAGTGACCCTCCGCGGCGAAAAAATGTATGAATTCCTCGACCGCCTTATCAACATCGCTCTTCCCCGCGTCCGCGATTTCCGCGGCATCAGCGCACAGAGCTTCGACGGCCGCGGCAACTATGCTTTCGGCGTCAAGGAACAGTTGATTTTCCCGGAAGTTGATTATGAAAAGATCGACAAGCTCCGCGGTATGGATATCATTGTAGTCACGACGGCTAAGACCGATGAAGAAGCTCGTGAACTTCTCACCAAATTCGGCATGCCGTTCAAGAAATAAGCAGGAGGACACTATGGCAAAGAAGTCTATGTTGGAACGCGAGAAGAAGAGAGAACTCGCAGTCCAGAAATATGCGGCCAAACGTCAGGCTCTTAAAGAAGCCGGCGACTGGGAAGCACTGAGCAAACTGCCGCGCAACGCATCTCCGACTCGTCTGCACAACCGCTGCAAACTGACCGGCCGTCCCCATGGTTATATGCGTAAATTCGGCATCTGCCGCAATCAGTTCCGTGATCTGGCTTACCGCGGAGAGATCCCCGGCGTAAGAAAAGCCAGCTGGTAAGAGAAATTTTGGAAGGAGGATTCTATATATGGTAACTACCGATCCGATTGCGGATATGCTTACCCGTATTCGTAACGCGAACGATGCATATCATGAAAAAGTTGATATGCCTGCTTCTAAAATTAAAGCGGCTGTGCTTGAAATTTTGAAGGACGAAGGGTTTATCAGAAACTGTGAACAGATCGAAGTCGATGGCCACCAGGTGCTCCGCGCTTCTCTGAAATACGGCGCAAACCGTGAAAAGGTCATCAAAGGTCTGAAGAGAATTTCCAAACCGGGTCTGCGTGTATACGCCGGCAAAGAAGAACTGCCCCGCGTACTCGGCGGCCTCGGCATCGCTATCATTTCCACGTCCAAGGGAATCATGACCGACAAGAAAGCCCGTAAGGAAGGTCTTGGCGGCGAAGTTCTCGCATATGTCTGGTAAGCAGGAGGAATAACATGTCAAGAATAGGCAGAGCACCGATTGCGGTACCGGCAGGAGTGGAAGTCAAGATTGACGGACATACCGTTACCGTAAAAGGTCCGAAAGGCACCCTTTCCCGTACACTCAATGAAGAAATGACGATCACCATGGAAGACAACTTCATCCATGTAACCCGTCCGAATGACAATATCAAAGAACGTTCTCTTCACGGCCTGACCCGTACGCTCATCAACAACATGGTTGTGGGTGTTACCCAGGGCTTTGAAAAGAGACTGGAAATCCAGGGCGTAGGCTACAACGCACAGATGCAGGGCACGAACCTGAAGCTGTCCCTGGGCTTCTCCCATCCGGTCATCATTACTCCGCCGGAAGGAATCACCATCAGCACTCCGTCTTCCGTCGTGATCCTCGTATCCGGCGCAGATAAGGAAAAAGTAGGTATGGTGGCAGCAGAAATCCGTGCATGGCGCGAACCGGAACCGTACAAAGGCAAGGGCATCCGCTATGCTGGTGAACATGTACGCCGCAAAGCTGGTAAGACCGGCGCAACGAAGTAAGACAGGAGGCAATGAAATATGCGTAAAAATGCAAGCAGAGATGCAGTGGTTCGCCGCCATCTTCGTCTCCGTAAAAAAATCTCCGGTACTGCAGAGCGTCCGCGTCTGAACGTATTCCGTTCCCTGCAGCACATCTATGCACAGGTCATCGATGACGTAGCAGGTGTGACTCTCGTATCGGCCAATACCATGGATAAGGAAATCAAGGAAAAATTCCCCTATGGCGGCAATGCGGAAGCGGCTGCAGAAGTGGGCCGTCTCGTAGCAAAGAGAGCTCTCGAAAAAGGAATTGACACTGTAGTATTCGACCGCGGCGGCTATATTTATCACGGCAGAGTCAAAGCTCTGGCTGAAGGCGCTCGCGAAGGCGGCCTGAAGTTTTAAGCTAAAGGAGAAAAGCACATGCCAAGATTTGAAAAACCGGAATCCGATTTACAGGAAAACGTTGTTTTCATCAACCGGGTTGCTAAAGTTGTTAAAGGCGGCCGTCGCTTTTCCTTTGCCGCAGTCGTTGTAGTCGGCGACGGAAAGGGCAAAGTCGGCGCTGGCCTCGGAAAAGCTGCTGAAGTTCCGGAAGCTATCCGCAAAGGCGTTGAAGATGCCAAGAAGAACATGATCACCGTGGCTACGAAGAACGGAACGATTCCGCACGAAGCACTCGGAACCTACGGCGCAGGCAAAGTCTTCATGAAACCGGCAGCAGAAGGCTGCGGTATCATCGCAGGCGGCCCGACCCGTGCGGTCCTCGAACTCGCAGGCATCCGCAACATCCTCACGAAGTCCCTCGGTTCCTCCAACCCGATCAACATGGTCAGAGCAACTCTGGACGCTCTCGGAAAACTGGAAAACGCACAGACCGTTGCAGCACTCCGCGGCAAGACTCTGGATGAAATTTACAACGCTTAATTAGGAGAACGATCATGAGCAAAGCTATCATTACACTGAAGAAAAGCGTGATCGGCTCCAGACCTGAGCAGATCGCGACCATCAAGGCGCTGGGCCTCAAAAAGACCAATTCCACTGTTGAACAGGAACTGACTCCGCAGATCAAAGGCATGCTTCATAAAGTACGCCATCTGGTAGAAGTCAAAGAACTCTGATAGAGAAGGAGGTGCTACGATATATGAAACTGCATGAACTGAAACCTGCGGAAGGTTCCACCAGAGTACGCCGCCGCGTAGGCCGCGGCCTCGGCTCCGGTATGGGCAAACAGTCTACGCGCGGCGCGAAAGGCCAGAACGCCAGATCCGGCGGCGGCGTTCGCCCGGGATTTGAAGGCGGCCAGATGCCTCTGTACCGTCGTCTTCCGAAACGCGGATTTAAAAACGTTCTGGCTAAACAGTACGCTGAAGTCAACGTCGAACAGCTGAACGCTTTTGAAAACGGCGAAACCGTAACTCCGGCATCGCTGATTGAAAAAGGCATCCTCAAGAACGTTCTTGACGGTGTTCGTGTACTCGGAAACGGTGAACTGACCAAGTCTCTGACCGTTGAGGCACAGGGCTTCACCAAATCCGCACAGCAGAAAATTGAAGCAGCGGGTGGAAAAGCAGAGGTGAAGTAAAATGAGTAACATCCTCGAAAACCTTTTAACCAATAAGGAATTGAAGGATCGCATCATTTTCACCTTTGTCATGTTCGTCATCTTCCGGCTGGGAGTTCATATCCCGGTCCCGGGAGTTGATGCTTCAGTCATTGAGAGCCTGTTTTCCGCAGGCAATCTCTTTGGCTTTCTTGATTTATTCGCAGGCGGTGCACTGAGTAAATTCTCCATTTTCGCCATGAGCATTACTCCGTACATCAACGCCTCCATTATTATGCAGCTCCTCACTGCCGTCGTCCCCACGTTCGAAGAGTGGAGAAAGGACGGTCAGGAAGGGTACAAGAAGATCCAGAAGATCACGCGCTACGGCACGGTTTTCCTCGGTTTCATCCAGGCATTCGGCATGGCGTACGGCCTTCGGATCAACAATGCTCTCGTGGACAACAGCTGGTTCTATGTTCTTTTCATCTGCATCGTCCTTACAGCCGGCACCTGCCTGCTTATGTGGATCGGTGAACAGATTACAGAGAAGGGCATCGGAAACGGTATTTCCCTGATCATCTTCGCCGGCATCGTGGCTCGTTTCCCTGATGCGTTGAATACGATCATCGAATATCTGAAAGTCGGAACGATCAGTCCTTTCCAGTGCCTGCTTTTCCTCGTCATTGCCCTCGTCATGATCGCAGTGGTCATTGAAGTCAATGAAGGACAGCGCCGCATTCCGATTCAGTATGCAAAGCGCGTCATCGGCCGCAAGATGTACGGAGGCCACAACAGCTTCCTGCCTCTCAAGGTCAATCAGGCAGGCGTGATTCCGATCATCTTCGCATCGTCCATTCTGATGATGCCTGTAACGCTGGCACAGTTCATCCATGTGGGATGGATTCAGGCAGTGGCCAACTTCTTCAGCTGGGGAACCTGGGCCAATACCATCTGCTATGCGTTCCTGATCGTTGTTTTCACCTATTTCTACACAGCCATCACCGTCAATGTACAGGATCTGGCTGACAACATGAAGAAATACGGCGGATTCATTCCCGGCATCCGTCCGGGCAAACCGACCATGACCTATGTGGACAAGGTCCTCACGAGAATCACTCTGTCCGGAGCCATTTTCCTGGCGGTCATTGCGATTCTTCCGAACTTCATCGGAAATCTGACCGGCATCCAGGGTGTCTATTTCGGCGGCACTGCACTGCTCATCATCGTCGGCGTGGCGCTCGACACGATGAGACAGGCCCAGTCGCTCATGGTGAATCGCCACTATCAGGGCTTTATCAAATAAGGAGTAAGGGATATGTATATCTTGTTAATGGGACCGCCCGGTGCCGGCAAAGGCACCCAGGCGGAACGTCTGATCAGTGAATACGGCATCCCGCAGATTTCCACCGGAGACATGTTCCGCGCAGCGGTCAAATCCGGCACAGCTCTGGGCAAGGAAGCCAAAAGCTACATGGATAAGGGAGCGCTTGTACCTGACAGCGTCACGGTAGGCATCGTAAAAGAACGCCTGGCGCAGGATGACTGCAAGAAAGGCTGGATCCTCGACGGATTCCCGCGGACCACCGCCCAGGCGGCTGCGCTGGACGCCATCCTTCATGATATGGGCATCACCCTCACGGCGGTGCTGAATATCTCCGCTGACAAGGATGACCTCGTCAAGCGCATCAGCGGACGGTTCGTCTGCCGGAAATGCGGCGCTTCCTTCCACAAGGAATTCCGCCCGCCGAAGACCGAAGGCGTCTGCGACAACTGCGGCGGCGAGCTCTATCAGAGAAACGACGACAAGGCGGAAACCGTCAGCCAGAGACTGGCTGTCTATGAAACATCGACCAAGCCGCTCATCGATTACTACAAGGCAAGCGGATGCCTGTATGAGATCGACGGCAATCAGTCCATGGAAGATGTTCATGCACAGATCGAAGCAGCACTGAAGAAGGCAGCAAAATGATTACCATACGGACCCCAGAAGAAATAGAGAAGATCGCGCTCGCATCCAAGCTGACAGCGGACACGCTTTCCCTGCTTGAAAAAACTGTCAGACCGGGCATCTCGACACTCGAACTGGACCGTATTGCGGAAGAGTACATCAGGAGCAACGGAGGTATCCCCAGCTGCAAGGGCTACGAGGGGTACCCCGCTTCCCTTTGTACCTCTGTGAACGATATGGTCGTTCACGGTATTCCTTCGGCAAAAAAAATTCTTCGCAAGGGAGATATCATTTCCATCGATCTTGTGGTAGAATTGAATGGTTACATGGGTGATTCCTGCATTACCATTCCTGTCGGTCACACCAATAAGAAAAATCTTCAGCTTATTGAAGTGACTGAACAGGCTCTTTTTGCCGGTATAAAACAGGCGGTGCCGGGAAACCATGTAGGCGATATCGGATACGCAGTGGAAAAAACCGTGAAGCCCTACGGGTACGGCGTACTGCGGGAATATGTAGGTCATGGGATTGGTACTGATATGCATGAAGATCCGGAAGTGCCGAATTACGGTACGCCGGGACACGGACCGCGCCTGGAAGAAGGCATGGTGATTTGCATCGAACCGATGATTACGATGGGAAGCCCGGACATCCTGACACTGCGGGACGGATGGGGCGTAGTGACGGCAGACGGCAAGCCTGCGGCACATATCGAACACACCGTAGCCATTACAAAAGACGGCCCGAAGATCCTGACACTCAGATCCTGAATCACATCATATAGGAAACCATAGCTGAAGGAGGCTCCCCATGAGCAAAGACGACGTCATTGAAGTGGAAGGCAAAGTAGTGGAAAAACTGCCCAATGCCATGTTCCGCGTCAAACTTGAAAACGGACACATCGTCCTGGCACATATTTCCGGTAAAATGCGTATGAATTTCATCCGTATACTGCCTGGCGACCGGGTCACACTGGAACTGACAGCTTACGACCTCGATCACGGCAGGATTACCTATCGTTTCAAGTAAGTAAGGAGGAACCAAGATGAAGGTCAGACCGTCTGTCAAAAAGATGTGCGACAAATGCAAGATCATTAAGCGCAAGGGCCGTGTAATGGTCATTTGTGAAAATCCGAAACATAAGCAGAGACAAGGTTAATTAAAAGGAGGTTCAGAGTAGATGGCACGTATAGCTGGTGTAGACTTACCCCGTGATAAGCGCGTTGAGATCGGCTTAACTTATATTTATGGAATTGGCCTCACTCTTTCCAAAAAAATTCTCGCAACCACCGGAATCAATCCGGACGTCAGAGTCAGAGATCTGACCGAAGATGACGTAGCAAAAATCCGCAATGCACTGGAAGAATACAAAGTCGAAGGCGATCTTCGCAGAGAAGAATCCCTCAACATTAAGAGACTGGTAGAAATCGGCTCCTACAGAGGCCGCCGTCATCGTGCAGGCCTGCCGGTACGCGGCCAGCGCACGAAGACCAATGCGCGCACCCGCAAGGGCCCGAAGAAAACCATCGCAGGCAAGAAGACTGCGACGAAAAAGTAATGTTGAAGGAGGGATAACATGGCTACTGTAAAAGCAAAGACTAAAAGAAAAGAAAAGAAACATGTAGAAACCGGCGCTGCCCATATTCGTTCCACATTCAACAATACGATCGTAACGATCACGGATACCAACGGGAATACCATTTCCTGGGCATCTGCGGGCGGACTGGGATTTAAGGGTTCCCGCAAGAGCACCCCGTTTGCAGCTCAGATGGCAGCAGAACAGGCTGCCAAGGTTGCTATCGACCAGGGAATGCGTTCTGCAGACGTATTCGTAAAAGGTCCGGGTGCCGGCCGTGAAGCCGCTATCCGCGCATTGCAGGCAGCTGGCATTGAAGTCAGCAGCATTAAAGACGTCACCCCGATTCCGCACAACGGCTGCCGTCCTCCGAAACGCAGAAGAGTATAATTGATTCTTTTGCATGATTTTGGCGCAATCAGCGCGAAAGGAGGAAAATCCGGATGATCGAAAACAGAAGCTTCACGATCAAGACCGTGACACTGGATTCCAATGATTGTCATGGCAGATTTGAGTGCGAGCCGCTGGAAAGAGGTTACGGCATCACCCTGGGAAACAGCCTGAGAAGAGTACTGCTTTCGTCTCTCGACGGGGTGGCAATCACCTCGATCAAAATCGACGGCGTGCTCCATGAATTCTCTACCATTCCCGGCGTCAGAGAAGATGTGACCGACATCATTCTGAATCTGAAAAAGATCCGCTTTATCGCCCATGAAGAAGCGGAATTTCCGATTACCGTGCGCGTGGATATCACTTCTCAGGGAGCCTTCCGTGCAGGAGATCTGAAACTGCCGTCTGAAATCGACGTGCTGAATAAGGATCTCGAGCTGTGCAACCTTGATGAAGGCGCGCATCTGGGAATGGCAGTCACCATTGACCAGGGTCATGGATATGTGCCCTTTACGAAGAATAAGAAGGAAGACGACGTCATCGGCGTCATTCCGATCGATTCCATTTATTCTCCTGTGATCAAATGCAACTACGAAGTCACTGATACGCGTGTCGGCAATGAAATGAATTACGACAAGCTGACCATTGATCTGGAAACCGATGGTTCCATCAGTGCACCAGATGCGATTGCAAAAGCGGCAGCGATCCTCATCGGATGCTTTGAAAACTTCCGTCAGCTTGCGTCTTCGCCGATTCCCGTCAGCCAGCCCGAAGAAACGGCGGCTGAGGAAAACGCCGTAACCTGGGACGGCGCAGACCCGGTCGATCTGAGCCAGGTGCCGATCGATGAGCTGGATCTGTCCGTTCGCGCATTCAACTGTCTGAAGAGAGCAGAGATCAATATGATCGCGCAGCTCACGGACAAGACGGAAGATGAATTGACACGTGTACGCAATCTCGGGAAAAAATCTGTAGATGAAATCAAGATCAAACTGGAACAGTACAAAGGTCTCGGACTTCATCTGAAAGAACCCAAAGATTGACAGGATATTAGTAGGAGGAAACACATGGTTCACAGCAAACTGAGAAGAGTCAGCGGTGCCCGCAAAGCTCTGCTTCGCAGCCTGACCACCGAACTATTTAGATACGGCCGCATCGAAACCACCGAAACCAAGGCGAAAGAGCTGGCCCGTTCCGCAGCAAAAATGATTACCCTTGCCAAGCGCGGCGACCTTCATGCACGCCGTCAGGTTCTCGGCTTCGTTATGGATGAAACCATTACGAAAAAGCTCTTTGACGAAATCGCAAAGAAGTACGAAGAACGCAACGGCGGCTACACCCGCATCATGAAGCTCGAACCCAGAAAGGGCGACGCTGCACTGCGCGTTATCATCGAATTGGTCTGATGCCATTTCAGAAAAAACCTTTTCAGAGATTTCTCTGGAAAGGTTTTTTTATTGCCTGTATCCGGAGGCATCAGGGAAAAAGAAACAGCGCCGCCGCTAGTGCGGTATGGGAAAGGGATTCTAAAGAATTCTGAAATTTCCTGCTTTGCCCGGCGAATTTGAAGAGGCATCATATTATAATAGAAACAACTTCTTCAATAAAAATAACTGACATCGGATGACGATGCAGAAGATAGAATCCGGACATGATCCGGATCAGACCGCAGGCGGTGATACGAATGATACGTGAATGGATGCAGACAAAACGGGCCAGATATATTCTCTGGGCAGTGATTCTTCTGATTCTGATGGGCGGCGTGTACTGGTACACCCATTCCACCACCAAAAGTGCGAAGGCGGCGGTGATCCGCCCGGCAGTACAGACGGAGACGCTCACGCGGCAGGATCTGATGAAGCGGGTGGTTCTCTCCGGTTCGACCGTTCCGAAGGCCGAAGTGGATATCGCCCCGAAATATGCAGGGCGCATTGCCCGTGTGGCGGTGGATCTCGGCGACCGGGTAAAGGCCGGGGATGTGCTCATTCAGCAGGATGTGCGCGATCTGGATATTTCCATCCTGCAGAACGGCGCCGGCAGTGAACAGGCCGCTGCAGAAGCGGTGCAGAGCCGCTCCCAGTACAGTGCGGATATCCTGAAGGCGCAGAGCGATTATGACAATGCACTGGCCACGTACCAGCGGTATCAGGCGCTGTATGACATGGATGCGGTGGCGCTGCAGGAGCGGGATGACAAGTACCGCGCCATGATGGAAGCCCGGTCTGTGCTGGACAGCCTTCAGAATCAGCAGGTGGGCGATACGCCGGCCGTGGTGGCGGCCCGGGAAGCGGCGGCCATGCAGGCACAGTACACCGTGGATTCCCTCCGGCAGCAGCGCGATGATATGACGCTCACCGCGCCGCGGGACGGCATCATCGGCTGGCGGCAGGCAGAGGAGGGAGAATGGGCTTCTGCAGGGCAGAAGCTGCTCACCGTGGTGGACAACAGCCTGCTCTACGTGGACTGCGACGTGGCCGAGCAGGATATCGGCATCCTCCGCCTGGGCATGACGCTTCCGGTGTCCATCGATTCGCTGGGCGAGACCTGCGAGGGACGCATCACCTATATCAGCCCCTCCATGGATGCAGATACCCATTCCTACAAAGTGCGCCTCACCCTCGACAGCCAGGGCGGCCGCATCCTGGGCGGCATGTTTGCGCGGACAGAAGTGACCGCCGTACAGCGGGAACATACGCTCTATGTGCCGAAGGAAGCTGTGGGCGATGACAACGGCAAGAAATATATTTTCCTCATCGATGAAGAGGGCCGTGCGAGAAAGGCCTACGTCACGCTGGGACTCATCAATGATGACTCCATGGAGATCCTTTCCGGCGCATCCGAGGGCGATCAGGTGGCCATCACCAATATTTCCCGGCTCCGTGACGGCATGGAAGTGGAAATCACCAGCGGAGGAGAAGAATGAAACAGTTCAATCTCACACGCTACTCCGTGACACACCCCATAGGGATCTTCATGATCGTGCTCTTCTTCGTCGTGCTCGGCCTGTACAGCTACTGGCGCATCGGCGTGGAGCTCTATCCGAATATCAATACGCCTTATGTGGTGGTGAGCGTCAATTATGACGGCGCCGACGCGGAATCGGTGGAGCAGCAGATCACCAAGCCGGTGGAGGATGCGCTCTCCGCCGTGTCCGACGTGAAGCACATCACTTCCCGGTCCACCACGGGCCGGTCCCGGGTCACGCTGGAGCTGAACTTTGATGCCGATGCGGATGCAGCGGCCATCGACGCGCTCCAGAAGGTGAATGCCATCCGCCGGAGCCTCCCCGATGACGCCGACGATCCGGTGGTGCAGAAGCGCGATATGGACGCCGCGCCGATCATCGATCTGGCCATCATGTCCAATCATCCGCTGGATGAAATGTATTCTATGGCGGACAATACCTTCACCAATGAATTCACCAAGGCCTCCGGGGTCTCCGACGTGGAGCTCTCCGGCGGTCGGGACAAGGAGATCGCCGTGAAGGTGGACAGGGACAAGCTGTCCTATTACGGCATCACCATGCGGGATATCATCGACACGCTGCGGCAGGAAAACAGGCTGGCGCCGGCGGGCTCGTCCTATACGGACCGGCGGCAGACACAGATCCGTCTGGACGCCCAGTATGAGGACGTGGACGACATCAAGAAGATCCATCTCACCACGCCCTCCGGTGGGGAGATCCCCATCACGGCCGTGGGCGATGTGGTGCGGCAGGATGCGAAGGTCTCCCGGTATGCCCGGATCAACGGGCAGGATGCCATCGGCATCGCCATTTATAAAAACAGCGAGGCCAATCTGGTTTCCACCGCGGACAACGTGATGGAAGTGCTGGCCAGCCTGCGCGAGGAGTACCCGGATTATCAGTTCGTGGTCGTCAGCGATTCCGCCGATTACGTTCGCACTGCCCTGAACAGCACCCTTGGCACCCTCATCGAGGGGCTCTTCACCACCGGCCTTGTGCTCTTTTTCTTCCTCCGCGGCTGGCGGTCCACGGCAGCGGTCATCGTGGCCATCCCGACATCGCTCATTTCCACCTTCTTTGCGATGTACATTTCGGGCTTTACCTTCAACATGATGTCTCTCATGGGGATGACACTCTGTATCGGCATTCTCGTGGATGACTCCATCGTGGTCATAGAAAACATCCACCGCCATCTGTCCGAGGGCGAGGACCCGCAGGAGGCCTCTGTGAAGGGCCGTATGGAAATCGGCATGGCTGCGATCGCCATCACCCTGTGCGACGTAGTGGTGTTCCTGCCGATCGCCTTCATGAACAGCATGACTGGCCAGTTTTTCCGGCAGTTTGGCCTTACCATCGTCTTTGCATCGCTCTTTTCCCTCTTTATTTCCTTTACACTGACGCCGATGCTGGCGTCCCGCTTCTTCAAGGGCGGGCTCCATATCCCGGACCGGAAGCTGTGGCGCACCATCGACCGGTGGGAGCGGAATATGCAGGATGAATATACGGCGGCGCTCCAGTGGAGCTTCCGCCATCAGAAGAAGCTCTTTGCAGGCGTTACGGCAGCGCTGGTGGTCATGGTGGGGCTGGTCCCGCTGGGCCTCATCGGCACCGAATATATGCCAAAGACCGACGAGAGCGGCTTCAATGTGCAGATCCAGCTGCCCACTGATGCGTCCATTGAACGGACGGATGCGGTGGCGCGGCAGATCGAGGACTACCTGAAAGAGATCCCCGAGGTGGAGACCTACATGGCCATGACCGGCGGCGGGGGCGGCGTCAATTCCGGCCGTATCCGCGTGTCTCTGCTGGACCGGCAGGACCGAGACCGCTCCATCTGGGATATCACCAATGAAATGCGCGCCTGGGTCGCTCAGAACATAAAAGACGGCGATGTGCGCATCCGGGAGGATCAGGCCTCTGTTTCAGGCACCACCGGCGGCGGCCTCGGCCTCGGCGGCGGCGCCTTCCGCCTCGAGCTTCGGGGCAACAACATGGAGGAGCTCATCGCCGCCTCCCTGCAGGTGCAGGATATGCTGAAGCACGGGGACTACGGCCTCACCGACATCAACAGCACCTATCAGGAAGGCCTGCCGGAGCTCTCCCTCATTCCGGACCGGGAAAAGCTGAAGCATTACGGCGTGTCTGTAGGCGAGCTGTACGATACCTTTTCCTCGGCCATCAGCGGCGCCTCTGCGGGCGTGCTGCCCAATGACCCGCTGAATGACGGCAATGATACGGACATCAACGTGTATTTCCGGGACGGCGAATCCTATCGGAAATCGGATATCGCCGCCATTCCGCTGAAGAGCGGCAGCGGCACCGTGCGCGTGTCTGACGTGGCGGAGATCCGGGACGATCTCGGCCCCATTACCATCAACCGCACGGACAAGCAGCGCACCATCACCATCGGCGGTAATCCCTCGGACCGTCCGCTGAACAATATCATTCAGGACGTGACTCGCGATCTGAACGCCATGGACCTGCCGCGCACGGTGAGCTTCCGCTTCTCCGGACAGGCGGACAGCATGACAGAGACCTTCGTGGAGCTCCTCTCGGCACTCCTCATGGGCATGCTGCTGGTGTACATGATCCTCTCCGTTCTCTACGAATCGGCGAAGACCTCATTCATCCGCATGTTCTCCCTGCCCTTCGGCCTCATCGGCTCGCTCCTCTTCCTGTTCCTCATGAATCAGACCATCAATCTGTATTCCATGATCGGCATCATCGTTATGGACGGCGTCGTCGCCAAGAACGGCACGCTGCTCCTGGACTACACGCTGACTCTCATGCATCATCAGGGCATGAGCGCAAAGGACGCCGTGATGGAAGCCGGACGGGAACGTCTCCGCCCGATCCTCATGACCACCTTCACCATGATCGTGGGCATGCTCCCCACCGCGCTGGCGGTGACCGCCGGCTCCGAGACCCGCAGCTCCATGTCGTGGGTCATCATCGGCGGGCTCCTTACGTCCACCGTCTTTACCCTGCTGGTCATCCCGATCATTTTCCTCTTCTTTGAAAAATACCCCATGCGCACCTGGCTCTCCCATCTCTGGGCCAGACGCCCCGGCGCCAGGAAGGCATAATAAAAAATCCCGTTCTGCTTGCATGCAGGGCGGGATTTTTCTGTGCCTGAAACCGGATGGCAGCGGGGCACAGTAAGGGGCAGGAGCATGAAAAAAGCCCTCCGGAGAGGGCGGATATCACACGGGGGGCAGCGGGAAGAGGAGCCGCGCCACGTAAATGGTGAGGGTCATGGTGACGCACGAGGCGAAGGTGCTCATCATGACGAGCTCCGTGGCGAAGTCTTCATAGTTTTTGAATTCTACGGCGTAGAGCACGGAATTGACTGCCGAGGGGACGCTGGACATGATGAGGATGACCTGGCTGGTCACGTTGGAGAAGCCGGAGCCGAAGGTGTTCCAGAGGAAAATGAGGAGCGCCGCCAGTGCGGGGCCGATGATGAGGCGGACGACGCAGCCGATCCACGCGTCGATGTCGCCGAAGGAGATGCGGCTCCGGTGGATCTGCATGCCCAGCGCCATCATGACGATGGCCACGAGGGCATTGGCGCAATTCTGGAAAATGGGCCACAGGGGCGTGACGGTCATATCAAAGCCGATGTATTTGATGGTAAAGACGGCGAAGAGCGTGTAGAGAACGGGCATATGAAGAATGACGCGCACCGTGTCCATGGGGGAGAGGCGGCCCTTGCCGGCCTGATAGAGGCCGAGGGTATTGAGCGTCATGTTCATCTGAACGAGGGTCATGGTGGAGACGGCGAGGGCTTCCGCCAGATAGGGGAACTGATCGCCCGCGCCATAGGGAGCATTGGTGTACACCAGCGCGATGAGGGCGACGCCGATGTTGCCGTTGTTGGAAAACATGGTGCCGTTCTTGAAGGCTTCGGTCTTGCCGGGGGTGAAGCCGCGCAGCCGGCCGATGAAGGCGCCCACCGCGCCGAGAATGGCCATCTGGATGCAGCAGAGCAGGAACACATTCAGGAGATTGATGTCGAGCTCAGCGCTGTAGATGCTGTAGAAAATGAAGCACGGCAGGACCACGTAAAAGGTGAGCTTCGTCAGGGACGCCACGTTCAGATGGAACTGCCGGTCCATGAGATAGCCGATGGCCACGAAGAGGATCAGCGGCAGGATGTTGTCTGTGATGATGGAAAGAAATGCCATGGATGCCTCCTTACAGGGCCGGATAGAGAATGCGCGCCGCGTAGATCACGGCGGTCATGGTGATGAGGCTGAGGAAAGTGCTCAGCAGGACAGACTGGGCAGCAAAGTAGGAATGGTTTCTGTATTCCGCCGCGTACATGACGATGGTGAAGCTCGGCGGGATGGATGCGGTGATGAGGAAGACCTGCGCTTCTACGGGCGAGAAGCAGCCTGCGGCCTCAATGATGCTCCACGCGATGAGCGGCGCCGCCAGGAGCTTCTGCGCCGTGGCTGCAAGGATGGCCGGGCTCGGCTTGTGCGGACGGGAGCGGTGGACGTGGGCGCCTACGATGATGGTGATCATCACGATGAAGGCGCCGGAGAAATGGTGCAGCACCGGCCAGAGGAAGGTGCTTTTCACGGGGAATCCCACCGCCTGCACGAGGAGTGCGGCAAGGACCGCGTAGAGTGCGGGCATGCGCACCGCAAAAGAGAGGAGGTTCCGGGCGGAGACCTGCGCCGCGTGGATCTGGCAGGCGCCGAAGAGATTGACGGCGATGTTCATGAGGATGAGCAGCAGCACCACACTGCCCCGGGCCTCATCGAGGAAGGGCGTGGCGCCGTCTTCTGCGATATAGGGGATGTGGCTGTAGATGAAAACGATGAGGACGATGCCGATATTGCCCGCATTGGAATAGGTGGACACCGCCTGATAGACCGCGCGCCGCGGGCCGGTGATGCCCAGCAGGGCCGCCGTGCCGCGGGAGAGGAGCCACAGGACCGCCAGCAGGGCGATCAAGGCCGGGAGAAGAAAGAGGCTGGACCAGTCCGGCGTGTACTGCACCATGCTGTAGAAGATGAAGCATGGCAGGATGACGCAGATGACCAGCTTGTTGTACGTATTGAGGTCGAGCTTGAACTGGGAATCCAGCAGATAGCCTGCGCCGATGAAGAAGAGCAGGGGCAGGATATCATAGCAGAGGATCTGGAGAATGTCCATGAGGAGTCCTTTCTGCCGCGGAGGACGCGGCTGATGCATGGTTTATCTTATCTGTCTGTCAGCGGGCAGCAGAATCTGGGGCCGGACATATCAGAGGGCCAGCGCGCCCTGTCCGGTCGGAGACGGGAAGAGGAGGCGCCACAGGCCCCAGCGGGTGAGCGCGTCCGCCGCGGCTGTATCGGGCCGGGAGAATAAGGAGTCATCCCAGCAGGCTGCGGCGGCGATGGTCTTTGTGTCCCGGTCCACGAGAAACTGCACGGAGCGCCCGTTCCGGTCGGCATAGGTGAGCGTGTAATAGCGGAACATCCGGCCGTCCCGGAAGGTGTGCGTATTTTCCGTGTACATCCCGGAGCGGGGCTCGTTTTCATAGATGTCGGAGCGGCTGACGGGATAGACGGGACCGAAGATGCGTACGATGTCCGACGCGGGACCGCCTACGGCGAGGCCGCCCGGCAGGGGCGTGCCCTTTCCGAGGAAGAGCACGATGCGGAGCTGGCCTTCTGCCAGAATGTACGGCGGCAGCGCCTCGGCGCTCCGGGTGCCCATGGCAAAGAAGGCCGACCGGTCCGCAGCGAGATAGCCCGCGTCGGAGCCGATGTCGCGCAGATGCAGGAACGCCGCATCAGAAGCACGTGCCGCATTGGCCGCCGGCGTCAGCTCGGTGAAGGGCGGCGGACAGACGATGGGATCTGTATAGGCGCCGGCGCCGCCGGGAACGAGCAGAAAGCACAGGGCTGTCAGCGCCCTGATAAATCGTATCATAACGGAGCCTCCCGAAGGAAAACAAACGGTCATATTTCCCTATATTGTAGCACAGGAGGTCGATTTTCTCCCGGCCGTTCTGCCTTCATTGACAAGGAGGGGGCGGTTCTTATAAAATAGGTTTATATTTCATATGGAAGGGTGTCCGAGCGGTTGAAGGAGGCGGTCTTGAAAACCGTTAACTTCGTGAGAGGTTCATGGGTTCGAATCCCATCCCTTCCGCCACAGTGAGGGACGCTGCCGTGGTGCAGCGTCTTTTTGTTTACGGAGGTGTAGAGATGACCATTGCAGGGAAGACGGTGCCGCCGGTCAAAAGCGTGCTGGAGCACCTGCTGGGGCTTCTGCTGGGGTCCCTGGTCTATTCGGCGGGGCTGAATCTGTTTCTGGTGCCCAATGAGATCATCGACGGCGGCGTGGTGGGCGTGGGCCTCATCATGACGGCGCTCACGGGGGTCCCCTTCAGCGTGTGGATTGTGGCGCTGAATATCCCCTTCTTTTTCCTGGGCTACCGGAAGGTGGGAGCGAGCCTGGCGGCGTACGCCACGGCGGCGGTCCTGATCCTGTCCTTCTGGAGCCCCATTTTCGAGGCGATGGAGCCGGTCACCCGGGACCCGTTTCTGGCGACGATCTTCGGGGGCATGATCATCGGCATCGGCGTGGGCATCGTCATCCGCAGCGGCGGCTCTCTGGACGGCACGGAGATCATGGCGATCTGGCTGGACCGGAAGACCGCCTTCACCGTCGGGGAGATCGTGATGTTCTTCAATGTGTTCATCCTCGGCAGCGCCGGCTTCGTTTTCAGCTGGAACAGCGCCATGTATTCGCTGGTGGCGTATTTCATCTGCTCGAAAATGATCGACATGGTGTCGAACGGTCTGGATGAATCGAAGGGCGTCTTCATCGTTACGGACCAGTCGGAGCGGGTGGCGGATGCGGTGATGAACCAGATGCACCGCGCGGTGACGTTTCTCCACGGGGAAGGGGGCTTTCTCCGGAATGACAAGAAGATCATCTACTGCGTCATTTCCCGTCTGGAGGTGACGCGCCTCAAATATCTGACTCATGAGATCGACCCGCAGGCCTTTCTATCCATTTTCGATGTGAGGGAGGTCCAGGGGGGCTTCATGAAGAAGAGCCGGAAGCACTGAGCCGGACGGAAGCGGGCAGCGGGCCCGCTTTTTTCGTGCCGTTTCTGTTCCATTGACGGCGGCCGGGGCAGCGTATACAATGAATGTGATTACTTTGAGGAACGGAATGAACTGCGGATATGAATTTTGAAAAATTTTCATCCATATTGAAGAAGGAACAGATCCGTCTGCATGAGCCGATGGCGCGGCACACCACGTTTGGCATCGGCGGGCCGGCGGATTGTTTTCTCATGCCTGCGGACAGGGAGGAGCTGCGCCGGGTGTGCGCGGTGATCCGGGAAGAGGAGATGCCCTTTTTCATCGTCGGCGGCGGGGCCAATCTGCTCGTCCGGGACGGGGGCATCCGCGGCGCGGTGATCTGCACGGGACGGCTGCAGCAGATCCGGCAGGAGGGCCGGTATATCGTGGCCGATGCAGGGGTCTCCACGGCGCGGACGGCGCGCTTTGCCATGGAGCGGGGCCTCTCCGGCATGGAATTTGCAGGGGGCATCCCCGGGACGATCGGCGGGGCGGCCTTTATGAATGCCGGCGCCTACGGCGGGGAAATGAGCCGCATCGTGGCCTCGGCGGTGACCTGCGGTGCCGACGGCGTCATTCACCGCTATGACCGGGAGCAGATCGGCTACGCCTACCGGCACAGCCTCTTCATGGACCGGCCGCAGGAGATCCTGCTGGAGCTCACGCTGGAGCTCACGCCGGGCGATCCAGAAACGATCCGCAGCGAGATGGACGAATACAACCGGTGGCGCCACGAGAAGCAGCCGCTGGAGGCGCGGAGCGCGGGAAGCACCTTCAAGCGCCCCGAGGGCCACTTCGTGGGGGCCATGATCGAGGAGCTGGGACTCAAGGGATATTCTGTGGGCGACGCGGCGGTGAGCAGCAAGCACGCAGGATTTCTTATCAATAAAGGCCGGGCCACCTGTGCGGAGATGCTCACGCTGATCCATGAGATCCAGGCGCGGGTGAAGGAACGGTACGGCGTCGATCTGGAGCCGGAAGTGCAGATCATCGGAGAGGAATAAGGAGGAAGCCATGAAGGTATTGATCACCGGCGGAGCCGGCTATATCGGGAGTCACTGCAGCCGCTATTTTCTGGAGCAGGGCGTGGATGTGACGATCCTGGACAATCTGTGCGAGGGACACCGGGAAGCGGTGAAGGGCGACCGCCTCGTGGTGGGCGACTGCGGCGACGGCGCCCTGCTGGACAGACTGTTCAGCGAAACGGCATTTGATGCGGTGGTCCATTTTGCAGCGTTCACCTCCGTGGGCGAGTCCGTGGCGGAGCCGCGGAAGTATTTCCACAACAATGTGGAGAATATGCTGACGCTCCTCAATGCGGCGGTGGACCACGGCACGAAGTATTTCGTCTTTTCCTCCTCGGCAGCGGTCTTCGGCGAACCGACCTGCCTTCCCATTCCGGAGGATCATGAGCAGCGGCCGATCAATCCCTACGGCGAGACGAAGATGATCGGCGAACGGATGCTGGCGGATTATGAACGGGCGTACGGCCTCCATTCGTGCAGCTTCCGCTATTTCAATGCCGCCGGGGATTCGTCGGATTCCACCATCGGGGAATCTCATCATCCGGAGACCCATCTGATTCCGCTGGTGATTCAGGCGGCGCTGGGCAAACGGCCGCCGCTCACCGTATTCGGCACGGATTACGACACGCGGGACGGCAGCTGCATCCGCGACTACGTCCACGTGGAGGATCTGGCGTCTGCCCATTATCTGGGGCTGAAGTATATCATGGAGCATCAGACCTCGGAGCAGTTCAATCTGGGGAGCGAGAACGGCTTCACCGTGCTGGAGATCATCCGCGCCTTTGAAAAGGTGACGGGAATCTCCGTGCCGTATACGCTGGGGGACCGCCGTCCCGGCGACCCGGCGGCGCTCGTGGCGGGCAATGAGAAGGCGCGGGAGCTCCTCGGCTGGAAGCCGGGAAAGAGCACGCTGGAAACGATTCTCACCGACGCCTATCACTGGGAAATGAAGCGGACCTATTAAAAAGGAGCACTGCGGAAGCAGTGCTTTTTGCGTGGGACGGCGGGGCGGCCGATGGTATAATAGGAAAAAAGAAAGGGGAGATTCCCATGGAAGTCATCGCATTCATCGGACCGGCGGGCACGGGCAAGAGCGACCGCGCGCTGGTGGTGGCCTATGAGAATAAATGCAGCTGCATCATCGACGACGGCATCCTCATTTATCGGAACCGCATCGTGGCGGGACGGTCGGCGAAGAAGGAAGCCAATCCCATCGCGGCGGTGCGCCGGGCGATCTTCGAGGACCCGGACCAGACCCGGGATGTGAAGCGCGTGCTGGGGAATATCTGCCCGAACCGCATCCTCATTCTGGGAACGTCGGTGAAGATGGTGAATCTCATCACCACCGCGCTGGGGCTGCCGGCGCCGAAGCGGTATATCCGCATTGAGGACGTGGCGAAGCCCGAGGAGATCCAGCGGGCCCATGATGCGCGCCACAAGGAAGGAAAGCACGTCATTCCCGTGCCGACCATGGAGCTCCGTCCGGAATTCAAGGGCTATCTCATCGACCCGCTGCGCACGCTCTTCCAGCGGGGCCACGGCCGGGGCACGGAGCGCATGGAAAAATCGGTGGTGCGCCCGGTCTTCAGCTACTACGGCAAGCTGACCTTTGCGAACCGGGTGGTGTCGGATCTGGTGCATTACGCCCTGCGGGGCATGAAGGACGATCTGCAGGTCCATTCCGTATCGAGCCGGAAAACGCAGGGAATGACCAACGGGATCAGCCTCGATATGGACGTGACGCTCCGCGGCGGCACGCCGGAGGAGGTCAAAACACTGGTGCACCGGGCGCGGCGGCTGGTGCAGAAGGAGATCGAATACACCACGGGGATGTTTGTGGAAAAGATCCGCATTTCCGTGACGACCGATGTGAAGCGGTGAATCAAAAAAGGCGGCTGTCCGTGAGGACGCCGCTTTTTTCTGTGGAATTGCACAAAAAAACAGCCCGAAAGGCTGTGTATAAAAAAATGGAGCGGGTGAAGGGAATCGAACCCTCGTAACCAGCTTGGAAGGCTGGCGCTCTACCATTGAGCTACACCCGCAAAAATGGTCGGAGCAGCAGGATTTGAACCTGCGACCCCTTGGTCCCGAACCAAGTGCGCTACCAAACTGCGCTATGCCCCGACAACATACGTAATTATAGCAGGCGTTTTTCCATCTGTCAAACGATTTGACAAAATTTTTTTCCGCAGGCGTGACACTTTTTCTGCGGCGGTGAATTCGTTATAATAGAAACAATGCGGACGGCCGGCACAGGCCTGTCCATAAAGGAGGGAAACGGGATGAATATCGGCCCGAAAAAGAAAGCGCCCAATCCGGTGAATGTGCTCCGGGAGCACGTATCCACCTTCATGTACTGGGTGAAGCTGGGCAGGACGAAATTCAAGGGGAAAAAGGAGATCGGCGCGATCTTTCTGGAAATGGAAGGCGCCAAGTATCTTTTTGACCAGGCGACCTCCGGCACCGTGTACGATTACCAGAAAAAGCTGGAGCGGAACGTATGGGCGGCGGCGATGCACAAATACGGTGAGGAGCTGCAGCATCTGAAGGAGGCTATGCTCCGTGCAGCCGACGCGTGCGAGATGCGGAAGGACATCGAGGCGCAGGAAGCGGCCGGGGCAGAAGAGGAAAAGAAGCGCCGCGAAGAAGAGGAGGCGCAGCTGAGCCTCCGGGAGCGGATGGCGCTGGCGGAGGCCCGCGAGGAGGAAGAGGACGCCGCCGAAGCCCGGGAGGAGAAAAAGACCGTGCCCGAGGGCGGGGAGGAAATGACCGCCGAAGACTGTCAGGAGCTCTGGGAGATCTACCAGAATCTGAACGGGGAGTACCGGAAGATGAAAAAGACCGCAGACCGGTGGATCGAGGAAAATCCGGAATCGGGATGCCTCGCCATGGCGGCGGCCTTCATGGCGGTGCCCCTCGCAGCGGTATACGCCCTTTTCCATTTCCTGTGAGCGCTCTTGTATTTTCGTCATTTTTTATGGTATGATAAACATATAAAAGTTGGGACGGGAGGTGTCATTATGTCCAAACATATCGTTACCATCAATAAGGGTTCTCTTCAGGATACCATCAAATTTGAAAGCTGCAGCGAATGTCAGACGTCCTGCCAGTCTGCCTGCAAGACCAGCTGCACCATCGGCAATCTGGTGTGCACTGAACAGGCGAAGAAAGACTGAGACTTGAGCAGCCTGCCCCCGAGCCTGACTGAGGCCGGGGGTTTTTACATGGTGAAAAATCGACGGGAGTAAGGCAAACATGGATAACAGAGTCATGCCCATGATTCATAAATTCAAACAGAACGGCATGGATATCGTGCTGGATGTGAACAGCGGCATCGTTCATGTCGTGGACGACATGACGTATGATGTGCTGGATTATTATAAAGGGGACAACCGGGAGGACGTGCTGAAGGCGCTGGACGGGAAGTACGACCCGGCAGAGCTCGGAGAGGTCATGGATGATCTGGACGAGCTCATCGGCAAGGGAATGCTCTTTGCCCCCATGGACCCGAATTACAAGGTGGCCATCGAGGACAGACCGATCATCAAGGCGCTCTGCCTCAATATCGCCCATGACTGCAACCTGCGGTGCAAATACTGCTTCGCCGGCCAGGGCGGCTACGGGAAGTGGCGCATGCTCATGAGCTTTGACGTGGCGCGCCGGGCGGTGGATTTCCTCATCGCTCACAGCGGTCCCCGCCAGCACTGCGAAATGGACTTTTTCGGCGGCGAGCCGCTCATGAACTGGCATGTGGTGCAGCAGACCGTGGCCTATGTGCGGGAGCAGGAAAAGAAGCACAACAAGATCATCAAGCTGTCCCTCACGACGAACGGCATGTATCTGGATGAGGAGAAGGTCAAATACCTCACGGACAATCACATCAGCCTGATCCTGTCGCTGGACGGCCGCAAGGAAAACCACGACCGGATGCGCCCCGGCGTGCACGGCGAGGGCACCTATGACCGCGTGCTGAAGAATCTCCAGTACTGTGTGGCTCACCGCGACGGCGAGGAATATTACGTGCGCGGCACGTACACGAAATACAATCTGGACTTCACAAAGGACGTGCTGGACATGGTGGACAAGGGCTTCCCGGCGGTTTCCATGGAACCGGTGGTGGGCGATCTCTCGGAGCCCTATGCCATTCAGGAAGAGGACCTGCCGCGGGTGAAGGAAGAATACGAAACGCTGGCCAAGGCGTTCATTCAGCGGGAAGAGGCGGGCCATCCCTTCTTCTACTTCCACTTCAACATGAATCTCTGGCAGGGGCCGTGCCTGCCGAAGCGTCTCCGCGGCTGCGGCGCCGGCCACGAATATCTGGCGGTCGTGCCGAACGGCGACATCTATCCGTGCCATCAGTTCGTGGGCCGCGACGGCTACGTCATCGGCAACGTGTACGAGGGCCTGAAGAACATGAAGATGATGCGGGAATTCCGGGAAAATCACGTGCTGAACAAGCCGGAATGCATCGGCTGCTGGGCGAAATTCTTCTGCTCCGGCGGATGCCATGCGAACAACGAGACCTATGCGGGCGACATCCACAAGCCGTTCCACATCAGCTGCGAGATCCAGAAGAAGCGCATCGAATGCGCGCTCATGATCCAGGCGTACAACCAGATGAAGCAGCCTCAGGTGATGGCGCAGCCGGGCCTTGCCAAGCAGCTCGCCAGAGAAAAAGCGGAAAATTAAAACACTGAGAAAGACGGGAATCCCCCGTCTTTTTCTGCGTTCCGGGGAGTCTGCCGCCGGGGCCGCGCAATTGATTCAGGGGGGCTTATCACTTATAATAAAAAGAGTACCATGGGGGTAAAATCTCATTCAGTAAAGGAGGAGATTCAAATGAATATGAAACGGACAGCGGTGGCCTGCCTCGCGGCGGTCATGCTTGGCGCCGGGGCGATGACCTCGGTTTCTGCATTCAGCCTGGGCAGCGTGCTCGGCGGCGTCGTCAAGGTGGGCGGCATCGGCTATCTGGTGGACCGCTATTCGGAGCAGCTGAACAGTGCCATCAATTCCATCATGATGAAGGAAGGGGCCGGCACGAGCTATGCCACGAAGGTCGTTCCTATCGTGAGCATCGGCAACAGCGGCTATATCGGCGCGGCACAGGTCATCGGCGATGCCGATCAGGTGGCCAAGGTCGAAGCGGTGGGCCAGCTGGAGATCAGCTGGAACGACAAGCTCTTCCGCATCAAGGGGCTCATCCCCATGGACAGCAAGAATCCGCTCAGCTTCAGCCGTGTGCAGGGCGTGGGCGTGTCTGCGGTGATCGACGTACGGGTCTGAGAGCCGCTGCGAGGTAAGCTATGAAAAAACTGATACTGACAGCCGGTCTGGCGGCATTGCTCATGGGTTCCGCATCTGCGGCAGAGCCGACCACGCTGACCGACAAGGCAGATAAACTGGATGAAGTCATTTTCGGGGAAGTGCAGCAGGGCTCCTTCCTCGAACGGGTCAGCACCATGGACGAAGCGGTCTACGGCGGGAACGGCGAGGGAGAGGGGCTGGACGGCCGCGTCTCCGATCTGTACCGGGATGTCATCCGCGACGAGAGCTCGTCCCAGCCGTCGCTGTCCACGCGGGTGAATACGCTGGAATACTATCTCACCGATGAGATCAAGCAGGATGCGCTGGAATCCCGGGTGGAAATGCTGGAGAGCACCGTATTCGGCGTGGGCAAGACCGGCGCGCTTGATGTGCGGGTGAATGAGCTGGAACGGGCGGTATACGGCAATACCCATTTCGAGCTGGTGACGGTGACGCTGCCGGCGGATACGGTATTCAAGATCTCCCTCAATGAGGAGATCAGCTCCAAGGTGAATATGGAGGGCGATATCGTCCACTTCACCGTGCAGGAGGACGTGCTGCAGGACGGCGTGCTCGTACTGCCCCGCGGCGCTCAGGGCAGCGGCGTGGTGACGAAGGTGTCCCGTCCGAAATTCTTCGGCCGGAGCGGCTCGCTGGAGATCTCCTTCAATCAGGTGTTCTCCATCGATGCGGAAGAGATTCCCACCGTACTCGGACCGGAATCGCAGGAAAAGCTGAAAATGGAGGCGGCAGCGGTGGGAGCCTCCGCCGTGGGAGCACTCGCACTGGGCCCGATCGGGCTGGTGGGCGGCCTCTTCGTAAAAGGCAAGGATGTGGAAATGCCTGCCGGAACGGAGCTCTATATCCAGACCCAGCAGGCCGTGGAAACCCATGGCATGAAGCAGGCCGAGGGCGCGCCGAAGGCGGTCGTTCATAAAAAGGCCGGAACGGCGGCAGCCGTGACCATGACGGAGACGGTGGAAAAGACCGCCGTGGCTCCGGCGGAAACGGCGGCGCCGAAGACGGAGGCCGCAGAATCCACAGCGGCTCCGGCAGAAACGACAGCCGCGGCTGAGACCGTCGAAGAAACAACCAGTGAGAAAACCGATACAGCGGAGACAGGAGAAGCGGCAGCTCCCGCAGAGGATGAGCCGTCCGTGGTGATCGTTCGTCATGAATAAAAAGCAAGCAGCAGCGGCGGCGCTGATCGCCGCAGGCGCCTTTTCCTGGTCCGGCATGGCCGCCGGCGCGTCCGATTCCGTACTGTGGGTGCTGACCGGCACCGCGGCGGAGGCAGACGGTTCCGTGCGCCGCATTGCCGTGCCGGAGGCGGGCAGTCCGTCCCGTACAGAATCAGCGGGAAGTACGGTCTCTTCGGCATCCGAAGCCGCTCCGGCGGCTCCTTCTGAAACGGCGCAGCCGTCTCCGGAAAAGACGGAGGCCGCAGAATCGGATCAGCCTTCCGCAGTATCGCCGGCAGCAGAAACGGTAACATCGGCGGCAGAAGAAAAACCGATGGACGTGGACCATCCGGCACAGCTGGAAGCCTCTGCCCCGGGATCTCTGACTGCTTCGGATGAGCAGGCGGTACAGCAGTCCCCGAAAGAAGTGCAGAAAGCCGCGCCGAAAAATACGGAAGCACCGGTAAAATCGGCAGAAAAAGAGGAGGGCGCCCGGAGCGGCGCCGCCTCGTCCATTTCTCCGGCCAATCCGATGGTGGTTCAGGCAGACGCCATGTCCTACCGCGGTACGACGGGCGATGTGGATCTGCAGGGCCGTGTGGACATCACGTACATGCAGGACCGGTACCAGACAGAGCATGTGTACGGCAACAGCCAGACCGAGCAGTATGTCATTCCCGGCACGGTCCGGTGGACCAGCCCGGGCAATGATGTGACCGCCGAGCAGGGCACCTATGACGGGAAGACCTCCGTGGCTACCTTTGAGGGCATCAAGGGGTGGAATCAGGGCAAGTACTACTATGAAGGGGAATCCGGCGTATACGACCGCATGGAAAACAAGGCGGTCGTGCAGAAGGGGTATTTCACCACAAAGCACGCCGTGGCTAAGGTGCCGGACTACCGGATCGAGGCGGACAGCATCGACATTTACCCCAATGATCATTACAAGGCTCATAATGCACGGCTGTTCATCAAGAACACGCAGATCATGAGCGTCTCGTCCTATACGGGTTCGCTGGACAGGGACGGCAATGCGGTCAATCTGTGGACGGTCATCCCGGTACCGGACTATGAAAGCGGCAACGGTTTCGGCCTGAAGAACCGCATCGAGATTCCCGTGGGCGGCGCGGACAGCGATCTGGCCTTCTATGCGCGGCTGGCGTGGTATTCTCAGGAGGGCTTCAAGCCGGATGTGGGATTCCTGTGGGATACGGCGCCCGGCACATTCAAGCTGCGCTATGCCAAAGAGGAAAGCACCCTCAATGATGACCACATCTGGATCGAAATGTGGCCGTCGTTCTCCTTTGATTCCCGTCACTTCTATATCCCGCAGACCAATTTCTATGTGGGCGCCTCCGGGGATATCGGACACTGGAAGGAAGGCAGCGTATCGGGCAGCCACAAGCTGTGGAATGTCTATCTCTCCCATGATCCGATCGAGCTGGGACCGCATCTGGATTTCAGCTGGCAGCTCGGGTACCGGAGAGACTATTACGGCTACGATGATTCCATGCGGAGCAACCGGTACTATACGGTGGGCCTCCACGGGAAGTACGGCATCTGGAGCCCGTGGATCACGTACGAGGACAATCACATGAGCGGGCACACGCCGTACCGGTACGATACGTACGACATGGAAAAGCCGCTCTATACAGGTGTGAAGGTACAGCTCACCCCTCTGGATGCGGTGAGCGTGGAATATGCCATCGATACCATCAACGGCCACACCGATCATAAATATTTCACCTATTACAGGGATCTTCATTCCTTTACCAGCTGGATCCAGTACGACACGGTCGATGAGGACTTTGAATTTATGATCCAGCCGAAGGATTTTTCATTCTGAATTGAGGTTGCATGCTATGAGTGTTTCCGTCTGGGACGGGCTGTCCGTGGACTGGACGAACCTGTACGGACAGGACTGGAATGTACAGGCTTCTGATCTGGAGGCTTTCGGGCCGGAGATCCGTCGGGCCGCCGCAGAGGTGACCCGCATCCGGGAGAGCGGCTGCGGCCCGCGGGAGGGAGAAAAGGTCCTGTTCCCGAGGCTGCCTTATCTGCTGGAGGAAAAGCGGCTGATTTCCGAAGCGGAGATCGAAGCGATGAATGCGCTGGCCGGAGAATGCCGGGACGGCGTGGATGCGCTGATCTCCGTGGGCATCGGCGGCTCCTATCTGGGCAATCAGGTGTTGTTCGATGTGGCCTGCGGTTCCTACTGGAATCTCATGACCGCACAGGAGCGGGACGGACGCCCGCAGGTGTTCTTTGCGGGACAGACCGCTGACCCGGAGGCGCTGGTCGCACTGCTGCACTATCTCCGGTCCCGGGCCGCCGAAAAGAAAGGCAGCTACCGGGTTCTGGTGCTGGTGATTTCCAAATCGGGCACCACGGTGGAGCCCTCCGGTGCGCTGTCCGTACTGGAGCGGACGCTGCCGGAATTCTGTAACGTCCGGTTTGCGGCTATCACAGACCGGGAAAAGGGGACCCTGCTCGAGCAGTGCCGTCATAAGGGCTGGACTCATTTCACCGTGCCGGAAGGCATCGGCGGCCGGTTCAGCGTCTTTTCCCAAGTGGGACTGGTCTTTGCGGCGCTGCTGGGACTGGATGGAGAGGGCTTTCTCCGCGGAGCCCGGCAGACCGAGGAGGCCTGCCGGTCGGAGGAATGGAAAACCAATCCGGCGCTGGCGCTGGCGGCCATGAAATATATCGCCACCGTCCGGTACGGAATCACCGCCGAGGTGACCATGCCCTACGGGAACCGTCTCCGGTCGCTCGGCGGCTGGTATGCCCAGCTTCTCGGGGAATCGCTGGGCAAGAAAAACACGGTGAGCGGAGAGCCGGCCTACGGCGGCCGCACGCCGGTGTGCGCCGTGGGGACGACGGACATGCATTCCCTCACGCAGGAGCATCAGGACGGGCGGAACAATAAGCTGCTCCAGTTCATTGCCGTGGAGGAAGCGGCAGAGGATCTTCCTTTCCATCTGGAGGAAGGGGGCAGGCCCTGCACGGTGCCCATGAGCCACGTGCTTCAGGCGGCGCTGCAGGCCAATGCAGAGGCGCTGGCCTCGGCGGGAAAGATGAGCTGCTGTCTCTCTCTCCACCGGCTGGACGCGGAGCATCTGGGCGGTCTGATGTATTTCTTCTTCCTCACCATTGCCTATGAAGGGGCCATGGCGGGGATTGATGCCTACGATCAGCCCGGCGTGGAGACCTACAAGGCCATCCTGCACGGGGACCTGGCGGCATACGCTGACTGATGGCAGGCAGGGGCCCTGACGGGCAGGGGGCGCGCTATGTGGCAGAGACGACGGATCGGAATGGCAGCCGGACTGGGGCTGGCCCTTCTGGCGCTGTCCCTGTGGGGCACGTTCCGCGGCGGCACGGCGGCAGAGCTGCTGCCGGAGGAAAAGCCGGCGCTCGCCGTTGAGGAGGCGGTGCCGATTTCCCCGGGAACGGGCGGCATCGTCATGAAATATGACGCCGCGCGGTATGTCCGCACCGAACCGCTCCGGGACCCCTTTCATCTGGAAGCGCCGGCAGCGGAGGAAAAGCCGGCGGCCGTTCCCCGTGCAGGCGCTTCCGGGCAGAAAGAACAGGCGGCACAGCCGGAAGCGGAGCGGCCTGTTTTGAAGGGCGTACTGATTCTGGGCGATGACCGCCGGGCCATGATGGCTTACGGCGGGGGGCCCCCCTCCCTGAGAAAAGGAGGGCAGGGGCGCGGACGTGCCGTTCT
>CAKMIA010000006.1 GCA_927353735.1 uncultured Veillonellaceae bacterium
TTCTGGCACCCCTGCGGAAAAACCAGAACCCTGTTGACCCGCACCTTCTGCGGACATATCGGCTGCCGACACGGACCCCGCCATGCCGCCGCTCAGCAGAGCCGCTGCGGTCATCGCCGCTGCCAGTGCGAAATGTCTCAGTCTCATCTTCTTTCTCCTTCTGAATCACAACATCATTTCAGTTTCCCGTACTCGTCATCAGATACCGGTTCGCACCACTCGCTCCCGGCGCCTTCCACCGGCGCTTCCACGGCGATATGACTGAACCAGCTGTCCGGTGCCGCGCCATGCCAGTGCTTCACTTCCGGCGGAATATCTACCACATCCCCGGGATGCAGCTCTCTGGGCTCTTTCCCCCATTCCTGATAGTAGCCGCGGCCGCCCGTCACGAGCAGGATCTGTCCGCTCTTATGATGGATATGCCAGTGATTGCGGCACCCCGGCTCAAAAGTCACATTGGCCACATTGACCGGTCCCTGTACGAGCATGGCCAGATAGCTCTGCCCGTCAAAAAAACGGCCGTACGGATTTTTTTCTCCTGCGGGAAAGGCAGAGACCTGCTGCAGTTCTTCGTCCTTTGTCATCGTATCGTCTCCTTTTTCTGAACATCCCATATCGGGCCCTTTTCCTGTTTTTACTGTAAAGCAAACAAAAGGAAATCGCCAATACCTGCTCCACATACAGAATCATGCGGAGGAAGCATGCCTGATGCGTACCGCGGCAGGCATCCGTCTTCTCCCGTCAAAATCCGCCAATCCGGCTTCCCGCACTGGAAAATACCTTTCTATTCCAGTATAATACGAAAAGAGTAGCCTCTTTCCACAGTGCCGGACAGATCCCCTGCGGAAGCACGCTTCTCCACCGTCTGATTCCCCGTCTGACGCAGAACAGGCCAGATACGGGTACACTTTAAACCAATCAAGTATACTTTTATGAATTGCATGTACGTATGCAGAAAGGAAGGAATCATCATGCCGCTCGTCGGGACGAAGGAAATGTTTAAAAAAGCCTATGAAGGCCATTATGCCATCGGGGCTTTCAACGTCAATAATATGGAAATCATTCAGGGCATCATGGAAGCTGCGGAAGAGGAACAGTCTCCTGTCATTCTTCAGGCCTCCGAAGGCGCCCGCACCTATGCCGGTCAGAATTATATTGTCGATCTTGTCAAAACGGCGGTCGCACAGTACCCGGACATCCCTGTGGCACTCCATCTGGACCACGGTTCCACCTTTGAAATCGCCAAGGCCTGCATCGACGGCGGTTTCACGTCCGTCATGATCGACGGCTCCAAGCATCCCTATGAAGAAAACGTGCGCCTCACCAGACAGGTCGTGGAATATGCCCATGACAAAGGCGTCGTTGTCGAAGCCGAGCTGGGCCGCCTCGCCGGCGTGGAGGACAACGTAAGCGTCTCTGCCAAGGATGCGCTGTTCACCGATCCGGAAGAAGCGGCGGAATTCGTACACCTCACCGGCTGCGACTCTCTGGCCATCGCCATCGGCACCAGCCACGGCGCCTACAAATACAAAGGCGATCCCTATCTTGACTACGACCGTCTGGAAAAGGTGGGCCAGCTCCTTCCGGGCTACCCCATCGTCCTCCACGGAGCTTCCACGGTCATTCAGGAATTCGTGCAGAAATGCAATGAATTCGGCGGCAGCGTACAGGGCGCCAAGGGCGTGCCGGAAGATATGCTGAACAAAGCCGCTCACATGGCGGTATGCAAGATCAATATCGACACCGATATCCGCCTTGCCATGACCAGCGCCATCCGGGAAAGCCTCTTCCGTGACCCCTCCAATTTCGATCCCCGGTCCTACCTCAAGGCGGGCCGTCAGGCGGTCAAGGAAATGGTCAAGCACAAGATCACAGCCGTCCTGGAATCGCAGAATAAAATCTGATCCCTGCACCGCAAAAGCCTCCGGCATGATGCCGGAGGCTTTTTGTTTCTTCATTCACGAGCCGCATCTGTTTTAGCTTTCATTTTCATGCAGCGGCCGATCACTTCCCCTGTTTTCAGATATTCATAGGTGGGCATTTCGAAAAGAACCGGCTTCAACCGGCGGTAATCGATCTTTCCGGCCACATTCAGCAGACTCTCTTCTGCAAAGGTTTCATCGATCCGGCAAATAAAGCTTTCAAAGCCCGGCGTGCGATATATATCCGTCACAGTGCAGGCCATGGATACCGGCGCCGCCTCGAGAAGCGGAGCTCCATTCTCTGCGTGGTGCCAGGAAAACAGCCCGCTCTTGTCTTCTCTCCATCCGCTCACACAGCCTGCATGATCCGCCATGGGAAGCAGTGCCTCGTCCACTATATTCACCGATAATCCGCCCGTATCCCGAATGCCCTGATTGGTCCGGTGCGCCGCCACCATAGACACCATGATCCGGTCATGTCCGATGATTCCCGTATGGCCTACAAGGGCCCAGTTCGGTTTCCCGTTGATCATCGTCCCTACTACGGTAAGCGGCGTCGGGTACAGTGCCAGTGTCTGTCCGATCTGTCTTTTCATAGAATGCCTTCTTTCCCAGCCGGCCCGGCTGTTTTTTCATTGTAGTCTTTCCTCCATCCCCTTTTCCAATACCTTCTCCGGATACCGCCGCATACAGAGCAGGCATTTTCTCTTTCCGGCCGGGCGCGCTACAATACGGAATACACAGAAAAGCAAGAGGTGATCGTCATGCAATATACCACACTGGGACGCTCTGATCTCAGAGTCTCCCGCATCTGTATGGGCTGTATGGGATTCGGTGATGCCTCCCGCAGCCAGCATACCTGGACCGTCAATAAAGAAACATCCCGCGCCATCATCCGCCGCGGCCTTGACCGGGGCATCAATTTTTTCGATACAGCCATCGCCTACCAGAACGGCACCAGCGAACAGTATCTGGGCCGCGCGCTCCGCGATTTTGCCCGCCGTGACGAAGTCGTGGTGGCCACCAAATTCCTGCCCCGCACCAACGAGGAGATTGAAGCCGGCGTATCGGGACAGGAGCATATCCGCCGCATGCTGGACCGCAGCCTCCGGAATCTCGGCATGGAATATGTGGATCTCTACATCTATCACATGTGGGACTGGCAGACGCCGATAGAGGATATCATGGACGGACTGAACCGCATGGTACAGGCCGGCAAAGTGCGATACATCGGTATTTCCAACTGCTTTGCCTGGCAGCTGTGCCGGGCCAATGACTTTGCCGCCCGGGAAGGCTATGCGCAGTTCATCTCTGTTCAGGGGCACTACAATCTGATCTTCCGTGAAGAAGAACGGGAAATGGCCCCCTTCTGCCGGATGGAGCAGATCGCCATGACGCCGTACAGCGCACTGGCCGGCGGCCGGCTGGTACGGCATCCCGGACAGTCTTCCCGGCGGCTCGTCGAGGACAGCTACGCCCGTCTGAAATATGACGGCATGGCCGATGCAGATGCGCCCATTATCCGCCGCACGGCGGAAATCGCCGACCGGCGCGGCGTCACCATGACGGAAGTGGCCCTTGCGTGGCTCCTGACCCGCGTCACCGCCCCCATCGCCGGTGCCACTGCGGTCTCTCAGGTGGATGCTGCCGCAAAGGCGGCCGATCTGGTACTGACCCCGGAGGAAATCGCCTGGCTGGATGAGCCCTATGTCCCCCATCCGCTGGCAGGCGTCATGGCGCAGAATACCCCTGCGAATGCCCGGGCTCCCCACGTCTGGACCGCCGGCCCGTCAGTCTTCTGATACAAAAAAGGAGAGTCCCCCATGGAACCTCTCCTTTTCCCAAAAGAAAACCCCGGAATCTCTCCGGGGTCTTTTTTATTCAGTTGCCGAGGATGAGACGGTCGCTGATGGCATCGGAAGTCTCTTCAAATTTCTTGAGGAGCATATCGATGGTCAGTTCCTTTTTCTCTTCCGGCGTATAATCTGCAATGATGCGGCCGCTGTTCATCATGATGAGGCGGTTTCCGAAACGGAGGGCATCACGCATATTATGGGTGATCATCAGTGTAGTCAGATGCTGTTCCTGAACAATCTCATCGGTCAGGCGCAGGACCTTTTCTGCCGTTTTCGGGTCCAGTGCCGCCGTCGGTTCGTCCAGCAGGAGGATCTCCGGCTTTTTCATCGTCGCCATGAGAAGCGTCACCGCCTGACGCTGACCACCGGACAGAAGGCCGATGCGGGTCTCCAGCCGGTTTTCCAGCCCCAGATCCAGCCGCTTCAGCATATCGCGGAACCGTTCATGATCGCCCTTGCCGAAGGCCCACCGCATCCGCCGGGATTCCCCGCGCCGTGCCGCAAGGATGAGATTTTCCTCGATCTGCATGCCTGCCGCGGTGCCCTTCAGCGGGTCCTGGAATACGCGGCCGATATATTTGGCCCGTTTGTATTCGCTCATATGCGTCACATCCGTGCCGTCAATGGAGATCGTGCCGGAATCCGGGATATATGCGCCGGAAATACTGTTCAGCAGCGTACTTTTCCCTGCGCCGTTGCCGCCGATGACCGTGCAGAAGTCGCCGTCATTCAGCGTCAGCGACAGGTCGATCAACGCTTTCTTTTCATTCTGTGTGCCTTTGAAAAAGGTCTTGCTGATATGTGAGATCTGCAGCATGGTCAGCCCGCCTTTCCTAAATTCAGGTTTTCCTTGATCATCGGCATCGCCAGCGCGATCATGACCAGTACAGCCGTGAACAGTTTCAGATCATTCGGCGGCATGCCCATGAAGAGGACCACCGCAATGACGATGCGGTACAGCACCGAACCCAGAATGACAGCGATGAGCGACTCCTTGAAGGTGGATACGCCGAGAATGACCTCGCCGATGATCACGGAAGCCAGCCCGATGACGATGGTGCCGATCCCCATGCCGACATCGGCAAACCCGTTGTTCTGTGCCACCACAGCGCCGCACAGGCCGATCAGGGCATTGCTGATGAAGAGTCCCACGATGATCATGGTATCCGTATTCACGCCCTGGGCGCGCATCATCTGCACATTAAAGCCGGTGGCACGGATGCACATGCCCAGCTCCGTGCCGAAGAACCAGTAAATGGCGCCCACAATGAGGATGACCAGAATGGTCGGAAGCAGGAACGCTGCCATCCCCTGGCTGACGCCCAGCGCTTTCTGCGTCAGGGAGAAAACCGTATCCGTACGAAGCAGGGAAATGTTGGCCTTGCCCATGATGTGCAGATTGATGGAGTACAGTGCAATCATCGTGAGGATCCCTGCCAGAATGGCGGGAATTTTCAGCTTGGTATACAGGATGCCCGAAACAACGCCGGCCAGCAGGCCGCCAATGGCGCCGGCTGCCAGAGAAGCCCACGGGGAAACGCCTGCAGTGATCAGCGTGGCCGCGATGGCACCGCCGAGAGGGAAGCTGCCCTCGCAGGTCATATCCGGTACATCCAGTACACGGAACGAAAGGAAAACACCAAGCGACAGAATGGACCACATCAGTCCCTGTGCTATGGTTGAAACGGCAAGATCAAACATAGACTTCCACTCCTTATATGGAAAAATTTCCCGGCACCCGGCTTTTATGGACGAGCCGGCTGCCCGTCATACAAATACAGCTTCCGCGCTTTTTGCCACAGGTCGCCCGGAAGGCCCAGATGAAACGTATTGACTGCCGCCATATTGACGACAAGATTCGGATCACTCTGCTTCCGGATGGGAAGCTCCTGCGGGACCACCTGTCCGGAGAGCAGCTTCGACGCTGCTTTTCCGGCGGCAAAGCCCATGCGGTAATAGTCTTCCGATACGGAAAGCACCGCCCCGCGGCGCACCATTTCATCATCACTGCCCACCACGGGAATGCCCGCCCGGGTGAGTGCATCCACGATAGCCTTGAAATGGCGCTGCATCCGTTCATCCACCGTGATGTACACCGCGTCCACCTGTCCGGCCAGAGCGGCCGCCGCCTCTTCCGGCGGCTGGTCCTGCGGCACGGCGACCTCCGTGAGCGACATGCCCATCCGCTCCACCGCAGCGGAACGGACCTGAACGAGCAGATTTTCCGCTTCCTGATCCCCTTCCGAATACAGGACGCCCATCCGGCGGATATGCAGGATGCGCCGTGCGGCGGCAAACTGCTGCACCACCTCGGGCAGGGAGGTGACGCCCGTAAAATTCTGATGTCCCTTCAGCCAGGGAGCTGACTGAAAATTCAGCACCCCTATGCCGACCACAGGCGTGCTCTGAAAGACGCCGGCCGCAGCCTCTGCCGCTTCCGTGCCGACGGCCGCGATGAGATCCTTCCGTTCTCTGCCGAACCGGGCCGCGCCCTCAGCCAGAGCGCCCTTATTGCCTCCGCCGTTCAGGACCTCTATATGCAGATTTTTTCCGTCCTCCCAGCCGTCGCCGGCCAGGGCTTCCAGAAATCCTTCCCGCATCCGGTCCTGCTCCGGCACCCCGTCGCCCTGAAGCAGGCCTATCTCGTAGACCGCCTTTGACGGAATGGGGCGGACCGCCGCTGTTTTTTCCCTGCCGGCGCCCATCCGGAGCCCCATGGCAAGCAGCGATCCGATACAAAGCAGCAGGAGAAGCCAGAACAGCCTCTTCATTCTGATGCCGATCATCCTTCGGCTTCACGCCTCCCTTTTTTCAGGCATTCTTCTTAAATCAGCTCTGCCCGGTCCAGTACGGACTGCGGCACAGCCAGTCCCAGTGTATCCATTTCCTGTTTATTGATGTACAGCTTCGACTGAGCCGCCCCTTCTACAGGAATATCCTTGACGGTCTTCTTTCCTTCCAGAATATCCGCCGCCATTTCACCGGCACGGTATCCGATATCATAGAAGCTGATCGATTCCGAAGCAAAGGCGCCGCTCTTCACATGGCCCGCTTCTGCACCGTATACCGGAATTTTATCCCGGTTGGCCACGGCCATCAGATTCGGAATGGACGAGGCCACCACATTGTCTGTAGGAACAAAGATGGCATCCACATCTCCCAGGAAAGACTCTGCTGCCTGCTGGATGTCATTGATGGAATTGACCGTCACTTCCACCACTTCGATCCCGTAAGGCGCGCAGGCTTTTTTCAGATTTTCCGCCTGGATCAGCGAATTGATCTCGCTGGAATTGTACATGATGCCCAGCCGTTTGATGTTCGGCTGAATTTCCCGGATCAGCGCCACCTGCTTGTCCAGCGGTCCCCGGTCGTGGGTGCCGGTCACATTGCTGTCCGGCTGTGCTTCCGAATTCATCAGCTTCGCATTTTCAAAATCCGCAATGGCCGTGCATACGATGGGAATATCCTTCGTCGCATTGGCCATGGCCTGCGCTGCCGGTGTGGAGATCGCCCCGATCAGCGCGTACTTGCCGGATACAAACCGGTTGGCAATGGTCTGGAGATTGGACTGATCCCCCTGGGCATTCTGCTGGTCGATCTCGATCTTGTCTCCCAGTCCGCGCGCATTGAGCGCATCCACGAAGCCCTGATTGGATTCATCCAGTGCGGGGTGCTGCACGATCTGCACGATGCCTACCATTTTCTTCCCTGTGCCGTCTCCGCTTCCGGATGCACCGTTTCCGCATCCTGCCACAATCCCTGCTGCCATCATGCCCAGCAGCCCGGCTGCCAGTACCTTTTTCCACATTTTTCTGCCTTCCATACTTCTTTCCTCCTTAATACCCTGCGCCGCAGCGCGTTTCCGGGATAGCCCGGTCTATCAGAACGGCCCGGCCACGCCGGTCCGTATCTGTCCCTTCCGTCAGATCATTTCCGCCCGGTCCAGTACGGACTGCGGAATGGTGATCCCCAGGAGCTCCATCTCCTGCCTGTTGATGTACAGCTTCGATTTCTCTGCAGTCTCTACAGGAAGATCCTTCACGGTCTTCTTTCCTTCCAGAATATCCGCCGCCATCTCACCGGCCTGATAGCCGATATCGTAATAGCTGATGGATTCCGAAGCCAGCACACCGTTTTCCACATGGCCCACTTCCGCCCCGTATACGGGGATCTTATTCGCATTGGCCACCGACATCAGCGTCGGGATGGACGAGGCCACCACGTTGTCCGTGGGGACGTAGATGGCATCCACATTACCGGCAAAGCTTTCCGCTACCTGCTGGATATCATTGATGGAGTTGACAGTGAGCTCCTTCACCGTTATCCCCAGCGGTTCGCAGATCTCCTGAAGATGTCTGGCCTGAATGACGGAATTGATCTCACTGGAATTGTAAATGATCCCGATCGCTTTCGCATCCGGCTGGATCTCGCGGATGAGAGCCACTTCCTTTTCCGTCGGCCCCCGGTCTGATGTGCCGGTCACATTGCCGTCCGGCGCCGCTTCCGAATTCATCAGCCGTGCCGTCTCATAATTGGTCACTGCCGTGCAGATGATCGGGATATCCGCCGTGGCATTGGCCATGGCCTGCGCCGCCGGTGTGGAGATCGCTCCGATCAATGCATACTTGCCGGATACGAACCGGTTTGCAATGGAGCGCAGATTCGACTGATCGCCCTGGGCGTTCTGCTGATCGATCTCGATTTTATCGCTCAGCCCGCGGTCATTGAGCGCCGCGAGAAAGCCCTTGTTGGCGTCATCCAGGGCCGGGTGCTGTACGATCTGCACCACACCCACCTTCATCTTTCCCTCCGATGAGCCTGACGATCCGCCGCAGCCGGCCAGTACCCCGACCGCTGCCGCTCCCAGGAGACCCGCCGCCAGCAGCGTCCTCCATTTCTTTCCTTCCATACTTCTCAACCTCCTGATGCTCCTCCTGCAGCACAGATGGACGTTCCTTTTCTCCCTGAACCGGATCTGCCTCTACAGTTTATATTTTAAAATTATAACACAACCTTTTTATCTTTGCATTCGTGAAGCCTCCCGGGGCACACTGCATCTGAAAAAGGGCAAAAAAATACACCTCAGCGGGGCTGAGATGTATTTCTGCTGCAAAATTATTCTGCGGCCTTTGCCTGTACTACGGATTTTCCTTTGTAGAAACCGCATACCGGGCATACGCGATGAGGCATCTTCAGTGCATGGCACTGCGGGCACTCTACGAGGCCGGGTACAGTCAATTTCCAATTTGCACGTCTTTTATCGCGACGGGATTTAGAATGTTTACTCTTTGGGGCTGGCATCTGTTGCACCTCCTTACCGATCATCGGACCGTTTGCCGACGGATATTACGGCTTTGCCGCACCTCTCGGAATGTTCCGAAAAGAATTTATCAACTTCATCATTATAATTGGCAGAAAAGTATTTGTCAAGAAAAGAAAATCCCCGGCCGCCTGTGTATCTGCTGCCGTCTTCTCACTGGCTGACAGCAGCCCGTTCATGATATATTGAAGAAAAATACCGTGCCTTTCCGGCACGCTGAAACAGAAAGGATGATTCCTCTATGATGCACCGAATGACAGCGCTGACCCTCGCCGCCCTGCTGCTTCTGCCCGCGGCCGCCGCAGAGGCCGCCCCGGCGGAATACTGGAATAACAACACGGATTTTCCAATCATCGCCACCGATGACGGCGGGTACGCATGGTATCTGAACCGCGGCTCCGCCAGAATCGCCGCCAACGATGCGGAGTCCCTTATTTTTTCCGTGGACGTGCTGCGCGTGGATGCAGAGCAGGACCCCAGCGCCTTTGAATTTCACCGCTGGTGGTTCCGGAAGCCCCAGTCGGAAGATCCCTATACCGTTTTCATGCGCCAGGGCGATGCCGGCGACTGGTCGCCTCTCGATCTGAGAGCCGCTGATGCAGAATCCCTCAGCGCAGTCCGCCTGTTTCTTGCCGGCTGGCAGGCCGCCACCGGATTTTCGTACGGCCTCTCCCCGGCGGACAGCACCGGCGAATAATGGCACAGGTATCAAAAAAGCCCGGTATGTTTACCGGGCTTTTCATTTGTATCAGTTTCCTTCTTCCGCTGCTGCGCGGTTTTCCGTCGCTGTTACCACATCGACCACTTTCCGGCCGTCTCTTTTCTTCTTCTTTTCCACAAAACGATACCCTACAAGCAGTACGGCAAACCAGATCGGCGTTACAAAGAGCGCTACCCGCGTATCTTCACGGAAGGCCGAGGCGATCACCACGCAGAGAAGGAATGCCATCGTCAGCCAGCCCGTATACGGAGCGCCGGGCATCTTAAATTTGACTTTGGCCTTTTCTTCCTCCGTAAGAGACGCACGGAACTTCTGCTGCGTGCGGAGGATCACGAACCAGGTCCACATGGCGCCGAAGGAACCCACGCTGGTGATGTAGACGAAAATTTCCGAGGGCATCACATAATTCAGCACTACGGCAATGAGAAGGACGAAGGCGGAGAACAGGATTCCCACCCACGGCAGGCGGTGCCGGTTCAGGGTCTGGAAGCACTGCGGGGCATTGCCCTGCAGAGACAGGTTGTACAGCATGCGGCCGGAGCTGAAGATCCCGCTGTTGCAGGAAGACAGCACCGCCGAGATGACCACCAGATTGATGATGTCCGCCGCGCCGCTGATGCCGAGCTTTTCAAAGGTAATGACGAATGGGCTGCCCATGTGGCCGATTTCATTCCAGGGATAGATGGACATGATGACCGCCAGAGACAGTACATAGAAAATGAGGATACGCCAGAACACTTCATCGATAGACTTGCGGATGCTGTTCTGCGGATCTTTGGCTTCGCCGGCGGTAACTCCGATGATTTCGATGCCCAGATAGGAATACATGACCATGACGAGAGCCATCAGCATGCCTTCGATCCCGTTCGGGAAAAAGCCGCCGTTGGCCCAGAGATTGCTGATGCCGGTGGCGATGCCGCCGTTTCCGATGCCGAAGAAAATCATGCCGGCCCCGGAAATGATCATGAATATGATGGTCACGATCTTGATGAGGGCGAACCAGAATTCACATTCCCCGTAAGCGGAGACCGCGATGAAATTGATGGCCGTCATCAGAAGCAGCGCCGCCAGCGCCGACATCCACTGAGGCAGCTCCGGGAACCAGAAATTCATATAGATGCCCACAGCCGTCAGCTCCGCCATGCAGGTGACCATCCACATATACCAGTAGGTCCATCCCGTGAGGTAGCCCCATTTCGGTCCGAGGAACCGGGCTGCGTGTGCACTGAATGCGCCAGATACCGGATACGCAATGGACAGCTCTCCCAGCGCCCGCATCATGAAATAAATGGCAATGCCGCCGATGATATACGTCAGCAGTACCGAAGGGCCCGCCAGCTCAATGGCTGTCGCTGACCCGAGAAAAAGACCCACGCCGATCGCGCCGCCCAGCCCGATGAGCTGAATGTGGCGTGCCTTCAGACCGCGTTCCAGATCCTCATGCAATTCCTTGTCGTCCATACAAATTCCCCCCAACTATCCGTAAGGCGGGGCTCCGCCTTTCCGGTCCGCTGACCAACGGCGCCTACCTGCATATCCGGAGAATCCGTGAGGATGGTCTCCGCTGCCGTGCCGTTTCTGCAGCCTGGCCCTCTGCCCCTTCCGGGCGCGGGCCGAACACATTCACAATTGTACCTATAGCCGAAAGTTATATCAACATACGCATAATTTATCTGTTATATTCCCAAAAACTATATCAGAAAAAAATTCCCCGTCCTGTGGGCTCTTTTTCTGTCCGGCAGGCGGCCAATTTCCCTTCATTGGTCTTTCTCTTTAACGAAATCCAGCAAAAAAGCCTGCCCTTTCCGGACAGACTTTCTTTTATTTTTTTATTTCTCTGGCGGACCGGCCTGTTTTTTCCGTTTGCGGCCGTACCACCATATGATGCCGTAAATCAGTGCCACCACCACAATGATGATGGTGAGGCGCTCCGCATGCTCTCCCATGCGGACGATATCATGGCCCACGCAGACCTCCAGTGCCACAGAAGGAAGCTTGCCGATGAGGCTGCCCAGCAGGTGACGCTCAAAGGGCATGCTCGACAGGGCGGACACGGCCGTCACAAGGCCGTTCGGCATATAGGGAATGGCCCGGGCCACTGCGACCGCCTGCCAGGATTCATACTGATCCAGCCGGGACAGTGTCTTGCTCTTTTCAATGAGGTGCATGGCCATCGTGCGGAACAGCACCCGCATGGCCCAGAAGGAGATCACCACACCTGTCGTTTCCGCCAGCCAGGAGATGATCGTCCCCCAGAACAGACCAAAAATGAGGCCGTTGGCGGTGGAAATGAAAATAGACGGCAGAAATCCCACGATATTGATGACCACATCGATGAAAAAGCTGACAAAGACCGCCCATACGCCGAAGCTCTGCAGATAGGCAATGAGTCCTTCCAGATCCTGCTCCCGGATCATCCGGAGAATGGTGGGATAAAAATCCGGCGCAATGAGATGAATGGCTCCGAGCGACAGCACCAGCACGGCCAGAAGGATCAGCCGGAACCGCCGCTCTCCTTTTTCGTCCCAGTTACGGCGCTTCATTGCTTACCGCACTCTTTTCCGATCTCACGCACATACGCCCTGACGAAATCTGCCATGCCTTCCCGGGCAATGGTGCCGGGGAAGCGCACCTCTGCATGCTCCAGGCGGGCCAGCTGCGGCGGCACGGAGATTCCCGTCTGCTCCGCCAGCGTGCGCAGCTTGTCATAGGCGTTCCCCGCAACGGGAACACCGATGGCCTCGGCCGATGCATCAGGGAATTTATAGGGATGGGCCGTGCTGATGATCACCGTATGCGTGCCGCGGGTGATTCTGCCGCGGCGGCGCAGATCGTTATAGACGGCATAGGCTACGGCCGTATGGGGGTCCATGAGATAATCGTACTTCTCATATACGCTGGAAGCGGCGGATGCCATTGCTGCCTCATCGGCCCAGCCGCCCATCATTTCCTTCCCGATCCGGTCCATCACCTCAGAGGATACCGTATAGACGCCTTCCTCCTTCAATTCACGCATAGCCTCTGCCGTGGCCTCGGGCCCTGCCATGTAATACAGGAACCGCTCAAAGTTCGAGGAAATCAGAATATCCATGGACGGAGATTTCGTCAGATGGAATTCTCTTCTGCGGTCATAGGTGCCGGTGGCAAAGAAGTCGCTCAGCACGTGATTCTCATTAGACGCGCACACCAGCTGTCCGATGGGCGTGCCGATCTCTCTTGCGATCCAGGCTGCCAGAATATTGCCGAAATTGCCGGTGGGCACCACTACATTGAACGCTTCCTTCTGTCCGATGGAGCCGCTCCGCACCAGCGACAGCCAGATCCACACATAATAGGCCACCTGCGGGAACAGACGGCCGATATTGATGGAATTGGCACTGGAGAAGCTCACCGCATCGCCGCCTTCCTCCGGAGACAGCGCCGTGGAGAAAATTTCCTTCACGGCACTCTGGGCATCATCAAAATTGCCTTCAATGCCGCATACCCGCACATTTCCGCCTTCCTGCTTCTGCATCTGGTCCTTCTGGAGCGGGCTCACGCCGTGGGACGGATAAAATACGCAGATATTCATGCCTTCCACGTCGCGGAAGCCTTCCAGTGCCGCTTTCCCGGTATCACCGGACGTCGCCGTGAGGATCAGCACCCGCCGCGTTTCTCCTGCTTTCTTTTTGGCCCAGGACAGCAGATACGGGAAAAGGGACAGTGCCAGATCTTTAAAGGCACAGGTCCGCCCGTGAAACATTTCCGCCATGGAGAACGATTCATTGATCGTACGCACGGGCACAATGTCCCGCGTCTCAAAGGACGGGCCATAGGCCTTCCGTGCAAAGTCTGCCAGCGTCTCCTCCGGGATCTCCGTAAAGAACCGCTTCAGCACATATACGGCTGTTTCCTGATAGGAAAAATCCCGCATCTCTTCATAATTCAGAAAGGGAGCAGGCAGTGCTTCCGGCACATACAGGCCGCCGTCTTTCGCCAGGCCCCGGAGAAGAGCTTCCGCTGCCGTGACTGTCTCGCCGCTTCGAGTGCTTCTGTATTTCATCGTACACCTCCGATGGGAATTTTCCCTTATTGTAGCATATGACAGGAAAAAGAAAAATCACTCTTCCCGTCTTCTATGCACTGTCTGCATACAGGCAAAAGAAAAACCCGCCACAGCTGTGACGGGAAAATTTCTGGTGGATCATCAGGGTCTCGAACCCCGGACACCCTGATTAAGAGTCAGGTGCTCTACCAACTGAGCTAATGATCCGTTTCAACGAATGGAATTATATCATTCATTTTTTGTTTTGTCAAATGTTTTTTCTTCGTTTTTCTTTCGAAGTGATTCGCATCTGACGACGTAAATTATTATATCACAGTTCCACGGATTTGCAAGCCCCGATTTTTACTTGACACCGGAATCCCCTCATACGATACAATGCACAGAGAAAAGGAGACATTTTATGACAGCAAACAGACAGCGCCTCTCCCTGCTGGACGGGCTTCGCGGGTTCTTTCTCCTCAGCATGGCCGGCTTTCACCTGGTATGGGATCTCATCTTTCTCTGCGGCCAGTCATGGATCCTGGAATATGAGATCGCCCTCTATCTCTGGCAGCAGAGCATCTGCTGGGCTTTTATTTTTCTTTCCGGTTTTTCCTGGCCTCTCAGCCGCCAGCCGGTACGCCGCGGCGCCGTGGTCTTTTTCTGCGGCGCCGTCATCACCGCCGCTTCCTGTACGGCCATGCCGATGAATCCGATCTGCTTCGGCATTCTCACCTTTCTCGGGTCAGCGATGATCCTGCTTCGGGGACTGCATCCGCTTCTCCGGTGCCTGCCGGCTCCGGCCGGTCTTGCGGGAAGCCTGCTGCTCTTCATCCTTCTCCGCGGCGTCAATGACCATGTCCTCGGATTCCCTCCATTTTTTACGATCGCGCCGCTGCCGGCCGGTCTGTATCAGAATCTGCTCACGGCTTACCTCGGATTTCCTCCGGAGGACTTTCTGTCTCTGGATTATTTTTCTCTTCTGCCGTGGCTGTTTCTATATCTTTCCGGCTATTTTTTCCACCGCCTCGCTGCCGGCCGGGACCGGCTCTCCTTTTTTGCCCGGCCGGCGCCTCGTTTCCTCACACTGCCCGGACGGCATTCTCTTCTCTTCTATCTTCTCCATCAGCCCGTGCTGATCGCCGGGCTGCTTCTGTATCATTCCCTGCTTCGTGATATCCAGTAAAAAAAGAACAGCGGTGCTGATGCCCGCTGTTCTTTTTTTGCGTTCATTTATTCTGTTTCTCCCGGCCGGAAAACCCGGAAATACGGGGCCGGATGAAATCCGAGGAACTGGCCCAGACGGTTTCCGGGAAACTTCTGAAGCTCTTTATTATACTGCCGGGCCGATTCATTGTAACCCTGCCGCGCCACGGCAAGCGCATTGTCCGCTGCCGCCAGATCCATCCGGCTTTCCCGGTACCGGGCATCCTGTCCCGGCCCGCCATAGGCATCTGCGGCAAGCAGAAGCCGGCCCAGCGCAGAGGACAGATCATCGTGAGCCGCCATGCGCGCTTCCCGCGATGACGCATCCAGAATCCGCTGCCGTGCCTCCTCCGCGGCGTGAGCCGCATCCTGACTCTCAGGAGTATATCGTCCCGTCTGCGCAGTCAGCGCCGGAACAAGTTCCGCCCGGCGCAAAATGGCGGCATCCGCTGCCTCCCACGCCGTCTCTGTCTGCGCCCGGAGCGGCGACAGCGTCTGTTCTGCCCAGATAATACTGCCGGCGAACACCGCAAAGAGCAGCAGAATGAGGAGCATCCATTTTTTCATACCTGTCTTCCTCTTTTCCCCCACGAACCAGCGCGGCGGCTATTTCTTTTCCAGTGCGCTGCCAAGCCCCTGCACCACCATCTGCCGTTCATCCTTCCCCATGCGGAAGAAATCATACACGCTCTGCGCGGCACGGCGGTTCATGCCCTTCACCTGGGCCAGCTCCTCCACAGAAGCTTTTTTCATTTCATCAAAGGAACGAAACGCCCGCCACAGCGCATTTCTCCGGGCCGGCCCGATGCCGGGGATGTGGTCCAGCACCGATTCGGCGTTGCGCCGGGCCGTCCACTGGCGATGATAGGTGATGACGAAGCGGTGCGCTTCATCGCGGATATACTGCAGCAGCTGCAGCGCCGGCTCATGGCGGTCCAGCACCACCGGCTCCTCGCTGAATTCCGTGTAAATTTCCTCCATGCGCTTGGCCAGTCCGATCACCGGGGCGTTGCACCCCGCAGCCCGGATCACCGGAAGCGCCGCATGGAGCTGGCCGAGCCCGCCGTCGAGCACGATGAGATCCGGCTGGGGCCAGTCTTTTTCGTGACCGTAGCGGCGGCTCATCACCTCCGCCATGGACTTGAAATCATCCGGCGTCCCCTGCGTCGTACGGAGCTTGAATTTCCGATATTCGCTCTTCGCCGGCCGGCCGCTCTGAAAGACCACCATGGAGCCGGTCGTTTCCGCCCCCTGATTGTGGGAAATATCGAAGCATTCCATGCGCTCCGGCAGCCGCGGCAGATGGAGCGCCTCCTGCAGCGTGCGGAGAGCCCCCTGTTCCCGCGCATCCCGGTATTCCCACTGCAGTTTCTTGTCGGACAGATATTTTTCCGCATTGGCTTTCGCCATGTCCTTCAGCCGCCGGCGGAAGCCCCGCTCCGGCACATAGAGGCGCACCTCGCTGCCTCGTTTCCGGCTGAGCCATTCCGTGAGCAGCGGCGCGTCATCAGGCAGCTCCGGCACAAGGATCTCCTTCGGCGCCCCCGCACCGTCAGCACCGTAATAGTCCTTTATAAAACCGGACAGGATAGCCGCATCAGTCTCGCCGGCACTGTCGGAGATATTGAAATTTTCTTTCCCCACCATGCGGCCGTAACGAATATAGAATACCTCCAGCCCGGTGTGCTCCCCGTCGCGGGCCATGCCCACCACATCGTAGTCGCCTTCCTTGGAGACGATATTCTGGCGCTGCTGCACGCTCTGGATGGCGCGGATCTTATCGCGGAGCTCTGCGGCCTTCTCAAATTCCATTGCCTCGGAGGCCGCGGCCATCTCCTTCTGAAGGGACTTCACGAGCGCCGTGCTTTTCCCTTCAAATACATCGCAGAGCCCCTTCACGATGGCATCATAGTCCTCCCGCGAACAGCATCCCTTGCAGGGGCCGCAGCAGAAATGCAGGTGGTACTGCAGACATGGCCGGTCCACCCGCATGCTCCGGCAGGTGCGGATGGGATACTGCTTCCGCAGGAGCCGCAGCGTCGTGTGCAGACTGCCCACATCCGTAAAGGGGCCGAAATAATGGGCGCCGTCATTGCGCCGCATATTCCGTGTGATAAAAAGACGGGGCCATTCCTCGCTGGTGATCTTGACATAGGGATAGGATTTGTCATCCCGGAGGGAAATGTTGTATTTCGGATGCAGCTCCTTAATCAGGTTGCATTCGAGAATGAGCGCCTCCATCTCCGTGGCGGTCATGGTGATGTCCAGATCCTCTGCATGTCGGATCATGGCCGCCACCTTCGGGGAGCGGTTCTTATCCTCCCGCACATAGGAGCGGACACGATTTTTCAGATTGACCGCTTTCCCCACATAGATGATCTTCCCGTCCTTGTCCTTCCAGCGGTACACCCCCGGGCAGTCCGGCAGGGCGTCCACCTTGGCGCGGATCTTATCATTCACTGCGATCATGATGGTGCTCCATGAGATGACGGGTCCGCTCGATGACCGGCGCCAGATACTGTCCGGTGTAGGACCGGGCCGTCCGGCAGATCTCCTCCGGCGTCCCCTCGGCGATGACCTCGCCGCCTTTGTCGCCGCCTTCCGGACCAAGATCGATGATGTAGTCCGCCACCTTGGCCACATCCAGATTGTGCTCGATCACCACGACCGTATTGCCCTGATTGACCAGCTTTTCCAGAATGATGAGCAGCTTCCGGATATCCTCGCTGTGCAGGCCGGTGGTCGGTTCATCCAGAATATACAGCGTGCCGCCGGTGCTGCGCCGCATGAGCTCCGTGGCGAGCTTCACCCGCTGGGCCTCCCCGCCGGACATGGTCGTCGCCGGCTGCCCCAGATGGATATAGCCCAGCCCGACCTTCTGCAGCGTTTCCAGCTTGCGCAGGATCCGCGGGTGATTTTCAAAGAAGGGAATGGCTTCCTCCACGGTCATATTGAGCACATCGGAAATATTTTTCCCTTTATAGGTGACCTCCAGCGTTTCCCGGTTATACCGCGCGCCGTGGCAGACCTCGCACGGCACATACACGTCGGACAGAAACTGCATCTCAATCTTGATGATGCCGTCCCCGTGGCAGGTCTCGCACCGGCCGCCCTTCACATTGAAGCTGAAGCGTCCCGGCTTATAGCCCCGCATCTTCGCCTCTGAGGTCTGGCTGAACAGCTCGCGGATATCGTTGAATACGCCCGTATAGGTGGCCGGATTGGAACGGGGCGTGCGCCCGATGGGCTGCTGGTCAATATTGATGATCTTGTCGATGTATTCCGCCCCTTCGATGCTGTCGTATTTTCCGGTTCGGTAATAGGTGTGGTTTTTCATGTTCGACAGCCCGCGGAACAGGATGTCATTGATGAGCGTGGATTTCCCCGACCCAGATTCCCCGGTGACCACCGTAAAGGCGCCGAGGGGAATCTTCACATCGATATGCTTCAGATTGTGTTCCGAGGCCCCCTTCACGGTGAGATAGAAGCCGTTCCCTTTGCGCCGTTCCTCCGGGAGCGGGATGTACATGGAGCCCTTCAGATACTGGCCAGTATAGGATTCCTCCACGGCTTCCACATCGGCCACCGTGCCCTGGGCGACCACGCGGCCCCCCTGCTCGCCGGCCCCGGGACCGATGTCCACGATCCAGTCCGCGGACCGGATGGTATCCTCGTCGTGTTCCACCACGATGAGCGTATTCCCCAGATCCCGCATGTTCTTGAGCGTGGCCAGCAGCTTGTCGTTATCCCGCTGATGGAGGCCGATGGACGGCTCATCCAGAATGTACAGCACGCCCACCAGACCGGAGCCGATCTGCGTGGCCAGCCGGATGCGCTGGGCCTCCCCGCCGGACAAAGAGGAAGCGTTCCGGGACAGGGTCAGATAGTCCAGCCCCACATCTGCCAGAAACTGGAGGCGGTTTTTCACCTCACGGAGGATCTGATCGGCGATCTTCGCTTCCTTTTCCGTGAGCTCCACATGATTGAAAAAGTCGAGGAGCTTCGTCACCGGCATATCCGACACCTCCGCGATGTTCCGGCCGCCCACGCGGAAGGCCAGGCTTTCCGGCCGGAGCCGCGCCCCGTGGCAGACCGGACAGGGCGTCTCCACCAGATATTCCGCCAGCTCCTCTTTCATTTTATCGGTGAAGGCTTCCTCGTAGCGCCGCTTCACCATGGGCATGATGCCCTCGAAGACCCGGTTGTAGGTGTGTACCTCGCCCCTCATATTCTCATAGGTGAAGGTGACCGGCTCCCCGCCGCCGTTCCGGAAGATTTCCTTCTGTTTTTCCGTAAAATCGGCATAGCAGTTGTCCATGGACAGGCCGCACTGCGCCAGAAAACCACCGAGCTGCCGGTACAGCCAGCTGTCCCCGTTCACCGGGAACGGCTTGATCGCCCCCAGACGGAAGGACAGGTGCTCATCCGGAAGCACCCGATGGAAATCCACCTCCAGCGACGAGCCGAGGCCCATGCAGGCCGGACAGGCGCCGAAGGGGTTGTTGAAGGAAAAAATGCGGGGCTCTGCCTTCGGCAGGGATATGCCGCATTCCGGGCAGGCAAAATGGGTGCTGAAGGGAATGTCCTTTCCATCCACGATGGACGCCGTGAGCAGGCCGTCCCCCAGCTTCAGCGCCGTTTCCACCGAATCGGTGAGGCGCTTCACGATGCCTTCCCGCACCACAAGGCGGTCCACCACCACTTCGATGGTGTGTTTCTTGTTTTTCTCCAGCTCGATGGCATCCGACAGGGAATAGACCGTACCGTCAGCCCGAACGCGCACGTAGCCTTGTTTCCGCAGCTCCTCCAGCAGCTTCTTGTGCGTCCCCTTCTTGGCCACCGCCACCGGACCGAGGATGAGAAGCTTTGTCCGCTCGGGCAGCTTCATCAGCTCATCTACGATCTGGTCCACGGACTGGCGCTGGATCGGACGGCCGCACTTCGGGCAGTACGCCCGGCTGGCATGGGCATAGAGCATGCGCAGATAATCGTGGATCTCCGTCACGGTGCCTACCGTGGAGCGGGGATTGTGGCTCGTGGACTTCTGATCGATGGAAATGGCCGGAGAGAGCCCTTCGATCTTGTCCACCTCCGGCTTGTTCATCTGTCCGAGGAACTGCCGCGCATAGGCAGACAGCGACTCTACATATTTCCGCTGTCCTTCCGCATAGATCGTATCGAAGGCGAGGGAGGATTTCCCCGACCCGGACAGACCACTGAATACAATGAGCTTATTTCTGGGAAGCGTGAGGCTGATATTTTTCAGATTGTTCTGCCTGGCTCCCTGTATGACAATGCCTTTTTCCATTCCTGATTTCCTTATATCTGTTTTACACACGCTTTTTCGTGGGACGGGAAATGCGCTTTTTCGCGCTGGCCTGCCGTTTCAGCGCGGCCTGGGCCTGCGAGCCGTAGCGGTCGCTCCACTGCTGGCGGAGCTTCGCCAGCTGGTCCCGCCACATGGCCGCCTCCTCGAATTCGAGGGCCTTCGCGGCGCGCTTCATGTCCTTCTCCGTCTCGATCATCTGCTGGTACAGCTCCTCGTCGGAGAGGCCGTCCGCCCCGGCGTCCTGCTTCCCGTACCGGGCGGGCTTCTCTTCGATCTTCGTCAGGTCGATCAGGTCCTTGACCTTCTTCCGGATGGTGTGCGGTGTGATGCCGTGCTCCCTGTTGTACGCCTCCTGGATGGCCCGGCGGCGCTCCGTCTCGTCGATGGCCCGCTTCATGGAATCGGTGATGCGGTCCGCGTACATGATGACATGGCCGTGCTCGTTGCGCGCCGCCCGGCCGATCACCTGGATCATGGACGTCTCCGACCGAAGGAAGCCCTCCTTGTCCGCGTCGAGGATCGCCACCAGCGACACCTCCGGCATGTCCAGCCCTTCACGGAGCAGATTGATGCCCACCAGCACGTCAAAGACGCCCGCCCGCAGGTCCCGGATGATTTCCGCCCGCTCGATGGTCGCCACGTCGGAGTGGAGATACCGCACCTTCACGCCCACTTCGGACAGGAAATCCGTGAGATCCTCCGCCATCTTCTTCGTGAGCGTCGTCACGAGCACGCGCTCATGGAGCGCCTCCCGCTTGTGGATCTCGCCCAGCAGATCGTCCATCTGTCCCTCGATGGGCCGCACCTCGATGCTCGGGTCCAGCAGCCCCGTGGGCCGGATGATCTGCTCCGCCAGATTCGTCTGCGCCCCCATCTCGTACGGGCCGGGCGTGGCGGACACATAGATGATCTGATTGATGCGCTCCGTGAATTCGTCGAACGTGAGCGGCCGGTTGTCCAGCGCGCTGGGCAGGCGGAACCCGTAATCCACCAGCGTCTCCTTGCGGGAGCGGTCGCCGTTGTACATCGCCCGGAGCTGCGGCACCGTCACATGCGACTCGTCGATCATGATGAGATAATCGTCCGGGAAATAGTCGAGCAGCGTGAACGGCGGGTCTCCCGCCTTCCGGTTCGACAGATGGCGGGAATAATTCTCGATGCCCGAGCAGTACCCCACCTCCTGCATCATTTCCAGATCGTAGCGCGTGCGCTGCTCCAGCCGCTGCGCTTCCAGCAGCCGGTCCTTCGCGCGGAGCTCCTTCAGACGCTCCTCCAGCTCCGCCTCGATGGACGCCTCTGCGCGGAGCATCTTCTCCGACGTGGTCACATAATGGGACGCCGGAAAGATCGCGATGTGGTTCCGCTCCGCCACTGTCTCCCCGGTGAGCACGTCGAACTCCGAGAGCCGGTCGATCTCGTCGCCGAACATCTCGATGCGCACCGCTGTATTGTTCGACGCCGCGGGGAAGACGTCGATCGTGTCCCCGTGCACGCGGAACGTGTCGCGGGTGAAATTCATGTCGTTCCGCAGATACTGCATCCCCACCAGCCGCGTGAGGATCGCCTCCTGCGTGATCTCCTCCCCCGGCCGGAGCGACAGCCCCATGGTGCTGTAATCCTCCGGGTCGCCCAGGCCGTAGATGCACGACACGGACGCCACGATGATCACATCCCGCCGCTCGAAGAGCGCCATCGTCGCCGAGTGGCGCAGCCGGTCGATCTCCTCATTCATGGACGAATCCTTCTCGATGTACGTGTCCGTCGCGGGGATGTACGATTCCGGCTGGTAATAATCGTAGTAGCTCACGAAATAATACACCGCGTTGTCCGGGAAGAAATCCTTGAACTCGCTGGCCGTCTGCGCGGCGAGCGTCTTGTTCGGAGAGATGATGAGCGTAGGCCGCTGCACCTCCTCGATCACCTTCGCCATGGTGAACGTCTTCCCCGTGCCCGTCGCGCCGAGCAGCACCTGCGCCCACTGCCCCTCGCGGAGCCCCTGCACCAACGACGCCACCGCCTTCGGCTGATCGCCCATAGGCTGAAAAGGCGCCTTCAGCGTAAAAGGCGTCATGTGCTCCGGGTATTGTCTTTTGATGCGGGCATTCTGCATGGCCGCGCCCCCTCTCCTTCATGCTCTGTGGTCTCCCCGTATTATACCATGGGAAACAGCCGTTCTGAATCCCGCCGCCCGTTTTTATCGAAATTTTTCCATATAAAATTCAAAACCAGACTCGCGAACGCACATCCCTTATGAAAAAAATTTTCTCATGAAGGTGTAGCCCCACATAGAGAGACACGCACGACCGCTCCCAATGAAACGCCCTCTGCATGAGTCATTGCGTATGACCTCGCGAAGCAGGGCTGCCCCGCATCGCCCCGAAAAAAGAGCAAATGAAAAAAGGGTACGCTTTCGCGTATCCCTTTTTCTTCTGTCCGTATCAGAATGCGTAGCTCGCGTTCACGAACCAGGTCTTGTTCTTCGTGTCGTCGCCCTTCTGGTAGCCGTACCCTACGCCGAAGCTCCATACGTCTTTCGTCGCTTCCACGCCCAGGGACGCCAGCCAGCTGTTGTCGTCCATCACGTCGTAGTAGAGGCCGCTGCCGACGCCGCCCATGTCAAGGGTCATGTCCGTATCCGTATCGCCGAACGCCCAGATGTAGGACAGGTCCAGTTTCGGCGTGATCCGCCAGCCGCCGTTCGTCACGGTCTCGTTCCGGAAGCTCACGCCGATCGGGAGCAGCCACAGGTTCTGGTTGTCCGCGTCTGCGTTGAACGCTTTCGCTCCGTCATAGTACACGCTGTACCGAGCCGGGTTCACGCTCATGTAGCGCAGTCCCACGTACGGCACGAGCTGGTTCTGGCCGAAGACGTATTCTTTCTCGCCCCGCAGGCCGATGGTCCAGGCGTCCACGTCGCGGTCCGCGCTCAGGCTCTTCCCGTTCACGGTGCCGTCGATGTCGTTGTCGCTGGTCACGTAGCCCACGTCCGCCATGAGGTTCGTCCCGGCTTCTTCATCTTTCAGGCTGCCGTACAGGGTGAAGCCCCATGCGTCGTAGTCATTGCGGCTGATGAGGCCGTTGCCGTCCCCGGAGCCATAATGGAAGGCCACGCCGCTCTGGAAGTTGCCGTGCTTCGCGAAGTCCACGCCGACGATTGCGCCGTCGTAGTCCGTGCTGGAGTGGATGCCGCCGAAGGAGAAGCCCATGTTATCGGTCTCATACTTGCGGTGGATGTACTTCGCCCAGATGCCGCCGTCGTTGTTCACCCAGCCGGCGTCCTGTACGTAGTCGTCCGTGAAGGAGAGACGCTGCATCACGTTGTCCGCCATGTCGCGGGCGATGGAGACCGTATTGCCGGTGACCGCCGCATCTTCGCCGATCATCGCTGCCCGGCCGTAAGCCGCGCCGGTCCCGTCCTTGCTCCAGTCACTGAAGAACTGCTTGCCGCCTTCCGTGAGACCTCTCGACGTATCCCAGTTCTTATCAAATGCATCATCGATGGTCGGCTGGAATACGGAGCTGAGCGCTTCGCCCATGGAGTTCGCCGCTTCTTCTTTCTGGGCCTCATCCATGCTGTTGATGGTGGTGTAAGTCACATCGTACTTGGTGTTATCCTCTCCGGAATCCCCTGTCGCCATGTAACCTGCGGTGCGGTCGTAAATCAGGCTGCTGTCCTTCCAGTAGGTACTCTCGGCATTCGCATTCGCCACGATTTTGTAGCTTGCGTTATCTTCCGCGGTAAGAGCGGTCACATCAAGTTTTGCAGAAGCATCTACGGATACGATACCATTGCTTGCATCAATGAGTGCCGCGCTGTCCGTAGTGAGACCTTCCACCTTCGTCACGCTGCCCGCCTGGAAGTTAATGGTATCGAAGTCATGAATCTTACTGGCGCTGGTGTAATTGTCGCCTTCTCCTGCCGTGCCAAGCATAGTGAGGGTATTATTGCCGATAAGGTTCAACGTGCTCGTGCCAGTCACACTATCATACAGCGTCTTATCACTGTAAGTCACCTTACTACCAGTGTTATAGGGGTCGAAGTCCTTCCCATCATCCTTCACTGTGTACTGGGTAGTCTTGCTGTAACCCTGCCCGGAAATTTCACCCGTGACAGAGGTACCGTTCAACGTTACGGTCGCATTTCCTACGGTAGAGGAAGTTCCGGATGCATCATAACCAATCGGCTTTTCAGAATTACCGTAAATATCTTCTACCTGTCCGGGAGTAGAGCCGTTCACTGCGCCGCCGGCGTAAACACTGCCGTCCACTTCGCCGCCGTTCAATGTAATGTTGCTTTCTCCAACGTGTGCGCCGCCTTTTTCTCCATAATTATCGATGCCGATACCACCACCCAGGATGTCCTTGGTAATAGTGCCTCCATTGATGGTCACATTGGCTTCATCGACACGAGCCTCACCGGTCATACCCATGCCAAGGCCGCCCGCCGCGATGGATGTGTTAACCATGATGCCTTTCAGGTCCACCATGGCACCGCTCGCATTGACCCCAAGCACGCTCCACTGCGGATATTTATCTCCATCCGCATTTCCATTCTTCAGAGCGCCCATGAAGGCGTCCATGTTCAGGTTATCCACTGTCCCATCATTGACGGTGATGTTGCTGGTCTTCACGGAGGATACCGCATCGTTATACTCGTCATTGCCGCCGTTACGGAGAGAATTACCGATAGCCATGCCGCCGCCGAAGATGCCGTCCGTATTCCCGTAGTTGGTGATATTCACCGTACCCACGTTACTCTTGGCAAGCGTTTCCTCGGCCACCGCACGTTCCCCATCAGTACTTCCTTCCATGGAGAGTGCAAGGCCGCCGCCGAAAATACCTACAGTCGTCATGCCGCTATATGTGGTGATATTTACATCGTCGGTCATGTTGGCTTCCGCGCGGGCCAGATTATCGGTCACCGCCGCGCCGCCGCCGAAGACAGCCGCCGCATACCCTTTATTCAGGATAATATCCGAGCCTGCGGTGTTGACCTGTGCTGTAGCACCATTCCCATCAGAAAGTGCTGCCAGCGCGCTGCCGTGGCCGACCGCCACGCCACCGCCGAAGATGCCCAGTGCTGCGCCGTGATTATCCAGTCCCGTCAAATCTGTGCTGGCACCGGTTCCTTTATCACCGATCTGCTTTCCCAGATTGATAACATTACTGACCGCCTGACTGATTTTTTCCCATCCGCCTTCAGACACATCACTGCCATCGGTATCCACAACGATGGTGGATTTCCCGGTGTTCGCCGTTGCGCTGGAAGCCTTATATGCCTGATTCGTAGAATTTCCGGACTCATCTTTCATCTGGTAGGTATGAGACGCCACGGCCACACCGCCGCCGACCACGCCAATCGCCGTAGTCGAACCGGTGAGATTGATATTCGTATTGCCGGTCGTTGCCGTCGCCGTGCCGCCTTCAATCGACTGATTCACCGTGACATCTACCATCCCGGCTACCGTCGTATCACTTACACCTTCATTATTACCAATCTGTCCCGTTGTACCAAGGCCAAGCGCTTCCACAACGCCGGTCGCGTCCACAGACGCCGCCGCACCGCCGCCGATGAGACCGATGACCGTACTGTCTTCCACATCAATTCGGGTATTGCCCTGTACTTCCGATGTTGCTTTACCGCCGATGGTCGTCACTGCCGCACCGCCGCCGGTCACGCCGATGGCGTTCATACCGGAACCTTTCATGGCGTCAAGGATATTCGTTACCTGCGGAAGAAGATCAGGAATCGGTCCATTTGTCCCATCCTGTGCCTCTTTGCCATACGGAGCATCTTTCGGCCCGCCGGTAATGGAAATATAGCTGTCTCCTGTGACAACAGAAGCCGCATCACTTCCCGCGCCGACCGCCAGACCGCCGTTCATCCAGCCGATGACATTGGCATTCTTCTCAATTGCCGTAGCAACGGAACCGTCCAACACTGCCACGCTTCCTTTTTTCTCTGTATCGGAATCAACCCCAGTAGTGAGGTCAAATGCATTATCGATTCCGGCCTTAATATTTCCCAATCCTATGGCTACACTGCTGCCCACACCTCCAATGACGGAGCCGCTTTTAATATCCACGGAAGAATCTCCATGGCGCAAAATTGTAGACAACGGCGTATTGGCTTCATTAGATTCAATAGTAGTAAGCCGATACGAATTTATCATGGCATTAAGGAATTTATACTCGTCGCTATTAGGATCATATCCTTTTAAAAATTCCTCATATTGTTCTAATAATTGCTTATCTCTTTCAAGATTTGGATTAGTATTTGTTAATCCCATATTTCCATTGATGACAACATCCCCGCCGATTGCGCCATAAAAACGGGTCTTATTTCCTTCTCCTTCATTAGAGCCAGCCAAAATTAACGAGGTATCCGCGTCATCGCCGGAAATCTCTACTCCTGTAGTCCCAACAAGAGTGATTTTCTGGTCAACAATATTTCCAATTCCTGTTAAAGTGCTCCCCAAATCAGAACCCAAGCCAAGCTGTTCCAAAATTGCTCCTGCATTGGGCAAAAGCGAGCCAATTACGTTTTTGGTACTTTCATCCATATAGGCATTTCCGCCGGTGACGCCATAGATATAGCCATAATCTGCCACATCCGCCTGGACATTGCCGTTTTCATCGACTTCCGGCAACACTTTGTCCCAATGGAATTCATCAGCGTAGGATACCCCCCCTACTGACCCCAAGACAGCAGTTGCTGCCAGCGCGGCCATAACCTGCCGCTTCAAACTCTTTTTCATATATTTCCTCCTTCTTACATTGCCGTATCCGGCAAAAAATCACAGGAATCTGACTGTATTATACGCCGGCCCCGGCAGAATTGACAATTCTTTCGATTTCCTTTTCCGTATTTCCGTTATTCTTTTCTCCGGGTGCGGCCTATAAATAAATTCAATATCCTCCACCCCAACGAAAAAGATTTTTTGCCGCGCAGGCAGGGCATTGGCCGCTCCGAAGCTGTCGGGGCGGGACTCCATGGGAGAGGTCATAGATATCCGACCACACTTGTGCGGACTCACATAGAGAGGCCGTATGTGCTTCTCATCTGCGACCGTTTCCATTTTTGGAATGAGATTCCATGGTCTGCGGCGTTCCCTACCATTTCCTCCAAAAAAGAATGGAAAGCCGCCAAAGGAAGAAAATGCCGCCCCGTCACTCCGGCCTGAAAATTTCGCCGGTCACTCCACTCCGGAGAGCTCGCTCCCTGCGGTCGCTCAAACAAGCGCTCCGGCTGACGCCACCGGCGAAATTTTCTCCCTTCGGGCACCGGCCTCCGTTCAAAGGGGCGGGGGAGCTGCACCAGTGCTTGTCTGTGTCGTGCATCCTTCGGGATGCACATCCCGCATGAGGACGTACGATTTCATGCAGGAGCGGCCCCACATACGTTGGCTACCTTTGCTACACAGGCGGTGCGAACGCAGACGAGTGGCTTACCACTATCGAAGCTTTCGGAGCGGGCCCACATAAAAAATATTTCCTTTTTGCTCATGCCCGGGGAAAATTTGAGCCGCCGCGCGGCGACTCCCTTGTGCTGACGTGCTCTCTCATGAAGGTGCGGACCCACATATATTGAAAAAACTTTTTGCGCAGGCGGAGCGGCCCCCAAAATAGGCACAAAAAAAATTCCTGCCTCTTTTTTCTGAGACAGGAATTTTTTTCGGACCGTCAGCGGCGGCCCAGATATTTTTTCAAGAGATAGAGCACGGCGGCGAGGCCTGCGATGACGAGGCCGCCCAGGAGGAAGAACCACGCCACGACGAGGATGAGCGCCACGGCGGCGGCCGCCGCGCCCCAGAAGAGAGCTTTCTTCCACCAGGGCATGGCGGACGGGGAGAAGACGTGCACATGGAAGCCGCCCATCTGCGCGCGGGGCTCTTCCCGGCGCTCTTCTTCGCCGGACTCGTTCAGCGTGAGGCCGCGGTATTCACGGACGTCTTCGCGGGACATGACCCGCGGCTCGTCCCGGCCGGGACCGTTGTTGTATCCGTCCATATCACTGCTCGGAGAGCTTCTTCGTGAGGATGCCGTTCACGATCTGGGGATTGGCTTTGCCTTTCGTCTCTTTCATGATCTGGCCCATGAGGAAGCCCACGGCTTTTTTCTTGCCGGCTTTGAAATCGGCGACGGACTGGGGATTGGCCGCGATGATGCGGTCCGCCAGTTCTTCGAGAGCGCCGGTGTCGCTGATCTGGACGAGGCCTTTTTCTTTCACGATGGTTTCCGGCGTCTTGCCGCTGGTCCACATTTCGGAGAAGACCTGCTTGGCGATCTTGCCGGAGATGGTCCCCTTGGCGATCAGCTTCAGCAGATCGGCCATAGCCGCTGCCTGTACCGGCGCCGCCTTCATTTCCAGATTGTCCCGGGACAGGAGCTTCGCGAAATCGCCCATGAGCCAGTTCGCCGCTTCCTTCGGTTCTGCGCCGGCGGCCACCATGGCTTCAAAATAATCCGCCCGGTCCTTGTCGTTGGTGAGATAATCTGCATCATACGCCGCGAGGCCGTAGCTTTTCATGTAGCGCGCCTTCCGCGCATCCGGCAGCTCCGGCAGCGTCTTCCGGATCTCCTCGATATATTCATCGCTCACCGTAAACGGCACCAGATCCGGTTCCGGGAAGTAGCGGTAATCGTTGGCTTCTTCCTTCTTGCGCATGCTCTTGGTAACGCCTTCCTTTTCATCCCAGGTGCGCGTCTCCTGCACGACCGTGCCGCCGTCCTCCAGCAGCTGTGCCTGCCGCATGGCTTCGTATTCAATGGCTCTTTCCACGCCGCGGAAGGAGTTGATGTTCTTGATTTCCGTCTTGGTGCCCAGCTCCTTCTGTCCTACGGGACGGACTGACACATTGGCATCGCAGCGCAGGCTGCCTTCTTCCATCTTGCAGTCCGATACGCCGCAGTACTGAAGGATGGCGCGCAGCTTTTCCATATAGGCCACCGCTTCCTTGGCGGAGCGGATATCCGGCTCGGATACGATCTCCAGCAGCGGCGTGCCCGTGCGGTTGTAATCCACCAGAGAATAATCGGAATCAGTGATGGACGTGCCGTGATGGACGAGCTTGCCCGCATCTTCTTCCATGTGCGCCCGGGTGATGCGCACCGTCGATTTCTTTCCGTCCACCTCGATATCCAGATGGCCGTGTTCGCAGATCGGCAGATCATACTGGGATGTCTGGAAATTCTTGGGCAGATCCGGATAATAATAGTTTTTCCGGTCAAATTTGCTGTACCGGGAGATCTCGCAGTTCAGCGCCAGTCCCGTGCGCACCGCAAATTCAAGGACCTTTTTATTCAGCACCGGCAGGACCCCCGGAAGGCCGAGGCATACCGGGCATACATTGGTATTCGGCTCTGCGCCGAAAGAGGTCTTGCAGCTGCAGAAAATCTTCGTGGCCGTGCGAAGTTCCGTATGGACTTCCAGTCCGATGACGGCTTCATATTTCATACTTACATGTCTCCTTTCGGTGCCGTTTTCGTATATTCGGGATGGGCCTGTTCAAAGGCATAGGCCGCATTGAGGATGCGTTCTTCTCCCAGCGTGGGTCCGATGAGCTGCATGCCGAGCGGCATGCCGTCGTGGAAGCCCACGGGAATGCTGATGGACGGCGCACCGACGAGGTTGACCGGCACGGTGCAGATATCTTCCATGTACAGAGACAGCGGATCGGAGAAGGCACCGAACTTGAAGGCCGCGCCAGACGCGGACGGAGCGGCGATGACATCGCACTTCGCAAAGGCCTGATCGAAGTCCTCCTTCAGCAGCTTGCGTACCTTGAGTGCCTTCAGGTAATACGCATCGTAATAGCCGGCGGACAGCACGTAGTTCCCCAGCATGATGCGGCGCTTCACTTCCTTGCCGAAGCCGGCGCTTCTGGTCTTGATATACATATCGACGATATCCTCGCCGGGCATGCGGAAGCCGAAGCCCACGCCGTCATACCGGGCCAGGTTGGAGCTGGCTTCTGCCGGAGCAATGATGTAGTACACGGAGACGCCGCTCTTGATATGCGGGATGGATACGGGAACGATCTCCGCCCCTTCCCCTTCATAGAATTTCAGGGCACTCTGGATGGCCGCCTTGGTCTCCTCCTTGATGCCGGGGCCGAAGAATTCATCCGGCACGCCGATGCGGAGTCCCTTCACATCGGTTTTGAGCGCTTTCTTATAATCCTTCTTTTCCATCGGGATGGACGTGGAATCTCTCGGGTCATGCCCTGCAATGGCATTGAGCACGATGGCCGCATCGGTCACGTCCTTGACGATCGGTCCGATCTGGTCCAGAGAGGACGCGAAGGCCAGCAGCCCGTACCGGGAAACGAGGCCGTACGTGGGCTTCAGTCCCACGAGGCCGCAGAAGGAGGCCGGCTGGCGGATCGATCCGCCCGTATCAGAGCCGAGAGCCCAGACCGCTTCATTGGCGGCTACCGCAGCGGCGCTGCCGCCGGAGGAACCGCCGGGGACGCATTCCGTATCCCAGGGATTGCGGCTCGGTCCGAAGTAGGAATTTTCCGTGGAGCTCCCCATGGCAAATTCATCGAGGTTGGTCTTGCCCAGAGAAATGTAGTCCTCTGCTTCGAGCTTTTCAATGACCGTGGCGTTGTACGGAGCCACCCAGTGTTCCAGCATCCGGGAGGCTGCGGTGCAGGTCTCGCCCTTGATGCAGATATTGTCCTTGACCGCACCGGGGATCCCTGCCATATCGGAGATCGCTTCCCCTGCCGCGATCCTGGCGTCCACTGCAGCCGCTCTGGCCAGCGCCGCCTCGTCGCTCACGGACAGATACGCATGGATTTCGCCCTCTGCCGCGTCGCGGTGCGCGATCATCTGTTTCGTCAATTCGACGGCGGAGATCTCCTTCGCCGTCAGTTTATCGTGAAGATCATGAATGGTAATCTGACTCACAGGCCTGCCTCCTTAAATGATTTTCGGCACTTTGAAATAGCCGTTTTCCTTTTCCGGCGCATTCATGAGCGCTTCCTCATTGGTAAACGATGTATGCGGCACATCCTCCCGCATGACATTATATTGCTCCACCGCATGGACCATAGGCTGCACGTCGGCCGTGTCGTACTGATTCAGCTCATCCATGTACGTCAGGATGCTGTTCATGGACGCTTTCATTTCTTCCAGCTCTTCCGGATCGAAGGCCAGACGGGAAAGCAGCGCCACTTTCTGAACTTCCTCTGTAGAGATTTTCACTGATTTCACTTTCCTTTCTGCGTGCGGCAGCGCCGCCGCTGACGATAAAAAATCTATCATTAGTATACCATATGAGAAAACATTTCCGAAAAGCACGCCACGCAGAATCCCCTGCGGCACGCCTCCGCAGGGGATTCTGATCATTCATGAAATTCGTCGGCCAGGTATTTCAGCGCCCGCCCCATGAGGAACTGCATCCGGTCTTTCCGTCCGGCCAGATACAGATAGCCCAGCAGGCTCTCGAAGGCCGTAGCCTCGCGGTATTCCTCCACCGTGGCGCTCTTCGGCACCGAGGAGTGCGTATTGCGCCCGCGGCGGCACACCTTCAGCTCCCGGTCGTCGAGAAGCTCCCGCAGCTCGAAGAGAATGCGGCTCTGCCACTTCGCAGAGACCATTTCCGCTGCGAGGGCATTCAGGATCTGCACATTGTAAATGCCCGTATCGATGAGCTTCTCCCGGATGAAGAAGGACCAGCACACGTCGCCCATATAGGCCAGCGTGAGCGCATCCATGGAAAACACATCCTGCTCCGTGAGCGCGGGAGTCCCCCGGCCCACCTTCTGCGCCATCTGCTTTTTCAGGAACTGAACGCGCTTAAACTCCACGCTTTTTCCACCGTGCGCCCGAAGGCGTATCCTCGATGACGATATCCATTTCGGCCAGCTTGTCGCGGATCTTGTCAGCGATGGCATACTGTTTCCCCGCACGGGCTTCCTGCCGGATATCGAGAATGACCTGCATGAGCTTCAGGAAATCGCCGTCGTCCGCGGCATCCCGGCGGCGGCTCCACGCGCCTTCCAGAATGCCCAGCACATCCATGATCTCCTTCAGATTCTTCATGGCCAGCGCCACCGCCTCGCTGTCGATGCCTGCGGTGCCGCTCTGAACGGCCGTGTAGTAGATATTGATGGCCTTCGCCAGGTCAAAGACCGTGCTCGAGGCCAGGCCCGTATTGAAGTCATCATCCATGGCGTCATGGAAATCCTTCATCGCCTTTTCCGCAGCGGCGGACAGAGCGGCCGAAGCCTCGGACGCTTCATGGCCCTCCTTTTCCGCCAGCTCGCGGATGCGGCCGATCACATCGGTGAGGCGGGCCATATTCGTCTCCGCCTCTTCCAGACGGTCGTCGCTGAAATCCAGCGGGCTCCGGTAATGGGTGGAGAGCAGGAAGAACCGGAGGGCATCGCCGGAATACTTTTCCAGCACATCCTTCACGAGGAAGAAATTATTGAGCGACTTGCTCATCTTTTCCTGATTGATGGTGATGAAGCCGTTGTGCATCCAGTAATGGACGAAGGTGCAGCCCGTGCAGCCCTCGGACTGGGCGATCTCATTTTCATGGTGCGGGAAGATCAGATCGCTGCCGCCGCCGTGGAAATCAAAGGTCTTGCCCAGATAGTGGATGGACATGGCCGAGCATTCGATATGCCAGCCCGGACGGCCCGGTCCCCACGGGCTGTCCCATGCAGGTTCGCCGGGCTTGGCGCCCTTCCATACGGCGAAGTCCCCGGGATTCCGCTTGCCTTCATTGACCTGCACCCGTGCGCCGGCCAGCATGTCCTCCACATTGCGGCCGGACAGCTTGCCGTAATCCGCAAAGGTGGAAATATCGTAATATACGTCATTGTCCAGCACATAGGCATGGCCCTTGTCGATGAGCGTCTGCACCATGGCGATGATGTCGTCCATATGCTCGGACACGCGCGGATACTTGTCCGCCCGGCGCACATGGAGCGCATCGATGACCTGGAAATAGGCATCGATATAGCGGTCGGAGATCACCTTCCAGGTGGTGCCCTCCGCATTGGCCTTATTGATGATCTTGTCATCCACATCGGTGAAATTCTGGATCAGCGTCACCTTGTAGCCGATGTACTGCAGATACCGGCGGATCACGTCCCACGTCACGGCCGGACGGGCATTGCCGATGTGGGGATGGTTGTACGGCGTGACGCCGCAGACGTAGATCTTCACCTCGCCCGGCGTGACCGGATGAAACAGAGACTTGTCGCGGGTCATCGTGTTATACACTCTGATGTCTTCCATAATATCCTCCTTCTTTTGTGTGGCAGGATCGCAGCCGGCAGCATTCCGGAAAATGAAAAACCACCGCCTCACAGAGACGGTGGTCCGCTATTCCACTCTGCAAGCAACTGAAAGCTGCTTCCTGCTGTTTTTATCGCAAACAAACGGAAAAAGCTACTCTTTTCATTTCACCTTTTCTGCTCCCGAATGCATTTCTTTCCGGATTTTCCGGGCAGGTTTTCAGCCGGCGGCCTGCCCTCTCTGCAAAAAAAGAACGGAAATACTTCTTTCGATCCTCGCATTGTATGATATTCTCTGCATCCCACAGCTGACCTGGTTTTCGCCCCCACACCCGCCTGCTGGAGCGTTCGCTACCCGGCTGTCTGCCTCTCACTACTGACCCTCTCGGTTTTCCCGGCAGGACTTACTTCTAAACCGCACCGTGCTCAGAAACCCTTTTGATTTCCTTACGTGGATCGTTTTGCCTGCGACTGGCATCGACTTGCAACCACAGACCTGTGTGATGCTTCTCCATATTATAGGAGGAGCCTCTTTCCGTGTCAACCGGAAACGGACCCTCTCAGCGCTTTTCCTTCAGGAGCCGCAGCCCCTCCTCCAGCACGGCCCCCACGCTGTCCCGGAAGACCATGGTGCACGACCGGTCCCGCGGCGTCTCGTCCCGGTTGATAAGCACCAGCGCATCCCCGCGGAAATAGTCAATGAAGCCCGCCGCCGGATAGACCACGAGGCTGGTGCCCCCGATGATGAGCATATCCGCCCGGGCGATCTCCTCCACCGCGCACTGGATGGTGAAGCCGTCCAGCGGCTCCTCATAGAGCACCACGTCGGGCTTCACCACGCCGCCGCAGGCCGGGCAGTGCGGGACCGGCGTGCAGAGCGCCAGAAATTCCTCCATTCCGTAGTCCCGGCCGCACTTCTGACAGAGATTCCGCAGCACCGAGCCGTGCAGCTCCAGCACGTTCCGGCTGCCCGCCTTCTGGTGCAGGCCGTCGATATTCTGCGTCACCACCGCCGACAGTTTGCCCATGCGCTCCAGCTCCGCCAGCGCGTAATGGGCGCGGTTCGGCTGCGCCTGCAGCATCATCCCCTCCCGCTCCTTGTAGAGCGTGTAGAATTCCACCGGGTGCTCCTCATAGAAATGATGGGACAGCATTTCCTCCGGCGACCAGGGCAGATCGGTCTTCTTCCGGTACAGTCCGTTCTTCCCGCGAAAATCCGGAATTTTAGATTCCGTCGATACCCCTGCGCCGCCGAAAAACACGATCCGATCATGCGTGCGGAGCAGCTCAGCAAAACGTTCCACCGGTGTCATACGATCCCTCCTCTGCGGATGTCTCCGGCGCGGCGCGCCGCTTTCTTTTTCTCTATTTGTATTGTAACACAGGCTCTTTCCCGGGAGCGGCCCGGTTTGCCATTCCCTCCGGCGGGGCATATAATAAAAAAAATTTCCCCTGCGGGACCAAAGGAGTGATCTGCATGAGCCGTCTGACTCTGGCCAAGGCCAAAGAAATTCTGAAAAAACACACCACCGAGCCCTCCCTGTTCACTCACGCCGCCTGCGTGAGCGCCGCCATGGGCGCGCTGGCCGACTATTATCATGAAGACAAGGACTATTGGGAAGCCATCGGCTGGCTCCACGACGTGGACTACGAAAAATTCCCCTCCGAGCACTGCCATCACGTGCGTGAGCTCCTCGCACCGGAAGGCGTGGATGAAGAGGATATCCGCATCATCATCTCCCACGGCTACGGCGTCGTCACCGAATACGGCGTCTGCACCGAGGAAGTGGAGCCCACGACCCCCATCATGAAGAGCCTCTTCACCGTGGACGAGCTCACCGGCCTTATCCATGCTTATGCGCTCATGCGCCCGGAAGGCCTCGACGGCATGACCGTGAAGAGCCTCAAGAAGAAATGGAAGGACAAGCACTTCGCCGCCGGCTGCAAGCGGGACGTCATCCAGCGCGGCTTCGACATGATGGGCCTCGACCCCGCCGTGGTCATGCAGTGCTGCATCGACGGCATGACCGCCCACAAAGCCGATATCGGCCTCGACAAATAAAAAGAAAACAGACCGCCGGTCTCTGCCGGCGGTTTCTTTCTGCCCGCCTGCCGGCGCGCCGGCCCGTTTCTTCTCATTCCGTTCCCCATTTGATATAATAAAAGAAATATATTGAAAATTTTGAAAGGAGTCATTCCCATGACCGCAGACAATCTTTCCTTCTCTCTTGAGATCGACTATATTCCCGACGAGACCGCCGGCCGCAGTGAATTCGAGGCCAAAATGAAACAGACCGCGGAGGAATTCCACGGCTTCTACACCCTGGACAAGGATCACCGTCCCGTCATCGCCGGACTGGCCCGGGAGGACGTGGACAAGCTCCTCGCCGTGCTGGGCCTCTCCGCCTTCGGCACCTGGCCGGCATGCATCCTCACCGTCACCATTTCCACGCCCCTTCCGCTCCGCGCCATCGGCATGTCCGACGGCTGGGACATCTACGTGGGCAAGAAGACTTTCTTTGCCTTCGCCCAGTTCCCTGCCGACGCCGTGAACATTCTCATGAAGGCCTGTACCTACTATCTGGACCGCGAGACCTATCAGCCGCTGGAGGAATTCGTGAAGGAGACCGGCTTTGAAAACTTCCGCAACGCCGTGCTCGGCAATGAACCGGCCTCCCCCTTCGGCGATGATGTCCCTAATTATTACGGCAGCAGCTGGGGCGCGCCCAACGTGCCGCCGCTCAAGGAAGGCGACTTCGTCCGTCCAGAACACAATGTGATGCAGGTCATCGAGGTCTACCCGGAAATGGGGCCGCTCCTCATGGAATACGGCATGAGCTGCGTGGGCTGCTTCGTCTCCTACGATGAAAACATCTGGCAGGCTGCGCAGGCCCACGGCCTCGACGTGTTCGAGATCCTCGGCGAAATGAACGAATATCTGTCCGACAAATACCACAAGCCGCTCCTCACCGGCGAGACCCCCATGGAGGACATCCTCACCCTCTATCCGCAGCTCCTTTCCGTGCTGCAGGAAAAAGGCCTCGTCATGCCGCAGGACATGAAAACCCCGCTGGGCACGCTCTGCGAGGAAGCCCATGCGGATCTGCAGGACGTTCTCGACGCCTGCGGGAAAAAGCTCCGCAAGGAATAAAAAAGACAATAAAAAACAGCGCCTTCGCAAAGGTGCTGTTTTTTTGTTGTCCCGTTTCCTCCGGCCGAGAAGAAAGGGCTCTCAGCGGCTGATGCTCCAGCCGCTCCGGTGAAGCGCTGCGATGATCGGCGCCACGATGACGCCAGATACGATGGCTTCCGGAATGCCGTTCGCCAGCGTGATGCCGATGAAGATATTGGCCACACCCTGAACGGAGATGCCCTGCGCTTCCGCATAGGGCGCTCCCACCAGCACGAACAGCGTCCCCAGGAAGAGGATCGTATGGAGCACCGTCGTCACCACAGCGGCGATGGCCGCCCGGATGAAGACGCGCGTATGAAGATGCGAGAAGATCAGATAGGCGATGATGCCGATGAGAATGCGCGGCACGATGCATACGATCGCATCATAGGCGATGTTGTACTGCACAGCGAACTGCAGCAGCAGACTCGGCGCACGCAGGGTCTGCACGAACGAAAACAGACCGAACATGAAGCCCACCAGCGCGCCCACGCGGGGACCGGCGGCAATGCTTCCGATGATGGTCGGAATGTGCAGGATGGTCGCATCCATAAAAAGGAGCGGGATGAATCCATACCCGGTCAGACCGAGGAATATGGTGATGCCCGCCAGAAGACCTGACACAGTGAGCTGGCGCACATTCAGAAATGCATGCGGCTGCTGTGCCTTTTTGCTGTTGATTGTTTTTTCCATTGTGAAAAGCCTCCGTTCTTATTCTCCTGCGAGATATAAGCCGTACGAAAATTTCTTCCTCTGCTGGCAGTACTTGCCATGCGGTCCAGTTCGACCGATACCGGCATTGCACAGCCCCTGTGCCAGCTTTTGTTATTATACCTGCCCTTCTCCATGTGTCAACGGAAAAATCGCCGGGACCGCCGGGCCCCTTCCAGAAAATTTGTATACACCCTCATAAGAAAAAACAGGCCCTGAAGAGCCTGACTCATTCTGCGGCGTCGCCGATCCAGCGGGTGATCTTCCGCCCGCCGAGGTACGCCAGCCCCACCGCCCACAGATCGGACAGGAAGGGAATGATGGAAAGATACGCCGGGTCCGCCCAGGTCCGCCACGCGCCGTACCCGGGGATCTGCACCGACGCCACCAGCGGCGCATACAGCAGGAGCAGCCACAGCGCCGCCGAAAAAATCACCTGGATCGTCCGGAGGAACCGCGGCCCCTCCAGAGAGAAATACAGATAGAACGCAAAGCTCATCATGCCCAGCAGGACTTTCAGATAGAGCAGCCAGGTCATGCCCCCTGCCAGAAAGAGCACGAAGAGGAAGGTGCTGCCGATGCCCGCCGCGGCGAAGATTCCCGCTGTCAGGAGAAGCACACCGGGAATCCATCCCGTGAGGAAAGCCAGCGTCAGCCACTGCCGTACGCCCTCACGCATCTCCTTCAGTCTCCCGTAGACCCGCATGGCCAGCGCATCCATGGCAAAGATGAGCAGCATCACCACCACCATCGCGGCGGCCCCGGCGACAGCCGAGCCGGCAATTCCCAGCCCCGTCTCCAGCGACGACCCGTTGGCCGCCTCCGCCCACACGGAGAACCACATCACCGCAAAGACGGAGAGCGCGCATTCCAGATGGGCCGCACAGCGGAGCTTCCCGTACGCGGCGCCGTAGCCCGTGCGCTGGGCGCCGAAATACAGGAACGGCACCAGCGTGCCCAGCGCCGTGAAGAGAAGCAGGCTCACCAGCAGCATATTCGCCGTCTGCATGGCGAAGGCCCCTGCCGGAATCGGAACAATGCAGGCGGAGAGCCACAGCGCCTGCCGCAAGAAAGCATGAATGGAATGCATACGAACCTCCCTGAATGACGTAAATTTATTTTTCTTTTGTGCTATTGTACCACGAAACGGCGCGCCGCGGATTTCCCTTTGCCGCCTGTGATATAATACATCTGATTTCACTGACGAACAGATTTGACATGGAGGACATATGGACACATTCTTCTCTCTGGGCCTGTCCCGGGCCATCACGGACTGCCTCGCCCGGGAAGGGATCACCACGCCCACCCGGATCCAGCTGAAAGCCATTCCCGCCGCGCTCAAGGGCGCGGACGTGATCGGCCGCTCGCAGACCGGCACGGGCAAGACCCTCGCCTACCTGCTGCCGCTCATCCACCGCATCCGGCCCGATGACGGCGGCGTGCAGGCCCTCATCATGACGCCCACCCACGAGCTCGCCCGCCAGGTCTTCGACGTGCTCCGCCCCTTTGCGGAAGCGCTCGGACTGGACGCGGTGGACGTCATCGGCGGACGCACCATTGAAAACCAGCTGCGCAAGCTGAAGCGCTCCCCGCATTTCATCATCGGCACGCCGGGCCGCCTGCTCGACCACATCCGCCGCCGCGCGGTGGACCTCACCACGGTCCGGACCGTCGTCCTCGACGAAGCGGACCAGATGCTCGCCGCCGGATTCCGGGAGGACATCGAGGCCATCATCGACGAGACGCCGAAAAAACGGCAGGTGCTCCTCTTCTCCGCCACCATGCCCGACGCCGCCGTGCGCCTGGCCCGGAAATACATGAAGAGCCCCGCCGTCATCGACACGGCCCCGAAGGTCACCGCCTCCACGGTGGAGCAGCGCATCTACATGACCACGGAGGACCACAAATTCAAGCTCCTCCTCCGCCACCTGAAGGAAATGAATCCCTACATGGCGCTCGTTTTCTGCAATACCCGCGAGGAAGCGCACCAGATCGCCGACCGCCTCGCCGAAGCGACCGACCTCGTGGTGGACGAGCTCCACGGCGATATGAGCCAGGGCCAGCGGAATCAGGTCATCCGCAATTTTGAAAAGGCCCGCATCCAGGTGCTGGTCGCCTCGGATATCGCCGCCCGCGGCCTCGATGTGGAGGGCGTGACCCACGTCTTCAACTACGGCATCCCCCGCAATCTGGAATACTACGTCCACCGCATCGGCCGCACGGGCCGCGCCGGCACGAAGGGCCTATCCATCACCTACGCCACGCCGGAGGACGGCCTTCTCCTGCGCCGGCTGGAACGCTCCATCGAGGAAACGCTCACCCGATACAATGAAAAGGGCGAGATCCTCCGGGTCCGTCAGGCGAAGCCCAAGCGCCGCGTGGTGACCCCCGGCATGTACAAGCCCACGAAGAAAAAGGAACACAAGGCCCTCGGCCACAACGGCCGCAATATGCGCCAGCGCCGCAAGAAGGACCCGTCCGCTCCGCGCGGCCGAAGAGGCAGATAAAAAATACCCGATAAAAAAACACTGTGAAGGAAACCCTTTCACAGTGTTTTTGATTATTACAGAATATGTATTTCCTCGGGCAGCGGCACCGACGGCTCCTGTCCCAGCGGATCCGGCCCATACCGGTTGGGACCGGCCGTCCCCTTCCGCAGGCCGAAGCGGATGGTCACGAAGAGCCACGCCATGAGCCCTGCGGCGATGAGATACTTCGCCGTCTGCATATCCGGCGCATTCACGTCGCCGCCGGACACCGTCACCGCATAGATCAGCCATCCGAATACGGCGAGGATGAAAAGGAAGTACAGGCCGTACCACCAGCCCGATACATTCCGGTCATGGAACCGCCGCACCCACAGCGAGGCCGAGCTCAGCCAGAAAAGGAGCGTCATCCCCACGGAATACACCAGCATCACCGACGAGGACAACCCCAGAGCCGGCAGGAACTGCGTCCCCACTGCGGCCAGGATCTGCACCACCAGATACAGCGCCAGCATCCGCATCCAGAATCGCCTCCGGTTCAGCCGTCCGCGGAAAGTGAAAAACATATCCGCTATGCGTCGAAACCAGCCGTCCATCACGGTTCCTCTTTCTTCTCTTCCGCCGGAGCATCCGGCTTCTCCGCCTTGTGCGCGGCGTCTCTGTGCGGCGCTTCCCCGGCCGGGCGCTTCACCCGTTTCACCCGGCGCACCGGGCGCTTCTTCATTGGTCCCTTGTGCGGGCCGGCCGGTCCGTGATGCACCCGCGGCGCCGCCGGATTCGGCCCGTACGCATTGTCCCCGGCCTCGCTCAGGGTGAAGCCGAAGCGGATCAGCAGATACAGCCCGGCCAGCGCCGTCACGCCGATCAGTCCCAGCCCTGCCGTGGTGAGCACGGACTGCATCGGGTCCGCCGGGTCCATGTGGAAATTGGCCCACACGTTCAGCGCAAAGACCAGCGGCACCATGATGGCGAAAGCGCCGTACCACCAGCCCGAGTGGCCCCGGTCATGGACGCGCCGCACCCACAGCGTGGTCAGGCTCCACCAGTAGATCACCAGCACACAGTTCAGCCACGAGCCGTAATTGATGCCCGTATACTCCGTGGACAGGCTGTTCATCGTCACCAGCACGATATAGGTGAATACATTCAACAGAATGATGCGCAGCCACAGCGTCAGACGGTCGATCCTCCCGTGAAAGGAAAAATACATCTTCCATACGCTCTCGCCGCGCTCGTTGCTAAACCATCTCATTCCATCCGTCCTCCCGCATCGGGAATCATTTCCCGTTAAATTCTTTACCTATTATATATCAACCGCCGCATTTCTCCCAACACGCAAAAACACCGCCGCGGACCGTGCCGCAGCAGTGTTTCCCCGGCCTCTCCGCAGAGACAGGCCGGCGCCGGATGAAGCGCCTGTATCAGAGCGGTCTCGCCTCGCCCACTTCCGTGAGCTTCAGCATGGATTCCAGATCCTGTTTCCGGAACGACGGGCACGCCGGCTTCTCCCGGAGCATGGTGAGCACGCAGGCCAGCGCGGCCTCCACGCCGCTCACCAGACCCCGCTCGTCGATGTCAAATTCCGGCGTGTGGTGGTTGGCGCCGCTCCCCAGCGCCTCATTCTGGATGCCCGTGAAGGCGAAGATGCCCGGATAGGTCAGCTCCGTGATGGAGAAGGTCTCCGCCGCCATCCACGGCACCATTTCAAAGAGCGTCCCCTCGCCGAGAGTCTCCTCGATGGCCTTCCGGCCCATGTCTGTCATTTCCTTTGTATTCACCGTGGCGGGGAAGAACTGGTCCTCCAGCACCTCCGCGGTGCAGCCGAAATCCTCGCACACGTGGCGGAGCAGCTTCCAGAAATCCTCCCGGAAGGCGCCGCCGCATTCATTGTCCAGATACCGCGCCGTCCCCGCAAAGGTGAGCGTATCGGGGATGACGTTCGGCGTATCCCCGGCCTGCACCATCCCGAAGGACATGGTGAAGCTCGTATCGGGACGGATGCGGCGCACCCGGTACGACTGGAGCGCCGTTGCAAAATTCGTGAAGCAGTCGATGGGGCTCACCGCCAGATGCGGCATGGAGCCGTGGCCGCTCTTCCCGTGGAACTTCACCCGGAAGAAGAAGGCCCCCGCCAGCATCGCGCCGTACATGAGCGCCACCCGGCCCGCAGGCACGCAGTACATCACATGAGAGCCCCAGCAGGCGTCCACATGGATCTTCTCCTGCTCCAGATAGCGCAGCATCGGGCCCACGCCCCGTTCGCCCAGTTCCTCCGCTTCCTCGAACATGAGCACGATCCGGCCGTCCCAGTCTTCTTTATGCTCACTCAGGATTTTCGCCTCCGTGAGCAGCATCGCCATATGGCCGTCGTGGCCGCACGCGTGGGACACCCCGGGCGTCTCCGAGACGCACGCCTTGGCCCCGGCCAGATTCTGCGCCGACTCCTGAATGGGCAGCGCGTCGATATCGGCGCGCATGAGCACCGTCCAGCCCGGCCGGCCGCTGTCCAGAAAACCGAATACGCCGCCGTGAGGAATGCGCACCGTGGGGATGCCCAGCGCGGCCAGCTCCTTCTCGATGAAATCCATCGTGGCAAATTCCTGCTGCGACAGCTCCGGATGGGCGTGGAAATGACGGCGCAGCGCCGTAAGGTGCGCCGCCTCCGCCTCCGCCAGCTTCTTGATCTCTATCATAAATGACCACTCCTTTTCTGCTGTGATTTAAAAAAGTCTGATTCATTATAGGAGCCCCCCGCCGGCGCTGTCAATCGCAGGCCGCCCGGCCGGACGCAAAGAAAAAAGCCCTGCTTTTCGCAGAGCTTTTCTTTTTCATCGTCCCAGATCGACGGGCCGGTCTGCGGGGCGGATGGAGACATCTCCGGCGATGACCCGGGTCACTTCCGTCCCGGTATCCACCAGGAGGCAGCCGTCCTTGTCGATGCCCACGGCGCGGCCGGTGAAGCTGTCTTCATTGAAGATAACCCGCACGTTCTGCCCGATGGTGATGGACAGGTCCTTCCAGTCCTCGAGCACCTTGTCGAAGCCCTCGGTCTGGGCGATACGGTATTCCGCTTCCAGCTCGGCCAGCACGGCGGCGAGGAGCTCTTTCCGGGAGACCTCTACGCCCTCATTGGCAAAGGAGGTGGCGCTTTCCCGGAACATTTCCGGGAATTCCTCTTTCTTCGCCCCCGTATTGATGCCGATGCCCATGATGATGTAGTCGATCTTTTCCATGGAGGCGGACATCTCCGTGAGGATGCCCACCAGCTTTTTGCCGTGGCAGAGGATATCGTTCGGCCACTTGATGCCGCAGTCGGTGAGGCCCATGCGGCGGATGCCCCGGCACACGCCCACGGCGGCGAGGAGCGTACACTTGGCCGCTTCCATGGGGAAGAATTTCGGCCGGAGGATGAGCGAGAACCAGATGCCCTTGGCGAAGGGGGAATAGAAGCCCCGGGCCAGACGGCCGTGGCCGGAACTCTGTTCCTCCGCCACGACGATGGTCCCCTCCTCGGCGCCCTCCCGGGCGATCTTCTTTGCCTCTTCATTGGTGGAGGCCACGGTCTCGAAGTAGACCACCTTCCGCCCGAAGGTGTCCGTATGGAGCACGCTTCCGATCTCCAGCGGCGTCAGCAGATTCGGCGCATAGATGAGGCGGTAGCCCTTGCGGGTGCTGGATTCAAAAATGTAGCCGCGGGATTTCAGCACGTTGATCTGCTTCCAGATGGCGGTCCGGGACACGCCGAGGTCCCGGGAGATCTGTTCGCCCGATACGAATTCCCCATTGGCTTTGCGGAAATATTCCAGAATTTCGTTTCTCATGGGAGTCTCCTCCATAAAAACAAACAGGGCTTTCTTTAATTTGCTTTTATTATAGTCAACCTCCCGAAGGCCGTCAACTTCCGGGAGACGCTGTATTGACAAAGGCGGGACCGCCGAAAACCGGAGGCACCCGCCCTGAAAAATTTTGTCAGAGAATGTAATTGGAGGAGTCCATATTGCCCGTAACGGGGCCGAGCTTCTCCCGCACATACGCGCCGTCGATGACCACGTGCTTCTCCTCCAGCTCGGAGGCCTCGTAGGAGATGTCCTCGAGCACGCGCTCCAGAATGGTATAGAGCCGGCGGGCGCCGATGTCCTCGGTCTCGCGGTTCACCTGCGAGGCGATGTCCGCCACGGCGTCCAGCGCGTCTTCGGTGAATTCCAGTGTCACGCCCTCCGCGCTGAGGAGCGCCCGGTACTGGCGGATGAGGGCCTGCTTCGGCTCGGTGAGGATGCGGCGGAATTCCTCCCGGCCGAGGCTGGTGAGCTCCACCCGGATGGGGAAGCGCCCCTGCAGCTCGGGGATGAGGTCGCTGGGCTTCGACACATGAAAGGCCCCGGCGGCAATGAACAGGATGTGGTCGGTCTTGACCATGCCGTACTTGGTCTTGACGGAGGCGCCCTCCACGATGGGGAGGATGTCCCGCTGGACGCCCTCGCGGGATACGTCCGGCCCGCTGGAGCTGCCCCGGCCGCCGGCCACCTTGTCGATCTCGTCGATGAAGATGATGCCGTGTTCCTCCGCGCGGCGCACCGCCCGGTCGGCCACGAGCTCCATATCCACCATTTCGTCCGCCGCTTCCTCCGTGAGGATCTTCTTCGCCATGCGGACGGTGACCTTTTTCTTTTTCGTCTGCTTCGGCATCATGGAGGAGAGCATCTGGGAGATCTGGTTCACATTTTCATTGTCTCCCATGCCGGAGAGGCGGCTCCGGTCCTGCACCTCGATCTCCACGGTGCGGCTGTCCAGCTCGCCGCTGCGGATGCGGTTCAGAAAGGCCCGGCGGCGCTCCGCCTTTTCCGGGTCCTCCTCCACAGGCTCGGCGGCCTTCCGCTCGCCGAAGATGATCTCCATGGGGTTCCGCGTTTCCGCCTTCTTCGTGGGCCACATGATCTCCCCGATCTTCTGAATGGCCGCTTCCTCGGCATCCTTCCCGTGGGCGGCGGCGTCCCGCTTCTTCTCCAGACGCACCGATTCCTCCACGAGGTCGCGCACCATGGATTCCACGTCGCGACCCACATAGCCCACTTCCGTATATTTCGTGGCTTCCACCTTGACGAAGGGGGCGTCCGTCAGGGAGGCGATGCGGCGGGCGATCTCCGTCTTGCCCACGCCGGTGGGGCCGATGAGCAGGATGTTTTTCGGGATGATCTCCTTTGCCATGTCCGGCGGGAGCTGCGCCGCGCGCCACCGGTTGCGCAGGGCCACGGCCACGGCTTTCTTGGCCGCCTGCTGGCCCACGATGTATTCGTCAAGATAGGCCGCGATCTTCTGCGGCGTCAGTGTTCTGTCCATCAGATCTCCTCCACAATGACATGATGATTGGTGTACACGCAGATGTCCGCCGCGATATGGAGCGAACGCTCGGCGATCTCCCGGGCGGGCAGGTCCGTATTGGCCGTGAGGGCCCGCGCCGCGGCGAGGGCGTAATTGCCGCCGCTGCCGATGGCGAGGATGCCGTCGTCGGGCTCGATGACCTCCCCGTTGCCGGAGATCAGGAAGAGGTGCTCGCCGTCGGTGATGATGAGCAGGGCTTCCAGTTTCTGGAGCACCCGGTCCCGCCGCCACTCCTTGGCGAATTCCACCGCGGCTCGGAGCAGATTGCCCCCGCAGTCGGAGAGATGGGCCTCCACCTTATCGAAGAGGGCGAAGGCGTCCGCCACGGAGCCTGCAAAGCCGGCGATGATGCGGCCGTGATAGAGCCGGCGCACCTTTCTCGCGGTATTCTTCATGATGACCGCATTGCCCATGGTGACCTGCCCGTCTCCGGCCACCGCGGTATGGCCGTCCTTCTTCACGGCCAGAATGGTTGTCGCTGTAAACATGGTACCTCCTGTCGTCGCACCGGCCGGACAGAGACGCTGCCCGGCCGTTTTCCTTTCATTATATCATGGGGCCGCCGGAGCGGCTCCGCTGCCAAAAAGACAGGCTCTGCGCCTGCCTTTTATGTTTTATTCTTCTGTTTTTCCGAGGAAGGCGTCCAGCGCGGCCAGGGCGCGGCGGGCGATCTTCTCGTTTTTCTCTTTCTTGGGCACCCGTTTTTCCAGCGGCGGCATGAGGCCGAAGTTGACGTTCATAGGCTGGAAATTTTTGCCCTCGTAATGGGAAATGTAATGGGTGAGCGAACCGATGGCAGTCTCCCGCGGGAACGGCACCGGTTCCCCCCCGTTCACGCGGGCGGCGGCACCGTACGCGGCGGCGATCCCGGAGGCGGCCGATTCCACGTAGCCCTCCACGCCGGTCATCTGTCCGGCGAAGAAGAGGCCCGGCCGGGTGCGCGATTCCATGGCCGCGGTGAGCAGGTCCGGCGAATCGATGTAGGTATTTCTGTGCATCACGCCGTAGCGGATGAATTCCGCCTTTTCCAGTCCGGGGATCATGCCGAATACCCGGCGCTGCTCGCCCCATTTGAGGTGGGTCTGGAATCCCACGATATTGTACATGGTGCCTTCCGCATTGTCCTGCCGGAGCTGGACCACCGCATAGGGGTCCTTCCCGGTGCGCGGGTCGGGCAGTCCCACGGGCTTCATAGGGCCGAAGCGCATGGTGTCCTCCCCGCGCTGGGCCATCACCTCGATGGGCATGCAGCCCTCAAAGACCTTTTTATTTTCAAAGCCGTGCACCTCTGCGGTCTCCGCCGACGCCAGCGCCTGCTGGAACGCCTTGTATTCCTCTTCGTCCATGGGGCAGTTCAGGTAGGCCGCTTCCCCCTTGCCGTAGCGGGAGGCGCGATACACCACGGACATATCGAGGGAGTCCTTCGATACGATGGGGGCCGCCGCATCATAGAAGTGGAAGCCCTCGCCGCCGCAGAAGCGCTCGATGTCCTCTGCCAGAGCGCCGTCGGTGAGCGGCCCCGTGGCAATGATGACGATGCCCTCCTCCGGGATGGCGTCGATCCGTTCCTCCACCACCTCGATCAGGGGATGATTCCGCACCGTTTCCGTCACGGCGGCGGCGTAACCCATGCGGTCCACGGCCAGCGCGCCCCCGGCAGGAACGCTGTGGGCGTCCGCGCAGGCCATGATGACCGAATCGAGGCGGCGCATTTCCTCCTTCAAAAGGCCCACCGCATTGGTGAGCGCCGCGGCACGCAGTGAATTGCTGCACACCAGCTCTCCGAAATAGGCGGTGTGATGGGCGGGCGTCGCCGCCCCCGGCCGCATTTCCACAAGACGCACGGGGATGCCCCGGCGGGCGAGCTGCCAGGCCGCCTCACTGCCGGCCAGACCGGCTCCGATGATCGTTACTGGGTCCATAGATTCTCCTGTTTATTCCTTCTTCTCTTCCGTTTTCTTCGTGCGGGTGCGCCGCTTCGGCTGGCTCGGGCATTCCGGATTGGAGCAGACGATATGCTCCGTCTTATCCCGGCCGACCTTTTTTACCATGATATGGCCGCAGGTCGGGCAGAACTGGTCCACCGGCTCATTCCACAGCGCCATATCGCATTTCGGGTATTCGCTGCATCCGTAGAAATAGCGGCCCCGGCGGGAGCGGCGGCGGATGAGGTGTCCCTTCTTGCATTTCGGACAGACGATGCCCGTATCCACCACGATGGATTTCGTGGCCTTGCATTCCGGGCACGCCAGATACCGGCCGAAGGGGCCCGTGCGGTAGACCATCTTCGCGCCGCACTTGTCGCACACCACGTCCGATTCCTCATCGGGCTGCTGGTCCTGCCGGTAGGGCTTGATATTGCTGCACTTCGGATAGTTCGGGCACGCCAGATATTTGCCGTACCGGCCGATCTTAACGATCATGTGGGCGCCGCATTTCTCGCAGATGACGTCGGACACTTCCTGATTTTTCTCCCGGTCCTCGGCGGCCTGTGCGTCGGCCTCCTTCAGCTCGCTGCTGAACAGCCGGTAGAATTCGTCCATGACGTGGGCATAGCTGGTCTTGCCGGCGGCGATCTTATCCAGCTCGGTCTCCATGTCGGCAGTGAAGTCCACATTGATGATGCCGCCGAAGTATTTTTTCAGCAGATCCACGATGGTAAAGCCCAAATCGGTGGGCACGAACTGCTTGTTTTCCTTCTCCACGTATTTTCTCCGCTGGATGGTGTCGAGGATCGGCGCATAGGTGGACGGACGGCCGATGCCCTTTTCCTCCAGCGTCTTGATGAGGCTCGCTTCGGTGTAGCGCGGCGGCGGCGCGGTGAAATGCTGCTCGCCCTCGGCGGACACATTTTTCACGGTGTCCCCCTTGTGCAGGGCCGGCAGGGTATTTTCCTTTTCGTTTTCCTTTGCCTTTTCCCGGGCGGTCTGAAGCACGGTGAAGCCATCAAAGAGGACGTGCATCCCCGTGGCGCGGAGCGTGCAGTCCCCGCACTGGAGCACGGCCGCTGTATTTTCCGTCACCTGCGGCGCCATCTGGCTGGCGAGGAAGCGGTTCCAGATGAGCGTGTAGAGCTTCATCTGGTCCCGGGAGAGGGAACCCTCCAGCGCTTCCGGCGGGAACCGGAGCGACGTGGGGCGGATGGCCTCGTGGGCGTCCTGCGCCTCCTTGGACTTGGCGTACACATTCGGTTTGGCGGGAACGAAATCCGGTCCGTAATGCTCAGCGATGTATTCCAGGGCGGGCTTCACCATTTCATCGGAAATGCGGACGGAATCGGTACGCATGTAGGTGATGAGCCCCACATGGCCGTGGCCGGCGATCTCCACGCCTTCATAGAGCGTCTGCGCCACCATCATGGTCTTCTTGGAAGCAAAGGACAGCTTATTGACCGCCTCCTGCTGCATGGTGGACGTCGTAAAGGGCGGCTTCGGCCGTCTCTGCTTCTTCTGCTTCGTCACGGAAGCGATGAGGGCGTCCTGCTTCTGGAGCATGGCCAGCACTGCATCAGCCTCTTCCTTATTGTGGAGCTTCGCCTCCTGTCCGTTCACATGGGTGAGGCGCGCCTTGAAGGTGTGATTGTCCGCGGTCCTGTACTTGCCCTCTATGGTCCAGTATTCCTCCGGATGGAAGGCTTTGATCTCCTCTTCCCGTTCGCAGATGAGGCGCACCGCCACGGACTGCACGCGTCCTGCGGAGAGGCCGCGGTAGACCTGCTTCCACAGCCAGGGGGAGAGCTTGTACCCCACGAGGCGGTCCAGCACGCGCCGGGCCTGCTGGGCGTCCACGCGGTTCTCGTCGATCGGGCCGGGATGGGCCACCGCTTCCCGGATGGCCGGGGGCGTGATCTCATGGAAGGCAATGCGCACATTGTCCGCCGGATTCACGTCCAGCAGCCTGGACAGGTGCCACGAAATGGCTTCCCCTTCGCGGTCGGGGTCCGTTGCGAGAAGGACATCGCGGGACTGGTTGGCTTCCTTCTGCAGTTCCTTGATGACCGTTTCCCGGCCGTCTGCATTGACGTACTGCGGAGCAAAGCCGTGGTCGATATCCACGCCGAGGGTGCGCTTCGGCAGGTCCCGCAGATGGCCCATGGAGGCCATCACCTTGTAGTCCGGTCCGAGGATGCGCTCGATGGTGCGCGCCTTTGCCGGCGATTCCACCACGACGAGGCGCTTGCCCTTCGGATTCGGCTTGCGCCGGAATGCCGGTTCTGCCGGCGGCAGGGATGTTTTGCGTTTTTTGTCACCGATGGTGATCGTTCTCTTGATTGACATAGTTCCTCCATCTCTGTCAGACGGTCTCTCCCGTTCTGCCGGCGGCGTAGCGCCCCGGCCCTTCCTCCGTGATGTATCCCTTCATGGTGAGCGAGAGCAGAATCATGGTCAGTTTCGTCATGGAGAGGCCGCTCTGCGCGAGCAGGGACTCGGCGGATACGGTCTCTCCCATACAGCAGAAACGATACACCATTTCTTCTTCCAGTGTCAACTGCCGCGCCGGAGATTTCTCCTCCTCCGCCGGGGTGCCCCAGCCGTATTCGGAGAGGATGTCCTCCGCGCCGGTGCAGCAGATGGCCCCGTTCCGGATGAGCTTATGGGTGCCGCGACTCATGGGCGACCAGATGCTCCCCGGCACGGCGAAGACGTCCCGCCCTTCCTCGAGGGCAAAATCCGCCGTGATGAGAGAGCCGCTCCGCTCGGCGGCCTCCGTCACGACGACCGCGCGGCACATGCCGGCGATGATGCGGTTCCGCGCGGGAAACTGCCGGCCCAGCGGCGGCGTCCCCAGCGGATATTCCGAGAGAACGGCCCCGCCGGCCTCACAGATCCTCCGGAAAAGATTCCGGTTCTCCGGCGGATAGGTCACGTCCAGCCCGCAGGCGAGCACCGCCGCGGTGGGCGCGCCGCCGGAGAGACACCCCGTATGGGAGGCGGTATCCACGCCGCGGGCGCCGCCGGAAATGACGGTCACGCCCTCCTTTGCCAGCGCCTCCGCCAGATGAGACGCCGCATTGACGCCGTAGGCGGTGGCCTTCCGGGCGCCCACGATGGCCACGGTACGGGTCCACACCGGCGCCTCGCCCCGGTAGAACAGCACCGCCGGCGGATTGGCGGTCTCCTTCAGCAGCGGCGGATAGGTCTCATCCCGCCATGTCGCCACATGGATATCCCGCTTCCGCAGCTCCGCCTCCACGTCCGCCGGGTCGGTCTTTCTCCGGTAGTCCAGAAATTCTCCCGCCAGCCGCTCCGGCAGAAGGTGCGCCGCCGAGAGCTCCTTCGCCGTGCATTTCCACAGCCGCTCCGCCGTGCCGAAATGCTCCACCAGCGCCCGGATGCGCCGCGCTCCCAGCCGGGGCAGGCCCGGCAATGCCGCTGCATACCTGTCCATACCGCTTCCCCCTTTCTATTTCTTTATCCTTATTATAAGCGCCGGCACCCATGGCCGCATCTGAAAAGGACATAATAAAAAAGCGCCGCTCTCTGCGGCGCTCTCTTTCTGATACCGGTCACGGATGCAGCGCTTTTTTCAGCACCTGCACATACTCGTCCTCCACCTGCCGGCTGTATTCCGTTCCCCGTGCGACGGCCTCAAAGGCATGGAAGGCCCGGGGATAGATGTGAAATTCCACAGGGACCCCCGCCTGCGCCAGCCGGGCCATGTACCGGATCACCTCGTCCCGGAACGGCTCCAGCGTCCCGATGCAGGAATACGCCGGCGGCAGGCCGGACAGATCCTCCTCGCGGGCCGGCGCCATGTAAGGCGTCACCGCATCGGTCCCGGCGATGTCCCCGATATAGGCATGCCAGCCGTAGCGGTTGGCATCGCGGTTCCATACCCGGGGATCGGTCTCCTCCCGGCTGGACGGCGTCTCCATCCGGTCGTCCAGCATGGGATAGAGCGGCATCTGAAAGGCCGGCATAAATTCGCCCCGGTCCCGGGCCAGCAGCGTCACTGCGGCGCAGAGATTGCCGCCCGCCGAGGCCCCGGCCACCGCTACGCGCTCCGTATCGACGCCCAATTCCTCCCCGTGCTGAAATACCCAGCGAAGCCCCGCATAGCAGTCCTCCAGCGGTGCCGGATAGGGATGCTCCGGCGCGAGCCGGTAATCCACCGCCACCACGACGGCCCTCACCTCCCGGGCAAACCGGAGGCTCTGGGCTTCATTCTGCTCCGGCACGCCGAAAAGGAAGCCGCCGCCGTGGATCCAGTAAATGCAGGGAAGCGGTCCTTCCGCCTCTTTCGGCGTATAGATCCGGAGGCGCAGCTCTCCGGTCCCGTCGCCGTTGGGAATATACCGGTCATGCACCTCCACCGCTTCATCTTTTGGCAGAGAGGGAGAGCCCACCAGCCCCGCAGCACGCTGCTTCAGGAAGTCCGGCCCGGTCCGCGCCAGATCCATGGCGTAGCTCTGCTCAAAGGCCGGCACCAGCTCCGGGTCCAGTCTGGAAGCAAAATCGCCCGCTGCCCAGCCGGCAGCAGGCATGCCGAGCAGCAGGCCCGCCATCAGGCCGCTGATCACTCTCTTTTTCATTCTGAATCGCATGGCAGTTCCTCCTGTTTCCTTACACGTTTGCCTATCCGTTGGATTCATTATAAGGAAACAGACGCCGCCGCTTCCAATGCCTGTATTTCATCCATTTCCATACAGGAAATGAATATATTCCCGCTGTCAGCCCGCTTTTCCGACAGCCCGCCGCCGCTGATACAGCCCCGGCAGGAAGAAGAGAAGGCTCCCTGCGAGGAAGGCCAGACCGCCGAACACCACCGCGTCGATGCCCATGGCGTCAATGATCCAGCCGCATACCGCCGCAGCAATGCACGTCCCCAGATTGGCCGCCACCAGAAAGAGCGCGTTCGCAAAGTCGGGCACCTCCGGCGCGGCGGAGGCGATCCAGTACTGGTGGATATTCGCGGCGATGCCTGCCAGAATGCCCCACAGCAGCAGAATGACCGCCATCATATAGGGCTGCGCGCCGTCCAGCGCCATCCATATATAGAGCGCGCCCAGCACGAAGGGAAACAGGAACACCGTCCGCGCCGCCCGCCGGGACAGGAGCCGGCCGGCGATGAGATTGCCCGCGATATTGGCCGAGCCGTACACGAAGAGCGCCGTGCTCACCCAGGCCGGGGCATAGCCGGATACGCGGTCCAGATAATCCGCCAGATAGCTGAATACGCCGAAGATGCTCCCGTTGAGGCAGATCACCGCAAAGAAGGCCAGCCACAGCCCGCTGTCCCGGAGCACCCGGAGCTGCGCGCCGTAGGAGAGGACCTGCGACGGCGGCATAGACGGCACGAAACAGATCGTCGCCGCCAGCGCCGCCCCGTTCAGCGCGGCGAAGAACAGCATCGCCGTCGTGAGCGACGTGGCCTCCGCCACCCAGCTCACCACCGGCACGCCGAGCACCATGCCGGCCGATACGCCCACCATGACCTTCGCGGCAGCCTTCGGCGCGTCCTCCGGCCCGGCCTGCGACGCCGCGGCCGCAAAGGCCAGCGAGATATAGACCGGATGCAGAAAGGCCGGCGCGGTGCGCGCGATGAGAAGCACCGTGAAATCCGCTGCAAAGGCCGAGACGGCGTTGCACAGGGTGAATGCCGCCAGAACAGCGATCATGACGGTCTTCCGGTTGTACCGGGAGAAAAGGAGCGGCAGCGTCGGACCGGCCACCGCAACGGCCAGCGCAAAAAGGCTGACCAGCAGACCCGCCTCGGAAATAGCCACGCCGTACCGTTCCGCGATCAGCGGCAGGATGCCGATGACCCCCATCTCCGTATTGATGATGCTGAAGACCCCGATGGTGAGAATAAAAATGAGCATGATGATTCCTTTCTCCGGCAGACCTGTATGGGTTTCCAATGGCTGTATTATAAAAATTTCCACAATCTGAAGCCAATACTTATGCACAGCCCCTGCCAATGCCTCCCGGGCATGTGCCTGACGGAGCCCCGTCCCTTGCGAAACGCAGCTCATAAGACTATGATGAAATCAGATACCAAATACAGCGATTCTTTTCTTACGGAACCAGCGGAGAAAGGAGCGGCCATGGAACGCACCGCTTTCGGACGGCAGGGGGAATCCCTCGCCCGCACCTATCTGGAGCAGAAGGGATTCACCTTCATCGGAAAAAATTTCAAACGGCTCCACGGCGAGATCGACCTCATCATGAAGGACGGACCGGCGCTCGTCTTCGTGGAGGTCAAGACCCGCACCACGCTCCGCTGGGGCGTGCCTGCAGAAGCGGTGACGCCCGCCAAGCAACGCCATCTCCGGTGGTGTGCCGAAGTGTACTGCGCGGAGCATCATCTGACCGATACGCCGCTCCGCTTCGACGTGGTGGAGATCCTCGCCCTGCCCGGCCGCCCCGTCCGGTTCCACCACATATCCAATGCATTCTGAATCAGGAGATGAACCGATGTCTGACTGCAAGACCCTGTGCCGCTGCCCGTGGCCCCGCTACGATGCGCTCCTCATGGACTACCACGACCGCCGCTGGTGCCGCCCCGTCCATGACGATGACGAGCTCTTTGCCCTGCTCGTGCTGGAGAGCTTTTCCGTCGGGCTGTCGTGGACGCTCATCCTTCACCGGGAAGCGCTCTTCCGCTCTGCCTGTGACGGCCTCCGGCCCGCCCTCTGCGCCGCCTACGGCCCGGATAAGGAGGAGGCGCTGATGGCGCTCCCCGGCATGATCCACCACCGGGGAAAGATCCGGAGCATCAGCGAAAATGCCCGGGCCTTCCTCGCCGTGCAGAAGGAGCACGGCAGCTTCGATCATTTCCTGTGGCAGCACGTGGGCGGACAGCCCGTCGATCACCGGCCGGAAACACTGGCCGACGTGCCTGCCCGCACAGCGCTTTCGGAGCAGCTCAGCCGCGAGCTGAAACATTACGGCTTCCGCTACATGGGGCCGGTCATCACCTATTCCTACATGCAGGCCGCCGGCCTCATGAACGACCACCTGCTGTCCTGCGCTTTCCGCTGACCGGTTCCGTTTCCCGCATCGTCAAAGGGGGGACAATCATGTTTGCACAGTCATACGGCGCCGTCACATTCGGCCTGTCCGGCCATATCATCACCGTCGAGGTGGATATCAGCACCCATGTGCCGAGCTTCGATATCGTCGGCCTCCCTGCGGCGGCGGTGAAGGAATCCAAGGAGCGGGTGCGCTCCGCCATCAAAAATTCCGGCTACCGCTTCCCCGTCTACCGGATCACCGTGAATCTCGCCCCGGCTGACCTGCGGAAGGAAGGCTCCGGCCTCGACCTGCCCATCGCGGTAGGCATCCTCGCCGCCAGCGGCCAGCTCCCGGAGGAAGCCATACAGGGCTGCCTCTTCGTGGGCGAGCTGTCCCTCCGGGGCGAGCTCCGTCCCGTGCCGGGCATCCTCTCCATGGTGCTCGCCGGAAAGGAAGCGGGCTTCCGGAAATACATCATGGCCCCGGACGCCGCGCAGGAAGCGCTCCTTGCGGAGGGCACGGAGATCTACGACCCCCGCACGCTCGCAGAGCTTGTGGAGGGACTGCTGGGCCGGACGCCGCTGGTCCCCGCTGTCCGGAAGGAACCGGCCCCCGCGCCGGAGGAGACCAACGATCTGGCCGACGTGCAGGGCCAGCTCATCGCCAAGCGCGCCCTCGAGATCGCCGCGGCGGGCGCCCACAATCTGCTCATGACCGGCCCGCCCGGCTCCGGCAAGACCATGCTGGCGCGGCGCATCACCACCATCCTCCCGCCCATGACCGATGAGGAGGCCCTCGAGGTGACGAAAATCTACAGCGTGGCCGGCCTCTTCAAGACCGAGCGCATCCTCCGGGACCGTCCGTTCCGCAGTCCCCACCACACCATCTCCATGGCGGGCCTCATCGGCGGCGGTACCGTCCCGCGGCCCGGCGAGGTGACGCTCGCCCATCGGGGCGTGCTCTTTCTGGACGAGCTGCCGGAATTTCCCCGGTCCGTGCTGGAGGTGCTCCGTCAGCCGCTGGAGGACCGGGTGGTGCGCATCGCCCGGGCCAACGCGGCCTTCACCTATCCGGCGGACTTCATCCTCATCGCTGCCATGAATCCCTGCCCCTGCGGCTATCTCGGCGATCCCGACCATGAGTGCACCTGCACCGACGGGGAGATCCAGCGGTACCGCCGGAAGATCTCCGGCCCGCTCCTCGACCGCATCGACCTCCACGTATCGGTGAGCCGCCCCAAATACAGCGAGCTCACCGCCTCCGTCCGCGGCGAATCCTCCGCAGACGTGGCCGACCGCGTGGCCGGAGCGCGCCGGCTGCAGCAGGAGCGCCTCGCGCCGTGGCACATGCACACGAACAGCGAGATGAGCCGCCGCCAGATGCAGGAGACCTGCCCTCTCGACAGGGAAGGCAATTCGCTCCTCCGGCAGGTCTTTGAAACGCTGCACCTGTCCGCCCGGAGCTATGACCGCATCATCAAGGTGGCCCGCACCATTGCCGACCTTGCAGGAACGCCCGCCATTACAGCAGAACACATCGCCGAGGCGGTGAGCCTCCGCAACATGATCTCCAGAAAATAAAAGCCCGCCGGGTCCCCGCCCGCGGGCTTTTTTTCTGTCTTTCAAAAAATGTCATCAAAAAACGCAGGACGGATATCCTGCGTTTTCTTTTCAGCGAATGAAATTCGTCATCTTAAACGGTTCCCGCTCGGGGAACGGAACGCCGGCCTTCCGGCCTGCCTCGATGCATTTCAGGAGCCAGGCCATGTTATTCCCCAGCGTGCGCATCGTCTGGAGCCCCTCTTCATCCTTCCGCACATCGGCGGGCGTGAAGCCGTGCACCTGATTCCAGTACTGGGACGTCACGATGGGCATATTGTTCATGGAAAAGAATTTGTTGATCTGCTCGAAGGCCGCAGTCGCTCCGCCCCGGCGGCAGCTCACCACCGCCGCCGCGAGCTTTCCGTCAAACCGGCCCCCTGCGGCATAGAAGGCCCGGTCCAGAAAGGCGATCAGCTGGCCCGACGCGCCCGCATAATACACCGGCGAGCCCACGATGAGGCCGTCGATCTCCGGCAGCTTCTCCAGCAGCACATTCACCTGATCGTCCACGAAGCATTTCCCCGTCTGGCGGCAGCGGCCGCAGGCGATACAGCCCGCCACCGGCGCGCCGCCCACATGCATGAACTCCGTCTCGATCCCGTTCTTCTCCAGCGCGCCCGCTGCTTCGGCCAGCGCTGTATAGGTGCAGCCCCGCGCATGAGGGCTGCCGTTGATCAGCATGACTTTCATCGTATTCCTCCTCCCGGCTCCGACCCTACACGAAGCCTTTTTTCCATTATACACAAAGAGCACAGAGGTCTTCCCCTGTGCTCTCTTTTAGTCTTCATATTCATTGAATACGTCCGTATCCACCGCTTTGATCTCAAAGACCTTTTTCGTACGGACACCAAAATTGTATTCGATCATGTAGCTGGTCAGCTTTTCCCCGTCCATCAGAATGATATGCTGCTTTTCCGCATACTCCTTCGCCTGCCGGCTGAAGCTGGACGTGGTCACGAACAGTCCCTGACCGCCTTTCCCGGCAATGGCCCCTACAAAGGCCTGTATTTCCGGGCGGCCCACCACATGATCCGGGCCCCACTTTTTCGCCTGAATGTAGATCAGGTCAAAGCCGAGCTTGTCCTCCATGATGACGCCGTCGATGCCCTCGTCTCCGGTATAGCTCGTCGTATGCCCCGCATTTTCAAAGGTCCCGTAGCCCATCTTGGCCATGAGGTCCAGCACCATCTGTTCAAAGGCTTTCGGAGAAATGCGCATCACTTCTTCCATGAGGGAATCCTGCAGATCCCGCTGGATCTTCTGAAATGCATCATCCAGCAGATCATCCGGCGTCTCTTCATCCGCTTCATTCTGATATGACTCTTCCGAGGAAGAAGCCGGACATTTCTTTTTTGTGGAATCTTCTCCGGCTTCTTCTTTGTCCAGATTGAGAAATTGCCGGAACGATTCAAACCGGGACAGCCATTTCGAATCGATCACCTCAGGCAGATCCCTGAGCACCGCTTTCCCCTCGTCAGTGATGACAAGCATCCCCCGTACCGGTTTCTCTATCAGCCCTGCTTTTGTGAGATATGTACTGGCCCAACTCACCCGATTGGCAAATAAAGTGACGCGGCCACTTGGCAACATCTGAGAAACATCTTCATCAGTAAGGTGATAATATTCCTTCATTGCCCTTCTCACTTCTTTTATGCTGTGTCGCTGGCCATCTCCAAGAAATTTCAGCATTGGCACATGAAATTTATAATACTGCGGTACCGGCATGATGCTCTCCTTCGTTCCCCTCACGACACTCGTCACAAAATGGAATTTCTATTCTTCCGGAAGCGGCTCCACTGCATAGCCGGTCTCTGCCAGGACGGCCAGCGCGCGGTCAAAATCCTTGTCCTTCGTCAATATGTAGTCCGTATTATAGGTGGACACGGCAAAAAGGCCGATCCGGGCCGCTGCCAGCCGGGAGGACAGGTCTGCCAGAATGCCGACCAGTGAAAAATCCAGCGTCCCCTCCACGCGGAAGGCACGCCAGCCGTCGTCCCGCTTTTCCGCGTCCTCCGGGGCCTCTGCCGTGGGGCACACCAGAGAAATTTCCTCGTCGGTCACGGCCAGAAAATGCCAGCGCTTCCCCGCTGCCGGCATCCGGCGGAGGCGGCAGATGGAAAATGCCTCATGCAGTACCTGAATCTTCATCCGTTGCTGTCCTCCCTGCTTTTACCCGTTCAGAAACCGCGCCGTCACGCTCCCCAGCCACACCGCGGCCAGTCCGCCTGCATTGCTGAGCAGTACATAGAGCAGCGCCAGCCCGTACTGGTGGGCCCGCCAGAGCAGCACCGTTTCATTGCCGAAGGAGGAAAAGGTGGTCAGCCCGCCCAGAAAACCTGTGATCAGCAGCAGATAGGCGTACTCCGGCAGGCTGTCGAAGCGCTCGGTGAGGATCGTGAAAATCAGCCCGATGAGGAAGCACCCGAGGCCGTTTACCGCCAGCGTCCCCACCGGGAGCCCGCCGCCCCGGCTGAGCCATGAGGTGAGCCAGAAGCGGAGCGCACCGCCACAGGCGCACCCGGCCATGACCGCCAGTACCTTCATCATAGGACCGTCTCTCCGTTCTTTCTTTTCCCGTCAGATATCTGATAAGGCATCAGAGTCTCTGCACGGTGGAAATGGCGTGCTTGTAGATCAGATGGGAGCCGTTCTCGCTCACAAGGAGCACCGTGAAGCTGTCGAAGGATTTGACCCGTCCCTTCAGCTGAACGCCGTTCATGAGGAAAATGCTGACCGGTGCATTTTCCTTTCTCGCGTCATTCAGAAATGTGTCCTGTAAATTCATTTTCCCTTCCATTTGGTTCTCCTTTGATTTGTGAAATGACGAATTGTTCTATCGTATGATACCATATTTCCTCCGGCTCGCCGCGGGTCCGTTCAAACCAGCGGATATAGGGCATCCGCCGGTACCAGGTAAGCTGCCGCTTCGCGAAATGGCGGGTGTTTTTCCGGATCGCCTCCGCCGCTTCGGCGGGCGTGCATTCGCCGCGCACCGCAGGGATCATTTCCTTGTAGCCGATCCCGCTCATGGACTGCGCATCGGCAGGGACGCCCTCTGCGAGGAGCCGCCGCACCTCGTCCTCCAGGCCCGCGGCCATCATCAGATCCACCCGCCGATTGATCCGTTCATAGAGCCACGCCCGGTCCATGGTGAGCCCCACCACCGGCCCGCTGTACACGAGGCCGCTGCTTTTCCCGGCCTGTGCGTCCGGCGCCAAGTCCAGCACCTCCAGCATCCGGATCATCCGCTGAGGGTCCACAGGCAGCTCCGCCTCCGTTTTGCCCCGGCTGAGAAGTTCTTCCCTGAGCGCCTCCAGCCCGTGTGCTTCATAAAACTGATGCCACCGGCTTTTCCGTCCCTCACCGCGGGGCAGAAAGGTATAGCCCTCGAGCAGTCCCTGAATGTACAGCCCGGTCCCGCCGGCGATGATGGGCACCCGGCCGGCCTGATTCTCTTTCCGGATGATCTCACCGGCCAGCTCGGAAAAGCGCGCCGCCGAATAGGTCTCCCGCGGGTCGAGGCAGTCCACCAGATAATGGGGCACCCCGTCTGCCTCCTCCGGCGTCACCTTGGCCGTGCCGATATCCATGCCGCGGTACACCTGAAAGGCGTCGCCGGAGATGACGCAGCTCCCGAGCCGCTTTGCCAGCCGCACCGCCAGTGCCGTTTTTCCCGATGCGGTGGGACCGAGAATCGTGATGACCTGTCCCTTCATGGCTCGTTCCTCCCCGTTTCAATGACGCCGTAGGCGATGGTCTGGCCCCGCCGGCGGTGGACCTCCTGAAACAGCCCGTTCCGGAACACCTCCGAAAAGGGCCGCTCCTTCACGATGACCCGCAGCCGCGCGGCCCGCATGGCCTCCCGCAGGACGGCCTCGTCCAGCCGGTCATAGCAGGCGCCGCTCCGGAAGGCCTCCCGGTTATTGGCTTCCCGCTTCACCGGCCGCCGGAACATCGTATCAAAATAAATCACATCCCAGGCATCATCCGCAGCGTGCCGCAGAAAATCCCGAAAATCCGCCCGGAGGAGCGTCACCCGCCGCAGCGCTGCGGTGACGGTCTCATCCGGATCAATAAAATGAGCCAGTCCGTCCTGCCCAATCTCCCAGAGTGCGGCGCTCTTTTCCAGCGCCGTCACCCAGCCTGTTTCCCCCAGATACCATGACAGGACGATGGAGTCCTTCCCCTCTCCGAAGGTGCAGTCCAGCACGGTCCTCGCCTCCGGCGGGAGCAGGCTGCACAGCCGGTCGCTGCCGCCCCGCTCCATCTGGAGGAAGCGCAGTTTCGCCGTGCCCGTATGAAAGACATGCTCATGACCGGCTGACCACAGCGCCGGCCCCCGCTTGCCGTATACGAGAAAGCCTTCGGTGTCCCCGTTTTCCATGGCTTCAAAGGTGGGCTGTCTCGGGCAGTACGGCAGGCCGAGGAAGGCCGCGCGCTCCCGGGCCTTTTCCATTACCTCCGGCGGCGCCTTGTGTACCGTGGTGACAGCGATCATGTGCGGTGGAAAAGCCGTCCCATTTCCTCCGGCGTGAAGCGGACAATGGTCGGCCGTCCGTGCGGACATACAAAGGGCCTTGCGGTCTGGAACAGGTCATGGATCAGCTCGCGCATCTGCCGGATATTGAGCGGATCGCCCGCCTTGATGGCGCCCCGGCAGGCCGCATAGGCCATCATGCGGTGGCGCATGGTCTCCGGCGACGGCACATCCTTTTCGTGGAAGGCGATGAGGATATCCCGGATCACCCGCTCCATGTCGCTTTCCGACAGGTCCTCCGGCGCGCCGGTGACGCGGATCACATCCGGCCCGGCCTGCTCGATGGTGATGCCCAGCCGGCGCAGCTCCGCTTTCCGCGACAGCAGCAGCTCTGCATCGGCCGGTTCCGTATGGATGAGATAGGGGATGAGCAGTTCCTGTACGGGGATGCCCTCCGCCCGTTCCGCCAGCCGGTCATAGCGCACCCGTTCATGGGCGGCATGCTGGTCGATGAGATAGAGGTCTTTCCCGTGCTGGCAGACGATGAAGCAGTCCGCCACCTGTCCGAGAGGGATCACCGGCTCCTGCGCCGGCCCCTCGGACTTTTCCTCAAAGAGCGCCGGCACCGGTTCTTCCTTCCGGGCCGCCTCAAATACGGACTGGTCCGACAGAAGCGTTTCCTTTTTCAGGACCGGCTTATAGTCTTCCCGGGGCTCGGCGGACAGTGTTTCCGCCATCGGCGGACGGGCCGCGTTCTTCTGGCCCATCCCGCCGAAGCTGCGGTTCTCCGCATAGGAGGCCGCCGGTTCTCCCCAGCGGCGCGCCGGTGCGGGCTCCTCCGCCGGCAGGGTCTTCTGCACGGTCTGCACCGTCTCCTCCGGCAGCGCGTCCTTTCCGGACGCATGGACCATCGCCGCGGCGATGTGCTCCGGCGCGTGCTGCGAGGTGAGCGTTCCCAGCACCGCATGATAGACGAGGCGGAAAATGCTCTGTTCATCCTCAAATTTGATCTCCCGCTTCTGCGGATGGACATTCACATCCACCGACTCCGGCGGCACCGTGAGATGCAGTATAAAGACGGGGAAGCCGTTCTTCGGCAGGAGAGAATGATAGGCATTGTCCACCGCCTTGGAAATGGTGCTGTTTTCCACCACGCGCTGATTGACGATGATGGTCTGCTGCTGGCGGCTGCTCTTCAGGAAGGACGGCTTGGAGATCATGCCCTCCAGCAGGATGTCCTCCGTTTCCTCCCGCACGTCCAGCATCTCTCCGGCCGTCTCCAGCCCGTACAGCGCAGACAGCGTATCCACCAGCCGGCCGTTTCCCGGCGTTTCCAGCACGGTGCGGCCGTTGTTGATGAGCCGGAAGGCGATGCCCGGATTGGCCATGGCCATCTTGCCCAGCATCTGATTGATGCGGCTGCTCTCCGTGCGCTCCGATTTCAGGAATTTCTTCCGCGCCGGCACATTGTAGAACAGGTCCGCTGCCTCCACGGTCGTCCCCGTGGGCGCCCCCGCCGGAGCGACGGATTTCACCTCGCCGCCCTCCACGCGCACCGCCGTGCCTTCTTCGGAATCCTTCGTGCGGGTCGTGATGGTCATACGGGAAATGGAGGCGATGCTGGCCAGCGCTTCCCCGCGGAATCCCAGCGAGGAAATGTGATAGATATTGTCCGCGGTCTGGATCTTGCTCGTGGCATGGCGCACGATGGACAGCTTCGCGTCCTCCGGGGACATGCCGCAGCCGTCGTCCGTCACGCGGAGATAGGCTACGCCCCCCTCGGCGATCTCCGTCTCGATCTCCCGGGCGCCGGCGTCGATGGCGTTCTCCACCAGTTCCTTCACCGCATTGACCGGCCGCTCCACCACCTCGCCGGCGGCGATCTGGCTGGCCGTCACTGCATCCAGTACATGAATCAAAGCCATTTACTGACTCTCCTTTGCTTCCTGACTGAGCCGGAACAGAATTTCCATCGCTTCGATGGGCGTCTTGCTCATCACATCCAGATTCCGCAGCTCATCGAGAATGGGCGCGGCGAAAAGGTCGCCGCCGCTGCCCGCGGGCTGCTTCGCCGGGGCCGGCTTCGGCGCGCCGTCCTTTTCCTCCAGCGTTTTCAGAATCTCCTCGGACCGCTTCAGCAGCGGTTCCGGCAGGCCCGCCAGACGCGCCACGTGGATGCCGTAGCTGCGGTCTGCCGAGCCGGGCACGATGCGCCGCAGGAACGTGATGTCCCTGCCCCGTTCCTTCACGGTGACCGTGTAATTCTTGATGTGCGGGCTGGCTGATTCCATGTCCGCCAGTTCATGATAATGCGTCGCAAACAGGGTGTACGCATGAATTTTGCTGTCGATGTATTCCACCACCGCGCGGGCGATGCTCATGCCGTCATAGGTACTCGTGCCGCGGCCGATCTCATCCAGCAGGATCAGGCTGTTCTTCGTGGCGCTTTTGAGGATCTGGGACACCTCCTGCATTTCCACCATGAACGTGCTCTGCCCCGTAGAAATGTCATCCGTGGCCCCCACCCGGGTGAATACCCGGTCCACCGGCGTGAAGGAGGCGCTTTTCGCCGGGATGAAGGACCCCGTCTGAGCCATGATGGTCAGCACCGCCACCTGCCGCATATAGGTGGATTTCCCCGCCATATTCGGACCGGTGATGATGAGGATCTCCTGATCGCCGTGATTGAGCGTCGTATCGTTCGGCACGAACATTTCCCGCTTCAGCGCGTGCTCCACCATGGGATGGCGGCCGTCCCGGATGATGATCTGATCGTCCCGGGTGATGGCCGGGCGCACATAGCGGTCCTTCAGCGCCGCCCTAGCCAGGCTGGCCAGACAGTCCGCCGCTGCCAGCGCGCGGGCCGTTTTCTGCATATCCGCAATGGCCGGACGGATGGCGTTCTTGACCTCCTGATAGATGCGGAGCTCCAGCTCCTCCGTCTTTTCCTTCGCGGAGAGCGCCTTCACCTCGAATTCCTTCAGCTCCGGCGTGATGTAGCGCTCCGCATTGGCCAGCGTCTGCTTCCGCGTGAAATACGCCGGTACGGGAATTTTATTGGCATGGGAAATTTCAAAATAATAACCGAACACATTATTGAAGCCGATCTTCATCTTGATGCCGGTTTTTTCCTTTTCCTTCTCCTCCAGATCCGCGATCCATTTGCGGCTGTTTTCCGAAAGAGAACGGAGCTCATCCAGCTCCGCATTGTAGCCGGAGCGGATGTACCGGCCGTCCCGCACGTTCCCCGTGCCGTTCTCGTCCATGGCCCGGTCCAGCAGGTCGTAGACCTCGCCGTGAATGCCCATCTGGCGGTTCAGCTTCGAAAGGAGCAGCGACGACGCGCCGCCCAGCAGGTCCTTGATCTGCGGCACCACGCCGAGCGAGGCCTTCAGGGCGAGCAGGTCCTTCGGCGATGTGGTATTCGCCTCAATGCGGCTCAGAATGCGTTCAAAATCGAAGATGCGCCCCAGCAGCTTCTCCAGCTTTTCCAGCTCTGTCGCATGGAGGGTGAGCTCCTCCACCGCGTCCTGGCGCATCACGATGGCGTTCACGTCCGTGAGGGGCCGTTCCAGCCAGCGCTTCAGCAGGCGCGCGCCCATGGCGGTATTCGTATAATCCAGCACCTCCAGCAGCGTGCCCTTCCGGCCGCCGTCGCGCATGTTTTTCGTGATCTCCAGATTGCGCAGGCAGTCCTCGGCCAGCGTGAGCGTGTGATCCTCCCGGAGCGGCGCCGCCACGTGGATCATGGGCGCATCGGCCTTCATGACTTCCCGGAGATACGCCGCCAGGCCGGCGAAGGCCAGCTGTACCGGGCCCTCCGGGCTGTCCGCCGCTTCCGGCGGCACCGGTTCCTGCCGGAGGTCCTCCGCGTCCCGCCGGGTGAGCAGGCACGCCCCGAGCCGGGCCGCACAGTACGGCTCAATGCGGCTGTACCAGCTGTCCGATACGGCGCACACCGCCTCGGCCGGGCTGTACACGGAAAGCATGTCGAAGAAATCGTCCGCTTCCTTCCGGGCGTCCCACAGACCCCACCAGCATTCACCGATGGAAATATCCGCCATGACCGCGCCGAGCTGCTTATCCCCCTCCACGATGTAGACAAGGTAGTTGTTTGACTTGTCCGCAATGGCATTTTCAAAGAGGATCGTCCCCGGGGTGATCACCCGGATGACCTCCCGGCGGACGAGGCCCTTTGCCTTTTTCGGGTCCTCCATCTGCTCGCAGATGGCCACGCGGTAGCCCTTCTGGATGAGGCGGTAAATATAGGTCTCCGCCGCATGGTAGGGCACGCCGCACATGGGCGCCCGCTCCTCCATGCCCGCATTCCGGCCGGTGAGCGTCAGCTCCAGCTCCCGCGACGCCGTCACCGCGTCGTCAAAAAACATTTCATAAAAATCCCCGAGCCGGAAAAAGAGAAGCGCATCCGGGTAATTCTCCTTGATTTTCCGGTACTGGTCCATGAGAGGTGTCTTTGCCATCCTGTCTCTGTCCTTTCCAGCCCGCGGCTGTTATACCAGCTTTCCCTTGAGGACCCAGGTCTGTCCCTGCTCCACCAGCGCATTCCGCAGGTCGCCCACGGCCAGCCCTTCCTCTTTCGGGAAAATGATCATCTTATTGCCGGACGTCCGTCCGTACCAGTTGTTGTCGTCCTGCTTCGTCGCGCCCTCCACAATGATCGGATAGACCTTTCCTTCCATGGCGCGGTTCTTCGCGAGGCTGATCTCGTTCTGCACGTCCATCAGCTCCTGCAGGCGGCGGTGCTTCACCGCATCGTCGATCTGGTCCTCCATCCGGGCCGCCGGCGTCCCCTGCCGGGGCGAATAGATGAACGTATACGCCGAATCAAACTGCGCCTCCCGGAGCAGCCGGAGCGTCGCCTGATGCATGTCCTCCGTTTCTCCCGGGAAGCCCGTAATGAGGTCCGTCGTCACGGTGATGTCGGGCATGCGCTTCCGCACATAGGCCAGCAGCTCCATGAAATGCTCGATGGTGTAGCCCCGGTTCATCCGGCGGAGCATTTCATTGTCCCCGTGCTGTACGGGCAGATGCATCTGGCGCGCCACCTTCGGCGAATCCGCCATGGCATCCACCATATCAAAGGTCATATCCCTCGGATGAGACGTCATGTACCGCACCCGTTCGATGCCGTCCACCTTGTCCAGCGCGCGGATGAGCGTACCGAAGTCCGTGCCGTCCCGGAAATCCAGTCCGTAGGAATTGACATTCTGGCCGAGGAGCGTGATTTCCTTATAGCCCTCGGCGGCCAGCCCGCGCACCTCCCGCACAATGTCCTCCACGGTGCGGCTGGTCTGGCGGCCCCGCACATAGGGAACGATGCAGTACGTGCAGAATTTATTGCACCCCTGCATGATCGGCACCCACGCGAAAATATGGCTCTTCCGGGCCGCCCGGAGCTCGCTGTAGTCCTTCACCCGCTCCGGATTCATCTGCGTCCGCACCACGTGCTGGCGCTCCTGCAGCTCTTCCGTCACCACGTCCTTCAGATCATGGATGTGGTACGGTCCCAGCACGAAATCGATGATGGGCATGCGGGAAATGAGCTTTCCCTTGTTTTCCTGCGCCATGCAGCCCATGATGCCCACGAGCAGATCCGGATTCTTTTCCTTCATCCGCTTGATCTCGCCGATCTTGCCGTAGACCTTTTCCTCCGCATTCTGGCGGATGCTGCACGTATTCAGGATCACGATATCCGCCTCTTCCATGGACGGCGCTTCCGTATACCCCAGTTCCGCGAGCTGGCCGTTGATGCGCTCCGTGTCGGACTCATTCATCTGGCAGCCGTATGTGACGGTGTAGTATTGTTTTCCCATACTGTATCTCCTGTTTTTATCTTCTGTATGCTGTGAAAATCGTATCATTTAATTATATCATAAACGCTCCTGCCGCGAAGAAACCGGCGGCGCCGCGGCATCTGTCCCGCCGGCCCCGCTGCCCCGCTGCGGACACAAAAACAGCAGCCCTTCCGGACTGCCGTTCTGTATGATGCTGTTTATTTGTCTGCCGGTGCGGCGGCCTGCTCTGCGGCCTGCTTCAGCGAAAGCTGTTCCAGATGATAGAGATTCATATACAGGTCCTTCGCCTTCGCGCGGATCTTCAGCGCGTCGCTGCTCTCCTCCTGATCGGCGGATTCGATGGCCTTGCCGTCCGCGTCATATACTGCGGCCAGCTTCGTTTCCAGCTTGTAGGACTTTTCATTCTTATTTACATAGAGTCCTGCATCAAATTCGCGGATCTGCGTGACCAGACGGCCTTCGCCGAAGTCTGCCGCATCCACCTTGTCCCGGTAGGATTCCACGTACATTTTGAAGCGCATATTTTCAATGCTGTTCGGATAGTCCATGGTCTGCATGCCCCGGACCGTATCCATGTCCGCATAGATCACTTCATCCTCGCCCGCATAAATAACGCGGTACTGGGCCGGATCTGCCTGAAGCGCTGCGGAATCCATCGCCATCGCCGCTCCCGGCGCCGCGAGAATCAGGCCGGCCATCATCAGACTGTACAGTTTCTTCATGTCCGCACCTCCCTTATTCCGCCTTCGGCGCATGCACTGCGCGGAAGAGGCTGTAATACAGATCGTCAGCGTCGAGCTTTACCTTTTTGCCCTTCCAGGACGGGCCGCCGATCTCCCTGCCGTCTGCGTCATAGACAGCGGTGAGCTTCGTTTCCAGACGATAGCGGTCGGCGTTTTTATTGCCGTACGCCACCGCTTCATACTGCTGGATATCCGCTACGGTATCGCCCGTCTGGTATGCCATGGCGTCGGGATTTTTTACATAATTCTCCACATACATGGTGAAGGAAATATTTTCAATGCTCGCATGGAGGTCGCGGCTCTGCACGGCGTTCACCGTTGCCATATCCGCATAGACCGCCTTTTTGCCGTCTGCGTAGATCACGCGGTACTGAGATGGATTTTCGAGAAGAGTCGCCGAATCCATCGCCATGGCTGCGCCCGGCGCGGCCAGAATCAGACCGGCTGCCATAGCTGCCCACAGTTTTTTCATAGACTGCCTCCTTTAGTTGGAAAACCAAATTTCAATTTGTTATAAATAATAATATCACAGGTAACAAATAAATGCAATGGCATGGAAACCGGAACGGAAATGCCTGTCCTGTTAGCGGCAGTTACACCAGCTTTTTCCGCCATACTCCGCTGTGCCAGCGCCAGATAAAGACCAGCCCGCGGGTGCATTCGTCCGCCGCCATGGCGACCCAGATGCCCACGAGGCCCCAGCCGAGATGGATGCCCAGCAGCCAGGCGCCGAGCGTGGCGATGCCCCACATGAAGAGGATGCCCACCGTGATGGGCGCCCGCACGTCCCCCGCCGCATTGAGCGCCATGACCATATTCATATTGATGGCGCGGCCGATCTCCAGGAAAATTTCCACAAAGAGGATCGCTTTCCCCAGCGTGTGTACCTCCGGATCGTCCGTGAAAATGGAAAAGACCGCGTCGCTGTGGAAAAACAAAAAGACGGCGATGCTCCCGGAAATCAGGACCGAGACGAGGATGGTGAACTTCACCCGCCGGTCCACCTCGTCATTGTCCCCGGCGCCCTTGAAATAGCCCACGAGAATCTGCGTGGCCATCGCCAGCGACTGGGAATACACGTAGCTCGCCATGGCGATGATATAGGCGTAGACCTTCGTGGTGATGACCGCGATGCCGAACACATTGACGAATTTCATGATCACCGCCTGCGAGCACTGGTAGGAGAAGGTCTCCCCGCCGCAGGGAATGCCGATGGACAGGATCTGCCGGAGCGTGTGGAACGGGAACGGCCGCAGATACGAAAACGACAGCCGCGTCGGCGTATAGCGGTGAAACAGCCACACGATCAGCACCAGTCCGAGGATCTTCGACAGATTGGTGGAAATGCAGACCCCGGCCACGCCCAGCGACGGGATGGGCCCCCAGCCGTGGATCAGGATGAGATTGCCGCTGATGTTCAGCACATTCATTACCAGCGAGCAGATCATGGTGAGCTTCAGGAGCGACCAGCCCCGGAGAAAGGAAATGAACGCCATGTACACGCTCTGCACAAAGACAAAGGCGCCGATCCACCGGATGTAGAGCAGCGCATCTCCCCAGATCTCCACCGGCACGCCGATGAGCCGCAGAAACCACTCCCCGCAGAAGAAAAGCAGCCCCGACAGCACCGCGCCGAGACAGAAATTGGACGCCACCGCCACGGTGCACACCTCGTTCACCTTGGACAGGTCGCCTGCGCCGCGGTAGTGCGCGATGAGGATCGTCGCTGCCTGGCACATCACCGCCAGCGTCAGCACGATCATATTGAATACCACATTATCATTGCCCACGGCAGCCACCGCGTCCTGCGAGTAGCGGCTCAGCATGAACTGGTCCACATTGGGCACCATCATCTGCAGCGCCGTCTCCACGAAAATGGGCACCGACATGGAAAAGACCGTCCACCGGCTTTTATACGGATTTGTTTTTGCTGTCATAGATCCCCCTGTTCCGTCATTCAGAATATGGGACCTATCCTATCACGCCCGCCGCCGCGGTGCAAGGCGCGCACGAAAAAAAGGCGCCCCGACGGGACGCCCTTCCGCGCAGGAAGCTCAGCGGATCTCCACCGTATGAGCCACCTTGTAGCCGTGCTCCTCCAGATGCTTCGTAGCCAGAGGCAGATCGGGGAAATCGCCGCGGATGACGATTTCATATTCACTTTCATTTTCCTTGTAGGTGACAAGGCTGTCGATATTGACGCCGTCCTTCGCCAGCACGCCGGAAATATCCTCCATAGCGCCCTGCCGGTCATGCACATAGAGGGAAATGCGGGTCTTGCCGTCGGCGAGCCCCATCATGTTCACGAAAGCACGCAGGATATCCCGCGCGGTGATGACGCCCACCACAGCGCCCATGTCGCTCACAACGGGGAGGCCGCTGATGTTGTTCCGTTCCATCAGATAAGCCGCTTCCTCGATGGTGGCCTCCGCATTGATGGCAATCACCCGCTTCGACATGATGTTCTTCACCATCAGCGTATCCAGCAGCGAGCTGATCTCATACTGGGACAGCGTGGTCGCCGGAGACGGAGATACGCGGCTGATGTCGCCGTCGCTCACCAGACCCACCAGTTTGCCGCCCTCCAGCACGGGCAAGCGGTTGATCTTGTGCGCCTTCATGATCGCCGCCGCCTTGGTCACCGTCGTGTCCGGCGTAATGGTGATCGGATTCTTTGACATTCGATTCGCTACAAACATGATAATCGTCCCTTCCTCAAGACAATGGAAACCGAATTCTCCTTTTATTGTACCACAGACAGCCCGTGTCCCGGCACCCGCCGGAGCGCTTTCCTCCAGGCTCTGCCGCAAGGAAAAGAGCATCCCTCAAAGAATGTCCTTTCCTCTTAAAAACTTCCATCCGGAAGCGGTTTCCGCTGCATTCGATTATCCATAATACGGAATGACAGCTTGCCTTCTTCCAGTGCCTCCGGAAAAGTAAATGTTTGTATGCCGGAAGAAAATTCCAGTGTCATTTTCTTTTCATCTATCTGCGTAATTGTCCCTATCCCGCCAAAGTACTTGGCCAGCCGCAGTCCCGGTTTAACTTCATAATAGGTCTTATTTGCAGTATCTACAATGACAGACTGCTCCGGCAAGCGGGAAATTCTGAGTACATACGACCTTCCCAGTCGAACAGATTTTGTATACTCTTTTGGCAGAAATTTTTGTTCCGCCTTTTTGCTATTCTTGACTGCCACCGATATTCCATTTTTCATTTCCGACGAAAGCTCTACAGTGACATCCGAATCCATCAGTGCAAGCATGTCCGAAGATACTGCTTTTCCAAATTCCCGATTCTGCAATCCATTGAATATCACCTTACGGTTCAGCAGGTCTTTCGGAAATTCAAAAAAGAAAGTCCCCTGCGGAAACTGGACCACAATATCAGCACGGTTTGTGCTTTTAATGGTTCCAATGACCGCTTTCTGTGCCGGAAAGGATTTCAACAGCTTAAGTCCGGGCTGTACCTCATAATAGGTTTTGGCCTTTCTGTCAATAATAATGGCATGGGACCGATCTTCTGTACTCCAGAAATCGCACCCATTTCCCACAGCACTTCTTCTGGTATATCGTTTCGCCAGTTTCCGGCTGGCATTTATTACCTCTTCTCTGTTCTGCCCCTCCTTCTCTGTCTCCTGATGTACCGCAGTCCGGCCATAGGTTTTTGCTGGTGGTTCTGCCGCATAAGAAGCAGATGGTTTCTTTTTCCCGGACTCATACGTCCCTGGCGCATCCGTTCTTAACGTAAGCGGTTTGTCTGTATGATTGTCATTTTTCTTATTTTCTTTCACAGTGACCGACAATCGCACCGTCCGTTTCCTGCCAGCTCTTGTATTTTTACCAGAACCTGACGGCTGCCGGGAAACCAGTTCCGAAATCGTCTCTGCATCGGACTTCTGTACTATACGCATCGCCCGTGTTTCGATTGATTGAATCAAAGTATCAGACACAGCCTCAGCAGCTTTGCCGTATCCTTCCCTTTCAATACCGAGCTCTTCCAGCCTGTGGAACACCGCTCGCATAGTCCCCGCTTTGTCCCGATAAAATTCCGTCCCGCGGATTCGGATAAACCGCCATCCCAATCGTTCCAGAATCGTCTGGCGTTCCATATCTTCCTGTACTTTTTCTGCAGAACTGTGATACCGGGCGCCATCACATTCCACAGCCACCCGATTATCCCCATAGGAAACGACAATATCAATTCTGTAGGCTCCTGCTTTCCACTGCTGTTCAAAACGGAAGCCCTCCTTCTGCAGATACTGGCATACCTCTTTTTCAAAAGGCGATTCGGAAAAATGTTCAATTTTTTCCTCCTCGTTATAAGCTGCCGGATTTTCCGCATACTCCAGAAGTCCACGACGAATGTCGTAGCCGTCAGCGCCCCGCTTCAGGTCATTATCCTTATCCAGCGAATGAACGATCCAGAGCTGATCTCTTGCACGGCTCACCGCAACATTATACCGCTGCTGGTATACCTTATTTTCAGGGCTTCTATAGCTCAATGCCCCTTCTTTGTCTTCGGCACTGTCCACCATAGAAAGGAAAATCACATCCCGCTCATCCCCCTGAAACTGGGCCGCTTCCCCGCAGAGGATCTGCCGTTCCTCAATTTCCTTCAGGGACAGCAGGGAAGAAATTTCCTTTTCAATCAGATCTGCCTGCCCGCCGCTGAGCAGAGAAATCACGCCTATGGATTTCCCTTTATAGGCAGGGTCCTCACAACAGGCCTTAACCAGCGATGCCACACTCCGGGCCTCTTTAGCATTCGTTGTCCCGGAACGTTTTCCACCAGATACCCGAAACGGGATAACCGCGGGATGCAGATTGGTATCATTGGCCGGACGCAGCGGCTTGATGCGATGATCATAAGACAGGTTGTTGCTATAGCCAATAATATCCGGCACACAACGAAAATGTTCCAGCAGCATGATCGGTACGGATATGCCCGCTGCCAGATCATACAGCGATACCTGCGCATTCAGCAGACCTGCAATAGGGAAGCCATCCGGCAGACACTGGTCCTTAAGCCGTTCCACATCCTGTTCCTGAATGCCGATACTGCTCGGACTGACCTGCTTATCATCGCCAACGATGATGACCTTATCTGCCAGCCCCAGTGTCACCAGCGCGGTCAGGTCCGACTGACTGGACTCATCCACAATGATGATGTCAAAATGATTCTGAGACGGATCAAACATCTCAAAAGTAGATGCAAACGGCATGATCCATACGGGAATCGCCTTCTGGCACTCCTTCATGGATTCCCGGGCCTGTTTTCGATAGGTATCTGCATACTTTCCGGTGCCTTTCCCAAGCCGTTTGATATTGACCTGCCAGGTCTGAAGGGCACGCTGCAACTCATTATTATCATGAATCGTCTGAGATACATGAAGCCACGCCTTATATTCACACAATTCTCCGGTATATTTCCGGAGCTGACTGGATAATTCTTCCTCCTTTTTCTGCAGCTCATTCACCGGTACTGCATTGATATCCTGAATCCAGTGGTCAAAAACCTTCCACTTCCAGGCCTCCCTGATGTTCTGCTGTGGAATCGAAGCCCCAAAATTTCCCGTTCTTTCTTCAATCGCCGCAGCCCATCCAGGAGCCACTTCCTTGAGCTTTTTCAGAAGGTTGTGTCTCTGATTTAACAGATATCTTTTTTCTGAAATTTCATGGATCTCATGACAGGCCTGCCGGTAGGTTTCGATGGCAGACGCCTCTTCATTCGATATCAGCGACCGGATTGCCTGCTTCCATTTCTTTACAGCAGCGAGTCCTGAATCATAAGAATCCGCCTGCTGTACCATGGCTGACAGTTTCCCGGTCATTTCTGCACAGCTAACATTCAGTGCATAATAATTTAAATACAGAGGAACACGTTCCATCAGGAAATAAACCCGCTGTTTCAGAAGCTCCATCTCACTTCCCCAGAGGGTATTATTTTGCGGTACCACAAATCCGACTGTCCCTGCCTGCTGAAGCATGAGCTGAAGCTTTTCCGTAAACTTCATGCACTGTTCCATTGCAGCGGTAAAATTTTTAAGTGTGCTGATCAGTTCCGTCGGTCTTTTTTGTTTCAGAATATCAAAATCGGGAACCGTGGTATCCAGCTCTACCAGCCGCTGCCAGAATACCTGTATGCCCTTCAGCTTTTCAATAAAAGTAAGCCAGCTCCATACGAGCTGTATTTCTTCCTTTGAACGGGGCGGACGGCCATCAAAATTGACGGCCTCTACTGACTGTACATATTTCCCATGAATCATCCGTGTCATAAAGGAAAACGTACCATCCTCACGAATGGCATCGGCACTTTCCCGTAAAACAGCCAGGGCGTCCGGTCCATTGTAAAAAGCAGGATCTGCCGTGACGGAATGTTTCACCATATCCATACAATGCTGTTCAAAAAACTGAATAATGTCCCGGCATGCAGTTACGATATCACTCCAGTTTTTCTGATAGGCTTCACCTTTGGTTCCATCCAGTATGCACTGGAACATCCACTCTGACAGATTCGTAGTCTGCCGCATTTCACTGATGTCTTTTTTCAGCGTCTGCGCACTCGCTTCGTCTGCCATTTGCAAAATCACTTCATTACGGTCCGAAAGCAGACAATGCTTCTGGACATCACAAAGAATATGCTGCTTCAGCTGCTGTTCTAGCCCCTGCAGTTCCTGTTGTGCGGCCTTTCTGCGTTTCTGTAATGCATCTACTTCATCCGGAGACAAAAAAGCCTCCAGATCCGGCAGGCGATCTATATTCCTTTCTTCCTGCTGAGAAATGATTCCGTTGCTCTGATACAGTTCTGTCAGTTCGCTTTCTGTCAGAGGAAATGCCGGTACCGCCTGAATATTTCCGGGAATATAATTGCATTCCTTCTCGTTTGTGCCTACAAAATCTGCCATCTCAACGACAGAATATCCCTGTCCTTCATAGACTTTAGAGGCATACTGCTGATTCTTCTGTAAAAAAATATTCTCCCGCGTATGATTCAGTTCTTCCATACACGACAGTCTTTGCGTCTGCACACTTCTGATTTTGCGCTGCAGCTCCGGCTCGGAATGCTCGGATACATATCTCATGATTCCCTGTACAGAAGCAATGGTATCCGAAGTTTCCCCTGTTACAGAGACACAAAGATCCCGAAGCGGTTCGATCATCTGCCCTTTCAGGACTTTCAGTGCCTTTCCCCGTTCACTAGTGACCAGAATATTTTTTCCTTCTGACAGAAAATGCCCCAAGAGATTGGCAATGGTGTGCGTCTTGCCTGTTCCTGGCGGCCCCTGGACAACCACCACATCATTTTTAGCAATACTTTCTGCAATTTCCAGCTGCTGTTGATTGGCCGGTTTTGCCAGCAGGATATTCTGTCCTTCCCCGCAGGATCTTGCCAGACGAACGGATAAAGGCAGATTTTCCATTGTCAGACCGGTCTGATGCATTCCATTTCCCTGCCCAAGAAGCGCCCGGGTAAACGGATTGACGGTAATCTGATTTCCAATAATTCCTTCTTTTAGTTTTTCTACCATTTTCCCGACTTTTCTGCTGCGCTTTCTCACCAGAAAAACCGGAGTCATGCTGATCAGTACATCATCATATTCTCCAAAGGGTTCTTCCTTTTCCGTTACATGCCCGTCATTCACCAGACGATGAAGAAGAATCTTCAATTTTTCTTCTAACGGCTTGGTATCCAATATAAAATCATCAGAGAAATCCAGATCCTTTATATCCTCCCCATTCACATGGTACAGTTTCGGGAAAATATCCTGTTCCAGCTCTGTTTTATGTTCCGTTGTACAAATCGTTATTGTATCTCGATGGGAATCAAAATCAATTCTCAGCCGCTGAACCACCAGCGGATAATGAATAACGGCATTGTTCTTTTGCCGAATAATACCATTGCCCACTACAAATTCGTAAGTCTCACTATTGCGGCTTAAAGAAAGACGCATATCCCGGAGAAGAAAGAAAAATTTTCGAACTTTATCCTTTTTTCTCTGCTTCTGCGCCCACTGTTTCCACTCTGTTTCCCACTGATGATACAGCTGCACACGTTTTTTATCCGCATCAAAGGAAATAGCGCCCACCGAGCTTATATGATGTATATCCGTTTCAAACCGGTCAGGATTCCCTTCAATCCACTGCTGCAGTGTTTCCGGGACCTTTGGTGCACGATCCAGCACGGGACAGGAAACCGACAGTAACCGCTTCGTTTCTCCGCCATTGTCCTCTATGATTTCCTGCCGGTTTCCATAATAAAACTGTACATAATCTTCAAAAACGGGGATTTCCGTTTCATAAAAACGCTGGATACAGTCTTCAATCCGTAAAATTTGTTTAGTTTTCAGATTTTCAAATGCCTTCACGAAATTCAGAAGTGCAATATAGTTCTTTTTCATTTCCGGATGATTCATATGCGCCAGGCTCCCTATCCTTAGATTTATAAGTTTTATTATAGCATACATCCGTATACTGCTAAATTCTTTACTGTCCTAAAAATAAATCATTCTCTTCCCTCATGATTCATTTCCCATTACAATAAAACAAAAGAAAGGAGATTCCCATGCCGTACGTCAATATTAAAATCACGAAGGAAGGCCAGGTCACGCCGGAGCAGAAGCGCCGGCTCATCGAGGGGGCGACGAATCTGCTCCATGATGTGCTGGGCAAGAATAAGGCCACTACGGTGGTGACCATCGATGAAGTGGACACGGACAACTGGGGCATCGGCGGCGTGCCGATCACGGAGATCCGGAAGCAGCAGAAATAAAACGGCTCCCCACACATGGCGGATCTGTCCACGAAAAAAGGCTCCCTCACGGGGAGTCCTTTTTATTTGTTCTATTTCTTTTTCCCGCTGCGGCGCTCCGGGGCGGCTGATTTTTCCGCCTCTGCGGCCTGACAGTCCGGGCAGCAGCCGTACCATTCCAGATTGTGGCCGGTGATGGTGAAGCGTGTCTTTTCGGACAATTCCTTTTCAAAGCTCTCGAGGGGACAGTGGTCGATCTCGATCACCCGGTGGCATTTCAGACAGATGAGGCGGTGGCAGTGCCCCGCCGCTTTCAGGGAGAAGCCGTATTTCCGCAGGTCCGGCAGGTAGTGCTTCTCCGCCAGCCCCCGTTCGGTAAAGAGCTCCAAAATACGGTACAGCGTGGAGAAATCGGGCTTCTTCCCCTCCTCCACGAGGGCCCGGCTGATGTCCTCCGCGGTAAGCACGCCGCCGCACTGCCGGAGCAGGCGCAGCACCTCCCGGCGGGTGCGGGTATTTTTCAGACCGTGCCGGTGAAGCAGGTCCTCACAGAGCTTCATGTCTTCCGTTTCCGTCATGGCGGCCTCCTTACGAACGGCGAGCCGGAACGAGGCTGCGCCCGGCAATGACCGCCAGCAGGACCGCCACGGATACGAGGGCCGTCACGCCCCCCGGCGCCGCGTCGATCCAGTAGGACAGGAACAGGCCCCCCATGAGGTCGAGGAAGCTGAACAGCACGGACAATTCCATGGTGCGCCGGAATCCCTTCTGGAGCTGCAGGGCCGTCGCCACGGGCAGCGCGATGAGGGAGCTGATGACGAGGATGCCCACGATGCGAATGGACACGGAAATGGTGGCCGCCACGAGCACCGCAAAGGCATAGTTGATGAGGCGGTACCGCACGCCGGCGATCTTCGCGCCGTCCTCATCGAAGGTGAGCAGCACCAGCTGCGGATAGAGCCGGACGATCATGGCGAGGGACACCACGCTCAGGAAGAGCACGGACCACACGTCCTGCCGGGTCACGGTGAGGATGCTCCCGAAGAGGAAGGATTCCACATTGGCATGAACCACGCCGGAGCTGATGATGGTGATGGCGATGCCCACGGACAGGGACAGGATGATCACCAGAATGAGCTCTGCATACTGGCGGAACCGCTGCCGCAGCGCCTCAATGAGCAGGCCGAAAAAGGAAGTGAGCCCGAAGGCGCTGAGAATGGGATTCAGGTCCAGCAGCAGCCCCAGAGCCACACCGGCCAGCGACGCATGGGCCAGTGAATCGCCGATCATGGAGTAGCGCCGGAGCACGAGAAACATCCCGATAAGGGGGCACACCAGAGAAATGAGAATGGCCACGATAAAGGCATTCTGCATGAAAGCGTATTCAAACATGGCTGTCCCTCCCCATATTTTCCGACAGATATTCCTGAATGTATTCCTCGGGAGAGCAGAAGTGGCCGTGACCATTGACCACATGGAACATTTTCGTGGAATTTTTCACCGCAAATTTCAGGTTGTGCTCCACGGTGAGGATGGTGACGCCCTGCTCCTGATTGAGCGATCTCATGAAAGGATACAGCTCCAGCTGGCTTTTCACGTCGATGCCGGTGGAGGGCTCGTCGAAAATAAGAAGGTCCGGCTCGCCCATAAGAGCCCGCGCGATGAGCACCTTCTGGCACTGCCCGCCGGACAGGCTCCCCATGAGCTGGTCCCGGAGGTCGTACACGTCCATCTGCTCCAGCGAGCGGCGGATCACGTCCCGGTCCTTCAGGCCGAGGACTCTCCGCTGGCAGTTCATCACCTCCTGCACGGTGATAGGAAACTGCCGGTTCAGCGTGTCGAAGCGCTGGGGCACATAGGCGCAGTGCCGGAATGTATTGGTGATGGTGCCGCTGTTTGGCTGGAGAAGCCCTAATATGAGGCGCACGAGAGTGCTCTTGCCGCTGCCGTTCTCCCCCACGATGGAAATATAGTTGCCGCGGGCCACGTCCATGGAAACGTCCTGCAGCAGATACGGTCCGTTCTCATAGCGGAAGGACACGTGTTGTAATGAAAGCATACTGATCCCTGCCATTTCTTCAAGATGGGTCCATTATATCGCTGATGTCTATGTAAATGCAAATGACTTGCATTTATTGACAAGACCGGTCCCCCGATTTATACTGACTCCAGCATATTTCCAATGAACAGATAGAAATGATCCGACAGGAGGACCTCTATGAAACTATGGCGCATCGCCCTTGCGTGCGTGCTTTGCACGGCGGCACTGCTCACCGGCTGCGGCTCGTCCGCCCCGGAGTCACAGCCCCCTGCGGGAAAAATTCCCGTGGTGGCTTCTTTTGATGCCATGAAGGAATTTACCGAAGCGGTCGGCGGCGACCGGGTGGCGGTGACCACGCTGATCCCGGCCGGCACGGAGCCCCACGATTTCCAGCCCACGCCGCACAATCTGAAATCGCTGCTCCACGCCCGCCTTTTCATCTGCAACGGACTCGGCATGGAGCCCTGGGCCGATGAGGTGACCGCCGCCGTGGGCAATGAATCGCTCATCACCGTGGACGCCTCCCGCGGCGTGGACGCCATCCCCGCGGACAGCCGCCGGGAACGGTTCGATCCGCACTGCTGGCTCAGTCTGGAAGCGGCGCAGACGGAGGTGCAGAATATCGCCGACGCGCTGGCCGGAGCCGATCCGGACCACGCTGACTATTATCAGAAGAATGCCGCCGCCTACAAGGAGGAGCTCCGATCCCTTCTCGAGGAATACCGGGCGAAATTCCAGTCCGTACCGGGCCGGCATTTTGTGACGGGCCATGCGGCCTTCGCCTATCTCTGCCGCGACTACGGCCTCATTCAGGACAGTGTGGCCCCCGTCTTTGCCGGCGGCGAACCGGGGCCGCAGCAGCTGGCCCGTCTGGCCGATCTGTGCCGTGAGTACGGCGTGAAAACGATCTTCGTGGAAGAAATGGTCAGCCCCCGCGTGTCGGAAACGCTTGCCCGCGAGGTGGGCGCCGATGCGGAGACCATCTACACCATGGAAAGCGCCGAGGAAGGCGCGTCCTACACGGACCGGATGCGGGACAATCTGGAAAAGATCTACCGCAGCCTGCAATAGCACAATTTCCCATCAAAAAAGCCATCCCCATACAGAGGATGGTCTTTTTTTTCGCCATACAGGCCATTTCACAGCAGCATGGCCAGCGTGCCTGCGGCGATGAGCACCAGTCCCGTGCCGGAACGGGCCGTCAGCTTTTCGCCGAACACCAGATAGGAAAAGACAACCGTCACGAGAATGCTCATTTTATCGATGGGCACCACGGCGCTGGCGGGCCCCTCCTGCAGCGCCCGGTAATAGCACAGTCACGCCGTGCCCGTCGCCAGGGCAGACAGGAAAAGGTAGAACAGCTCCTTTCCGGAGGATCGGCGGAGCAGACGGCGCTTGCCGGTGATGCCCACCATGCCCCAGGCCATGACGAGCACCGCCACCGTGCGGATGGCCGTGCCCAGCGTGGAATCCACACCGGTGATGCCGATTTTCCCGAGGATGGCTGTCAGGCTGGCAAATACGGCGGAACCGATGGCATAAAGAATCCATCCCCGGCTCCCGGTGCCGCTGCTGTCCTTCTTCTTCTCAATCATGAGGAACGTCCCCACACCGATGAGCACCACCCCGGCGCCCTTCAGGGCATCCACAGGCTCTCCCAGCAGCAGAAAGGCCAAGAGGATCGTGAGGACCACACTGGATTTATCGATGGGCTCCACCTGATTCACCGGCCCGAGCTGGAGCGCCTTGAAATGGCACAGCCACGAAGCACCGGTGGCACAGCCGGAAAGAATCAGAAAGAGCAGCGTTTCCCCGCTGATGGACCAGATCTCCTGTCCGGAGCCTACCACAAGGACCGCCAGCCAGGAATAGGCCACCACCATGGTGGTGCGGACTGCCGTCGCCACGGTGGAATCCATGGTGCGCAGGCTGCACTTGGCCAGAATGGATACCACGCCGGAAAAGAAGAGCGACCCCAGTGCAAATATCAGCCACATATCTACCTCACATATGCAAAATCAGAAATATAAGGATGCCTCTATGATACCGCGCTCCCATAAGCCCGGGCTCACAAAAGATGAAACACCGCATAAACTTCCTGCCTATCCCCCGCGGAATCAATTGCGGGAAACGCCCCTCTTATACAAAAGCCATTCCTGCAATTGACTCTCTGTTCTCATACAGGAGTCTCCCGCTCCGCCGTCCTTCCCTCCCGTACAGACACAACGAAAAAGGACACACATTTCTGTGTGTCCCTTTCCCTTCTTTATCAGCAGCTTCCTATCCTCCCAGGCCGCTTCCAGCCAAGTACTTTC
>CAKMIA010000007.1 GCA_927353735.1 uncultured Veillonellaceae bacterium
CACCGCGCCCAAACACCCCCCCGCGCGTTTCGCCCACCCCGTCCCCGGGAATTCCCCGCCACACCGGCAGGCGCGTCCCCCAGGAGCCGAAGATCTCCCGGCCGCGGAATTTCTTCTCCCGCAGCACCACCGCCAGAAAGAGTACCAGCAGGAAGGCATAGGTGATCAGCGTGGCGATGCCCGCGCCAATGCCGCCCATGCGGGGCACGCCCCAGTTCCCGAAAATGAAGAGCCAGTTCAAAAAGGCGTCCACAGGCAGTCCCAGCAGGAAAAACCGCATGGAAATGGACGTGCCGCCCACCGTATCGGTGAGGCTCCGGAGCACCATCACCGGCGTTTCAAAAAAGACCGCCCCCGCCATGGCCAGCAGATAGTACCGGGCGATGCGCTCCACCTCCGGCTCCAGCGCCATTCCCGCCAGCACGGGATCGATGGTCAGCTCGTAGAGCGCCGCAAAGAGCAGCGACAGCACCAGTCCCAGATAGAGGCCTGTGCGCACCACCTCGGGGATGCCCGCCTCCTGCTTCCGCCCGAGGAGCTGGGCGATCATGGGCGTCGCTGCGGCCAGCACGCCCGTGGTGGCCACCAGAATGGGCAGGAACAGGCTCGCCCCCACGGAGACGCCTGCCAGATCCTCCCGGCCCGCATGGCCCGCCATGGCCGTATCCAGAAAATTCATACCCACCGTGGAGAGCTGCGCCACCAGAATGGGCAGCATCACCGCAATGAGCTTCCGAAGCACCTGAAACTGCATGGTCCCTCCTTTCTGAAAAAAGGGCAAAAGAAAAAGGCGTTGCCGCCTCTTTCTCACCGGATCTTATTTCTTCTGCGCTGCCGCCCAGTCTGCCTTGAACCGTGCAATGCCCGTGTCCGTCAGAGGATGCTTCATGGCATCCATGAGCACCTGATAGGGGACCGTGGCGATATCCGCACCGGCGAGGGCACATTCCGTGATGTGCTGCGGCTTGCGGATGGAAGCGGCGATGATCTTCGTCTCGATGCCGTGGAGGCTGAAAATATCGGAGATGGTCTGGATGAGGTCCACGCCGTTCCAGCCGATATCATCGATGCGTCCCACAAAGGGGCTCACATAGGTCGCACCGGCCCGTGCGGCGAGGAGCGCCTGATTGGCGGAAAAGACCAGCGTCACATTGGTGGGAATGCCCATTTTGGACAGAACGGCTACGGCCTTCATGCCCTCCGGCGTCATGGGGATCTTCACCACGATGTGATCGCCCAGCTTCACCAGTTCCTTCGCCTCGGCGATCATGCCCTCTGCATCATCGGAGAGCACTTCGGCGCTGATCGGCCCGTCCACGAAGGAGGAGATCTCGCGGATCACTTCATGAAAATCCCGGCCCTCCTTGGCCACCAGAGACGGATTCGTGGTCACACCGGAAATGAAGCCCATGGCATACGCCTTGCGTATGGCCTCCACATCCGCAGTATCAATGAAAAATTCCATTCGGTATCTTCCTTTCTGCGGGCTGGTCCAGCCCTTTTTCTTTTATTTACAACACTTATATTTACCATGATACCCGAAGATTGTCAAATCCGTATCAAATCCGCCCTTCATAACCTTGACGTTATATCCCGTGTATCTTATAATGTCTGCATTATAGAAATTTTCCTGTATTACCGATAGAGAGAAACCTATGAAGCCGACACTCCTTGCCCTGTCCTACTTTCAGAAGACAGCGGAAAAACAGCATCTGACCCGCGTGGCGGAGGAGCTGCACATCTCGCAGCCCTCGCTGTCGCGCACCATCAAAACGCTGGAAAATGATCTGGGCGTCCCGCTTTTCGAGCGGAGCGGCCGGAATATCGTCCTCACCCGCTACGGGGAGATCCTCCTGCGCCACACAGAGCGCATCATGGATGAGCTGCACAGCGCCGAGCGGGAGATCGAGGAAATGAAAGGCGCCCAGCAGACGACGGTGAGCTTCTCCCTCTTCGCCGCCTCCAAGCTTATCCCGGGCTTCCTCATGGGCTTCCGCCATCTCCATCCCCACGTGCATCTGGAAATTCTCCAGCAGAAGATCGACCACACGAAAAAGCAGGGCAACGGCGTGGACCTTTCCCTCTTCTCGTCCATCAATCCCATGGAGAATGAATTCTGCACGACGCTCATGGAGGAGGAAATTCTCCTCGCCATGCCCGATACGGATTCCCGGGCGCGGCTCCCCTCAGTGAAGCTGAAGGACTTCGCCGAAGCGGGCTTCATTCTTCTCCAGACCGGCAAGAGCCTCCGGGCCATCACTGATGTGTACTGCCACGCCGCCGGATTCACGCCGCGGGTCTCGCTGGAAAGCGACAGCCCGGATACGGTGCGCGAATTCATCCGCGCCGGGCTGGGCATCTCCTTCGTGCCGAAGATCACCTGGCACGGCGTCTCCAGCAGCCATGTGGCACTGGTGCCCATCTCCACGCCGATCTGCCGGCGGAGCATCATCCTCTCGTGGCGTGCGGATATCAACGAGTCCCCGTCAGCGGTGCTGCTCCGGGACTACATCATCCAGAACTTCGCCCGCTATGCCTATGCGCAGGCCGAGTCCTGACTTCCCCTGGTAACAGAGAGAAAATACACTTCCCCTGTGCGGTATATTTCCTATCAGACCGAAAAACATCTTTTCCGGAAGAAAAATTCTCTTTTTTACAGATATTTATAAAAAATTTATTTTTCATAATCCATGCAGTTTGTGTATGTTTCCCGTTTAGTATCCATAACTTACAATCTACTGATTTTATGACTTTATGAGCCTTTTCCGTTATGGTTTCTTTCAATTTCTCTCTTTTCCTCACTAAAAGGAAACAAAAAGAAACAGCGGCCCGCGCATGGCCGGCCCTTTACAGTAAGGCGCATTTTGTCTATCAATATCTTTAGTGGTTGAAAATCCGGGGCTTATAATTTATGGATGTTTGTAAATTTTCGGGATTTCTGCTATCTTATGTTAGTAAATAGTGTAATATTTTATAGTGAAAATGCAAAAAGGTCACACATAGTACACGGTGTGATATACCCAGAGCCGAACGCATTTTCCGTGTGTATTGGAAGGAGATTCCCCATGAATTTAGGAATGAGAATTCGTCAGTTCCGCAACATGGCCGGCCTCAGTCAGGAAAAACTTGCATGGAAAGCCGGCATTGCCCCTGCGTTCCTCGGACAGCTGGAACGCGGTCTGAAAAGCCCGACCGTCAAGACGCTGGAAAAGCTGACCCGTGCTCTTGGCATTCCGATGGCTGAGCTGTTTTCCGGTCCGGTAGACCTGTCCGATGAAAAGGACACGGCCATCAAACAGATCGTGTATCAGATCCGCGACCTGCCCGTAGAAAGCATTCAGAATCTGTCTGTCATCATCCAGCAGGCCCGTGAAATGGCGACCCATCCGCTGCCCGCGCCCCGTTCGGCGGAAGTGGAACCGGAAGCCAAACCGGCAGAAGCTGCGGAACAGAATCAGCAGTGATCGAAAAAACGTCCTGTACCGGGACGTTTTTTTGTGGGAAAATCAGCCCCTGCGGGCGGCTTTTTTCACACCAGCATAACAATCTTCCAGAACACACGAAAAGCCCCTGTACGAATCGTACAGGGGCTTTTTCAGCAGCTTATATTGATTGTTATTTCCGGCCGCCCAGATAGGCTGCCATGACGCTCGGATTGGAAGCCACTTCCTGCGCCGGTCCTTCGAGGACGATCTTCCCCGTTTCCATGACGTACGCGTAGTCGGCGATCTGGAGCGCCTTGCGCGCATTCTGTTCGACCAGCAGCACCGTGGTGCCGCCCTGATTGATGGCTTTTACCACGTCGAAGATCTGCTGTACCACCAGAGGCGCCAGGCCCATGGACGGTTCATCCAGCAGCATGACCTTCGGACGGGCCATCATGGCACGGCCGATGGCGAGCATCTGCTGTTCGCCGCCGGAGAGCGTGCCGCCGTACTGGGTGAGGCGTTCCTTCAGACGGGGGAACTGGGCAAAGACCCGTTCCATATCTTCCTCGATGCCTGCCTTGTCCTTGCGTTGGTAGGCGCCCATTTCCAGATTTTCCTGCACGGTCATGCTCTGGAGGATCTGACGGCCTTCCGGCACGAGCACCACGCCGGCGCTGACGATCTGATAGGGCTTCTTCCCGCGGATGGACTGCCCTTCAAAGAGGATATCCCCTTCATTGGGCTTCATCACGCCCATGATGGTCTTCATGGTGGTGGATTTCCCTGCGCCGTTTGCCCCGATCAGGGTGACGATCTTGCCTTCCTCTACGGAGAGGCTGATGCCTTTCAGCGCTTTAATATTGCCGTAGCTCGCCACGACATTTTTCAGCTCAAGCAGCATTATTCGTCCTCCTTCCCGAGATAGGCTTCAATAACGGCGGGGTTGTTCTGTACTTCCGCCGGGGTGCCTTCCGCCAGCATTTTGCCGAAATTCACAACGATCAGATGATTGCACAGCGTCATGACGAGGTTCATGTCGTGTTCAATGAGGATGATCGTGATATTGAACTGTTCCCGGATGCCGCGGATCAGGTCGATCAGAGCGGCGGTCTCGCTGTCGTTCATGCCGGCCGCCGGTTCATCCAGCAGGATGATCTGCGGATGGGAGGCCATGGCGCGGGCGATCTCCAGCTTTCTCTGCTTGCCGTAGGGAAGCTCCGTGGCGAGATGGTCCGCCACATCATCGAGGCCTACGTACTGGAGCAGCTTGTGCGCTTCCTCCACCGCTTCCGCTTCTTCCTTCTTCATGGACGCCGTGTGGAGCAGGCTGCCCAGCAGGCCGGTCTTCATGCGGGAATGATGGCCCACGAGGATGTGCTCGAGAACGGTCATGTTGGAGAAGAGGCGGATATTCTGGAACGTGCGGGCGATGCCGCCGTCGATGATTTCAAAGGTCTTTTTCCCGTTCAGGCTCTGGCCGTTGAAGACCACGTCCCCGGAGGTGACGGGATAGACGCCGGTGACCATATTGAAAATGGTGGTCTTCCCTGCGCCGTTCGGTCCGATGATGCCGAAGATGTCTCCCTGATTGACCTGGAAGGAGATATCGGAGAGGGCTGTGATGCCGCCGAATTTTTTCACTACGTTCTTTAATTCAAGAAGCACGGTCAGTTGCCTCCTTTCGGGGATTTCTTCAGACGGCGGGCGATGTATTTCACCGCGTCATAGGACAGGATGCCGTCCGGGCGGAAGCCCATGAGAGCAACCAGCATGAGGCCGTAGATGATATCGCGGTATTCCGACATCGAGCGGAGCGATTCCGGCACGATGGTGAGGACGGTGGCGCCCAGAAGCGGACCCCACATGACGTTGCTGCCGCCGAATACAGTATAGAGCAGCATGTCCACGACCTTGTGCCAGGTGAAATCGGTGGGGCTGATGAAGTAGGTGGCATGCGCATAGAGCGCACCGGCTACACCGGCGAAGAAGGCACTGAAGAGGAAGGCCAGCATTTTGTAGTACACCACATTGATGCCCGACAGGGACGCAGCGTATTCATCGGCCTTGATGGCAGCGAAGGCGCGGCCCACGCGGGAGTGTTCCAGCCGGTACCAGAAAAAGAAGATCACGGCCACAAAGATGAAGAGCACGACGCACATGAGGAGCTGGCCCATCGTCTGGGAGTCCAGTCCGAGTGCATCGATGAGGCCCAGATCGCTGGCATAGTCGGACAGCGCGCTCGCCATGGAGGGGATGCCCGAGAGGCCCAGCGCCCCGTTGGTGATCTTCATATTGAGGGCGATGACGCGCACCACTTCGCCGAAGCCCAGTGTGGCGATCGCCAGATAGAGGCCGCGGAGGCGAATGGTGGGGATGCCGATGATGAGTGCCACCACAGCCGCCACGATGCCCCCGCAGAGGATGGACAGCGGCATGGGCACATCCATTTTCATGGCGAGGATCGCCGAGGTGTAGGCGCCGAAGCTCATGAAGCCTGCGTTGCCCAGAGAAACCAGCCCGGTGCAGAGCGTCATATAGATGGTGAGCGCCAGGATGACATTGATGCAGATAAACACAAAGACCTGCAGAAAGTAACCATTGAGCAATTCTTCCATTACGGTCTTCCTCCTTTCCCAGCCTTAGAGAACAATCCTTCCGGCCGGATGAAAAGGATCAGAATGATGAGGCCGAAGGCCACTGCATCGCGGTAGGTGGATGCGCCGTAGGCCACGCTGAATACTTCGGCAATGCCCAGAATGAAGCCGCCTGCCATGGCGCCTTCCACATTGCCCAGCCCGCCCATGATGAGGACGGCCAGCCCCTTGAAGCCCATGGCGGTGCCCATGGTCGGTTCAATGGCGTTGAAGGAAAGTCCGATGAGGACGCCCGCCGCAGCACCCAGTGCCGAGGCCAGCATGACCGTAAAGGTGATGATGAGGCCCGTATTGATGCCGAGGAGGCCGGCGGTCTCGATATTTTCCGAGGTGGCGCGCACGGCCTTACCGATCTTCGTCTTGTTCAGCATGAGAGCCAGGAGCACCATGAGCACGACGGCGGTGCCGAGGCTGACGATCTGAATGCCGGAGATCTTGAAGGCGCCCATGTCCATGAGCTCACTGCTGATGGTGGCCGGGAAGGACCGCGTCTGCGGGCCCCAGACCATGAGGGCCACGCTTTCAAGGAAAATGGAAACACCGATGGTGCTGATAAGAGGAGCCAGATGGGTGACTTTGCGGCGGCGCAGCGGGCGCAGTGCAAAGAGCTCCAGCAAATACCCGAGAACGGCTCCGCCGATCATCGCGCCGATGAGTGCGGGGAAGATCCCCACGCCGCCCTCGGTGACGAGGAGGAGACCGATGTACGCGCCGATCATGAAGATGCCGCCATGCGCCATGTTGACGATATTCAGCACACCGAAGACCAGCGTGTAGCCGATGGCGATGACTGCATAGGCGCTGCCCAGAGTCAAACCGTTGATAAGCTGCTGAGAAAACACGTTCATGTCCCTTTCTGTAAAACACGGGCCCCTGTGACTGCTGCGGCGTCTTCCGTGCCCCTGGAAGGCGCGCCCGGCAAAGCCGGAACGGATACCGAAGAAAAAGCCCCTGCCGCAGTCTCCGCTGATGACTGTGACAGGGGCGCTTCCGCGCGGTACCACCCTATTTTTTACTCTCCGGAAACGTGGCGGGTTGTCCCTGTCATAAAAAAATCCCCTACCTGCATGCGCAGATAGGGGCGATGAACGCGGTACCACCCTACATTATACTTTGTTTCCGATCCGTAACGAGGATTGACGCCCGTCCCTACTCGATTCAGGAAAGGAGCTCCCGAGTGATATATTTGGAAGACAGAATGCGCCGTCTTGCACCATCCGCCGGCTCTCTGCAGTCATGGACTGTCTTCCTTTTTGCTCTCGATCATTGCATGTGCACCCTGTAACGCGGGCGGCGCCGGCAGATACTTGATTCCCCGCCGGAACTCCCAGGTGAGTTTGCGTCCCGCTGCCCGCCAGCTTACACCAGCCGCTGGCTCTCTTTGCCGCATGGACAGGATGCTTTTCCCTGATCCTCGTCTTTCTGATTCGGTTATATCAGTATATTATAGGAGATTCTGCTGCATTGTCAATAGAAAACGGAAAATTTCTGACGGTCCGGCGCCGGGAAAACCGGCGGAACTCCGGACGGCAGGCCTCTTATTCCAGCGGCACCCACTGGCCGTTCTTGACCTGGAGGATGTCCAGTTCCATCTTCGGATCGCGGTTTTCATCGAATTCAAATTTGCCGGTCGCACCTTCGAAGCCCTTGATGCCGGCGAGAGTGTCGCGGAACTTCTTCCGGTCCGTGGTGGTGCCGGACTGCTCGATCGCCTGATGGAGGGTGTACATCGCGTCATAGGCCTGTGCGGAGAACTGATCCGGTTCGTGGTTGTACTTCGCGATGAAGGCCTTGCGGAATGCCTGGGCCTTTTCGGTCTGCCGTTCCGGGTTCCACGGGGTCGCTACGAGCGTGCCGTCTGCCGCTTCCCCGGCCTGCTTGATGTATTCAGGGCTGTTGAAGCCGTTGTTGCCGATGATCATCTGGGTCATGCCCATGTCGCGGGCCTTCTTGGCGATGAGGGCCCCTTCCTGATAGAGGCTGGCCACGCAGATGATGTCCGGATTGGCCGCCTGGATCTTCGTGAGCTGGGCGGAGAAATCCGTATCCTTTTCCGCGAAGGTCTCCGTGGCGACGATGTCGATGCCCATTTCCTTGAACAGTTCCTGATAGATGCCGTTCTCGCCTACCATCTGGTCATTGTTGTTGCAGTACAGGATCGCGGCAGTCTTGAAGCCCAGCTTGTCATGGGCCTTCTTTACGGTCTGCGGGATGGCCATTTTGCCGGGGATGGCATTTCTGAAGATGTAGTCGCCGATGTCGGTGATGCCCGGTGCGGTGGTGCCGGTGCCGAAGGCCACGACGCCGGACTGCTGGGCGATCGGGCCGGCAGCAAACATTTCACCGGAGAAGGTCGGGCCCTCGATGGCGAGCACCTTGTCCTGCTCGATGAGCTTCTTCATCGCATTGATGGCCTCGGTCTTGCTGCCCTTCGTATCATAGAAGGCGATATCCAGCTTGATCTTCGTATTGGGATTGCTGTTGATCTCCTCCACGGCCAGATCGACGCCTTCCTTCATGGCGATGCCGTAGGCCGCCCCGGGGCCGGACGTCGCTTCCAGCACGCCGATCTTGGCGGACTGGCCTGCACTGCCGGACGCCGAGCCCGATTTTTCTCCGCCGCAGCCTGCGAAAGCACCTGCGATCATCAATGCGGCGCCTGCCGCTGCCAGCCGTTTCATCCATTTCTTGTCCATCATGATTGTTGACCCCCTTCTTATGTGTCATCGGTGATTGCTATGCCATCCCATACAGCCTGTCCAAAAAGAAAACGCCCCTGTCTCCGGCTGCATGCCTTTCCGGAGACAGGGGCGCATCGCGCGGTACCACCCTGTGTTTGGACTCGCCTACGGTATAGATGCGGTGCATCCGCTGTACAAAAAACCCCTACCTCACCATGGTGAGATAGGGGCGTCATTCCGCGGTACCACCCTACATTATACTTATAGGAGTGTCCGTAACGGGGACCGGCCGTTCCACCTTACTTACTTCAGATGGAATACTCGCGAGGGACATATCGCACTCCAGCCTGCATCAGCTTGCACCATCCGCTGACTCTCTGCAGTCAGATTCTGAAATGCTCGGAAAATCTCGTTCATCGTATCTGCTGTATTGAATGTCTGAATTATACCGCTGCCCGCGCGGAAAGTCAAACGATTTTCTGCAATTTCCTCATCTATTCATGCGCCGGCCGCAAGATATGTCAGATTCTGGTAAAATAAAGACAGAAAATACCGAATTCCGAAGGGAGGTGCTCTCCATGACTTCCGCCGATATCCTGCTCCGCCTGCTCACCGCGCTGGTGCTGGGCGGCCTCGTGGGTTACGAACGGCAGGCGCGCAGCAAGGCCGCGGGGCTCCGCACGCACATCCTCGTCGCCATGGGGGCATGCCTCTACATGATGGTATCCCTCATGATCCCCGTGGAAATGCAGGAGCGGCTGGGCCTCTCCTCCGACGGCGGCCGCATCGCCGCGCAGGTAGTGAGCGGCATCGGCTTCCTCGGCGCGGGCACCATCCTCGCCGCGCAGGGCACCCGCCGCATCATGGGACTCACCACCGCGGCGAGCATCTGGGCCGTGGCGGCCGTGGGCCTTGCGGCCGGCGCGGGGCTCCTCTTCATGGCCGCCGTGACCGCCCTGCTCATCCTTGTGACGCTCACGGCGCTCCGCCAGATCGACCTGTACCTGTCCGCCCGGCATGTCCCGCCCCTGCTGGAGCTGCACCTCACCGTGGATGAGAAGCGCTTCTCCCCGGAGCATCTGCGGCTTCTCCTCCGGGAGCGGGCGGTGCACCTCCGCACCTTCGAAACAAAGCCCCTTCCCGGCGGACGGGCCGCGCTGCGGCTGCTCCTCGAGGAAGAGGAGGACGAGCCCTTTTCCCTCGACCTGATGCTGCTCCCCGGCGTGGAGCAGGCCGACGTCCGGAAGCAGCCCCGCCGGCCATCCGGCCGTCATCCATAAAAATCCCGCTAAAAAAGACCAGCCTTTCCGGAGGCCGGTCTTTTTCTCATGCGCTCAGCCGAGCACCTTTTTCACGATATCCACAAAGACGTTTTTCCCGTCCTCCAGATATTTCGTCTCGAAATGCATTTCCGGATGGTGCAGGCCCGGCCATGCCGCGCAGCCCAGTCCGAAATAGCCTGCCTTGAGAGACGGCTTGTGCTGGATGTAGTAGTGGAAATCCTCGCCGCCGGTGAGACGGATCGGCTTGTAGAGGCGGTCCTTTCCGAGCACGTCCGTTACGGCGTCGCTGATGAGGCGGATCGCTTCATCGCTGTATTCCGCCGCGGGCACGGCGCCGTCGCAGGACAGATCCACCGAGGCCCCCACTGATTCCGCCGCACTGCGGATGGCCTTCTCCGTCTTTTTCTTCATTTCCTCCATCGCCTCATTCTGCTCGCACCGCATATCCCACGATACGACCGCTTCCGGCGGAATGGCATTCAGCGCGCCGTTGTCGCACACGAAGCGGGTGGGCTTCACGCTGAAGGACAGATTCGGGTCGATGTGCACCATGGAGACCGCCTGTACGGCCAGACTCCCCGCCTCAATGGCATTGACGCCGAGATGGGGCCGGGACCCGTGGGCCTGCGTGCCGTGGAAATGCGCGGTCATCATATACTGCGCCGCATGATACATGGCGGGCGTGATGCTTCCCGTGGGCACATTGGCCGCCGGCTGGATGTGCGCCCCGATGAGGATGTCCACATCGTCGATCGCGCCGCCTTCGATCATGGACAGCGCCCCCGAGGACAGCTCCTCTGCGGGCTGGAACAGGATCTTCAGCTTGCCCTTTTTCACGAGGCCCGCCGCCTTCGCTTCCTCCGCCGCGGTGAGCACCATGGAGGAATGGCCGTCATGGCCGCAGGTGTGACGGAAGCACCGCACGCCGTCGATGACGTGTGTCAGGGCATCCATGTCCGCCCGGAGCCCCAGCACCGGACCGGGGACGCCGCTGTCCCACACGCCGACCACGCCGGTCTTTCCGCCCACGTTCCGCGTGACCTCGTAGCCCGCCTTTTCCAGGCAGTCCGCCAGATAGGCCGACGTTTTGAATTCCTCCATCCCTCTTTCAGGAATGGTATGAAGATACGTGAAATGTTCCATCAGCTGACTCATACAAGAATTCCTTCTTTCTTTTTACAAGGATACAGAGCTGCATCCGTCAGACCACAAACCAGTGCATGATGAGCATGGCGCAGCAGGAGTTGAGCAAACTGGTGAGCATCAGCAGCGGCCAGTACCGCGCCGGCACGCCGGCCACGCCGAGAAGGCGGCCCATATACTGGATCTGCGCATTCAGCAGGAAATAGGCGGGCATCATGATCGTCACGTCATGGGGCGTGAGCGAACCGGCCGCCACCATGCTCGCCGTAAGGCCGATCGCCGCAGACGAGGAGAACCACGTGGTGAGCAGGACGATGACCGCCTCGCCGGGCAGCCCGAAGATCACCATCAGCGGTCCGAAGACATCGCTGGCGAGCTTGAGAAAACCAATGCGGTTCAGGATATCCGTCAGCACATAGGCCATGAGGATATTCGGGAGCAGATTGCCTACCGCCAGATTGAATCCCTTTTTCGCGCCCCGTACGAAAATATCGCAGGGATTGTTGGTCGTTGCCTGTGTCGTCTCATTCATTCCGGAAATCCCCCTTGTACACTGTATTCAGCATGAAGCGCACAAATATGGCGCCCACAAATTTAAAAATGAAGATCAGTACGAGCGGGATGAAGAGCGGTGCAATGAGGAACGCAAACGCCCCGGACCCGATGGTGAAATAATTATTGATCATTCCCGCGCCGGAATACTGCCATGAACTCATGATGACCAGCTCTTTTTTCGTGATCAGCTTGTCCTCATAGAGCTCGCGCGTCAGCGCCGCCCCGGCATCGGTACTCTGCAGATCCGTGATGAGCGCCAGCCCCGTCACACCGGGGATTCCCAGGAGCGGACGGAGGAGCGGCGTCAGCAGCTTCTGGGCTGCCTTCAGGGCGCCGTAGTGGGAGAGGATCTCCAGACATCCCAGCGCCAGCATGACCCCCGGCGCCAGAGACAGTGCAAAGAGAAAGCCCTGCCGCGCGCCCACGCCAGCGGAGCCCAGGAAGGTGCCTCCTTCCTTGACCTTCCCGAAGCCGCCCATGAGCGTCGAGAAATCAAAGGCTGCCAGCCACTTCGCATCCGGCACATTGGCCAGTGCGCCGGAAAAATAAACGATGGCCACAATGAGCGCGATATACGCCTTGGGCCCGATGCGGAGGCTCTCCGTCTGACTCTCCGCCGGCGGAATTTTCTTTTCCTCTTCCATGTTCTTCCCCCCTGTAAACAGAAAAGGCAGAGCAACCGGAGACCCTTCCATGAAGCGTCTCTCCGGCGACTCTGCCGAATGAAAAGCCGATGCTTTCCTATCAAAATGAAGAAATCCGGGATTTCTTTCTCCATATCATACTCAATAAAAACAATTTCCGCAAGAGGCAAAAAGTTATAGAAAGATTTTCTTTATCCATTTTATAGTTTCTATACCTTTTAGAAACTATCGGCCGGCGATAAAATTCTGCACCGTCCGGCAGTAGGCCTCCGGATTCAGAGCCAGCTCCTGCGCGTGGCCGGCCCCCTCGAAGAGGACCACCTTCTTGCGGCGGCTGGAGCAGGCCGCGCCCAGCTCCTCTGCCGCTGAGGAGGGCACCAGCCGGTCATCCTCCCCGTGAAGAAACAGCGCCGGCGCGCGCATATGCGACACCGCCTCGAGGGGCGTGATATCCTTCAGGAATTTGCCCGTGTGGAAGAACATTGCCGCCTGGAAGAAGGGGTCCACCACGTCCAGCCCGAGCAGAACCCGCTCATCGCCGGTCCACCGGAGGAGCTTTTCCCGGCCGAGCGACATCAGGTCCGCATAGGCGCTGTCGGCGATGCAGAAGAGCAGGTCCTGTCCCTCATCGGTGCCGCACTCCAGAATGGACAGGGCCGCGCCGAGAGAGATCCCGTGGAGCCCCACGCGCACGTCCGGGTCCTTCGCATGGAGGAAGTCCATCCAGGCCTGAAAATCATCCACCTCCCGCATGCCCCACATGGTGTGGCGGCCGCCGCTCTCGCCGTGGCCCCGCAGGTCGATGAGGAGCACATTGTAGTCCATTTCCTGATACATCTCTACCAGCGGCAGGCACATGGAGCGGTTCGAATACAGGCCGTGCACGAGGATCACCGTGTGATGGGACAGGCTGTGGCGGGGGATATAGGTCCCTGCCAGCACGGTGCCGTCCCCGGCGGTGACCTCCACCGGCTCCCAGCCCCATTCCTGCTCTCCCTCATGGACCCGCACCAGATCCCCGGTCTGATTCCGGATGCCCAGTATCCGGTCCCACGGCGAGCCGATCAGGTCCTCATAGACCGTGTTGCCCACGTACAGCCCCGCTGCCAGCGCGGCGGCCACACACAGCAGAAACAGCCGCCGGATCCATTTCCAGATCCATCTCAATGTGATCCTCCTTTCCGGACCCCGTCCGTTTTTTACCGATGGTATATGCAATCCCCCGTTTCGTCAAGGCGCAGGGGCACACAAAAACGCCCGGCCGCAGACCGGACGTCGCTCGTATCAGAAGGGAAGATGGTGCGGGTCCGCCGACAGGCGTGTCCCCGTATCCATGGCATTCATGGCCTCCATATCCTTCCGGCGGAGCTTGAAATCAAAAATGCCCGTATTTTCACGGATGCGCTCCCGGTTGGAGGACTTCGGAATCACCACGAGACCCCGCTGGAGCTCCCACCGCAGCACGATCTGCGCCGGAGTCTTCCCGTATTTCCGGGCCAGTGCGGCCAGCACGGCATTGCCGGCGAGGTCCTTCCCCTTGCCGAGCGGGCTGTATGCCACAGGCACGATGTGCCGGGCGAGCACCGCGTCCAGCACGGCCTGATTGGCAAAGCCGGGATGGCTCTCGAACTGATCCACCAGCGGCTTCATATCCGATACACCCTGCAGCGCGTCCAGATGGTCCGCTTCAAAATTGGCGACGCCGATGGCGCGGCACCAGCCCTCGTGGTACAGGTCCGTCATGTCCTCCCACGCCTTCTGATAGCCCTCGGCCGGCCAGTGGATCAGATAGAGGTCCACATAATCCATGCCGAGCCGCGCCAGACTTTCCATGAGCGCCTCTCTCGCCCGGCCCCGGCGCACATCGTCGGTCCAGAGCTTCGTCGTCACAAAAATATCTTCCCGGGAAATCCCGCTTTTCTTAATGGCGCGCCCCACCGCGTCCTCATTGCCGTACATGGCCGCCGTATCGATATGGCGGTACCCGGCTTCGAGCGCCCACAGCACGGACTGTTCTGTCCGGTCGCCGCTGCGCCACACGCCGAGACCGAGCTTCGGCATCTTCACACCGTTTTCCAGCTGTATCCATTCCATGGGATATCCCTCCTTTTTCCCCTAATTATAGCAGGATACCCGTCCTTTTCCAGTGCTTTTCACCGCTATGGGCACGAAAAAAGCAGAGCTCTGCTCTGCTTTCACGATTCGGGCTTCATGGTGAGAAGCGCCTCCAGATCCTTTTCGAGATGGCGGCGGATCAGCGCCCCCAGCGCATCCGCGGTCTTCGCATCGTACTGATGGATGATGACGGGAATCTTCTCCGCGCTCATCTCTGCATAGTACTCGTCGCGGAACATATTGTAGAAAAAGACGATGCCCCGTTCTTTTTCCGCACATTCGTACACGGCGATGATATAGGACCCGTTCAGGCCGAGGAGCGGCCGCGACGGATCGACCATGCGGCGGTACGCCCCGACGGTCTCAGGCAGCACGTCCTGCCAGTGCCAGGTGGAAAAGGCCCGCCCCTGTACGATGACGGAGATCTTCCGGTCGATGAGCTCCCGGCGCATGTTTTTCTCCAGCAGCGTCTCCACCGCCTTCTGATAGGCCTGGAAATCCCCGGTGATGAGCTCGATATCCGTCATGACGAAGAGGCGGAAATCGGTCTTGACCATGTAGTCCATGGTCTCCTCGTCAAAGAGAGCCTTCACCTCCCAGCCGGTGGCGTCGCTCACATAGGAGAACGCCTGATAGATGCGCCCCTCCTGCCGGTCCACCCGGCGGAACCGGTAATCGCCGATGACGGCGGGCAGGCGGTGTTCCACATCCCAGTCGAGGAAGCCCTGCCGGCGCTTCGCCTGATCTTCTGTCAGTTCCATATCTGTCCTTTCTGTCCGCTCAGGAGCGGTTCTTTTCCTTCAGCCAGTCCCGGTTCTCGATGACGGCGCGCACAAATTCCCGCGTCTCCGGGAAGGGGATGCCCTCGATATCCGCATAGTCCGGCGGCCAGCCGCGCTCCTCCATCCAGGAGTCCACGTTGCCCCGCCCTGCATTGTACGCCGCCAGCGCCAGCACGAGATTGCCGTTGTATTTCCCGATGAGATAGTCCAGATACCACGCGCCGAGGGGGATATTCTCCTCCGGATTGTGCAGGTCGTCATCGGGAAGGCCGCTCTGCTCGGAGATCCATTCGGCAGTGTCGGGCATGAGCTGCATCACGCCCACCGCGCCCGTGCTGGACACGGCGTGCCGGTCAAATTTGCTTTCCACCAGAATGACCGACTGGAGCAGCTCCCGGCTGAGGGAAAACCGGGCGGCATTCTCCTCGATGAGGTGCTCCACCTCTCTGGTGGGGCGGAAAAAGACCGCTGCCGGCAGGAGCCATTCGCCCAGATACAGGAAGCCCGCCATGAGGCACGCCAGAAGCACCGCAAACCACCGGGCGCTTCGCTTCACCCGGCACGGCCTGCGTTCTTTTCTTCTCCGGTACCTCCTGTATCTTCCTGCCATGGTCTCTCCTTACCGCCGGCTCATGGTCTCCCAGCCGGGCACCTGCTGCAGGGCTTCCTGCACCTGCTGCTCCGTTGCTTCCAGACTTCCGCTGTTGTCGATGACGACATCGGCATAATTGATTTTATTGATCGTGGGCATCTGCTTCCGTATCCGCGCGAGGGCCTCCTCCCGGGTAGCGCCGTCGCGGGCGCACATCCGCAGGATCTGCTGCTCCACCGGCGCCCTGACCACCCACACCGCCTCGGAGCGGAGCTGCCAGCCGATCTCCAGCAGGAGCGGCATATCCATCACGGCGATGGGATAGCCCTCGTTCTGCGCGGTGATGAGCCCTTCCTCCGTGCGGCGCCACACATAGGGATGGATGATGGCATTGAGCGCCTGCCGCCGGTCCTCGTCGGAAAAGACGAGCTTCGCCATCTTCACCCGGTCCAGCTGTCCGTCCGGCAGAAAGACCTCCGGCCCGAAGACCTGACGGATGCGCTCCATGGCCTCGCTCCCCGGCGTCACCGCCTCCCGGGACAGCTTGTCCCCGTCGATGATGGGCAGGCCGAGCCGCGCCATATAGGAGGACACCGTGCTCTTGCCGCAGCCCACGCCGCCGGTCAGTCCGATACGATACATACTTCTGCTCCCTTACTTTGTTTCCGCCCAGTTCCGGCCGATGTGGACATCCGCCACGAGCGGCACCTTCAGCTCGGCGGCGCCTTCCATTTCCCGGCGCACCAGCTCCGATACGGCCTCCACTTCATCCTGCACGGCCTCCAGCACCAGTTCATCGTGCACCTGCAGGAGGATGCGGCTCCGGAATCCACCGTCGCGGAGCGCGCGGGCCACGCGGATCATGGCGATCTTCATGATGTCCGCCGCCGTCCCCTGAATGGGCGTATTCATGGCCGTCCGTTCCGCAAAGGACCGGCGGTTGAAATTTTTACTCAGAATATCCGGCAAATCCCGCACCCGGCCGAAGAGCGTCTCCGTCCGGCCGGTCTCCCGGGCCTTCTCCACCATTTCCTCCATGAAGGCATGGATGCGGGGATAGCGCTCGAAATACACCCGGATATAGTCCGCCGCGGCCTGCCGGGAAATGCCCAGCTGCCGGGCCAGACCGAAATCACTGATGCCGTAGATGATGCCGAAATTGACGGCCTTCGCGTGGGACCGCTGCTCTGCCGTGACCTCCTCCATGGGGATGCCCAGCACCTCCGCCGCAGTCCGGCGGTGGATGTCCTCCTTCTCCCGGAACGCCCGGATGAGGCTCTCGTCACCGGACATATGGGCCATCACGCGGAGCTCCACCTGGGAATAATCGGAGGAAATGAAGCAGTCATAGCCCTCGCCGGGCACGAAGAGAGAGCGGATCTTCTTTCCCTCCTCCGTGCGGACGGGGATATTCTGCAGATTCGGCTCCGAGCTGGACAGCCGGCCCGTCGCGGTCACCGTCTGATTGAAGGACGTGTGGATGCGTCCCGTCTCCGGCCGGATCAGCTGGGGCAGCGCATCCAGATAGGTGGAAATCAGCTTGGACAGCGTGCGGTATTCCAGGATCTCCTTCACGAAGGGATAGTCCGCCGCGAGCGTCTCCAGCACGTCCGCCGCGGTGGAATAGCCGGTCTTTGTCTTTTTGCCGGCGGGCATGCCCATTTTTTCAAACAGGATGTGCCCCAGCTGCTTCGGCGAATTGACATTGAAGCTTTCTCCCGCTTCCTCATAAATGGAGCGGAGAAGCTGCCGTTCCCGGCGGGCCATGTCGTCCCGCACCTCCTGCCAGCGGGCCTGATCGGTGGCGATGCCCGCCTTTTCCATCGCCGCGAGCACCGGCGCCAGCGGCGACTCGATCTCCTCGAAGAGCCGCAGCAGGCCCCGCTCCTTCAGCTTCTCCCGGGCAGTCTCACAGATGCCGTTGAGGAACCCTGCAATGAGGGCGCACCGCGACGGATCGTCAGCGGCCTCGTCCGGGTAGATGGGCAGAGCCCCAAAGGCCTCCGCCAGATAGGACAGGGGATAGGTCACCCGCGTGGGGTCCAGCAGATACGCCGCCAGCGTCAGATCGAAGAAGGGAAGGCCCTCACAGGGGAATCCGCTCTCCCAGAGCTTCTTGCTGTCCTCCACCGCCACGGACGAAGCCGTGCGGAGCGCCGCGGCGGCGCTGTCCGCCTCCTCCGCCGGCACCTCCCAGCACTGGCTGCCGCAGGCGATCACCGCCGCATCCCACTGGTAAAAAGGCGCCTTCCCCGTGAGCGCCAGAGAGAGCGCGCACGCCCGGCCGGACAGATCCTCCCTGCCGGTCCAGCGCAGCAGCTCTGCGGCCTCCTTTTTCGTTTCCTCCTGCTTGGCCGCCGCCAGCTCCCGGAAGCGGGGCAGGCTGCTGAATTCCTCCGCCAGCTGCTCGAAGCCGAGCTGACGGAACAGCGCCGTCATTTCCTCCGCATGCACCGGCTGATGCATCGACTCCAGCGGCGCCTCCACGGGCACATCCCGGCGGATGCGGGCCAGCGTCTGCGACAGATACGCCGAATCCCGGCCATTGCGGAGCTTCTCCCCGAGCTTGCCCTTCACCTCATCCGCATGGGCGTAGATCTCGTCCAGCGTGCCGTACCGGGTGAGCAGCTTCAGCGCCGTCTTTTCTCCGATGCCGGGCACACCGGGGATGTGGTCCGACGCATCGCCCATGAGGGCCTTCATGTCCACCACCTGCTCCGGCGTGATGCCGTATTTCTCCTTCACCGCGCCGGGCGTCATCTCCGCCATGTCCGAAATGCCCCGCTGGGTGAGGAAGACCGTCGTGCGGTCATTCACCAGCTGCAGCGCGTCCCGGTCCCCGGTGATGACCTTCACCGGCAGCTCGCCCTCGTAGCGCGCGGCGAGCGTCCCCAGAATGTCGTCCCCCTCGAAACCGGACAGCTCGTACTGGGCGATGCCCATCACGCGGAGCACGTCCCGGATGAGCGCAAACTGCGGCACCAGCTCCGGCGGCGCAGGCTTCCGCGTCCCCTTATATTCATCGTACAGCTCCATGCGGAAGGTGTGCTTGTCCTTATCGAAGGACACCGCCATATACTCCGGGTCCATGGCGCGGTACACGCCGAGGAGCATCCGCAGGAATCCGTATACGGCGTTCGTGTAGACGCCGTTTTTCGACAGCAGCGGCAGCGCATAGAACGCGCGGTACAGCAGGCTGTTGCCGTCAATGATCACCAGTTCTTTTTCCAAAAGAGCCTCCTGAAAAACGAATACAATTAGTTGTATTATACCATACCGAAGATTTTCACCGAAAACGGCCACGTAAAAATCCCGGAGTGGTTCCGGGATCACTGCCATATACCGATGGCCGTCAGAAAAAGGAAATCACGCGCTCTCCGGAGCCGTTTCTCCGCGGGCGCCGCCGCAGCGCATCCAGAGCCCCGCCGCCAGAACGGCCGCCGCGGCCCGGGCCAGGGTCACGCTCCACCAGACCAGCGTCTGCCCGCCGAAGGGCGGCAGCACCAGCAGAAACAGGCCGAGAAATACAGGCTCCGCCCAGGACAGGCACTGCGCGGGCCGGCTCTGCCCCACCGCGTAGAACGAGGACGCCGCCACGCGGTTCAACGCCATGAAGGGGAGCGACGCAATGAAAACCGGATAGACCGCACCGGAGGCCGCCGCGGCCGCCGGGGACACACCCATGAAAAGACTGATCTCCACGCCGTACCGCCAGAAGATCACCCCGCTTCCCGCGGCCAGCAGCAGGGCAAATCCTGCGGCCCAGCGCTGGACGCGGAAGAGGCCCGGCCAGTCCCGCCGTCCGCAGCACCGGCTCATGAGGGGCTGGCTGCCCTCTCCCACGCCGTGGAGCGCCAGATAGACGATGCAGATGGAATAGGCGACCACCGCATAGACCGCCACCGCAAAATCACCGCCGTACGCCGCAGAAAAGCCGTTCATCAGCACCAGCGACGCATTGGGCGTCATGGACAGGCCGAACGGCGCCGCCCCGACGGACAGTATATCCTGAAAAAGCCCGCGCCGGCCTGACGCAGGGAGCCGCATATCCAGCCCGCCCGCGCGGAGCAGGAGGCCCGCGCCGAGCAGCGCTGCTGCGCCCTGCCCGATGATCGTGGCCAGCGCCGCTCCGGTCATGCCCCAGTCCAGTTGCCAGACGAACAGATAATCCAGCAGGATATTCAGCACGAAGCCCGCCGTCATCACCGCCGCCGCCGGAAAAGAGCCGGCCCGGTTCCGCAGGAGCGGCACCAGTCCCACGCCGAGGATCTGCAAAAATCCCCCGGCGGTGATCACCTGATTGTATTCCGTACCGAGCCGCAGCAGTCCGCCCCGCGCGCCCATGGCATACAGCATCGGTTCCGCCGTGAGCCACAGCGCCAGAGACAGCACCGCCCCCGCTGCGAGAAGCCCCCACAGCGCCGCCGCGCCGTACTGCCGGGCCTTCTCCCGGCGGCCCCGTCCCATGGACAGGGCATAATGAACGGCGCCGCCCATGCCGATGCCTGTCCCCACCGCCTCCAGAAAGGCCGTCACCGGATAGGCAAAATTGATGGCTGACAGCCCCGGATCCCCGATGCGGTTGCCCACAAAAAATCCGTCCACAATGGCATACACGCCGGACAGCGCCATGGCCAGCACCGCCGGCACCACATAGGACAGAAAGGTGCCATATGTCATGGCTTCCTCTCCGCGAACCGGGCGAGCTCCCGCCCCATGAACCAGTTGAACAGGTCGGAAGTCTCCTTCATGGCGGCCATCCGTTCCGGTCCCACCGCCTGAAAGACCTGCACCTCCATCTGCCGGAGCGGCTCTGCGATGTCCAACGCATGGCGCCGCCCGGCCTCCGTGAAGGCCAGCACCTTCCGGCGCCGGTCCGACGGATCGTTCTCCATGACGAGATATCCCGCCTCCCGGAGTTTTTTCACCGTCTGATTGACGGTCTGCTTCGTCAGCTCGCACCGCAGCGACAGCTCCCGCTGGGTGAGCCGCCCCGCCTCGAGCAGCATATACAGCACCATGAGTTCGCTGTAGCTCACCCGGCGCAGCTCCGCATATTTCACATACAGCGCCGTCCCCTGTGCCCACGACAGGTACAGGCCGCTGATCACCGTTCTTTCATCCATTTCTTTTCTCCTTAAATAGTCTAATTTTTTACCATTATAGTATAATTTTGGACTATTTACCAGCCATTGCAAAGCGAAACCGGCCGGGCCTGCCATGTCTTGCAACGAAACAGCACAACAAGAAAGCACCGGATAAAATCCGGTGCTTTCTTTTATCACTTTATCGGTTGTGATGATCTCACGGGGAGATTACATCATGCCGCCCATGCCGCCTGCGGGCATCGGAGGCATAGCCGGTTTTTCTTCCGGCAGGTCGCCGACGACAGCTTCGGTGGTGAGAACCAGAGCTGCGATGCTGGCTGCATTCTGCAGAGCCGTGCGGGTAACCTTGGCCGGGTCAACGATGCCGGCTGCTACCATGTCTTCGTATTTGTCTTCCGCAGCGTTGTAGCCTACGCCCTTAGCGGCTTCTCTGACCTTGTTGGCCACGATGGAGCCTTCCACGCCGGCGTTGTCTGCGATCTGACGGATCGGAGCTTCGATGGCATGACGGACGAGGTTGATGCCGGTCTGAACGTCTCCTTCTTCATGGAGATCGTTCAGTTTGTCCTGAATGTCGATGAGGGTGGTGCCGCCGCCGGCAACGATGCCTTCTTCAACAGCTGCACGGGTTGCATTCAGAGCATCTTCGATGCGGAGTCTCTTGTCTTTCATTTCCACTTCGGTGGCTGCGCCGACTTCGATGACAGCTACGCCGCCGCCGAGTTTGGCCAGACGTTCCTGAAGTTTGTCTTTATCGAACTGGGAAACCGTTTCAGCGAGCTGGGTGCGGATCTCGTTGACGCGGGCTGCGATGGCTTCCTTGCGTTCTGCTGCCTGCTGGTCGCTGACGATGATGGTGGTGTTGTCCTTGGTGATGCGGATCTGATGAGCGGTGCCGAGGTCTTCCACGCCTGCGGATTCCAGCTTACGGCCCATATCCTGGCTGATCACCTGGCCGCCGGTGAGGATAGCAATATCCTGCAGCATGGCCTTGCGGCGGTCGCCGAAGCCCGGAGCCTTGACAGCAGCGCATTTGAAGGTGCCGCGGAGTCTGTTCACTACGAGGGTAGCCAGTGCTTCGCCTTCCACGTCTTCAGCGATGATGAGGAGTTCCTTGCCGGACTGAACGACTTTTTCGAGCAGCGGAAGGATATCCTGGAGAACATTGATCTTCTTGTCCGTGATGAGAATGTAAGGATCGGTCATGACGCATTCCATCTTGTCCGGATCAGATACCATGTAGGGGCTGAGGTAGCCGCGGTCGAACTGCATGCCTTCGGTGAATTTCAGCTTCGTTTCCATGGTCTTGGATTCTTCTACGTTGATGATGCCGTCCTTGCCGACTTTTTCCATAGCGTCAGCGATGAGGCCGCCGATGGTGGTGTCTGCTGCGGAGATGGAAGCGACCTGAGCGATCGCGTCACGGGTGCTGACCGGAATGGCTCTCTTCTTGATTTCTTCCACGAGGCATTTCACTGCTTTTTCGATGCCCTTCTTCAGGACCATCGGGTTGGCACCGGCAGCGACGTTGCGCATGCCTTCATGGATCATGGACTGCGCGAGGAGCGTTGCGGTGGTGGTGCCGTCGCCTGCTACGTCGTTGGTCTTGGTTGCGACTTCTTTAACGAGCTGAGCGCCCATGTTTTCAAAGGGATCTTTCAGTTCGATTTCGCGGGCAATGGAAACACCGTCGTTGACGATGTTCGGAGCGCCGAACTTCTTGTCCAGCACTACGTTGCGGCCTTTCGGGCCGAGAGTAATCTTTACCGCGTTGGCGAGCTGATCGACGCCTCTGAGCAGAGCCGCACGGGCTTCTTCGTTATACAGAACTTTCTTTGCCATTTATTGTCACTCCTATCAGTTATCAGTCAGAAATCAGAATACGCAGAGAATATCACGTTCGGTGATGAGCAGGTAATGCTTGCCACCTTCATCGATATCCGTGCCGGAATATTTAGCGAAAAGGACTTCATCCCCGACCTTGACTTCCATCGGGATGCGCTGGCCGTTGTCATTCAGCTTGCCCTGGCCTACGGCTACGACGGTGCCTTTCTGAGATTTTTTCTGTGCTGTATCAGGCAGCAGGATGCCGCCTTTGGTCTTGGTTTCTTCTTCTTTAACTTCAATCAGAACACGATCTGCTAATGGTTTTAACATGTCGACTCCTCCTTCAACTTATTAGCACTCACTTGCATCGAGTGCTAACTCATGTCCTTATAATACACAACACATGGCAAAAATGCAAGGGTTTCCCGGAAAATTTCAAAAAATTTCCCGCACCACGCCAAAAGGCGGCTCTCCGAAAAGAACCGCCTCAGTAGACCCGCTCCGCCGTGCCGGAGAGGGAATCCATGAGATACACCGGACCCAGCCGCACCCGTCCGTCCTGAATGGTGAACGCATCGGTGGTCACGTCCCCCAGCGCGAGGGAGATCACCACATCCCGGATGGTGACCGTGCCGCCCTCCCGTTCAAAGGCGCCGGAAATTTTCTGAAAGGGCAGGAACCGGTACTGGCCCGGGCCGGACAGGAAAGAGCCCCAGGCCTCGGGCGGGCGTCCCCGCTCGCCCCGCAGATGCAGGTCCAGCTCCACCTCGCATCGGAGCCCCGAATCCTTCGCCGCCGTGCCGCCGCGGAGGCGGTGCCCCTGAATGTCCGCCCCGTAGGACCGCTTGTCCAGATCGAAGCGTCCTGTTCCTTCCACGGTGCCGCCGAAGACCTTTCCCTTCACGGCCTCCACGGAAAGGAGCCCCGCTTCATAGTGGAAATCGCCGGTGAGCTCCGTGAACAGGAGCGCCGTCACATTCAGCTCCGGAATATCCAGCGTCCCCGTGATCACCGGCCGCGCCGCCGGGCCCTTCACCCGGGCACTGACTGAAACCGGGTCGTCGATATCGATGCCCGCGCCGAGCGCCGACGGCCGGCAGCCCGTCACGGACAGCGCCAGATCGCACGCCGGCCCGTCCCCGGTGAAATCCACCGTCCCGTGCATCACCATCCGGTCCGCCGCGATGGTGCCCGTAAAGCGGCCGCTCAGGAGATCGACCCGCATCTGCCGGTCCGTGTCCGCATCGACCTTCAGATTCACATGCTCCATGCGGAACTGCCGCCCCGGCGCCTCCGCCTCGATCACGCCGTCCCGCAGCACCGCCCGGCAGTCAAAGAGGCGGTTCCCGTCCGGACCGGTGAGACGGATCGGCTCCAGCCCCTGCGCCTGCCGCGCCCTGCCGTCGGGCTTGATGTACCGCAGCCACATGGCGTCATCAAAGAAGAGATGCACATAGGCCTTCTCCAGCGTCACCTCCGTGATGCTCGACGTCCCGATCCGGCCCGTCACCACGTCCCAGGGCTTCACATGGAACCGTACCGACGGCGCATCTGCCAGCAGCGTCCCGTCATCGGCGGTCCATCGCACGCTGTCCGCCTCCACATTGCCGAAAAGATCCGCCCGGATGCGCGCTGTCGTCACCGTCCCCGGGAACAGGTCCCGCTCCTCCGCCACGCGGTTGAAGATCTCCGCCGCATAAAAGGTGAGGGCGTAGCAGAGGCCGTAAAAAAGAACGGCCGCCGAGACGATCCCCGCCAGAAGCCTCCGCCATGTCCGGCCGTTTCTGTACCATGCGCGCTCTCTCATGCTGCCGCCCTCCTTTTTCTGTATTGTAGCACAGGCCCCCCGCTGCCCAGCGGAGCACAAAAAAACTGCGCCCTCCGCAGAGGACACAGCTTTTCTCTTATGGTTTATCTTTCCTGATGGACGCCGTCGCCGAGGATGCGGACATCGAGCGGGATGTGCACATTGAACTGATCCATCACCCGGCGCTGTACTTCGTGGAGCACGGCGAGCACGTCCTGGCAGGTGGCGTGGCCGTTATTGACGACGAAGTCCGGATGCTTCGTGGAGACCTGGGCATCGCCCACGGAGTAGCCCACGAGGCCGCAGGCCTTGATCATCGGGCCTACATGATATCCCGGCGGACGGAGGTACATCGTGCCGGCGCTTCTCTTGTCGAGAGGCTGCTTGGTCCGGCGGGACAGCTGGTGCTCGTCCATGGCCCGCTTGATCTCGTCCACATTGCCGTGGGACAGATGAAGGCGCACGCCGAGGATGATGTCGCCATTGTGCATGAAAATGCTGTCGCTTTCGCCGTAATGGAGGTCATCCCAGCCGTAGGTCTTTTCCCGCTGCCCGTCGCGGGTGAGAACGCGGACGCTCTCCACTACATTTTTCATCTGGCTGCCGTAGCCGTTGGCGTTCATGAACGCCGCGCCGCAGATCGTGCCCGGCAGGCCTACGGCCCATTCCATGCCCTTCAGCTGGTTTTTCCAGGCCAGACGGGACACCGCGCCGGTGGCCGTGCCGCCGGAAGCGACGATCCAGTCTCCTTCGCATTCCAGATAGGGCTTCAGGCGCTGGGTGCATACGGTGATGCCGCGGATGCCCTTGTCGCTCACGAGGCAGTTCGAGCCGCCGCCGATGATGGTCACCGGGACGCCCCCTTCATAGGCGCGGTTCAGCACCTTCTGCAGCGTTTCTTCCGTGTCCGGAGCCACGAATACATCCGCCGGGCCCCCGATGCCGTACGTGGTGTGGCGGCTCATGGGTTCGTCCACGCGAAACTGTTTTTCCGTGAGAATTCCGTCAAAAAACGAGGTCCATTCTGTCATTTTTTATCCAGCTCCAATACATCCATACCCTGCATCATGGCATCGCTGATGATCTTCTGCAGATCGGCTGCGACCTGCTGCCAGCGGATAAATGCCTGCAGATATTCCTGCGCATCGCCGTTGTTGCTGACCAGCACAGCCAGCTCCTGGAGATGCTCGTAGGTCTTGTCATCCTGCTTCTGCCCGGCCAGCTTCGCATAGTCTGCCTGCATCTGGGCCATCAGGTATTCCTTGACCAGTTTCCGGGCGTCTTCATTGCCCTTGATCTTTTCTCCCGCCGCCGTGAGACGCTTCATCTCATCGCTTTCTTTGATGCCGGCAGCGAGCTCGTAGGCCTTATCATAAATATTCATGGCTTTCTGCTCCCTCCCTGAATAACCGTCCGCTCTTCTGCAGCAGATGGGGAAATCCCTGCTGCCGCAGCGCCTCCATGGCCACGATGGCCACCGCGTTGGACAGATTCAGCGACCGCGCCTCCTCGATCATGGGAATGCGGATGCAGTCCTCCTCATGAGCGAGAAGCAGATCCTCCGGCAGGCCCTTTGTTTCCTTGCCGAAGACCAGCACATCCCCCGCCGTGAAGGACACACCGCTGTAAGCGCGCACCGCTTTCGTCGTATTGTAATAGAAATGATGGCCGGCCAGCATCCGCTGCACCTCTTCAAAATTCTCATGGACGTGCACATCTAGCAGATCCCAGTAATCGAGGCCTGCCCGTTTCATATGCCTGTCGTCCAGAGAAAAGCCGAGGGGCTTCACCAGATGAAGCGTCAGATGCTCCGCCGCGCAGAGCCGGGAAATATTTCCCGTATTTCCCGGAATTTCCGGTTCTACCAGCACAATATGCATGGATACGCCTTTCTGTACTCACAAATACCACATGGTATTATAGCATACAACCCGGAGAAACTGTACCTGTTTCCCCGCCGGATGCGCCGGGCGCGCCTCAGAAATAGCTCCCGTAGCGGTCCTTGTAGCGCGTCTGCATTTCCTCCTCTTCATAGGCCTTGAACGTGAGGGCCTTCTGCCCGTGATAGGAGATCTTGTAAATGATGTCCGTATCGAGGCCGTTCACGGGGATGCGGTACGTATTCGGATAGCCCCGCACCTCCTGCGCCCTCGGCGCGCCGGTCATTTCCACGCCCTCGCTGAACGTGAAGGCCGGACGGGCCGGGTCCCACCGGAAAGGATCGGTCTCCTCCGCCGTGAGCGGGTCCTCCATGACGACCTCCACCGTGAGATAATCCACGGCGATCACCGATTCGATCTGATTGGCCGAAGCGGCGCCGCCGCACAGCACTGCCGCTGCGAGCACCGCCGGAAACAGATGGTTCATACCGCACCTCCTTTTTTCTGATTATCCTTAACTATACGGGCCGGCGCCTCCTCTGTCAAGGCAAACAAAAAAGGCCCCGTAAGGGAGCCTCTTTCGTCTTATTTTCTTTCTTTGATTCTTGCCGCTTTGCCGGACAGTCCGCGCAGATAGAAAAGTTTTGCACGGCGTACAATGCCGCGGCGCTTCACTTCGATCTTTGCGAGACGCGGAGAATGGACGAAGAATGTTCTTTCGACGCCGACGCCGTAGGAAATGCGGCGAACGGTGAATGTTTCGCGAAGGCCAGCATGTTTTCTCGCGATAACAACACCTTCAAATACCTGGATTCTTTCGTTCTTGCCTTCGACAACCTTGGTATGTACGCGTACGGTGTCGCCGGGACGGAATTCAGGAATGTCGTTTCTCAGCTGTTCTCTTTCGAGCGTTTCGATAATGTTCACGATCTTTTCCTCCTTACTCACAGGACATTCGTGCCGATCGCCTTTGGCAGAGGACTGTCCAGACATACGCAAGTATTTTAGCATTTTTCCGCCCGTTCCGCAAGGGAAACTTCCCGATACAATGTCGTATTTTATTTTCCGTTACCAGCCCTGACTTGCCTGCTCTTTTATCAAATCATAAAGTAATTTCGTCGATCCAATTGAAATCCATGCTCCGCCCGCAGCAGAGTCGTTCGCTATATCTATTATTGTATTCTTCCCTATCCAAATACAATTATCCCACTCATTAATTTGTGGTTTGCCATACAGTTGAATCATGGCATTTTTCAAAGATGTAAAGGTAGATTTCCCATTGAAATACAATATAATTTTCCATAACTTATCATTCCAAAAGGTTGCATCAAAACCTTCTCTCAAAATTGGCACCTGTGAAAGTGTTTTAGACTCATCAGAATTGAGATGCACCCAATACGTAACAGAATTTGTTTTTTCATCATAATTGAAATATTCCACTTCGCGTCCCTGCTTCACTTCCTCCAGGGTTTCGCCCCAATAGAGGTCACGAAATCCAATGGGTTCATTTTGAAAGGCCAATCCGGATACCGGTACGACCAGTAAAAGGATCGTCATAATGATTTGCTTGATAAATTTCATTCCACTCTCCACCTTTACTTCTTTTTATTGCCTTCTTTTGCCGATATTTCTGCAAAGAGACCGGCTGACCAGATATGAAGATCACATCTGTCCGGAGCATTAGCTGCCCTGTTAAAAATCAGAATGGTATTTTTACCTGCCCATAAATGGGTATCCTTCCCTATCATGCTGGAATTTCCATACAGCCGAAACAGCTTTTGTCTGACCAGCTCATAGGAATGAATCCCCTTAAAATTCACCGCTATTGCAAATAATTCATCATAAAAAAATGACACAGATATCCTGTTATTTTCTGGGGCATATCCCAGTATGGCCTCGATTTCCCTGCTGTCATCCTGGCTCAACTGTAGTTTATACATTACGGCATTCTGTTCAGGCATATAAGAAAAAAAACGTGCATCATAATGGCCACAAACTTCCTGCAGCGATTCTCCCCAGTATAGATCTCGGAATCCGTTCGGCTCATTGGGAAAGGCCCAGCTCTGTACGGGCAGGCACAGCAGCAGCGCCAGCATCATTTTTACGATCCATTTCATGCATATCATCTCCCTTTCCGTTCTATTATAGCAGTTTATGCACTCCTTGATAACTATATCATCTCAAATATCTGCAACAAAAAAGACATCCCGCCGTAGCAGGATGCCTTTTTATAGTTTTTAAATTATGCGAGCTTGCTGAAGTCGCCCCAGGTGTTGAAGAGGTCCAGCACGGTCAGCAGGGTGGAAATGCGGTTGGCCTTGACGACTTCGTCATCCACCATGACCATGACCTTGTCCAGATAGTCATTGATGGGCTGCGTGAGGGTGCGGAGCGCGGGCAGTGCGGCCGCATAGTCGCAGGCGTCGTAGGCTTTCTTTGCTTCCACAGAAGCGGTCTCGTAAGCGGCCCAGAGGTTTTTCTCTGCGTCATCGGCGAAGAGCACCGGCTGTACAGCGGCGGCTTCCTTGCCCTTCGTGATGTTCGCCAGACGGGTCACGGCCTGACGGAGGTCCGCTTCATCCTTCACGGCGCTGGCTTTCATGCTTTCCGCACGAAGGAAGATGGCATATACGTCATCCACCGGGCCGGAGAGCACGGCGTCGATGATGTCGTAGTCCACGTCCTGTGCGAGCAGGATGGCGCGGATACGCTGGCGGAAGAATTCTTCGATCTGTCCTGCGGCGGTCTGCTTGGCTTCGTCCGTGCCCGGCAGGAGCTCCAGTGCCTTGGCGATGCCCCGGCGGACATCCCAGTGGATTTTGCCGTCGGCCAGAATGCTCACGGCGCCGATGGTCTGGCGGCGGAGAGCGAAGGGGTCCTGAGAGCCCGTGGGGATCAGGCCGCGGAGGAAGGTCGCTGCGAGGTTGTCCAGCTTGTCGGCGATGGAGAGCGCACGGCCGATGGCCTGCTTCGGAAGGATGTCTCCGGCAAATCTCGGCATGTACTGTTCAAAAAGGGCCTGTGCCACATTGGCTTTTTCGCCGTCCAGGAGAGCATATTCCTTGCCCATTTCGCCCTGCAGCTCCGTGAATTCCGTCACCATGCCGGTGGCAAGGTCGGACTTGGAGAGGTAGGCCGCGCGGTCTGCATCAGCCAGCTCTTCGGCGGTGAAGCCCCAGTCCGCGCCGATGGCGGCGGCGAGGGTCTGGAGACGGCCGGCCTTGTCATAGAGGCTGCCCATGTCTTCCTGATAGTTGATGCGCTTCAGGTCCTCGCGGTGGGCCTCGAGGGATTTCTTCCGGTCGTTGTCGAAGAAGAATTTCGCATCGTCCAGACGGGCACGGAGCACCCGTTCATTGCCGATCTGTACGTTTTCGAGGGCTTTCGTGCCGCCGTTGCGGACGGTGAGGAAATACGGCATGAGGCTGTCGTCCTTGGCGTGTACCGGATAGTATCTCTGGTGGTCGCGCATGGGCGTGACGATAGCCGGAGCAGGCAGGGAGAGGAAAGATTCATCGATGCGGCCGTACAGCGGGGTCGGGTATTCGACGATGAAATTGATTTCTTCCAGCAGGCCCGGATTCGGCCAGATCTCGCCGCCGAGCTTGGCTGCCACTTCGAGCAGTCCCTTTTTGATCATGGCGCGCCGCTCGTCCTGATCGACGATGACCGACGCTTTCCGCATGGTTTCCTTGTATTCCGCAGGAGAGGCAATCTCCACGTCGTCCTTGCAGAGGAAGCGGTGGCCGCGGCTCTTCCGTCCGCTCTTCACGCCGGCCAGCTCCATGGGCACCACGTCCGTACCGCAGAGTGCCACGATCCAGCGGATCGGACGAATGAAGCGCAGTTCCTGGCTGCCCCAGTGCATGCTCTTCGGGAAGGACAGGCCGAGGATCATGTCCGTGAAGACCTGCGGCAGGATCTCTGCCACGGGCTTGCCTTCATTGACGATCTCCGCCCACACATAATTGCCTTCTTTGACGAGGTCGGCGGGGTCGATGTGAGCGCCCCGGGCAAAGCCCTGTGCGGCGCGGGTGGGGTTGCCGTCCGCGTCATAGGCCGCCTGAATGGAGGGGCCTCTCTTTTTCACCTGCTCATCAGCCTGCTTTTCCGCAGCATCTGCGACGAGCACGGCCAGACGGCGGGGCGTGGCGTAAATGGTCACCTTGCCGAAGGAAAGGCGCGCTTCTTTCAGTTTCGCTTCCGCCAGCTCCTGCAGCTGGGCGATGGTGCCGGGGAGGATATTCGCCGGCATTTCTTCCGTTCCGATTTCGAGAAGGAGATCCTTCGTCATTTTGCAGCACTTCCTTTCAGCATGGGGAATCCCAGTTCTTTTCGTTTCTTCAGATAGGCCTTCGCGCACATTCTGGCGAGATTTCTCACGCGGCCGATATATTCCGTCCGTTCGGAGAGGGAAATGGCGCCTGCTGCATCGAGCAGATTGAAGGCGTGGGAGCATTTCAGCACGTAGTCATAGGCGGGCAGCACATAGCCGGCCTTGATGACCCGGGACGCTTCCTTTTCATACATATCGAACAGCTGGAACAGCATGTCGTGGTCGGACAGGTCATAGCTGTACACGGACTGTTCGTATTCGTTTTCATGCCAGATATCGCCGTAGGTCACGCCGTCCGTCCAGACCAGATCGTATACGTTGTCCTTTTCCTGGATGTACATGGCGATGCGTTCCAGCCCGTAGGTGATCTCCACCGCCACGGGATGTTCGTCGATGCCGCCCACCTGCTGGAAGTAGGTGAACTGGGTGATTTCCATGCCGTCGAGCCAGACTTCCCAGCCGATGCCCCAGGCGCCGAGCGTCGGGGATTCCCAGTTATCCTCCACGAAGCGGATGTCGTGTTCCTCCGGATCGATGCCGAGTTCCTTGAGACTTTCCAGATAGGTCTCCTGGATATTGTCCGGGGACGGCTTCATGATGACCTGGAACTGGTGATGCTGATAGAGACGGTTCGGGTTGTCGCCGTAGCGTCCGTCATCGGGGCGGCGGGACGGTTCCACGTAGGCCACGCACCACGGCTCCGGTCCGAGCACGCGGAGGAACGTGGCCGGGTTCATCGTGCCGGCGCCTTTTTCCACATCATAGGGCTGCTGCAGGATACAGCCGCGCTCCGACCAGAATTTCTGGAGCGTCAGAATGATCTGCTGAAATGTCATGATTGCCTCCTGAAAATAAAAAATCCCCTGTAACGACTGTTACAGGGACGAGATATACCCGCGGTTCCACCCTTATTGGCACAGAATCCTCTGTACCCGCTTCTTTGATGGCTGCCCTACTCACCGAAGCTTCAGGCAGCAGCTCCGAAACGCCTTCCGCGCCTGTCCGGCTTGCACCGTCCCGGACTCGCTTCGCTGCGCGTACTCCTTTTCTTCCTCGCTGTGATTTTTCCCATTGTAGCAGGGGCCGCCGGAAATTGCAAGGCAGCCACCAAAAAAGCCCATGCCGGAGCATGAGCCGTGCCTGTTTCAGGCTTTCTTTTCGTCCGCCTTCACTTCAGCGGTCTTTTTATCCTGGAGATACGCGGTGTCTACACGGAGCCAGCTCTGGAACAGAGCGGAGCAGAAATCTTTCGTTGTTTTCGTGGCAGTCATCATGATCAATCTCCTCCTTCAAAGGGAAATCCTTATGGTTCATCTATTTGTCATAATCATAATACCGCGTGTCTATTCCGTCAAGAGATATCTTTTGAAGTTCTGAAACTTCTATCTTTCTATCCATTTTTATCATCGGAAATATAAATTTCCCCTTTTCACGCAGACCCATCTCTGCCCCGCTGCCGCCCGCCCCGTGGAAGATGTTCAATGATATAATGAAGAAAAAAGCAAAGGAGGCGATCCCATGCGAAACATTCGTGCACTTATTCTGGCGGCGCTGCTCGGACTGCCTGTGGCGGCCGCTCCCGTTCCGGAGGCTCCGGCGGAGGTGCCCTTTGCGGCGGCAGTGAAGCAGGACGGCCGCTGGGGCGCGGTGGATGCGTCGGGGCGCGTGCTCATTCCCATGCAGTATGATGCAGTGGCGGTCTCCCTCATCGATGACAGCCGCCGTGCGGCGGACCTCGCCATGCCCGGCCGCGACCGCCTCATCGAGGTGAAGCAGGACGGGAAGTACGGTTTCTTCGACCGGACCGGCGCAGTCATCGTCCCCGCGGTCTATGAGGCCCGCTCCGTATGGCAGGACGGGGCCCTTACAGTGCAGCGCAAAAAGGGCGAGCTCGGCATCTACCGCGATGACGGCCGCGAGCTGGCCGCTCCTGTCTACGAGGCCGCGTCCGACATGAAGGACGGCTGGGCCATCGTGAAGCAGGACGGCAAATACGGCTACGTCAGCCGGGAGGGCACGGTCCTTGCGCCAGTCTACGACGAGGCCCGCTACTTCCGGGAGGGCTTCGCACCGGTGAAGCAGAAGCAGTGGGGCGTCATCGACACGGCCGGACAGTTCGTCGTCCCCTGCGGGTATGATGATGCCGGCCCGTATGTGAGCGACGGCCTGCTGGCGGCGGAAAAGGACGATCACTGGGGCTTCATCGATATGACCGGCCGGTCAGTGATTCCCTTCACCTACCGGGAGGTCCACCCGGTCTTTGCAGAGCATCTCACGGCGGTGCAGTCCGACGACAAGCTGTGGGGCTTCGTGAGCAGCACCGGAGAAGTCACGGCGGAGCCTGTCTTTTCCAATGTGGTGACGCCCTTCAGCGAGGGTCTGGCCGGCGTGGTCACCCGGGACGGCAAGGCCTACGCCCGGCCGGACGGCACCCTCGCTTTCCATGCGGACTATGACCGCATCTATGCCTTCGAGGACGGCCTCGCGGAATATCTGGAGGGCGAGCCCGCAGCCATCCCGCGGCGCTCCTCCGTCTCCATCGGGATCGGCATCGGCTGGGGCGGCTATCACCATCACCCCTGGGGCTGGGGCATCGGCTGGCCTCTGTGGGGTCCCTGGTGGTACGACGACTGGTATGACGGCCCCACCCGCGCGGTGGAGGTGAAGCGGGGCTATCTCGACAAAACGGGGCGGCTCATCGCCTCCGCTGACCTGGGCCGGGTCTATCCCGCCATGGAAGAGGGCATCATCGTATTCAACCGAAACCGCTTCGGCATGGTGGACCGCACGGGCCAGTACGTGATCCACACGGAATACCGGTCTCTCTCGCCGGATGCAGAGAATCACTGCCTCCTCGCCCGGGATGAGGAGAAAAACTGGGGCGTGCTGTCCTTCACGGGCGAAACGCTGGTGCCCTTCCGCTACGATGAGATCCGTTCCCTCGGGGCGGACTGCTTCGCCGGCAAACGGGACGGCGGCTGGGCGCTCCTCCGCCGGGACGGCACGGAGCTCACCGCTCCTGTCTATAAGGAGATCGGCCCCGGAGGAAGCGGCCTCTTCCCGGCGCGCACCCGCAGCAGCTGGGTCTATCTCGATGCGTCCGGACAGGAAGCCCTCCGTTTCTCCGACAAGGTGCAGGAGGCCCTGCCCTTCGTTCATGGCGGCGCCGGCGTCCGCATCGGCGGCAAATGGGGGCTCATCGATCCCGCAGGCACCTTTACGGTGTCCCCCGTCTACAGCGATCTCCGCCTCCTCTGACCGAATGATTCCACAAAAAAAGAGCCGTGCCTCATGGCACAGCTCTTTTTTTATGGTTTTATTTCTCCGGCACAGGTTCCTGAAGATAGCCCGCTTCGCCGAGCAGACGGAGAATTTCTTCACCGGCTTCCGCATTTTCCATTTCCACACAGAGGCAATGGGCGCCCCCGGCAAGCATGGACAGCGGCTGGATCTGCATGGCCTGAAGCTGCTCGCCCCATTTCCGGATATCTCTGCGGGAACACAGATTCAGCGCGCTGGACAGCTTCCCGTACATGCCGTATTCCACGCTGACTCCGCGGATCATCCCGCCATTGTCTACGATCAGTTCCAGCTCATGGCGCAGCGCTTCCACATCGGTGCAGTACAGCGCGATTTCCCGGACCTCGCCGTCCCGTTCCCTTTCCATGAGATAGCCCTGCGAAGTTGCCAGGATCTTCGCCCCCTCTGCACGAAGCATGGCAATATCGCTGACGATGATCTGACGGCTCACGCCGCAGAGTTCCGCCAGCTCACGGCCCGTGACGGAGGCACTGGATGATTTCAGCTTCCGGAGGATGAGGCGTCTTCTTTCAATATTTTCCAAATTCGCGTCCTCCTTTCCGATTTTGTTCAATTATAACATGTTATAAAAACGTTGTGTATTTATAATTCATAAATAAAATAGAACAAAACCATTGCAATCACAGGGCCTGCTGTCATATCAGGCACGCAAAAATCCCCTGCGGCATCACTGACGAATGCCTGCAGGGGATGTCTTTACGGAAATTATCTCAGGATTTCCATCTGGGGGGCCGCTTCTCACAGAAGGCATGGACCGCCTCGGCAAAATCCGCCGAGCGGAAGGCCTCATGCATCGTCTGCCGCTCCGTCACGGCCAGATAGGTCTCCAGATCGGCATAATTTACGGCAAAGTTCTGCACCTTTGCCAGCTCATACGCCCGGAGCGGCCCCGCTGCGAGCTCGCGGGCATAACGGACGGCCTCTTCCAGGGCGCGCCCCGCCGGGACCAGTCCCGTGAGCAGGCCCAGCCGGTCCGCCTCCGCCGCATCGATCACCGGATGCTCCACACAGAGCTCCAGCGCCTTCCGGGCGCCCACCGCCCGGGACAGCAGATACATGCCGCCCGCATCAGGCGCGAGACCGATCTTTGTAAAGGGCTCGGAAAATTTCATGGTCTCATCGGCGATGATGAAATCCGCGGCCAGCGCCAGATTCGCGCCGCCGCCCGCCGCATGGCCCTGCACGGCGGCAACGATGAGCTTCCGCATGGTCTTCATATACAGAATGAGCCGGTTCACATGGGTGAGGATCTCATCCAGCTTCTCATAGCGGCCGCTGTCGATCTGCTCGCGGAAGAACTGCATATCGCCCCCGGCGGAAAAGGCCCGTCCTCTCCCACCGAGCACCACCACCTGCACCGCCGGGTCCGCCTCGCACGCCTCGAGCCGCTCCAGCAGCTCGTCATCCATGGCGATGTCCAGCGGATTCAGCCGCTCCGGATCGTTCATCATGAGGATGCCGATGCCCTCATCCACCGTATATTCTGTTCTGCTCATCATACCGCCTCCTTTGCAGAGCCTGTTTTTCCCATTATATCATTTCCCCGCCGCGGTCCCTGCGGGCACAAAAAAAGACCCCCGTAAAGGGAGTCTTTTCTGTGCAGGGCTGAAATTATTTCAGTTCTACGGTTGCGCCAGCTGCTTCGAGCTTGCCTTTGATTTCTTCAGCGTCAGCTTTGGAAGCGCCTTCCTTAACAGCCTTCGGTGCGCCGTCTACGAGAGCTTTAGCGTCTTTCAGGCCGAGGCCGGTGATTTCACGGACAACTTTGATGACCTGGATCTTGCTTTCGCCAGCGGAAGCGAGGATAACGTCGAATTCGGTCTTTTCTTCAGCTGCTGCTGCTGCTGCCGGAGCTGCTGCTGCTACTGCTACCGGAGCTGCTGCGGATACGCCGAATTTGTCTTCGATGGCTTTTACGAGTTCGCTCAGTTCGAGGACGGACATGTTGCTAATGGCTTCAAGGATTTCTTCGTTTGTCATTTTTTGTTCCTCCATTGGATGATTTTATGCGCAGAGATTATGCGCTTTCTTTCTGTTTACGCACAGCTTCGAGAGCGTATGCGAGTTTCGTGATATTGCCGTTGAGGGCACGTGCCAGGCCGGAAATCGGAGCAAGCAGGGTTGCTGCGACCATGCCGAGCAGCTGTTCTCTGGACGGGAGATCGGCGAGAGCCTTGATCTCTTCCGGTCCGATGACGCGTCCGTCGAGGACACCGGCTTTGATGGTGATGGCTTCCGTTTTGGTTTCTTCCACAAAAGTCTTCAGTACAGCTGCCGGAGCGACCGGATCGTCTTTGCAGGTTGCAAGACCGTTAGGTCCTTCGAGATATGCATCAAGACCGTTCAGGCCGAGTTCATCAGCTGCGATGCGGGTCAGGGTATTTTTGATAACCTTGTATTCTACGCCGCGTTCACGGAATTTCCGACGGAGCAGCGTTGCATCAGCTACGGTCAGTTTGTTGAAGGAAATGAGAACGACACCCTGGCTTCCCAGTTTTTCTTTCATTTCTTCAACGATGGCTGCCTTTTCAGGACGAATTCTGGTTTCGTATTTTTCTTCGCTCATAGTACACCTCCTCTGCTCTTGGATTTTTATTTATCACGTTAGCTAAAACGACCCCACCGCGGTGAGGTCGTCTACTGGCATTCCAGTATTCAGCCTCGGGAGGCGGGCTTGCGCCCATTATACATACCGCCGGTCTTCAGCTAAAGTGTTAAATATGAAATTATGCCTTCGGTGCTGTCACCTTGGTGATGTCCAGGTGGATGCCCGGGCCCATGGTGGAGCAGATGGTGAGGCTCTTCATGTACGCACCTTTGACGGTGGACGGACGAGCCTTCAGGATGTGGTCATAAACCACACGCAGGTTTTCTTTCAGTTTGTCGTCGTCAAAGGAGACTTTGCCGATTACGACCTGAATGTTGCCTGCTTTGTCGGTACGGTACTGAACCTTGCCGGCTTTGATTTCATTGACGGCTTTGGTGATGTCCGGGGTAACGGTGCCGACCTTCGGATTCGGCATGAGGCCCTTCGGTCCGAGGATACGGCCCAGACGGCCTACAACGCCCATCATGTCCGGGGTAGCTACGACGACGTCGAAGTCCATCCAGCCGCCCTGAATCTTCTGAGCCAGTTCCATTCCGCCTACGTAATCTGCGCCTGCTGCTTTCGCTTCATCTTCTTTGTGGTCCTTTGCGAAGACGAGGACTTTCTTCGTCTTGCCGGTGCCGTGCGGGAGAACGAGCGCGCCGCGGAGCTGCTGATCAGCGTATTTCGGATTGATATTCAGATTGAAGGAAAGCTCTACCGTTTCATCAAATTTCGCGGATGCAGCTTTCTTGAGAAGTGCTACAGCTTCGTCGAGGTCATAGAGTGTATGGCTGTCAACGATGGCTGCCGCTGCCTTCTGTTTCTTTGTCAGTTTTGCCATTGTTTCCTCCTTGTGGTAAGCGGGACATTGCCCTTCCACGAACGGTCAGTCTCAGTCTACGACTTCGATGCCCATGCTGCGGGCGGTTCCTTCGATGAGGCGCATTGCTGCTTCCACATCGTTGGCGTTCAGGTCAGGCATCTTCGTTTCAGCGATTTCCTTGACCTGCGCTTTGGTGACCTTGCCTACTTTCTTCTTGTTCGGTTCACCGGAAGCGGTTTCGATGCCTGCTGCTTTCTTCAGAAGGACGGCAGCCGGCGGCGTTTTGCAGATGAAAGTGAAGCTTCTATCTTCGTAAACAGTGATTTCTACAGGGATGATCAGGCCGACCTGCTGAGCAGTGCGGTCATTGAAGTCCTTGACGAAAGCCATAATGTTCACGCCTGCCTGGCCGAGGGCCGGGCCTACTGGCGGAGCCGGAGTGGCTTTGCCTGCGGGTACCTGCAGTTTCACTACCTTGGTAATTTTCTTTGCCATAATTGACACCTCCTTACTCTTTGAGGATGTGGTACAGACGGGCATGCGCCCTCCCACGTGAGGTTCCGGATGCGGCGGAGGTTCCGCGCATCGCTCTCACCGAGCGTTACGAAAGGGGCTCAAAGAAGCCCGCTTCCAGCTCTATTTTGGTTGCGTGCCCAAAGGCGCTGATTTCAGCAGTGATTCTGCCCTTGTCAGCCGCTACATTGAGCACGGTAGCCACATGATCGGCGAAAGGCCCTTCGGTGATGCGGATGGCATCCCCTGCCTTCACGGTGATCTTCACCGGGACTTTTTTATCTTTATGAAGAATGCGCGCCACTTCGTCATCGGACAGGGGGATCGGCTTGGTGGTGGTCCCCACGAATCCGGTCACGCCGGGCGTATTCCGCACGACATACCAGCTGTGGTCATTGACTTCCATCTCGATGAGAAGGTAGCCCGGGAAGACTTTCCGGGAAACGACCTTTTTCTGGCCGTCCTTGACTTCCTCTTCATCCTGCATCGGGAGAAGGATCTGTTTGATCGTGTCCTCCAGACCCATGGAATGCACCTTGCGGGTCAGCGTATCCTGGACTTTGTTTTCATAGCCGGAATACGTATGGATGACATACCAGCGTATATTCTTTTCTTTCTTTTCGAGTTGTTCTTCGTTTTCCGGCATGCTTCTCCTCCTTTCAGCCCACTGCGGAAACCAGCAGCTTGGAGAGGCCCATGAAAACGAAGTCAACTGCAACGAGCAGACAGGAAACCAGAAGCACAGAGGCAATGACGGTTACGGTATACCGGCCGAGCTGCTGTCTGGTCGGCCAGATGACCTTCTTCATTTCCACTTTCGTCTCATGGAAAAACCGATTCCATGCAGCGCTGTTTTCCTCTGCTGTTTGCCGACGATTCGCCATTCTTACACCCCAGTTCGCTAATTATTTGGTTTCTTTATGCAGGGTGTGTTTTTTGCACCATTTGCAGTATTTCATCATTTCGATGCGTTCTGCATTGTTTTTCTTGTTCTTGTTTGTACGATAATTGCGGCGTTTGCATTCGGTACATGCAAGAGTAATTCCTTCACGCATTCTTTACACCTCACTCAAATTTATTCGGGCTTTCCCTATTGCAACATACTCAAGGATTATAGCATATGCGCGGACGGGAAGTCAACCGGATTCACTTAAAAAAGCCGGGATTTCCCGACGAAATTATTATATCACGGCCCCGCCGGTTCCGCAAGAAAGAAAAATCCCCCGTTTTTCTCTTCATGAGGCCCCTTTTCCGCACGCAAAAAAGAGACCTCCGGAGAGACCTCTCTTTTATATATACGAAATATTGCGTAAGCCGGAGTCTTCGGGGGAAAGGTCGGCGCACCGCAGATCGCATCCGGTGTCGCCGCCGCTCCGGCTCTGCGCGGAGGCTGTCAGAATTTATAATTCAGTTCCACGCCGAACATGTCGTCGAAGTCTTTGCCATTGTCATATTCGCCGCCGAAGTAGTAGTAGCCGTCGAGGGAAATATTCTTCGCCAGCGCGTAGTTGACTTCTGCCACCCAGAACTGTGCGCCTTCTTCTACAGAGGCATTGAGCGCATCGGTGATGTCCAGTGTGGAAGCGCCGATGTAGGCCCCGGGTTCTGCATCCACATAGTGAACGCCGGCCCAGAAGGTGCCCGGATGTTTCAGGTCTTCCTTGCCGTAGTTGAGGCCGGCCACCCACATCACCGGCTTGTCCACGTGCATGCCCGTAAGCTGCGTGTCCGCCGTATTCTGGATGAAGTCGCCGTCGACGAAGAATTTGTCGCCCAGGTCGATCCGGGCGCCGACGCCGTAGAAGGAAGCGCCCTTGTCGCCGGATTTATACTCGGCCCAGCCGTCAGCGAAGTTCTGATAGAACGCATTTACACGGGCATGGCTGCCGAGCTGTGTATTGGCCTGTACATAGAAGGTCTCGCGGGTATTGCCGCTGCCGAGGAGATCAGAAGCCTTGGCGGACTGTTTCCATTCCCGGCCGTAACCCACTTCGGCATTCCAGCTGCCGCCTTTATATTTGGCGATCAGCCCTTCGAAGCGGTCATCGTAGAAGTAGCCGGTCTGTCCGAGGAAGAGATCCGTACGGCCCATATCGAAGCTGAACCGTTCCGTGGGCTGCCAGAGCACATGGAGGCGGTCCATGGTGGTCTGTGCCTCGCCGGAGCTCTGCAGGTTTGCTTCGGTCTTGAAGCGGCCAATCACCTTCACCTGATCATTCACCTGGGCATTCATGTTGATGCGGACACGGGCCTTGTAGACATCACTGCCGAAGTCCCCGAGATCCTGATAGCGCATGCGGGCATCGCCGCTCCAGGAGATATGGCCCACTTTCTTTTCCAGATTGGATACGCGTACGCCGAGGCTGTCCAGCTCATCGGCGTATTCAGCGGCCAGTTTATCGATGGTGGCGCGCTGTTCTGCATTGTACTGATCTTCCTTCGCCATCATGCGGGCGATGATCTGAGCCATTTCATAGCGGGTGATATTTTTCTGCCCTTCAAACGTGCCGTTCGGATAGCCTTCCACGATGCCCTGCTCAGACAGGTCGGCTACGGCCTGATAGGCCCAGTCGGACGTGGATACATCGGAAAACGGATTGGCTGCAAAAGCGGACGCACCTGCAGCGAGGGCAGCCGCAGCTGCCATGGCAAGAATTTTTTTCATTCTGTTTCTGCTCCTTACAAGGGATATATTCCGGTCATGGAGAGACGGAAAAGCGCCGCGCAAGAGCTGCCTTGTTTCCTCTGCCGTTCTTTTCCGGCCGGCCGGGCTGACCTGTCCCGCCGACGGTCCCACTATATGTCAGTTCATCCCTGCGGGCAACTGTATTTACACAAGTTTTACCTCCTCTCTACCGGGCCTTACACAGCTGTTCTGACGAAGTCTGACCGGATATTGACAGGTTTATGACGCGCTGCTGACACAGCCGGCCCCTTCCGTCCGCTTTCTGACAGAATCTTTGCAAAACGCCTCCGGCCCCCTCCTCTTTTTCCCGTTTTGTTTCCGCCCGATTAAAATTGTAAAATCCGGCCGGCTGCGGCGGTCCGTACACAATGCATACACAGGAAAAACGGAAATGAAACAGAAAATTCCGCCCTGTCCGCGCGTCCGAGGACATAAAAAAAGACCGCTTTCACGGTCTCTTTTCTCTGTTATGTCTCCTGATACAGCGCCAGCGCCGCCTGCAGTTCCTCTTTTGTCTCCTTCACGAGCTGCTCCGGCGCAAGCACCCGGATCTGCGGGCCCTGGCTCCGTATCCACAGCCGGATGCCGCCCAGCCCGTACACCTCGGCGGAAATGGTATATTTCGTGCGCCCGTTGTCCAGCAGTTCCTTCTTCTCGATCTTCGCCGTGGGCAGCCGGTCCAGCACATGCGCCACGGAATCGCTGGCGATGTATTCAAAGACCACATGCTCCAGCTGGCCGCCGAACATGTAGAGGATGCGCTTCCGCACCTCCCCGCTCTGGAATCGCCGGCTGTAGTCCACCTTGAAGGGCGCTCCTTCTTCAAAGGACCGGACCCGGTCCAGCCGGTACACCGTGGGGAAGCGGTAGCGGTCCCGGGACAGCCCCGCCTCCTCGGGATCGGCCATCTCCGCGATGAGGTAGAAATAAAATTCGGAAAACATGATGCTGAGGGGCTTTACCGTGCGCTCCACCTCGACGCCGTCCCGCCGCTCGTAGCGGATCACCAGCGTGCACCGGCGGCTGATCGCGTCGCCGATGCCCCAGATTTTTTCCAGCAGCTCCCCGTCATGATGCTGCAGCTCCTCGTAATACCGCTTTTCATTGTTGACGAGCTGCTGTACCGGTTCGATATCCGGGCGGGGCACGGCGCTCCGGATGATCTTGTCCACGACGCTTTCCATCTGCTTCTTGGTGAAGGCCCGGCTCTCCAGCAGAATCTTGCACAGCGCCAGCGCCTCCTCCCGGGTCAGGTCCTTCCGGTTCCCCCGCAGCACATAGCCGCGGACCTTCCAGTCATAGACCACGCTCTGGGAAAAGCCGCCCTGCTGCTGTCCGCTGAGAAAGACCCGCAGCGCATCCAGATCGCGCTGAATGCTGCGCACATCCACGCCGTAGCGTTCGGCTTCTTCCTTTTTCGTGATCTTCTCGCCGTCAAGAAGACGCAGATACATCTCGAGGATCCGGTAATATTTACAGGAACTGTCAGCAGCATTCATACAGATCGTCCTTTCCTTTCGTTTTCCTATATTATAGCTTTTTTTCCGCCCCTGTGCATCTGCATAAAAAAAGAGCACCCTTTTCAGGATGCCCTTCTTCTGTTTTGGAAAACTTATTTGGAGATCTTTGCAACAACGCCTGCGCCGACCGTACGGCCGCCTTCACGAATTGCAAAGCGCTGTCCTTCTTCCATGGCGATCGGGGTGATGAGTTTTACGCTCATTTCGATGTTGTCGCCAGGCATGCACATTTCAGTGCCTTCCGGCAGCTGAATGTCACCGGTTACATCGGTCGTTCTGAAGAAGAACTGCGGACGATAGCCGTTGAAGAACGGGGTATGACGGCCGCCTTCGTCTTTCGTCAGTACATAGACCTGGGCGGTGAATTCGGTGTGCGGATGTACGCTGCCCGGCTTCGCCAGTACCTGGCCTCTTTCGATTTCCTTACGGTCAATGCCGCGCAGCAGCGTGCCGATGTTGTCCCCTGCCATTGCCTGGTCGAGGATCTTGCGGAACATTTCTACGCCCGTTACGACGGTCTGTTTCGGTTCATCCTGCAGACCTACGATTTCTGCTGCGTCGCCGACTTTGACGGTACCACGTTCTACACGGCCCGTTGCTACGGTGCCACGGCCGGTGATCGTGAATACGTCTTCTACAGGCATCAGGAACGGCTTGTCCGTTTCACGTGCCGGGGTCGGGACGTATTCGTCTACTGCCTTCATCAGGTCTTTGACTGCCTGTACATATTTAGCTTCGCCGTTCAGTGCGCCCAGTGCGGAGCCGACGATGATCGGGGTGTCGTCGCCCGGATAGCCGTATTCGGTCAGCAGATCGCGGACTTCCATTTCGACGAGGTCGATCAGTTCCGGATCATCTACCTGGTCAGCTTTGTTCAGGAATACCACGATTGCCGGTACGCCGACCTGCTTTGCCAGCAGGATGTGTTCACGGGTCTGCGGCATCGGGCCGTCAGCTGCGGATACAACGAGGATAGCGCCGTCCATCTGTGCTGCGCCGGTGATCATGTTCTTGACATAGTCAGCGTGCCCGGGGCAGTCAACGTGTGCGTAGTGACGGTTTTCGGTTTCGTATTCAACGGTAGCGGTGTTGATGGTGATGCCGCGTGCGCGTTCTTCCGGAGCCTTATCGATGGATGCATAGTCCAGGAAGTTTGCCATGCCTTCGTCGGAAAGGACCTTGGTGATTGCTGCGGTCAGCGTGGTCTTGCCGTGGTCGACGTGGCCGATGGTGCCGATGTTAACATGCGGTTTTGTTCTTTCATAATGTGCTTTTGCCATTTCATTTCCTCCATTTTGCAAAAACAATCTGCTCCCATTATTATACATAGAATGTCAAGGGGATACAAGGAAAACAGCCGGAAAATTTGCACGAAAAAAAGCCCTCACGGGCTTTGGTTTGGTGGCGGCTCAGAGATTTGAACTCCGGACACAGCGGGTATGAACCGCTTGCTCTAGCCAACTGAGCTAAGCCGCCATGGAGCTGATAACCAGGATTGAACTGGTGACCTTATCCTTACCAAGGATACGCTCTACCGACTGAGCTATATCAGCATTTATATAAATTGAATTATATAACATGGTTGCGGGGGCAGGACTTGAACCTGCGGCCTTCGGGTTATGAGCCCGACGAGCTACCAACTGCTCCACCCCGCGATAGTGGTGGACGGAGTAGGATTCGAACCTACGAAGCCATCGGCGGCAGATTTACAGTCTGCTCCCTTTAACCACTCGGGAATCCGTCCACATTTGGAGCTGGCAATAGGACTCGAACCTACGACCTGCTGATTACAAATCAGCTGCTCTACCAACTGAGCTATGCCAGCGGACAAGTGACGAAAATAATTATAACGTGTTGCACATCGTTTGTCAAGCTTTTTTGCTCATTATTTTCGTTGGTCTTCATTCGGCCTATCACGTTTATGAATTATACCATCAGTTTCTGCCTTTGTCTACACTTTTTCTGTATTTTGTAAAAATTCTTTTGCCTCTCCGGAAAACGGCCCGTCATTCCACAGAAAAAGCAGGCATCCGCCTGCTTCCGTTTTACCGTGATTCCCGGTTTTTCCGGGCCATAATCTCCTTGATGATCTTCTGCGCCACCTCGGATACGGGAATGCCCCGTTTCATGCTGGTGAGCTGCATGCGCCGGTGCGCCTCCTCCTCGGAGATGCCGTAAAAGCTCATGAGCAGCCCCTTGGCGCGGTCCACGATCTTTCGCGCGGCGAGCTCCTGCTCCACAGCGTGCACATGGCCCACCATTTCCTTCCGGTGCTCGAACTGGCTCACGGCGATCTCGATGGTGGGGAAGAGCACCTTTTCATTCACCGGCTTCATCACATAGCCGAAGACAAAGGACTTCTTCGCCCGTTCGATGACCTCCTCATCGCCGAAAGCCGTCAGAAGGACCACCGGCGCCCAGTTATTGTGAGCGATCATCTGCGCCGCCTGGATGCCGTCAAGCCGGGGCATCTGCACATCGAGGATCACCAGATCGGGTTTGTATTTTTTTGTAAGGTCCAGCGCCTCCACGCCGTCCTTGCCGATGCCCACCACCTCATGGCCTTCCTCTTCCAGCATTTCCCGCAGGTCCATCGCCGCCAGCGCCTCGTCGTCGGCGATCACGATGCGATACGTTTTCTTCATTCTGTCACTTCCAATCTCTTCACAGGGCACCGGATATGGGCCGCTACCTGGCCGTCCTCATTGCCGAAGGAAAAGGAGCCGCCCAGCTCGATCTCCGTCAGCGTGCGCACGATCTGCAGCCCCAGATCATAGCCTTTCGCATTGAACCCCTCCGGCAGGAGATGGCCGTCATTCCGGACGCACAGATGGAACCAGCCGTCCTCACAGCATTCCGAGATTGTTAGGCGTCCTTTCGGCAGGCCGTGGAATCCGTGGTCCAGCGCATTATGAATGAGCTCATTCACCGCAATGGCCAGATTGACCGCCGCCTCCGAGCCCATCACGAGAGGCTCGCCGTCATTCTCCATGGACAGATGCACCCGGCAGCCCGCGGTGAGGCTGTCCAGAGAAAGCCGGCACAGCCGGTCCAGCAGCTGCCGCCAGTCCACATTTTCTCCGCTCTGACGGGCAAGAATGTCGTGGATCTGGGAAATGCCCAGGATCCGGTCCACCGCGCGCCGGAGCGCCTCCTTCGTTTCCTCGTTTTCCGCCCGGCGGGCCTGCATCCGCAGAATGCCCGCAATGGTATTGAGATTGTTCTTCACCCGGTGATGGATCTCTTTAATGACGGAATTTTTCACGAGGATCTGCTGTTCCTTTTCCCGGATGGCCGTCACGTCGGTCAGCACGAGGAGCGTGCGCTGCACCCGTCCCTGCACGAGAAGCGGCAGGCCCCACGCGGTGAGCGTCAGTCCCCCGGCCTGCTCCTCGCCGTACTGCGGCCGGCCCGTGGCCATGACGGACTCCACCAGCGGCAGATGGATCATGGCCCGCCCCACCAGATTTTTCGGCTCCGCCGCTTCCTTGTCGAGGACGAAGCACAGCCCCGCTGCCATGTCATTGGCATAGAGGATGCGCCCCACGGAATCGAGCACCAGCAGGCCGTCCTGCAGGCGCGGCAGATGATAGGCCTCTCCGGTCAGGGGCAGGAGCAATGCCATATAGGCCGTATCGGTCAGGACCTGATGCTGCTTCGTGGAGCTGGAAATGAAGCAGACCGCCGCAAAGACGACGCCTGCATTGTCCGACAGCGGATAGGCCGTGACCGCCACCTGACGGCCGATCTCCAGCTCCTTCCGCCCCACGATCTTCCGTCCCGTCACCAGCACGCTCTCTGCGAGGGCCGCCTCATCCATGAAGGATACGTCCCCTTCATGGTAATAGGAGGGGCTGCCCGCATAGGACGGGCTCACCACGCAGAGCACGACCGCCATGTCCGGATTTTTGCCCCGGGTCATAACGATCACCTGCTCGCGGGATACATCGGCCGCAAACTGCAGGGCCTCCTGCATATTGCCGAGAATGCGCATCTGCACCTCGGAGATGTTGGTCTCTTCCCTTGCCAGGGAGTACAGCTGTCCTCTGTCCATCTTATTTCACCTGATCGGCCAGAAAGGGCAGCCGCGGGTCCGCATTGAGCGTCATGGGTGCGAAATCGCCGGCCTGCGCCATGTAATAGGCCCGGCAGCCGATCATGGCGCCGTTGTCCGTACACAGCACCGGATCCGGACGGCACAGGCGGACCCCCGCTTCCCCGCACGCCTCGGTGAGCGCCTTCCGCAGGCCGCTGTTCGCCGCGACGCCTCCGGCCAGCACGATCGTTTTCAGGCCGGTCTTTTTCAGCGCCGCCATGGCCTTCGTCACCAGCACGTCCACCACGGCTTTCTGGAAGGATGCCGCCACGTCCTCCTTCACCACCGGCTGTTTCTTCATATCTGCCGTGTGCAGGTAGTTGATGACCGCCGATTTCAGGCCGCTGAAGGAGAAGTCAAAATTATGCTCCTTCGCCATGGCCATCGGGAAGTGGATAGCGTCTGGATTGCCCTCGCCGGCGAGGCGGTCGATGTGGGGGCCGCCCGGATAGGGATAGCCCATGACGCGGGCGATCTTGTCGAAGGCTTCTCCCGCCGCGTCGTCCCGGGTCTGTCCGAGCAGCTCAAAGGTATTGTAATCGCGCACCACCACGAGCATGGTATGGCCGCCGGAGACGACCAGCGCCAGGAAGGGCGGCTCCAGATCGGGATACTGAAGCAGATTGGCAAAAATATGTCCTTCCATGTGATTCACCGCGATGAGCGGCTTGTCCAGCGCCCAGGCCGCCGCCTTGGCCGCCGCCACGCCCACGAGCAGCGCCCCCACCAGACCGGGGCCCTGCGTCACGGCGATGGCATCCATGTCGTTCCACGTGCACCTCGCCTGGCTGAGGGCCTCCTCCGCCACGGGCAGCACGTCCTCGATATGATGGCGGGATGCGATCTCCGGCACCACGCCGCCGAATTTTTTATGGATCGGCACCTGCGAGGAAATGACATCGGACAAAATGCGGCGTCCATTCTCAATGACGGCGCACGATGTCTCGTCGCAGCTCGATTCAAAAGCCAGTATTTTCATGATTCTCCTCTATTGTCTTACAGTGTCCGCGCCATGATATAGCCGTCCTCCCGAGGCAGGTCATACACGCCCTTCCGGAGCGCCTGCACCGCGAAGCCGTACCGGCGGTACAGCGCCTGCGCCGCCACATTGGACACGCGCACCTCCAGATACATGGACGCCATATGCCGCTCTTTCGCCGCCGCCAGGCCCGCTTCCACGAGCCGTGCTCCGAGGCCTCTCCGGCGCGCGGCCGGCCTCACGCCGATATTGACCAGCTGGGCCTCGTCCGCCACAAACCAGAAGCAGGCATAGCCGAGGATCTCCTCCCCGTCCTGCGCCACCAGGTACAGGCTGTGCGGCTGCGCCATATCATGGACGACCGTCTCCTCACGCCAGGCATCAGAAAAGCACTGCGTCCCGATCTCATAGACCGCACGGGCCGCAGAGGCCTCTGCTTCCCGGATCACTTCTGTTCCGGGTGTCTCTGTTCCCACAGCACTTCCGCCTCGCTTCGCCGGATATAATTGGGCACCAGCGTCATCGGGTCCGCCGTCTCGCCGCGCTTCCATTTCGCCCACGCCGCCGCGGCGACGCTCCCCGCCCGGCAGCACCGGTTCTGGGGCGGCGCCAGACGGATGCCCGCCGCGGTCAGCTTGTCCTTATACATATCCGCCGCTTCGCCCACGGCGATGACCGGCCCGCCGTGGCGCACGGCCGCCGCGATGACCTCATCCACCGGAGCCGCCTCTGCAGGCGCCTCCAGCCACATGCTCTGGAAGGCCCCGTATAAGGCGGCATACACATTGCCCCGCTGAGCATCCTCCAGCGGCAGAATGAATGCTTCCGCCCCGGCCATGTTCCATGCCAGCCCTTCCAGCGTATCCACCGCAATGAGCGGCACCTGCCAGATCCGGGCAGCCATCTTGGCCGTGGCCAGACCGATGCGCAGGCCCGTGAAGCTGCCCGGTCCCACCGCACAGGCCACGGCGGTGATCTCCTTCTTTGAGATGCCCGCCTCCGCCAGCAGCGCATCCATATGGGGGATGAGCTGCTCCGAATGGGTGAGCTTCCGCTGCACCGTCCATTCTGCAATGAGCCGGTCGTCCTCCATCGCGGCGCAGCTCAGCACCAGCGACGACGTATCAATGGCCAAGAGCATAAGTCTGCAACTCCTTTGTCAGCAAATGCGGCGCCGCTTCGCCCCAGGACAGGGTGATGCGCCGCTCCGTCACGGACAGCGTTTCCAGCGTCACCGTCACGGCTTCCGGGGGGATCACCTCGGGGAAGAGGTCCGCCCACTCCGCCACGACCACGCCGCCCGCGCCGTATTCATCCCAGCCGATGCCGTACAGCTCCTCGGCATCGTTCAGGCGGTAGAAATCGAAATGCTTCAGCGGAAGCGCGCCGTCATAATAATTCATAATGGTAAAGGTCGGGCTGGTCACAGCGCCCTCGATGCCGAGGCCCGCTGCCAGTCCCTGTACGAAATGGGTCTTTCCCGTGCCGAGATCGCCGATGAGCGCCAGAAAGAGGCCGTCTGCGGCGTGTTCCCCGATGAACCGCCCCAGCGCGGCCGTCTCTGCCTCGCTCCGGGAAATGACCGTCACGGACTCCGTCATTTCTTCACCGCGGACTGCTGCTTGACCGCTTCCATTTTCGCCCGGATCTCCGCCTGATCGCCCAGATAGCTCACATCATGCACGGTGAAGTCCTCATTCAGATGATAGACCCGCGGCACTGCCGTAGGCACATTCATCCCTGCGATCGTCTCATTGGACACCCCTTCCAGATGCTTGATGAGGGCCCGGATGGAATTGCCGTGCGCCGCGATGAGCACCCGCTTCCCCGACTGGATCTGCGGCTTGATGACGCTGTCGAAATAGGGCGCCACGCGGGCCACGGTGTCCTTCAGGCATTCCGTGAGGGGCAGCTTCATGCCCGCAGCCACCTCCGCCTGATAAGGCGCCAGGAATACGGGGTTCCGGGGATCGTCCGGCGTCAGCGACGGCGGCTGCACATCGTAGCTTCTCCGCCAGAGCTGCACCTGCTCCGCTCCGTATTTGGCGGTGGTCTCGCTCTTGTTCAGTCCCTGCAGTGCGCCGTAATGACGTTCGTTCAGGTGATAATTCTTGATGACCGGAATCCAGGTGAGGTCCATCTCATCCAGCACCGTGTAGGCCGTGTGAATCGCCCGCTTCAGCACCGACGTATAGCAGATGTCAAAACTATAGCCGCCCTCCCGGAGCAGCCGCCCTGCCTTTCTCGCCTCTGCAAATCCGTTTTCCACCAGATCGACATCGGTCCACCCGCAGAAAAGATTTTTCTGATTCCATTCACTTTCTCCATGTCTGATGACCACCAGCGTGTACATGGCGCACCATCCTTTCCATGCCGAAGCATACCCCGCCTCACCGGCAGGAACTCTCTATACCATGCCGCCGTTTCACGGCGTTTCTTCCTTAAAATGATCGTAGCCGCACCGCGGAAGAAGCGACAGCCTGCCGCCCTCTTCCAGCCATACCCGGCCTCCGGGGCCGGCCACACGGCCGATGACCGTCAGCGGGATCTGCTCCGCCGCCCGGCGCACCGCCTCTTCCGGGCCGGCCCCGAGGAGCGCATAGTCCTCGCCGCCGGTGAAGGCCCAGTGCAGGGGATCGATCCCGAAGGCCTCCCCGGCGCGGCGCGCCTCCTCGGAAAGCGGAATGCGGTCCTTCTCCAGAATGAGATCCTGCCCGCTCGCCGTCGCCACCTCATGGGATTCACTGGCCAGTCCGTCCGTGATGTCATCCAGTGCACGGATGCCGGCCTCCCGCAGGACAGCCCCCGCCTCAACGCGCGGCACCGGCCGGCGGTGGCGGGACACAAGCTCCGGAAATTCCCGGGCCCGGCCGCGGAAAATGGCTTCCAGCCCCGCGGCAGAATCCCCCACCGGGCCGGTGAGCACCAGAAGGTCTCCCTCCCGGGCGCCGCTCCGCGGGACCGCCGTGCCGGACGGTACCATTCCCACCACCGTGCCGGTGAGCACCACCCCCTGCCGGGACCCCGTCATATCTCCGCCGAGGAGATTGACCCGGTACCGGCGGCAGGCGGCGCGGATGCCCTCATAGCACGCCTTCAGCCAGGACAGGGGAAGCGTCTTCGGCAGCGCCGCGGAAATGACGAACTGTGCCGGCTCCGCTCCCATGGCGGCCATGTCGCTGAAATTGGCCGTGCAGAGCTTCCACCCCACATCGGCAGCGTCCATGGTCTCCGCAGTGAAATGGATGCCCTCCACCATGGTATCGGTGGAAATGACCTGATCCATCCCCGGCGGAGACACATAGACCGCCCCGTCATCGCCGGCGCCGAGCTTCACCAGCTCCGGCCGGTAGAGCAGGTCGTGGCACACCGCCTCGATGCAGCCGAATTCCCCGGCCGATGCGGCGGTCTTCTCCGGCTCAGCCAAGAAAGGAAACGCCCCTTTCCCGGAGATCGGCCAGATTTTTCTCGTGATCCTCCTTCGATACGTAGGCAAGGCCTTCCGTAAGGACTGTCACGGTATGGCCGGCTTCGAGGAGGGCCAGCACCGTTTCCCGCACGCAGTATTCCGAGGCGATGCCCCCCACGTACACATGGGACGACACGATATCGCCCAGCCGCTCTCCTGCGTCATTCCGGCCGTTGTAGGCGGAGTACTCCTCCACCACATCGTCCTGCCCCTTCAGGAAGAGATTCTTCCCGCAGGGCCGGTTCGCTTCGTCCTTCACCTCACGGGAAAAGGCTTCATCCAGCGCCGCGCCGCGGGTGCCCGCCACACAGTGCACCGGCCAGATGCCGCCGTTCATCTGAAAGGACTGATTGGCCGGCGAGTGCCAGTCCGAGGTGTACAGCGCCCGCACGGCGTGCGCATTGAGGAACTGCACCAGAGCGGCCACCGCCTCCGCACCGTGAGCGCAGGCCAGCGTGCCGTCGATGAAATCATGCTGGCAGTCTACAAGAATGAGATCGTCCATCTGTTTCCCTCCATTTGCCGTTTCTGTCCTTTTATTGTACCAGCTTTCGCCGCGCCCATACAAGAAAAAGTACGGAAAATCCCCGTCCGGCGCATCGTCCGCCCCTGTATGGCGCCGGCCCCGGGAGGCCCCGCGCCGCGCCTGCGGCACGCCGTTTTCAGCTTGCGTCCGGTGCTGTTTCCCGTTATACTAAAAAAGATACATATTTTTAAAGGAGATGAATTTTTTGGACTTCATCAGTGCGCTTATCATTTTTCTGAACGCCGGTTTCCTCAGCGCCATCGTCGCCCGCTTCACCGGGGCGAACATGACCATTCTCATCCTGTGCTCTCTGCTCTATGCGGGGGCGGCTCCGCTGGAAGCGGCCGGCATCATGATGACCTTCATCGTCTTCATGCGCCTCACCATGTACACCCAGCATCACCCCGTCAATTATAAGGAATTCCAGATTTTCCGGGGCTGGCGTCTGGCCATCCCGGTGGTCCTCATCCTTGCGGGCCTGTTCTTCTATCCCTTTGCGGCACTGGCCATTTTCCTGGCCTTCTTCATTTCCGAGCTGCTCTACCGCATCTATCACGAAATGCCGAAGGAACGCCGCATGGCTCCGTCTGCCCTGGCAGGCTACGCCGCCGTCGCCTCGGTGATCACGGCAGTGTCCTTTGCGGTCGTCTCGTTCATTCCGGAGACCTGGTACTACGGCATCGCCGGTACGGCCATTCTCCTGCTGTGCGTCTTCTTCTGGTGGGTCGGCCAGAACCGCCGCCGCCTCGCCGGCACGTGGGATACGGTCATTCTCGCCTCCTTCATTCCCGCCGGCCTCTTCGGCTTCGACCTGTCCGACTGGATCGAGGATATGCGCCGCAGCACCGGCACATCCCGTCTGGCTTACAATCTGCCCTTCATTGTCCTTCCGGCCTTCTTCGTCGGATTCGTGGCAGCCAATGTGCTCTTCGGCATCTTCTCCTTCTCCGGCCTGATCCTCACCTTCTTCGCCGCACTGGCTATCCGCCTCTTCGGCTACTATCAGATGTCCGGCCGCGGCAAGACCAATCTGGTGGCCATCGCCATGACGGCGCTCGCCGCAGTGTGCCTTTTCCTCACCGCACCGGAACCGGCCAATATCTCCCACGCCATCGACGTGGTGCTTCCAGCCCAGCCGGTATCGGATCTCTTCCAGCTCTTCTGAGCGGACATGCAAAAAGAACGGATCTTCATCCGTTCTTTTTTTGTGCCCTTTCACCGCCATAAAAAAAAGACCCGTTTCCGGGTCTTTTCACACCTTCACGGCACCGCATTTCTCATCCAGGCTGTGCAGCGCACTGCGTATGCTCTTCATGGTTTCCATCGTCTTCGTCTCCACCAGATAGCGGTGAATGCCGTCCTTCAGATTGGAAAGCGCGGTGGTGCGCTTCTGCCGCAGCTCCGACAGATACCGGTCCACATCGCCGCGGTTGTAGACATTCATCTCCATCCGCAGATAGCCGTAAAAGCCGTGTTCCACACTGAGGTTCAGCACGGCCCCGCCCAGATCGACGATGGTGTACAGCTCATCCCGCAGCCATTCGATGCCGAGCTGGCTCGTGAGGAGCGCCTTGAAGCCCTTCTCCTCCGGCGCCACCATGCGGTATCCCCGCGGCGAAGAAATGATCCGCTCGCCCAGCACCCGCATATGCGCCACATCCCCTACGATCACCTGCCGGGTCACCTGGCATTCCTTCGCCAGGTCGCTGCCCCGCACCGGACCAGCGGCTTCCGTCAGCCGCTGCTGGATATACTGGATACGTTTGGCTCGGTCCATGGGGAGTCTACCGCCTTTCTTTTCGCCCGTCTTTTCTGACGACCGTCACATGTATGGATAGGATTTTCTGATGTTTATATTTTCGTTTTAATTATAAATCTTTTTCTTTATAATTTCTCTATGTAAAAATTATATATCATTCTACTTGTATATTTCAAGACAGTTTCTGACTCTTTATGAAAAATTTAGGCAATAAAAAAGCCGCCTTCCTCAGAAAGCGGCTTTTTTATTCAGGCTCCGAACAGATCGAGCAGCTGCGTCAGTGATTTCTTGCCGAAATGCACATCCGTGCCGTTCACGATCATGCAGGGCACGCTCATGATATTGTATTTTTCCTTCATTTCCGGATAATACTGGAAATCGTAGACGTCCACCATCACATTGTCATTGCCGGCGGCGATCCGTTCCGCCGCGGCCACCAGGTCCGGGCACATGGTGCAGGACAGCGATACAGCGATCTGCACATGGATGGGCCGGTCGATGGACTCGATGCGCTTCTGGTTTTCAGCGCCCACATCCTGTCCCGGACCGGCCGCATTGTACATGGCCAGCACGAAGGAATTGAATTCGTGGCCGCCGGGCACGCCGTGGAAGCGCAGCCCCAGATCGGTGCCGTCCTCGCGGCACACGGCGATGGTGTGCTTGTTTTCCGGACCGGAAGCCGGTACGAAATCCGTACGGATCTTGTCCGTGAGGGAAGCCAGCTCCTCCAGCATCCGGCGGTTCTCCGCCGAAGCGCGGCTGTCATCCTCGAACAGGCGCAGCACGATGGGACGGGTGAACCGGGCGAATACCGGCGCGAGCGCCTGCCGGATATTGTCGTCAAGGAAAGCCCCGGCCGCTGCCTTCGGCGCTGCTTTGGCCTCTTCCGCCTTCGGCGTCGCTTTTTTGACCGGTTCCCGCTTCAGGCCGAGCTTCCGGTACTGGCCGCCCAGATATTTTTCCAGCGACGTGGCTGCAATGGCCCCGTCGGATACGGCAGTGACCACCTGACGGAGGTTCTTCACGCAGATATCCCCCGCGGCATAGACGCCGTCCACATTCGTTTTCTGATCCCGGTCAGTGATGACATAACCCTGGGGATTCAGCTCCACCAGTCCCTTGATCAGTTCATTTTCCGGTGCATAGCCTGCAAAGACGAAGACCCCGTAGTTGTCGCCGGAGGCGGCGCGGAAGGTCTCCTCCGCGCCGGTCTTCCGGTCCCGGATGGTCACGGCGCGGACGGCGCTGTCGCCTTCCACACGGACCACTTCCGTATGATAGCGGACCTCGATCTTCGGATGGTTCTTCACTTCCTCCACCACCGGTGCCTGGATGGAAAAATCATCGCCGCGGACCAGCATGATCACCTTTTTGCCGTAACGGGTGAGGAAAAGCCCCTCTTCCACTGCGGCAAAACCGCCGCCGATGACGAAGATCTCCTTATCCGTGAAGAACTCCCCGTCGCAGGTGGCGCAGTAGGCCACGCCGTGCCCCCGGAAGGTCTCCTCGCCGGCAAATCCGGCCAGACGCGGATGAGCGCCCGCCGCATAGACCAGCCCGAGGGTCTTCACCTCGCCGCAGTCCGTGCGGACCGTCTTGTAATCGCCGTCCAGGTCCAGTCCGGTCACCTGGGCGATCTTGAATTCCGCACCGAAATTTTCCGCCTGCCGGTGCATGGCTTCCGTCAGTTTTGTGCCGTCTGTCTTGAGGATGCCCGGGTAGTTCACCACTTCCCCGGTGATCGTGATCTGGCCGCCGATTTTTTCCTTCTCGATGACCAGCACGCGGAACTGCGCTCTCGACAGATAAATAGCGGCGGACAGCCCCGCAGGACCTCCGCCGACTATTACGGCATCATAGAAATGGTTCATGATGCCTCTCCTCTCTCTTACAGCTTGCCAACCAGATCGAAGGACGGTTTCAGGGTCTCTTCACCGGGATGCCATTTGGCCGGGCAGACTTCGTCGCCGTGTTCATACACGAACTGTGCTGCCTGTACCTTGCGGAAGAGTTCATCCGCATTGCGGCCGATATTGCCTGCGCTCACTTCGTAGAGCACGACCTTGCCTTCCGGATTGATAACGAAAGTGCCGCGTTCCGTCTGGCCTGCCGCTTCGATGTATACATCGAGATCCTTGGACAGGACGCCGGTAGGATCGCCGATCATCGGATATTCCACCTTGCCGATGCGGTCGGACGATTCATGCCATGCCTTGTGCACGAAATGGGTGTCGCAGGATACGGAATAGATCTCGCAGTTAATCTTCTTGAAGTCTTCATATTTGTCCTGCAGATCTGCCAGTTCCGTCGGGCATACGAAGGTAAAGTCCGCCGGATAGAAGAAGAGCACGCTCCACTTGCCTTTCAGATCTTCCTGGGTGACATCGATGAATTCACCGTTCTGATAGGCTTTGACGCTGAAATCAGTGACCTGTTTACCATTGAGAGACATAATGATTCCTCCTTTTTTTCATCAGCGGGATCTCCGCTGTAAATCGATTTTTATGAATATCTTATACTGGCAGTATATCCAATACATCGAGATTTGTCAATAGAAAAACAGGTATCCCTCAAAATTTTATTTTTGACCATAAAAAAATACAGACTCCTTACAGAGTCTGTATTTATCTTACATCACATCGCCGGTGATCTCATCCCGGTAGAGCACGATCTGTCCTGCCGCGAGAGACTGCTGGATATCGATGACCCGCTGGTTGGAGGAACCCCGGAAGCGGAGCATGGGATCTTTCAGGGCATCCACAAAGGGGCCGTCCACGAGGACGTCGCATTCCTGGAGAAGCGCCTTTTTCACCGGATCGGCGAGGATCTCATCCCACTGATAGCCCGAATAGACCCAGATAGATTTCTGCACCGCCTTTTTCACGGCGCGCACCACCTCTGTGAGGCCTTCCGCATTCTGCATGGGTTCGCCGCCGAGGAGCGTGAGGCCCGCCACGTTGTCATCCTTCATGTACTGGATGACCTGTTCCGTTTCCTTGTCGGTCCAGAGCTGGCCTGCCTGAAAATCCTGATATTCCACATTGAAGCACTCCGGGCAGTGCCGTGTGCATCCGGTCACGAAGATGGAAGTCCGGATGCCGACGCCGTTGGCGATATCATACCGCCGGATCTGTCCGTACCGCATCAGATGTGCAGGACGCGGGATTTGATTTCCTTCGTCCGTCCCTCATTCCAGAAATTTTCACCGAGATAGCCGCAGGTACGGCGGATGACGGTCAGCTTGTTTCTGTCCTTGTTGTGGCAGCGCGGGCATTCCCATTCGTTGTCATCGTTGCAGATGATCTCGCCGTCGAAGCCGCATACGTGGCAGTAGTCGGATTTCGTATTGAATTCGCCGTAGCAGATGTTGTCGTAGATGAAGCGCACCATGGTGAGCACCGCTTCCACGTTGTTCGTCATGTTCGGGATTTCCACGTAGGAGATGCAGCCGCCGGTGGAAACCTTCTGGAACTGCGCCTCGAAGCGGAATTTATCGAATACGTTGATGGGCTCGCGTACATCCACGTGATAGCTGTTCGTGTAGTAGCCCTTGTCGGTGACGTCCTTGATCTCGCCGAAGCGCGCCTTGTCGATGGCGCAGAAACGGTTCGTCAGGCTTTCTGCGGGCGTGCCGTAGAGCGCGAAGCCGAGGCCGCTTTCCTTCTTCCAGGCATCCACGGCGTCTCTCAGGCGGTGAATGATCTTCAGCGCGAACTTTTCGCCTTCCGGCGTGGTGTGGCTTTCGCCCGTGATGAGGACGGATGCTTCATAAATGCCGATGTAGCCGAGGGACAGCGTGGCATAGCCGTTCTGGAGGAGCGGATAGATCTTTTCGCCCTTCTTCAGACGGGCAATGGCGCCGTACTGCCAGTGGATCGGGGACACGTCGCTGGTGATGTCCTTCAGCAGGTCATACCGGAGAAGCAGCGCCTTGTGGCACAGTTCCAGACGCTTGTCGAGGATCTCGAAGAATTTCTTTTCATCGCCGCGGGCCAGAATGCCGATCTGCGGCAGGTTGATGGAAACGACGCCCATATTGAAGCGGCCGTCCCAGACGTATTTGCCTTCCTTGTTCTTCCACGGAGAGAGGAAGGAGCGGCAGCCCATGGGGCTGAATACGTTGCCTTCATAGATCTCGCGCATTTTCTTCGCGGAGATGTAGTCCGGATACATGCGCTTGGCCGTGCATTTCGCCGCCAGCTCCGTCAGGTAGTAATACGGGGAATCGGGATGCACATTGTGTTCATCCAGTACATAGATCAGCTTCGGGAACGCCGGGGTGACATACACATCCTGTTCGTTCTTGATGCCCTGCAGGCGCTGTTCGAGGATCTCCTCGTCGATCATCGCCGCTTCCTTTGCGTATTCGTAGTCCGGCTGGAAATACATGAAGAGCGTCACAAACGGAGCCTGTCCGTTCGTGGTCATGAGCGTATTGATCTGGTACTGGATGGTCTGGATGCCGTCCTTCACTTCCTTGCGGGTGCGCTTCCAGGCCACTTCCTCGGCCTTTTTCATATCCGGCTCGATGCCGTAGATATCCTTCTGCTCCTCGATGACCGCTTTCAGATATTTTTCATAGGACTTGCGCACGAAGGGAGCGAGGATGCGGTCCACGCCGTTGATGCTCTGGCCGCCGTACTGGCCGCTCGCCACCTGTGCGATGATCTGGGTGGTCACCGTGCAGGCCACCTGGAACGATTTCGGCGTATCGATCTTCTTGCCGTTAATGACCGTGCCGTTCTGGAGCATATCCTCCAGATTGATGAGGCAGCAGTTGAACATCGGCTGAATGATGTAGTCCATATCATGGAAATGGATGGCGCCGCTGTCGTGAGCCTGTACGATATCCAGCGGGATCAGCTTTCTGCGGGCAATATCCTTGGAGACTTCCCCGGCAATGAGGTCGCGCTGCGTGGAGACCACGTGGGAATTTTTGTTGGAGTTTTCATCCATGACCGCCACGTTGGTCTGACGGATCAGTCCGAGAATGTCATCGTCGGTCGTATTGATGTGGCGCTTGAACGACTGCATGGCCTTGTAGTTTTCATAGGCCCGTGCGGTAGCGGGATTGTTGTTGTCCAGCAGCTTGTAGTAGACCTGATCCTCGATGGAATAGATCGTCATGGAATGACCCAGTCCGCGGGCATATTCCTCGATCTCCGATGCGATCTTGTCTGCAACGCCTGCCTGATAAATGCCGCTGGCGCTGTTCATGGCCTTTTCGATGGCGATGGCGATTTTCTCTTTCTGGAACGGCACCTTTGTGCCGTCGCGCTTGATGACCTCCATTGCAAATCCTCCCCTTATATTTTTCATGATAAAGCGGGACCGGAAAGGGCCCCGCCGCTTCGTTACGAGTCTCATTATACGGGAGATAACCGCCCCTGTCTATGATAAAATTTCCCTAAAACGCAAGATATGGTATTGACAAAACGGAGTCCTTATCACATCTGGTGTGTGCATTGAGAATCATCTATTCACCGTGTCTTCTGTGAATAACTGCCTCCGCCGCCGACGGCGCCGCCGGAAATCCGCGGTGAATTTCTTTTCTGTCATTCTCAATTGCCTCCGTTTTTTGTGATTATACGGAAAACGGCACCCTTATATATCAAAATCATATACCATGATTTTCCCGAAAAATTTCCCTGTTTTTTATTTTCCTTTTCCCCAAAATGATTTTCCAAGCGTTCCCTCCGGCCGTCCGGAACAGCCCGGCGCGCCCCGGCCCGTTTCCCTGCGGGCTGTTCCCTTATATAATAAGAAAAAATAATTCGATTTCACGAAAGGAGCCTCTCATGTCTCTCCATTTCATTTTCGGACGCGCCGGAACGGGCAAGACCACCCGCTGCTGCGCGGATATCGCCCGCTACATGGAGGAAGAACCCGGCCGGACCGCCTTTTTCATCGTCCCCGATCAGGCCACGTACCGCGCGGAATCCATGCTGGCCGCGGCATTTCCCGGCGGCGGCTTCGCAGACGTCACGGTGTGCGGCTTCGCCCGCCTGTCCTACCGGGTCTTTCAGGAGCTCCACGAGGACGCCAGCGAGGCCCTCTCGCCGCTGGTGCAGCAGCTCATCCTGCGGCGCCTCCTCACGGCTCACGCCGGAGAATTCCGCATGATCCGCGAGGCTGCCCGTCAGCCCCATTTCGCGGGGACGCTCACCGCCTTTTTCCACCAGCTCGATTCCTTTCAAGTACGCGAGCCCGATCTGGAAGCCGCTGCCCGGGCGGAGGGCGACACGCCGCTGGGGCGGAAGCTCGCCGACCTGTCCTTTCTCTTCACGGCCTACCACGCCTATCTCCGGGACCATTTCCGCTACCGCGGCAACATCTACGACAAGCTCGCCGAGGATATCCCGAAATCGGAACAGCTCCGCCGGTCCGCCGTATGGATCGACGGCTTCAATGGCATGATCCCGCAGGAGCTGGCCATCGTGTCCGCTCTCATCCGTACGACGAAGGACGTGACCGTCACGCTCCCCATGGATGCGCCGGAGCAGGCCGCCGGCTACACGCTCTTCGACCGGCCGTACCGCATGTGGGAAGCCCTCGAGAAAGCCGCCGGCCGATCTGACCGCATCGTTCTCACCGAGCCCCACCGCTACACCTGTCCCCGCGTGCGTGAGCTGGCGGAGCAGTTCTTCCGCCCCTTCCCAGGCCCCTGCCGCTATCCCTCCGCCACGAGGACGCTCCCCGAGCAGGGCGTCTACGTGACCGAGGCGCCATCCCGGCAGGCCGAGGCGGATGACGCCGCCCGGCGCATCGCCCTCCTCGTGCGGGAAAAGGGCTTCCGCTGGCGGGACATCCTCGTGCTGCTCCGCAATGCCGACGCCTACGCCGACATCGTGCGCCGCAGCTTTGAGGCGTGCCATATTCCCGCCTTCATCGACCGGCGGCGCTCCATGAAGAATCATCCTCTGGTGGTCCTCACGGACGCGCTGCTCCGCTTCCTCGCCGCCGGGGAAAAGGGGCCGTGGCAAGGCTGGACGAAGGAGCTGCTCTTCCAGATCCTGAAGACGGACCTGCTCCGCACCTTCAGCCCGGAGGAAGTGGACCGGCTCGAAAATTACGTGCTCTGCGTTGGCATCCGCCGCAGCCAGTGGCAGTCGGTGTGGAAATTCCATCATCCCTTCCATCTGGAAAGCGACAACGATATGCCCACACCGCAGGAGCTGGAGGAGCTGAACAGCATGAACCGCTGCCGGGAAAAGCTCCTGCAGTTCCTCATCCCCCTCGAGGACGAATGGCGCACTGCCAAAACCGTGCGGGACAAGTGCGCCGTGCTCTACCGCCGGCTCATGGCGGAGGGCGTGCCGGACACGCTCGCCCGCTGGGATGAGGCGGCCTACTCGGAGACGAAGGAGCGGCCCCACGTGCAGGTGTGGAAAAAGCTGCTCCTTCTGCTGGACGATCTGGTGAAGGCCGCCGGAGATGACGCCGTGCCCGCCGCGGAATTTCTGTCCATGGCGGAGGACGGGCTGGCCTCGCTGACCTTCTCCATGATCCCGCCCACGCTGGACCATGTGACCGTCACCACGGTGGACCGGGGCTACGCCATGGAAGGCAAGGCGGTCTTTCTTCTCGGCGCCGCCGAAGGAGAATTTCCGGCACGCATCGAGGAATCGGGCCTCCTCTCCGAGGCGGAAACGCGGACGCTCCGCTCCCAGGGCGGCCTCACCGTCGGCCCGGGACTGATGTCCCTCATCTATCAGGAGGAATTCTATACCTATCTCGCCCTCACCCGGGCGCGGCAGGCCCTCTACATTTCCTGGTCCTCCTCCGACAATGACGGCAACGCCGCGGCGCTCTCGCCGTGCGTGGCCCGCATGGAAGCCCTCGGCTACACCACCGCGGCCCGTCAGGCGGCGCTTCCCGCGCCGGATACGGACGATCCGTCCTTCCTCGTAAATCCCGAACAGGCCCTGTCCCTCCTGCCGGGGGTGCTCCGGGAGGCTGTGCCGACGCCCGGCTCCCTGTGGGATCAGCTCCGCTCCTGGGCCCTTGCCCGGCCGGAAACGGCGCGTCTCCTCACGCGGAAGGTGCAGGGCTTCTCCTATCGGAATGTGTCGGCGGAGCTGCCCCCTGACGTGGTGCGCCAGCTCTTCCTGAAGCGGAAACCCGTGAAGCTCTCCGTATCCCAGCTGGAGACCTACCGCCGCTGCCCCTACCAGTATTTCCTGCGGTACGGCCTGCATCTGGAGGACCGCGACCAGAGCCGCCTCGACTCCCGGGACTACGGCAATTATCTCCACGCCGGCCTCCACAGCTTCGGGGAATGCCTGAAACAGCAGCGGAAACAGTGGCGGGATGCCACCGACGCGGACATCGACAGCCTCGCCGCCTCCATTGCGGACAAGGTGGCGCCGCGGGTCAAATCGGGAGCGCTCCTCTCCGACGCGGCCGCGCAGTACACCCGGCGCGCGCTGGACCACACCTTCCGCTCCACCCTGCGCCGCCTCCGCGACTGGAGCCGCAGCAGCAGCGCCGATACGGTCGCCATGGAGAGCACCTTCCGCCTCCGTCTGGAAGCGGACGCCCGGTCGGATTTCCTCATTGAATGCCACATCGACCGCGTGGACCACGCCGCCGGCGCAGCGGTCGTCACCGACTACAAGACCGGCACGCCGGACCTCACGCTGGCGGAGATCACCGCCGGCTACCGCCTCCAGCTCATCACCTACCTGATGGCCGTGCTGGAAAGCAGTAATGAGCCGCTCCTGCCGGGGGCCCTGCTCTACATCTATTTACAGAGCGGCACCCGGAGCGTCGCCGTACCCGCCGGGGGCGTCCCGGCCGCCCCGCCCAAAGGCCTCCGCGGCTATTTTCTCGCGGATGATGCGATCCTCTCCGCCCTCGACAGCCGGCTGGGCACGGAGGACTCCGTCCTTCCCGTAGGCTATAAAAAGAGCGGCGGCTACAAGTCCACCGCGCCGGTGCTCACCATGGAGGAAATGCGGGCGCTCTTCGATACGGTGAAGCGCCGCCTCACCGGCCTGTACGGCGAGCTCCGCCGGGGCCGCTTCCCCATCCGCCCCGTCCGCTATAAAGGGCAGACGCCGTGCCAGTGGTGCGACTACCGGAGCATCTGCCGCTTCGATCTGAAATTCCGGGACAACCGGTATGAGGATCTCCCCTCCGCCCGCGACGGAGAGATCCGGAAAACACTTCTCGCGGACGCAGGAAAGGAGGAACAGCCATGAGCGCCATGAAATGGACCCCGGCGCAGGAGGAAGCGCTCAATGCGCGGGGCAGCGATCTGCTCCTCTCCGCCGCTGCCGGAAGCGGCAAGACCGCCGTGCTGGTGGAGCGCATCCTCCGGCGCATCACCGATCCGGAGGACCCGGTGGACGTGAACGCCTTTCTGGTGCTCACCTTCACCCGCTCCGCCGCGGCAGAAATGCGGAGCCGCGTGGGTGCCTCCCTCTCGGATCGTCTGTCAGAGGCCGCCAGAGCGCTGGAAGCCCGTCCTTCGGAGGAAAATGCCCGCCGCGCGGCGTGGCTCCAGCGGCAGCTCACCCTTCTCGGCAGCGCCTCCATCTCCACCATCGACGCCTTCTGCCAGTCCGTGCTCCGCCAGTATTTCTACCTGCTCGACATCGATCCGAACTTCCGCATCCTCTCCGATGACAATGAAAAGAAGCTCCTGCAGGAGGACGTGCTGTCCGGGGTGCTTCTCCGGTGGTATGAAAAGGACGACCCCCGCTTCCGCGACCTGACCGGCCTTTTCTCCTCCGGCTATGAGGATGAGAAGCTCCGCAGTGAAATTCTCCGCATCTACAGCTTCTCCCGGTCGCTGGCCTTCCCGGAGGACTTTCTCCGCCGGTTCCCGCTGCCCTATGAGGATTCCGGCGCTGCCGGCCCCGATGATTTCCCGTGGACCGCGGAGCTCCTCGCCGATTTCCGGGACAAGGCCCGCGCCTGGTGCAGCCGGTACCATCGCATCGTCCAGCTCGCCGACGAGGACGAAGCCCTGGCTCCCTACCGCGATGCCCTCGGCACGGAACATACGGCGCTCACTCTGCTCCTCACTGAGGACGGAGAGACCTGGAGCAGCTGGCGCCGCCTCCTCTCCATGGATATCTTCGGCCGCCTGCCCGCCGTGCGCCGTGCCCAGTCCCTGGACCCGCTCCGCTTCGACGAGCTGAAAGGGGAGATCCAGACGCTCCGGGACAGCGTCAAAAAAGAGGTGAAGGACCTGGCGGAAAGCTGCTTCTCCATTCCCGATGCGCAGTGGGTCTCCGACCTTGCCGCCACCCGGCCGCTGGCGGAGGTGCTCTCGGAGGTGCTCCTCGATTTCTCCGACGCTTATGAACAGCGCAAGAAAAAGGAAGGACTGCTGGAATTCAACGATACGGAGCACCTCGTGCTCTCCCTGCTCCTCGACAAGAGCAGCACGCCGGACCACCCGGTCCGTTCCGAGACGGCGCTGGCGCTGCAGAAGAAATACCGGGAGGTCATGGTGGATGAATACCAGGACACGAATGACCTGCAGGAGCTCATCACCGCTCTCATTTCCGACGGGAAGAACCGCTTCCTCGTAGGGGACATCAAGCAGAGCATCTACCGGTTCCGCCAGGCAGACCCGGGCATTTTCCTCACCAAATACACCGGCTTCCGGGAGAACGGCACCGGGCGTCGCATCGACCTGAACCAGAATTTCCGCAGCGATCCTGCGGTGCTCTCCGCCGTCAATTTCATCTTCCGCCAGCTTCTCCGCACGGAAGGAGGCCGCACGGCGCTGGAGCTGGACTACGGCGACGCCGAAGCGCTCCATCCCGGCCGCAGCGCAGGGGCACCCCCGGACTCATATATCGGCGGCGGAACGGACATCGAGCTCCTCGATCTGGCCGACCAGTCCGAAAAGGAAGAGGAGACCGGCGAAGATCTGGACAAGACCGATCTGGAAGCGCGGATGATCGCCGGTCGCATCGCCGGCTTTTTCCGGGACGGCGCGCAGGTCATGGAAAAGGACGGGACCTTCCGCCCCATCCGCTACGGGGACATCGTCATCCTGCTCCGCGCGGTCGACCGGAAGGCGCCGCTGCTCCTGCAGGCGCTCCGCGATCAGAATATCCCCGCCGTGTGCAGCCAGACCGATGATTTCTTTGCCTCCACGGAGGTACAGATCCTGTGGGCGCTGCTCCGGATCATCGACAATCCCCGGCAGGATCTGGCGCTCGCCGCCGTCCTCCGCTCCTATTTCGTCGGCCTCGATGAGGAATCCCTCGCCCGGCTGCGTCTGCAGAACCGCACCTCCCTCTGGGAAGCGCTCCATCAGGCGTCGGAGCTGCTCCGGAGCGGACAGGCTCTGCGGGTAATCCGCTTCCTCGACCGGTACCGCCGCTGGCACGCCCTGTCCCGGCAGACCGGCGCGGCGCCGCTCATTGAGACCATCCTCCGCGATACGGACTATCTGTCTTATCTGTCAGGCCTTCCGGACAGCGCCTTCCGCCGGGCCCGCCTCGATGCCTTCTACGAGACGGCCCGCACATGGGACGAGCAGTCCATCAGCGGCCTCTACCGGTTCCTCACCTACCTGCAGCAGACCGCCGACAGCAGCTCCCGCCTGCGCCAGACCGCCGCGCCTCCCATGGAGGCCGATGCGGTGCGCATCATGACCATCCACAAGAGCAAGGGCCTCGAGTTCCCGGTGGTCTTCCTCGCCGGCACGGGGTCCCGGTTCAATCTGAAGGACCTCGACCAGATCGCCCTCCTCCACAAGACGCAGGGCCTCGGCCTCCAGCGCTTCGACCGGGACGATCTCTGCCGCTGGCCCACGCTCCGCTGGTACGCCGTGCGCCAGTCCATCCTGCGGGAAAGCCTCGCCGAGGAAGCGCGCCTGCTCTATGTGGCCATGACCCGCGCCCGGGACCGCCTCATCATCACCGGCTCCGTGAAAAACGGCGCCGCGGCGCTCCGGTCGTGGACACAGGGCCTCGAGGGCAGCAGCCGGGAGCTCACGCCGCTCCCGTCGTGGCGCATCACCTCGGCGCGGTGCTTCCTCGACTGGATCATCCCTGCCGCCGCGCGGAGCCGCACCATGGAGAGCCTCTGGCAGCATGTCTCCGGCAGCCCCGCCTACGTGGTTGAGGAAAAGGATGCGGCACCCCGGTTCCATTTCCAGCTCCATCCCGTGGGAGACTATCTTAAGCCGGGCGAGACCGAGGAAATGGCGGAAACGCTCCATCCGGAGGACAGCACCGCCGCAGCGCAGTTCCTCCGTGCCCCCGCCGCTCCCGCGCCGGAATGGCTCGACCGGCAGCTCCGCTGGACCTACGGCCATCCCGGTGCGGTGCAGGCGCCGGCCAAGCTCACTGCCACCGCGGCGGTCCAGCTGGCGGAAGCCGACAAGGAGGAGGACATGCCCTCCCGCCTCCTCGCCGAGGAGATCCCCGAAAAAAGCCCGCTCCCGCCGGATTTCGCCGCGCCGCCCGCCTTTCTGGCGGAAGAGGTCGACCGGTACAGCGGCGCCGTCTATGGCACGCTCATGCACAAGGCCATGGAACAGCTCGATCTGGCCCGGCTGCCCGCTGATCCGGCCGCCATTTCCGAAGAGATTACCCGCCTCACAGCGCTCCGCCGCTTCACTGAGGAGGAATCGCGCATCCTCCTTGGAAGCAGCCGCGGCGGCCGCCCTGTATATGACATTCTGGCCTTCCTGCAGAGCCCGCTGGGCGAGCTCATGCGGACTGCCTCCGTCATCCGGAAGGAAATGCCCTTTTCCCTCCTTCTCCCCGCCCGGGCCTTTTACCCGGACTGCGGGCCGGAGGAGACCATTTTCCTTCAGGGCGCCATGGACTGCCTCCTCGAAAAGGACGGACGCCTCACGGTGATCGACTACAAAACCGATCACGTGGCGGATGCCGCGCAGCTGCGGGACCATTATCACCGCCAGCTCCAGATCTACGGCGCAGCCGCGGAACGGATCTTCCGGAAGCCCGTGGAGGCGCTCTGCCTCTGGTCCTTCCGTCTGAAGGAAGCCGTGCCCGTACCGCGTCAATAAACGCAAAAAAAAGACAGGAATTCCATTCCTGTCTTTTTCGTGTCCTGCCGGCAGCTGCCGCTTTCTGTATCAGAAGAAATAATTCAGCTCGATGCCGAAGGTATCATCCGGATCTGCTTCTCCGGCCGTTTTGGATTCTCCGGCGAAGTAGTAGTACGCATCCAGTTCCACATTCTGCATGACTGCCACACCGGCCTTGGCCATCCAGAATTTAGCGCCCTTCGTCAGGGAATATTCCAGCTGGTCCGTCATGTCCCATGCGGAATTGCCGCCCAGATAGGCACCGGCATCCACATCCGCATAGTGAACGCCCAGAGAGAAAGAGCCCGGCGCTTCCGTATCCACTTCGCCGTAGGTCAGGCCTGCGGTCCACAGGGAAGCGTCATCGGTCACATCGTCGGCATGTTTGATATAATCGCCGTCAATGACAAACTGGCTGCCCAGCGGAATGGCGGCGCCCACGCCCCACACGGCTACGTCATCCACGTACGAAGCGGGTTTCGGTTTGCCTTCGCTCTGATACTGTAAATAGAACGCAGACAGATCGACCGTATTGGCGATCTGACCGCCGGCCTTGACGAACCAGGCGTCATAATCATGCAGGTTAAATTCTTCCGTTCCACCGTCAAAGCGCCCGAAGCCGGCCTGGGCAAAGAAGCTGTCCGTGCCGTAACCGGCGGTGATGCCGTCGAATATGCCGTCCTCATCCATGAAGATGCCCGTCTGGGACAGGCCCACGCCGGTGCGGCCCATATCGATGAAAAAGGCATCACTCGGCGTATATACCACATGAACGCGGTCCATGATGACATTGCCGTCGTCTGCCCCGTCAACATACGCGTCATTGCCCTTCAGGTCCGATTCTGCCACGAGACGGCCTTCCACGGTGACCTTGTCATTGACCTGGCCGGACACATTGATGCGGGCACGGGCGCCCCAGGAGTCCTCACCGGAGTCTCCGTGATCCTGATACTGCATGCGGGCATCGCCGCTCCAGGAGATGTTGCCCACTTTCTTTTCCAGATTGGATACACGTACGCCGAGGCTGTCCAGTTCATCGGCATATTCTGCAGCGAGCTTATCGATGGTGGCTCGCTGTTCCGCATTGTACTGGTCTTCCTTTGCCATCAGGCGGGCAATGATCTGCGCCATTTCGTAACGGGTGATGTTCTTCTGGCCGCCGAAGGTGCCGTCCGGATAGCCTTCCACGATGCCCTCTGCGGACAGGTCTTCTACAGCCTGATACGCCCAGTCAGACGGATTTACATCGGAAAACGGATTGGCGGCCGATACGGAAGCACCGGCTGCCAGTGCAGCTGCCGCTGCCATGGCCAACATTTTTTTCATGGTTCTTCGCTCCTTTGCAAAAAACGACGGAAAACATCCGTCCCGAGATCCTGCGCCGGGTGTCCATGTTTCCTCCGGCTCTGCCCGGGACGTTATACCGTCCTTACTATACCAGTCATTTTCTAATTTGTCTATAATTTTCTAATTTTTGAATTGATAACAATTTCTATTACCTGTTCTATATTTTATCTATACATGAGAATTATTTTCGTTTATTTCTATTTTTATCGATATTTACGGGATTTTTTCTGTTTTAGTTCTAAGAGCTGTTCCTTTATTCTAAAATATTATTTTCTCATTTTTCTTCCTGTTTTTCTAATATGGATTCATATATTTCTGAAAATTCAAAAATGAATTCTTATGCCGGTTCCGGCGGCCTTTCGCCCCTACCACGCTCCCTCCGGAAAACACCGTGCCTGTCTGTCCTGTTTCATCTTTGGTGTATCCCATTTCTTATCTTTTTATAATTTTTCATTGACATTATTCTACAAAACCATTAATATAAAAACATCACAGGAATCCCTGCGGAACAACGCATGCCGGGAACCGGAAACGGTATAGGGAAAGCCCGGCATACGCGAATGATTTCAGCGTAGAAGGAGGACTTTCTATGAAAAGTAACATGAAAACGCTTCTCTCCCTTTCCATGGCGGCACTCTGCACGGCGGCACTCAGCCTGAACGTCAGCGCGTATGAACTCAGCTCCGAGGTCCGGGACGTCACCCCCGCTCTCCGCGAAGCCTCCACCATCGGCGTATGGACCGGCGGCAATCCGGCACTGGCTTCCAAAGAAAATAAAGATGCCATCCTCGTCATGACCTTCGGCACCACCTATACGGATACCCGCGCCAAGACCATCGACGCCGTGGAAAAAGCCATCCAGCAGGCCCATCCGGATATTCCTGTCTTTGAAGCCTACACCAGCCACATCATCATCGACCGTGTAAAAGCCAAGGAAGGCATCCAGAAGCTGACCCCGGAAGAAGCCTTTGAAAAACTCAAGGCCGAAGGCTATACCCGCGTGGCTGTAGTCTCCCTCGATGTCATCCCCGGCATGGAATACCTCTATGACAGCATCGTCACCAAGCAGTATGCTCAGGATTTCAAGGAAATTTCCCTGGCTACGCCGCTGATGTACTTCCAGGGAACGGAAGGCGAACCGGATCAGGTCGTGGATTTCCTGAACGCTCTCTCCACCCAGTTCCCGAAAATCGGCCCTGAAGATGCCGTTCTTCTCATGGCTCACGGCACGCCCCATCCGGCCAATGCGTACTACTCCGTCATTCAGGACCGCATCCATGAACTGGGCCTGAACAATGTATATGTCTACTCCGTCGAAGGCCGTCCGAATCTGGATGACGTCATTCCCCATCTGAAGAGAAAGGGCATCAAGCACGTCACGCTGATGCCGATCATGATGGTCGCCGGGGATCACGCCAACAACGATATGGCAGGCTCCGAACCGGACAGCCACAAGAGCATCCTGGAAGCGGAAGGGCTCACCGTCGACACCTATCTCCACGGCCTCGGTGAAAATGCCGCCATCCGCGATATCTATGTAGACCGCGCCAACGAAGCGGTCGCTGCGCTGAAATAATCGGACCGCAGACGCTGCGTCCCTCTTTGCCTCTGCTCCGGCAGAGGCATTTTTCTTTGAAATTCCGCAGAAAGCATTTACAATACAAACAGATATCACACAAGGAGGCTCTCATGAGAAAATCTGTCGCACTCGTTCTGGCCCTTGCGGCCGCCGCGGTCCTCACCGCCTGCGGTCCCGATACGGCCGCACCGGCGACCGGGACCACCTATACCTACAAGGACCAGACCATCACCGTCAAGGCGACGCCGCAGCGCATCGTGCCGCTCACCACACCGCTGCTCAATCTGTCCTTTGCGGTAGGAGGCCATCCCGTTGCCCGGCCGACCACCAAAAATCCGATTCCCGACGAAGCGCGCAGTCTGCCGGAGCTGGGACAGACCCAGCACATTGACATGGAAAAGCTCGCTTCCCTCACACCGGATCTGGTCCTCGGGGAAACCACCCAGAACCAGCGCCTGAAATCCCTGCTGGAGAGCAGCCAGATCCCCTATCTTTTCGTCACCTATGACGGCATCGACGACAATGTGCCGCTCATGAAATTCCTCGGCGAAATCTACGGTACCCAGGATCAGGCCGCCGCCGCCATCGCTGACTATGAAGCGAAAATGAAGGCCGTCACGGAAAAGAGTGCGCAATATCCGCCTGTGCGGATCGCCATTCTCCGCGCCACAGGAAAGGATGTCACCGCAGAAACGTCCTCTTCCATCTGCGCCGCCATGGCGGAAGCGCTGCATATGACCAACGTGGTGACCGCCCACAAGGAGCTGAACGTGTCCGGCAAAACGGTGCCCTACTCTCTCGAGCAGCTCGCCGCCGATGATCCGGACATCATCTTCATCGTCACCATGGGCAACAGAGATGCCATCAGCGACAAGCTCAATGAGGAAATGCGGAACAATCCTGCCTGGTCGCAGGTAAAGGCCGTCCGGGAAAACCGGGTCCACTTTCTGCCGCAGGACCTGTTCCTCCTGAACCCCGGCATCCGTACGCCGGAAGCCATGGAAGAGCTCCTCGAGCTGACTCATCCCGATGCCTGACTGTATGTACCCATCAGAAAAAGCGCCCCCTGTATGGGCGCTTTTTTGTGTGGTTTGTACCGGAGCCTCAGGCTCTGCCTCTTCTTATAAGAGAAAATATATTTATTATAGATAAAATAAAGGAAACGCGGTGATGCCGCCGTTTTCTCATCCCTCTTTTCTTCTCAATAAAGGGTACAGACATTAAAATTCCCGGCACCCGCATATACAGACACCGGCTCCTGTAATCGTCTCTCTGCTCCCATACAGGAATCTCCCTCTCTGCCGTCCTTCCTCCCGTGCAGACACAACGAAAAAGGACACACATTTCTGTG
>CAKMIA010000008.1 GCA_927353735.1 uncultured Veillonellaceae bacterium
GCCGTCCACCGTGATCGAGCCGCTGCCGCTGGTGAAACCGATATCCGTTCCGGCCGTCGTGGTTTCCGTCACCGTAATGGTTCCGGAACCCGTTTCTGCTGTCACATTGCCGTTCGTCGCCGTGATGCTGCCGCCGAAGGCAATATCTCCTGTCTTCGTCTCTGCACTCACATGCTGGCCGGCCGTTGCATCGCCGGTCACTTTGATCTGGCCGTCACCGCTGGTGAAGCCGATATCCGTTCCGGCCGTCGCGGTTCCGGTTACCGTAATGGTTCCGGAATCTGTCTCTGCTGTCACATTGCCGGCTGTCGCCGCGACACTGCCGCCGAAGGCAATATCTCCTGCTTCCGTCTCTGCGGTCACATTCTGATCTGCCGCCGCATCACCGGTGACGGTGATCGAGCCTTTGCCTGTAAATCCGATATCTCCGCCGGCATTTAGGCTGCCTTCCTGAATGATGCTGCCTTCACTGTTCATGGTGATGTCCGCACCGGCTTCCTCCGATGCTTCGGTTTCAGCCATACCCGTACCGGTGAGCGTACCGGAGCCGGTATGCGTGATGGCAATATGTCCGTCCTGTACCGTGATTCCATCGGCCACGCCGCCGAAATCGACATTCACGTTCTCAGCGCCGCTTACCAAATGGAGATCTCCGCTGATGCTGCTGTCTTCTCCCAGTCCGGCTGCAATGAAGCTGGCAATGTCGTTGGCTGCCGCTTCCAGCAGCTGGCTGCCCGCTGTTGCAAGATTGACCGTATGCGCCCGGATGCCAGGAGCAGAAGCATCCTGCATGACACTGCCGTCTTCCGCTCTGAGATTCAGCGTTCCGTCAGCCGCCTCAATATCAATGCTTCCGTTCGAAAGATCGATATCTTTGGCGGCGGTCACAGATACATCCCCATCTGTTTTGATCTGAGCCTCTGTCTCAGGATCCTCTGCACGTCCCAGCGAAATATTGCTCACACTTGTCACCGTAAGGCCGCTGCCCTCCACGTTCCCCAGAACAAGGAGGTCTTCCGAGCCTGTACCGGTGACGCCGGAGAGATAAATGCCATCTTCTGCCGTTGCATTTACAACGGCACCGTTGTCCAGTACACGGACAGCGGTCTCTTCCGTACCGATCGCGCGGTCCGCCGTCAGATTCAGCACATGGCCGGCATTGATATAGCCCTGCGCCAGGCTGTCTTCCACATCATGCATGAGAATGCTGCCGGTCGCCTTGAAGTTCGCATCATGGCCTGCCGCCGCGGACAGGATGTTCAGATCGCCGGTCTGGCTGATATAGATATCCTGTTCTGCGGTGGCATCCAGCGTACCGGAAATCTTCGTATCTACATAATCAGCAGCCGTACCGATGCTTCCGGTACCGCCTGCAATCGTGAGATCCACACCGGTAAGCGTACCGTTTACCAGGACGCCGGCATCCCCCTGCAGCCGGATATCTCCCTCGGTAGTGATGCCATAGACCACGAGATCCGTATCCTTGACACCGGCCAGATATACATTGCTCTTTCCCTGTACATCCACTTTGCCGCTGTCATCCGTGACCTGTACCGTGATCGCCTGCTGCTGCCGGACCGTAACGTCGTCCGTACCCCATTCAAGATCCCCGGCTTTCGCATTGGCCAGCAGCTTCAGATGTTCCACATCATTCAATGTATCATAGGAAATCGTCTGCGCCTCTCCGTCAATGCCGATGCCGCCGTCTGCCGCATGGAGCGTGATATTCCGTGCCGACACATTGGGCGTTTCGACCGTCAGCACATCACCGGGTTCACTGTTGATGACGCTGTCCTGGATCGCATACAGCAGCTGATTCCGGCTCCAGCCATAGTTCTCGCTGTTTGCCACTTCGGCATAACTGGTGATGGCCGCCTGTTCGTCTTCACTGAAGCCTTTGTCCGAGAAATAGTCGGACACTTTTGCCTGATATGCATCATAGGCTTCCTGGATCGCTGTCTCGTTTTCGCCTGCCTTGGTTACGGCATCGACATATTCTGCCTTTGCCGCCTGCATACCTGTATCTTTATAGAAAGAATCTGCAGCGGCTTTGTAGCTGTCTACACTGTGTCCCTCAGATTCTGCTGCAAGAGCCGTCATCCGGTCTGTCAGTGCGTCTACGCGCTCCTTCCTGGCATCTGCCGCCGCCTGCGCCTTGCTGTCGGCGCTGTCCGCACTGCTGATCAGGCCGCTTTCCAGCCAGCGGTCGATCTTGTCTTCCGCCGTGCTGCTGCTTTGATTTTCCCCGGGATGGGCATCCACGAAGCTGCCGTCTGCCACAGTCAGCACCGCATCTCCCGTGTCACTCACAATGGTCCCGAGCCGCATATTGCCTTCCGTCTGGGTCAGGACGATATCTCCGCTGGCACTGGCATTGACACTGGAGGACATGCTGTCAGAGCTGTACAGCTCACTGCCGCCGAGGATCGTCAGGGCCTTATCCTTCGTACCGATGCTGCCGCCTTTGCTGACCAGATCGATGCGCTGCCCCTTCACGGCATAGCTGCCGGAGGTATGGGCATCCAGAATATTACCGGACGCTTCCACATAGACATTCCCGGTCCCCGCAGTGATCGCCTCCGTGCCGCCGGCCGCGGCCTGACTGATATGCAGGTCTCCGCCGGACGAGATAAAGCTCACACTGCCGTTCTCCGATACGGCATCTACAGAAGCGCTTCCGCCGATGACTTCATGGTTCACCGCGATATCGCTGCCGGCCTGGAGATGCACCTCATCGGAAACGATGGCATTCTGCCCGGCAGACTGGATTCCGCCGCCGGTGCTGGTGAGCGAAACGTTCCCCTTCCCGGCGACCGCATGGCTGCCGTCAATGACCGCGGCATTGCTGATCGTACCGTTCAGAAGCATATCGCCCGCCGAGGAAACGGAAATATTGCCGGAGCCGTTCCCGCCGCCGAGAAACCCGATAGCGATGGACTTGTCCGCCTTCAGGCCGGTCGCCGTCGCCACCTGATCGCCCTTGGTTTCCGTCCAGGTATAGATATAATCACCATAGCCGAAAATCTTGCCGGCAATTCCGTCATACACTTTTTTCACATGGGGATCCGTGGATGTCCCGGTTTCGTTCGACGAATAATCCCAGTTGATAGTAAGCATATCACCGGTGCCATTATAGCCGCCTGTGACGAGAGAGCCGTTGGCAAGAGATTCTGCGGAGTCCCCGCTGGTGATGCTACCTGTCTTGACATCATCCTTAGCATTGATCTGTTCAATATGAGCCAGCAGTGTGCTGCTCTTGTCATAGGCCAGTGCGCCCCAGAAGAGGAAATCTTCCTGATAGGTTTTCTCTTCAATCCGTTCTCCGGTGACGCCGCCGGTCCATGCAAACTGAGATCCTGCTACCGGCGTATAGTCGGTCGTGCCGCTTGTCCATCCCACCTTTGCCGTGTCGTCTCCGGTGTAATACTGGCGATAGGCTCCGTTTTTGTATTCCGTCACCAGATAATCCCCATCGGCGTCCGTCTGGTTCTTGTCCGTAATGGTGATCAGTCCGGAGATGTCATTGTTGGTGATACTGTTCACCTTCACATCTTTATCTACCGCGGTGGTATCGATATGGATGTCTGCGGTGCCGTCCATCGCCATGATGCGGCCGCCGCCGGTACTGGAAACCTTGCCGCTGATCTGGATCTGTCCGCCCTCGGGCCGCACGCTTTCCGTCAGGAGCTGGCCGGTGGACGGATTGTAATAGACCTTGACCTCATAATTCCAGACCTTCTGCTGATCGTCCCAGACCGCGCCGCCGTTATTCACGAGATACTTGTCGTTCCCCATGACTTCCGCATCGGTCAGTGTAGTCCGGCTGGCATTCCAGTCACTTGTGATCTGATCCACTTTCGCCTTTGCGGCTTCCGTCAGCGTCGTTTCATACGTCCCGTAGCCGCTCTGGACCAGGCCGCCGATATTGACATTCACCGCATCGATATAGATGTTGCCGCCTGCCAGGATTCCCGCTTTTTCATCCTTCAGAAGCGACTCCGGATTCTTATACTCTTCTTCGGTAATGCCCATTTCCTTTAAGGTAACACCCACCGTCCCGACCAGCCAGTCGAGATAGTCCTTGTATGTATTAAAGGACACCGATCCGTCTGTTTTCGTATTGTACAGATATTCCTGGATCTTCCTGGCTACCGTTTCGTTGAACTGCAGCCGGGCGATCGGGTCATTTCCAATATTTACCAGTCCTTCGCTGTTTGTCTGCGTGACGTCCCCCTTGGTCGCTTCGACCGTGATGTTCCGCCCGTTGACACTGCCCTGCATAAGGATATTGTAATTGTCACTGGTGATCTCGATATCGCCGGCCGAATTGGTGATATCTCCAAAGATTCCGATATCCGCCTGCACATGTTTGTCCGTACCAAAAGCACTGGAATCCGCGCTTGCCCCATAAATCGTGATCTTCGGCGTTTCGCCGGTCACGCCGGGACTGGTAATCGTGCCGCTGAATCCATCCGTCTTTACACCGGCCGTATTGACACTGCCGCCGTTGTCACTGATGGTAAGATCATTCACCTTCAGGTACAGATCGCTCGTATTGGTGATGGAAAGCTGCGGCGCGCCCTGTGCGGTGAGAGAGCCGGTGCCCTTCAGCTGATCCGCATCGATATTGATATTGCCGCCGGATACGACGATATCCGGGATCTCAATGGCAGGAAGCGGGATCGACTCCAGCGGTGTCAGCACACCATTATCGGTGGATTTTTCCGCCAGGCCTGCTTTTTCCATTTCCAGGAGCAGCAGATTTTTCTCTGCTTCATAGGCTTTATAAGCTTCAGAATCCTTATTGGAGCCATAGGCCTGCAGATATCCCATGACCTCGTTGTAGCGGTCCATCAGTCCATTCACCAGCGTCATGTCCGCCGGCTTCAGGCTGTCTGCATCAAACCATTCGTCGCCTTCCGTAACGTTGACCGTAATGCCGCCATAGTTGAAGCTGCCTACTTCGTCCACAGCCGTCTCATTCTCGGTATAGCTCGGAGCCTGCGTCGTCGTCCGGCCGCCGATGGTGATGCCCAGCTTGTTATGGATCCCTGCCGTGACCGAACCGGTCACATTGACAAAATTGTCCGCCGTTTCGCTGGCGATCGTATCTCCGAACGCGGTAGACGCCACGCTGCCCGATCCTCCGGTCCCGGTCCAGATCTTGTATTCCTGGGCCGATTCCGTGACCGTTGTCGTGCCTTTGGCCGCGCTGGCATTGATATGGCGCACGCTTTCCGCGGTGCCGGCCAGTTCGACCTGATTGGCCTGCGTCATGGTATTCTTCACCTTCGGATCCGTATAGACCGGGATCGCCGTATTGTTGTACGCATCGGCCAGCACCTGCAGATTCAGGCCGGATTTCGCACCGCCTGCATTCTCGCCGGCGTAAAGATTGATGTCATTCGTGCTGTGAAGGGTGGAGCCGCTGCCAAGCGTGATCTTGTTGCTGCGGTTCATCGTATTTTCCGCTTCTGCAGAAGCAGCGCCGACTGCGCCGCCCTGCGTATCTGCGATGGTCTCCAGCTTGACATCCGTATCATCCGCAGCAGCGAGAGTGATGTCGCTGTCTGCCTTGTCGGTGGTGAGCGTCGAATTGCCCTCCACTTTGACCGCATTGTCATAGTCAATGGAATGCTTACTGAATGCCAGAGCGACGGGAATGACCCCTGCCGACTTCAGGCTGTTCTTCGAGGAGATCGTCCCCCCGGTCGTTGCCTGTGCCGTGATGCCGCCGCTGCCCGTAGTGTGGAGCGTGCTGTTATTCACCGTCACGCCGGCGTCGAAATCAAGATCATCCGCATAATCCGTGGCATGTACACCAATGCCTCCATAGCCGGAGCCGTTGATATTGCCGGTGTACTGCACCTGATTCTGCGCCGTATACCGCTGTGCCCCGCCGGTGGTGACCGCTGCCCCATCGAGCGTGACAAGCGCCGAATTCTGGAGTGCATTACGGAGCCAGGTGCCGCTGCCGCCGACGATGGCCGCCCGTACGGCATTGACGTCCAGATCGATATCCATGCCGTTCAGCGCCTGAGCGGACAGCTCACCCGAAACGTTCCACGTACCGCGAAGAGTCACATCCGTATCGGACGTAAAGTCATTGTCCACCTTGGCCGCATAGGGGCTGATATCTGCAAGCGCGCCGCCGTCTCCATTGGCTTCGCTTTCAATATCTGCATATCCGGATGCTCTGGCAGACAAATTGCCTATCCTGCTGTCCGTTTTGCTTCCTCTCAGCTCCACATCCGTATCCATGTGAACTTTCGTTTCTGCAATATTGGTTCCCGTTGTCAGAACGCCGGCGACATCGACGCCCTGTACATGCGATGTCTGCTTCGCGGTATTGAGCGCCTCGAAGGAGTAATCTCCCGTGCTGTCGTCTGTTTTGCCTTTATATGTGTTTTCACCGGATGTTTCTTCATCGGTCTTCACAGCCACATCGCTCCAGGTCTGCGAATCGGTATTGTTTCCGCTTCCACTTACGACGCCGCTGATTCCCAGAGCCAGCATCTTCATAGTCTGGGTCACATTGGCCTCCGCTTCAAAAGCGGCCTCTCTGGCAGCAAAGGTATTGTCCTGTCCGAGGATCACCTCCGTACGAAGATGCGTTCCTTCCGTGCCGGAATGGATCGATGCGAAATTGAGGGCGCCCGAAGCCAGCAGTCCGCCGCCAACGCCGAGAACCTCCGCCGTCATCTCCGATGTGGTCTGTGCCCGGACATTCAGTGTATCGGCTTTTACTGTATTGCCATTGCCGATGGTCACTACGCTGCTGCCCGTATCCGAGGCGGATGCCGACATACCGCTTCCACTGACCAGGCCATCGCTCACCTGATGGGCGGCAACCGAGACGGTATTGGCCTTGTTCGACAGGATGGTCACAGAGCCGCTTTCCGAATCCGAAGTCAGCTGTGCCCCCTGATCGATCTCTACCGCTGTACCACTGTTGTTTTCCGCCTCCGCAATCAGTGCTCCGGCGGTGATGCCTGCGCTGACCGCAACAGCCCAGGAATCGATATGTGCCGAGGCGCTGTCCTTCGCTTCCATCCGGATCGTGTCCGCCTGGATCGAACCGCCATTCATCTTAACAGCGCTGGCCCCGGAGGTGGAAAGTCCCGCATAGGCTGCACCCAGCGCCCCTACGAAACCTGCTGTTCCCTGATAGGCCTCCAGCGTGATCCCGTCTTTTTTATCTTTCTGCACAGCTGTTACAGATACAGACTGTCCGGCGAGATCAGAATTGTTCAGCGTCACATCCGTCTTATGGTTCACATCCAGGATCCCCACCGACGCACTGGCGCTGGCACCGCCTGCCGCTGCATTGGCGTTCGTTATAACTGCATCATTGGCCTCGGAGGCCTCCACAGTCAGCGCACCGGCCGAGGAAATATCCGCTCCTTCAATGTTCACATGCACGCCGGCTTCGTCCCGGCCGCCGCCTGCCGACGCCTGCAGGGACGAAGCATCACTCAGGGCCTGCTTCTCTTCTTCAGACAGCCCTGTCAGGGAGCCGCTGAAATCAGGACCATTCTTATTAGCCTCGTCGATTTTTTTTGTGGTATCACTATCATCAATGGTTCCATTGACTGTCGTCACCATGATATTGGCCCCGGCAGCTACGCCTCCTGCGGCGGCATTCACTGCGAGCTGCGCAATATCCCGTTCCTCTTCTGCACGGATCGAAGCGGCCTTCTCCGCCTGAATCCGAGTTTTTCCCGAAATGGTCGTACTGACTGCATCATCAAAGGTATTGACACTGACACCAGCTCCGACGCCCACTGCTCCGGCGCCTGCATTTCCGATATTCGCCCCTACGGTCGTACTGCTCCGGGCCAGGATATCCACAGAATCAGCCACAATGGTACTATCAGAAACCGTAGTCGACACCGTCTGCTTCATATTATTGACAGCAGTCGCACTGCTCACGCCGGTATATACACCGGCACCTGCCGAAGCGATGACATTTTCGAGATGACTCGTATTTTCTGCCCGGATATCCACCACCCCGGTGTCTTCAGAGGAATCCCCGGCGTTCGCCTCCGCGGAACCTTCTGCGGGTGCCTCCGGCGAACCCTCCGCCGGAACCTCCCGGATCAGGGCGAACGAGCTGTTTTCCACATCCGTGCTGACCGCGGAATCCTGGCTCACCACGTTGACCGTCAGCCCTACGCCGACCTGACCGGCGGCTATGGTCCCCTGCCCTGCGTATACATGATCCGCATGGGCTGCGGTGACTGCAGCATGATCGGTATAGTTGACATTCATATCGCGGACTGCAGCAGCAGTCTCACTCTGCAGTTTATCCACGAGGACTGTACCAGCCGCACCGCCCATACCAGATACCGCAGCTCCGGCCGCTGCATGAGCAATTCCCTGAGCCGCATAGGCTTCCACCTGGAAATCACCGGCATTTGCCGTGTTTCTGCCGGAACCTCCTTCCACAGAGGCTTCCGTTCTTCTCTTCATGAGGGCCGTATCGCTGGCCGCACCAATGGCAGCTGTACCACTGCCTGCCGCGGCAACGGTGATTCCGGCCGAATTGGTGTAATCCGAAGCCCGCACGGCCACGTCGCCCGCCTGCACCGGAGCCGTCAGATCGTTGCCGCTGCCTGCATTGACCGCCGCATTGATATCCGTATTGGTCACTTTGGCAGTCGTACTGCCGCCGATGGAATTGACATTGACTGTACCTACCGCTGCTACCGTACCGCTTCCTCCCATTGTAGCCAGTACAGAAGCCACACTGTGCGTTGCCGAGCTGTCCACGACCAGTCCTTTGGCCTCATTTTCCTGCCGGCCTGTCTGCAGCTTGTCCGAAGTAATGGACTTTTCGGATACGGCGCCGGAGATCAGGGCATCATCGTCCATGCCGCTCTCTGCTTTTACTGCATCCTCCGAATTGCCTTCTGCCGTGATGGAACTGTTTTCCACAGAGGCCGCCGTATTTCCGCTGATGGTATTGACCGCCACGGTCGCCCCGAAAGCCATCGCCCCGGAACCGCTGATGGTACCTGCATAGTTTTCAATCTGTTCGTCGCTCTGCGCGACAACGCCCACGTTGCCGGTGCTGTACATCTCCGCATTGCGGACTGCCGCACTGACATTGTTGGCCACCATATTGATGCCCACAGAACCGCTGAGACTCACCGACCCGCTGGCTGCACCGCCGACGCCTGTAGCCGTAATCTTCGGCTGCCCGACCGCCCGGACCTCTGCATCAGCTACGTTCTGTGTGCCGCCATCGATGAAGGCATCCGTATCCTGCACGATGCGGTTGACACCGAGACCGATCCCGACCGCCCCGGTAGTGGAGCCTGCCAATACCACAGCATACGAATCAATTTCAGACGCATTATCCGCCGTGATGGCCAGGTCTGCCCCTGCCCCGGAGGCGGACGAAGCGGAATCAATAGACGTACCGGTCATGCCCGCCGAAACCTGTTTATTGATCATCGACGCCGCGGCAGCGCCCTCCAGCGCCATGCTTCCGCCGGTCACTGCCGCCCCCGCAGCATATGTATCCATCTGTGCCTGATCCGATGCGGACAGGGTGATCACAGCGCCTTTCGTTTCATTGCTTTCTGCCGTACCGCCGGTCGTATCATCAGTCGTACCGCCGGTCGTCACATCACCGGTCTCTGTACCGCCGGCCGTCACATCACCGGCCTCTGTACCGCCGGTTTCTGTACTGCCGGTTTCCGCACTGCCGGCTTCCGCACTGCCGGCTTCCATACCGGCTGCAGTGGTGATCTCTGCATGATTGATCTCTGCACGGATCTTCTGTCCGGCATTTTCAGAATCGCCGCTGGCGCCTCCGATATCACTGTATGCCACAGCGCCGCCGGCAGCTGCCGTACCGACAGATGCAGAAATGCCGCCGGCTGCGGAGGTATTCTGCGTCTTGTCCGCAGCAGAAACGGAAATGCTTTCCACGCCGGTAATCGTCACGGTGTCTGCCGTATTACCGATCACAGCTTCCGTGGAATTGGCCCCCTGATTGATGGCAATGGAGCCATTGAGCGCCACCTGACCGGACGATGCGGAAACACCGGCCCCGATCGCGATGATATGCGCTTCATTGCTGGCATTCAAATCGATCGACGGGTCCTCCCCAGCCTCTCCGGCGGCCGAACCGCCGGGTACAGCGTCCGTTCCGGTCGACGATTCCTCTGCGTCCGTTATGGTGATCGAACCGCCATTCAGATACACGCCGGTCATATTGTCCATGCCGTTATAGGCCAGCGCCAGACCGGCCGCATTGCCGCCGGCGCTGAGCTGTCCGGCCACATTGATGATACGCGCCTGATTGAGAGCTTCCGCTTTTACCGCATTGGCCGTAATGTGGCTGTTCTCTACCGTAACGATGTTGTTATTGCTGAGTGTATCCCAGCTGACCGAACCGGCGCCGCCGAATCTCTGTCCGCCGCCAATGCCGCCTGCCACAGACACGATCTGCGTCTGTGTATTGGCCTTCCCGGTTACGGAATCCGCCTGGATCTCTGCGCCGGAAATTTCGGCCTCCATCCGGTTGTCCACATCACTGATATTAACGGCTGCTCCGATACCGAGATTCTGCGAGGACGCGGCGACAGAGGCCGCTACATTGACGATCAGACTGCCGCCGTCCGACATCTGCGCATCCGCATCTGTCCCCGTTTTCCCGGATGTGTCTATACCGCGCTCTGTAAGATATTTTTCAAATGCATCTTCGTTTCGTTTCGTATCATAAGCAGAAACATTCACCGCACCTGTATCGCTTACCGTGGCACCCTCGATGAAAGCCCGGTTCTGATTGCTGACCGTATTATATCCGACAGCCCCGCTGAAGCTTCCCGAGCTGGCTCCCGTAGAAAGAGCCGCCCCGACCGCAGCGCTGATCTGCTTCGTCGCCACGACCGCATCGACATCCATCCTGTTCAGCTGGCTGTACTGACCGCCGGACAGCCCGCTTTCCATATCCGTTGTGATCTCACTGATCGCCACGGAACCGGCCCCGGCCATTCCGGCCTGACCGCCGGTCGAGGAAGCCAGACCGAGGCCGCCGGTGATCTGCAGGTCTTCATTGTAGGCGGTATTGCTGAGAGACGCCTTTCCGTCAGTCCCGGTGACGGTATCAGTCCCGGTGATGGTATTATCCACCATCAGTGCATAGATGTCGTTCTCTGCCTGATTATAGGAGACAGATCCCGCCACCGCCGCTCCTGTGGAGCCTCCCTGGGCCACAGCCAGTCCCAGACCTGCAGCCATCTCCGCGCCGCTTTTCTTTGCGGTATTGGAGACCGATCCTGCATTTTCGATTTCTGTATTGCTGATCACAGAGGACACGCCGCGGTCTGTCATGGATACGCCGGCCGCGCCGCCGATGCTCACTGTGGTGCCGCCGGAGCCTCCGGTCTTGCTGAACCAGTTCACAGCGCCCGCCCCGGCCCAGGAGCCGGCGAAGAGGCTGTCTGCCGCGGATACAGCAACGGCCGTCGGACCTGCAGTCTCTTTGCCGGACTGTATCTGAACGCCGTCCAGGATCGCCGCGGTTTCCCCATTCAGCATATTGATGGAAACGCTGCCTGCACCGGCAACATTGACAGCGCCGCTGGTATTGCTGCTGCTGACGGTATTGCCGGCTCTCGTACCGGCACTGCGGTTTCCTGTACCGCCGGTGCCGCCGCCGGCAATGCTGCTGCCGGTATTGACCGCATTGTTTACCGCCGTGCCGGAAGCCGTCTGGTCCACACGATTCAGACCATTGTTCACGCCGCTGGTGACACGTCCGGTCACATTGTTATTTTGTCCTCCCGTGGTGGAATTCATATTACTTACGGCACTGCCGCGCTTTTTGCCGGACGAGGTGTTGGCCACAGCTTCCACGGCAACGCTGTTGATCATGCCGGAGGTCTCAGCCGATACCGTGAGGTTTTCTGTGGTGATGGTCCCTTTGTCTGCCGCCTGTCCCCGCAGCAGGGAGTCAAGCCGGCCGGCACCGACCGCCGCTTCAGCCATATCCCTTGCCAGAGCCACACCGGCATCCTGTTTTTCTTCTGCCTTGTCTTTAGCAGAGGCGGATTCCCCACCGCCGGCATCCTCCTCTTCATTGTCGGCGACGATGACCATGTTGTTCACGTCATACAGCGTAAGCGTGGCGCCGGCGCCTACCGACGCCGTGGTGGAGTCCTTGCCCAGAGTGGCGCCGCCGCTGACTGCGGTGATCGTGCTGTCATTGCCGGATGCAAGTTCTACCTTATCGCCGCTCAGGGCTGCCTGGTCATCGATGCTGACCACGCTGTTGCTGCCGCCGCTCAGCATATTGACCATGCCTTCCAGCCCGATCGTGCCAGCCTCGCCTGCACTGTATACGACACCGGTCTGATCCATCAGATTGTCCGCTTTGATCATCAGAGAAGCTGCCCCTTCCACAGACGCGCCGTCTCCGATCATGACCAGACTGCCATTGGAAATATCCTGTACCGCGACGCTGCCGCCCGCCCCTACGCTGGTTCCGCTGCCGCCGGTACTGCTGCTGCCGGTACCGCTGCTGCTGCCGCTGCCGCTTTTCTTTTTCTTCAGCAGCTCGCTGGCATTCCCTGTAATGCTGATCGTTTCCGTTTTCACGTCAGACGTGACCCCGGTGGTCGCCGTCCCGCTGACTTTCGTTCCCGCGCCGAGGATGGTGGAGGCATCATTATGGATGCTTGATACATTTACAGCCCCGGCCAGTTCCAGCGCAGGAGTCGAGGGCTGCCGCTTGGCTTCGGACGTCCGTACATAGGAAGTCAGATAACTGCCCGGATCAGCAAACGTAAAGGCCTGATCCCTGATATCATGTACCGCATCCTGGACGTCCATAAGAGTATCATATCTATCGCCAAGGGCCTCCTGGATATCGTCTACGGAATTGGTTACTCCCAGCGTGATCTCCGTCAGATCACCAATCACGCCGGCAAACAGCTCATCGACCGCCGTATCTTCTGCAGCGGCATCCGAACCGATATACAGATCGTTCAGCCGCTCCATATCACCGTTCAGCTTCGCTTTCAGGTCAGACCAGTCCGTAAAGCTTCCATCCACTTCGTCACATGCGTCAAGCAGCGCCTGGATGGACTCTTTCATATCATCGATCATGGAATTGATATTGTATCCCATTTTCGTCGCCGAGGCGATATTGACCGTATGCCCGGTGATCTCCGTGTTTCCTTCCGTCACCACAGAAGCGGAATTATCCATATCGCTTACCAGAACGGCTGCATCCGCCGTGAAGACTGCGCTGCTGCCGCCTGACGATTTCTTTTTGCTTTTACCGGAGGTTACACTGCCGGATACATTCATGGCGGAGTTGCGGATCTCCATATCCGCTCCGACATTTGTCTCACCCGTCGCAGCAACCTTCGTATCCTGCAGATGGACTGCTGCCGAATGGGTCTCATTGACCACAGCCACACTGGCACCCACGTCAAAATATTTTCCCAGCGTCTTGGTGATCGATTTCGCCGGGTCTGTACTGCTTTCGCCCAGAGCGCCTGTGAGCTGCTGAGAAAGGGCGGTATTCAGCGAATCCGCCAGATACCCTGTATCGGCATATCCGAGGATCGTCTCGGCCGAATCCACTCCGTTCTGAATGGCATTCACTGCGCCGGTCACGGATTTCAGCGGCGCATCTCCCACACTGTTGTTTGCAGTGATGGCATTTCCATCCAGCGTATTCTGCGCATGAATATCCACGGAAGTTCCGCTCAGCTCCGCTTTGCCGGCATTGATCTCCGCCTTGCCGGACGATTTGACGACATTCACCGCTGTTGCAAGGGCCGATTTATTGGTCGTCGCCGCTTCCGCCGCGCTGTCCAGGCTGTCCGTCACATTCGCATTCACCGCCAGAGCGCCGTCGGCCTTCAATATGGCAGGCTTCTCACTGTCATTCTCCTTATTGATCTCCACGGAAGCGGAGGTATCATTATTGACCAGTGTCACCGCGGCATAGCCGATATTGGCCGCAGAGCTTCCCTGATCATCAATAACGGCCGCCGAGGAGGCAGAAAGATCCGTGGAAGCATCCGCCTTCACCGACAGATCCTTTCCGGCCTGTACCGTACCGTCTACGGCGACATTTGCCTGATTCTTCACCTCTGCATACGTCACGGCCGCCGCCGGTATGATGGAAATATTGCTTTCCGACTCCGGAAGCTGCACGCCCACATCGGCCTCCACGGTGCTCTGCGCCGTCATGTCCACATTGCCGCCGGTCCGGATCTCTGCATTTTTGCCCACAGTAACCGAAGCACTGCTGTCCAGCAGAGCCGCATCTGCATTGAGCTTCAATCCGGTAGCATTGCCGAATATCGCGCTGACGTCTACCTCAATGACGCCTTCCGGGTCTGTTCCTGTAATATCCCCCGTTCCGACCGTATAGGCACCGCCGCTGAAGGATGCAGAGGATTCTGCGGTAAGCTGCACATCACCGCTCGCTGCCAGCGCACCATCCACTGCCACGGACGCAGCAGATTCTCCTGTCCGGCTGCCTTCCACGGAGGAACGGGCCGAGAGAATGATATCTCCATTGGGAGCTGTTTCCGCTTCCAGAGTATCCCAGCCGAGCGATTTTCCTCCACCGATATTCACAGCCGCCGGAAAAATACCATCAGACAGCTCCGGCGCGCCGCGGGTCATCAGGGTACCCCCGGTCTCTACGGATACGGAATTCCCGCCATACAGACGGATGTCACCCAGGGTGCGCACCGTCCCTGCAATGGAAATGGTCCCGGATGGATTGACTGCAATCGAAGCCGGATCAGCCACCATATCGCGGATCCGGTTGTCTTCCACAAGAGCATTCATCAGTCCATCCATCTCGCCCGTTGTGGGCGTCATGACGGTCAGCGACCCTGCGTTGATGACGCCCTTATTGGATACAGCCATACCGCTGCTGCTCAGGAAAAAGAGGTCGCCCCCGATCTTATTCTCCCTGATCGCATTGACCGTACCAGCCAAATCGATACGGCTGTTCACCAGATTGACCAGAGTCCCTGTTTCTGTTCCTATTGCTCCCGTTTTAAAATACATATTGGCGATGTCGCCGGCACTGATCTGGAACTGATCAAATCGGTTGACTGCAATCTGATTATTATTAACTAATTTCTCCGCATAAATATCCGCTCTTCCGTTATTAAATGTGATGTTTCCGCCTGCGGCCCCATCCACACGCGTCACCGTCGAGGCCAGTGCAACAAAAGGCTGCCCCATCACGGAGAAAGCCGTAACGGCAGCCAGCACCTTTCGGGCCAGTCTGCGGTCCGCTGCCGCCGTTTCCGGATGCCGGGAACGGGTCTGTTCTGACCGCTTTTCAAATCTTCTTGTGTATTTCATCTCTTTTCCCTCCGGACCCTGTTTCAGAACTGACTATTGAATGAAAAGTGCACTCTGGCACGGCTCTGCTCCTCGTCATTGACGGTATGGATCAGAGGAAATCCCATGCTCACATTGATATACATATGATCCCCGAGATCTGACCGGATGCCGAACCCGGTACCGACAAGGGTCTGATCATCATAGGCGCTGTCCCCCCAGACACAGCCGCCGTCCAGGAAGATATAGGCGCTCGTCCTTTTCGACGGTGTAATGGGCACCGCGTACTCGATGCTCCCCGCAACACCGCTGTCCCCGGCAAGAAGGCTTTCCGTATAGCCGCGGACGCTGTATATGCCGCCGAGATAATACAGCTCTGCCGAAGGAAGATACTGTGTGCTCGAAAGCTGTCCGTCCAGCCGGGCGGTGATCATCTGCCCCGAGGCAAAGGCCTTCTGATACAGCATATTCATCACATATTTCCCGAAGGAGCTATTGTCGCCCGTGATATCCTCATAATTGCCGAACCGGTAGGCATGGCGCTGATAAAACACGGTGGTCTTTCCATAATCGATCTGGTCCCAGAAGAGAGATACGCCCTGTACAGTGTCGTCGATCCAGGGCATCCCCATGAATCCCGTCTTGGAGTTCTGCCAGGTGTATTCCAGTCCGGCTTCGGATTTCACCGTTTCCGTGGTCTGCAGCGGATGGGTCAGCGATATGCCGTATGCCGTGGCGTGGCCCCGCACGTCGAGATCCTCCATCGGCCCGTCCGTGATATGCACGCTATTGGCGCTGTAGGTGAACCCCAGCTTCGTGCCCCGGCTGTTGACCGGCACATCATAGGAAGCGCCAAACGCTTTGGTTCCCTCGGAAAATACGGAGGTCATCATCAGCGAATCCCGCACACCGGACAGACTGCGGTCCTGCCAGAACAGGCCGCCCCGGTAGAGGCCGCTCGTTTCACTGCCGGCATTATCGGAAAACAGCCCGAAGATTTCCTTCTGTGGTTCATAGGCCGTGATCACATAATCTGTCGTTCCCGGTTTTTCTCCGGCCTGCATGGAAATGCGGAGCTGCGCATCATTGGTCGCATTGAACCGGAGCAGATCCCGGTTGAGCTTCTCAATATTGGCGATCTCCCCTTCCTTCAGACCGACCCGGTTCCGGATATAATCCTCCCGCGTCGTCTCATTTCCCTGCAGGGAGACCGTTCCGGTCCGCCCTTCCAGCAGGCTGATATGGACGGACCCGCCGCGGATGGTCTGCGGCGCAAGATAAGCGCGGCACGTCATGTACCCTTTTTCACTGTACAGCGTATTCAGCGCCGAAATGATCCGGTAGATGTCCTCCAGAGAAATTTCTTTGTCCAGATAAGGCGCCGCGGCGTCCTGGATCTCCTTTTCCGTCAGGACCGCAGAGGGATCGGCCGTCACCGCTTTCAGCACAAACCGCACCGTATTTCCTTCTGAGCCCGTTTCTTCCTGATCCGGTCCTTCCACCGCGCTCTGTTCCCGTCCTTCGGCGATGCGCTGGCGGATGCGCTGCCATTCCAGATACTGCCGGGTACGGGAGAGCTGTACGCCGGAATCATTCAGGCCGGTCGGCCGTTCAGATGGCAGATCCACAGCCAGGGCCTGTCCCGCAGGCCATCCGCAGGCAATCAGAATCATGCCCCATAGAATTTTCCATTGTTTTTTCATAGGCGCCCCTCTTTTCCCTTTGCAGTCTCCATGATCCCGGAGAACGAGTTTTCTTTCTGAATACAAAAAAACGGCGAAAGCAGACCACGTTTCACTGTCAGGCTATTTGTCTTCAGCGAAAAGCCGTGTCGTACTTTCTCCGTTTTGAGATTTCAGTGTCTTTTCTTTACCAAATCATCCTGCAGTATCTCATTGTATACATGGCAAGGCACTATACTCTCCTTTACTTCATAATACAGCAACAGCAGGTTCATTTTCCACGTCACGGAGGCACAAATTCATCATTTCTTTATAGTAATAAAATCCTGCCTCCATAGGCAAAAAATATATCGAATTATCTATTTGGAGCATAAAGAGACAAAATAAAAAAAGGCGCTTCCTCAGAAGCACCTTCCTTTTTGGTGGGACTATTGTGATTCGAACACAAGACCTCTTCGATGTCAACGAAGCGCTCTAACCAGCTGAGCTATAACCCCATGTGATGACAGAGTTAGTATATCACAGTCTTATATTCCCGTCAACAGCGGCCGCCTGTCGTGCGGAGCCTGGACCGCCGCATGACGGGGAAGCCGTTCTTCCCCGCAGGGCGCCGCGGCTTTCCGTCACCAGGTCTCCGGCACCTCCGGCAGGCGGCCCACGACGGTCATGGTGATGTCCATATCCGCCAGATGTTCCCCCCGATGGCCGAAGATCTCCCCGCGGAGCGTGAGCATCCGGCCGCCGTTGTGGCGGAGCTGTCCGTGCAGGCGGAGCTGCCCCTCGATGGGATGGGCGCGGACGAAATTCATGGACAGATTGGTGGTCACAGCGGATTTCCCCACACTGGCGATCAGGCCGAGCGACATCGCATCCGCCAGCGCCGCGAGGATGCCGCCGTAGAGGAAGCCGCCGGAATTGGTGTAATCCGCGGTGACCGGCATGGAAAGAACGATGTCCCCGCGGCTCACGCTCTCCACGCGTACGCGGAGGAAATCATGGACGCATCGGTGGGTCGTGTAGAGCCAGCGGATGTAGTCCGGCATGAGCTCCGGCGGCACATGAAAGGACTCTCCTTTTTCCGCACACTGTATGATCTCTTCGATGGTCATGGCCCTGCCTCCTTCTCCGGCGCCGCAGCCGCGCCGGCTGTCTGTCCGCTTGTTTCAAGAAAAAAGGAACCCGGCGTTTCGCTTCAGGTTCCTTTTTTATATGGTGACCGGTATGGGATTCGAACCCATACTCTCTGCGCTGAGAACGCAGCGTCTTAACCGTTTGACTAACCGGCCATGTGCTATTTATTATAGCCGGTCGTCCAGTATTTTTCAAGCCTTCGGGAAAAATTTCATTTCCGTTCCGGACGGTTCTTCTGATAGAGCAGAAGAAGGCCCTCCAGCGTGAGCATGGGATCGACGATGTCGATGGTGGTGCTCCCCGAGGAGATCAGCGGTGCGAGGCCGCCGGTGGCGATGACGGTCACATCGGGCAGTCCCAGCTCTTCCTTGATGTGATTGACCACGCCGTCGATCTGACCGACGAAGCCGTAGTAAATGCCGGCCTGCATGGCGCTCACCGTATTTTTGCAGATGCAGGAGGGCACCTTCTTCAGCTCGATGCGGGGCAGCTTGGAGGCACGCTGGAAGAGGGCCTCCATGGAAATGCCGATGCCCGGCGCCACAGCGCCGCCGAGGTACTGGCATTTTTCATTGATCACGCAGAAGGTGGTGGCGGTGCCCATATCGATGATGATGGCCGGGCCGCCGTACTTGTGGATGACCGCCACCGCATTGACGATGCGGTCCGCCCCGAGCTCCTTCGGGTTGTCGTAGAGAATGTTCATGCCCGTCTTGATGCCGGGGCCCACAAGGATGGGATTCACATGGAAATAGCGCCGGGACAGGGTCTGCAGGATGGGAATGATCGGCGGCACTACAGTGGAAATGATGACATCCTCCACCTCATTGAAATGAAGGCCGTTCAGCTGGAAAAGCATGCCCAGCACGGATGCATAGCCGTCTGCGGTCTGCAGGGTATTGGTCGCGATGCGCCAGTGGTCCAGGAGCTGTTCGTCCTTGTACACGCCGCACACGATATTGGTATTGCCCACGTCAAAAGCAAGAAGCATAAAAACCTCCCATTCAGATGCAGGGCGCGCCCTGCGGAAGCGGACTCAGCCGCCGTAACATAAAAAAGGCACTTCTTGTATCATCATATAAAAGAGACATTCTGTCAAGCGCCTCAATAGCGGATGCCGTACTTTCGTTTCAGCGCCTCGATCTCGGCGCGCATGGATGCCTCATTGCTCCGGAGCTTTCCTTCGGCGCCCGCCTCGTCCCGCAGGATCTGCACCCGCCGGGCCGAGGCCGTGCGGTAGATCCGGGCGAGGTCCTTTTTATATTCCCGCATGAGCTCCGCCAGCTCCTCCGGAGACAGGGTCTCCTCTATCTGTTCGTCTTCGTTCATGGCCGTCTCCTCTTTTCCGTTTCTCTCATTGTATCATATGCGCCGCATCAGTTGAGGAATTTGGCGGGATATGATATAATTCATTCTGTTAAATCTCCATGCGCCTATAGCTCAGGGGATAGAGCACTGGTCTCCGGAACCAGGTGCGAGGGTTCGAATCCCTCTAGGCGCTCCACACTGAACTGCCCGTCAGGGCAGTTTTTTTCTTGCCCTTTTCACGCAAAAAGCGCCGGTTCCTCCGGCGCTTTTTTTATATGGTCAGTCGTACCGCTGTTCCTTGATGCGGCGCTCCAGATCCCGTTTAGCCGCTTTCGCCGCCATGTCCTGCCGCTTGTCGTAGAGCTTCTTCCCCGTGGCCAGCGCGATCTCGCATTTCACGAGGCCGTGATGGAAATACAGCTTGAGCGGGATCAGGGTGTAGCCCTTCGTCTTCAGGGCATTCTCGATCTTCAGGATCTCCCGGCGGTGCAGGAGCAGCTTCCGCGTGCGGAGCGGATCGTGGTTGAACCGGTTCCCCTGTTCATAGGGGCTGATGTGAGCATTCCAGAGAAAGACCTCGCCGTGCTCCACCTTTGCGAAGCTGTCCCGCAGATTGACCTTGCCCGCCCGGATGGATTTCACTTCCGTCCCGGTGAGGGCCACGCCCGCTTCATAGGTATCGTGGATGAAATAATTGTGGTAGGCCTGCCGGTTGACCGCTGCCGGCGGCGCTGCCTTCTTTTCCTTTGTCATGCCTTCCTGCCTTTCCCGCCTTTGCCTTTTCTCGTGCGGGGGCCGTCATTTCTGCCCTTCCCCTTTTTCTTCGCATGGGACCGGGAAGCGGCGCTGCGGCGCACCTTCTTTTCCAGACTGAGCGGCGAATGGATCTCGCCGATGACGAAGTCCACTTCCCGCTTCTCCTTGTCCGCCCGGATGAGCGTCACCCGCACGGGCATGCCGAGGGAATAGGTATCGCCGGAGAGCTTGCCCCGCAGGGTCAGTGTGTCCTCCTGATATTCAAATTCCTCGTCCATCATGTCCAGCCGGGCCAGCCCTTCCACGCCGTTGTCCAGTCCGACGAAGATGCCGAAGCGCGTCACACCGGTGACGGTGCCGTCAAAGGGCTCGCCCACGAAGGGTTCCATGTATTCCGTCATTTTCAGATCATTCGTGTCCCGTTCCGTTTCCACGCCGGCCTGTTCCGTCTCCGAGCAGTGGGCGCAGGCCTTGTCCAGGAAGGCTTCCTGACGGCTGAGCGCCTTTTCGCCGGGCTTTTCAAACAGGGTCTGACGGATGAGGCGGTGCACCATGAGATCGGAATACCGGCGGATCGGCGAGGTGAAATGGGTGTAGCACAGGGAAGCGATGCCGAAATGGCCTTCATTGTCCGTGCTGTAGCACGCCTGGGACATCGCGCGGAGCGTCATCACCTCGACGACGGGGGCGATATCCGTGCCGCGCACGCATTCCAGCAGGCGCTGGAAATCCTTCGGCTTCGGATCGTCCGGCACCTGTACGGACGTGCCGAGGATCTGGGTGAGGCGCTGCAGGGCGTCCACGCGGTCCGGGTCCGGCTTCGCGTGCACGCGGTACACCGAGGTGTGGCCCGTGTCGCGGAGGAAGCGCGCCACCGCTTCATTGGCGGCGATCATGGCGTCCTCGATCATCTTTTCCGATTCCCCGCGGAAGCGCTTCACGATGCGGAGCGGCTTGCCGTCCTCATCGAGCACCACTTTATATTCCGGGAATTCAAATTCCAGTGCCCCGCGGCGGTGGCGGTCCTCCCGGAGCGCTGCCGCGCAGGCCCGCAGATCCTCCAGCATGGGAAGGAACGGCTTCAGGTCCTCCGGCGCGACCCCTTCCTCAAAGGCCTTGTTGATCTCCGGATAGTTGCACCGGCGTCCCACATTGATCACCGCCGGGGTGATGCGCTCCGTCTTCACCGTGCCGTCGGGAGCCACATCCATGAGGCACGCCATGGCGTAACGGTCGCAGCCGGCGTTCAGACTGCACAGATCGTTCGACAGCTGGAACGGCAGCATGGGGATGACCCGGTCCGCGAGGTACACGCTGTTGCCGCGGCGGAAAGCCTCATCATCGAGGAGCATTCCCTTTTTCACATAGCGGCTCACGTCGGCGATGTACACGCCCAGCATGAAGTGGCCGTTCGGGCGGCGTTCGCAGTAGACCGCGTCGTCCAGATCCTTGGAATCCGGCCCGTCGATCGTCACCAGTGGGAGCGACCGGAAATCCGCGGTCTGCTCCTCCACATGGATGTCCCGGGGCAGACCGTCCGCCTCCTTCATGAGCTCGTCCGAAAAGACGTGGGGCAGGCGGTGCTGGGCGATGAGCACATCGATATCCAGTCCCTTGTCGCCCTCGTAGCCGAGGATCTCCTTCACACGGCCTTCCGCGTCCGTCCACTGGCCCGGCCATTTCGTCACTTCCACCACGACCTTGGCGCCGGTGGTGGCTTCCATGTCCTCGCCGAGCGGGATGTGGATCACCATATTGATTTTTTCATCCACGGGCACCACTTCGCCGCCGTCGGCCAGCATTTCATAGGTGCCGACCACGGTCTCATTCGCCCGTGAGGTGATATTGATGATGCGCCCTTCCACCTTGTGGCGGCCCGTCGTGCCGTGGGTGACCTTGACCACCACGGTGTCGTTGTTCACCGCCGTGCCGCGGTCGCGCTCCGCGATGTAGATATCCTCGTGCTCCTTGTCCGTGATAAGGAATCCGAATTTCGGCCCGTAGGATTTATATACGCCCTCTACAGTAGTACCCGGCGCATAGGTAAGCAGTTCCTGATTGTCCATAACTTTCTCCTGTCGAAAGAAAAAAGGCCTGCCGCCGCAAGCCTCTCTCAGTCATCAAAATGTATTCATGTACCGCCCGAGCAGCAGGCAGACCACGACGAATACCACGCCAAATCCGACGGTCATTTTTGCCAGAACCGCATCTTTGCCGCGGGTGCGTCCGCCCAGCATGGAATTGCCGGAGCCGCCCATGGCTGCGCCCATGCCCGCCGTCTTTGGTTCCTGCGAGACGATGACTACGATCAGCAGAATGGAAATGATGCACGCCAGTGCCATTAAGAAAATCTTCACAGTCGTTCCTCCTCTGCGCATCGGAAGATGCGCGCATATCGTCTATATTAATAGTCAGTATATATCAATTCAGAGCCGCGGTCAAGGAACGCTATTTCCGCAGCGCATCCAGCTTCCGCCGCACGTCGTCGGGCAGATTCCGCCCCACTTCGTTCCGGAGATTGGCCCGGTTGTTCGTGCGGATGAACCGGTGCTGCTCCTTTTTATCCTCGGAGAGCACGCGCATGAGATCCCCCACAGCCATGCGGTACGCGCCGTTGCCGAGGATCTGATTCTGCACCGGCCCGTCGGAGGACACCACATAGATGGAGCGGTACTCGTCGCGCCGCCGGTATGATTCCTTTTCGATGTAGCTGTCCGCCGTCATGGTCTTTGGCGTGAAGACCTCCGTGAAGAACGGCGTGAGCCGCCGCTCCGTCACCTTATTGCCCTGCCCCTGTCCGTCAAATACGGCGATCATCTCCACATCGTTGTGGGCGCCGTAGTCCAGAAGAAGGTCCAGCAGTTTTTTCCGGCTCGATTCCAGATCGTCCCGGGGAAAGGCCGCGGGCTCCCAGAAAATGACGTTGTAGGCGTCAATGAAATACAGATCTTTCATGATATCCGCTCTCTCATTCTCTCTGCCGCGCCGCCTCGTACATGAGGAGCGCCGCGGCCACCGACACATTGAGGGACGACACGCGCCCTTTCATGGGAATCCGCACGCAGAAATCACAGGCCTCCCGGGTGAGGCGGGCCATGCCCTGTCCTTCCGCGCCCATGACGATCACCAGCGGCCCCTTCAGATTGGCCCCGCTGTACAGGGACTCCCCGTCCATGTCCGTGCCGACCACCCAGAAGCCCCTGTCCTTGAGCTTTTCCAGCGTCCGGCTGATATTGCCGATGCGGCACACCGGCAGATAGGCGCAGGCGCCTGCGGCGGGCTTCATCGTCGCATAGGTCACCTGACAGCTCCGGTGCTCCGGCAGCAGCACCGCCGCCGCGCCGGCACATTCCGCAGTGCGGATGATAGCCCCCAGATTGCGCACATCCTCCAGTCCGTCCAGCAGGATGAGGAAGGGGTCCTTCCCCTCCCAGCGGGCGAGCACCTCGTCCAGATCGGCATATTCATAGGGACGGAGCTCCGCCACCACGCCCTGATGACGCAGGTCCGGCACCATGCGGTCCAGCACCGTTTCCTCCCGTTCCTCCACGGGCACGTCCTGTGCCGCCGCGTCTGCCGCCAGCTTCTGCAGGCGCTCGTCCCGCCGGCCCGTCTTGATGAAGAGACGGCGCACCAGCCCCGCCTTCAGCGCTTCCGCCGCGCTGTTCCGGCCGCCGGCGTAGAGCGCATTGTCTTTATGGGATGGATGAGACGGACGGCGCTGCGCCTCGCCGCGGTTCTTCCGTTTCCGTTCGGTTTCTCTCCGGGGTGCCGCCGTCCGGGCGGCCGGCTTCCCCGCTTTTTTTCTGTCTTCGTATCTCATGGTGTTCTCCATTCTGAAATTCCGATTCTATTTTATCATATCCCCGGAAATCCACCGCACGAAAAAACGGCTCCGCCGCCGCGAAGCCGCCTGCCCGTCAGGGCCTGTACACCCAGACGAACGCTCCGTTTTCCTTCTGATGGACGCCGTGGAGCTCCGGCGCAAAGGCAGGAAATTCCTCACCGAAATCGAGGAGGCACGTGAACCACGCCAGCGCGGAGGCCTCCCACCGCTCGCCGGCCGCGGGGACGCAGATGCCCGGCGGATAGGCCGCCGCCGCCTCGAGCGCGATCCGCCCGCCGGCCTCCCGAAGCGGCACCAGCTCCCGCTCCCCCCGCACGAAGGCTTCCGACGCCTCGCGGCTCCCCATCGCCGCCGCAGGCATGCCCTTCCGGCTGAACAGCTGCGCCAGCAGCTTCGCCGCGCCGCGCTTCCGGAAGAACCGGGTCTGCCGCCGGCACAGCGCGCGGAAGGATTCCTCCGGATCAACCGCGCCGTCCGCCGATAATCCCGGCAGAGCCTCGCCCAGAGGCGCGTCCTCCTCATAGGCCCGCTCCATATCCGTGAGCGCCGACAGGAGCCGCTCCCGCTTCTCCCCGGCATCTCCAGGCTCCATGAGGAAGAGCACCGAGGACAGGCCGGACTTCTCCGGCACGATGCCCCGCTCCTGTAAATACCGCGAGGCCGCCGGCCCGGGCACGGGCCCCGTCAGCAGAAGCACCTTGCACGGATCGAGCAGGCACTGGTCCTTTCCGATGCGGCGGAAGCCGTGCCAGTCCTCTCCGGGACGGATCTCCCAGAAGCGCCGCTCCGAAGCGATCGTCTCCGTCGGATAGGACGCCCACGGCCGGCCGTCCACCACATCCGGCTGGAAGGGCCGCAGATACTGGCACCGCTGTACCAGCGCCTTCCGGAGCTCCACCCCGGACTGCACCGCCTCCGCCCAGAGCGCCGCCCCCTTCTCCTTGTGGATGGCCGCGTTTATTTCCAGCCCCGCCAGCAGGGGGAAGCAGGGCGACGTGGAAATGTGATGGAGATAGGCATTCTGGAACACATCATCGGGGACGCGCCGCTTTTTCCCCGCCAGATGGCGGTCCTTCCGCTGGATCTGCGAGGTCTGGGAAAAGCCGGCGAGCTGCTTGTGCACGGACTGCGTCACCAGAATCCCCGGACTCTTTTTCGTGAGCGGCACCGCAAGCGGGTCCTCGTCGGTCATGAAGGGCACGAACGATTCGTACCCCGCCCACGCGCCGTCAAAGAGAATATAATCACAGAGCGGGCCGATCTCCTCCAGCACCCGCCGCGCATTGAGAAAGATCCCGTCGTAGGTGCAGAGCTGGAGGCAGGCGAGCCGGAAGGGACGCTTCTTCTCCGCCTTTTCCGGGGAGGCCTGCCGCGCCAGCTCCCGGAGATGGGAGGCGCGGAAAGAGTCCGCCGTGATGCCGCCGATGACGCCGTCCGCATTGCGGAGCCCCTCCAGATAGACCGGCACCGCGCCGCACTGGTCCAGCGCGCCCTGATACATCGACTTGTGATTGTTCCGGTCGAAAAGCACCAGATCCCCCGGTGCAAGGAGCGCCGCGCAGCAGATCCGGTTCGAGCCGGACGTGCCGTTCAGCACGAAATAGGTGCGGTCCGCATGGTACACCTCCGCGGCCAGCGCCTCCGCCGCGCCGCCCGGCCCCTCATGGGACGAGGGATCTCCCACGATATCGTCCGAGTCGGACAGGTCCATGCGGAACATGCCCTCTCCCACGAGCGAAACGAAGAGCCGGCCGCCGGCGGTGCGCCGGAAAAACTGTCCGCTGTGATGGCCCGGTGTGGCAAAATACAGAGGCTGCCGGTCCGCATGGGCCGCCAGCGTTCTCGTGAAATGCGGCAGGAGCCGGTGCTCGTATGCCGCCGCGGCCCCCCGCCCCCCCTCCCCCCGATCCCGCGTGGGCGCCCCGCCCCGCCCTGTATAAACCTCCCCGAGCCGCCGCCCCCAGCGCTTCTCCTCGCCGAGACACAGCACAAAGGCCGCCGCATCCCGCTCTCCCAGAGTCTCCAGCGGCGCGAGCTCCCAGCCCGGCAGCGCCCGGAGATGTTCGAAGGCCTTCTGCGATACCGCAACAGGCAGTCTGTGCATGAGCGATCCCCTCTTTTCTTTCTGTATTCTTTCTATTATAAAATAGAATTTACATTCCGCGCGCACCGAATTTTATACACGTGGCGCATTTTAAAAATGATATAATGGAAAAAAGCCGCGCCGGCGGCGCGGCCTCTGTTTCTGCTACAGCCGGAAGGAGGCATACTATGGCACTTGTAATGGATGGATGGAAAAATCTTCTTGTGAACAATCAGGACGGCATCGTTACCGTGACGATCAACCGGCCGAAAGCCATGAATGCGATCAACTATGAACTGATGAAGGAACTGGAAGCCTTTTTCACAGGGCTTCAGGACGCACCGGAAGCGGACGTGATCCTTCTCACCGGTGCGGGCGACAAGGCTTTCGTCGCCGGCGCGGACATCAAGGAAATGGCCGTCATGGATTCCCATGCGGGCCGGGACTGGGCGCTGCTGGGCGAACGCGTCACCTCTCTCATCGAAAGAGCACCCCAGCCGGTGATCGCCGCCGTGAACGGATATGCCCTGGGCGGCGGCTGCGAGCTGGCGCTGGCCTGTGATTTCCGCTATGCCTCGGCCAATGCCAAAATGGGACAGCCGGAAGCCAAATGGGGCATCAACGCCTGCTTCGGCGGCACCCAGCGTCTGGCCCGCGCCGTCGGCGCCGCCATGGCGAGAGAGCTGCTGTACACCGCCCGCTTCATCGATGCGGAGGAAGCGCTCCGCATCGGCCTCGTGAACCGCGTCCTCCCCGATAAGGAAGCCCTCATGGCCGCTGCCACCGCCACTGCCAAAGAGATCCAGAGCTGCGGCAAATGCGCCGTGCGCTACACGAAGCTGGTGCTCAATAACGGCCGCGATGAAAATATTGACAGCGCCATCGCCGCGGAAGCGCAGTATTTCGGCCTCTGCTTCGACGATCCGGAACAGAAAGCGCGCATGACTGCCTTCATGAACAAATCGAAGAAATAACTTTTCCCACCAGAAAAGCCGTGAGATTCCTCTCACGGCTTTTTTATTGTGTCAGGACAGCTGCGCGAAGGCGCCGCGGGTCTTCAGCTCCACGTCCCCGTAGCGGCGGATGAAGGCATCCACATACCGGGCCGCCTCGAGGAAGGCCTGCTTTCCGATGCGCTGCGGGAAATCCCCCTGCCAGCGCCACTGCCGGAAGGCCCGGAGAAGCACGCCCGCCTCCGGAGACAGCCCCAGCGCCGCCATGGGCTCCGGCTCCGCGGGATCGCTCCCGGCAGCTGCCAGCAGCTGCACGGACAGGATGAACGCCGTCACCGTGGGATTGCGCTGCGCCCCCTGTACGGCCGCCGCCCCGAGGAGGGCATAGGCCGTGCCGTCGGCCTGCCCCTCCGGGAAAAACTGCTCCGCGATCTCCACGGCGTAGTACCACCGGGTGAGCTCCTCATAGGACAGGGCCGCCGTATCGAGCACCGCCGTCCCCTCATACTGAGTGAGGACCTGTACGGCGCCGCTTTCCGCCGCGCTGTACCGCAGAATGGCAAAGGGCTGGAGCAGCCCGGCCCCGCACTGCCGGAGCGTTCCCCGGGAGATGAAAGCAGTCTGCCGGCCCTCGGTGCGCGTGAAAAGGCGGACGCTCCGCCCGCCTTCTCCGGCTTTCCGCACGAAAAGCACGATGCCTTCGCCGCTTTTCAGCTTATTCGTTTTCATCGGTCTCCGCCGCTTCCTTCGGCGTTTCCCGTTCCTCCGGCGGCACAGGCTCCGCCTTCACCCGGATGATGCGGAAGCCCTCCATGCGGAGCACCGTAAATTTCCACGGGCCGATCACCACCGTATCGCCCGTTTTCGGAATGCGCTCCAGACGGTAGAAAATGTAGCCGCCGATGGTATTTGCACCGCCCTCTTCGGTGAATTCGATGCCCAGCCGGTCGGAAATGTCGTCCAGAATGACCAGCCCGTCAAATTCATAGGTGCCGTCGTCCTTTTTCAGGATCTCTCCCGGCGCGGTGTCCATTTCCTGGGGAATCTCCCCGATGAGCTCCTCGATAATGTCCTCCAGCGTGACGAGGCCGGCGGTGCTGCCGTACTCGTCCACCACCACCGCCAGATAGATCCGGCGCTGGCGCATGAGCTGGAGCAGCTTCGGCGTGGGCATCACTTCCGGCACGGTCAGGATATTGCGGATGATGTGCTTCACGTCGGTGGCGCCCACCGCGCAGTTCTCCATGAAATCCTTCACATGGATGTACCCGATGATGTGGTCCTTGTCCTCCATGCACAGCGGGTAGCACGTGTGGTGCGACTGGCCGATGACCCGGCGCATGTGCTCCATGCTGTCCCCGTAGTACAGCACAGTCATCTCGCTCCGGGGGATCATGATATCCTGCGTCATGAGATCGAAGAAATCAAAGGAATTTTTGATGAGCAGATTTTCCAGCGCGGACAGCTTGCCCCCGCGGTGGCTCTCCTCCACGATGCACCGGATCTCCTCCTCGGAATAGGTGAATTCCGCCTCATTCGTCACAGGCAGCTTCTTCATGCGGAGCACCCGCCGCGCCGTCAGGACGCCCAGCGCCGTAAAGGGATGGAGCACCCGGCGGATGAGAGAGAGCAGCCACGTGCGGCTGGCGAGCTTTTCCAGCGGATGGGACAGCGCCGCATCGCCGGGGATCCGCATGGTGAAGATCCAGTAGAGCAGGAGCGCCGCCAGAAGCAGCACCACTGCCGCGGCGGATTTCATCCAGAAGGGCAGCACGATGCCCCAGTGGGCGCCCACGGCGAGCACATTGCGCCAGCACTGGGCCAGCGCCAGAATATACACGGCGGTGCAGAGCATCCCCGCCAGCTGGGAACCGGCCAGCGCATAGGCGGGATGCCGGTAATACGGTGCGATCTTTTCAATGAGCTGCGGGTCCTGATCGCTGTTGTGGTCCACGTAGTCCTTCCGCACGCGGGCCATAGCCGAGTAGATGCCGACGCAGAGACCGTTCAGCACGGCCGCTGCCAGCGCGGTCAGCAGATATCCCACAGCCAGTTCTAATTGGGTGTCGATAAGTCATTCCTCCCGTTGGACAGGAAAAGGGAAATGGAAAATACGGCCGGAGCCGCTGCGCCGTTTCCCCTGCGGCGCGTTGACGGAAATCACCGGTGCTCCTTGTAGCCCAGCTCCCGCAGGACATAATCCTTATTCTTCCAGTCCCGCGTCACCTTGACCCACAGGTCCAGATAGACCGGCGCGCCGATCAGGCGCTGGATCTCCTCCCGGGCTTCCTGGCCGGCGGCCTTCAGCAGCGAGCCGTCCTTCCCGATGATGATGCGTTTCTGGGAATCGCGCTCCACCAGAATGGTGCAGCGGATGTAGACCTTGCCGTTCTCCCGTTCCCGGAATTCCTCCGTAAAGACGCCGATGGAATGGGGCACCTCGTCATGGGTGCGGAGGAGGAGCTTCTCCCGGACGATCTCCTGCACGATATTGCGCTCCGGCTGGTCCGTCACCATGTCGTCGGGGAAATATTTCGGCCCCTCCGGCAGGTACTTCCGGATCATCTTCGTGAATTCGTCCAGATTATCCCCCGTCACCGCAGAGAGCGGGATGATCTCCTTGAAGGGATAGCTCTGGCTGTACTGGATGATCTTCTTCATCAGCTGTTCCCGGCTGATGAGGTCGATCTTGCTCAGCACGAGGAAGACCGGCACCTGCTTGCCCTGAATGAGCTTCAGGATATACCGGTCCCCGGCGCCGAGCGGGTCATCGCAGGCGCAGAGGAATACGATGAGATCCACCTCGTCGAGGGCGTCCACCGTCGCCTGGCGGATCACCTCGCCCAGCTTCGACTGGGGCTTGTGCATCCCCGGCGTGTCCAGAAAGACCGCCTGGCAGTTGTCGCCGTTCCAGACGCCGGTGATCTTGGTGCGCGTCGTCTGGGCGTGCGAGGACACGATGGAAATCTTCTCGCCGAGCACGGCGTTCATCAGGGTCGATTTTCCCACATTCGGCCGCCCCACCAGAGCGACGAAGCCGGAATGAAAGGGCTTTGTTTTTTCAGATTGATTCATTTGTCTCCTTTTTCCGCATCCATGCCGAAGGCACGGGGCAGCAGCTCCTCCGCTGCCATAACGATATAATCCTCTTCGCTCCGGGCGCAGTAGACCACGGGCACCCGGAATTCCGCCAGAAACTGCCGGCACAGGCCGCACGGCGTGGTATAGTCCTCCGTGCTCCCGCACAGCGCCAGCGCCCGGAAGACGGTCACGCCCGCCGCCACGGCGCTTCCCACGGCATTGCGCTCCGCGCAGAGCCCCGCCGGGTAGGAGGCGTTTTCCACATTGCATCCCGTGAAGATCCGTCCGTCAGCGGTGAGCACCGCCGCGCCCACGGGAAAGCGCGAATACGGCGCATAGGCGTGGCGCCGGGCCTCCGCCGCATGGCGGATCAGCCGCTGGATCTCCTCAGTTTCCATCCATGACCCGTTCCAGCCCGCAGGCGGAGAGAATGGCCTCTTCCGTAGCGCGCATGGCCTTCTTTTCTTCTGGATCGTAGTGATCGTAGCCCAGAATGTGCAGGAATCCGTGCACCGACAGGTACGCCACCTCCCGCTCCCGGCTGTGGCCGTATTCCCGGGCCTGCTCCTCCGCCCGGTCCAGATTGATGACGATGTCGCCCAGCTCGGATTCCTCCTCCGGCACGTCGTCCTCCCCTTCATTCAGGGCGAAGGACAGCACGTCCGTCGGCGCATCCACATCGCGGTACGTCCGGTTCAGCTCGTGAATCACCGGCCCGTCGCAGATGAGCACGCTGATCTCCGCCGTGTCCGGCACCTTCTGCAGCTCTGCGCCCTTGGTGAGCACCTGCCGGATGAGCGCTTCCAGCTCCTCGCTGTAATATCCCATATTGCTGTAATTAATCGTGATTTCCATGCTCGGTCCCTTCTGCCTGTTTTCTTCTCTTTCCGTCTTCCTCATAGGCGTGGATGATGGCCGCCACCAGATCGTGGCGCACCACATCCTCCTCACTGAAACGAACCACTGCGATATCGGGGATGCCCCGCAGCACCCGCACCGCGTCGATGAGCCCGCACCGCACATGGGACGGCAGATCGATCTGCGTCACGTCGCCGTTGATGACCATTTTTGACCGGAAGCCCAGCCGGGTAAGGAACATCTTGATCTGCTCCACCGTGGTATTCTGCGCCTCGTCGAGGATGACGAAGGATTTTTCCAGCGTCCGTCCCCGCATGTACGCCAGCGGTGCCACCTCGATGGCCCCCTTCTGCTGCAGGCGCAGGAATTCCTCCGGCCCGAACATGGCGAGCAGTCCGTCGAACAGCGGCCGCAGGTAGGGATTGACCTTCTCCTGCATGTCCCCGGGCAGGAAGCCCAGCTTCTCCCCGGCCTCCACGGCAGGCCGCACGAGGATGATCCGCTCCACGTCGTGATTGCGCAGATAAAAGGCTCCCAGCGCCACCGCCAGATAGGTCTTGCCCGTACCGGCCGGCCCGAGGCCGAAGGTGATGGAATTTTTCCGGATGGCGTCCACGTAGCGCTTCTGCCCCGGCGTCCGCGGGTGGATGGGCTTGCCGTTCTTCGTCACATTGACGGCGTCCGACTCCAGCTCCTCGATGAGATGGCGGTTGCCCTCATCGAGAAATTTCATGGTCTGCCGCACGTGGCGCTCCGAGAGATAGATGCGCTGCTTGGACATGCGCCGGATCTCCTCCACCACGGCCGCGGCCTTCCCCACAGCCTCCTCCTCGCCGGCCAGCCGGATCACATTGCCCCGGCCCGTGACCTGACAGCCGTAGTGCTCCCCGATGATCTTCAGGTAGCTGCTGTCCCGCGCGAGGACCCGGGAGGCCTCGTGAAAATCCTCCATCACGATTTCCTGTACATATTCGTCAGAAATAAAACTCACGCCTTTCTCTGTTCAATGCGTATCCCCGCCGGTCCAGCGGCGCACCGCCTTTCCGTCCATATAATCGCACCGGTCGCCCTGGGAGATGTCCCGGAGGATCATCGCCTCGTCGATGCGCTTCTTCACTTCCCACCAGGGGTCGCCGCCGTTCACCGTGATCGTGTACGGACCGGACGCGCGCCCCACGATGCGCTGGATGATGATATCCTTCCGCAGATAAGACAGGAAGAGCAGCACCCGTTCGATGTATTCCGCCATGGGAAGCAGCGTAAGCTCCCCGGCCTCGTACATCCGGGCCAGCGCCGTGCCCTTCACGATATAAAGAGAATGGAGCTTCACCTGCGTCACCGGCAGAACGGACACCAGCTTCGCCGTCTCCTCCACGTCCGTGCGGTCGTCCCAGGGAAGGTCCGCGATGACATGGGCGCAGAGGCCGAAGCCATACCGCCCGATGCGGAGCGCTCCGTCGATGAATTCCGCCGCGGTATGCCCCCGTCCGAGGATCTTCAGGGTATGCGGATTCGACGACTGGAGCCCCAGCTCCACCGTGATGCCCACACCGTACCGGTCCGCCACCTCCTTCAGGATCTCCAGATAGACCTCATGGATGCAGTCCGGCCGGGTGGAAACGTCGAGCTCCACCACATCGGGATGACGGGCGGCCTCCTCCATCCATGCCCGGAACCGGTCCGGCGGCGCATAGGTATTGGTAAAATTCTGGAAATAGGTGATAAATTTTTTCGCCTTGTACTTCGGACCGATATGGGCGATGCTCCGCTCGAGCTGCGCCGTGATGGAAAGCCCCACGGCCCTCGTCTCGTAGTCAGCTCCAATGGAGCCGCAGAAAATGCAGCCCCCGCTGCCCAGCGTGCCGTCCCGGTTCGGGCAGGTCACAGGCAGCGCCACCGGCACCTTGTACACTTTTTCGCCGTACCGCGCCTTGAGCGCGTCGGAATAACCGCGGTATCGTCCCATATTACACTCCTTCAGAATATATAATACATCATATCTGCCGGCCGGAAAAGTTTTGCCGCCGTCTATGCTACAATAAAAGAAAGCATCATAAAGGAGACCTGTCATGATTCGGATCATCACCGCTCAGCTGGATATCCGCCCGGGACAAATCCGGGCGAACTGGGAGCAGATCGAGAAGGAAATCCGCCGCGCGAAGGACGCCGGCGCGGATATCCTCGTTCTGCCGGAAATGTGCCTCACGGGCTATCTCATCGGAGACCTGTGGGACCAGAATGCGTTCCTCCGGGAATGCGAAGCCTACAATCAGCGCCTCGCCGCCGCGGCGCAGGGCCTCGTCATCCTCTGGGGAAGCTGCGCCGTGGACTGGACGCGCATCCAGGACGACGGCCGAGTGCGGAAATACAACGCCGCCTTCGCCGCCGCAGAGGGCCGCTTCCTCACGCCCCGGGGCAGCCGCCGTCCCTACACGATCAAGACGCTCCTCCCCAATTACCGCCAGTTCGACGACCGGCGCTACTTCACCGGCGCCGCCGCGGCTGCCGCAGAGGACGGCCTCCCCCCGGGGGGTTTCCTCCGCCCCTTCGGTCAAAGATTGCAGGGCGGGACGCTCGCTGCGGGCGTCCTTCTCTGCGAGGACAGCTGGGATGAAAATTACGCGGTCCATCCCATGGACCTGCTCGCCGCGCACAAGCCGGACCTTTTCTTCAATCTTTCCGCCTCGCCCTTCACGCTCGGGAAAAATGAAAAGCGCCACCGCATGCTCACCGCCGCCACGGGCCGGCTCCACGTGCCCATGCTGTACGTGAATCACCGCGGGCTCCAGAACAACGGCAAGGACTGCTACACCTTCGACGGCATGACCGCCGCCTACAGCACGGACGGACAGCTCGCCGGCGAAGCCGCGCCGTACACCGAGGCCCGGTCGGCCTTCCTCTTCGATCCGGAAACACACGCGCTCACGCCGGAGCGGCCCATGCCGCCCCACACAGGCGATCTGCTCCTCCCGGCGCTCCGCTACGGCGTCTCTCATTTTCTGAAGGACATCGGCGTCTCCCGGGTGGTCATCGGCGTCTCCGGCGGCATCGATTCCGCGGTGAATGCCGCGCTGTACCGCTCCATTCTTCCCGCCGACCAGCTGCTGCTGGTGAATACGCCCACGCGGTTCAATTCGGAGACCACAAAGCATCTCGCCGCGGACATTGCAGAACGCCTCGGCTCGCCCTATGTGACGATCCCCATCGGAGACTTCGTGGACCGCACGGCGGAGGTGCTCGCGTCCCTCACCATCCGAACCGCAGAGGACGCAAAAAATCTGGCGCCCACGTCCTTCATGAAGGAAAATATCCAGGCCCGCGACCGGAGCGGCCGCATCCTCGCCGCGCTCGCCGCTTCCTTTGGCGGCATCTTCACGTGCAACGCCAACAAAACGGAATTCACCATCGGCTACGCCACCCTCTATGGCGACATGGCCGGGGCCCTCGCCGCGACGGCCGATCTGTGGAAGCATCAGGTCTACCAGACGGGCCGCGCGCTTAACGATTTCTTCGGTGAGGCCGTCATCCCCGAGGGCATCTTCACCATCCGCCCCAGCGCGGAGCTCTCTGACGCGCAGGCCGTGGACAAGGGACTCGGCGATCCCCTCGTATACGATTACCATGATTATCTCTTCCGGAGCTTCGTGGAGCCCTGGCAGCGCTCTACGCCGGAGGACATCCTCCGGTGGTACGCCGAGGGCACGCTGGAAGCGCACATCGGCACGCCTCTCGCCGTAAAGGACATCTTCCCCGATGCGGCGGCCTTCATCGCCGATCTGGAAAAATGGTGGAAGCTCTTCGCAGGCTTTGCGGTGGCGAAACGCATCCAGTCCCCGCCGCTGCTGGCGGTCTCCCGCCGCCCCTACGGCTACGACCTCCGCGAGTCCCAGCTCGCGCCGTACTTCACGGACGCCTATCTCGCTCTGAAAGAACAGCTCCTTACCCATTGATAAAAGGCACACAAAAAGACAGACCCTGAAAGGTCTGTCTTTTTTCTATCAGTCTTCCTTGAAGTACGGCTTGAACGACGTCTGATGTGCCGGACGGCGCGAACCGGCCACAGCGTTGTCGCCCCGGTTGGAGCGGCGGCGGTTCATGCGGCGTCCCTCCCGCTGGGGACGGCCGTTCTCTCCGTTGTCCTCTCTGCGTCCTTCCCGGCGCGGACGGTCTCCGCTGCGGCGGGGACGGTGTCCGTCGCTGCTGCGGCGCTTCCGGAAATTCGGCTTCTCCTCGGTGATGCGCACCGGCGTCACATCGGGCTGCTTCGTGAGCAGCTTGATCGCTGCGGACACCAGAGAAATGGAATCGTAATCATTCAGCAGCTCCTCCGCGATCTCGCGGTAGGTCTCAAGCCCCTCGCCCGCGGCGGCATTGCGCAGATTTTCGATGGCTTCCCGCTGGTTGCCTTCAATGACATCGGACAGCGTGGGCACCGCGCGGCGTTTGATGCGGCGGCGGATGAGCCGTTCAATATCGTGGAACTGGCCCATTTCCCGGGAGATGACAAAGGTGGTGGCCATGCCCGTGCGGCCGGCGCGGCCCGTACGGCCTACGCGGTGCACATAGCTTTCCGGGTCCTGAGGCATATCGAAATTGTACACGTGGGTGACGCCGCTGATGTCCAGCCCGCGGGCCGCCACATCGGTCGCCACCAGAATGTCGATGGTATTTTCCTTGAACTGGCGGATGACGGAATCGCGCTTGGCCTGGGACAGATCGCCGTGGATGCCCTCCGCCGTATAGCCGCGCTTCTTCAGCGCTTCCGTCACTTCGTCCGCGCGGCGCTTCGTCCGTACGAAAACGATGGCCAGATCCGGTTCCTGCATGTCGAGGAGACGGCACAGCGCATCGAATTTCTGACGGTCCGGCAGCTCGATGTATTCCTGCTCGATGAGGTCGATGGTGACCGTCGCCGCCTTGATCTGCACGTGCTCCGGTTCCTTAAGGAACGTGTCGGCCAGCTCCTGAATGGGTTCCGGCATCGTCGCGGAGAAAAGCATGGTCTGCCGTTCCTCCGGCATGGCCGCAAGGATGGTGCGGATGTCGTCGATGAAGCCCATGTCCATCATTTCATCCGCTTCGTCCAGCACCAGCACCTGCACGTTGGACAGGTCGATGGAGCCCCGCTTCATGTGGTCCATGAGGCGGCCCGGCGTGGCGACGATGATCTGCGGATGCTGCCGCAGCGCCCGGAACTGGCGGTTGATATCCTGACCACCGTAGATCGGCACCGCATGAATGGGCAGGAACTGCGCCAGATGATTGATTTCCTCGGCAGACTGCACCGCCAGCTCTCTCGTGGGCGACAGCACCACCGCCTGCGGCGCGGGCCGGGAAATATCAATGCACTGAAGAATGGGAATCCCGAAAGCGGCCGTTTTCCCCGTGCCGGTCTGTGCCTGACCGATGAGATCCCGGCCGGCCAGCGCGGAGGGGATCGCCGCCTTCTGGATCGGCGTGGGTTCTTCGAAGCCCATATCCTCCACCGCTTTCAAAATCTGCGGTACAATTCCCAGTTCCTCAAATGTTTCGTACATACGATGCCTCCATTTCAAGCGCCGATGATGGAAAAGCACGTATTTCTCCCGGAAATACGCGCCCCTGTTTCGGACAATAACTTTTTTATTATACCATGGTCCGCCCGCGGAAGAAATGAATACTTGAAAATCCTTAACGCGGGGAAATCCAGCACTACCGAATTGTCCTTATATCTTATTTATGTCAATTTACGCATTAATTCATAGAAATAGTGTTGAATAATAAGTGTTAAAATACAAGTAACCCATCTTTTTATATCACTAAGCAATGCATTTTTATAAATAAGATAAGATTTATCAGGAGGTCAAATGGACGTAAATATTCTAATTCAAAAATTAAAAAGCATGCGTTCTCAAATAATGGATTCTTACTGCATCGTAAATGGCGAACTTATTCCTTTTACGGAAATCCAAAATATGGGATACGATGAATTTAGTTTACGCGCTAGGAGGTGTATGCCATCAAAACTATATAAATACTTTCCCAATCGCGTGGATAATGGAAACGGAAAGGCAAAAAAATCAATCAATTATAGTATGCAAGCATTAAAAGATAATACGGTTTTTATGCAATCCCCCAGTTTATACGATGATATATTTGGCTCTGACATCACATTAGATTTTGGAGAATATCAAAAATTTCGCCTACTCAATTATTGTCAGCGTTGTGGATTGCATGTTTCTTCTACTATGTCGTTTGAAATCCTAAAAAGTCTTTTTCGACAAACAATTAACAATTCTATTCAACTTACAAAAAATTTTGATTTCATTTTTAAGCAACCGCCCGCATCAAAAATTGAAAAACTATCTAATGAATATTTTCTGCTGAGATTAAAAATAGCACTAGCTAAACATATAGATTTAGACGAAGCAATAATTCATATAATTACTGAAGATTTTAACCAATATTCAGTAAATTTAAAGACTATATTTCGAACAACTTGTTTTGCAACCACACCATATTCTCAATTAATGTGGGGCGGTACTTATGCAGATTGCCACAAAGGATTTTGTGCCGAATATACTATTCTTCCCAATAATCCCCAATATCAGCATTTATTTTACAATTTATTTCCAATGATCTATTGTAAAATTCGTTCTAACATAACCGAACGTCTTGTACAATTTGAAGATAAAGAGCCCACCGAAGAAAGTTTATGGGATATCTATTTCCATGGAGTATTACGAAAAAGTATTGATTGGGCATTTCAAAATGAATGGCGACTTTTACTTCCCCTGGGTCCGAATCGACAAAAACAGGAATATTGCATTCCATTTTTCCCTATTACAAAAATCTTTTTAGGAAATCAGATGTTACCCGATGCACAAAAAGAAATTATCGAAATCTGTCAAGAACGAAATATTCCCTATGTTAGCATGAAAAAAAATCCGCATATATTTGAAATGGAAGAATGCTCCATCGAACAATAAAAATTAATAAAAAGGCAGAAGGGTAACTAGTCCTTCTGCCTTTTATTTTTCAAAATTTCAAAATAAAAATCATGAAAAAAGTGTCCTTATAGCTTTTTACTGCTACAAGAACACTTTATATGGTGCCGGAGGCGGGACTTGAACCCGCACGAAGTTGTCCCCGTCAGATTTTGAGTCTGATGCGTCTGCCATTCCGCCACTCCGGCCCGTATTGACGGAATATATTGTATCATACGGTTCAGAAATCAGTCAATTTTTTCCTCGGCGATGTGCCGGACCTCGATGAGGTGCGCCATGTCGGTCTGATCCCACTGGATCGGGGTCAGCGTCACATAGCCCCGGTGCGCCCAGTATACGTCCTCATCGGGCGAGGAATTGCCCACCGGCGTTCCCGCCAGCCAGTAGCCGACGCGGCCGGACGGGTCCTCCAGTGCGCGGATCGCATTTTCATAGCGCTGGAAGCCGAGCTTCGTCACCTTGATGCCGGCCCAGCTCATGTCCGCCCCTTCGGGAATATTGAGATTCAGGATGCCCCTGTAATGGCGCTCTGCAAAATACCGGCGGATGATACGCCCTGCACAGGCCGCGGCGTCGGCGAGGAATTCCGGTTTTCTTGCGGTCTCCGCTGATACGGCCATGGAGGGAATCCCGAAAAAGGTCCCCTCCATGGCACCGGCCACGGTGCCGCTGTACAGGCAGTCGCTGCCCGTATTGTAGCCGTTGTTGATGCCCGACACCAGAAGATCCGGCCGGTCGTCCCGGAGCCAGTATTCCAGCGCCACCTTGCAGCAGTCCGCCGTGGTGCCGTTGCACGCAAAGACGCGGATGCCCTCGCCGTAGGAGGGCTTTTCCCACACCCGGAGATACTGGTGCAGCGTGAGCGAGCTGGAGCAGGAGCTCCGCCCGTGATGGGGCGCGAGCACGGTGACGCGCGCCATGGAGGACAGCGCCAGGGCCATCGCCCGGATGCCCGGTGCCTCCACGCCGTCGTCATTGGTCAGGAAGATATGCATCATTCGTCGATTTCTTTCTTTCTCGTGAGAGACGCATCCTGGAAGTGAATGTTCCGGGTGTGGATAGTGTGCACCCAGCCCTTCTTGTGCCGATCAAGGAACCCGAGGAAGGTCACCGGGATCCAGGAGTACATGAAGACCGGATAGAGCAGCCAGTAGAACCAAATCTTCTTCGGCACCTTGATCTGCAGGAGCACGATGAAGGGCAGGATGTACTGGAGCACCGTCACCGCCGTCCAGAACTGCGACGGCAGCAGCTTGTCGTTATACAGGATGACCGTGAAGCACGGATGGAAAATATTGATGTACGTCATGATCGCGTAGAACGTGGACAACAGCAGGAAGTAGTTCTGCAGGAGCTGCATGATCCCGTCCAGAATGCGGATGCTGTGGCGGCGGATGCCTTCCTTCAGCAGCTTCGGGATATACCGTTCCGCGCAGTCGAACTGTCCCTGTGCCCAGCGCTTGCGCTGACGCCAGGAAGCCATGAAGGTGATCGGTTTTTCATCATAGATGATGGCATCGTGCACCCAGCAGGTGCGGATGCCGTGGGAAAGGCACTTCATGGAAAATTCCATATCCTCAGTGAGGCATTCGCAGCCCCAGCCGTATTTCTTGATCACGTCCGCGGCGATGCACATGCCCGTGCCGCCGAGAGCCGTGGAAAGGCCGATGTTGTATTTGCCCAGATGCCACAGATGATTGACCGTCCAGAAAGCAATGGCAAAGGTGCCGGCCACCCAGGAGTCCGTCGGATTCTTGGCGGACAGATAGCCCTGCAGCACCTTCTGGCCCCGGAGGAGACGGCTGTTCATCTCCAGCAGGAAATCCAGATGGACCAGATTGTCCGCGTCGAAAACGCAGAAGGCATCGTAGCCCCGGTTCAGCGCGAAGATCTTCGGGAACACCCAGTCCATGGCGTAGCCCTTGCCCACAAGCTCCTTGTTGAACCGCTCGAAGACGTACGCTCCGTGTTCCCGGGCGATGTCTGCCGTGCGGTCCGTGCAGTTATCCGCGATGACGTAGATATCGTAGAGCTCTTTCGGGTATTTCAGGATCTTCAGATTATCCAGAAGCTCTCCCAGCACCATTTCCTCATTATGGGCAGGGATGACCATGGCAAACTTGTTTTTCGGAATGAGGATCTTCTTCTCCTTCGGATGCCACGTCCCAAAAATGGCCAGCACAATGTAATACGCCGTGAAGAAAATGACGATCCACTGCACCGGGAGCATAATGATATCCAGTGAATAATTCATAGTTCCTTATGATCTCCTGCGTTTCTTCTGCTTTTTCTCCTCTTTCTCTGTGCTTTGCGGCGATTCTGCCAGGTATTGAGAATCCCGAAAATAATGAAGGCCAGACACAGCGATGCGAACCAGGACGACGGCGCCAGGAAGGTCAGTACGCCGAAGAGCACGAGGCAGAAGACCAGTGCCTGCCAGTGCAGCTGATCGGCGCTGGCGCCCTTGTTGTCCGGGTAGTGGACTTCACTCACCATGAGATAGGCCACCAGCAGGATGAGCGCAAGAGTCAGCGGCTGCCAGAGCACCACGCCGGAAAGAATATAGCCGGCGGTGATCATGCCCGTCATCGGGCAGGGCAGCCCTTCGAAATAGCCGTGCACTTCGCCGCTCTTCACATTGAAGCGGGCCAGACGGAACGCACAGGACACGGCCAGAAGCGCACAGGGCACCGCCGCGACCAGTCCGTATTCCCGGAGCTGGGACGCATACAGAAGCGTTGCCGGCGCGATGCCGAAGGAAATATCGTCGCACATGGAGTCCAGCTCCACCCCGAGCGGTCCCGTGGTATGGAGCGCACGGGCGGTGCGGCCGTCGAAGAAGTCCGCCACCATCGATACAAGAATGCAGATGGCCGCGATGTCAAACGCTCCTTCTATAGACATGAATATGGACATGGCTCCGAAAAAGCCGTTTGTGGCCGTGACGCCATTGGCAATCCAGGATTTATTCACTTATTTCAGCCTCCCTACGATTGTGCTGCCCCCGCAGACTTTATCCCCCTTTTTGACGAGGATCTCCACGTCACCCGGCACGTACAGCTCTGTGCAGGACCCGAATTTGATCATGCCGTATAATTCCCCCTTACGGATGGTCTGGCCGAGTTCGCTCCACAGAACGACGCGCCGCGCAAGGATCCCCGCAATCTGTACGACGAGGACGGACCGCTTCGCCCCGGTGATGCCGATGGCGCCGCGTTCATTGTCATATCCCACTCCGTCCGCATAGGCAGGGCGGAAACGGCCCTGCGTATAGGACATGAGAGAGATCCGCCCCTCCATGGGCGCGCGGTTCGTATGTACGTTGAATACGGAGAGAAAAATGGTGATCTTGTGGCATTTCTCTCCGAGGAACATTTCCTCCATCACGCCGTCTTCTACTGCCATGACCGTCCCGTCCGCCGGGGATACGAGCAGATCGTCTCCCTCGGGGATGGTCCGTTTCGGACAGCGGAAAAAGTAGGCGAAATAGAGCATGAGAACAAAAGGCACGGCCGCTGCATGAAACCACCCGAGCCACGCGAAAAGAACCGTCACGGCCGCCGCCGCACCGATGAAGGGATACCCTTCATGAAGGATGAGCGGTTTTTCTGTCATCTTGTCCAACGGTCCTTCTCCTTTCTGCGCGGCACCGCCTTCATCAGCCATGCCGTTCCTTTTTCCATTTCCTGACTGCCGCCATATATTTAGGCAGAGCCATCATGCGGCCGATCCGGCTGGGCTGCAGAAAAAGGCGGTACGCCCATTCCAGACGATGCCGCTGCATCCACAGCGGGGCCCGCTGCAGGCGTCCCGCCATAATGTCGAAAACGCCGCCGATGCCCATACCGACCACCGGACCCAGCTCCTCCTTGTGGCTGCTCAGCCATTTTTCCTGCTTCGGAACGCCCATGCCCACCAGAAGGAGCCGGGTGCCGCTCTCCCGGATCTCCTGTATGATCTTTTTCTCTTCTTCCCTGTCGAAATATCCGTCATGGACTCCCGCCAGAGGGAAGTTTCCTTTTTCCGCCCTGAAGTGCGCCGCCGCCTCGGCCGCGACACCGGGGGCGCCGCCCAGGAAGTATACCGGCCACTGCTTTTCCTCCGCCAGAAGGAGCAGCCGCTCCGTCAGATCCGCCCCGGTCACCCGTTCGGGAAACGGCGTATGCAGCTGTTCTCCTGCCCAGAGAATGCCGGCTCCGTCGGGCACCACAAGATCGCAGTGCTGCAGGATATGCTTCAGTTCCCCGTCCTTCCGGGCGATCATGAGCATTTCTGCGTTGGCGGTTGCGATGCAGTGCGGCCGGCCGCTTTCTGCCATGGACGCACAGAGAGCCACGGCCTCCTCCATGGTGACCGCGGCAATCTCTACGTCCAGCACTTCATGAGCAGACTTGACAAGGTCTATCATTTCGCGCTGTAATTCGGTGCTTCTTTCGTGATGCTTACATCATGCGGGTGGCTTTCGCGCAGACCTGCATTGGTGATCTGGATAAACTGCGTCTTTTCGATCATCGCCTTGATGTCCGGTGCGCCGCAGTAGCCCATGCTGGCTCTCAGGCCGCCGATGAGCTGGAAAATAACGTCGGATACATGTCCACGATAGGGGATCTGGCCTTCGATGCCTTCCGGCACGAGCTTCTTGGCCCCTTCCTGGAAGTAACGGTCCTTGCTGCCGGACTGCATCGCTCCGAGGGAGCCCATGCCGCGATAGGACTTGTAATTCTTGCCCTGGTAAATGATCGTTTCTCCGGGGCTTTCCTCCGTGCCTGCGAGGAGGTTGCCCAGCATGACGCAGGAAGCGCCTGCGCCGATGGCCTTGGCGATATCGCCGGAGTACTGGATGCCGCCGTCAGCGATGATCGGAATGCCGTATTTCTGAGCGGCCTGTGCGCAGTCATAAATGGCGGTGATCTGCGGTACGCCGATGCCTGCGATGATGCGGGTGGTGCAGATGGAGCCCGGGCCGATGCCGACCTTGACAGCGCTTGCGCCGGCTTCGATGAGAGCTTCCGTAGCAGCGCCGGTGGCCACGTTGCCAGCGATCAGCTGCATGTGCGGGAAGGTCTCGCGGAGCATGCGGATGGTCTTCAGTACGCCTTCGCTGTGGCCGTGAGCCGTATCGATGACGAATACATCCGTCTTGGCAGCCATGAGGGCTTCCACGCGGTCCACCACATCAGAGGTGACGCCGATCGCTGCGGCAGCGAGGAGACGGCCGTCTGCGTCTTTCGCGGAGTTCGGATATTTTCTCATCTTCTCGATGTCCTTGATCGTGATGAGGCCTTTCAGATTGCCGTCCGCATCCACCAGAGGCAGTTTTTCGATGCGGTGTGCCTGCAGGATCTTCTTCGCATCTTCCAGAGACGTATTTTCAGGAGCGGTGATGAGGCCTTCGCTCGTCATGACTTCGCGGATCGGCTTGGACAGATCGGTCTCGAAGCGCATGTCGCGGTTCGTGATGATGCCTACCAGCTTGCCGTCTACCGTGACCGGCACGCCGGAAATGCGGTATTTGTTCATCAGATCGTCCGCATCGGACAGCGTGTTGTCAGGGCTGAGGAAAATCGGGTCAACGATGACGCCGTGTTCAGACCGTTTGACCTTGTCCACTTCCTTGCACTGTTCGTCAATGCTCATGTTCTTGTGGATGACACCGATGCCGCCTTCGCGGGCCATGGCGATAGCCATAGCCGATTCCGTGACCGTATCCATACCGGCGCTCATGATCGGAATATTCAGCTTGATGTCATTTGTCAGATAGGTCGTCACGTCAACTTCACGCGGCAGCACGTCCGAATGGGCCGGAATCAGCAGCACGTCGTCAAACGTCAATCCCTGTTTGCCAAATTTGTCTTCTCTCATCATATACCTCCCTCTTAAAATAACAGGACACCACATACCTATTTATTTCATTGTAATGCAAAAAAAACTTCACCGCAAGCAACGGCCCTTGGTGAAATCAGGAAAACGCCCGCCGCATCCGTCAGAAAATTCGTCGCCTCCGGCCCGGAGTTTCGGTCCGCCGGATTCAGCCAGTGCCCTGGTAATTGCTATATTATATACGGTTCCTCTGTTTTTTTCCAGTCCTTTCCTGCGGACAGGCCGGCAGACCGGCCCCGCCGTCAAAAAAAGAGACAGCTCCGCTGCCTCTCCTTTATATATTCTATTATTAATGGTAAATGCGCTCGAAGAATTTTCCGCCGAAGCGCCGCTTCAGCTCCTCCCGGCAGTCCAGCCCCGCGGCGACCTCCCGGCGGGCCGCCTTCCGCGCCTCCTCCAGCAGCGGCAGGTCCCGCAGGATATCCGCCGCACGCAGATCAGGCATGCCATGCTGATGATAGCCGAAAAATTCTCCGGAGCCGCGGATGAGCAGGTCCTTTTCCGCCAGCAGGAAGCCGTCCTGGATGCGGGTCATGAGCTCCATCCGGAGACGGGCCGTTTCGTTGACGCTGTCTGTATAGAGGATGCAGTAGGCCTGCGCACTGCCGCGGCCCACGCGTCCCCGGAGCTGATGCAGCTGGGACAGGCCGAACCGGTCCGCGCCGTACACAAACATGATGGTCGCATTGGGCATATTGACACCCACCTCGATGACGCTGGTCGCCACGAGGAGCTGCACCCTGCCGGTGCGGAAATCGTCCATCACCTGCTGTTTTTCCTTTTCCTTCATCCGGCCGTGCACCATGCCGCACCGGTAGCCCGGGAGCTCCTTCTCCTGCAGCTCCCGGTATACCTTCTCCGCCGCGGCCAGATCCTGCTTCTCGCTTTCCGCCACGAGGGGGCACACCACGTAGACCTGATGCCCCGCGTCCATCTCCCGCGCCATGAACCGGTAGATGCGGGGCAGCATGTCCCCGCCCACGGCGTAGGTCCTGACGGGATGGCGGCCCGGCGGCATGCCCCGGATGGCAGACACATTCAGATCGCCGTATACGGAGAGCGCCATGGTCCGCGGGATGGGCGTGGCCGTCATGATGAGCGTATGGGGACACTCGCCCTTCGTTTCCAGCGCCTCCCGCTGCTTCACGCCGAAGCGGTGCTGCTCGTCCGTGATGACCAGCCCCAGCCGCGCGAAGACCACCGCGTCCTCGATGAGCGCGTGGGTGCCGATGAGGAGATCGATCTCCCCGGCGCGGAGCGCCTCCAGGATCTGCTTCTTCTCCGACGCCTTCGTCGTCCCCGTGAGGAGCGCCGTGCGGATGGGCAGATTCTTATACAACTCGGAGAAGGTCTGGAAATGCTGCTGAGCCAGCACCTCCGTGGGGACCATGAGCGCGCTCTGGTAGCCGTTTTCCGTCATCTTCGCCACGGCCAGCGCCGCCACGGCGGTCTTCCCGCTGCCCACGTCGCCCTGCACGAGCCGCTGCATGGGCACGAGCCCTTCCATATCATCCTCGATATCCGCAAAGGCCTGCCGCTGTCCCTCTGTGAGCGTGAAGGGCAGACTGCGCAGCGCCGCCGCCACCAGCCGCCCCGACGGCGCGCACTTGATGCCCGACATGCCGGCCTGCCGCTTCTTCCGGAGCAGGAAGATCCCTGCCTGCATGAAAAACAGCTCCTCGAAGGCAAGACGCCGCCGCGCCGCCTTCTGTGCCTCCCAGGATACTGGGAAATGGATGGCCTCCACCGCTTCCCGGCGTCCCATGAGATGCGACTCCCGCAGCACCCGCGCCGGCAGATTCTCCGTGAGGTCCTCCGCCTTCTCCAACGCCTGCCGGATGAGCTCCTGCATCCGGGAGAGCTTCAGCCCCTCCGTGAGCGGATACACCGGCACCAGCTTCTGAAAGCCGGCCAGCGCCGCCGGCTCCACCAGCTCCGTGTCGGCATTCTGCATCTGGATCTTCCGGTAATTGTATTCCGCCCGGCCGTAGGCGAGCACATGGGCATCCATGGGGAATTCATCCCGCTTCCAGGGCTGATTGAAATACACCAGATTCACCGCGCCGGTCCCGTCGGTGAGCACCACCGTCAGGATGGACATATGCGGCCGGGGCCGCACCTCCTTCCGGTCCGCCACCCGGCCGTACACCGCCGCCTCCTCGCCGAAGACGAGCTCGTCCATGGGGGTGATCTTCGTCCAGTCCTGATACCGCCGCGGATAGAATGCCAGCAGATCCTCCACTGTGGCTATGCCGAGCCGCAGCAGCTTTTCCGCCATGCGGGGGCCGACCCCCTTAAGTTTCGTCACTGCATTCGAGAGTTTCATGCGCGCTGTCCTTTCCGTCATTTTCCGCTGCGGAGGGGCCTCTGCCTCCCCGCGGCGTTTCTTCTATTTTACCCTATAAAAAGCTTGCCTCGAAAATTATTTTATGATATATTATGAATGTTGCAATCACGGAAGCGCAAGGAGGTGTAGCACATGGCGAATTATTGCGAAGTATGCGGAAAGAAGACCGCCACTGGTATGAACGTATCCCATTCCCACCTGAAGACGAAAAGAACCTGGAAGCCGAACGTTCAGCGAGTACGTGTTGTCGTCGACGGCGAGGTAAAGAGAATGAATGTCTGCACCCGCTGCCTTCGTTCCGGCAAAGTCACTCGTGCTTAATCAAACCGCATCCAGAGGCCGGCCCGCGCCGGCTTTTTTGCTGCCCTTTTTCAGGGCGTGCACACAAAAAGAGCAGGAAGAAATCTTCCTGCTCTTTTTTATTTCCCTCAGCCCAGCTGATCGGCAAAGTTCTTAATGATGACGATCGGCGTTTTCTGGCTGGCATTGCCGAAAGGATTATCAATGAGGATCTTCGCAATGCGCTTCGGATCGAGCCCCTTGCTCTTCCCGAGAACAGCGGCACGCTTCAGGTCATTCACGTCGGCGATGACGGCCCCGTAGGCGCCGGTCGCACGGACGATCTCCTCGCACACATGGTCCGTATCGGCCGGTCCGTAGACGATGCATTTATCAAAGGGCGGCATCGTGCCCGTCACGTCGTCGCAGAGCGAGGCCTGGCGGCATTTTGCATAAAAGAGGCCGTTCTTTCCGACGATCTTGGCCGCGGCGGCGGCGACGAACCAGAACAGCATCCGCCATGCGCCCTCTTCCTCCATGGCGGCCTGCATCCCGTAGATGCTCGACATGGAGCCCTCTGCGGGAACGAAGCGGTTCATCAGCCGGGCCTGCCAGCACGGAGACAGTTCTTCCGGGCGGACATAGCGGTTCTGCGTGATGGCCACCACCGATTCGGCGGCGCACACGATGTCCCGGTTCGTGATCTTATTTCCGGCATATTCGCAGATCGCGTCCACAATATTATCCTTGTGCGTCAGAATCCGCGTCGGCACCGGCACCAGTTCAAGCTCTGCCATGTTCCATTACCCCCGATTTGTAATTGTACAGTGCATCCCGCAGCTCATCCTGCTCCAGATGGATGCGGCCCTTTTCATAGACCCAGTCGCTGCGCCCCACGATCTGATAGATGATGTCCATGGGCAGATCCGGGAAATGCTCCAGATCCTGCAGGATGCTGCCGGCCTTGGCGGTGAGCGTGATCTTCACGCGGAGCTCCACGGTCTTTCCGGGCTCCACGATGAGCGCTTCCCAGTAGTCGTCCTCTCTCGGACGGGCCGTATCCATGAGGATAGTCCGCACGTCCACCCGGTCATACTGTTCCTCCGGCATATAGGGACGGACGAAGGCGTCCATGATGGTCCCGTTCTGACGGCCTGCATTCCGGATCGGCACCGTGCAGGTGAGCACCGCCCGCGTCCGGTCCATGAATTCCACACGATAGGGAGACCGTTTTCCCTTCAGCAGGACGAACGCACAGTTCCCCTGCTTCCATGCGATGAACCAGTAGGCCAGAAAGCCGAGGCACACCAGCAGGATGAGCCCGGCTATAATCTGCATCAGTAAAAGTAACATAGACTGCACTCCTCACAATTCCGCCGGCCGCACCGGCATGGTTTTTCCAAAGACTTTTTCCGTGAGGGCGGCTGCTTCCTCCGCTGCCGCCGTGAAATAAAAGACATCGTCCCCGCAGGACTCCGCCAGCGCATCATCCGCCTCGAGCCGGCGCAGGGTCTCCGCCACGGTCTGCTCCGCGGGATCGCAGAATACCGTCTCCGGCATCAGCTCCTCGAACAGGGGCCGCACCAGCGGATAATGGGTGCATCCCAGCACCGCCGCCCCGGTGTCCTCCGCGCCATAGCGGCGGATGCATCCCTGCAGGATCTCCCGGATCTCCGCTTCCGGCGCTCCGGTCTCGATCGCATGGGCCAGCCCGTCGCAGGGCACCTCCGCGATAGCCGCTCCGGGCAGCGCCGCCTCCAGCCCCCTGCGGTGGGAATGGCTGGCGATGGAGGCCGGCGTGGCAAAGACGGCGGCCTTCTTCACCTTCGGCAGGGAGGAGAAATCGGTGCTCATGCCCGTCACAGGCACCGGTCCCTCATAGAAGGACCGCGGCGTATTGAATGTGATGGTATTGCACGCCACAAGGATCGCCTTGACTCCCTTCCCGATGAGAAAGGCCTTCATTTCCTCCGCGAACCGGGTGATCTCCTCCGGCGTCCGCTCCCCGTAGGGATTCCGCCGGGAGTCCCCGATATAGAGGATCGATTCCTCCGGCCGGACCCGCCGCAGCGCAGCCGCCACGGTGAGGCCGCCCACGCCGGAATCCATGATGCCAATGGGACGATTATCCATGATACTGTTCCTTATCCTCCTCGGACATCTGCAGGAGCTCGGCGATCTGCTCCTTCGGCACCCGGGCGATGCGCCCGTTGTCCATCCGTGTGAATGTCCCCACGGTCTCCGCCGTCACCAGCACATCCTCCGTGCCGTCCCGCACGATCTCGTAACGGAACACGAGCTTGGCCCGGTCCGCATGGGTGAGCCACGTGCGCACCGTCACGCAGTCGTCATAGCGGGCGGACTGGAGATACTTGATGTGGAGCTCCACGATGGGAAATACGATGCCCATATTCATCCAGTCATCCAGGACGATATGCGCCTTACGCAGATATTCCACGCGCGCCTCCTCGAGCCAGTTCAGATAATTGCCGTGATAGACCACGCGCATGCCGTCTGTCTCATAGAAGCGCACCCTTCTTTTTAATTCATACATGGGTTCTACCTCCGCTTACCCATCCATTGTACTACAGCGGTCTGAAATGTCAAAAACAGGCGGCCCCGTCTTGCCCGCACGGGACAAGGCGCGCTATACTTTTACAGATATCTCTGTGAAGGAGGCTCTTTATGAATTTTACAGTGATCTGTCCCAACTGCGGCTCCAGACTTCAGCTGTTCGATAGCCAGATCAAAAAGAAAAAGGGAACGCTCCGCTGCGTCCGCTGCGGCAGCCGCATCCCCTATGACCTGACCCAGCCGCGGCCCGTGCGCACCGGCTTCTGGCCCGAGACGGAGGTGCCCTTCAAGCCGGGCGCCCAGAAAAAATTCCTGTCCATCGCGAAGGCGCGCCAGAAAAATCCGGACTTCCAGCTCCGGCCCCTGGCCGAGCGTCCGCCGGAGGACCGCCCGGCGCCGGCTCCCTCTGCGGCCTCCCGCGTGCCCCCGGCCTTTGACCGTTCGCAGAACGCCTTTCAGAAATTTGATCTGAAAACGGGGCAGATCATAGGCAGCGCCGCACCGGCCGCAAAGAGCGCGCCCCGTCCGCAACCTGCATTGAAGGCCGTGCCCCATCCGCAGCCCGCACCGGAAACGGCGGCCCTGGCTCCCCGCTCGCGGAACATTCCGCGGGTCCCGGCTGACCGGAGCCGTCCGGCCAGGCGAAGCGGAACGCCGAAGCATCCGCTCAGCCGGGAATCCGTCCGCGCGGCCCGTCCTGCGGCGGCCCGTCCGGTCCGCGCACCGGGTGTGCTGTCCCGCCTCCGCTCCTTCTTTCTTCGGCTCTTCAAAAAATAAGCACGCAAAAAACGCCCGTCCCTTTTTCAGGGACCGGGCGTTTTTTTATGCCTTTTTATCGGTTATTTCCACCGTCTGACCAGTTTATTCCTTCGGTTCCACCGGCGGCTGGCCGTTTTCCGGCACCGGAGCCGCAGCACCGGTATCGCCGCCGTCCCGCCTGGCACAGTCCTCGGCACGGCGTTCTGCCGCGCGTTCCGCAGCCTTTGCCCGGAAATCCTCTGCGGCCGCACGAAGATTTTCCTTCGCTTCTCCGGCAGTCTTTTTCGCGGTTTCCTTATATTCCTTGACCTTGTCCTGTACCTTTTCGGACACTTCTACGGCGCGGGCCTTCGTTTCCTCAGCCTGCTCCTCCGCCTGCGCCCGCATATACATGGCCTTCACCCGGGCCTGCGCCATGCGGATGCGCGCCTCTGCCTTGGCCTGTTCCGCCCGGACCCGCGCTTCTGCGGCACGGATATCCGCCTCGCGGCGCAGCTTGCGGCTCTTTTCCTTCACCGCTTCCATCTGTTCCTTCGCCTGCGCGGAGAGCTCCTTCGATTTGACCTTCGCCTGCTGAGACAGCTCTTTGGACTTTACTTTGGCCTGTTCCGCCAGTTCTCTGGATTTTACCTTCGCCTGTGCGGACAGATCCCGGGCCGCCTCCACAGCGGTCTCCTTTGCCACCTCGGACACGCCGATGGCCATATACCGGGCCTGCTCGATCTGCTCATCGGTGACACCTGCCTTTTTCAGCGCATCCAGGAACCGCTCCGAAGCCAGTCCTGCGGCCTCGCTCAGCCGGCCGGACAGCTTGCCGAACGCCTCATGGGCCTGATCCGGATAGAGCTTCTTCGTCTCCGGTTCCTCGAAATGCACGGTTTCATCGCCCAGCGGCTGTTCCTTTTTCGGATTTTCCTTCAGTTCGTCCACGTTCTTCTCCCCTGCCTTCTTTTCTTCCTCGAACACTTCACGATAGGGCTTCACATCGTCGGGCATGCCGTCCTTGATCCATCTCTGCGCCGCCCGGCCGATGCCGTAGGTGACGCCCACCGCGATGGGCACCTGCATGACGGCAATGGGAATGAGCGTCGCCGCCAGACTCCCCGCAGCCGTACCGCCGAGGGAGCCGATGAAGGACAGCACCACCTTGTCGGAAAGCTTCACGCCGTAGGTCTCGCCGAGGCGGACGATCATGTAGACTTCATTGGCCATGAGCGCTGCCGTGCCGAGCACCGGCGCCACCACGATGAGGCCTGCCCGGGCCGCGGCCCAGCGGATGAGGCTTTCCGCCGCATCATCCCGGTCGTCGCGGATGTCCACTTCAATCTCCGCTTCCGGCAGATCAAAGGGCTCATCCATCTCTGCACGGCTCTCCGCCGCTTCCGCCTCAAAGGCCTCCTCCGGAGACGGTTCCGGTGCGGGCACCTCCGCCGGGACGGCGGACGGCTTCTCTGCCACTGCCGCTTCCGGCTTCTCCATCACGGGAGCCGCCGGCTTTTCCACCACCGGCGCTGCCGGTCTTTCCGCCACCGGAGCCGCCGGACGCTCCGCCACCGCCGCTGCGGGCTTTTCCGCCGGCAGAGACGGTCCGTTCTCTATGATTTTTTCATCGCTCATGTCTATCCCTCCAGACTTGCGTATAGTATCCATCGTTCCGAGGCCGGGTGCCTCTTCTGCTTTTATTATACCGGAAAATCGAAGCCTGTATACAGGTTTTACCAGTCCGTCAGACCGCCGTCCACGGGCAGCACGCTACCGGTGATGAAAGAGGCCTTCTCCGAGATCAGGAAGGCGATGGCCTCGCCCACCTCCTCCGGCCGACCGATGCGTCCCAGCGGATACTGGGCGGCCATGTCGTCCTCGGTGCCGCCGTACCGGGTCATCTGGGCCGCCAGCAGGGGCGTCCGGATGTCGCCGGGAGCCACGCAGTTCACGCGGATACCGTATACCGCCAGCTCCAGCGCGAGCGACCGGGACAGCGCCAGCACCGCCCCTTTGGTCGCGCCGTAGAGACTGCCCTGCACATTGCCCTGCACCGCCGCATCGGAGGCCACCGTGACGATGCTCCCCCCGTGGGATTTCATACGGGGAATGCACGCCCGCAGGAGATACAGCACGCCGCATACATTGGTGGCCAGACAGGTGCGAATCTCCTCATCCGTCACATTTTCCAGCAGTCCCTCCGTATACATGCCGGCGGCGGCCACCACGGCGCCGATGGTCCCTTCCCGGGCCGCCCGGGCAGCGGCCGCTTCCACGGAGGCCGCCTCCTGTACGTCGCAGGCAATGAACGTGCTCCCCGGCACAGCCGCTTCGGCGGCCTGCCCCTTCTCCGCATTCCGTCCGAGCAGCACCGTGCGCCACCCGTCCCGGGCCAGACACTGTGCCGCTGCCAGACCGATGCCCGACGTGCCGCCGGAGATCACCGCGATATGTCCGTCCATAGGTCCTCCTCTCAGTGCGTCAGAGACGAAGCGTATACAAAGGTGATGCCCTCGGCCTGCAGCTCCGGCACGATCTGCCGGAACGCCTCCGCCGTATGGGGCCGACAGTGGCCGATGATGACCACGCTGCCGCCGGAGGCCGCCATGCGCGCCCCCTTGCGGATCATCGCCTTGATCTCCTCCACGTCGGTGGAATTGTCCACGAAGAGCTCGTTACGCACATAGGGCACGCCGTATGCCGAGGCCGCCGCATCCGCGGCGGTGGTGCTGTTCGTCGCGCTGTCCAGGAAAAACATTCCCCGCGCGGCCAGCGCCTTCATCACATTGTTCATGGTCGTGCGGTGAATGGTCGCCTTCGAGCCCTGGTGGTTGTTCATGCCCACGGCCTGCGGGATCTGCGAGAACGAATCCTGCAGGACCGCCGCCTGCTGGTCCGCCGTCATTTCCGTGGACAGGAAAACCGGCTCAGCCGCCGCGCCCGACACGGATTCCATGGGCTGATGGATGATGACCGGCAGTCCCGCCGCCGCCCATTCCGCCGCCGCCTGCGATGTGGACGGCTGATTCGGCATCACCGCCAGCGTGAGGGGAATGCCCAGCGATTCATACACCCGCTGGGAGGCCAGATCCCGTCCGCCGTCATCGATGACCACAGCCAGACGGCCCGAGAGCCGCTCGCCGGACGAGGCCGCCGGCGCCGCTTCCGTCCGCTTCTTTGCCGGCTCCGCCGCGGTCTGCCCGGTCCCGCCGGACGTTTCCTCTTTCACCTTCTCCTTCACCGTCTCGGGGATGTCCTTCCCGACGATGCGCTTCACCGGAGCCGCCGCTTCCTCCGCGGTCTCCCGCACGGTGTCGAGCACCTGCTCCACCGCGCTCCTCGGCGCCTGTGCCACGGGGATCTCCTCATCCGCCGGCGCCTGCGACGTGAAATAAATAGCGGCCGCTGCCGCGGCAATAAAAAAGAGCAGCGAAAACAGGAATCGTCCGCCGCCGCTCTTCTTTTTCCGCGTGCGGCGCACCGACTTCCGTACTGCCGTTTTTCGTTTTCTTTCCGTCATAGAGACTCCTTCTGCCGCTGCCCGCGGCCTGTATTTCTCCTATTATAGCAAAGTTTTTCCCCCGCGGAAGGCCGCGCCCGCTGTGCTATAATGGGGACAGCTCCTTTTTATTTTGCAAAGAGGTGAAACCTATGTCTTTCAAACTCGCAGTCATCAATAAACTTTCACCGGAACGCATCGAAGCGCTGAAGAGCGCCGTTCCAGGTGCGGAAGTGGTGGCCTTCTCCTCCATGAAGGAAGCACTGCCTCAGCTGGGTGATGCCGACGCGGTCGCTATGTGGGGATTCCAGGACGCGGAGCCCGTGCTCGCCGCCGCTCCTCATGTACGCTGGGTGCACTCCCTGTCGGACGGTGTGGAAAAACTCCTCACGCCGTCCATGATGGAACGGCCCATCATCCTCACCAATTCCCACGGCGTCCATGACAAATCCGTTTCCGAACACACCATGGCCCTCCTCCTTTCCTGGTTCCACCGCATCCCTGAGGCGGTGCGCAATCAGGACGCCCACCAGTGGAAGCGTCCCAAGGGAGACATCCTTTACAAAAAGAAGCTCCTCATCGTCGGCTTCGGCGGCATCGGCCGGGCCGTAGCGGAAAAAGCGCGCGTCTTCGGCATGTCCGTGGGTGCGGTGAAGCGGAGCCGCACGGACGAGCTCTTCGCCGATGAGGTGTTCAGCACCGAGGACATCATGACCGCGCTCCCCGCAGCGGACGTCATTCTGGCCGCGCTTCCCGCCACGCCCGATACGGAGCGCTTCTTCGACGAGAAAAAATTCGCTGCCATGAAGCCCGGCGCGCTGTTCATCAATGTGGCCCGCGCCTCCGTAGTGGATGAGGACGCGCTCATCGCCGCCCTCCGGAGCGGCCGCCTCGCCGGTGCGGCCCTCGACGTATTCAGTAAGGAGCCGCTTCCGGCGGATCACCCCTTCTGGGATATGCCCAATGTGATCATGACGCCCCACACCGCGTCCATGACCCCGGATTTCTGGGACCGCCTCCTCGATCTGCTCCGGGAAAATTTCATCGCCTTCAGCCTCGGCCAGCCCATGCTGAACGTGATCGACAAGAAAAAAGGATACTGAAAATCAAAAAAAGCAGGAGAATAGATCTCCTGCTTTTCTGCTGCAAAAAAATCCCCTCCCGGATGGGAAGGGGATTTTTTATGGCCGTTCTCAGGCCTTGTAATTCTTGATGGCATCGCCCAGACGCTTGATGCCTTCTTCAATGACGGCTTCGTCATTGTAGGAGAAGTTCAGGCGGAAGTAGTTCTTCTTCTTCGAAGCAGGGAAGAAGCTGTCGCCCGGTACGAAGGCCACGTTGTTTTCAATGCAGGCCAGCAGCAGCTTGCGCGCATCGATGGATTCGTCCAGTTCCACCCACAGGAAGAGGCCGCCGTGCGGATAGGTGCACTTCACGTTTTCCGGGAAGTACTTCTTGATAGCTTCGCACATTGCGTCGCGGCGCTTTGCGTAGAGCTTACAGTTGTCTTTGATATGATCTTCGAATGCATAGTGGGTCATGTACATCGCGCATTCACGCTGGGTGACACACGGCGTGGACAGGTCGGTGGAGCCCTTTACGAGGTCCAGCTTTGCCATGATCTCATCATTGGCAACGAGCCATGCGAGGCGCATGCCAGGAGCGAGCGTCTTGGAGAACGTGCCGGAGTACATCACGAGATGCTTCGGGTCCATGGAAACCAGCGGCGGAATTTCATCGCCTTCGAAGCGGAGATCGCCGTACGGATTGTCTTCAAATACGGGGATCTCATACTTCGTTACCAGATCCATCAGTGCCTTGCGGCGTTCCAGAGACCAGCAGATACCGGTCGGGTTCTGATAGTTCGGAATGACGTAGATGAATTTGATCCGGTCGGTGGTGGTGATGATCTTTTCCAGTTCTTCCGGGATCATGCCCTGATCATCCGTGGGAACTTCCACGAATTTCGGCTGGTTCAGTGCGAAAGCACCGATAGCGCCCAGATAGGACGGGCTTTCGATGAGGACAACGTCGTCCTTGTCGAGGAATACACGGCCCACCATATCGAGGCCCTGCTGGGAACCCGTGGTGATCATCACGTGCTGCGGGTCCACCTTGTCCATGCCCATCGGACCATACATGCGGTTCATACGGTCGGCAATGGCCTGACGGAGGCCCATGAAGCCCATGGACGGGCCGTACTGCATGGCGCCTGCGCCGTCTTCTTCACGGACTTTAATGGCGCATTCGGTCAGTTCCTTCAGCGGGAACGTAGCCGGAGCAGGAAGACCCCCTGCGAAAGAAATGACTTCCGGTTTCGCGGTGAGCGCCAGCAGCGGACCGAGATCGGAGCCTTTGATTGCTTCCAGAGTGCTGGAAAAACGAATTGCCATAAGACATCTCTCCTTTATTTCAAGTTTTGGAAACCTTGAAACACCTTCCGTCCACCGGAAAACCGCCCGAAGCCGACGCCCCGCCGGCAGAATTCTTAAAACAGATAAATGCACCGGGATTTCCTTAGTAGTCCTATTGTAAAACCGGCCCCCGCGCCGTGTCAATTCTTTACCGGAGGAAAATCTCTTTCATTTTTCCGTCTCCTTTTCTGCACAGCAAAAAGCCCCGGAGGGAAACCGGGGCTTGTATCCGCTTGCGCGGCGATTCAAGTTGTCGTATGGGAGCCGGGATACCGGCGTGGATTACTGTTTTTCTACGAGTTTCAGATCGACGGCGATGTTCTTGTCCACCGCTTCGCCTTTGACGATCTTCTGCGCGATCTCTACAGCGACTTCGCCCATCTTGTCAGGCTGCTGGGCAATGGTAGCTGCCATGTCGCCGTCCTGAATGGCTTTGATGCCGTCTTCCGTGCCGTCGAAGCCGATGACAAGGATGTCCTTGGACGCGCTCTTGGCTGCGCCGATGGCGCCGAGAGCCATTTCATCGTTCTGTGCGAAGATGGCTTTCACGTCAGGATTGGCCTGGAGGATATTTTCTGCAACGGTGAGGCCCTTCGTGCGGTCGAAGTCTGCGGACTGTTTCGCGAGGACTTTCAGCTTCTGGTCAGCGACCTTATGGAAGCCTTCGCCGCGTTCACGGGTCGCGGAAGCGCCGGGGATGCCTTCCAGTTCAGCAACGGCTGCCTGTTCGCCCAGTTTCTGTACGATGTATTCTGCTGCCATTTCGCCGCCCTTGACGTTGTTGGAAGCGATGTGGGTGACGACTTCGCCCTTGTCAGCGGAGCGGTCGATGGTGATGACCGGGATCTTGGCTTCGTTGGCTGCGATGACGGAGTTGGAGATGGCTGCGGAGTCAACCGGGTTGATAATGAGCACATCGACCTTGGATTCGATCAGGTCGGTGACGTCGTTGGACTGCTTGGCCGGATCGTTCTGTGCGTCGACGATCTTCACTTCCACGTTGGCCTTGGCAGCAGCGTCTTCGACGCTCTTGGCCATGGTAACGAAGAACGGATTGTTCTGGGTGGAAACGGCAAAACCGATGGTGACTTTCTTGTCACCGGAAGCAGCGGCTTCCTTCTTATCAGAGGAACCGCATCCGGATACAGAGACGAGCGCTGCGCCGAGCAGGCAGGCGATAACTAATTTTTTCAGCAATGGAAACAACCTCCTTATTATTTCTTACGATCCATGAGAACTGCGAGCAAAATAACAATCCCTTTGACAACTTGCTGGTAGAAGCTGGAAACATTGAGGATATTCAGCCCGTTGTTGAGCGTGCCGATGATGAGGGCGCCGATGAGGGTGCCGGAGATGCGGCCTTTGCCGCCGGAAAGGCTGGTGCCGCCGAGGACGACGGCAGCGATGGCGTCCAGTTCGTAACCGGTGCCTGCCGTAGGCTGCGCGGAGTTCAGACGGGCGGTGAGGACCGCGCCGGCAAGAGCACAGAGCAGACCGGTGATGGCATAGGATAGGATCTTGATGCGGTTGATCTTGATGCCTGCGATATAGGAGACCTTTTCATTGCCGCCCACCGCATAGGTCTGACGTCCGAGAGGCGTCTTGTTCAGGATGAAGAGCAGAATGAAGAAGGCGATGAACATGAGGATCGCCGGGACCGGGATGCCTGCCACGTCGCCCTGACCGAGGCCGGTGAAGATGGGATCTTCGGTGAGGCCGCTGATCGGATTGCCGTTCGTATAGACCAGCGTGGCGCCGCGGTACACGGTCATGGTGGCGAGGGTCGCAATGAAGGGAGCCACCTTGCCGTAGGCAATGATGATGCCGTTCACCGCGCCGAGGCAGAGGCCGATGACGGCCGCCACGACGACTGCCATTTCCGGATTCATGCCGGAGGTGATCATGCTGGCCAGGAGTGCGCTGGAGAGCGCGAGGATACTCCCGACGGACAGGTCAATGCCGCCCGTAAGGATAACGAAGGTCATACCGAAAGAAATGAGCGCATTGATGGAGACCTGACGGAGCAGGTTGCTCAGGTTCGACGGAGAAATGAAGCGGTCGTTCAGCATGGCAATGACCGCAAACAAAACGATAAGTCCGATGAGAGGCCCCATTTCTCTCAGCAGATTTTTAGCTTTTGCAGAATTCATTAATTATTCCCCTCCAGTTGCCAGTGTAATGATCTTCTCCTGCGTTGCTTCCTTGCGGGAGAGAATGCCTGCGACCTGTCCTTCATGGATGACCATGATGCGGTCGCTCATGCCGAGGATTTCCGGCAGATCGGACGATACCATGATCAGAGAAACGCCTTCTGCGGTCAGTTCATTCATCAGATCATAGATATCCTTTTTCGCGCCTACGTCGATGCCGCGTGTCGGTTCATCGAGGATGAGGAGCGACGGATGCATGCCGATCCATTTGGCGATGACCACTTTCTGCTGATTGCCGCCGGAGAGATTTCTTGCTTCCTGATAGATGTCGGTGGTCTTGACGCCGAGCTTGTCGGCGAGGATCTGGCAGAATTCATATTCCTTCTGAGCGTTGATGCAGCTGTAGTTGGCAAAATTCTTTTCGCTCGGGAGGGCTATATTTTTCAGAATGGAAAAGTCGAGGATGAGGCCCTCGGTCTTGCGGTTTTCCGTGATGAAGCCGAAGCCCTCGCGGATGGCGTCCAGAGGATTCTTGATGTTGATCTCCTTGCCGTGGAGATAGACTTTACCTTCCTTGTGGGGATCGACGCCGAAGAGGGCGCGCATGATCTCCGTACGGCCGGCGCCCATCAGGCCCGCCACGCCGAAGATCTCCCCTTTCTTCACGGAGAAGGATACGTCCTGGAATACGCCCGGCTGGGTGAGGTGTTCCACGCGGAAGACCTCCTCGCCCGGCGTGACCGTGCGGATCGGGTAATATTCGGAGATTTCCCGGCCGACCATGTCCTTGACGATCTGGCTCATGGTGGTCTCTCCTACGGGCTTGCTGCTGATGGTCTGGCCGTCACGCATGACGGTGATGGTATCGCAGTTCCCGAAGACTTCCTCCATGCGATGGGAAATGTAAATAATGGCCACGCCCTGTGCCTTCAGCCGGCGCATGACCTCGAAAAGACATTCCGTTTCCCGTTCCGTCAGGGCGGCGGTCGGTTCGTCCATGATGACCACCCGCGCATCGAGCAGAAGGCTTCTGGTGATCTCCACCATCTGCTGCTGGCCTACGGAGCAGTTTCCTGCAATTTCATCGAGAGGCAGCTCAATGCCGATATCCTGGCATTTCTTTTCCGCGATCTCCCGCATTTTTTTGAAATCAATGAATCCGAATCTCGTTTTCGGCCGCTTCACCGGAAACAGATTTTCCAGCACGGACAGATTCGGCCAGATGTTCAGCTCCTGATGAATGAAGGCAATGCCGTGGTCCTCGGCGTCCTTGTTGTTCCGAAAGACCGTGGGCTTGCCGTCCACTTCGATCGTGCCGGCGTCCGCCTTGTGAATCCCTGTGAGGATATTCATCAGCGTGGATTTCCCGGCGCCGTTTTCCCCCATAAGCGCCTGGACTTCGCCGGAATGGAGATGCAGATTGACGCCGCGCAGCACCTGGTTCGTGCCGAAGGATTTGCAGATCCCTTTCATGTCGATTTCCATCTCAATACTCTTCCTTCCTTAACGTGTTTCCTCTGAAGAGGTCCGATCAGATGATGCAGCCGGATTCCAGCACCACATTGGAGAACGGCGTGTTTTCACCGGTGCGGATGACGGCCTTGGCGCCGTTTTCCATTTTCTTTAGCGCTTCATGGCTGTCGAGGACCGCCCATTCCACCTGATCTTCCGGGAATACTTCGTGGAGTGCCTTCCACTGCTCGGGATTTTCCGTTTCCGTTTCCGGAGCGACGTAGATCTTCTGGATGATCATGTATTTTGCCACTTCCCGGACGACGTCGATGAATTTCGGTTCGCCCAGACGGAGCGCCAGGTCGATCTTCGGCGTGCCCTGCGGCACCGGAAGGCCGCAGTCTCCGATCACGAGCTGATCTGTATGGCCCATATCCGCCAGTACCTTGGCGATGGAGCTGTTCAGGATTCCTATTTTCTGCATTTCAGTAATTCCTCCACTTCTCCGCGCCGGGGCATGCCGCCCTGCGCACCGATTTTTCCTATGGAAAGCGCCGCTGCCGCATTGGCAAACCGGACGGCATCCCGGAGGGGCATCCCCTCGCCGGCCGCCTCGGCAAAGGCGCCGTTGAACGTATCTCCCGCACCGGTGGTGTCCACCACGGGCACCTGGAAGCCCGGTACGGTCTCCGGTCCGTTTTCACCGCCGAAGGCCACGCCGTCTTTCCCGATGGTCATGAGAACGGTGCACGCCGGAGCGGACAGGATCTCTTCCCGGGACATGCCGGGGAACATGAGCGCCACTTCGTGTTCATTGGGCGTCACGTACGCTGCCTTTTCCAGAATATCTGCGGGGACCTCCTCAAAGGGAGCCGGATTCAGAAGCACTTTCAGTCCTTCCTCTGCAGCGCGGCGGATGACATAGCCGTTCGTCGCCAGAGGGATCTCGTGCTGGAGAAGGATCATATCGCAGCTGCGGATGGTCTCCCAGGCGCTGTCGATGCACGCTTCGTCCACGCAGTCATTGGCGCCCTTCACCACGATGATACTGTTGTCGCCCTCGGCGAGGGTGATGTGCGCCGTGCCGGTGGTCACGCCGGAGAGCACCTTCACATACTCGGTGTGGATGCCTTCCCGCTCCAGCGTTTCCAGCATCATCCGGCCGTTTGCGTCGTCGCCCACACAGCCTACCATCCAAACATCTGCTCCCAGACGGGCCGCCGCGACAGCCTGGTTCGCGCCCTTGCCGCCGGGGGAAATGATCAGTCTTTTGCCCATGACGGTCTCGCCCGCGCCGGGACGGCGGTCCGCCTCGACGGTGAGATCGACATTACAGCTTCCGATGACTGCTATCCGACTCATTGCTCCTCCTTGATTCATGCACACGGAAATAAGAAACCCGAAGCCTCACTTCGGATCTCTTATTTCCCTTCGGATGCGTTCTGTTTTAACTGAATTATTTTATCACAAACAGTAGTGTTGCAAAAGGTCCGGCGTCCTGCTGGACATTTTTCGCCCCACCTGCTTTTTCAGATACAAAAACGTCCCGCCTCCAGAGGGATTTCCCCCGGACCGGGACGCTTTTATGATCTGGCTTTTCTCCCCGGAACCATCGGGAAATACGGAGCTTTTACCGCTGCCGTTCAGCCCTGCCTCCTCTCCCGCCGCTTCGGGACGGGAGACCGGCCATGGGACATTTCCCGTCTCTGCGGCGCTCCGGAAACGAAATCGATCTCCGGAAACCGCGATATGGCGGGCGTTTGCAGCATTTTACTCATAGGAAATCAGACATCCTATGCGAAATTGATATTTTTACCGGTCCACATTCGTCATGGCCGCGGGCTGGACATACTTGTCATAGTCCTCTTCGGACACATAGCCCAGCGCCTGCGCCGCTGCCCGGAGGCAGGAGCCGTCTGCAAAGGCCTTCTTCGAAATAGCCGCTGCCTTTTCATAGCCGATATGGGGCGACAGAGCGGTGACGAGCATGAGCGAATGCTCCACCAGCTCCGCCATGCGTTCCTCGATGGGCTTCATCCCTTCCGCGCAGTGGATGTTGAAGGAATGGATGGCCTGTCCGAGAAGCGTGGCCGATTCAATGAAGGCATCCGCCATGACCGGCGCATACACGTTCAGCTCGAAGCGGCCCTGAGAAGCCGCCATGGAGATGACCGCCTGATTGCCGTGCACGCGGCAGGTCACCATGGTGAGCGCCTCGCACTGGGTGGGATTCACCTTGCCCGGCATGATGGACGAGCCCGGTTCATTGGCGGGAATGGAGATCTCCCCGAGGCCGGACCGGGGACCGCTGGCCAGCAGGCGGATATCATCGGCAAATTTCATGCAGTCGTCCGCCAGCGCTTCCAGCGCGCCGTGGATGAATACGAAATTGTCCCGGCCGGTGAGCGCGTAGAATTTATTGGCTTCTTCCGTGAAGGGCAGCCCGGTCTCCTCTGCAATGAGCGCCGAAGCACGGCCGCCGAATTCCTTCGGCGCATTCAGCCCGGTACCTACGGCCGTGCCGCCCAGCGCCAGCGGGAGCAGATATTTTTCGCCGTCCCGGATCATGGCGCGGCATTTCTTCAGCATTTCCGACCAGCCGGAAATTTCCTGTCCGAAGGTGAGCGGCACCGCATCCTGCACGTGGGTGCGACCGATCTTCACCAGATGCTTATATTTTTCTGCTTTTTTATCAAAGGTGGCGATCAGCTCGTCCAGCGGGCCGTACAGCGCGTCGTGGAGCACCTGCACGGCGGCGATGTGCATGGCCGCAGGAAAGGTGTCGTTGGAGGACTGGGATTTATTGACGTCATCATTGGGATGAACCTTCTTGTCGACGCCCCGGGCAGCCAGCTTTTCATTGGCCAGATGAGCGATGACCTCGTTCAGGTTCATGTTGCTCTGCGTGCCGGAGCCGGTCTGATAGATGACCAGCGGAAACTCCTCGTCCCATTTCCCGGCGAGGATCTCATCGCAGGCCTCGCAGATCACCTCCGCCTTGTCCGGATCGAGGCCGGACAGCTCCCGGTTTGCCATGGCGGCGCATTTCTTCATCACGGCGAAAGCGCGGATGATCTCCATGGGCATCCGGCGTCCGATGCGGAAATTGTCATGGGAGCGCTGGGTCTGCGCGCCCCACTTCCGGTCAGCCGGTACCTTCACGTCGCCAAGGGTATCATGTTCAATACGGTATTCCATACATATCTCCTTTACTGAGAAATCGGCAGTGCCTTCAAATTTTTTATATTGTACCATGCAATCCGATTTATAATCCACTGCAATCTGTTTTCGATATCACAGGCGTACCTCTTACCGATTTCCGCATACACTTGTCTCCTCCGTCTATCTGTGCTTCCGCGAAAACGGCCCGGCCTGCGGCGGCGGCCCTTAAAATTTTTCTCCTTCATTTGGAAATCCGCCCGCGATATTGTATAATAACTGTACATGGCTCTGCAGTTCTGATTTATGGCAGTCTCCGGGCCCCGTGCAATGAAATCCCATGAACCCTGTCAGGTCCGAGAGGAAGCAGCAGTAAGTGGACCTTTTCATGTGCCACGGTGCATCCTGGGGGCTGTCATAAATGAGGACTGCAGACTTTTTTATTGTCGAAATGAGGAATGGCTTATGGCATATCTCGCGCTGTACCGCAAATGGCGCCCCCAGACCTTCACGGAGGTGGTGGGGCAGAAACACATTTCGCTCCCGCTCAGCCGGGCGGTGGAGGAGGACCGGCTCGCTCATGCGTACCTCTTCTCCGGCCCGCGCGGCACGGGCAAGACGAGTATGGCAAAGATCCTCGCCAAGGCGGTGAACTGCGAGCACCGGAACGGTGCCGATCCGTGCAATGCATGCCGCACCTGCCGGGAGATCACCAGCGGCGCCTCCCTCGACGTGTACGAGATCGACGCCGCCTCGAACCGCGGCATCGAGGAGATCCGCGCCCTGAAGGAATCGGTGCGGTCGCTCCCCACGGTGTGCCGGAAAAAGGTGTACATCATCGACGAAGTGCACATGCTCACGAAGGAGGCCTTCAACGCGCTGCTGAAAACGCTGGAGGAGCCGCCCCAGCACGTGCTCTTCATCCTCGCCACCACCGAGCCGGAAAAGATCCCCCTCACCATCCTCTCCCGCTGCCAGCGCTATGAATTCCGGCGGATCTCCACGGAGGACATCCGGAATCACCTCCTATATATTGCAGAACAGAGCGGCTTTGGCCTCACGGAGGAAGCGGCGGACCTCATCGCTGTCCGCGCCGAAGGGGGCCTGCGCGACGCCCTGTCCCTGCTGGACCAGTGCTCCGGCGCCGCCGGCGGAAAGCCTCTCACTGCGGCCATGGTGTACGAGCTGCTGGGCCTCACCGGCAAGGACCGCATCCTTTCGCTGGCCGGCCATATCCTGCGCCGGGAAAGCGGCGAAGCGCTCCGCGACTTTTCCGAGATCCTCGCCGACGGGAAAGAACCCTCGGCGGTGCTCACGGAGCTACTGGCCCACTTCCGGGACGTGATGATCGCCAAGATCCAGCCGGACGCACCGGAGCTCTCCATCTACGGCGCCCAGAAACAGGACCTGCTGCAGGAAGCGGAATCGCTCTCCGAACCCTTCCTTGATGCGCTGTTTGCCTCGCTTCACGATTCCCTGTCGGACATGAAGCGCAGCGCCGCCCCGCGGATGACCGCGGAAATGGGACTGCTCCGCCTCTGCCGGCTCCGGGGAAGCCGCACGCTGGAGGGACTGCTGGACCGGATCGAAGCACTGGAGCGGCAGCTGCAGCAGGGGCATCCCCCCGCCCATGCCGCCCCCGCCCCCACGGGGCCCGCCGGCGGGGCCGGGGGCCCCCCCCCCAGGCCCCCCCCCCCCAGCCGCTACGGCGAGCCCGGCCCCGAGCCGGTGGCCCA
>CAKMIA010000009.1 GCA_927353735.1 uncultured Veillonellaceae bacterium
GAAAAAACGCAGCTGTCATATGACAGCTGCGTTTTTGTGTGTCTGAAAATCCGGACCGGAGTCCGGCGGCCGGTCAGTTCCCGTCCTTTTTCCGGGATTCCAGCATATAATCAAAAATGGTTTTTCTTGTTTCATTTCCGGGGAATGTCTTGTGAGGCTCATGGAGGTCGGCCATGGTCTGGATCGCGGCGACCCGTTCCGCTATGGCGCGCTGGAAATGATCGTGAATGAATTTCAGCGCATACGGCGCGTGGAGAGATTCATTCTTCCGGCGGAGCGGGACGAAAACGGGGAGGCGGTCCGGCAGGATCTCGATATCCAGCGGGAAGGACGGGCCCCGGTCGCCGTCCACGTTCGTCCCGAGCTCGGAGCCGTCCGTGAGGGAGATGCGGGCCTTCTTCACGTTGATGACTGACAGGAGGTCCGAGCCCATCTGCAGGCCGGCCAGCAGCAGCGGTCCCTGCCGGAGCAGGCGGAGCCAGTCCAGCTCGCGGAACAGCGCCAGCTTGATGACGCCCTTATTGCGGTCCTCCGGAGGGAGCAGATTGCGGAAGCTGCCGGCGGAGTCCGTCAGCATGGCCGCCATGAGCGGCGAGTTCATGCGGATGGCCGTGCCGCCCTCCGTCTCGATGAGGAACGGATAGGATTTCTGCCGGGGCAGGGCCTGGATGCCCTTCATGAAATAGGCGAGCGAGCCGAAGAGCGTTTTCTCCTTGATGGAGACCTGGCTCACCGCCTCGGGGATCAGCCCGGCGGCGACGATATTGATGAAATACCGGCCGTTCACCCGGCCCACGTCGATGCGCGTTTCCTCCGCCGTTTCCAGCATGCGGATGGCGCCCCGGGGCGAGCGGGGGATGTGGAGCGCCCGGGCCAGATCATTCACCGTGCCGAAGGGAATGAACGCAAAGACGGAGGAACTCTCCACCTGCATCATGCCGTTGATGACCTCGTTGATGGTGCCGTCGCCGCCCATGCAGACGATATTGAAGCGGTGCTCCGCCGCCTCGCGGGCAAAGGCGGTGGCATCGCCGGCGCCGCCGGTCTCCTTTGTGATGACATGGGCATAGCGCCGGGACAGCACCTCCTGCAGCAGGGGCAGATAGCGCGGCGCCCGTTCCCGTCCGGAAGTGGGATTGATGATGATGACGGCGGTATCGGTTTGATTCAAGAGTCTCGTCCTTTCTGCGGCGGAAATGAAGATTTTAATTTTCATTATATCGTAAACCGGAAAAAATAGGAAGAAAGGGGAGAACCGCCGCGGCGGGCCCGGAAGGAGCGTCCGGATTTTTCGGGGAGGAGCCCCCGCTTGACAAGAAAAAAACAGCGCGATAGAATAAAGGCATCGACCAATAGAAAATCGTACAAATGCAATGAACGAGACAGGCGTAAGCCGACAAGCCTCTACAGAGAGCCGATGACAGGTGCAAATCGGCGGGGCCCGGCGGACAGATATCACTCGCGAGCACTTTTTCTGAACCAAGTAGGAAAAGGCGGCACGTTCCCGTTATGAACAGAGCCTCAAGTATAATGTAGGGTGGTACCGCGCGGAGAGCGCCCCTATCTTCAGTCAGGGACTGAGGGTAGGCTTTTTTTGTATCATCCGAAAGAGGCCGCGAGTAAAAAATCAGGGTGGTACCGCGCAGAGCGCCCCTGTCCCCGAAAAGGGACAGGGGCGTTTTTGTACGAATTGGCGGGATGTTCATAAGGTACTCATTCACAGAAAGAGGGAAAAACAATGCAGAAAAAATGGATGAAAACCCTGGCAGCCGCAGGGGCAGCACTGATGCTGGCCGGCGCATTCGCAGGCTGCGGTGGCGGAGAAAAGAAAGCAGACGCAGCTCCGGCTGACGGAAGCAGCGCAAAGATCGGCTTTATCACGGCCTATACCGGCCCCGGCGCCGCATACGGCGTAGCCATGAAGGAAGGCGTCGATCTGGCTGTGGAAGAAATCAACAGCAACCCGAACACGAAGGTCAAGATCGATCTCTACACTTACGATACGAAGCTCGTTAAGAATGAAGCCATCAATGCCATGAAGAAAGCCATCGAACAGGACAAGGTCCTCGCCATCGAAGGCCCGATGACCACCGGTGAAATGATGGCCGCAGGCCCGATCGCCCAGCAGTCCGGCGTCGTGGCATTCGGCACGGGCACCACCGGCCCCGGCATCACCGATATCGGCGACTACATTTTCCGCAACGCGATCCCCGGTGCCATGAACATTCCGCAGATCGTGGAAAAGACCCACGACAAGCTGGGCTACAAGAAGATCGCCATCATGTATTCCAACAACAATGACCAGATGGTGGGCGAACATCAGTATTACCTCGATGCCTGCCAGAAGCTCGGCCTCGATGTGGTTGCTGACGTGACCTTCGCCGATAAGGATACGGACTTCTCCGCACAGCTCACCCAGATCCAGGCAGCCAATCCGGACGTCATCGCCATTGCAGGCCTCTATCAGGAAGGCTCTCTCATCGTGAAGAAGGCCCGTGAAATGGGTCTGAATCAGCCGATCCTTGCAGGTAACGGCTTCAACAGCCCGGAATACATCAAGCAGGCCGGCGAAGCAGCTGACGGCACCCTCGTCGCTACGCCGTGGAACCCGGAACGTCAGACCGAAAAGGCACAGAACTTCCGCAAAGCCTTCGTTGCCAAGTACGGCCATGAACCGGATCAGTTCGCCGCTCAGGCCTATGATGCGATGTACACCATCCATGCCGCTGTAGAACAGTCCGGCACCACCACCGACCGCAAGAAGTTCCGCGACACCCTCGCGAAGATGAAGGACTTCGAAGGCGCGACCGGCACCTTCTCCTTCGACGAACACCGCGATCCGATGATGGATCTGGCAGTCCTCGAAGTCAAGGGCGGCAAGTGGGTTCCTTTCGCTTAATCGGTGAAGGACGATTCACAGGCGGGACATAAACCCGCCGCGGGACGAAAAATTCGCAATTTCGTCTGAAGTATGATACTATACTAAAAAAAGATGCAGCTTAGCCTTGGAGCTGCGTCTTTTTTTGTGCGTCTCCGGAGAAAGCGCCCCGGATGGCGGGACAGGCGGCGCACGTTTCCTCTGATGCATGGAGTTATGAAAAAATCTTGTAAAAGAGCTTGACTTTTTTCGGATTTCCTGTAGAATTAGTATCAACTCAAAGCAAACAAATGCGGTGAGCGGGTACAAGTGATTTCCTTCACGCAGCAGAGAGCCGGCGGGTGGTGAAAGCCGGTGCAGGGGAAATGACGATTCTCTCCCGTGAGCAGCCTTCCTGAAATCCGAGTAGGGGAGGACGGCCGGTCTCCGTTACAGACACTCCTGTAAGTACAATATAGGGTGGTACCGCGCAAGTCGCCCCTGTCTCGAGATGAGGCAGGGGCTTTTCTTATACGGGCCTCCGGCATTGTACCGCAGGGCGGAGTGACAAATAGGGTGGTACCGCGCACAGCGCCCCTGTTTCCCGAAAGGGAGACAGGGGATTTTTTATGGAATTCTGAGAGGAGAAGCCAATGAAAAACGCATGGATGAAATGGGCAGCAGCGGCCGGCGCCGCAGTGATGATCGCAGGAGCCTTTGCAGGCTGCGGCGGAGAAGAGAAGCAGAAGACCGGTCAGGAGGGACCGCAGGCGAAGGTGGGCTTCATTACGGCCTGCACCGGCCCCGGCGCGGCGTACGGCATCTCCCAGAAGGAAGCGGTGGACATGGCGGTGGAGGAGATCAACAGCAATCCCAACACCAAGATCAAGCTGGACATGATCACCTATGATACGAAGCTGGTCAAGACCGAGGCGATCAACGCGGTGAAGAAGGCTGTGGAGCAGGACAAGGTGCTGGCCATCATCGGACCCATGACGACCGGTGAATTCTTTGCCGCCGGGCCGATCGCCCAGCAGGCGGGCGTGACGGTCTTCGGCATCTCCCTCACGGCAGACGGTGTGACAGAAGTGGGGGACTACATTTTCCGCAATGCCGTACCGGGCAAGCTGGCCATTCCGATCACGGTCAAAAAGGCGCACGACAAGCTGGGCTTCAAGACGGTGGCAGTCATGTACTCCCACAACAACGATATGCTGGTGAGCGAGAACCGGATCTACCAGAAGCTGTTCCCCGAAATGGGTGTGGATATCGTGGCGACAGAATCCTTCGCGGATAAGGACACGGACTTCTCCGCCCAGCTGACGAAGATCCAGGCGGCCAATCCGGACGTGATCGCCATTGCGGGCTTCTATCAGGAAGGCTCCCTCATCGTGAAGAAGGCCCGCGAAATGGGCCTGAACCAGCCGATCATCGGCAACAACGGCTTCAACAGCCCGGAATACATCAAGCAGGCCGGCCCCGCGGCGGACGGCACGCTGGTGGCGACCCCGTGGAACCCGGACCGGAAGAGCGAAAAGGCACAGGCTTTCCGGAAGGCCTTCAAGGAAAAATACGGCCATGAACCGGATCAGTTCGCCGCACAGGCCTATGACGGCGTGTACATGATGCACCGGGCCATCGAGGAGGCAGGCACCACCACGGACCGGAAGAAGCTCCGCGACACGCTGGCCGGCGTGAAGGGCTTCGAGGGCGTGACGGGCAAGTTCGAATTCGATCAGGACCGGAACCCGAAGATGGATATGGACGTGCTGGAAGTGAAGAACGGCCAGTGGGTGCCCTTTGCGTAATACACAATAAAGAATATAAATAAAAAGAGAGACGCGGCGGAGGCCGCGTCTTTTTTCGTGCGGCCTTTGCCGAGGGAGCGGCAGGATTTCCGCGAGGCGGGAAGAGGCGGTTTGCCGGTGTGCTATAATAGGACAAATACAAGGAGGGGAGGCTCGGAAAGGCCCCATGGAAAGACAGAAACGGATCGCTCTGATCAATGACATCACCGGCTTCGGGCGCTGCTCGGTCACGGTGGAGCTGCCGCTCATTTCCGCGCTGAAGGTGCAGGCCTGCCCGTTTCCCACGGCGCTGCTGTCGGTGCACACGGGCTTTCCGTCCCATTACATCGACGACTGCACGGACCGGATGCGGCCGTACATGGAGAACTGGAAGGAAAACGGACTCACCTTTGACGGCATCGCCACGGGCTTCATCGGCTCGGCGGCGCAGATCGGCATCGTCATCGATTTCATCGAGATGTTCCGCACGGCGGAGACGAAGGTCATGGTGGACCCCGTCATGGGCGACAACGGCCGGCTCTACGCGTCGTACACGCCGGAGATGTGCCGGGAAATGCGGCGGCTCCTGCACTACGCCGATCTGGTGACGCCCAATCTCACGGAGGCGTGCGAGCTGCTGGAGCTGCCCTATCCCGAGGACGGCGCCGTGACGGATGAGGAGCTGCTCCACATGGCCCGGGCGCTGTCCGACGCGGGGCCGGCGCAGGTGGTCATCACCGGGCTGTGCAGCGGCGATATCATCCGGAATTTCATTTATGAGCGGGGCCGGGAGCCGGAGATCCTCCGGCAGCGGAAGATCGGCATCGACCGGTCCGGTACGGGCGACGCCTTCGCGGCCATCGTGGCGGCCTCTCTCGTGCGGGGAGAGACGCTCCATGCGGCGGTCACCCGGGCCGCGGAATTTATCAGCCGCGTGCTGCAATATATGGAGCCGCTGGATATTCCGTGGAACTGGGGACTGGCCTTTGAGGAATATCTGACGGATTTGCGGTAAGCGCACAGGCGCAGAAGGAGGATACGATGATCGTTTATGCAGCCGATCACGGGAAATATATGACGCTGGCGGACAGCTTCCGCCGGCAGCCGGAAGGCAAACGCAATGTGTATATCAATTTAACGAACCGCTGCACGTGCAACTGCACGTTCTGCCTGCGGGGGCTGAAGCATATGGGCGAGGAGGAAACGCTCTGGCTCCACGGCAAGGAACCGACGGTGGAAGAGGTCAAAAAGGAGCTGGACCAGGTGCCGTGGGACCGGATCAGCGAAGCGGTATTCTGCGGCTTCGGCGAACCGACGGAGCGGCTGGATGACATGGTGGAGCTCCTGCGGTACATCCGGAAGACCCATCCGGAGATCCCCACGCGGGTGAATACGAACGGGCTCTCCGATCTGGCGTACGGCCGGGACACCTCCGGTGATTTCGACGGCCTGCTGGACACGATCTCCATCAGCCTGAACGCCTCCAATGCGGAGCGGTATCTCGCGCTGACCCGGAGCCGCTTCGGGATACAGTCCTTCGATGCCATGCTGGATTTCGCCGTGCGCTGCAAGGCCCATGTGCCCCATGTGGTGCTCACCGTGGTGGACCATGTGGAGAGCGAGGAGGAAATCGAGAAATGCCGGAAGATCTGTGAGGAACGGGGCCTGACGCTCCGCGTCCGCCCGTACGAGGCCAACTGATCTTTCGGAGAAAGCCGCCGGTGTGCGGCTTTTTTTACTGCCTATGATAGAATAAAGAAAAACGCCCGCTGCGGCGGGCCTGAGAAAGGAACATGCCATGAACTGGATTAGCTCGGAATATCTGGCGCTCATCGGCGGCATCGCCCTGTGCGTCTACCTGTACTGCTCCTATCAGGAGCGGCGGAAGGGCCCGGCGCCGGCCGCTCCGGTGCTCCGGCCGTCAACGGACTGGAAGGCGGAGGCGCTGTCCGACCTGCTGTACGATCTCTGCGACGACGCCGACGGGAAAGAGACGATCTATATTTTCCTCAACGAGGAAAAGGAAGAGGTACGCTGGTCGTGCAATGCGTTCCAGCTCGCCGGAGAGACGGCGCTCTGCGCGATCGAGCCGGGCGGCCTGGAGAAGCTGGCGGCGCACCGCGCGTCCTGCGGCAACATGGATGATCTGGCGTGGGCCATTCTGCGGGCGCACGCCCGGAAACACGGGAGGGGCCTATGACAGACGAGGAACGGCTGGAGCGGCAGTTTGCCTTCATCCGGGAGATCGACCGGGAAAAATTCATCATCCGCCAGACCTATCTCACCGGGGCAAAGCGGCAGGAGAACGATGCGGAGCACGCGTGGCATCTGGCGGTGATGGCGCTCCTCCTCGGCGGCTACGCCAATGAGAAGATCGACCTGCTCAAGACGGTGTCCATGGTGCTCATCCATGATCTGGTGGAGATCGACGCCGGCGATACCTACGCCTATGCAGGGGTGTCCCATGAGGCGCAGCACGAGAAGGAGGCAAAGGGGGCGGACCGCATCTTCGGGCTGCTCCCGCCGGATCAGGGGCAGGCCTTCCGGGCGCTCTGGGAGGAATTTGAGGAAGGGGAGACCCCGGAGGCGCGGTTCGCGCACACGCTGGACAATCTGCAGCCCATGATGCAGAACGACATGACCGGCGGGCAGATGTGGCAGGAGCGGGGCATCGCCCTCTCGCAGGTGCTGCGCCGGAACGCCCGCACGGCTGACGGCTCGGCGGTGCTCTGGGACTATGCGAAGTCCCGGTTCCTCGCGCCCCATGTGGGAAAGGAGCTGAAGGCGGACACGGAGCTGCCCGCCGCGGCAGAGGCTCCCGACGGGGCCGGGAAGACTGAGTGAGAGGCTCCTTGCCATCTTCCGGGGCATATGCTACCATTGAGACAGAATTTTTATATCTGGCCCGATGGGGGGCTGCACTTTATGCAATGGATGAAGATGCCGGGAGAGAGCCGCAAGGACACCGAAGGGGCTGAAACTCTCAGGTAAAAGGACCGGTATCTGACAATCCTCTGGAGAGTCCGCACGGGCGGACACCGAAGAAGCAAGGCCGGATCTCCGGCCGATCTTTCAGGTCAAAGGACAGAGGCGCACTGTGATTTTTGCAGTGCGCTTTTTTTGTTCGTTCCGGCGGACAGAAAGGGCGCACGTTGCGGAGCGGCAGTCCGCTTCGCGGAAAAGGAGGAATGACATGGATAAAAAAACTCCGCTGTATGACAAACATGTGGCACTGAAAGGCAAAATGGTTCCCTTCGGCGGCTATATCATGCCGGTACAGTATGACAAGGGCATCATTGCCGAACATATGGCCGTACGCACCAAGGCAGGACTTTTCGACGTATCCCATATGGGCGAGGTCATTTTTGAAGGCCCCGGCGCTCTGGCTACGCTGAATCATCTGCTCACCAATGACTACACGAGCCTCGCTGTAGGCCGCGTACGCTACGGCGTCATGTGTCAGGAAGACGGCGGCTGCCTCGATGACCTCATCGTATACCGCCTGGGCGAAGAGAAGTATCTCGTCGTCGTCAATGCGGCCAACCATGACAAGGACGTGGCTCACATGAAGCCGAACCTCCTGCCTGACACGACCTTCACGGATATTTCCGACGAGACCGGACTCCTCGCACTGCAGGGACCGGAAAGCAAGGCCATCATCACGAAGATCCTGGAAAGCGGCGAGCTGCCGGAGAAATATTACAGCGCCTCCCAGCACGTCACGCTGGCCGGCATCGACTGCCTCGTATCCCGCACGGGCTACACCGGCGAATTCGGCTACGAGATCTTCTGCCCCGCAGACCGCGCGGCTGATCTGTGGGATACCATCCTCGCAGCCGGCGCAGACAACGGCATTCTGCCCTGCGGCCTCGGCGCCCGCGACACGCTCCGCCTCGAAGCGGCCATGCCGCTCTACGGCCATGAAATGAACGAAACGGTCAATCCGCTGGAAACAGGCCTCGACTTCGGCGTGAAGATGAACAAAGCCGACTTCATCGGCAAGGCCGGCATTGAAGCGCATCCCATCACCCGGGAACGCATCGGCCTCAAAGTCACCGGCCGCGGCATCGTCCGTGAAGAGGAAGACCTCTATTTCGGCGATGAAAAGATCGGCCACACCACCTCCGGCACCTTCTGCCCCTACCTCAAGGGCGCCTATGCCATGGCTCTCGTGGAAAAAGGCAAAGTCTCCGTGGGCGACACCGTGGAAGCCGATGTGCGCGGCCGCCGGATCGCTGCCGAAGTGGTTCCGCTTCCGTTCTATAAAAGATAATCTCTGATTTCCCATTTTCATCATTGAATTACAAGGAGGATCATCATGGAATTCCCGAAAAATCTCACCTATGCAAAAACTCATGAATGGCTCAAGAAAGACGGCGACCTCGTGGAGATCGGCCTGACCGACTACGCGCAGGATCAGCTGGGCGACATCGTATTCGTCAATCTGCCGGAAGTGGGCGATGAAGTGACCATGGGCGAATCCTTCGCTGACGTGGAATCCGTTAAGGCCGTATCCGACATCTACAGCCCGGTCACCGGTGTCGTGGCTGAAATCAACGAAGCGCTCCTCGACGCTCCGGAATCCGTCAACGGCGCTCCCTATGATGCATGGTTCATCAAAGTGAAGGACGTCACCGAAGAAGAAGACCTGCTCGACGCCGACGCTTACGAAGCACTCTGCCAGGAAGGCGGGGAGGCCTGAGATGGGCAGCTATGTTCCTTCTTCCGCGGAGGAAAAAAAGAGCATGCTCGCCGCGGTGGGCGTTCGGACTCTCGACGATCTGTACGCCTCCGTATCGGAATCGGTCTATCTGAAGGAACCGGTCATTCCGGAAGGACAGTCCGAGATGGAAGTCATCTCCAAGCTGTCCGGCATGGCGGAAAAGAATACCGTCTACAAGAGCATTTTCCGCGGGGCCGGGGCGTATCATCATTACATCCCGTCCATCGTGAAGAACGTCATCAATAAGGAAGCCTTCCGCACGACTTACACGCCTTATCAGGCAGAGATCAGCCAGGGCATCCTGCAGTCCATTTTTGAATACCAGACCATGATCTGCGAGCTCACCGGCATGGACGTGTCCAATGCCTCCGTCTATGACGGCGCGTCGGCAGCGGCAGAATCCATTTTCATGTGCCAGGAACGGAAAAAGACGAAAGCCGTCATTTCCGGCACGTCCAATCCGGAAGTGATCGAGACCATCCAGACGTACTGCAAGAGCCGCGGCGTGCCGGTGGTCATCGTTCCCGCAAAGGACGGCCAGACCGATCAGGCCGCACTGGCAGAAGCCCTCACGGATGACACGGCCTGCCTGTACTTCCAGCAGCCCAACTACTTCGGCGTCATGGAAGACAGCGAAACGCTCATCCAGATGGCGCACGACAAGAAGGCCCTCGCCGTCATGGGCGTGAACCCCATCGCGCTGGGCCTCATGAAGACGCCGGGTGAACTGGGCGCGGATATCGCCGTAGGCGAAGGCCAGCCTCTGGGCCTGCCGATGTCCTTCGGCGGTCCGTACCTCGGCTTCATGGCCAGCACGAAAAAGCTGATGAGAAAGCTCCCGGGCCGCATCGTCGGTGAAACGAAAGACGCCCGCGGCGGCCGCTGCTTCGTCCTGACGCTCCAGGCACGTGAACAGCACATCCGCCGTGAAAAGGCATCCTCCAATATCTGCTCCAACGAAGCGCTCTGCGCGATGACTGCCGGCGCCTACCTCACCGCCATGGGACCGGAAGGCCTCGCACAGGCGGCGAAGCTGTGCCTCTCGAAAGCGCATTACCTCGCTTCCGCTCTGGCCGGTATCGGCTATACGCCGGTCTACGACAAGCCGTTCTTCCATGAATTCGTGACGAAGACCCCCATCCCGGCTGCGGACGTGGAAAAGAAACTGGCGGATAAAGGCATCCTCAGCGGCCTGCCCATCGGAGAGAACGAAATGCTCTGGTGCGCAACGGAAATGAATACGAAGGCCCAGATGGATGCGGTCATTGCTGTGCTGAAAGGAGAGGAATGAGATGGAGCTGATTTTTGAAAGAAGCCGCCACGGCCATAAAATGGCTCTGCTTCCTGCATGCGACGTGCCGGAAGTCACTCCGGATTTCCCGCTCCGCAGCGAAGCGCCGAAACTTCCGGAAGTGAGCGAAGTGGAAATGAGCCGCCACTATTCGGCTCTGGAACAGCAGGCATTCGGTGTGAACGACGGATTCTATCCGCTCGGTTCCTGCACCATGAAATACAATCCGGCGGTGAATGAGACCGCAGCGGGCCTTCCGGGCTTCACGGAACTGCATCCGCTCCAGCCGGAAAGCTCCGTACAGGGCGCGCTGGAAGCGATGTACCTCACCCAGCATCTGCTGGCAGACATCACCGGCATGGACGACGTGACGCTCCAGCCGGCTGCCGGCGCTCACGGCGAATATACGGGCCTGCTCCTGATCCGCGCCTATCATGAAGCGCGGGGCGACACGGCCCGGACGAAGATCATCGTTCCGGACTCCGCCCACGGCACGAACCCGGCCTCTGCCGCGATGGCAGGCTATTCCGTCGTACCAGTCAAATCCAATGCGGCAGGCGGCGTCGATCTGGACGCTCTCCGCGAAGCGGTGGGACCCGATACGGCAGGCCTCATGCTGACGAACCCGAACACGCTGGGCATCTTCGACCCGAATATCCGGGAGATCACCCAGATCGTCCATGATGCAGGCGGCCTCTGCTACTACGACGGCGCCAATCTGAACGCCGTGGTGGGACGCGCCCGCCCGGGCGACATGGGCTTCGACTGCGTCCACGTCAACCTGCACAAGACCTTCTCCACGCCTCACGGCGGCGGCGGCCCCGGGTCCGGCCCGGTAGGCTGCAAGGCATTCCTCGAGGAATACCTGCCTCATCCGATCGTGACGAAAGATGACGCAGGCTATCATTTCATGAAGCCGGCTCATTCCTTCGGCCGTGTACGCATGTTCTACGGCAACTTCCTCGTGGCGATCCGCGCGCTCACGTACATCCTCACCCTCGGCGGCGACGGACTGGCAGAAGCGTCCGGCATGGCCGTACTGAATGCGAACTATCTCATGACCCGTCTGAAAGACGCCATCGATATCGCATATCCCGGCACGTGCATGCATGAATTCGTCATGACTCTGGAAAAATATAAAGAAGAAACGGGCGTATCCGCTCTCGATGTGGCCAAACGCCTCCTCGACTACGGCATCCATCCGCCGACCATGTACTTCCCGCTCATCGTCCATGAAGCTCTCATGGCAGAACCGACGGAAACGGAAAGCAAGGAAACGCTCGATGCGGCAGCGGATGTATTCTGCAAGATCTTCGAAGAAGGCCGCACCGATCCGGAGATGCTCCACAGCGCGCCGCACGATACGGCAATCGGCCGTCCGGATGAAGTGACCGCAGCCCGTCATCCGAAGCTGCGCTACACCTGGGCCGACTGATGGCAGCCCGGCTGTATCTCTTCGACAACCGCAAAGAGAGCCGGAATCCCTACCGGAATCTGGCGGTGGAAGAGTATCTCACCCGGCACTGCCCGGAGGGGAGCCTCGTGCTCTATCTCTGGCAGAACCGGCGGACCGTGGTCATCGGGCGGAACCAGAATGCCTGGGGCGAATGCAACGCGGAAGCGTTGGAGCGCGACGGCGGCCATTTGGCACGGCGCCTCTCCGGCGGCGGCGCGGTCTATCACGACGACGGCAATCTGAATTTCACCTTCTGTGCGCCTGACGGCGTCTATGACGAGGCGCGGCAGGTCCGCGTCATCGCCCGGGCGGCGGAATCCTTCGGCATTTCCGTGGAAAAGACCGGACGGAACGACATCACCGCAGAGGGCCGGAAATTCTCCGGCAACGCCTACTATCACACGGACGGACAGAATTTCCATCACGGCACCATCCTCATCAGTGCGGATATGGGGGCGCTCGCCCGCTATCTCGATACGGACACGTCTAAGCTCCGCGCAGGGGGCGTGAAATCCGTGCCGTCGAAGGTGGTGAATCTGTCCGAGCTGAATCCGGCCATCACGCCCGATTCCTTTGCGGCGGCCCTGAAAGAGGCCCTCGCGGCGGAATACGGCGGTGAGGTGACGGTGCTGACAGAGGCGGACTTCGACCGGAACGAGCTGGCGGACCGGGAAGCATTCTTTGCGTCCTGGGACTGGCGGTACGGTCAGAAGATCCCCTTCACGGGCGAATGGTCCGGCCATTTCCCGTGGGGCTTCCTGCGCCTCTACATCGCGGCGGAGGGCGGCGTCATCACTGATGCGTCCGTCGACTCCGACGGCATGGCGTCCGAGGTCATCGCGGCCATTCCGAAAGCGCTCATCGGCGCGCGGTACAGCCGGGAGGCCATGAATGCGCGGCTCTGCACCATTCCCGTGCGGACACCGCTGGAAGAACAGGTCATTGCCTCGGCGGCGGGACTTATCCGGCGCGGAGACAGAGAATAAAAATAAAGGCGCCGCCTCTCAGGGGGCGGCGTTTTCTCATCAAAGGAGAATGGTTATGAATTATGATCTCATCATTATCGGCGGCGGCCCCGGCGGCTATTCCTGCGCCCTCCGCGCCGTGCAGTACGGTCTGAAGACCGCGCTCATCGAAAAAGACCTGCTGGGCGGCACCTGCCTGAACCGCGGCTGCATTCCCACGAAGACGCTTCTCTTCGCGGCGGGCCTGCTGGCTCATATGAAGGACGGCCTGACCTACGGCGTGGCCGCCGAAGGGGTGCATCCCGACTACGACGCGCTCCGGAAGCGCTGTGCCGACGTGACCGGCCAGCTCCGCAACGGCCTCACGAAGCTGCTGAAGCAGCGCAAGATCGACATCTACGCCGGCACGGGCCGCGTCACCGCTGAAGGCGAAGTGACCGTCACCGGCGAGGACGGCGATACGGTCCTCACCGCAGGAGACATCGTGCTCGCCACCGGCTCTGTCCCGGCGGTACCGCCCATCCCCGGCGCGGATCTCCCCGGCGTCTACACCAGCGATACCATCCTGTCCGACCTGCCGGAGCTGTCCCGCCTCGTCATCATCGGCGGCGGCGTCATCGGTACGGAATTTGCAGAGGTATACAGCTCTCTCGGCACGGAAGTGACCATCATCGAGGCGATGCCCCGCATCCTCCCGCCGATGAGCGCGGATCTGGCGCGGCATCTCGTTGCTGATTTCCGCAAGAAGGGCGTGAAGGTCATCGCGAAGGCCTCCGTCACGGAGATCGCACAGGCCGAAGGGGGACTCACCGTCCGCTACAGCCTGGGCGACAAGCCGGCAGAGGTGCAGGCAGACGGCGTGCTCATCGCCACCGGCCGCCGTGCCGGTGTGGCCGGGCTGACGCCTTTCACCTTCGAAGAGGAACGGCGCCGCGTGGTCATCAATGACAAATGCCAGACCAGCGTGCCCCATATCTACGCCATCGGCGATATTACCGCGGGCTTCCCGCAGCTGGCGCACACCGCCGAGGCACAGGGCAAGATCGCCGCAGCGGCCATTGCCGGCCGTGACTGCGGCATCCGCCTCGACCTCATCCCGTCCGTGGTCTACACCCGTCCGGAGCTGGCCTCCATCGGCGTGTCCGAGGACGAAGCCAAGGCATCGGGCAAGCCCTATCAGGTGGCCCGTGCCATGATGGGCGCCAATGCGAAGAGCCTCATCGCCGGCGAAGCAGGCTACATGAAACTCATTGCCGACGGCGAAGGCCGCCTCATCGGGGCGGAATTCCAGTGCGAGGAAGCGTCCAATCTCGTGAGCGAGGCCACGCTGGCCATCGCGTCCGGCATGAGCGCCTCCCAGTTCGTCTCCATCGTCCGGCCCCATCCCTCTGTGGAGGAAGCCATGGGCGAGACCGCGGAAGGTCTCCTGGTATTCAGCAAATAATCGATACAGAAAACAGCTCTCTGCCTGCAGAGGGCTGTTTTTGTGTGGGAAAATTTTTCAGACAGTTGCTGGGTCTGTGAGACCGGAATTACAAAAATTTTGAGAAAATTTTATTTTGAAAACTGTTTTCCTGTCACAAAGGGCATAAACAGCACTCCCGCCAATTTGCTATACTGGGCATACCATCAGTGGTCGTTTTCGGAGGACGTGAAATGGACAAGGGCGTGCTTTCCCAAAAAACAGAATGTTTTCTCCGCGGACTGTATGAAGGGTCCGCGCCGCTTACTGAGCTGCTGGCAGGCGTCAATTTCCGGGAGTTCAGCTGGATCGGCACGGGGAAGAACACCTTTTTTGATTCCCGGGATGCGGTGGAGCAGTGGTGGAAAAAACGGCGGCTGGATGAGAAGCGCCCCCTGCGGCATATGGAGGAGCTGCAGCTCATCGAGCAGCCTCTGTCAGACACGGTGACGGTGGTGCTGGCCCGGTGGAAGCTCACCGGAAAAGGGATGGAACCGTGCCGGTGCCGTGCGACCTTCGTGTATTTTCATCAGGGCGGGCGGATCGCGCTGGAGCATATTCATCTGTCCCGGCCGTGGGGGCTGGTGTGGGGACGGGAATCCTTCCCGATCACGGCGGGCCGCATCAATTACGAATACATCACGGCAGTCCACAGGGCGGAGCGCCTCCGGAAGATGCCCCGCGTGCCGGCCAAGCAGCGCCGCGTGCTCTATTATCTCCGGGCCGGTATGACCTACCGGGAGATCGGGGAGATCATGGGCATCAGCCCCCGGACCGTGCGGTATTATGTGAGCGAGCTCATCCACCGGTTCCGTGTGGAAAACAAGGCGCAGCTTCTGAAGACCAGTCAGGCGCTGATGGAGGACACCGATGACTGAGGGAAGGAGGAGCCGGATATGAAGCTTCTGACATTTGCGCGAAAGGCGAAGGCGCTGTCCCGGGAAATTCTCTACGGCTGGTATATGAAAACGCTCAGCGCGGAAGAGATTCTGGTCCGCTCGGGCGACTCCTTTACCATAATCGGCGCCAATCTTGACGAATATTTTCCTTTCTGTGCACGGAGAGCTAATCTGGCGGATATGCAGCGCCGGCAGGATAATCTGCCTGCGCTCGTGGTGGAGGACGATGTGTGGGGCTTCACGCCGCTGGGGCCGGAGGAGGCGCTGGTGTGCGGCTGCTGCCGGCTCCGCACCGTGCCGGGCAGTGGGCTCGTGCTCAGCGAGCGGCCCCGCATGACCCTGCTGTTCCATGCGGAGGGAGAACAGGTCCTTCTCCGTCATATGCATATCTCCTTTGCGTCGGAGGCGGAGAGGCTCCGGCATTCACTGCTTCCGGAGAGGGAAGCCAGCTATGAATATATGGGCGAGCTCGCCGTGGCGAAATCGGGGGCGGCCTTCCCGGAGCTGACCAGGCGGCAGAAAATGGTGCTGTATTACCTGACCCGGGGCCTGCCCTATCACGAGATCGCCGGCATTCTCCGGATCACGCCGCGGACGGTGCGGTATTATGTGACGGAGATCGAGAAGCGGCTGCAGGTGGAAAACCGCATCCAGCTCATCGATATGGCCTTCCGGCGGATCAGAAAATACCGGGGGGGGGTGGAGCAGACTATCAGAAGCATGCCGGACCGGAGACAGGCACTGGACGTAAGACATAGGCGCACCGGACGGCTCTCCGGAAAGGGGCAGTGACAAAGGCATCCTGCGGGATGTCTCTTTATATATTTGGGGAATTTTTGTATCCTTCGGGAAATTTTTCTGTAAAATTTCGGCTTTTGTCTTGCACGGAGGGGAGATTGTGTTATAATTTTTTCAACAAAAACTGTATAGAGAAACTATTGAGACACAGAATTTTCAGTCGAGGTACGGCGCAGGCGGCAGGTCCGCGGCGCTCCGGGCGCTTTTACAGCGCGGAAATCATGCAGCACACATCCCCTTTCAGGGCGGCGGCCGGACCGGAGCTCTCGACAAAGGCTGTGTTTTTTCTTTTTCACTTCAATTTTTGTTGCAATATTATACATAGAAATGTATAATTACAAAATCAGCCAAAAGCGCCCGGAAGAACTTTTGTGGACGGACGGAGGCAAAACTTTTCTCTGAAGGAGGAATGCAAGTGAAAGTCAGTATTCTCGGCGCGACGGGGTACACCGGCTCGGAGCTTCTCCGCATTTTAGCGGGGCATCCGCAGGCGGAAGTGGTGCACGTCACATCGGAAAGTCACACCGGGGAGAAGATCCAGGATTTCTTTCCGCAGCTTCGCGGATTCTATGATCTGACGCTGGAGAGCCTCGCGGATCTGGACCGGATCGGAGAGGACAGCGATTTCGTATTCATCGGCATGCCGGCGGGGCACGCCATGAATATCGGACGGGCGCTGGCGGACAAGCCGGTGCGCATCATCGATCTGGGGGCGGATTACCGCTTCCACGATACGGCGGTCTATGAGGCGTGGTACCACCAGCCGCACACGGATAAAAATGCAGCCCGCGTGTATGGTCTTGCAGAGCTGTACCGGGAGGAGATCCGCACGGCGAAGATCATCGGGAACGCGGGATGCTTCACCACGGCGAGCATTCTGGCGCTGGCGCCGCTGGCGGAACGGCATCTCATCGATCTGACGACGATTATCTGCGATGCCGCCTCGGGCGTATCCGGCGCGGGCCGGTCGCCGAAGATCGGCAATCATTTCCCGGAGCTGTACGATAATTTCAAGGCGTACAATGTGGCGCACCACCGCCACACGCCGGAGATCGAGCAGGCGCTGTCCGATCTGTCCGGCGAGGCGGTGACGCTGAATTTCACGCCTCATCTGGTCCCCATGGCGCGGGGCATCCTGTCCACGTGCTATGCGAAGCTCGCTGACGGCGTCACGGCAGAGGACGTGGATGCCGCCTTCGAGGCGCGCTACGGCGGGGAGCATTTCATCCGTCTTCTGGGACGCGGGGCGTATCCGGAGACGAAATATGTGAGAGGCTCCAATTTCTGTGACCTCGGCTGGCATATCGATGACCGGACGCACCGGGTGATCGTGCTGTCTGCCATCGACAATCTGGTGAAGGGTGCTGCCGGACAGGCCGTGCAGAATTTCAATATCGCCTGCGGTTTCGACGAGACGCTGGGTCTGAATGCCGCGCCGATGTATCCGTAATATAAACAGAGGGGGAATGGTAATGTTTACAGAAAAAGACGCCGCAGCAGGCGTGACCTATCCGCAGGGCTTCCAGGCATGCGGGGTCCGGGCAGGACTGAAAAAGAGCGGCAAGCTGGATATGGCGATGATCGCTTCCGATGTACGGTGCTCCGCTGCGGGCACATTCACGCAGAACGCCGTGGCGGCGGCTCCGGTATGGGTATCGAAGGACATCCTCGCTGACGGCCACGCACAGGCTGTGATCGTCAATTCGGGCTGCGCCAATGCCTGCACGGGCGAACAGGGCATGAAGGATGCCCGCCGCATGGCTGCCGTGACGGCAGAAAAGCTCGGCTGCAGTGCCGATGACGTGGTGGTGGCCTCCACGGGCGTGATCGGCGCGCTGCTGGATATGGAAAAGATCGAAAACGGCATCGAGATGTGCCGTCAGGCGCTGTATTATGACGGTGGCGCGGCGGCGAGCCGGGCGATCCTCACGACGGATACGGTGACGAAATCCGCCGCGGCGGAAGCGGAGATCGGCGGGAAGACGGTCCGCTTCGGCGTCATCGCCAAGGGCTCCGGCATGATCCGCCCCAATATGGCGACCATGCTCTGCTTCATTACCACCGATGCGGCCATCGCGCCGGAGCTGCTCAATGAAGCGCTCCATACGGCGGTGAGCTATTCCTTCAATATGATCTCCGTCGACGGAGACATGAGCACGAACGATATGTGCGTCTGCCTGGCAAACGGCATGGCCGGCAATGCGGAGATCACGGAAAAGGGCGCGGACTATGACACGTTCTATGAAGTGCTCCTCCACCTCTGCCAGGAAATGGCCAAAAAGATCGCCGCAGACGGCGAAGGGGCCACGAAGTTCCTCACCATCCACGTGACCGGCACAAAGACCTTTGCGGACGCGAAGCAGGTGGGCATGAGCGTCGCCCGTTCCCCGCTGGCCAAGACGGCCTTCTTCGGCGAGGACCCGAACTGGGGCCGCGTCGTGGCGGCTGTGGGCTATTCGGAAGCGCCCATGGTGCCGAAAAAGACGAGCGTTGCCTTCGGCGGCATCCCGGTCTATGAAAAGGGACTGCCCGTGCCGTTTGACGAAGAGGCCATGAAGAAGATCATGAAGGCCCACGACATCGTCATCGATATCCATATGGGACTGGGCGACGAGGAAGCCACCGTATGGACCTGCGATTTTTCCTATGATTATGTCAAGATCAACGGGGAGTATCACACCTGATGGAAGAGAAGAAGATAGGGATGGAATCTGTGACCGCAGATATCCTCATGGAAGCCCTTCCGTATATCGAGGATTTCTACGGCAAGACGGTCGTCGTGAAGTACGGCGGCAATGCAATGATCAATGACACGCTGAAGGAAAAGGTGATGGAGGACATCGCGCTGATGCGCTTCGTGGGCATCCATCCGGTCATCGTCCACGGCGGCGGCCCGGAGATCACGTGGTTCCTGAAAAAGCTCGGCAAGGAATCGTCCTTCGTGTCCGGCCTCCGAGTGACCGATGCGGAAACGGCGGAAGTGGCGGAAATGGTGCTGGACGGCAAGATCAATTCGGAGATCGTCAAGCGCATGAACCGCCGCGGCGTCCGCGCCGTAGGCATTTCCGGCGAGGATGCCAACCTCATCCGGGCCAGAAAAAAGCTGGCCACGGTCTACGAGGATGACGGCACGGCGCCGAAGAAGGTGGATATCGGCTACGTGGGCGAGGTGGAATCCATCAATACGGACATCCTGCAGACCCTCATCCAGAATGATTACGTTCCGGTCATCGCGCCCATCGGCGTCGGGGCGGACGGCGAAAATTACAATATCAACGCAGACTACGTGGCGGCCAAGGTGGCCGGCGCTCTCAAGGCAGAGCGTCTGATGCTCCTTACCGATGTGGAAGGCGTATATAAGGATTTCAACAATAAAGATTCCTTCATTTCCATTCTCTCCGCCACAGAAGCGCGGGAATACATCCGTGACGGCATCATCAAGGGCGGCATGATCCCGAAGATCGAGGCCTGTCTGGAAGCGATGGACGAAGGGGTCGCCAAGGCGCACATCCTCGACGGGCGTATGCCTCATTCTCTGATTCTTGAAATGTTCACCGCCGGCGGCGTGGGTACCCAGGTCATCCGGTAAGGTCCAAGGAGGCTCTTCATGAAAGAAACAACACAGGAAATCCTGCAGAAGGATGCCAAAGATTATCTTCCCGTGTACGGCGGACGGTACGGCATCGCCCTCGACCACGGGAAAGGCGTCAAGGTCTATGACAATGACGGCAAGGAATATGTGGACTTCCTCGGCGGCATCGCCGTCAACGTGCTCGGCCACGGCTATCCTGCACTGGTGGAGGCCGTAAGCCGTCAGGCTGCGCAGATGATCCACTGCTCTAACCTGTTCTATACCCGCGTGCAGGCTGACGCCGCCGCCAAGCTGGTGGCGCTCTCCGGGCTGGGCAAGGCCTTCTTTGCCAATTCCGGCGCGGAAGCCAATGAAGGGGCCATCAAGGCTGCCCGGAAATACGCGCACATGACCGATCCGGATAAATCCCAGATCATCACCGCATGGAACAGCTTCCACGGCCGCACGCTGGCGACGCTCACCGCCACGGGCCAGCCCCACTATCAGGAAGGATGCGGGCCGCTGCCGGCGGGCTTTGACTATGTGCACTACAATGACATCGAAGAACTGGAAAGCATGATGTCCGACAAGACCTGCGCGGTCATGCTGGAGACCGTACAGGGCGAAGGCGGCGTCTATCCGCCGAAGGGGGACTACCTGAAGCAGGTGCGGGCGCTGTGCGACAAATACGGCGCGCTCCTGATCCTCGACGAGGTCCAGGCCGGCATGGGCCGGTGCGGCACCTTCTTCGCCTATGACACCTACGGCGTGAAGCCCGATATTGTCACCCTTGCGAAGGGCCTTGCGGGCGGCGTGCCCATCGGCGCCTTCCTCTGCACGGATGAAGTGGCGAAGGCCTTCCATCCCGGCGACCACGGCACCACCTTCGGCGGCAACCCGCTGGCCTGCGCTGCGGCCAATGTGGTGATCGACACCATTTCCCAGCCTGACTTCCTCGCTCACGTGAAGGAGATCGCCGCGTACTTCCGGGGCAAGCTGGAAGCGCTCGCCGCCAAATATCCGGAACTGGTGAAGGAAGTGCGCGGACAGGGCCTGCTCCTCGGCATGGAGCTCGCGAAGCCCGGCACGCCGGCGGTGGATGACTGCCGCGCCAACGGCGTCATCATCAACTGCACCATGGGCAATGTGCTCCGCTTCGTCCCGCCGCTGATCATCACCGAATCTGATGTGGATACGGTCGTGGCTGCGCTGGACGCCGCACTGGGCAGAATGTAATTTTCATCACCAGACGCCTCTCTTCGGAGAGGCGTTTTTGCGTGGGAAATGCATATTATGTGCAGATTATGCATAATATGCAAAGATGAAAGGAGAGAAAATGAAAAGCAGCCCCGGTTTTCGTCTCTTCCAGCGGATTTTCTGAAAACAGCTATTGCATAAAAATGCGATTAGGCGTATAATTACAACATCGTTTTCAAAAGACCGGCACGCCCGGCAGGAGGTTATATATGCTTAAAGGAAAAGATCTGCTCAGTATTCACGACTTGTCTCAGGATGAATTTACGGAAATTCTCGAAACCGCGGCGCGTCTCAAAATGGAACTCAAGGCAGGCATTCCCTATCCGATCCTGAAGGGGAAAACGCTGGCTATGATTTTTGAAAAATCGTCCACCCGGACCCGCGTCTCCTTCCAGACGGGCATTTTCCAGCTCGGCGGACAGGGGATTTTCCTCTCCACCCGGGACATCCATCTGGGCCACGGCGAGCCGGTGAAGGATACGGCGCGCGTGCTCGCCCGGTACGTGGACGGCATCATGATCCGTACCTTTGCGCAGAGCGAGGTGGAGGAATTCGCAAAATACGCTGATGTGCCGGTCATCAATGCGCTGACCGACCTGCTTCATCCCTGCCAGGTGCTCACCGATCTGCTCACCATGCAGGAATACAAGGGCAAAGACCTGAAGGGCCTGCATTTCGCCTACATCGGCGACGGCAACAACATGGCCAATTCCTATCTCTACGGCTGCGCGAAAGCGGGCATCCACTGCACCATCGCCTGCCCGGAGGGCTATGAACCGGATGCGCAGGTGCTGGCCAACGCCAAGGAAGATGCAAAGGCCACCGGCGCGGAGCTGAAGATCGTTCGGGACCCCGCCGAAGCGGCGAAGGACGCGGACGTGCTCGCTACGGATACGTGGACGAGCATGGGCGAGGAAGCGGAACGGGAAGTCCGGGAAAAGGTCTTCCAGGGCTATCAGATCAATAAGGATCTGCTGTCCGTGGCCGACAAGAAAGCCATCGTGCTGCACTGCCTTCCGGCGTACCGCGGCAAGGAGATCACGGAGGATGTGCTGGAAAGCTATGCCAACGTCATTTTCGACGAGGCGGAAAACCGGCTGCACACCCAGAAAGCCATCATGGCGCTCACCATGTGCGACTGAGAGGATATCGGGCGGCTCCCTTCGGGGGGCCGTTTTTTTGTGCCTGCCGGCGCGGCCTGTCCGGGCGGGACAATTTCGATTTTTGCATTGATGCCATTCATGGTATAATAAGGCGCAAGATTGGCCGCGGCGGAAGTCAGGGACCGCGGCCGTATTAGCTGCCTGTCAGCAGGGAGCACCAGGCCTCGCCGGTACATCCCGAAGAAAGGAATTTATGGAATCTGTCATGTTTGACGTCCGGCATCTCACGCATGCCTATGAGACCGAGGACGGCACCTCGTTCAAGGCGCTGGACGATGTATCGTGCCGCATCCGGAAAGGCGAATTCACCGCAGTCATCGGAACGAACGGGAGCGGGAAATCGACCTTCGCACGCCATCTGAACGCGCTTGTGCTGCCTACGGAGGGCGATCTTTTTGTTGAGGGACTGTCTGTGCGCGAGCCGGAAAATATCTGGCCCATCCGCCAGAAGGTGGGCATGGTCTTTCAGAATCCGGACAACCAGCTCATCGCCGCGGTGGTGGAGGAGGAAGTGGCCTTCGGCCCGGAGAATCTGGGCGTGCCGCGGGAGGAGATCCTCACCCGCGTGGACGAAGCGCTGGCCAAGGTGGGAATGACGCAGTACCGCCACCATTCGCCGGCCATGCTGTCCGGCGGGCAGAAGCAGCGCATCGCCATCGCCGGCGTGCTGGCCATGAAGCCGGACTGCATCATTCTGGATGAACCGACGGCCATGCTGGACCCGGTGGGCCGGAAGGAAGTCATGGACACGGTCCATGAGCTGAACCGGAAGGAAGGCATCTCCGTGGTGCTCATCACCCATTTCATGGAGGAGGCCGTCACGGCAGACCGGGTGCTGGTGATCCACAAGGGGCATCTCGTGATGGACGGCACGCCCCGGGAGGTCTTCTCCGATCCGGAAAAGATGAAGGCGCTCGGCCTCGATGTGCCGGTGCCGGCCGATCTGGCATCCATGCTTCATAAGAAAGGACTCGCTGTGCGGGCCGATTGTATGACCGATGAAGAACTGGGAGACGCATTATGTCCATTCGTGTCGAAAATATAACGTATATATACGGCGGCGGCACGCCCTATGAAAAGACCGCGCTGGCCGGCGTGGACCTGACCATCGAGAAGGGCGAATTCGTGGGTATCATCGGACATACGGGCAGCGGGAAATCCACGCTCATCCAGCATCTGAACGGCCTCATCCATCCCACGAAGGGGCGCGTCCTCGTGGACGGCGTGGACCTGGCGGGCAAGAGCAAGGAAGCCATTGCCAAGCGCCACACTGTGGGCATGGTCTTCCAGTATCCGGAGCAGCAGCTTTTCGAGGAGACCGTGGCGCAGGATATCGCCTTCGGCCCGAGAAATCTGGGCTGCGATGAAGAGACCGTGGAGGCCCGGGTGCGGGAGGCCATGTCCTTCGTGGGCCTCGATTACGATACCTATGCGGGGCGGTCTCCGTTCCGCCTGTCCGGCGGCCAGATGCGCCGCGTGGCGATCGCCGGCGTCATCGCCATGAAGCCGGATTTCCTCATTCTGGATGAACCCTCGGCGGGGCTGGACCCGGTGGGCCGGCGGGAGATTTTCTCCCAGATCCGGAAATGGTATGAAGAGGGGGCGTTCTCCGTCATCCTCGTATCGCACAATATGGACGACATCGCCCGGCTGGCCACGCGGCTCCTCGTGATGAGCCACGGCAGATGCGTGCTGGACGGCCGTCCCATGGATATTTTCCTCCATCACCGGAAGGAACTGCAGGAGGCCGGCGTGGATGTGCCGCCTCTGACGAAAACGCTTCTCGCGTTGAAGGAACGGGGCATCCCCGTGCCGGAGGAGGCCGTCTCCTGTGAGGAGGCTGCGGACGCGCTGTACAGGACGCTCAGGGAGGGGACATCATGCTGACCGATATCACACTGGGACAGTATTATCCCGGAAATTCATTCCTGCACCGGATGGACCCGCGGGCGAAGATCCTCTGCACGATGATCTTCATCGTCGCCATCTTTCTGGCAAACAGCCTCTGGTCCTACCTGCTGGTGACGGCGTTCATCCTCGGAAGCATCGCCGTTTCCGGCGTGCCGGTCAAAATGGTGGCGAAAGCCGTGAAGCCCCTGTGGCTCATCCTCGTCTTTACGCTGCTCATCCACGTGCTTACCACGCAGGGGACGCCCATCGTGTCCTTCGGGTGGTTCTCCATCAGCGAGGAGGGCGTGCGGAACGGCATTCTCATGACGCTCCGTCTGGTGTACCTCATCGCCTTCTCGTCGCTGCTCACCTATACGACGAGCCCCATCGTGCTCACCGACGGCATCGAGGCGCTGCTCACGCCGTGGAAGCGCATCGGCGTGCCCGCCCATGAGCTGGCCATGATGATGACCATTGCGCTCCGCTTCATCCCCACCCTGCTGGAGGAGACGGACCGCATCATGAAGGCCCAGTCCTCGCGCGGCGCCGATTTCACCACGGGCAATCTGTGGCAGCGGGCGAAGAGCATGGTACCGCTTCTGGTGCCGCTGTTCATTTCCGCGTTCCGCCGGGCAGACGATCTGGCCACGGCCATGGAAGCGCGGTGCTACCGCGGCGGCGAAGGGCGCACGAAGATGCATCAGCTCATCTACACCTGGCGGGACGGCGCGGCCTTTGCGGCAGTGGCGGTGGTCACGGCTGCTCTCGCAGGCATGCGGTATTTCCTGTAACAAGCAGCGGGCCTGTGCGGCATGGCCGCACGGGCTTTTTTGATGCGGCGGCATCGACAACCATAAAAGGAGCGGTATATGAGAAATATCTGGCTCACCGTCATGTACGACGGGTCCTCGTTTGCAGGATTTCAGCGGCAGGAAAACGGACTGGCCGTGCAGGAAGTGATCGAGCAGGTGCTGGAGCGCCTCACCGGAAAAAAGACGACGCTCTATTTCGTGGCGCGCACCGATGCGGGCGTCCACGCCTATGCACAGGAGTGCACCTTCTTTACGGAGTCCTCCATTCCGGGTGACCGGTTTCGCGCGGCCATGAACGCCTACCTGCCGCTCTCCATCCGCGTGCGGGAGAGCCGGGAGGTGCCGGAGGATTTTTCCGTGCGGAAGCGGAATACGGGCAAAACCTACGGCTATCTGCTCTCCTCTTCCCGGGAGGCGAGTCCCTTCCTGCGGCGGTACCTGTGGCCCTGCGGCCGCCGGCCGGTGCTGGAGAAGATGCAGGAGGCCGCGGCGGTGCTCACAGGTGTCCATGATTTCACGTCCTTCCGGGGCAACAATTCCGTGCCCGCCGATCCGGTGCGGCGCATTTTCGATATCACGGTCCGTCAGGATGGGGAATTCTTCCGCATCTACGTCACCGGCGAGGGTTTTCTCTATCACATGGTGCGGAATATCGCCGGGGCGCTGCTGGATGCGGGGACGGGCAAAAAAACGGCGGACGATCTGGCCCGCATCCTGGAGGCCCGGGACCGGAAGCTCCTCGGCATGACCGCGCCCGCGGCGGGGCTGTGCCTGCTGAAGGTGTATTTTGAGCCGGTGACGGCGGAGCGCATCGCAGAAACGCTCCGGGAGCCGCTCTGGCCATGGACGGTGCAATAAGAAGGAAAAGGCGTGCGAAGGAAAACGCACGCTTTTTTTTGCGCCCTTTTTCAGGCGGCCGGCGGTGATACAATGAAGAAAAGACAGGAGGGATGAGCCATGAGAGAAGAAGAGAGGCGTGCACCGGCGTGGATCCGCGTGCGCGGCGCGCGGGTGCACAATCTGAAGCGGCTCGATGTGGATATCCCGCTGGGAAAACTGGTGGGCATCGCCGGCGTGTCCGGCTCGGGGAAATCGTCGCTCGCGCTGGGCGTGCTCTACGCGGAGGGCTCACGGCGGTATCTGGAGGCGCTGTCGGCGTACACGCGGCGGCGGATGACCCAGGCGGCGGAGGCGAAGCTCGACAGCATCGACCATGTGCCGGCGGCGCTCGCCCTGCATCAGCGGCCGGCGGTGCCGGGCATCCGGAGCACCTTCGGCACGGCCACGGAGCTGCTGAACAGCCTGCGGCTCCTCTACTCCCGCCTCGGGAGCCACCTCTGCCCGAACGGCCATCTGGTACCGCCGTCGCCGGATGTGGCCGCCGGGCGGAAGCTCCGCTGTCCCGTATGCGGCGCCGTCTTTGACGGGCCCGGTGCGGAGAGCTTTTCCTTCAACAGCGAGGGCGCCTGCCGGCGCTGCGGCGGTACAGGCATCGTGCGCACGGTGAACGAGGCGTCGCTCGTGCCCGACGAGTCGCTCACCATCGACGAGGGGGCGGTAGCGCCGTGGAATTCCCTCATGTGGTCGCTCATGACGGACGTGTGCCGCGCCATGGGCGTCCGCACGGACGTGCCCTTTTCGGAGCTCACCCCGGAGGAGCGGGACATCGTATTTCACGGGCCGGCGGTGAAGAAGCACATCTTCTACCACGCGAAGGGCAGCAATCAGGCGGGCGAGCTGGATTTCACCTATTACAATGCGGTGTATACCGTGGAAAATGCGCTGGCCCGGGTGAAGGACGACAAGGGCATGAAGCGGGTGGAGAAATTCCTGAAGCAGGAGGTCTGCCCGGACTGCGGCGGCACCCGCCTCTGCGAGAAGGCGCGGTCGTCGGTGCTGGGCGGAAAGACGCTGGATGAGGCCTGCGCCATGACGCTGGACGATCTGGTGCCCTGGGTGAAGGCGGTGCCTGAGTCGGTGCCGCCGGTGATGCGGGACATGGCGGAGAGCATCGCCGCCCAGTTTCTCCACACGGCGGCGCGCCTGCTGGAGCTGGGGCTGGGCTATCTCTCGCTGGACCGGGCGGGGCCTACCCTGTCCACGGGAGAACGCCAGCGGGTCCAGCTCGCGCGGGCGGTGCGGAGCCGCACCACAGGCGTGCTGTACGTGCTGGACGAGCCGTCGGTGGGGCTCCATCCGGCCAATGTGGACGGTCTGCTGGGGATGGTGCGGGACCTGACGGAGCAGGGCAATTCCGTGGTGCTTGTCGATCATGATGTGCGGGTGCTCCGCGCGGCGGACTGGCTGATCGAGCTGGGGCCGGGCGCCGGCTCGGAGGGCGGACAGCTTCTTTATACCGGACCGGCAACAGGGGCGGAGACAGCGCCGCAGTCCCGCATCGGGCCTTTCCTGTCCGGCCGGGAGGCGGTGTGCGTGCGGGAGCCCGTGCCGGAGGACGCGCTTTTTGAGCACGGCACGATCCGGATGCGCACGGGGCCGCTTCATACGGTCCATGCGCTGGAGCTGGCCGTGCCGAAGGGGCGGCTCACCGCTGTGACGGGCGTGTCCGGCTCGGGCAAGACCACGGTCATTCTGGAAAGCCTCGTGCCGGCGCTGACCGCGGCGGTATCGGGCGGGACGCTGCCGGACCACGTGAAGGCCGTCGAGGCGGAGGGCATCCGCCGGGTGTGCCTCATCGATGCGGCGCCCATCGGGACGAACGTGCGATCCACGGTGGCCACCTACAGCGGCGTGCTGGACGACCTGCGCCGGGTCTATGCGGCGCTGCCGGAGGCGAAGGCCCGGGGCTGGAAGGCCGGGGATTTCTCGTACAATACGGGAAAGCTCCGGTGCCCCATGTGCGACGGCACGGGACAGATCACCATGGATGTGCAGTTCCTGCCGGACGTGTCCGTGCCGTGCCCGGCCTGCGGGGGCCGGCGGTACAGCGGGGACGCGGCGGCGGTGAAGCGCACCGCAAAGCACGGCCGGCCGGAGGAGGCGCTGTCCCTGCCGGAGCTGCTGTCGCTCACGGTGGATCAGGCGCTGGCGGCCACGGCGGATCTGAAGAAGGTGCAGGACCGGCTCCGCATCCTGTCCCGGCTGGGGCTGGGTTATCTCACCCTCGCCGAGGCGACGCCCGCCCTGTCCGGCGGGGAAGCCCAGCGGCTGAAGCTTGCCGCGGAAATGGGGCGGCCCCAGGATGATGCGGTCTTTGTGTTCGACGAGCCCACCATCGGCCTCCATCCGCTGGATGTGCGGGCCCTCATCGGGATTTTCCGGTCGCTCACGGCAAGCGGCGCCACGGTCATCGTCATCGAGCACGATCTGGACCTGATCGCAAATGCGGATTATGTGGTGGACATGGGGCCGGGCGGCGGCGCGAAGGGCGGACGCATCGTGGCGGCGGGCACGCCGGAGGCGGTGGCCCGTTCGCCGGAGAGCGTCACCGGGCGGTATCTCCGGAATCCCTTATAAAATTTTTCAGGAAAGCGGCGGCTTCGGCCCCGCTTTTTTCCATGCTACAATGGAGATGAATCGAACAATCCAATCATTTGATTGAAATTGCTGAAAGAAGGCGCGCCATGGACAGGAGACAACAGATTCTGGAAGCGGCGGAGGCGCTGTTCCGCGAAAAGGGATACCGCCGGGTGTCCGTGCGGGAGATCGCCCGGGCGGCCGGCGTGGGGCCGTCGGCGGTGTCCTATTATTTCGGGAGCAAGGAAGCGCTCCATACGATGCTTTTTCCCGGGGAGGCGCCCCATAAGGAGGACGTGAAGCTGCGCATCGAGCGGGCGGGGCTCCGGCTCTTTGCAGAGGACGGCTACGAGCGGGTGTCCATCCGCGATGTGGCGAAAGCGGCGCAGGTGAACAGCGCGGCCATTTCCTACTACTTCGGCGGCAAGGCCGGTCTCTACCGGCAGATCCTCTACCGGGGGACGGGGCTGATCTCGGAATTCACGGAAATCGTGGAGCGGGAGAAGCCCTCGCCGGAGGGCATCCTCCATCTGTACGGGACCTTCCTGTGCCGGCTCGGGGAGGAGCGCCCGGCGGTGCTGCGGCTCATCTTCCGGGAGCTCATGGCGGGGACGGCGGTATTCCGGGACTTCGTGCGGGAGCGGCTCGCCGGCGTGATGGCGATCATCCACCGCGCCGCGGCAGACGGCGTTGCCGCCGGACAGTTCCGGCCCGGTCTGCGGGCGGAGGAGACCTGCCTCGCCTGGGCGGGGATGGTGCTTTTCTATTTCCTGTCCTCGGGGATTCACAGCGACATTTCCCCGGAACGGACGCTCCGTCCGGAGTCGTATCTGGACGAGGCATGGGGTATTTTTGAAAAAGGGGTCCTGCGGCCGGAGACCGCAGAGGAAAGGAGCGGCAGATGATGAACAGACAGTGTATGGCGGCAGCGGCGGTGCTGCTCGCCCTGAGCCTCACCGTGGCGGGGTGCGGCGCGAAGCGGGCGGAGGCGGCGGAAACGGCGCCCATCGTGAAGACCCTCACCATCGGAGCGGACTCTGCCGCGGCGGTGCAGACCTTCTCCGGCACGGTGCACGGCGTCTATGAATCGCCGGTGGCTTTCCAGGCTGGCGGGCGCATCACCGCGCGGTATGTAGCGGCCGGAGACCGGGTGTATGCAGGGCAGGCGCTGTACCAGCTTGATTCCCGGGATGCGGAGGAGCAGGCGGCCGCGGCGCAGAGCGCGGTCATTTCCGCCGAGGCCCAGCTCGATCTGGCATCTTCCACGCGGGACCGCTACCTGTCCCTCCACAAGGTGAATGCCATTTCCGATCTGGCCATGGACCAGACGGAGAACCAGTACAAGCTGGCCGCGGCCCAGCTGGCGCAGGCGCGGGCGGCGCTCGCCCGGGCGGAGAACAATCTGTCCTTCACCACGCTCACCGCGGACCGGGACGGCCTCATCGGCTCGACCCTGTGCGAGGTGGGGCAGGTGGCGGCTCCGGGCACGCCGGCGGCGCTCATCGTGGATGATTCCGCACTGGACGTGTACATTTCCTTCACGGAAAAGCAGTACGGCGCCTACAGCGTGGGCATGCCCTGCACGGTGACTTTCTGGGCGCTCCCCGGTGTGGAGGTGGCCGGGACGATCCGGGAAAAGGCGGCCGCGCCGAACAGCTCCACCGGGACCTATGACGTGAAGGTGGCGCTCACGGACCCGCCGGATACGGTGGCGGTGGGGATGACCGCTTCCGTGCGCATCGATGCGCCGCAGAGCCGGGAGACGGTATCCGTGCCGCTCACCGCCATGGCGGGCGATGCCTCGGCTCCGGAGGTGTGGGCCGTCCGTGACGGAAAGGCGGTGAAGCTCCCCGTGACGACCGGCGCCTACGGAAAGGATGTGGTGGAGATCACCGGCGGCCTGCAGAAGGGAGATGTGATCATCACCGCCGGGACACAGCGTCTCACTGAGGGCGAAGAGGTCCGCACATGAAAGGCGTGAATCTGGCGGAATGGGCCATCCGCCATAAACAGATCGTCTATTTCTTCATCATCGCCATCCTCATCGGCGGCATCTGGTCCTATTTCCATCTGGGACGGAGCGAGGACCCGAATTTCACCATCCGCCAGATGGTGGTCACTGCCGCCTGGCCGGGCGCCTCGGCGGAGGAGATCACCGAGCAGGTGACGGACCCGCTGGAAAAGAAGCTGCAGGATACCCGCGGGCTGGACTACCTCAAGTCCTTCACCCATGACGGCAAAACCATCATCTACGTGAATCTGAAGGACAGCGTGCCGGCGGACGAGGTGGAGACCCGGTGGCATGATGTGCGGAACATGGTGACCGACGTGTGGGGCGACATGCCCGCCGGCGTGGTCGGGCCCGTCATCAACGACCGCTTCGATGATGTGTACGGCTCCATCTACGCGGTCACGGGGGACGGCTTTTCCTACGAGGAGAAGCGGGCTTATGCGGAGGCGCTCCGGCAGCGGATGCTCCGCATCGAAGATGTGCAGAAGGTGGAGCTCCTGGGCGTGCAGGAGCAGGCCATCTATGTGGAAATGGACCAGAACAAGCTGGCCTCCTTCGGGATGAGCCCCACCGATGTATTTCAGCTCATCCGGCAGCAGGGCCTCATGACGCCCTCCGGCATGATCCATACGGATGCGCGGAATGTGGCCATCCGCGTGACGGGGCTGCTCCCCGCGGCGGAGGCCATCCGGGCCATCCCCATCCACGTGGGCGAACGGTCCTTCCGGCTGGGGGACGTGGCGACGGTGACGCAGACCTATACGGACCCGGAGACGGCGCTCATGTATTTCAACGGCCGTCCGGCAGTGGGCGTGGCGGTGTCCATGTCGCCCGGCGGGGACAATCTGAAGCTGGGGGAAAATCTCGCCGCTGCGGCGGAGGAAATGCAGCGGGATTTCCCGGCGGGGCTCTCCGTGGAGCTCGTGGCGGATCAGCCGAAGGTGGTGAACGACTCCATCCGGGAATTCACGGAGGCGCTCATGGAAGCGCTGGTGATCGTCATGGCGGTGAGCTTCTTCTCTCTGGGCCTCCGGAGCGGACTGGTGCTCGCCCTGTGCGTGCCCGTGGTGGTGTGCGCGTCCTTCCTCTTCATGGTGTACAAGGGCATCGACCTCCACATCGTGTCGCTGGGCTCGCTCATCGTATCGCTGGGGCTGCTCGTGGATGACGCGATCATCGTCATCGAAATGATGCAGGTGAAGCTCGAGGAGGGGGCAGACCGCATGGAGGCGGCGGAGGGGGCGTACAAGGCGTGCGCGCTCCCCATGCTGGCAGGGACGCTCATCACCGCGGCGGGCTTCCTGCCGGTGGCGCTGGCCGAGGGGCAGACCGCGGAATACACGAGCTCTCTGTTCTGGGTCATCGCAGGGACGCTCATCCTGTCATGGCTTGCGTCCATCTTCATTTCCCCCGTACTGGGGTACCGCCTGATCCGCGTGGAAAAGACGGCGCCGTGGAAGCATGCCCTCCATGAGAAGGCCTACGCCTTTTTCTACCGGGCCATCCGCGGAGCCGTGCATTACCGGAAGGCGGTCATCGCCGGGACGTTTGGCCTCTTTGCGGCGGCGCTCGGCACCTATCCGTTCATCCATCAGGAATTTTTCCCGCCGTCGGTGCGGCCGGAGCTCATCCTCGACGTGAATCTGCCGGGCGGCGCCTCCATCCGGGATACGAAGCGCGTCATGAGCGGCATCGAGGACCATCTCTACGGCGACGGGCGGGTGGCGTCCTTTGCGACGTATATCGGCGATTCGTCGCCGCGGTTCATCCTGCTTTTCGACCCGCTTCCGCCGGAGGACGGCCACGGGCAGATGATCATCACCGCGGACAGTACGGACAGCCGGGACGCCCTGAAGGAGGAACTCTCCGCCATGATCGCCGTGGACTATCCGGAGGCGCAGGCCCACGTGCGGTTCATCACCACCGGGCCGCCGGCGGAATACCCGGTGATGCTCCGCCTCCGCGGTCCGGATGCGGCGGTCACGGCCTCGCTGGCTAAGGAGGCGCTGACGCTCATGAAGACCCATCCGCAGGTGGCCAATGCGAGCCTGAACTGGCCGGAGACGACGCCCATCGTGCGGCTCACCATCGACCAAGACAAGGTGCGCACCCTCGGCATCGACAATTACGCGGTGTCGCAGGACCTCTATGCGAAGCTTTCAGGCTACCGCATCGCCGAATCCTATCAGGGGGATCAGCTGGTGCCGGTATCCTTCCGGCTGGAGGGTACGGCGGCGGACCATCTGGCGGGCCTGTCCTCCCTGCCGGTCTATGCGGGCAGCGGCCGCTATGTGGCCCTCGGGGACATCGCGGACATTGCCTATGACAGCGAGATCACCACGATCTGGCGGCGGGATGCCTTCCCGTGCGTGACGCTCCGCGCGGATGTGACGAACGGCGGCAAGTCCGACTCCGTCACGCGGGAGGTCTACGAAAAGACGCTGAAGGATTTCCGGGAATCCCTGCCGCCGGGGTACACTCTCGAGACGGACGGCACGCTCGAGCGGAGCGAGGATTCCCTTGCCCAGATCCTGGCGCCGGTGCCGGCGGTGGTCTTCGTCGTGCTGGCCATCCTGATGTTTGAGCTGAAGAAGCTCCGCCTCATGGCCATCGCGGCGGTGTCCGGCCCGCTGGGGCTCATCGGGTGCCTCCTCACGCTGGCCGCGACGGGTGAGCCTCTGGGCTTCGTGGCCATCATCGGCATGCTGGCCATCATGGGCATGGTCATCCGGAACAGCATCATCCTCCTCGACCAGATCCGGCAGCATCTGGAGGAGGGGCTCTCGCCGTACCGGGCGGTGATCGACTCGGCGGTGCTCCGCTTCCGGCCCATCATGCTCACGTCCTTTGCGGAGGTGCTGGGGATGATCCCGCTCCTGCCGAATCCCTTCTGGTCGCCCATGTCAGCGGCCTTCATCGGCGGGCTCGCCGTGGCGACGCCGCTGGGGCTTCTCTTCGTGCCCGCCCTCTACGCGGCGTGGTACGACGTGAAGGAGACCGGCGAAAAGGGCGCGTGGGAAAAATAACATAAAAAAGAACCTGTACGGAAAAAGGTACAGGTTCTTTTTTATTACAGCGTGAAGGCCTGGCCCTCGCCGAGGGCGGAGAGATTGGCCAGAAGCGGCGGCCACACGTGGCGGCGCAGGTCGTAGCTCCAGGGATTGCGGTAGACCGACGTGAGGATCGCCAGCGACGACGCCAGCATGAGGTGCATGGAGAGAAAGAGCTCCGTATTGCACCCGGGCACGTCCCGGATGAAATCGGGGGAATTGCTGTGGAAGGCGGCGCTCGCCCGGCGGTCCAGCGCGCGGAGCTCCCAGTGGAAATCGGCGAGTCCCGGGAGCGATGAGAGGAGGCTCTCCGGCAGGGGCACCATCATCACGTAGCGGGTGAGGCGGCCGGCGCGGCAGATCCGGCCGTTTTTGTCCCGGTATTCCGCCCAGCGGGGAAGCGCTTTCCGGAGGCGGCGGAAGGCCTCGTCCGCCTCGTCCGGCCGGCCCGCGGAGAGCGCCGAGAGATACCGCCAGTACCAGTAGGAGAGGCCCCGGGTGGACCAGCTGTTGTACAGGTCGGCGTAATTTTCCAGCATGTGCCGGAGGAGGCCGTAGGGGAGGCTCGTCTCGCCCGGCCGGCCGGAGGCAAAATTGTCGAGCAGGAGGAGCGACAGGCCGTTGAAGGAGGAGGCGATGCGGTGGTAGAGCCAGAAGGCGTAGTCCGACCGGACGGAGCAGCCCCCTTCCCGGGCGGATGAGATGTACGAATCCTCCGCTTCAAAGGCCTTGAGCGCCCGGGTGAGCTGCCGCAGGCGAAGCGTGAAATCCGGCGCCAGTCCGTAAGCCATGGGTATCCCTCCTTTTTTCGTTTTCTATCATTATATAAAATTTTCCGCAGGAAATCTCCGGCGCGGCACCGCCCGCCATGGCTGGGCAGGAAAATGATGAAAAAATTATGGATGTACGGTAAAATCAGAATCATAAATTTATCAGTCGGCGCCCTGGGAAGGCCGGGGCGAAGAGGGGAAAGCGGCGGAAATCATCAGAAAACAGGGAGATTTCCGCTGCATCCCCTTTTTTCATTGCGCCGCGTTTGCTATAATAAGGAGTAAACTTTTTTGAATTGCAAATAGAGAAAGCAGGAGAGACGAAGGAATGAAAAGAGAAGACATCCGGAATATAGCTATTATTGCCCATGTCGACCACGGCAAGACGACGCTCGTCGACGCCATGCTGAAACAGAGTCATATTTTCAGAGAAAATCAGAAGGTGGCGGAACGCGTCATGGACTCCAACCCGCTGGAACGGGAAAGAGGCATCACCATTCTCGCAAAGAACACCTCTGTCATGCATGACGGCGTGAAGATCAACATTGTCGACACCCCTGGGCACGCTGATTTCGGCGGCGAAGTAGAACGCATCCTGAACATGGTGGACGGCGTGCTGCTTCTGGTGGATTCTCACGAAGGCCCGATGCCGCAGACGAAATACGTACTGCGCAAGGCGCTGGAACACAAACTGAAACCGATCGTGGTCATCAACAAGATCGACCGTCCCGATGCCCGCATCTCTGATGTGGAAGGAGAGATCCTGGATCTTTTCATGGAACTCGATGCCGATGAAGATCAGCTCGATTTCCCGCTGATCTATGCGTCTGCCCGTGCAGGCATCGCGAAATACAACATGAGCGATGAAAGCAATGATCTCACTCCGCTTTTTGAAACCATTCTGAAATACATCCCCGCTCCGGAAGGCGATCCGGAAGCGCCGCTCCAGATCATGACCACCACGCTCGACGCGGATGATTATCTGGGCAAGGTCGCCATCGGCCGCATCACCCGCGGCACCGTACGCGTAGGCCAGCAGGTGGTCATCACCGACGGCACGAACAGCCGCAGCGACCGCGTGGGCCAGCTCTTCACCTGGCAGGGCATGAAGCGCACCCCCGCTGAAAGCGCACAGATGGGCGACATCGTCGCCATGGCAGGCTTCAAGGACATCAATATCGGCGAGACCGTAGCGGATGCCCAGCAGCCGGAAGCACTCCCGGCCATCCACATCGACGAACCGACTCTGTCCATGGTCTTCCATGTCAACAAGAGCCCCTTCGCAGGCCGTGAGGGCGACTTCGTAACGAGCCGCCACATCCGTGCCCGTCTCCTGAAGGAAGTGGAAACGAACGTGGCTCTCCACGTGAGAGACGGAGAATCCTCCGACTCCTTCATCGTATCCGGCCGCGGCGAACTGCATCTGTCCGTCCTCATCGAAATGATGCGCCGTGAAGGCTTCGAGCTGGAAATCTCCAAGCCGCAGGTCATTTACAAGGAAATCGACGGCAAGAAGTGTGAACCGATCGAACGCCTCACCGTCGAAGTACCGCAGGAATTCATGGGCGCCGTCATGGAAGGCCTCGGACCGCGCCGTGCGGAAATGATCTCCATGGAAGAGCTGGCAGGCTACATGAAGATGGAATTCTCCATCCCGGCCCGCGGCCTCATCGGCTTCCGCAATGAAATGCTCACTACCACCCGCGGCACGGGCATCATGTACCATGTATTCCAGGGCTACGAACCCTACAAGGGACCGATCCCGGAACGTACCCGCGGTTCTCTCGTGGCTTTCGAAGCAGGCGTCACCACGGCTTACGGCCTGAACAGCGTGCTCGACCGGGGCGAACTCTTCCTGGAACCGGGCGTTGAGGTCTATGAAGGCATGATCATCGGTGAAAATGCCCGTGAAAATGACATGGACGTCAACCCCTGCAAGAAGAAGCACCTCACCAATACCCGTGCGGCAGCTTCCGATGATGCCATCCGGCTGCCTCCGTGCCGTCAGTTCACGCTGGAAGCCGCACTGGAATGGATTCGCGAGGATGAGCTGGTGGAAGTGACGCCGAAGAGCCTGCGCATGCGCAAGATGGTTCTGTCCCGTCAGCTCCGCTACAAGAACGCAAACGCGAAGAAAAGTCAGCAGTAAGAGGTACGGCAGCGGATCATTCTGCCGTCAGATGAACGGATATCCGAGCCTCTTCGGGTATCCGTTTTTGTGCAATAAGGAAGAGATCCTGCGGGGCATTCCGGAGAAAGAAGGAGGGGCGTCATGGGCAGTATGGGTGTCTGGGACACCGTGAAGTTCTTTGTGCTCGGACTGTACAACCGCTTTATGAATGACGATGTGGGCGCGCTTGCCGCGGAGACCACCTACTATTTCATTCTGGCCATCGTGCCGTTCATGATCTTCGTGGTCAATGCGGTGCTGTTCTTTATGGCGCCGCAGATCTCCGTCATCATCCAGCTGCTCCAGTACCTGCCGCACGATCTGGGGGCGGCGCTGGAGTCCAATGTATACCGCATCATCGAAGGACGAAGCTCCATCTGGCTGTTCGCCGGTCTCGCCGTGTCCATCTGGTCCGCCGCACAGGGCGTGGACGTGGTCATCCGCGCCACGGACAAGGCCATCAGCAATGACAGAAATCAGCAGAGCTGGTTTGCAGTGAAGGCGAAATCCATTTTCTTCACGCTGCTCATCACCTTCGCCATGCTGCTGTCGTTGGGCGTGACGGTCTTTGGCAATGCCGTGGTGTACGCGCTGGATTATTACTTCACCCTACCCGATGTGTTCCTCCATACGTGGGACATGCTGAAATACACGATCCCCTTCGGCAATCTGGTGCTCACCCTGGCGGTGTTCTACCGCTATGCGACACACCGGTACCGGACGAAATGGGTGCGCGCCGCCGCAGCGTCGGTGATCGTCACCGCCATCTGGCTGGTCCTCACCATGGGCTACAGCTACTACATGCTGAATGTGGCGCACATGGGCCTCACCTACGGGTCGCTCGTCGGGCTGGTGGTGCTCTTCATCTGGTTTCATCTGGCGGCCATGGTGATCATCATGGGAAGCGAATTCATCGCCACCTGGAAGGACTTCGACCGCTACCAGCACCCGGCGCCCAGGAAACCCGGAGGCACCGCCGCAGAGGATTCCCTCCGCCGGGCCATCGCGGAGGAGGAACCGCCTCTTCACTGAAACGCAAAAACAGCCGGAATATATCCGGCTGTTTTTTGATGGCAATAAAAAACAGGCTCCGCGGAGCCTGTTTTCTTTTTTTAGAATCTGTAGTTGATGCCGACGCCCACGCCGTCTTCATTGCTTGTATGATCACGGTCGTAGTAGGTGTAGTTCACGTCGATGTCCACGGAAGGCATGAGATCGTAGAGCACGCCCACCTTCGCTTCGTATTCCTCGCTGGAGATCTTGAGGCCTGCATAGGCATCGAGCCGGTCAGCCACATTGGTCATGCCTTCCACGAGGCCGAAGACCTTGGAGCCGCGGTCATTGTAGTCACGGCTGCCGAGGCCGAGGTACATATGGCCGAGACGGTACTTGGCGTAAATGTCGGTTTCATTGTCGCGGTTGATCCAGTCGCGGTATTCCGCACCGATGACGAGACGGTCAATCGGGGAAAATTCTGCGTAGATGTTGTGGATGCCGTCGGCGGAGCCGTTATAGGAATAGCCTACGTTGCCGCCCATGGCGGGAACATAGGTGACGGGCGCCGCCTGTGCGGTATAGGCGCCGCCTGCAAGAGCAGCAGCTGCTGCGAGAAGAATCAGTTTTTTCATGGGGAACCTCCTCCTTTTTCATGTAATTTTCTTTATTATAGCATTTTCAGGAAGAAGGGAGCAACCTGCAAAAAGCGTCATGGAGAAACGGAAAAACGCCCTTCCGGAGAAGAGCGCTTTATGACATCATATGTATTTCCGCAGCGGGAAATCAGAGGGTGAGAGCCCGTGCGAAATGTTCCTTCAGGACCTTGATGGACGCTTCGAATTCGGCCTGTTCTTCATCGGTGAGATGGATGTGGATGATATCCTCTACGCCGCTGGCGCCGACCTTGACGGGAACGGAAGCGAAGGTGTCCTGTACGCCGTACAGATCGTCCAGATAGACGGAGCACGGGAGGATCTTGTGTTCATTGTGGAGAATGGCGCGGACCAGTTCTGCTGTGGCGGAGGAGACGCCGAATTCGGTGCAGCCCTTGCCGTCGTTTTCGAAATAGCCGCCTCTGTGGACCTTTTCAAGCACGTCGGCCTTGCTGTCCATCTTGTATTTTTCCGGTTCTTCCGCGAGGAGTTCGTCGATGGGCTTGCCCGCAACGAATACATGGCTCCAGGGGATCATGCTGCTATCGCCGTGTTCGCCCAGCAGATAGGCGGTGACGGAACGGCGGTTCACGTTCAGCTGGCTCGCGAGCTGCATCTGGAGACGGGCGGAGTCGAGCGCCGTGCCGGAGCCGATGATGCGGTTCTTCGGCCAGTCCAGCTTGTACTGGAGGTATTCGGCGATGATGTCGCACGGATTGGAAATGGAAATGATGATGCCGTCAAAGCCGGAGGAGGCGATGAGCGGAATGATCTCCTTGGTGGTGACGATGGCGTCGTCCATCATGTCGAGGCGGGTCTGGCCGGGCTGGCGGGTCTTGCCGCTGGCATTGATGAGGATGTCCGCATCCTTCATGTCCGCCATGGTGCCGCTGTAGGCTACCACGTGGTGAGGCATGTAGCTTACGGCGTCCATGATGTCCATGGCTTCGCCGGCTGCTTTTTTCTCCTTGATATCATACAGGACAAATTCATCGGCGAGGCCCTGCGTGGCCAGGCTCAGTGCTACATGGGGGCCTACGTTCCCCGCTCCGATGATGCCGATTTTTCTTGTTTTGATTGCCATACTTCTATACTCCTTTTCTTTCTTCCCGTGAGGGATTTATTTTTTCATTATACGTCAGTTTCTCTTTTCTGACTATGGGCGATCGCATTTCCTCCGCTGTGGAACAAAATGAGCATCAAAAAAGACCGGCACGAAGGAGGCCGGTCCTGTATTTATAGATGGTCTGCCGGAGGCTGGCTGCCGCTGCGGAAGGAGGCGGAGAGCTTCTTCCAGAGCAGCTCGGAGACGACCGCGATGGCAGTGCCCTTCACCAGATTGAACGGCACCACCGCCATCAGAATGTAGTCGGTCATGGAGGAGACCGGCGATCCGGCGGCGCGGGTCATGGCGAGGAGCTGCGCTTCGTCGATGTGGAAGGCGGCGAAGTAAAGCGGCAGCAGCACCGCCGCATTCAGGAAGGCCGCGGCGGCCGTCCTGGCGAGAATGGCCGCGCCGTAGCCTGCCTTTCGGGACAGGGGAGCCAGCGCCCGGAAGGCGGCGAGATAGATGAGCGTGACGAAGAAGTTGCAGATCTCGCCGATGCCGAGGCTTTCGGATACGAAGAGATGGATGATGTCCTTGGCGGCGGTGATGAATACCGCCGCGGGGAATCCCATGGCAAACAGCCCGATCAGGGAGGGGACATCGCTGATGTCGATCTTCATGAAGGGCGGCACGAAGGGCATGGGCAGTTCCGCATAGGTGAGGATGATGCCCGCCGAGGTGAGGATGCCCGCCGCCGGCAGGGAAAAGCGTCCGCTCTGCATCATTCCGCCGCCGGCTCCTCAATGAGAGGCGGCGATTCGAGGAAGACCACATCGGGATTGCGCTGGGCGAGCCAGCCTGCCTGCCATTCGTTGGGCAGGAGGTACACCGGGCGGTCCTTCCGGTCGCGCACGGTGAGCGCGTTGTCCAGACCGGTGATGCCGTCGGGTTCCACATTGCCCTTCGTCCACCGGGCAGCAGTGAAGGACAGCGGTTCCAGCTGAACTTCCACATTGTATTCATTTTCCAGGCGGTATTTCATGACCTCGAACTGCAGCTGGCCCACGGCGCCGATGATGAAGGATTCCATCACGTAGGGCTGGGTGTAGACCTGAATGGCCCCTTCCTGTGCGAGCTGGCCCACGCCGCGGAGGAACTGCTTCCGCTTCATGGACGATTTCGGGGAGAGCCGGGCGAAGAGCTCCGGCGGGAAGACCGGGAAATCGCTGTACGTGACGGGGTGCTTCTTTTCGCACACCGTGTCGCCCACGCCGAGCTCGCCCGTATCGAAGACGCCGATGATGTCGCCCGGATAGGCCTTCTCCACGATGGTGCGCTCTGTGGCGAGGAACTGCTGCGGCTGGGAGAGGCGGACCATATTGCCGCTCTGGCGGTGCAGCACGGAGATGCCCTTTTCAAAGACGCCGGAGCAGATGCGCATGAAGGCCACGCGGTCGTGGTGCTTCGGGTCCATGTTCGCCTGGATCTTGAAGACGAACGCCGAGAAGGACGGGTCCTCCGGATCGATGGTGCCCTCCAGCGTTTTCCGCGTCTGCGGCGGCGGCGCCAGCTCGAGGAATTTTTCGAGGAAGGTCTGCACGCCGAAGTTGGTCATGGCGCTGCCGAAGAACATGGGCGTCAGCTCGCCGGCGGCCACCTTGTCCGCGTCGAAGGGATCGCCCGCTTCATCGAGCAGGTCCAGATCGTCCCGGAGGGACTGGATCTCCTCGTCGGTCAGGCGGGAGGCGACGGCCTCGTCGTCCAGTTTGCCGGAGATGACTTCCAGCTTCTTCGTGCCGTGCGCGGTGTCGCGGATGAAGATGTGCGCCGTTTCGGTCTCCCGGTCATAGATGCCGGTGTAATTGCCGTTGACGCCGATGGGCCAGTTCATCGGGCAGGAGCGGATGCCGAGCACGTCCTCGATGTCCGCCATGAGATCGAAGGGGTTCTTGCCGAAGTGGTCGATCTTATTGACAAAGGTAAAAATCGGGATGCCCCGGTCGGAGCAGACCTTGAACAGCTTTTTCGTCTGCGCTTCCACGCCCTTGGCTACGTCGATGACCATGACGGCGCTGTCCACCGCCATGAGCGTCCGGTACGTGTCTTCCGAGAAGTCCGCGTGCCCCGGGGTATCGAGAATATTGACGCGGCAGCCCGCGTAGTCGAACTGCAGCACCGAGCTGGTGACGGAGATGCCGCGCTGCTTTTCAATTTCCATCCAGTCGGACACGGCGTAGCGGGCGGTCTTGCGCGCCTTTACCGAGCCGGCGAGATGAATGGCTCCACCGTAGAGGAGCAGTTTTTCCGTGAGCGTCGTCTTGCCCGCATCCGGGTGGGATATGATGGCGAAGGTACGGCGCCGTTTGATTTCTTCCAGATCAGTCATGATTCACCTCAATCAGTTACGTCAGAACATACCCTCTTATTATACCGAAAACGGCCGGGAAATACCATGGAGCGGCGCATCCGGCGGGGAGCGGCCGGCGCGTTTTCTTTCCGGAAGAAACATAAATTTTCTCTCACGGGCAGCGGAGGCCTTCGGCGGGGGCTTCGCGGAAATTTCCCCGGCAGCACCGGGCGTTTTGTTATGATTTTATGATATAATTTGTAAATAAAAACTTTTTTGAGAGGAGCGCAGATGCGGCATGGCCAGACGGAAGGGCAGGAAGGTATGGAACGGGATCAGCCGGGAAGAATGGCTCGCGCTCTTTGCCGAACCGGACATCATGACGGATCTGGTGATGCGCATTTTCAGCGCGCTCTATCACGCGCCCCGTCATGAGGACAGCGCCAAGCACATTGCCGACGCCATGGAGATCGAATACCGCGCGCTCAATGCGGCCGTCGGCTGGGCGGGCACGAAGATCCGCGCCCGCTGGGAGGCAAAGCAGGACGGCACGGAGGAGCCGCCCGCAGACGGCGCGGAGCGTGCGCCCTGGGAATACGTTTTTGACGGCGCCGAGGAAGAGGACGGCGCCTACCTGTGGATCCTGAAGCCCGCGGCCGTCGAGGCCTGGCGCGAGCTGGAGGAGGCGGACTGGCCGGAAAAGGCGGAGCTCCGCACGATCCTTTCGGAGGATGCGTCCTCCTTCGGCCGGGAGGGCAGCCTGTTTGCCGAGGCGCCGCAGGAGACCGTGGGGCGCATCCGGCAGCTGCTGGAGGAGGAGCGCCTTTTCCGGCGGCGCGCGCTTGGCAGCGCCGGGCAGTGTACGGTGTGCGGTCTGTCCCGGATGCCGCTGCTCCGGGCGGTGCCCTACGGAGAGGGCGGCCGGAAGCAGAAGGGGCTCCTTTTCTGCCCCACCCACGGGGCGCTCTTCGCGGCCCATCTGATCTCCTTCAGCCCGAAGGGGACGCTTCTCATCTCGGACTCGCTCTCCGGGGAGGACCGGGCCGCCATGGGGATCCGGGACGGCATGACAGCCAGAAATCCATTCAGCGGACGGCGCATGGCAGTGCACCGCCGCCTCTTTAATACATACAGGAGGAAAGAGAAATGATTCTGTCCGGCAGGGAAATCGCCCGCCATATGGGCCATGAGATCATTATTGAACCGTTCAATCCGAAACAGGTGAATCCGAACAGCTACAACCTGACGCTCGCCGATGAACTGATGGTGTACGATGAGCATGTGCTGGATATGAAAAAGAAAAATACGGGCCATCTGCTGAAGATCCCCGAGGAGGGCTATCTTCTCCAGCCGAATACGCTCTATCTGGGGCGCACCCGGGAATATACGAAGACGGAATGCTTCGTGCCCATGCTGGAGGGGCGCTCGTCCATCGGCCGGCTGGGCCTGTTCATCCACGTCACCGCCGGATTCGGCGATGTGGGCTTTGCCGGGTACTGGACGCTGGAGATGTTCTGCGTGCAGCCCATCCGCATCTATGCGGGCGTGGAGATCTGCCAGATCTATTTCCATACGGTCCTCGGAGAGGCCGACCGGTACACCCACGGAAAATATCAGAATAATGAAGGAATCCAGCCCAGTCTGCTTTACAAAGATTTTGAAAAATAGTATGATATAGTCAACTTCATAAACCAGCAAGCGCAAAGAAGTGCAGCAGAAGCGTATGACCCCCCGGTTGTGCATCCTGTTGCTTTTTTTGTTTCTGCAATCCTGAAGCGCTGCTGGGCAGCAACATATGTGTGACTCAAAGGGGGTATATGTTATGAAGAAAATGATGAAACGGATCATGTTGGCAGGCCTTGCCTGTGTGGCAGGGGCAGCGATTCTCACCGGCTGCGGCGGCGGCGCTTCCGGCGGTGCATCCGGCGGAGAAAAGCAGTTCCTGAACATCGCAACGGGCGGCACGTCCGGCACCTACTATCCGCTGGGCGGCGCACTGGCAGAACTGCTGAACAATAATATCAAGGGCATGAACGCCAGCGCTCAGGCGACCGGCGCAGCCGTTGCCAATATCAACATGCTGAAGGACGGCTCCGTCGATCTGGCTTTCGTACAGAACGATATCGCCTACTATGCAGAAAACGGCACGGAAATGTTCAAGGACAACAAAGTGGACACCATCCGCGGCATTGCAGCTCTCTATCCGGAAACCATTCAGTTCGTCACCACCGCTGATACGGGCATCACCTCCGTATCCCAGCTGAAAGGCAAGCGCGTAGCCGTCGGTGCTTCCGGCTCCGGCTCCGAAGCGAATGCCCGCCAGATCCTCGCGGCTTATGGCATCACCTATGACGACATCGAACCGCAGTACCTCTCCTTCGGTGAAGCTGTAGATGCTCTGAAGGACGGCAACGTAGATGCAGGCGTCGTTGTGGCAGGCTTCCCGACCGCTGCCATCCAGGATCTGAGCGCGAACAAGTCCGCTGTCGTTCTCGATATCGATGCAGCCACCGCAGCGAAGCTGAAAGAACAGTATCCGTACTACAACGCCATCACCATTCCGGCCGGCACCTATCCGGGACAGGAAACTGACGTCAATACGATCTGCGTCAAGTGCATCCTCATCGGCACGGACAAGCTGAGCGACGACATGGGCGGAGAGATCGCCAAGATCCTCTACTCCAATCTGGACCGCATGACCGCTGCACACGCTGTCGGCAAATACATCACGAAGGATACCGCGCTGGAAGGCATGTCCATCAAGATGAATGCCGGCGCTGAAAAATATCTGAAATCCTGATCGGATGCGCAGAGCGTAAATATTTCCAAAGACGGAAAGGAGAATGAGCGGACCCCGCGGGCGGCATGCTGCCGGCGGAGTCCGTTCCTGTATTCATGAATTTCCTGAAAAAATACAGATATTCCGTCGCCGTCGTGGTCATTACTGTCCTTGCGGCGGCGTGGCTTCTCACAAGACCTTTTCTTTTCGGACAGACAAAGGAGGGCTTCCTCTTCATTCAGCGGGCCGAGCCGGGCATGCCGGTGGTCATGGCGTACATGCATTCTGCCATGCGGACCCCCATCGAAGAGACGCTCCTGATCAATGAGAATTCCGACGGGCTGATCCTGAAGCAGCTCCGGTACCGCACCTACGGGGCAGGGCTTCCCTATCTGGCCTCGGAGGGCCGCTTCCGCGAAGAAAACGGCTGGTTTATTCTGGATGATATGGACCGGCGGTTCCGGGAGGTATCCATCCGGAACGGCGTCATCAATAACGGAACGCTCACCGTGGGAAATACGCTCTACCGTCTTCCCGATCTGATGCCTCTGGGCAGCGAGCTGCGGTTGTATATCGCTCCGCTGTACAGGGGATTCTGGATGAAGAAAGAAATGCGTTAGGAGTTGATCAGATTGGAAGAATTGAAAAAGAACGGAGTCTCTCCGGGGCAGGACGTGCCGGAGGAAGAACTCAGCGATGAAATGAAGCAGAAGCTGAAGGAGCTCGACAAGGAATCCAATACGGTGGAATACACCGGCACCTGGGGCCGCATCATCGCGATCATCTGCATCTGCTTTTCCCTCTTCCAGGTATACACGGGATTCTTCGGCGTGCTGGATGCCATGCTTCAGCGGGCGGTCCACCTGTCCTTCGGGATCTCTCTCGTATATCTGCTCTGCCCGGTCAAACGGTCGTGGATCAAGGGCGGCAGCGTCCATCCGCTCGACCTGTTTCTGGCGATCCTTTCCATCATCCCGCCGGTGTACATCCTGCTGAACTACCAGCAGCTGATCCTTCGCGCGGGGACGGTGACCCCGGCTGATACGGCCATCGGGTTGCTGGGGATCGTCATGGTCATCGAGGCGGCACGGCGCATCGTCGGCCTGCCGATCGTGGTGGTGGTGCTCTGCTTCATCGCCTACGGATTCTTCGGACCCTATATGCCGGGACCGCTGGCCCACAGAGGCCTGTCCCTGCAGCAGATGGTGGGCCATCTGTTTTTCACCACCGAGGGTGTGTTCGGCATCCCCATGGGCGTATCGTCCACCTTTATTTTCCTCTTTATACTGTTTGGGGCGTATCTGGAAAAAACGGGCCTCGGCAAGTTCTTTATTGATATCGCCAATGCCATTGCCGGATGGGCTTCCGGCGGCCCGGCCAAGGTGGCCGTCCTCTCCAGTGCGCTGGAAGGCACGATCTCCGGCAGCTCCGTAGCGAACGTTGTAGGCTCCGGCGCCTTCACCATCCCCATGATGAAGAAGCTGGGGTACAGCAAGAACTTCGCCGGCGCTGTAGAAGCGGCAGCCTCCACGGGCGGCCAGATTATGCCGCCGATCATGGGCGCTGCGGCCTTTCTGATGGCGGAATTCGTGGGCATCCCGTACATGGAAGTCGTCAAGGCCGCCGTCGTACCGGCTCTGCTGTACTTCCTCGGCGTCTTCCTGGGTGTTCATTTTGAGGCGAAGCGGGAAAATCTGCAGGGCACGCCCCGCAGCCTGCTGCCTCCGTTCGGACGCATCCTGAAAGAAGAAGGCCATCTGGCCATCCCGCTGATCGCCATTATCGGCCTGCTCTCTTCCGGTTATACCCCGATGAGAGCCGCACTGGCAGGCATCGTCATTTCCATTGCCACGGCCATGCTCCGCGCCAATACGCGCATGACCTTCAATGATATCGTGGACGGCCTGATCAAGGGTGCCCGCGGCGCGCTGGGCGTGCTCATCGCCTGCGCCGCAGCAGGCATCATCATCGGCGTGGTCACCAAGACCGGCGTGGGCCTGAAGCTCGCTTCCGCTCTGGTGCAGCTTTCCGACGGCTCCTTCCTGCTGCTGCTCTTCTGCACGATGATCACCTCGCTCATCCTCGGCATGGGCGTACCGACCACCGCCAACTACGTCATCACCTCCACCATTGCCGCACCGGCGCTGATTTCCCTCGGTGTGCCGATCCTGGCGGCGCATATGTTCGTTTTCTACTTCGGCATCATCGCCGACATCACTCCGCCGGTCGCACTGGCAGCCTTTGCAGGGGCCGCGATCTCCGGAGGCAATCCGATCCGTACGGGGATCAACGCTTCGAAGCTGGGGATTGCCGCGTTCATCATTCCGTATATGTTTGTTCTGTCGCCGGCCATGCTCGGCATTGATGCGACCTTCCTGGATATGGTCCATACGACCATCACCGCCGTCATCGGCATGATCGGCGTGAGTGCCGCCATGATCGGGCAGTTCGTCACCCGCGCATGGTGGATCGAACGGATCGTCCTCTTTGCGGGGGGTCTTCTCTTGATCGATCCGTCGGGTTTCACGGATATCGTGGGCGTTGCCGTCCTCGTAGCGGTCGGTGCTTTCCAGTACTTCCGCAAAAAGAGAAGCGCAGAAAAGGCCTGAGCCTTTTCCCTGAAACAGCTCCATCGCTGATGGGGCTGTTTTTGTTTTTCCGGGCCTGCGGAAAATTGATAAAATGCAGGGAACCCGGTACAATGAAAAGAATATACATCTCTACAGAAAGGGGGCTTCTCCATGCTGAATTTTCGGGCCAAAACATTTCTCTGCGCGTGCAAGCACATGAATTTCACCAATGCCGCCGCAGAGCTCGGAATTTCCCAGCCGGCGGTCTCTCAGCACATCCGCCGTCTGGAAGAGGACTACGGGGTGAAGCTGTTTCGCTACGAAGGCAAAAAGCTCTGTCTCACCGACGAGGGCAAAGTCGTCCTCGCGGCAGTGCAGACCATGAACAATGATGAGCACATCCTGCGCCAGCGCATCAGCGCCATGCAGGAGAACCGCAAGAAATACTGCTTCGGTGCGACCCATACCATCGGCGACTATCTGATCGCGGATCACCTTGCGGAATTTCTCCGGGAGAACCCGGACAGCAATGTGGATATCTACATCGACGATACGGAAAATCTGCTGCGCGACATCGACGAGGGACGCATCGATTTTGCCATCGTGGAAGGATTCTTTGACCATTCCCGGTACGAGACGATGCCCTTTTCCACGGAGTATCTGCTCTGCGTGTGCGGGGCGGATTACGACATCCCCGAAGAAATTTCGCCGGAGGAGCTGTTCTGCCACCGGATCATCGCCCGGGAGCCCGGCGCAGGCACGCGGGAGCTGCTGGACCGGGCGCTGGCTACGATCAACCGGTCGGTGGATTCCTTCTGCAGCCACGTCATCGTGGGGACGCCCTATGCGGTGAAGGCGCTGGCCCGGAGAAACTGCGGCCTGGCCTTCCTCTATGAAAGCTCGGCCAAGGAGGAGCTGGCGGCAGGGACGCTCCGGCAGGTGCGCATCCGCCATTTCAATCCGCAGTACCGCTTCACCTTCCTGTGGAAATCGGGGAGCATGTATAAGGAGGATTTCCTCCGCATGTACCGGCGGCTCGTGGGAAATCAGGTCCCGGATATGTCCGTCAAGACCATTTTGTGAAAGGAAGACCATGAAAAAGATCTGCATCATCACCACCGGCGGCACCATCGCCATGCGGGAGGACCGCGAAGCGGGCGGGCTCGTGCCGGCGGTCAGCGGGGAGGAGCTGGCCGCCTCCGCGCCGGGCCTTACAGACTGGGCGGACATTGAGGTCCGGGAATTTTCCAATATCCCCAGCGAATTCATGACGCCGGAGATCATGCTCCGGCTGGCGCATACGATCGACAGCCTCGCGGACGAGGCGGACGGCTTCGTCGTCACCCACGGCACGGACACCATGGAGGAGACCGCCTTCCTGCTGGACACAGTGCTCTGCACGGAGAAGCCGGTGGTCCTCACCGGGGCCATGCGCGGCGCTTCGGACCTGTCTGCCGACGGCCCGGCCAATCTGCTGGGAGCGGTGAAGACCGCCGCCGATCCGGGCGCAGAGGGTATGGGCGTGCTCGTCGTCATGGGTGACCGCATCCATGCGGCGCAGGACGTGGAAAAAGAGCATGCCACCCTGCCGGAGGCCTTCCGGTCCGTGGAATGGGGGCCTGTAGGGACTGTGTGCAGTGACCGCATCTGCTGGGGCCGGCGTCCGATCCGCCGGCAGCGTATCCATCCGGACGCGCTGGCAGGCCGGGTGTGGATCATCAAATGCGGTGCCGGAACGGAAGAGGATATCTTTCAGGCTGCCGCGGCCGCCGGTGTGGATGGCGTGGTCGTGGAGGGCTTCGGCTGCGGCAATGTGTCCCGCGGCGCCGACCGGGGCATTCACGGCCTCCTCGATGCGGGCATTCCGGTGGTGCTGGTGAGCCGCACCGCCGCGGGGAGCGTGGCCCGGGAATATGCCTATGAGGGCGGCGCGGCTTCCCTGGAAGCGGCAGGGGCCGTTCTCGGGGGCAGCCTGTCCGGTCAGAAGGCGCGGCTGCTGCTCATGGCGGCGCTGGGAGCCGGTCTGGACCGGGAGACTATGAGGGATCTTTTTCGCTGAAAGAAAAATTTTTGAAAAAGGCTTGACAGAAATCCCTTGTGCCAGTATACTATTAAAGTATCATTCATACAGAACTGAATACACGCGCAGCAACAGCTGACAGAATCATCCATCTGGAGAGGTGTCCGAGTGGTTGAAGGTGCATGATTGGAAATCATGTTGACGGCGAATTACCGTCACGGGGGTTCGAATCCCCCTCTCTCCGCCAGAATTGACAAGTCCGTTTCATAAACGGACTTTTTCTTTTGCCTTTTTACGGAAATCTGACGGACAGGGTGCAGAACGGCGGCGGGGCTGTGCTACAATGGACAGAAAAACAGACGCAGGGGAGAGGACTATTTTTCTCCCGGAAAGGGGAATGGAATGAAAAAGAAAATCAGTCTGGTACAGATGGATGTCCGCCTCGGCGAGCCGGAGGCCAATTTTTCTCATGCGGTGGCCCTGCTGGAGGACGCGCTCCGGGAATCGCCGGATATTCTGGTGCTCCCCGAAACGGTGAACGTGGGATTCTTCCCCACGCCCGCCTCCCGTCTGGCAGCGCTGGCCGATGAAAACGGGAAACGGACGAAGGAGATCTTCGGAGGCTTTGCCAGAGCGCACGCCGTGAATCTTGTGGCCGGTTCCTCGGCGGTGAAGGAAAACGGGGTCATCTACAACCGGGCCTATGTATTCGACCGGACCGGGAATGTCGTGGCCTCCTATGACAAGATCCACGGCTTCAGCCCCTCGGGAGAGCCGGAATATTTCAAGGGCGGAGACCATACGGTGCATTTTTCACTGGATGGCATCGCCTGCTCCATGGCGGTCTGCTACGATGTGCGGTTCCCGGAGCTCATCCGGACGGAAGCGCTGGAAGGGGCGGATCTGTTTTTCCTGCCGGCGGCATGGCCGCTGGTGCGGAAGGAGCACTGGGTGACGCTGGTGAAGGCCCGCGCGATAGAAAACCAGATGTATGTGTGCGCGGTGAATGAATGCGGCATGGCAGGAGAGACGAAGAACGGAGGCCATTCGCTGCTGGTATCGCCGTGGGGCGAGGAGCTGTGCCATCTCGGGGAAGAGGAAGAGATCGGCCAGGGCGTCATCGATATGTCAGTCATAGCGGGCATCCGGGAAGGAATCAATGTATTCCGGGACCGCCGGCCCGAATTATATAAAATATAAATGAAAGAAAGTCTTTCGGACATCCGGAAGGCTTTTTGCGTGAGATGGGACAAAAAGAGGAAAAGAATCTGTCCCATTCGGGAAAATATGTTATAATTCATGACATAACTTAACGCTGAGAAATTAAATCATAGAATTATAAATAAAAAAGAAAGTGTGGCAGATAGCGTGGCAATAGGGATCATCGTTATAACGTTGCTGATCATGAGTACAGGCCGGGCGCCGCTGTATCTGACGGCGGTCCTGGGCGGCGTAGCCGCACTGCTGGCCGACGGCGTGCCCCTCAGCGGGGAGTCGGTGGATACGGTTTCCACCATTCTCAAGGGGGCGCTCCATCCGCTGCCCGTGGTGGATATGCTGGGGGTGCTGCTCTTCATCGGCATCATGAAGCAGTCCGGATGTATGGATACGATTCTCCGGGCGCTCATGCGGATCGGGCGTCATCAGGGCGGCGCACCGGGCATCGCTGCGGCGGCTGCCTTCACGGCGGCGCTCCTCGGGACGCTCTCCGCCTATACCCAGCCGGCGCTGACGGCCGCTGTGGCCGGTCCGGCGGCGGTGCGGCTCGGGATGCAGCCGAAGGAAGCGGCGGGCATGATCTCGCTGGCCAATGCGCTGTCCAATGCATGCAGCTTCACGCACCCCACCTTTGTGGCGGTCCTTGCGGTGACCGGCGTGTCCTTCGGCCTCATCAACGTGCTCGGCTTCTTCGGCGTGATGTGGATTCTGATCTTTGCCTATTTCCGGGTGCGGCGGGATCTGAAGCGGCGCGGCGTGACGAGGCAGTACGATGATGACGGTGCGGGCGTCATTTCCCGTTCTGCGGTCTGGCTGGCGGTGCTGCCTTTTCTGATCCTGTGCGGCGGCATCATGGCGGATGTGCCCATTTTCCTCGCGGGGATCGTAGCGGGCCTCTTTGTGTGCCTCATGAAGCGCATGACGCTCACCCACGGAGAAAGCGCCATGATGAGCGGCATCTCCATCCCCATCATGGCGGCGCTGAGCCTGCTCTTTCTGGCCAGCGTCATGGACCGGGTCGGATTCACCGATGCGGTGGTCCGTCTGGTAAAGCCCTTCATGATGGTGGCGCCCATTCAGATCCTGTACATCATTTCCGCGCTGACAGGGCTGCTGACGCAGTCCTCCTCCGCATCCGCCGCGGTGGTCCTGCCGGTGACGCAGGCGGCCATCCAGATGGGATGCGAGCCGTTGGACGTTACCTTCGCGGCTGTGACAGGCTGCGCGGTGATGCAGCTATTTATGACCGGCGGTGCCGTGACCTCCCTGTCTCTTGTGGTGAAGGTCATCCCCGGCGCCGTGCAGCGGGACGCCAACCTGTGGCAGCGCCCCATCATCCTCGCCGATGCCGCGGTGTGCTTCCTCATGACCTTCTTCATCTAAAGACGTGCTTCCTTCGGGAAGCGTTTTTGATTGGGCCGGTAAAAAATAAAAATAGATGGATGAAAATGTGAACAAAATCTGTATTTTATGTTATAATGTGAAAAATTGAATAGATTCAATGAAGAGCAGAGGAATGTTCCACTGCTCTTTTTTGTTTTAGAAAGGGGAATGGAATGGAAAAGAAAATCAGTCTGGTACAGATGGACGTCCGCCTCGGCGAGCCGGAAGCTAATTTTTCTCATGCGGTGGCACTGCTGGAGGGAGCCCTCCGGGAATCGCCGGATATTCTGGTGCTCCCCGAAACGGTGAACGTGGGATTCTTCCCCACGCCCGCCTCCCGTCTGGCAGCGCTGGCCGATGAAAACGGGAAACGGACGAAGGAGATCTTCGGAGGCTTTGCCAGAGCGCACGCCGTGAATCTTGTGGCCGGTTCCTCGGCGGTGAAGGAAAACGGGGTCATCTACAACCGGGCCTATGTATTCGACCGGACCGGGAATGTCGTGGCCTCCTATGACAAGATCCACGGCTTCAGCCCCTCGGGAGAGCCGGAATATTTCAAGGGCGGAGACCATACGGTGCATTTTTCACTGGATGGCATCGCCTGCTCCATGGCGGTCTGCTACGATGTGCGGTTCCCGGAGCTCATCCGGACGGAAGCGCTGGAAGGGGCGGATCTGTTTTTCCTGCCGGCGGCATGGCCGCTGGTGCGGAAGGAGCACTGGGTGACGCTGGTGAAGGCCCGCGCGATAGAAAACCAGATGTATGTGTGCGCGGTGAATGAATGCGGCATGGCAGGAGAGACGAAGAACGGAGGCCATTCGCTGCTGGTATCGCCGTGGGGCGAGGAGCTGTGCCATCTCGGGGAAGAGGAAGAGATCGGCCAGGGCGTCATCGATATGTCAGTCATAGCGGGCATCCGGGAAGGAATCAATGTATTCCGGGACCGCCGGCCCGAATTATATAAAATTTAAAATGGCAACAGGAAAAAGGAAAGGAGAAACAAACATGGATTTTAAGATTGTTACAAAAAATGGGGAATCTGTTATTTCTGCTGATATCAAAAATCTGATGGTCGTCGGATTTTCAGGGAAAGATGTGGAAAAGACCATGGAACACATCCATGAACTGGAAAAGGAAGGCGTCAAGTGTCCTTCTGAGGTTCCTGTCCCGTATCAGTGTGACCCGCAGATTGTAACAAGAAAAGAAAGCATTGATGTCATTGGTCCGAAAACAAGCGGTGAAGCGGAATACCTCATCCTTTGCCATGAAGGGAAATTTTATATCGGAATCGGCAGCGACCACACCGACCGCGAAATGGAAGCAGTAAGCATCCACAAATCCAAACAGGTCTGCCTCAAGCCCTGCTCGATGGAATTCTGGGACTATGAAGAGGTCAAAGACCATCTCCCGCAGCTTCGCCTCATTTCCACGCAGGTGGTGGATGGTAAGGAAATCGACTATCAGAACGGCGTGGCCGGCGATCTGCTTCCGTTTGATGTGATCATTGAAAAGGTACAGAAAGAGGTGCCGCTGGAAGACTGCCTGATTTATACGGGGACGGTGCCGCTGCTGAACGGCTTCCGTTTTGGGGAACAGTTCAGTGCACGGCTCGTGGATGATCAGCTCGGCCGGGAACTGTCGCTTACGTATAAAATTCATGTAATTGATGAACACTGATTTTTAACGGATTGGAATGGAGTCAGTCAATGATAACAGCGCAGATCATTATGGTGCTGACACTAATCATCATGATTACTGGGAAAGCACCTCTATACATCACGGCGGTCGTAGGCGGCGTATGTTCCGCACTGGCAGCCGGATTTCCGTTGGCCGGCTCGGATGCCAACGCCATTTCCAAGATTCTGATTTCCGCCCTGAACCCGGTCATCGTGGATATGCTCGGCGTACTGCTCTTTATCGGGATCATGCAGAAATGCGGCTACATGGATGTCGTTATCTGGAACATCATGGATTTCGGGAGACGGCATGGCGGAGCGCCCGGCATCGCTACGGCCGCAGGACTTGCGGCGGCACTGCTGGGAGCGCTGACCGCTTTTACCCAGCCGGTCATCACGGCGACCATCGCCGGCCCCGCGGCGGTCAAGCTGGGGCTGTCGCCCAATAAAACGTCCGGCATCATTTCGATGGCCAATACAGTGGCCAATGCCTGCGGATTTACGCATCCGACCATGCTGGCGATCCTGGCGGTGACGGGCGTGCATTTCGGCCTCATCAATGCCTGGGCCTTTGCCGGCTCGATCTGGATTTATATTTTTGCTTACTGGCGGGCGCGCAGGGAAATGATTCGGGAAGGGCTTCCCATCAATCCGGTCGGTCAGACGCTGGAAAAACTGCCCGAAGGCGCACCTTCCTTCAAAAAGGCCATTTTCCCGTTTATCGTGCTCTGCGTGGCCTTTTTCTCCGGCGTTCCGGTATTCCTTGTAGGGATGGGAACGGGCATCCTGATCATTTTCATGGAACGGATGACGCTGGCGCAGGGTGAGAAGGACATGATCAGCGGCGTAAGCCAGATCTCCATTCCGATCGTGGCCATTATCAGCCTGATGTTCATGTCGAACGTCATTAACCGCATCGGCCTTGTGGAGCTGATCGCAGAATACGCCGTGCCGTATATTGCCATGGCGCCGATCCAGATCCTGTTCCTGATTTCCGCCATCGCAGGGACGATCACGCAGTCCAATGCGGCTTCGGCACCGATCGTACTGCCCTTCACCCAGGTGGCGATGACCATGGGCTGCGACCCGCTGGGCGTGAGCTTTGCGGCCATTACCGGATGCGCGATCATGCAGCTGTTCCTTACCGGCGGCGCTCTTACCGCACTGCCTGTCGTGGCGGGCGTCATTCCCGGCACCGTACAGAAGGTGGCGAACCGCTGGCAGAGACCGGCCATGCTGGTGGGCCTGGCGGTCTGCTTCCTGATCACCTTTGTGATCTGATGCTGTTTGTGCTTTGAAAAATCCCCTGTACTTTGTGCAGGGGATTTTCTCATGGATGGCGCTATGCTACAATCAGAAGAAAACGGCGTGACAGGAGGAAGTATGGAGGAACAGAAACAGGTCTGGATCAGCAAGCGGGCGGAGCTGGCGGCGCGGGGCGGCCATCCGTGGATCTACGGTACGGAGATCGAGGAGGCGGAGCCCGGCATCGAGCCGGGGGTTATCGTGCGGGTGCTCACGAAAAAAGGAAAATTTGTGGGCAGCGGCTTTTACAATCCCCATTCCAAGATCACCGTGCGCCTCATTTCGACCAATGCGAATGACCACTTTGACAGGGCTTTCTGGAAGCGGCGCGCGGCCTATGCGGTGGATTACCGCCTGCAGGTGATGCGTCCCGGGGACCGGGACTGCTGCCGCCTCGTTTTCGGGGAAGCGGATCAGATGCCGGGGCTGACGGTGGACCGCTTCGGCGATGTGCTGTCCGTGCAGATTCTGTCGCTCGGCATGGAGCGGCGGAAGCAGGAGGTGCTGGACAGCCTGATCGAGGTGCTCCGGGAAAGAGGTCTCCCCGTATCGTGCGTGTATGAACGAAACGATGTGAAGATCCGCACGCTGGAGGGCATGACCGAGGGCAAGGGCTTCTATAAATCAGAGCTTCTCGACCCGGCGGAGGAAAAAACGCTGGTGGAGATCACGGAGAACGGCATCCGCTATGAGGTAGACGTGGAGCACGGCCAGAAGACGGGATTTTTCCTGGACCAGAAATTCAACCGCCTTGCTGCGGCGGGCATTGCCCGGGGCCGTCATGTGCTGGACTGCTTCACCCATACGGGGGCCTTTGCGCTCAACGCAGCCCGGGGCGGCGCCGCTTCGGTGACGGCGCTGGATATTTCCGCGGAGGCCGTGGCCATGACGGCGCACAATGCGGAAATGAACGGTCTGCCGGTGGAGGCGGTGCAGGCCGATGTGTTTGACTATCTGACGGAGCTGGACCGCACGAAGGACCACCGCTATGACTATATCATTCTTGACCCGCCGGCGTTCACAAAGTCCAGCGAGACTCGGAGGGCGGCGTTCCGGGGCTACAAGGAAATCAATTACCGCGCCATGAAGATCCTCCCCCGCGGGGGCTATCTGGCGACGTGCTCGTGCTCTCATTTCATGAGCGAGGAACTCTTCGTGAAAATGGTGAAGGAAGCGGCCCACGATGCAGGGGTGACGCTGCGGCAGATCGAATTCCGCCAGCAGGCACCGGATCATCCCATCGTGATGACCGTGCCGGAAACGTATTATCTGAAATTTTTCCTGTTTCAGGTGGTGTGAAGGCATGCGAAAAGCCCGGTCTCTTAAGAGGCCGGGCTTTTTTCCGTGTCAGAACTGGGAATGCAGGACGTCTTTCCGCTGCTGGAGATATTCTTTGAGATTTTCCACGCGGGTGGCGGTCCAGTCGCCGTTCACGTCCTTTTCGAGGCGCACCTTCCACGTGAAGTCGTGGTTCAGCTCGTCGTCGTGAAGTTTGACGCTGGCGGTGGCGATGCCGTCCTTTTCCTCCACGTCGAAGATGTCCGTGAGGGAGAGCGCCGCCGAGCCGACGTAGGCCTTGGCCGTATCGACGAGGGGCGTCATCAGCGTGGGATTGCCGGAATGGGCGGCGCGGAACTGCGTTTCCGTTTCATGGATGAGCGCATCGATGAGGGGCTTCTTCAGGGTGCGCATGAGGCCGGCGGCGAGGCGGTGGTCCCGCGTATCGGACTGAAGGGCTTCGTCGGTGAGATCGTCGAGGGCCGCGCTGTATACCTTTTCCAGATCGACCCGCTCGCGGAAGAGCTGGTAGTCTTTTTTCGTGACCGCCTGATAGATCTCGCCCGCTGCATACTGCGGGGTATGCATCCAGTAAAAGTAATAGAATCCGCCGGCTGCTGCGAGCAGCACCACCAGCGCGGGAATCAGTTTTTTCCACAGGGAACTGAGCGCCATGGGAGTCCTTTCCGGAGGGAAACAGGCCCTCCTTATGCCTTACAGGTGTCGAAGAGTGCTTTCTGCTGGGTGAATTCCAGCATGCCGTATACGCCGCCTTCCCGGCCAATGCCGGAGTGCTTGTAACCGCCGAAGGGCGCCGCGGTGTCGCGGGGGCTGTCATTGATGTAGACGTTGCCGGCCTGGATGCGGCGGGCCGCTGCGATGGCCTCCTCTTTCGGGCCGTATACGGCGGCATTCAGGCCGTATTCCGTATCGTTGGCGAGGCGGATCGCTTCCTCCGGCGTGTCGTAGGTGAAGACGCAGAGCACGGGGCCGAAGATCTCTGCCTGTGCGATGGCCATATCGGGGGTGACATCGGTGAAAATGGTGGGCTTCACGTAGTAGCCGTGGTCCGGTTCATCGGGCACGCCGCCCAGCAGCACGCGGGCGCCGCCGGCGATGCCCTGCTCGATGAAGCCGCGGATCTTTTTATACTGCGCGGCGGACGCCACCGGTCCGACACGGACGGCGTGGTCGTGGGGATCGCCCACAGGATATTCTGCGGCGATGCGCACCAGCGCTTCCTCGATCTTCGCCTGATCGCTCTTCGGAATGAGCAGGCGGGAGAGGGCGGTGCAGGTCTGTCCGGAATTGAGGAAAATGGAATTAAAGCAGTTCCGGATGGCCCAGTCATAGTTCTCCATGGGCAGGACCAGCGCCGGCGATTTGCCGCCCAGCTCGAGGGAAATGCGCTTCACTGAGGCGAGGGCGCGCTGAGCGACCCGGATGCCGCCCGACGTGGAGCCTGTGAAGGAGATCATGTCGATGAGCGGATGGGACGCCATGGCGTCGCCCACTTCACCGCCGCGGCCGGTGACCATATTGAATACGCCCTTCGGGAAGCCTGCCTTTTCGAAGGCCTCCGCCATGAGGAAGCACGAAAGCGGCGTGTGCTGCGAAGGCTTCAGCACCACCGTATTCCCCATGAGGAGCGCGGGGATGACCTTCTGCACCACCTGTCCCAGCGGATAGTTCCACGGGGTGATGCAGCCGATGACGCCCACAGGCTCGCGGTATACCGTGGAGAGGGGCATTTTTTCCACCAGCGGGACCTGCGGTGCCAGATCGATGTAGGACCGCACCCGGGTGTACTGGTATTCGCAGTGCGACGATTTCGCAAAGGACCAGGGCGCGCCCAGCTCCCGGATCTCCAGCTCGATGATGTCCTCTTCCTGAGAGCGGAAAATGGTCAGGAATTTTTCCATGAGGGCGATGCGCTCTGAAAGGGGCAGCGCGGCCCAGGCGGGGAGCGCCTCATGGGCGGCCCGGGCGGCGCGGTCCACGTCGGCCGGTGTGCCCCGGGGCACGCGGGCAAATATTTCCATGGCGGCAGGGTCCTCTACGGAGATCCACTCGCCGGAAGAGCCGGGGACCCATTCGCCGTTGATGTACAGATGTTCAAAATCCATCACAGACACCTCCTTTATTGTCTATTCTTTTATTGTAAAAAGTTTTGACCGGCCGGGCAAGGCGCGGGGCGGAAATCGGCCTTTTTTCTTTCTGCTATAATAGGAAAAGCTGAGTTCTCAGCAGACACAGAAAGAAATGCCCGCAGAAGGGCAGAAAGTGAGGATATATGGGACTTCTGGATGAAACGATTGCCGCGATCGGTCCGCTCGATCAGGGCGCGATGGACCGGGCGCGGGAGCGCTGGCAGAAGCTGTATCTCGGCATGGGCCGGCTGGGCAGCATGGAGGACATGGTCGTCCAGTATGCCGGCGTCACCGGCAGCGAGGAGGTGGAGCTGCCGAAGCGGTGCATGGTCATCGCCAGTGCCGACCACGGCGTGGCGCGCCACAATATTTCCGCCTATCCCGTGTCCACCACGGTGGGCATGACGAGAAATTATCTCGTCTCGAAAGGGGCCGGCGCCAATGCCATGGCGGCGTACTGCAATGCGGACATGGTCGTGGTGGATATGGGCATCGCCCATGACATGAGTGATGTGCCGGGGCTGCTGGACCGGAAGATCGCCTGGGGCACGGATGATTTTTCCGAGGGGCCGGCCATGAGCCGGGAGGATGCCATCCGCGCCGTGGAGACCGGCATCGAAATCGCTGAGGAAAAGGCGCGCGCCGGCTACCGGGCGTTCCTCGTGGGGGAGATGGGCATCTCCAATACGGCGTCCGCGGCGTGCATCATCGGCGCCTTCAATCACTGGAGCGCGCTGGAGGTGACCGGCCGGGGGACGAACATTTCCGATGAGCGTCTCCGCCGGAAGATCGAGCTGGTGCAGCAGGCGCTGGACGTGAATCAGCCGAATCCCGACGACGGGCTGGATGTGCTGGCCAAGGTGGGCGGCTTTGAGTTCGGCTGCCTCGTAGGGGTCATGCTCGGCGCGGCGGCCAATCATGCCATCACGGTGATCGACGGCTTCAATACCACCGCCTGTGCGTTCATCGCCCGGGCGCTCGCGCCGGAGTCGGTGCATTATCTCATGGCGTCGCACCGGTCCCGGGAGCAGGCGCACAAGAAGTCGCTGGCGGCGCTGGGCCTGTCTGAATATGTGGATCTGGGATTCCGGCTGGGCGAGGCCTCCGGTGCGGCGATCCAGATGAAGATGCTGGATACGGCGCTTCTGGTCTATATGGACTGCGCCACGGAAGAGGAAATCGAGGGGGCGAAAGCATGAAGCAGATCGAAGCACTTCACAAGGATATCATGGATGCCTGCCGCCTCTATGTGGACAATCTCACCAAGCCGCTGGGCTCGCTGGGCCGGATGGAGGACATGGCGGTGCGGCTGGCCGGTATTTTCGGCGAGGTGAAGCCGTCGTCCCTGCCGAAGGCCGTGGTGATCTTCTGCGGTGATACGGCCGTGGACGGCGAGAAGAACGAGACGAAGGGATTCAAGAGCTACAATGAGGCGGCTCTCGTGGCGCAGGGCTACGGGCCGGTGAATGCGGCCGCCCGTCAGATCGGCGCGGCGGTGTATGTGATCGACGTGGGCCTCGAAAAGGAATCCGCCGGGATTCCGGGCGTGCTCGTCCAGAAGGCGGTGCGGGGTACGCACTGCGGCAGTCCGGCCATGACGCCCGAGGCGGCAGCCAGAGCCATTCAGGTGGGGATGTCCGTGGCGACAACGCTTGCCGGTCAGGGCGTGCGGGCCGCCGGGCTCGGCAATATCGGGGAGCGCTCCATGCTCTCCGCGCTGGCGGTGACCGCCGCCATCCTGAAGGACGACCTCACGGCGGCCTCGGAAAAGCAGGGGCTCCGCCTCCATCTGGCCTCGCTGGGCGATTTTGCCACCGATCCGTGCGGCGTGCTCGCCCAGGTGGGCTCCGCGGAGATCGCCGCGCTCTTCGGCTTCATCGTGCAGGCTGCCCGGGAGGGCATGGCCGTGGTCTTCGACAATGCAGTCACCGGGGCGGCGGCGCTGGGCGCGGTCACGGCCTATCCGGAGATCCGGGACTATCTGTTCCCCTCGGCGGTCTATGACGAGCCGGTCCACCAGATGCAGCTCTCCAAGCTCGGTATGGAGGGATACCTCCACTATCATTTCACTGAAGGAGAAGGATTCGGCTCCGTGCTGGGCCTGTCCCTCCTCGACGCGTCCCTGTGCATGCTGAATCTCATGGCCACCTTCGGCAGCGGCGGCGTGGACGTGGCGGAGGACGGACCGGGCAAGGGCCGTCAGAGAGAGGACGTGAAATAATGAAAGCACTGTTTATCCGCTGCTACGGCGTGCTCACGCCGGATATGCTCGTGGGGGGCCTTATCGATATGGGCGTGCCGCCGGCGTATCTGAAAGCGCGGCTGGAGCAGGCAGGCGCTCCGGCGGTTTTTATCGAGAAGGCCAATGACAAGGCGCAGTTCGGCGCGCACTATTTCCATATCCCCGGCGGAGAAGGACCGGTCAGCGCGGCCTCTCTCCGGGAGGAATGGGACGCCCTCTGCAGCCGCTCCGGCGCTTCCTTTGCCGCGGCGGGGCAGCGGGTGCTGGCGCTGCTGGGCAGCGGGGCGGATCTGGCGCCGCTCCGGGTGCGCCAGGCTGATGCGCGGTCCCTTTTCTGCTTCCTCGCGGGCGTGGAATACCTCGATGCGGAAGCGGTCTATATCTGTCCCTTCGAGCTGGGGCACGGAACGGACGAGGGCGGCGCGCTCACGGAGCAGATCCTCGTGCGGGCGGGCTCCACGGCGGGGTTGCCCATTCCGGCGGATGGCATCACGCCTTCCGCGGCGGCCATGCTGGAGGGGCTCTCCACGGACTTTACGCCCATCGACGGCCGGTTCCTGCTGGACCGGACCTCCTACGGCAGCGCCAGCAGCGAATCGCCCGACGGCGACAACACGGCGGCGCTCTATCTGGGCTATTTCACCGAGCGGCGGGATTCCCTCTTCAGCCGGCAGATGAAGGTCTTCGGCGGGCCGCGGGAGCTTTTTGAATAAGAAGTAATCAGAGAAAAGAAAAAGGACGCGGAGGCGTCCTTTTTTTGAGGCTTGCACAGGAAGGACTTTTTCAGTATAATAAGAGCACGTCATCTCTCCGTAGAGACATGGACATGGGCGGATGCCTGTAAGGAATTTGAAAAGTTCGAAAAAATTCCTTGACAGAGCAAAAACCATATGGTACACTATTCAACGTGGTCGCCGGGCCGGTCCGGCAGGAAAGAAAAATAAAAATTCCTGCTTGACAAACTCCGGGAAAATGATATAATCATATCATTGCTGCTTGCGGAAGTAGCTCAGTGGTAGAGCACCACCTTGCCAAGGTGGGGGTCGCGGGTTCGAGTCCCGTTTTCCGCTCCACTTAATGGTAAAGTCCGAAAGGGCTTTAACATATATTCCTGAATAGCTCAGTTGGTAGAGCAATCGGCTGTTAACCGATCGGTCGTAGGTTCGAGTCCTACTTCAGGAGCCATAGGGGTATCGCCAAGCGGTAAGGCAACGGACTCTGACTCCGTCATGCGTAGGTTCGAATCCTACTACCCCTGCCATATGATCCATTAGCTCAGTCGGTAGAGCACTTGACTTTTAATCAAGGTGTCCCGCGTTCGAGTCGCGGATGGATCACCAGTTATGGCCTGTTCGTCAAGTGGTTAAGACACCGCCCTTTCACGGCGGGTTCGGGGGT
>CAKMIA010000010.1 GCA_927353735.1 uncultured Veillonellaceae bacterium
GAGGGACACACCACACACACACAACGCCCCTCCGTTTAGGAAAGAAAGAAGGAATTATCATGATCAACATCGCTGTTACCAACCTGGCCGCATATAACGAAGGCAGACTCATTTATAAATGGCTTGCGCTGCCTGCCGATGAAAACACGATTCGCGAGGCCTATAAATCGATCGGCTGTGATCTGGATGATGAAAATGCCCCGGAAAGTTTCATCAGCGACTACGAAACAACGGACGAGGCCGCGGAATTAAATCTTTCTGTCGGTGAATATGAGAACGTATGGGAATTGAACGACCTGGCGGAATGGATCGCCGTTCTCAATTCTCACGAAATGGCCGAGCTGATCGCCTATACGGAAGCCTACGGCGACCGCCGCGAGGACATCGAGGACGCCCTGGACAGCCTGGACAATATGACTTTCTATGAAGGCTACAACATGGAAGACCTGGCAGAAGAATTGGTGGAAGAAGGCGTTTTCGGCGATATCCCGGAATCCATCGCCTGCTACATCGATTATGAAGCCATCGCCCGTGATCTGTCCTTTGACTACACGGAAACGAGTAAAGGCGTTATCTGCTGCGCATGACGGCGGGCCCCCGAAAGGGGGCTGCCCCTTTTATGGGGCAAAAATACAAAACCAATTTTATTACACATATTAAAAAATATTTTCACTTTTTCCTGTAATATTATCTTATAACGCATATTATTATGATAATTAAATGCAGGAAAGAAAATAAAATACCCTTTTTCTGAACCCACACTACACACAGTCAAAGAAAGAAAGAATCATCATGTCTGTACCGAAAAATTTCAACCATTACGGATACATCAAATATATCGCTGCGTGCGATCTCTTCCTGAAACTCGCCGACCCGCTCAAAACATTCATCGCATCGAAAGACGGGAAAAAGCTCACCGCCCGAATGCTTCCGGGCTTTAACCGCATCCACCCGCGTATCTGCGCCTTTTATTATCCTGACGGATACGCCCCGCGCTTTTTCCTTGCGCTCGACACACACGGCCTTAAAGAAAAATGCCCGGATATTCCACAGTCCCTCTATGCCGGCGACTGCGGTTTTTTTCAGTACCTCTATGCATCCATTCACAAAGAAAAAGGGGGAGACTGGTCTAAAGACAGAAAACACGTCTATCTGATCGGCGGGCGCATCATCGCCGACGGCTGGATCGCCGCCATCGAAGAAGAAGAAACCCGCGTCAAAAAAGAAAAAGAAGAATGCCGTGAGATCCTCGCGGCCATGGAACAGAAAAAGGCGGCCGGCTGACCGGCCGCCCCAAAGGAGAGCCCCATCATGAACACCGTAAACATCCTCGGCCGAATCACAGTCATCAAACACGGAATCGACAATAATAACGTTCCCTATGTCAATTTCGGCATCGCCGACAATCAGCGGGCGGGAAACTCAACGCCTCAGTTTTTCAACTGCGTCGCCTTCGGCCCCAAAGCAACGGCCTTTATCACACACATGGACGTGGGCGATCGGATCGCCGTCACGGGCCGCATGGAATGGCAGTCCTGGAAAAAGAATGAAGCCGCGCCGACCATGCGGCTTCTCAAAATCATCGTTTCCAATTTTGAAATGGCCGGACGATCAGCAGTGCGAACCTGCCTCCAATGACCCGGCGCAAAATCATAATATTTATCTATTATGACCCATATAAATAATTTTTATTCCTTTTTCTCGTGAAATCATGTAAAATATAATTGTAATACATTCAAGAAAAGAGGAAATCTTATGATCATCAACGTGGCTCACACCAAAGGGGGCGTAGGCAAAACGACCATTGCCGTCAATCTGGCAATCACCCTCAACACAAATCTCCTCGACATCGACACACAGCATTCTTCCTGCGAATTTGCCAGTCTCGGCCCGGCACGGAACATCCAATTCTGGAAAGACCCGGAAAAAATCGGAGATATCGCAAAAGAATACCTGGACGACCCGGACAAGCATATCATTATTGACAGCGGCGGTTATGATAACAATATCAGCCGCCAGTTTCTGCTGCACAGCAATATCATCGTGACCCCGCTCACCACATCCCAGGTTGAATTTATGGGCCTTCAAAACTTCGATAACGATATCGTTCACAATCTCCTGAAACAGCGGCCGGGAATCCGGGCGTGCGCGCTGCTCAACAAAATCAGCTACCACGACCGGAGCGACGCGGAAAATCTCCGCGAAGTTATCGAAACAAACCTCACAGACTACCGTGTTCTGAAAACCATGCTCGGCGACCGGAAAATTTATAAACAGGCCTTCGCCGCCGGTCTCTCCGTTGTCGAATTTAACCGTTCCAGCCCCGCAGCAAAAGAGATCAAAGATCTCGCCGCAGAGCTCCTGTCAATCTGCAAAGAAATCACAGAGGAGAAACGCCATGGCTAATCTGCCTTTCACCCTCAAACCGACGGAAAAAGAAAAAACAAAAAGAAACCCCTCAAAAAACCATGCCCTCTGCTTCTACTTCACGGAAGATGAGATGAACCGGATCAACGAATATATAAAACGCCATCACTACCATACAAGAGCTGATTTCGTCCGTGATGCGATTTTTAAAGCCATGATCCAGATCGAGCCGCAGCTCGCCCCGACAGAATGGATGGACGAACCATTCACTATCACGGAAGCCGCCGAAAAGTGGAACGTCCACAGAAACACCATCAGTACTGCCATCATGGGAAGCAACCGCCAAAAACCACGCGTCATGCCCCATGAAAGCAAGAAAGTCAACTCGAAAAGATGGATCATCACCCGTGCCGGAATGGAAAGGCTCTTCGGCAAAATGAGCCCGCAGATCACGCGAATGAAAAAATACAGAAACAAGGAGGTATAACTCATGGCAATGAAATTTACCGTTAATAAAAAAACGACTGAAGCAGAGCGCGCTTTCATCGAAAATGCGCCTCTTAAAGCCGCGGCTATCCGAAAAAACAAAAACATTACGGTCTGTATGACCACCGATCAGTTTCAGCAGTTTAGAGACTTTATCATCCGACATGAATACCCTCAAGCCTACTTCGTCCGCAAAGCGATCTTTGCCATGATGGATGCTGAAGACAATCCCCAGGAAACACCGAAAGAAGAACCCGCTGAAGATATCTGGAAAGATGAACCCTTCACCGTCGAAGACGCGGCGGCTCACTGGGGTGTCGATCCCAAAGAAATCAACGAAGTCATCACGGGACAGAACGGACCACGCTTCGGCCTCAGAGAATGCAAAAAAATCGGTGCCAAAATATGGCTCGTCACTCGTGCCGGAATGGAAAGAGTCTTTGGCAAAGAAAAAAATCCTTCTGCCGAATCCAAAGAAAAATAAAAAATCCAGATTTTTGTGAATTTTTTCTATATCTCATTATTTTTTATATTTTTTCCCCTTCTGAAAACGCCCAGCCTATGGGCATTCCAGAAATTACAACTACCCTTTTTCTGACTTAAAATGCCCGTTTTCTGCAAAATGCAGAAAAATAAACTGCCCTTTTTCTGACAGCCGACTGCCCCGGTTCAGCAAAAAATGCCCTGATCCGGCATGAACTGCCCGGATTCTGCAAAAAGTGCCCTGATCCAGCAGAGAAAGCCGATCCGGCAGCCATTGAAATAAGCTTTATGACAGACGGCAGCTCAGAGAAAAACAGACAGTAAAAAAAGAAGTCAGAAAAAGGGCAGTTAAGAGATCCCCGTTATGAAAAACACCACCACCACAGAAAAAAACATCGTCAAATTCCATAACGATGTAAACAAAGTAGCCTTTACAGGCTTCACAAAACGAGAAATGTCTGTCTTCATTTCCATCGTCAAGCTCATTGACGACCAGGAAGACAAGGAGATCGTCATCAGTTTCAACAAGCTGAAAAAAGTCATGGGCGTGAAATTCGAGAGTATGGCCGTCTTCATTCAGACGCTCGAAGACACGGTAGACAAACTTTTGTCCATCCGTGCTACCATTAAGGAAGACGACGGAACCATCATCGCCTTCGTGCCCTTTATCGTATTCAAGATCATTCCGGCCGAACAGTGTCTCCGCGTCCGGGTAAATCCTGAGTATACCTATCTGTTCAACATGCTCACGAAGAATTTCACATACTTCGACGTTGTGAAATTCAACAAACTGAAGACGAAATATTCACAGCGCCTTTTCCAGCTTCTCAAGCAGTACCGCACGACAGGACGCCTCTATGTGCCTATGGAAGATTTCCGGCGGCTCTTCGAGGTACCGGAAGCGTATGACAACAGCAAGATCAGCGTTAAAGTGATCACGCCGTCCATCAAAGAACTGGAAAGCTCTTTCAAAGGACTCACGGTCAACAAGATCCGCACCGGGCGCTTTATTACGGCCTACGAATTTACCTTCGTACCGGAGCCCAGAGCGCCGCGCGGCACGGCAAGACCGGAAACTCTTACATCCAAAGAGCCGGAAAACACATCTCTCTTCCCGGATACCGGGAAAGAGGAGCCGCTCACTATCGAAGGAACGGCGCGGGTCGTGACATCGAATGAAACAGCAATCCCGGCCGGAAAACTCTTCTGCCCGCACTGCGGGAAAGAACTCGTCCGCCGGGTAAACAAAGAAAACGGCAACGTTTTCTGGGGACACAAATATTACAAAATGACCAACTGCCAAAAAACTTATGGAAGTGTCACCGAGATCGAAGCAGAATGGGCAGAAATCCATAAAAAAAAGGAAAGCGAAGCCCAAAAACGAGCTGCTGCGGAAAACGCCTGGGAAAACGTTGTTCAGCAGCAGAAGGCGCTCTTCGAGAAAATCAAAAAATAGCAAAAAACGGCCCTCACAGCGCCGTTTGATCCGTTTTCCCATAAGTTATCCATGAAAGAAGGAAATGACCATGTTAAACAGGAAATCCATCATTCTGGGAGCTGCGGCGGCAGCGCTCACTCTCATGCTCTCCGGCTGCGCAGGGCAGCTCGCTGATAAACCGGAGGCGGCAAACGGCGTATACAAGAGCGACGGCGGTACGCTCGTTGTGGAATACGATTCCATGACCGAAAGGGATGGGGAAAGATGCCCGGCCTACCGCACGCATTACAACAAAACAGGCAGCGAATATAATGGCAAGAAGATCTACAGCAAAAAAGATACCATCCGCGTGGATAAGGAAAATAACGTCTTCATCGTAAATCCTTTTTCTGGAGAAAAACTCGTTATTGGTAAGTATGATACGAAAAAAATCGACATCATGTCCAAACAGATCTCCATCCCTGCCGCGGCTTACAGCAAAACTGACGAAAAAATCCCTGCAAAAGAAGAACTGGACTATAACGAATGGAAAGCAGCCTCTGAAAAAGCAAGAGCATTTTCAGAGAAACATGGGGAAGTAGAATCGCTCTCGCCGCATTTTAACGAAATGGCAAAGCAGAGAAACGGCGGCAAACTCTGATAAAATAATCACACGAAAAAGGACGATGCAGTGCATCGTCCTTTTTGCGTGCCCTCATTCTGATGCGCCCCCTGCTATAATACAAAAAGCAGAGGGAAAGGGGAAAATATCATGATCAATTACTGGTGGGTCACACGGCCCAAAAGAAAACTGGACAGCATACCGCAGGTATTGGCACTGTTCGCAAAACAAGCCATCGATCAAGTGTGGAACGGACAGAGAACATCCCACCTATCCATAGAAGAGGCACTGGAAGAAAGCGGGCTGAAACGGACCGGCCTGCGGCGCGACCATACCGGCGGCGGCGGCCGGACCTACATGGCATGGCTCAAGAGCCTCGGCCTCCTGTTTCAGCAGAAAGAAACAAAAGAAATAAAACTCACGCTCGCCGGTGAGGCGATCATGAACGGCGAATCTCCGGTGGAGATCCTGCGGGACCAGATCATCAAATACCAGATCCCGTCCAGCTTTTCCATCAGCAGGGGAGTCAATGTCAGCCGCCGTTTTAAAGTGCACCCGTTCTGGTTTCTATTTCGTCTGTTGACGGACGACCGGCTGGGCTGGCTCACACAGGAAGAAATCGCGAAAATCGTAATCACAGAAGGGGAAAGCGATAAAGAAAACTGTATTGAAAAAGTCATCGGGCACATCATCCGATTCAGAGAAGAAGGGGATCAATGCCTCGATAAAGATTTTATTGAAAAATATAAAACATCGAAAGGAATGATCAACCTTACCGACCCATACGGCCATCTGCGGGATGTGGCAAATACGTTAGTCAACTGGCTCGAATACACACAGTACATCACCCGCGATGACGGAAAAATAACCATTCTCGACGACGCAAGAAAAGAAGCTGAAAGAATCGCCGCCAATCCTCCGGCCTTCATTGCCCGGCCGGACGATGAAGAATTTTTCCAGCGCCGATACGGACTCGATCCGCACCACAAAAAAGACACCCGCAACCTGCTTGACACGCACACCATAACACCGAAAATCGTTGCGGAAATGATCGTCAAACAGGCCTTTGTGGAACTTACCCTTGAAAAGCCGATCATGGGGATCTCCGGCTCATTAGTAAACGAGATCACCGAAAAAACAGGGCTCGATCAGGGCCTCGTCGCCGAAACCCTTGAGAAATACTATCCCCACGGGGCAGTCAGCGCCTTCCTTTCAACATATTTCAACATGGCCTTCAACGGAAAAGAAGAATGCCGCGACTTTGAAATTGCCACTGCAAATATATTCAAGGATATCTTTCATTTTACTTCCAGGCACATCGCGGGCGGAGCCAAAGAAGTGCCGGACGTGCTTCTCGTTTCCGACGAAGACGGCTGGCAGGCAATCATCGATACCAAAGCTTACAGCCGCTACGAACTGCCCGCCGATCAACGCGACCGCATGATCTATCATTACCTGCCGGAAATCGGAAAATACAGCGATTCTCCTTACCCGCTGGCGTTTTTCTCCTACATCGCGGGCGGCTTCAAGCCTACGATCGACAAGGCGCTTGAAAAGATCGTACAGGCTGCCGGCATAAACGGTTCCGCCATGCCGGTCAGAAATTTCATCCGTCTCGCCGAAATGCAGAACAAACACCCATATACACACCGGGAAATCAGGAACATCTTCTCTCTCAATAAAAGAATCGATATCACAGACATTGAGCGGCCGCAGATTCAATAAAACAATCAAAAAAGGACGGATTCCCGTCCTTTTTTATTGTCCCAAAATCCTGTAAGCGGAAGCGTCGCGCAGATTCAGAGCGACGCCTCTTTCGATTCGTAAGGAATACCGGCAAAAGATTTCAAAACCGCCTCGAAGATCACCTTCGCGCCGCGGCAGGGGACCGCCATACCGATCTGTCGGCGGACCTCTTCCTTTCGGCCTTCAAATACAAAATCATCAGGAAAAGTCTGAAGCCGGGCCCGTTCCCGATTGGTCAGAGCCCGCGGCTCGCTCCAATGATAGATATGCGTGCCGCCTCCGCCGGAACCGGTCACCGTATATGCAGGCCGGTCAGGATCAAGACGGCGATAGATCATGCTCATCTTTGCCCCCTTCACATTAAGCCGGAGCTCTTCTGGAAGGTCAGCATTAAATGCGTTCTCACCGGGGCGGATGTAGGACAGCCGCCGGACGACTGTTGGGGACATATTCGTTTTCTCATTGTTCGGCGCGTCCGCCGGGATAGGCGGGACCTCGATCGCGTGACGGCAGGATACATCCAGCCCGGCATACGGTGCAGGGGACGGCACGCGGAACGTGACAGAAATATCCTCTCGGATACCGACTATAATAATACGATGCCGCGCCTGCGGCACGCCGTATTCCTCAAAGCGGTACAAATTCGGGACAATCCGATATCCGGCTTCAGTAAGCTCCTTAAGAATAAGAGAAAAGGCCCGTCCGTTGTTCGCGGACTTGAGACCGCTCACATTTTCCGCTAAAAACCACTTCGGACGGAAAAGCTTCAACGCCTTTACACCGTAAGAATAAAGCGGCCCAAACGTACCGGACAACCCTTTCTGCTCACCGACACTACTGTAATCATTGCAGGGGAATCCGAAAGCCAGCGCATCAATAGGAGAAAGCTGCGACATGTCAAAAGTACGGATATCTCCCTGATACACCGTTTCCGGTGCTTCGGGGCAGATATTCCGGCGATACGTATCACAAGTAGGTCCGTCATAGTCATTCGCCCAGGCATGAACGATACGATCGCCGGTCCCGATATCCGCATGAAGCGCGCCCCAGGCAAGGCCGCCGGGACCGCAGAAAAGCTCACCAAGTCTGTATATCATCCTGTCTCCTTCTTCGGCGGCACATAAGAAAGGATCTCATGGACCACCGCATCCAATTCCCGCCTGATCCGGCTCTCCCAAAAACGGAGAACGAGCCACCCGTCCTCCGTAAGCAGGTCATTGACTTCCTCATCCCGCTCTTTATTGCGGCGGATCTTCGGAAGCCAGTACTCCCTTCTGCTTTTCAAATCACGAGAAATCTTCTCCATATCGCGGCCGTGAAAAAAATCTCCATCCACAAAAATCGCGATGCGTCCGCGGGATATTACGATATCCGGCCTGCCCGGAAGCCGCGGATCATTCTTCCGATACCTCACACCGGCCTTCCAGAGAGCGCGCCGGAGCATCAGCTCCGGTCTGGTGTCCCGGCTTCTGATATGGCTCATATTTTTATGGCGCTGCTCTTTTGTAAGATTATCCATAAACACGGCTCCTCAATTCTAAAAAATTATACCTGACGAAAAAGACCATAGCAAATTTTACAAAAAACGAAGGGACGATAAGAACTCCAGCAGACAGGATCGAATGGGCAATATCAGACAGACTGCGCTCATATTCCAATGTTGTTATTATGATACATATAAATATTTTTTATCACGTAAAAAAGTAAAATAATGTAATAGTACATTGTAATATGTATTTAAATAATGTACAATATAAATATGCAAGACAAAGACCCGGCTTCTCATGGAAGCCGTCCGATACATCATTCTTTCTTTCCATAGAAAAAGGCGGCACTTGATGCCGTCTTTTTCTATGCCCGAAATTATCAAAAAAAACAGGGTAATGAAGATGAACTCCTTCCTGAGGCGGGGGTGAGTCGGTGACATCATCGGCGCTGGCGTGTTTCTCCGTCGGGTTGGTGATGGGCTGCGCCCATGTTCGGTAATGTCAATATACCATGTATAAAGAATTTTTATAGCAATTTCTTGTAATTTCCTGTGATATTACATTGCGATATGTGTTATTATTTGATATAATAGAATCAAGAAATGAGGGACACACCACACACACAACGCCCCTCCGGTTTGGAAAGAAAGAAGGAATCATCATGATCATCAATGTAATGCACATCCTGGCTTATGTGGGAAAAGAAGAAGGAAGCACAAAAATGCTGCGGCTTCCGACGGATGAAGAGACGATCAGAAAAACGCTGGAAGAGATCGGCTGCCAGAATAGCAGCGAATGCATAATTGCGGCTTCTTCTTTCTGTGCTGCTGATACCGGCGATGATACAGTTATGCTTTTCCGTCCCCATAAAACGGATGATGTATACGAACTGAACAAAATCGCGGCTGATGTTGAGAAGCTGGACACGGAAGAAGCCCACACACTGGCGGCGTATATTGAAATCTATGGCGAGAGTCTGGAAGAGATCCGGTATGCTCTTGACCACATGGACGACCTCATTTTCTATGACGGCTACACCATGGAAGGGCTGGCGGAAGAGTTTATCAACGAGGGCGTATACGGGGACATCCCGGAAGAAGCGCTCAAATACATCAATTATGAAAAAGTCGCCGACGATCTGTATGACGATTACAGCGAAACATTCTACGGCGTTCTCGCCACGGCATAAGATAAATCCGGCCGCCGCCCGGCGGCCGCCCCGTTAAGGGGCAGAAAACACCCACACACGCAAAAGAAGGAAAGGAAAAATCATCATGAAATATATGCCCATGAATGAAAAAAGCAGAGACTACAGCGCTTTTGAAGGGGCGCTCCTCAAAATGTTCCAGAAGAAAAAATCTCCGCTCCACCCGGAGGCGTTCCGTCAGTGGGAAAAACCGGTCTATTATACGGCAGCCGATAAAAAGGGACATTCTTATATAGGTACGGCGATGTTTATGATTCGTTTTGATATAAAAAATTCGCTCCTCAATTTCCAGCGCAGCGGTCTGGAACACAGAGAAGCGGACAAAACGATCAACGCGATCGCCAGAGAAAACGCGAGGGAATATGACGGTGAATGCGGAAGTGACGGCGAATGGATAGGGGAGGATGAAAAGAAAAAATATTTTCTTTTCCGCGTGAAAGGAACGGGAACGATTCTTCACTATCGCAAAAATTTGATCAAATTGCTTCCTCATGATTTTTCCGCTCCTGGCTGGATTTGGAAATGCGATTTTTCCACCGGTGTACTTACCTGCTACGAAGGCTGGCGGGCGGAACCGGCAGCGCTCGTTGCTTCCACCCGGTGGCCGTAATCGGGGAAATTTAAATACATATCAGCCATTTATATCACATGAAAAAGTGATATAAATGGCTGATATGATAATATTATTATTTCTCCGAAAAAAGAAGAAAAACACTTTTGCTTCACAATGTATATCATTTGTTTTGCATTTGTGGTATTATTAAAAAGAAACAGGAGGTGCATACAATGAAAACTGCAAACGTTAATATACGAATTACGCCGGAACTTAAATCCGCCGTGGAAAATCTGTATGCGGAATTTGGAATGAGCCTGTCCGATGCAGTCAATATTTTCTTTCACAAATCGCTTCTTGTCGGCGGGCTTCCGTTTGATCTGCGCCAGCCGCGCTATAACGCAGAGGTTGAAGCAGCGATGCAGGAAGCGCGGGAAATAAAAGCGGGCAAACGGGAAGCTAAAGTATATACAAGTATCGAGGATTTTAAAAATGATCTATAAATTCTCGACTACCACCCAATTTAAAAGAGACATAAAACGGATGAAAAAACGCGGAGCGGATTTAGATAAAATGTACACCGTGATCGATCATCTTCTAAACGGGGACTTGCCCGCCCGATATCGTGACCACGCGCTGGTGGGTGACTATATCGGCTTCCGAGAATGCCACATCGAGCCGGATTGGCTGCTGGTTTATACGATCGACGGGGACGAGTTGATCTTGACCGCCATCGCCACCGGCTCGCATTCAGATCTATTCAATTAAAGCCCCAAAAAAGACGGTATCCCGGATACCGTCTTTTTCCGTGTGCGGAATAATCATCAAAAGAAGAAAAACGCAAAAATTCGGCCCTTACAGGGCCGAAAATCGTTTCATGGCTCCAATTATACTGAGAAAGCAGAAAACAGTCTGCCATACGCCGAAATCAAAGGAATTCAGGGTGGGAAAGAAAGAGGAAAAGGCTGCAAAATTCATACACAAACGTTTCCGGTCTGAAAAATTCTTTTCTTCCTCATCAAAAAAAACAATAAATAAAAAAAGAGAGAGTTGTTCACAAAAAGGCATGCCCCTACTAAGTAATTATAAGAGATTATAAGTATTACAAGAGGGAGCCCGCCAGCCCAGACACCGTGGGGCCTCGCGGGCACGGTGCGCCACCGTTTCAGCGCAAAAGCGCCACCGTTTCAGCGCACCAGCGCCACCATTTCAGCGCACCAGCGCCACCGTTTCAGCGCGAATAACTTCTCCAAACCACCGACTTATTCACAAAAAGAAGAGGAAATTGCACGAACAACAGAGTTATTCACGTTGACAATATTCGGCCGGGCCTGTGAAACGGTGAAAAACTCCCCTGCACAGCCGTGCAGGGGAAAAGAGCATAAAAAAACGGCAGACACAAGGTCTGCCGTTGCCTATTCAAACGGAGCATCCCCGCTCCGCGAATCATCCCTCAAAAAGAAATCCGACGGGTACAGGGTAAATCCGTCTGATTCAGATTTATAAGAAATCCCGTTTGTCATATACCGGATCGCTTCCATATGTCCCAGAAACGCCTCCTTAAAGGCCCGCGTGCGGGCGTAGTTGGAACCAAACTGGACAGAGAGCTGCTCCCAGGAAATCTTTACCGGCTTTTTGAGGTAGGACAGCCGGTAAGAAAGCCAGATAAAAAGATCAATCGCCATGGGAGCCTTGCGGAGCTGCCGCAGCGCCCGGAGATCTACCGGCACCGGTGCCGACGTGATCTCATTGAAAAACGTCTCCGAAAGCACGATGGACGGGGGAATTTTCCCTTTTTTTGAGAATACCGAACCGCCCACCTTTTTCGGCTGCCACATCAAATGTGCCTCGTCGGCGACGACCATATTGCGGATATCTTTCCGATGAACCGTCTCCCCGTTCTCTTCCGTATCATCCTCATAACGGAGAGAAATGAAACAGCCGAAAAGCAGATCGATCTGCCGCCGGAGCCGCGTGATATCCCCGCGGGGGCCGCCGGTGCGGTGAAGCCCCAGCTCCTCAAGAAAAGCGGAAAGAGAATCACCGAGATAAAGCGTTCTCGAATGGGTCTTCACCGCCTCCGTCGTTATCCAGCTCATCACCAGCCGGGGAATACTCCCATAAGGAAGCCCGTCCGGGCTGTACAAAATCAGCCGGTACTTTCCCGCCCGGCGGATGAACTCCCGCCCGGCGCGGGCGGAATAAGGAAGGCTTGCCTGTACGAACGAACAGGGCATCAGGCCGAATTTCTTCTTATCTGTCATCGCGGCAGCTCCTTCATGCGGTACTCTTCCCGATTCTGTAGATACATCGGGTCATCCGGGGGCGGCACGGAGAAAGAATTTTCCATGCGGAACATTCCCTCTTCTGCCCGCAGATTCTGCTCCATGAGCTGTTCTTCATAATCCGTCATGGAGCCTGCGGCCCTCACGGCCGTAAGCGTATTCTTCCCGGCCGCGGCCGCCGCGGAAAGCATGGCTTTCTTCTGCTGAACGGAATAATTGCTGCCCTCCGTGAGGCCGCCGGTGATCGCCGCCGTATCCTCATACAGATTCTCCGTGAACGCCTGCGCGTCCGTACCGGTGTCCGCTCCGGCCATAAACTCCTCTTCATGCTGATCGAGAAGCCGCCGCATATTCTCCTTCCGCGCCCGGCCGGTATTTCCCTCTTCAAGAAGATCAAACTCTGTGCGCCGCCGGATCTCCGCGCGGATCTCCTCAACGCTCTCCGCGCCGAGGAGCGCCGACGACGGGCTCTTGAGAAAGCTCCGGTCGATATCCTCCGAAAGATTCCCTATGGCACGGGAGAGCTCCGACCACGAAGCCGTCATCTCCTGTGTCAGCTTCGTGATCGTCTCGTACTGCTGATAGATCTCCGTCTGCTTCGCCGTCTCAATCGCCTGCTTGATCCGGTTCTGAATATCCTGAATCGAGCCGCCGTGAAACCGGGCCGAAACCGGCCCCGCGGCGAGTGCCGCCGCGAGAAGCGCTGCTCCGAAGACCGCCGCGGCGCGGCGGAACAAACATCTTTCCATGAGATCACCTCAATCCTTCAAAGGCCGGTTCACCCACCCGTCCCAGAGAGACGAGAAGACCTGCATGGTGTCATTCGACACCTTCGGGAACATGAATACCAGAAAACCCCAGCCTGCCGTGAACAGAAGAAGCGATGAGATCGATTCTTCCAGCACCGGCTGCGCCGTAAGCTCATCCGCGACGAACGTATACAGAAACGACGTGAGCACCAGATCAAAGATCGTACAAAAAATGCTTGAAATGAGCGAAGCGCCGTACCGCCGCGTCTTGTCAAAAAGAAGACCGGGAATGCCCAGCACGCCGAAAACGCACATGATATAAAAAATCACAAGCTTGAACATCATGTAAAACGTCAGAATGAGGGTAAACGCCAGCGACACCATCACCAGCACGGACACGAGAGCCGCACCGACCAGGCCGAAACGCATATCCACGTGCAGAAACGGCGAAATAAGGTGAGCCACCGCAACGAAAATCGTATCGAAATGAAGAAACGTACTCTCCGAGAACGCCGTTCCCGACGCGGCCGTACTGATGCCTTCCAGCATGGGAATGAACACCTCATCCACGATCTCCCGCCAGCCCGCGAAAAGCGTGATGAAAAAAGCATACCGGAGAAACCGAAGCAGAATATCCATCATATTGAACGACCCCGACCGGGCAAAATATACATTCACAAAGAGAATAAAGAGATCGATCGCCGCGAGCGCCGCCAGAAACGGCATGAGATAATTCTGCGCCAGATCAAATGCGGGAGCGATACGCTCCAGCATTTGCCGCACCGTATTTTCCATCGTTTCCGAGGGAGAAAAATACGTCGAAAAATCCACATCGATCTGCGGGGTAATTTTCTGCACATACTTTCCGACCACACCGGAGATTGTGTTGGCGTTCGTGTCGCCGCCGATGTTGTACACCCCGGAACGGGAAAGCACGATCATAGGATCGTCCCAATTGGAAAAATCCAGACCTCCCGGCGCGTACCCGATATGCAGATGCGGCCCCGTAGAGCCGCCGGAATTGCCGGAAAGAGCAATACCGTCACCGGCCGACACATGCTGTCCCGGCTCCACCAGCACATCGTCCAGATGAGCATAGAGCATGGTGCCGCTCCCGTCATCCGCCTCGACCGCCACCACGATGCCGTACCCGCCGGGGTCCTGATTGCCCCAGTAATCCGTCACCGTGCCGCTCGTTGCCGAAGGGACCACCGTATCCATGTCGACACCCACATCGATGCCCGCATGGCCCTGCGGATATCCGTAGATCGGATGGATGCGCCAGCCGTAAGGGCTCGTACACTCCCCCGCCAGCGTATACGCCTCTGCCGTCTGAGGGAAAAACGGCAGAAAAAGAAGAGCCAGAAGGAGCAGAAACCGTAACATACGCGCCTCACAAAACCGTATCGCCGGATCTCGACCGGAACCACCAGGGCTGGATCTTTCTCTCTGCATAATCAGAAGCGGCACGCCCTGCTCGTTCAGCGCCCTTCAGGACGATTCCGCCCCCTCTTTTCGCGCCGCTGAGAACCATATTTCCGGCACCCATGACAGTACCGCGGGAAGGCGTAACCGCATGAATGATATTTCCCGTATTCACAGACAGGCCGCTCGTCATGGCACCGGCAAATTCCACCGCCTGCCCCATGAGAAACGACAGGAACACCAGCGAACACGCCGCCAGAAGAAGGGAAGAAATGGACTGCTCATTCGCCTCCGCCACACTGAGCGATGCGAATGCATCCGAAATCGAATCGCCCACCATGCAGACCATGAATACCGCCACCATGACCTTCATGGAACAGGTAAGAAGGATACCCCATGTCTTATCCGCAATGCTCTCCGTAAACCGGAGCACCGCGAAAGGCAGAAGTACAATGGAAAGACCGCCCAGAATAAGAAATTCCGCATTGGCCATAAAAAGGACAAAAGCGATCTTGAACAGACCGTACAGCGCGATCGCGAGCGCCACCGCGGCAAGCAGATGAGCAAAGAAATCCGAAACGCTCGACGGGAACCCGGAGACGAGCTGCGCATAACAGGCAAAGATCTTATCCACGCCGTCGCTGATGAGACCGGCCGGTGACTTCAGACTGTTGCTCCCCCCGGCGATCTTTCCGAGATTCTCCGCGGATTCCAGAAGCACACTGAGAATCATGTCCCACCGGCTGATGAGCCACATGTAAAACCCGATCTGCAAAAGCTTGATGAGAAGATTCGATACCGAGTAACTCGCCGAAAAATACCCCTCAAACGTCGTTGCGTAAGCAATGCATCCCAGAATGACGATAAGAGCCATCATCGGGTCCTGAAGATTTATGATGCTGTCAAAAACCGCATGTTCCAGCCTGTCGGAAATATCCACAAGAAGCTGTAACCCTTCCGCCGCCATGTCCTCACCACCCTCTCGACTTCGCCAATTCGATAAACGTCGGCGAAAGCGACTCCACATCGCCGTGCCGCATGGAAAAATCCTTTAAATCATCGGAAGATTTCTCGAAATCGTCGGAGATCTTCTCATTCAGCTTGTCCGACGCGTCCGCTTCGAGCTTCGCCTTCTGGGCGCGCACCGCGGAAAGCTTCGTCTGAAGCGAGGCGATCTCGCTGGCGATGTTATTGCTGTGGATCTGCTCGTTCTGAATGAGCGCCTGGATCTGAAGCGTATCCTTCTCGCCCTTCGCGTCCTTCAGCATATCCGTATACTCCTGAATGCGCTCCGTCGACGCATCGAGCTCCTTCTGCTTCGCATTGATGAGCTCCACCACCTCCGTATCGAGCCGCTCGATCTGATACCGGTTCTGAGAGAGCCGGTGCTTCAGATCACCGTAAGAAAGATTCGATACATCCAGATCGTCGAACGAATTGAACGTCTTATCGAAAGCCGTCTGAGCATCCTCCGCCCCGGACAAAATGGAGCTCATGCCGCTCATGAGATCCTGATACGATTTTCTCGCCGATTCGATCTCGGAAAGAATGGGATCGACCTGGCCCCAGGCCAGATCCTGCATATTCTGCCGCTGAAGATCGATCTGCGTCTTGATCTGGCTGATCTGCTCCGTCACCTTGCTGATCTGTTCGGCGATCTCCGCGTATACCTTGCTGTCATGGACCGAATAGACCGCCCCTGCCGTATAGCCGGAAAAAGAGAGCGCTGCCGCCACAACGACCGCGATCACAGCATGTTTTTTCCTTCCGGCCGACCAGTTCATTACCACCATGAATCACTCCTTTCATACCGCCGGAGCGGTAATTTCTGTAATCATCCAATGCCTCCATGACTTCTTCCTTCCGGCGGCAGATCGGATTCACAGATCTATATGAAAAACTTTCATCAGCAGGAGACCTGAGAAATAACTGCCGAACAGACACAGACCGCTGATCGATGCATAGCCCTCTGCCTCAAGCTCATGCTGGAGAGAAGCAGATACAACGACAATGAAGAACAGCCAGGACAGCATACCAAACGACTTAAAAAGCAAGGGCCCATTCCCGGTTTTCCCATTTTTTTCACCATTCATCAAAAACACCGCCCTTTCCCCTGTTCATGGCTTCCTCCTACGACACGCGCTTGAACGACTTCCACGCCTCCGAAAACGCTTCCGGCGAAAGAGAGGCGAGCTCCGCCACCTTCCGCTGATCCGCCGTGGAGGTCGCCGCAAGAAACGCCAGCTCCAGCGGCGAGAGCGCCAGGTCGAAAATGCGCCCGCCGTGTTCGTTCTTGTAGTAATACTCCTTCTTCGGCTTCAGCCCCGCCACGATCTCGATCTCCCGGTCGTTCAGACCGAAACCCTTATATATGGCGGCAATATCCGGGGCGAGCGCCAGCGGATTCGCCAGATAGATCTTCGTGGGCATATTCACCTTGATGACCGGAATGAGATCCCCGTCGATATCCGAAAGATTCTGCGTGGCGATGACCACCGAGCAGTTCTTTTTACGGAAATCTTTCAGATATTCTACGAGCTTCTTCCGAAACGCAGCATTGCGGAAGAACAGCCAGCATTCATCGAGCATCATCAGCGTCGGGCTGCCGTCGAGCTGCCCTTCAATGCGGTGAAACAGGTAATCCAGCACAGGTCCCACGATCTGCTGATTATCCATGACCTTTTCCATCTCGAACACCTGCCAGCGGCCCGTGCCGAATTTATCTACCGAAGAATCGAAAAGCACCCCGTAAGCCCCTTTCAGGGACAGATCGCGGAGCGAATTGCGGATCTGCTCGCTCTGGATCATCGTGATGAGAGCCGTAAGCGTCCGCTCCTCCTGCGGAGCCGCGGCCACCGAATTGAGCGCCTCATACAGCGTGTTCCGGTCTGTCGGCGTGATCGCCAGATTCTGCGAGGACAGGTAATTCACGAGCCACTCGAGACACCAGTTCCGCTCCACATCGCTGTCGATGTGCGCGAGCGGCTGGAACGCGATCGACCGGCTGTCCACGAGCAGGTTGTAATAATTGCCGCCCACCGCCTGCGTGAGCACGCGGGACGATGCGGACTTGTCGAAAACAAAGACCCGGCAGTTCGGATACTTGCGGAAATTCGCGGAGATCGTATTGAGAAGCACCGACTTGCCCGTGCCCGTCGCCCCGACGATGAGCGTATGCCCCACGTCGCCGCAGTGCAGATTGAAATAAAACGGCAGATGCTCCGGTGTCACGCACCGGATGAGACAGTCGGCATTGAAGTGCTTATTTTTTTTTTCACCCTGCCAGTACGCGCCGAACGGCGACACACAGGCAAAGTCCGTCGAGTTCATTAAGTAATTACGCACATTCTGCTTGTAGCACGAAGGGATCGTGGACATCCACGCCGCGGCGGCGTTGTCTTTCTCGATCGTGGCAATGAAGCCCAGCTCGTTCACCATCGACCGGATCTCCGACGCGTCCTGGTCAAGCTGCGCCTTGTCCCCGTTGAGCAGCACGATATTCAGCGTCAGATAGCCCAGGCCGAAATCATCGGCGGACAGGTAATTAAGCGCTTCCCTCGCGTCCGCCTCATCCTGCGCCGCCTCCACGTTGTCCACCTGATCGGTGGTCATGTGCTCCTTCGCTTCCCGAATGAGCGTCCAGAGATTCTTCTTGCTGTCGGCGTGCTTCTTGATGATGCTGTTCACCTCCGCCACCGCGTCCTCCTTCGAGAGCGCCATGTAGCGGATGACGAAGCGAAACTCCGAAGAGAGGGCGTTGAGCCGGTCAAACATGAAATCCGTCACAAACGACGGCAGTTCCTTAATGCCGATGACGGCCATGTACTGATCCCCCAGCTTCGGCTCACGGCCGCCCAGGAACGTCGCGTCCGTAAGACGCTCCCCAATAAAGAAATGCGGGTCGTCCTTCACCGGGAAATGGCGATCAGACACGCAGGAATGAAGATAAGTGAGCGTCTCCTGCCGATCCGCCGGGCGGATATCCGTGAAATAACTCCGAAGCCCCTTCGCGATCACGTCGCACTCCGTAAGGAATTTCTCCTCCATGACCTTGATATTCTCATACGTGGTATGCGCCGCCTGCTCCCACCGCTCCATATCCCGGTCCGATGAGCGCAGCGTAGTGAAGAAATCCCGGAAAGAATTTTTCACCTTCGCCAGAAGCTCCTTATTGTCTGTATCAAGAAGCTTTGATACTTTCTGAAGCGCCTCCGACGGGGGCAGATAGCAGATCGTGAGATAATACGTATTCTTATAAAGAAAATTGCGGTTCAGCGTCTTCTGGCGCTCCCCTTCCAGCTCCTGAAGAAGCGGATCGGAAAACTCCGATGCCGCCGCAGCCTCGGCGCGGTGCTTCTGTGTCTCTACATAGAGAATGAACCCGCTCTTCAGACGGCGGAACACATTATTGAGCCCCACATAGTAGCGCTCTTTCTCCTCCTCCGTCATGTGCGAGCCGTCCCGGCCGGTAAAGACATACGTCTTCTGCACCGTGCCGTTGCTGTTGATGATGACATTGTTCTCCGTGGGGAACATCCACGTCACAAAATCTGAAAAACTTCCGATACTCTGGCCCATGGCAGCTCCTTCCTTCAATCAGGGAAATAATGACTTTTCAAATGGAAATTCTCCGCGAGAATATCAAAAATACGGCGGTCCTCACGGACGAGGAGCCGGAGAACGAAATAAATAATGATCACCGGCACCGCCACATAGATCGTCTTGAAAAAGAAAAACGCGACGATCGTCAAAAGAATAATGGAAAAAAACACCGATCGCGGCAGCCCGCACCAGTAAACGGGTTTCGCAAGCGATTTAAATACGGGTACCTGCATAAAAACCTCCATAATTCATTTTCAAAACAACTCATGAAATAAGAAGACGACCGTACATAACAACAGACCCAAAATCTCGGCGATGAGCCATCCTTTTGCCATTTTGTACCCGAATACAACAAGATCATTGGTATAGTCGCAATAAATATCCAATGTAATAACCACATTCGCAAAAAGGAAAAACAGAATAAAATCTATTTCCGGCCGCAGCAGCAAAACAAGAATGAAAGCAACAGCCATGACCGCCCCGTAAATCAACCACAACCGGTTCGGCCGTTTGCGCTCCTCCGGTCCGATATCACAATTTTTCCATGCCATACCAATTCACTCCCAAAACCACAGAAAAATCTGCGCACCCCCCATACAGAGCGACACCATGATCCAGCTCTGCACATCGCTGAGCTGTTCTTCATCCGCTTGGTTCCATTTTTCCGCCTTCGTAAAGCTGTACCAGCGGTATACATCCCGAAAATAAAAACCGGCAATCAGGATAAAGACGATAACAGCCTCTAACCCTTCAATCTCAAACCAAGAAAAAAAAGACAGACAAACAAAAGCAATGAACACCGCAATCCCCACCCAGCGGAGAAGCGCCTTCTTCATATACGAAGGAGGATTCCCTGCGGGATCAGACTCTTCCGTTACCATTTTCCTTTTCTTTTCCAAAATAAGACCTCTCTCCCTCTCATACACGCAGCTCAGCCCGATAAAAAACGGCGCTTTTTCTCCGGGGCATGCCTGTCACAGCCCGCAAAACACCGTTTTCTATCGGTCCGAAGACCGACAGAGCCAGATCAGCTGCCCACCGTCTCCTGGAGCCATTCAATGGCATCGGGAGACCAGAAGATGCACGTGATAAAGATGATAAACCCGACGACGTTCCGAACTGCCCGCGACGCTTCGCCCGTCAAAAAACCGAAACAGATATACGCAAAAGCAAGCGTTCCCAGAACGATCGCTACCGGACCGACCACCTGATCACGGAGCTCCTGGAACGCCTGGATAAACGGCAGATCAAGAGCCAACGCGTTATATCCCGAAACAATGAGACCCGCCGACGCGGCCGCCGCCATGCGGAACGCCCGGTCCTGCGCGCGCGCCGAGATCATGAGCGCCTTTTCACGACAGACATTGACAAAATTCATACCTTTTCCTCACTTTCTATTGCTTACACCGGCGCGGTCATATAGACCTTTTTCACCGGATCGTAGCCCTTCACTTCGATCATCTCATCCACCCGACGGACAGACCGGCCGTCGGCCACGACGCGCTGGATGGATACCACATAATCCACGACGCTTCCAATGAGCTGTTTGATATACTCCTCCGCGCCGTTCATCCCTTCGAGCGTCAGCGATTCGAGACGGGTCAGCGCGTCGGCGCAGCCGTTGGCGTGGAGAGTGCAGAACCCGCCAGGATGGCCCGTGTTCCAAGCCTTCAGCACGTCATATGCCGCGGCGTCACGCACCTCGCCGATAATAATGCGGTTCGGCGAAATGCGCAGGCACACGAACACCAGATCCTGCATCGTTACCGATGTTGCCCGGTTCCCGGAAATCGTCATGTACTGCACATCGTCGCTGGAACACTGAAGCTCCGGCACGTCTTCCAGCACCGCCAGCCGGTCGCCTGGGCTCTCCTCGGAGAGCTTCTTCAGGATCGCGTTGAGGAACGTTGTTTTCCCGGAGCCTGTGGCTCCGACAACGATGAGGTTCCGGTGCGTTCGGATCGCATTGACGATCGCGTCGTAGTAATGACGGGAAATGGAGCCGTTTTCCAGATATTCCTCCATGGAGAAGACCCTGGCGGGCTTCTTTCGGAAGAAAAACGTGGGACGCGTGACAATGGGCGGATACAGAAGCTGCGCCCGGACGTTCAGCCCGTGGATCTCCACGCCCAGCTTCGGATGATCTTCATTGATGATCTGCTCATTGATCCCCGCCACGATATTGCAGATATTCTTTACCCGTTCCGGGGTCACAATGACTTCCGTCTTATGACGGCCGGAAAAAGAATCCACCCGGACAATATAGTCCGTATTCACATAGACCTCCGTCACTTCAGGATCTTCCAGAAGCCGCCGCAGATCCGGCCCCAGAGCGCTGCGGAGCATCAGCTTCTGGCGGGCATAAACGCTCTCGAGAGGGCCTTCCAGATGTTCTTCCAACCTCAGGCCCCCGTTTCCGCCATGGAATGGAGCTTCGCTTCCACACAGGCATTCACGATGAACTTGAGATCCAGCGGATCGATCCCGTTTTTCAGAAGCTGATCACAGAGAACATCCCAGGCACGGGCGTTCATCTTCTTCTCCTCCGTATTGGAAGACTTCTGCATCTCCGCCGCCTTCTGGCGGATCTCAGCAATGCGCTTCTTGCCTTCCTTGATGCGGCGGATCTCTGATTCAAAATCCGTTTTTGCCATTCACAACCCTCCCTTCTTCTCTTCCCGGAGACCGATCCGGTGATACCTGTCATACTTCTTCTGGCTGTCCTTGAAGCGCACCAGCATATCCTTCATAAGGAAGAATTTATTCTTCGGAGACAGGATGCGGAGCCCTTCAAGAAGCATCGCCGATTTATTGGAAAGCACCGATGACGTTTCATCCGGCAGGAGAAGCGCCCTCTGCTTTTCAACCCACGTATAATTGCTCTTTGCAAACAGGCCTTCGGCCGATGACTTCTGCTTGACAAGGATCGTCTTATTGCCGAGCGCCGTGGACACGTATTTCCGCGTCTGCTCATCGTTCGGCCCGAAATACACCTGCGTCTGGCAGTTTGTCAGGAGCTCTTTAGATTTATAGATTTCCGTGAGCTGTTCCAGCCCCTGGATGATGATGAGCGTCTTGAGGCCGTATCCGGCGATATACCCCAGCTCCCGGACGAGCGTATCCATCTTGCCGAAAGCTGGGAACTCATCAATAAGGAGCAGGCACCGGTGCCGGTCGCCGCCGAGCGTTTCCGTCGACTTGATCACGGTAAACTCAATAATGAGGCGGAACAGCTTGCCTACACGCTTCAAGTCCGACGGCGGTGTCACAAGGTACAGATCCGTCGGCGCTTCGGAATTGCGGATATCCCGCAGATAAAAATCCGAAGTGATCGTATTATCGATGATCGTCTTTTCCGAGAAGATCATGAGCGCCGTAATGGCCGAAGAAAGAACACTTCCGGCTTCATTGGGACTTTTGGAAATAAAGGAATTAAACTTCGTCACCACCACCGGATGCAGACCCGGCGTTTTCAGCGCTTCTTCAGTAAAATGCGTGACCTCCGTCTCGTTATCCTGATCGATGCGGCGCAGGATAAAACTGTCTGCGGATGTTCCCACCGGATTCGGCAGATCGAAAACCACCCCGGACTTCGGGATATGCACCCCTTCACGGGCCTTCTTCACCTTCCGGCCGCCCTCCTCCGCTTCTTCATAGAGCGCGTCGGAAAGAGTTTTTCGGAAGCCTGTCGGCTTATTCCCGTCGTCCTTCTTATCTCCGTCGTCCTCATCGGCCTTCATTCCCGCCGCGAGAAACTGATACACGTCATACATGGATGTCTCGCGATACCCTTCATCACCGGGATGAAGATCCTTTTTCGTGTTTTCCACGCAGTGAACATATTTGAGATGTGTCACCACACCGGTGATGAGATCCTTCGCATTGTCCAGCCAGTACTGATCATTGCCGCCGGAACCTTCGCCGACGAGAATGCTCACCAGATTCGATACATCGCGCCCTTCGTTGGCGCTCCCCCAGCGGATCTCATTTAAAGGATTCCAGCGGGACGTGGGGCGGCCGTCGGCCGGAGCGAACTCAATGACGTTATGTCCCATCACGTACTTTCTGTACGCGCCGGTCTCGTTCAGATTTTCCCGTTTTGGATCGGCCACCACCATGGAACCCTGCCAGCTCGCAAATGTAGGTATGACGACCCCGATACCTTTACCGCTGCGGGACGGCGCGCACATGAGAATATGGGTCGGCGCGTTGTCCACGATATATTCCCGTTTGCCGGGAATGTGCGGGAGAATACTGAATTTATCTTTATGGAAGAGCTTACCCAGCCATTCCGCGACAGCGAGGCGCTTCTCATAATCCATGCCCGTATCCCAGGCTCCCACAATGACTCCGTCCTTGACGGGATCGACCGGGGAAAGAAGCCCCTTCTCGCGGATCTCGTCCGCCGTCGCCCACCGGGCGCTGCCCGACGAGGTGAGCTGCTCTTTTTTCCAGAAAAGCAGGATAACCACAAACAGAATGGAAGCGAGAAATCCGCCGCCCGCAATGATCTTCCCTGTTTTCAAAAGGAACGGAGCCTGATCGTTATACTTTGCGAGCAGATACAGAAATTCAAAGGGGTAGTACACCACAGTCCCCGCGATATCCGGGAGATACCGCGGATCAAAACCGATCTTTGACGCGAACGACCAGGACGCGGCGATCTGCGCCGCGAAATTGATCGCCAGAAATCCGATGACCGCGGCCGCGGCCTTTTTCTGATTCTTCGTAAGCTCCTTCTTCATCGGGCAGCCCTCTTCTTCCCGTGCTCACTCTCCCAGACAGACCGGCACGTATAAGAACAGAAGTCCTCCCGCCGGTCTCCGGCGCGGCGGATATTCACTTTGCGTCCGCAGCACTTGCAGTAAAAAGTACGCAAAACGGGATATCTGACAATGACCATAAATATGCCTCCTTTCCGTTTTCAGAAGCGCGGAAATCTTTGATGAGAGAAATTTACGTGTATGTGTGGCAGGAAAACGTCTGCGGCAGAAAAGAAAGGGAATTTCATGCCGAAACATTTTCAGCATCTGTTCCGCGCCTCAGAAAACGGGAGAAATAATACATTTCTCAAAAGCCGAAAGAATATCTCGCCTTTTGAACCGCCGATAAGGCTGAACAATTTAAAAGTGATGAGAGGTCACTGCGCGGGAACAATCCGGCGCGGAAATCGGCGGCTCAAAAGGCGGCAGGAAAAGCGCGTCTCAATTTCCTGCGCCTTTGCCAAAAGCAATGGGCGTGTGCCAGAGAGAGATGAGGAACACCGCCTGCGGAGCTGTGGATATGGATGCAAACGCGCTGTGAGTAAGATATGAAAGACGCTTGTTTTTAAGATTACACGGCTCCGCAGGCGGGAGAATGCATGTACATTCTCTCGCGTTCCCCATTCCGTCCGCACCGGTCTGGGCCCCAAGACGAAGGCAGGTAACGCCGCGGTGCGGCCGGAAGGAAAAGAGCGTCAGTACATAACGAGCCTCAGCAGTATCCGTTTGCTTTGCAGTATTGGATTTCTGAAAAAGACGCTCCCTTCCTTCCGGGGCGGAATTTCTTCCGCCGCCGGAAAAGGGGGAAAATGATGTTTCAAAGCTTGAACGGGGAAATGGAAATCCTTCTTTCAAGACTTTGAAGAAACTTGCTTCCGCCATGGGAATGGAAGTACAGATTCAATTCGTGCCTCTTCATGAATCCCGTTCCTGATCTCTCCGCCCCGCCTGCGCGGGGCTTTTTTGTTGCCTGCTTACTGGCCGTCGGTGAGGGTCGTCATCGCTTCGAGCATCTTTTCGAGCTTTGCGATGCGTGCTTCCTGTTCAGCGTTCTTCGCTTCCAGTTCCTGGATGCGGGCATCGTCCGCGGCGATCTTCTGCGCGATCATCGGGTCAATTCCGGTCTGTCCGGCTTTGTGCCCTCCGGGGCCAAACCGGAAGGAGAGTCCGCCGGAGATCATGTTCTCGTTGTATCCGAGCGTCGAAGCGACATTGAGGGCGACATCTTTGTTGAAGTAGTACTTCGCCCCGAGGGCGGTGGCCTGGTGAGACTTGTAGCTCCCGAAGCCAACGGCGAAGCTGAGCTTCTGCCCTTCTTCATAGGGCATGTAATCGAGTCCGGCCAGTGCTGCCGCTCCGGCCGCCACTTCGCCGATCTCCGTACCCTGCCGGGAGAGTTCCTGCGTCACGGACAGGCCGTTTCCGAGGAATACATCCGATGCGGTGAGGGTCCCGTCGACTGCGAGGTTTCCGCCATAGTGTCCGTTACCGGCCACGTCGGAATTACCTGCGGTATACGAATCTCCTCCGGTGAAGGAATTGCCGGATACGGCAAAGTCTTTGCCGACGACGAGGCTTCCGCCGACTACTTCATCACCCTGCACCCCAAGACCGCCGTCAACATAGAGGTTGCCTCCGAAGTGGCCGTCTCCCCCTACCGTGCTGTTGCCGGTGGTCGTCTGGTTCCCGTCCACGTTCAGATTGCCGCTGATATCGGTGTCCTTCAGGTGGGTCGTGCCGTCAACATAGAGATCTCCGTCAAGATCAGTCTCGCCTTTCACATTGAGCCAGCCGTCCACGGTCTCATTGCCCATGGTGTGCTGATTGCCCGTTGTGGTCTGGTTGCCGTCGAGGTAAAGATCGCCGCTGATATCGGTGTCCTTCAGGTGGGTCGTGCCGTCAACATAGAGATCTCCGTCAAGATCAGTCTCGCCTTTCACATTGAGCCAGCCGTCGATCGTCTGGTTCCCGCCGATGTGGGAATTGCCGGTGATATCCTGATTGCCGTCGATCGTCTGATCTCCGTTGATCTGCTGATCCCCGTTGATCGTCTGCCCGTCGCCTTCTTCACCATTCCCTACAGTCTGGTGATGGCCGACATCAAGATCACCGCCAATATTTCCGTTGCCGTCAACATCCTGATCGCCGCCGACGTGGTGATCACCAGTCACATCAGAGTCTCCATCTACGTTAGAATCGCCTTTTGTAGTGGAATCACCTTCAGTAGTCTGATCGCCTTTTATGGTCTGATCCTTGTCAATCGTGGAGTTCCCTTTGATCGTCTGATTTCCTTCTTCATCAATGGTGCCGCCGTTGAAGATCTTCAATTCTTCTTCGGTGAGAATCTGGGAAACCTGGGTGACGATAGCGTGTTCAAGAATGGTATCCGGGTGGGCGGCTTCTTCAAAGGTATTGAACCAGTCATTGCCTTTGCTTCCGCCCGGCGTGAATACGGTGATGATCTTGTAGGTGTTGTCGGTTTTATCCAGACCGAGAAAATACCCTTTTACAAGGTTCGGGTTGCCGCCGTCCTGATCGCAGTAGTCGCCGCCAAGGAAGATCCCGTTTTTAGCGGCTTCAAGCAGGTTTTCATCCAGTGTGCCGGAGAAAGATGTAGCGCCAGCGACCTGCGGGAATAAAGCGCCGAATCCTAAGAGGGCAGCCGCGGCAAGCGCCGCCAGCCTTTTTCTGCTGGAATGGAAACGGCTGCCTTCCCGTAAGACTTTCTTTACATATGATGTTTTCAAAGATCTCATCCTTTCTTGCAGGACGGGGACGGAATCTTTGTTTTTACATCACCGCGTCCTGCGTGTTTTCCTGCGCTTCATGCTCTTTCATGAGCTGGTCGAGAGCTTCCATGAGCTTCGCATTCTGCGCTTTCAATGCGGAAATTTCTCCTTCCATTTCCGCGAGTTTCTGAGTAACTTCCGGCGATGCGATCCGTTTCGAGCCACCAGGGCCGAAACGGAAGGAGAGCCCGCCGGAAATCATGTTTTCGTTGTAGCCGAGAGTGGACGCCAGATTGAGCGCTACATCTTTATTGAAGTAGTACTTCGCGCCCAATGCAGTGGCCTGATGAGACTTGTAGCTCCCGAAGCCGACGGCGAAAGAAAGCTTCTGCCCGTCTTCGTAAGGCATGTAGTCGAGGCCCGCGAGGGCTGCGGCTCCGGCCGCTACTTCACCGATCTCTGTTCCCTGCCGCGCGAGTTCGTTCGTTACGGACAGGCCGTTGCCCAGGAATACATCCGAAGCCGTGAGGGTCCCATCGATCACCTGGTTACCGGCAATATGGGAATTACCGCCGACGTACTGGTCTCCGCCGGTATAGCTGTTGCCGGATACGGCAAAGTCTTTACCGACAACGAGGCTTCCGCCTACGGCTTCATCACCTTTAACACCGAGGCCGCCGTCAACGTATCCGTTGCCGTGGACCGTGAGGTCTTTGTCTACCGTGGCGTTTCCGCCGACGTGCGCGCCGCCGGTCACATCGAGATCCCCGTCCACGTTGGTGTCATGGAGATAGGAGGTGCCGTCCACGATGAGGTCCTTCCCGATGTGTTCGGAACCCAGCGTGGTGCTGTCCCCTTTAACAAGACTGTTGCCGTCGGTCGTGAAATTGCCATGCGTAATCAGGTCTTTCCCGATCTCATGAGAACCGAGGGTAGAGCTGTCGCCTTTCACCAGCAGGTCTCCGTCGACAGTCTGATTGCCGTGGACGGTCTGATCTTTCCCGATTTCCTGCGAGCCGAGAATAGAGCTATTCCCTTCCACTCTCTGATCGCCATGGATCGTCTCATTACCGGCCACATACTGATCTCCGCCTACCGTGGAGTTGCCATCCGTGTAGCTGTTCCCGTGGGTGTGGCTGTTGCCGTCCACATCGAGCGCGCCATCAACATTGAGATCCTTGTCTACGTCAAGGTTCCCGCCGTAGTGTCCGTTGCCCTGTACATCGGAATCGCCGGTCACGGTCTGATTGCCATCGACGCCCTGGTCACCTTTGATCGACTGGCCGTTGTTCACCCACTGGTGACCTTCTACCGTCTGATCTCCTGTGATGTACGAGTTGCCATCAACGCCTTGATCGCCAATAATGGTCTGCCCGTCTTCAACGGTCTGGTGACCTTTCACATCAAGGGCACCTTCCAGGGTGGTGTCTCCGGTCACACCGAGATCTCCATTGAGGGTAGTGTTGCCGTCCACGTTGAGGTCTTTATCTACGTCAAGGTTCCCGCCATAGTGTCCGTTGCCCTGTACATCGGAATCGCCGGTCACGGTCTGATTGCCATCGACGCCCTGGTCACCTTTGATCGACTGGCCGTTGTTCACCCACTGGTGACCTTCTACCGTCTGATCTCCTGTGATGTACGAGTTGCCATCAACGCCTTGATCGCCAATAATGGTCTGCCCGTCTTCAACGGTCTGGTGACCTTTCACATCAAGGGCACCTTCCAGGGTGGTGTCTCCGGTCACACCGAGATCTCCATTGAGGGTAGTGTTGCCGTCCACGTTGAGGTCTTTATCTACGTCAAGGTTCCCGCCATAGTGTCCGTCGCCCTGAACGTCCTGATCCCCAGTGACCGTCTGATTCCCATCAACGCTCTGGTCTCCGGTAACAGACTGGCCGTCCTGTACCCACTGGTGACCGTGGACGGTCTGGTTGCCATTGATCGTGGAATTGCCTTCCACGCCCTGGTTTCCATGGATCGTCTGGTCTTTGTCGATCTCCTGATTGCCGCCAACATGCTGGTCTCCGGTCACTTCCTGATTGCCGTCTACCTTCTGTCCGTCGCCGTCCGCTCCGGAGCCGACGGTCTGGTACTTGTTGATGATCTGGTTCCCCTCAATGGTCTGGTTCGCAACGGTAGAATCCCCGTTGATGATCTGATCACCTTTGACCGTCTGGTCGTTATTTACCGTCTGATCGCCGCCGATATTGCTGTCGCCGTCGATCGTGGAATCACCTTCGATATGCTGGTTGCCGTCTTCGTCGATCGTCTGATCGCCGACTTTGCCGACCCGAACAACCTTATGGCCATAACGTTCACCATCAGTAGTTAGATACCAGCCGGCACTAAGGCTATCAGCATTTCCCGCTTCCGAAGGGCCATCGTCAAAGATGTAATATAAATTCCCATCTAAACCCACAGCCTGATACAAACGAGTGTACTGAGTTCCTCCGCCCTCGCCCCCATCGGAAGAATCAAAAACTATCGGAGCAATTGCAACGTTATTAAAAGTCTCTCTGAATTGAGACTCTTCCATAAAATAAGAAGAATTAACGCGATTACCGATAAACAACTTTGGAAAACTCATATCAGCGAAAGCCGACTGCGGACATAACCCACCCATTCCCAGCAGGACCGCCGCGATCGATGCGGCTAATACCTTCCGGGGGGGGGGCGAGTAAACATAATGTTTTTCTTCAAGAGAAAGACCTTCTTTCCTTTTTGAAAAAATGAAAAACAGGAATAAGAAAAATCCTCAGCGCTCATAAGGACGAATGCGGATATCCGTATTGAGGATGACGTTGAACTGATACCCCTCACGGATCGTGCCGGTCGGCCGGAGATCCGCATTCTGCTCTTTCACCATGTCTTCAATACCGGACAGCATTTCTCCGATCGCCGCGTCCCTTGCTTCCTCTCCGGCGCTCCGGTTATCGCTCCAGCGGGAACTGCTGTCGTCATCATCCGTTGCGCCCGCGACGATACCGCCGAGGATCGCTCCGGTCAAAATGGAGCGCGTCTTAAGCCAGGTATGACGGGTGTACTGATCTTTCACACCTGAATACCCGATGCCGTCGATCGCACGGTAATCCGGCAGATCGATCGAATGGCCGTTAGGGAAAATCACGCGGCTGAACGAAATATCAATACGCCTCCCGTTCATCCCCATCGGGTCGCCGATCAACCGGCTCCCGGCCGGAATGAGAAGCTGCGTACCAGTCACGGAATCAAAAACATCCTGACGCACAACGGCGATGATGATCGTTGAAGCGTTGTCGGAAATGATCGGAGTAAGCAGCGTAGCCGGGATCACAGTGCCCGCCTGGAGCACGTTATCCGCTTCGGCCAGCTCGTAATAATAGGAAGATGATCTTCCGTCGGCGGGAGCCGCTTCGGCGGAAAATCCCGCCGGGAATAAAAGCGCCAGCCCCGCAAGAACGAAGACAGAGTATCTGCGGTTCATCTGATTTCACCTCCCCATGACCTGGATATAATCACTGTCTCCGTCCTGCGGAAGAACATCATTGTAATAACGGTTTGCCGGACTTTCCGTCCGGGGATTTCCCTTCGGAGCCTTCGTGTTCTTATCAGAACCGCCGAGATCAAAGAAGATGGCGCTGCGTTTTGCTTTCGCGTCTTCGCTGTATGCCGCGGCCTCATCGTCGAGCGCCCGCTTGTACCGTGCGGTCTCCGCGTCAAGACTGTATTGCTCAGAAGGTGTGAGCTCTTTCTTCTTTTCCGTTTTCGCGGAAGAGGCTCCCGCCGAAGAACGCGCCGTCTTCTTTTCAACGACGGTGTTCTCCTCTTTCGTCGGCTTCGTCTTCCCGTCCTGGGCGTTCTTCTTTCCGCCCTTCGCGTTCGCCTGAGCCTCGTCATTCATCTGCTTGAGGTTTTTCATCTCGATCTGCTGGACGCTCTGATCATTCAGCACGTCGCCCTGTACTGTCATCGCCGACGGCTTCCGGCGGTCACCGCGGTCATCATGGAAACAGGATGAGAACATCACCGCGCAGAGGATTATGAGAAACAGACCGCCTCCGCCATAGAGGAATATGGGATTGAGGCGTTTATCCTTTTCCGGTGTCGCGGTGAGATCCACTTTGTTATCCGGAGCATGGGAAGGGAGCTTCGGAGCTTCGCTGCCCCCGTCGGCCTCCGCACCTGTTTTTATTTCTTTTTTCTTTGCGAGATTCTTTTCCCGGATCTCGCGGATCTTATTCATCCAGCTCACTGCTCGTTCCCTCCTTCGCTTTCCAGCACATCGGCGAGACGGTTCAGCGCATCATCGGTATCGTTACCCTGCTGTTCCGGCTGGCCGTTCGCGGCGCGGAGTACTTCAAGCTGCCGCGCCCGTTCTTTTTCCGCGAGCCGCTCTTTAAGCGTGGGCAGCTTCGTGTCGCGGAGCTCGACCGTATCCAGCTGGTGCTTCCCGGCACGGAGCGATTCTTCAGACAGCTCTTCCGATGAAGCGCTGTTGAACTGAATATCTCCCGCGCTCGGCACCTTCTCGTTCTCATCTATGCGTTCAATGAGAAGGAACTGCTTCTGTGAGAACTGGAGCTTCATGTTGTTCATCACCCGGTCGATCTCAAGAAAATTTCCCTTAAGCCGGTAGTTGGCAAGCTGAAGCTTGGATTTATCAAAATCGTCATAGTAGTAAATGACCGGCATGTTCTGCGTATTGTCCGGCGTGATCTCGATATACGTCTTGGAACCGTCATCGAATACTGACTTCGGAATCAGCTTCTCGGTGACGTTCTTGTTTTTCACACATTTGTAATTCCTGTGAATGCGGGAAGCCCGTTCGCGTGCTTCGGCGATTTCCGCGTTCGCTTCATTCATCGCTGCCGTTCTCGCTGCCATGGCGGCCTGCCGTTCCTGCTCATCTTCGACCGGATAATTCCAGCGGACAGCGAACTGCACGTAATTCGGATTTTCCGCCGTAACGAGAAGCCGATACGACCGCCGCGACGTATTGATGATCACGTTCGTCGTGCTCGCTGCAAGCGGCTTGATATACACATGCGCGTGACCGGCCACGTCATCTTTTTCCACTGCCCACTGAAGCGTATTGCCCGCCGCGACTTTCTGAACGGCTTCATCCGGCCGTAGCACGATATCCGTCACATAGCCGACCTTCGTATAAACCACGTACTGATCGTAGGGCGCGTAATTGAAGACCGCCGCGCTTCCGTCATACGAAACAGGATCTTCCACATATCCGTTTTCCGCTCCGGCCGAAACGGTAAGCATGGCGCATGCCATGACGGCAAGGGCAAGCGTTTTCACATTCTTTGATCTCATCGCTTACCTCCCCGCCATTTCCGGCGCATAGGAGAAGTCCGTAATGAAGAGGCCGATCGGATTCAGTACGAGGTCTTCCTTCTTTGTGATCGTCTCCGTCTTCACCGCGAAGTTGCCGGTGTAATACGTGTCGACCGGAACACCGCCGCCGTCGGCGGACGATTCTTTCCAGCGCACGGTGTAAGTATTGCTCTGTCCGGCAATGGGCTGTACGGAAAGGATCTCCACTCTCGTATTGATATGGCCAATGCGGGCGGTGAACTCCGGCAGGTACAGGTTCTTATACTTGTTGGCCGCCTCCGGGGTCATAAACTTCACAGCCCGATTCACGCTGCGCTGCAAAACGTTCTTGTCTTCCGGCACGCTCCTGATCCCTTCCACAAAACGGGACAGGAAATACGAGATCTCCGCGTCCGTCGGCTCAACGTTCCGCTGTTCCAGCGCGCCGAGGGACATCACGTAACCCGTTTTCTCATCCACATGGATCACGTAGGGCACATACGTCGCCTTCGTGCCGATGTACACAACCGAGAGGATGCACACAAAAACGAGGAATACGAGGATATACGAGATGCGCTGCCACTTCAGGATCTGCATATCCTTCATCGTGAGCATGGTGCCCACATTCTTCGCGCCCCGATCCGCCGCCTCCGAATACGTTTCTCTTTCACTCATTCACTTCATTCCTCCTTGCGCCTTGCGCTTTTTTTCGTTCGGTGATATTCTTCAATCAACGGCAGTTTATATTTATTTCGCACCGAGCGAAAATATTTTAGCCGTTAAACTACCGGAATTATAAGCAATTATCGGCGATTTGGGAACAGGCCGGACGTTTGGACGGCCTCTCAAAAAACCCGTGAGCGATTTTTCCTACATATATCTAACATATTTATAAATTTTGCGCAGACGTGGAATTATGCGGTATTATCGGAGAATTTGGGAACAGGCCGGACGTTTGGACGGCCTCTCAAAAAACCCGTGAGCGCCCACTTACCAATAGAATACTTGTTCGGGTATGGTAAACCATTCCGATCCCGCATTCTATTGCGTGGGCCCCCTCTGCCGAGAGCCTGATTGCCTGCGTACCGCACGCCTTTACTGAAATGAGCACCTATCACGCAACGATGAAAATCATGAGAGCAGGAAAAACAATGAGCCACCTGGCTTACATTACCCGGACAGGAAAATACCGGTCCAAAACAGATCTGCTTTTTACTAAAAGCGAAAACCTCCCTGACTGGGCAAAAAATGCCAACGATTTCTGGTGTAAAGCAGATGAAGTAACACAGCAAAAAAACAAAAAACAGACAGGTGTAGAAAGACCAACCTCAAGAACCGGCCGTACATGGGACTTCGCCCTGCCAAATGAGCTCTCAAATGAAGAACTCATCCGCTTCACGGATGAATACCTGAAAAAACAATTTCCAGATTACCCGTACACCTATGCCATTCACATCCATGAATCGGCGATCCATCAAAAAAGCAATCCCCACGTGCACGTAATTTTTACCGAATACAAAATGAATGACCGTGCCCGCCAACTTGATAAAGAAACCTTTTTTGAACGCCACGGCATAAGCCGAAGCGGAAAAGAATACGGCGGAGCGGAAAGAGAGTGGGATCTTTACGGACGAACCGGGAAAAAACTCCGCGAGCTCCGGCGCAATCTCGCTGATGAGATCAACCGAGCATACGAAGAAAAGGGGCTCCCCCAGCGCGTCACTGAAAAATCCATCGAAGTGCAGCGCGAAGAAGCCCTGAACGCGGGAAACATCCGGCAGGCCGATGCCTTCGACCGGCCGAAACCGAAACGGCTCGCCCCGAAAAAATTCAAAAAATACCAAGAGGTGATCTCCGAAAAAGTCCGTGAAGGCTGGCGCGATGCCGATCTGTCCGATATCCGGGATAAGGATGTCGTCGACCGGATCTGCCAGGAATTTGAAAAGCAGGTCAACGCGGAAGCGCTCGACCGCATGGCAAAAGAGCAGATCATGGAAGCGACGGATCAGGAAAAACTCGCCGCCGTGGAAGAGCAGCTCCGGGATATCGCCGTATACAAAACAGCTCTCCCCACCAGAGAAGAGAGCTGCGGAACCATCGCCAAAACAGCGGAACGCGAACTGAGAAAGCGCGAGAAGAACCTTCTCCTCGCCCACACCCGGGCACGCATCCGCCCCTTGCAGAAAGAAAAATACAAAGCCGAACTCAACCAGAAATTGCAGCGCATGGAAATGGAAACGCTGCAATCCGCATCCGACGAAGAAAAGATCCGCGAATACGCAGTCCGCCTCTTCGCCGAGCAGGCAGCCGGCGAAAAACTCACGGCCGCCCTTTCCGGCGAAGAGCTCACAAAAGAAGAACGAGAAGACCTCTTCACCCTTAAGGAAATGGCCGCGGCCGCCATGGAAAGGGCGAAGAAAGCGGGAATCACGGAAGAATTTGTGGAAGCTCACCGCGAAGAGATCGACCGCTACACGGAAAGCCTGCGTCTCCTCAACATCATTGACAAGGGCGCGGGCGAAGACAAGGATCATACCGCCATGACATACGACCATCAGGCCGTAAAAGACCGGCGGCAGAATCTTCTTGACGCGCGCGTCGCCGAACTGATCAACGAATACCGAAAGCGTCTCTACGGCAAACCGATCTTCCGGTACGACGAAAGCAGCGAACTGGATCAAAGAAGAAAACAGCTCAAACGCTGCGAGAAAAGAAAGCACGTTTCCCCCGCTGTACAGCAGGCCGTAAAGAATGCTCTCTCCTTCACCCGAAGGAAGCATGACCAGATCATGCTCCGCGCAGAACTTGAGGTTTTCCCCGGAACGGAAAAGGATAAAAACCTTTCCGACGTCGAAAAATACGCGGAAGACCGGCAGAAGGATTACATCAAAGCCTTCTACCGCCTCACGCCGCACAGCGCAGAGTATGAACTCAAAAAGCTCATTGACGAAGACAGCGGAAAGGAGCTCAAGACCCTCCGGGAAAAGCTTCGCTCCGCGGAAGCAAAACGGGAACTGTGCAAAAAAATGAAACGGCCGGCCGGAAAAATCGAAGATCAGATCACCGCCCTGCGCCGCTCCATCGCGGAAAAAGAAAACAGCCTTCGCACGCGGGAACGCATAGCAAAGGCTGCGGAAAATTCCAAACGATCCTGGGAAGACTGGCCTGCAAACCGCATCGAACTCCGCCGAAAAGAGCAAAAGCTCGCCGAATGGCTGCGTGATGTTCCCCTCCCGAAATACCTGGAAGAAAGCATCAGAAAAACGCTCGAAAAATTCAAAAACAAAACATCGCGGCAGGCGCTCCTTGACTACGCCGTCCGCGAAAAATTCGCAGAATACCAGAACCGCGTCGATGCCCTCCTTCCCAAATCGGAAAAAGCCTGCGCCCTCGATCTCATCAGAAAAGCCTCCGGCGGAAAACTCGATGCCATCGACGGAGAGATCAAATACCTGCGGAAACTCAAGCGGAGCACACCGGCTGAAGACCTTCAGCGGCATGCCAATCTGGACAACCGGATCAAGGAAGCTTCGACTGAGCGCAGCGAACTCATCGCGTCGTATACGACACCGGAACTCCTCGCAAAAGCCGCTGAGCAAAAAGCAGCCGCGGAACTTGACCTTGAAAAAAACATCCACTCGCTCCGCTCAGAACAGGCCCGGCTCGTGCTGAAACAGCTCTCGCGCCGTCATATCTCGCCGCAGACGAGACACTACTGCGAAGAGATCCTCAAAAAGGCAACCAAAAAGATCGACGCAAAGGAAATGGAACGAGAGCGCCGCGTCCTGATGTATCGCAGACACACCCGGATGCTGCGGCAGAAGATGAACGGCCGCATAAAGACCTCCCTGCCGAAACAGGAACTGGAAAACGCCATTGCCAGCATGGGCAAAGACATTTTCGATCTGCCGAAGACCGGCACCGGCCGGGCGAACCTCAATATCCGCCACGATCGGGACATCGAAATGGAAAGATAAAAATCTTATGCAAAAGGAGAAGCAAATGGAAAATTACACCCTCATCATCTGCGAGAAAAAAGATGTCGCCACTAAACTTAAAGACTACTTTGAGCGCAACGGCAATTCCTATACGCCCATGAAGGGCTACTACATGAGCGATACAAAAAACAAATATGAAATCACCTGCATCACATGGCTCGCCGGTCACATCCTCACGGACTACGAGCCGGAAGAATATGATCCGTCCTGGAAAAACTGGTCCACCGGTCCTCTCCCGATGATCCCAGAAGAATTTAAGAAAAAACCGGACCCGGACAAAGGCAAGAAATTCCAGTACGACGTGGTGATGTCCCTCATCCCCAACGCGGCAGCCATCATCAACGCGGGCGACCCGGACCGCGAAGGGCAGGTGCTCGTTGACGAGCTCTTGCAGGATCAGATCGGGAAAAAAGACATCCGACGGATGATCCTCTCCGGTCTGAATGACGAGATGATCGAACGGGCGCTCAAATCCATGAAGCCGGACAGCGACTACCGCGGGCTGTACCTCTCCGGCGTCGCCCGCTCGCACATCGACTGGCTGCTCGGCATGAACCTCACACGCCACTTCACGCGGCTCTGGCATAAAGGCGGTATGACCGGCACCGTCCCCATCGGCCGCGTAAAAACGCCGACCGTCGCGCTGGTGGTCAAGCGCGAAGAAGCCATCCGTAACTTCAAACAGGAAAACTGGTACACCGTCAACGCGCAGATCGTGGTCGGCGGCACGAAGGCCACCATCACGCTGGACAGCAAGGACAAGATCACCGATAAAAACAAAGCCGACGCGATCAAAAACGCTGTCCTCGGTAAATCGTTCATCGTAAAAAATGTGGAATCCGATCAGAAAACGCAGGGCGTAAAAGAGCTGTACCAGCTCAACACCTTGCAGGTCGACGCGGATAAATACTGCGACATCCCTGTGAGCGAAACGCTTAAAGCCGCGGAATCCCTTTACCTCGGCGGCTACACATCCTATCCCCGCACGGAATGCCGGTACCTGCCGGAATCCCAGCGGAAAGACGCACCGGCCATCGCCAAAGCGATCAATGAAAAAATCTCCAGCGAGATCGGCATCATCCCGACAGGCGACAACATCACCACAAACGTCGGGAACTCCCCCGTCTTCAACGATAAAAAACTGGGAGCGCATCACGCGCTCGTCCCCACCGGAAAAATCCCGGATCTTACCAAACTTTCCGAAACGGAAAAGCAGGTCTACCTGCTCATCGTGAGAAAATACGCTTCGATCTTCTTCCCGCCCTACATGGCCGAGCAGATCAAAGTCCGGGGCACCATCGACAGCTATGATTTCACACTTTCCTACACGAAGCCCAGCGAGATCGGCTGGAAAGTCATGTACCTGTCCTACGCAAAAACAAAAAAGAAAAATAAAGAGGAAGACAACGATAAACAGGAAATGGCATGGAAGCCGACCACCGGAAGCACCTACTCCGTCGTCGGTTCCCAGACGGCAAAGAAGGCAACACGGCCGCCGAAGCCATATACGGACGCGACACTCATAGCCGCCATGGCCGGTATTCAGAGCGAAGACGAATCTCTAAACACCGTCCTGAAACAAGTGAAAGGCATCGGCACCTCCGCCACCCAGGCGACCATCATCGACCAGCTCATCAAAAATAAACTGCTCTACAAGGTCAAGAAAGAGATCCATCCCACCGACCTTGCCATGCAGGTCACAGACATCCTTCCGAAGATCCTCACGGAAGCCGATTACACCGGCCAGATGGAACTCGCTCTCGCAAAACTCGAAAGCGGAGAAGTCCAAAGCGAAAAGCCCTACCTGGACAACGCCGTCCAGCTCATCAACGCCATCCTCAAACAGTGCACCGCCCCGCTTTACAGCAGGGAATACCCGTGTCCGGCATGCGGTAAGGGGTACATCATCTATCACGAATACGTGAGCAAGGACACCGGCGAAGTACACCAGTACGCACGATGCAATAACGAAGAATGCCGGACGTACTGGCCGGTGGAAAACAGAAAACCCAAACTGGTAAAATGCCCGAAATGCGGCAAAGGCTGGATGAAAGAAAAGAAAAACATGAAGACCGGCAATGTCTTCTACGGATGCTCTGAATACCCCGAATGCCGGGGCACCATGACCGAGGAAGACTTCAAAAAAGCGAAAGAAGAAAAGCCATGAACCGGCCTAAAAAGAACTGTGCCGCATGCGGCCGGGCATTCATCCAGCAGCGCAGCAGCCAGCGCTATTGCAGTGAAGCATGCCGCCGTCTCGGTTATCGGATAGGACTCTGCAATCACGAAGACAAAGAAACGGATACGGCCATCCGCACATTCACCTGCGCGCGATGCGGAAAAACCGTAAAAGTAACTGATCTTAAAGACCGGCGGCAGAGATTCTGCTCCGCCCGCTGTGAAAAACTCTATTGGAAAAACCGCAAAGCAGAAAGCAGAAAGAAGGATGCCCCATGAATACAGAAACAAGGATCTGCCCAGAATGCGGCACTGTATTTTATCCTTCTTCTCCCACACAGAAATACTGCTCCGCCGAGTGCAAACAGCGTTACCACTCTCGAAAGCACTGGCAAGAAATCAAAGAAGAAAGACTGAAAGAACTCGCCGCAGAAACGCGGATCTGCGAGCAGTGCGGAAAGCCGTACACGCCGATTTACCGCAGGCAGAGATTCTGCTCGGAAGAATGCAGAAGAATGGCTGCGGAAAGAGGCCTCATCCATCCGGGACATAACCAAAAACAGCCGGAAAAACAATATGACCGGCAATGCCCCCAATGCGGCACTCATTTTATCACCCGCCAGGCAACCCAGAAATACTGCTACCCCGCCTGTAAGCGCCAGCATGAGCGCCACGCCGAACCAGAACACCCGGAAGACGAGATGATCACAGACGCGCCGGTGATCCGCACCTTCTGCTGCAAAAACTGCGGAAAATGGATCTCCGTAACACGGAAAACAGACAAGCGTGAAATCTTCTGTTCTCACAAATGCGAGAAAAACTTCTACCGAAAACGACCGTCGGAACGAGCAGCATGGACAACAAAGAAAGCACGCCATGCCCGTGTTGTCCGCGAAGCCATGAAAGGAGGTGAATGCCATGGAAATGGAAGACCCGGATAAGATCCTTCCCAATAATATGGAAGACGACGAGCTGAAACTTCTCGCCCGTCTGGAACCCGTCCAGCTGACCGAACTTTCCCCCGACGACCTGCGCCGCATGAAAGAGACTCTGGACAGAATGGGCGCAGCCCTGGGGACATCCGGCCTCCGGCCGGATGAATATTACGACCATGGAGCAGAAATGCCCACGGACCAGAAAGCGGAGGATTGAGCCGCGGCAAAGTGAAGGATAAACACTACTGCCTGAAAAAACCTTAATTACCTGAAAAGGAGAACTACCATGCCTGAAAAAAATACGGAAAGAATGCGCTATGCAATGCCAAAAAGCGCAAAAGCAGCCAGAGAAACCTATGCAAAAACGCTCATAGAAAATCTGCGCGGTGAAAATGATACCTTCCAGAAAAACTGCGCAAGTCTGGACGGACCGCTCTACAACGGTATGACAAACACCGTCTACAGCGGAGAAAAACAGCTCGCTATCCTCGCCATGGCAAAGAGCCACGACGGCCAGCCGATCACCGATCAGCGTTTCTATACCTTCGAGCAGGCACGCTCCATCGGCGCGCACGTCGAACGCGGAAGCAAAGAAATCCCCATGGAATACTGGGCCCCCATGAAAGATAAAGAAACCGGCGAAGTCGTTCTGCTGGCGAGCAAGCGCGGGATCTACAATGCCCGCGATGTCTCCGGCCTCCCTGCCGAAGAGCGCAGCTTCAAATACGACACGGCCGAAAAAGTCCGCGCGCTCGACAACCTGGCCAGCCGTATGAAACAGAGCATCAAGAGCATTAACAAGACGGAAGAAAAAGCAGGCCGCCCCATTACGGAGCTTCCTGAAAAAGGAATGATGAACCGCGAAACATACTATCAGGAAATGATGGTAATTGCGGCCAAAAACACCGCAAACTTCCGCGGTTACAACAACGAACTTGACCCCATCACCCCTTATGTCGACAAAAGCGGAAACACCAAGGAAAGAGGCGGCGAATACCTCAAAATTGACGACGCGCACAGCGCCCGTCAGGCAGAGAACCCGGATATCGCCGAAATGCGCAGAAATTTCCGTGCCTACCTCTCCGTTTCCTGCCTTTCGCAGGAAATGGGTCTCGGTATGATCCCGAGAGAATCCTTTATCAGCCGCGAACAGGCGCACCAGCTCGCCAAGGTATTTGAAGAGCACCCGGAAAAACTTTTCCATGACCTCAAGGCAGCCGGCAAAACGGTGGAAGATGTTCGCGACAACGTGATCTTCAAACAGCGGGAACGCATTCCCGAAAAGGAAATCACGCCCGAACTTCAGGAGGCCATCCAGAAAGATTACCGAAAAGCATTCCGGTTGAAAGACATCGATGTCGAACGCAAGGATAAGGCCATTCAGGAACTGCCTGCCCGGAACAGCGAATATGAAAAAATGCAGATCAAGACCGCTGTGGAAAAAGCCGTCGGCCGCATCGACAACATGACGAAGAGCATTCAGTCCATGAAGGACAATGAACTCATCGTCAATAAGACTCTTATCGATAAAATCGCCGAGACCCGCAAAAAGCTCGGACGTGAGGCCGATCCGCAGAAATTCACCAGCGGATACCGGGAGATCAACAACCCCGGACGGGATAAGGAAGTGCTCATCAACGTCAACTCCGCCCGCATCCGCGCGGAAAACATGACCCATGAGCAGATCATCAATACCTTCGCCAACGGCGAGGAACGCGACGATATTCTGAAAACCGTCCGCGAAAATGTTGGTAAAGAAGCGAAATCCCATACCCAGAAGCTCCTCCGTGACAGAGCCGCAGAACGCTCTCATGAAAAAGCCCAGACGAAAGCCAGACAGAAAGGCCTCGTCCGGTCCAGCCAGAGAAGCCGCGGCGGGCAGACCATGGAACGCTCCTGACATAACCCCAAAGGCGGCCGTCGGCCGCCTTTTCTTATTTTCAGAAAGGAAATAAACCATGAACGACGCAATAAATATGCCTGATTTTGGCATCATAACAGGCGAAGCAAAAGAAAAAAACGCCGAAACAACGGAACCACAAAAAGCCGAAACACCCGCCTCCTCTGAGACCAATCAGGAAGAATCAAAAGAAAACCTCCCCCTCTGTCCGGTGTGCGGAAAGCCGCTCATCCGTAAAGAGCTCGAAGACCTCACGATCTGGGTCCACGAAGATGAATCCGAATGCCAGCTCAAATACCAGTCCATCGAAGCAATCCGACAGAAAGAAACGGAACTCGAAGAAGAAAAGAAAGAAAAAGCCGCCAAACTGAAAAAAGAAAAAGAGGAACAGGAAAAACTGAATCGAATGATTCAGGAAGCAAAAGAAAAAGCCGCCTCTAAAAAAGCGGAAAAAGAAAAGGAAAAACCTCAAATTATACCGCAGGCCATGGAAGCCGCCCTTGAAACGAACCGCCTTTATAAAGAAGACAGAGAAAAACTCAATCTTCTCTCAGCTCTCTTACCGCGGATAGAAGGCATCGAAGCCGCGCTCTCGATCCTGACCCAGGGAAACGAATCTGATCCCGCGGAAGAACCTTCTGAAGAAAACGCGAAAGAAGGAGAAAACGATCTCGACACCATAAAAGCAAAAATCATCAATGTGGAAGGCACTGCCTATGAAAATAAAAATATCATTGGAAAACTTCTGAAAAAAGCGGAAACAAACCAGACCACAGCAGATGAAATCCTCAACAAAATGAAAGAACTGGAACAGCTCAAAGAAGACGTTGCCTTCCAGCGTATCATATGGGAATTTACCAATGCCCCGTTGACGCAGGCCGACATCGGAAACCGCATCAACAGAGCCATAGAACCTTACGATCCATACTATCCGGTCCGGCAGGAGCTGACCATCATCAACAACTGCATCGATAAAATGATCGGAACGCAAAAATTACTTGAAAAACGGCTCCAAGATACAAAAACCGGAAAAGAAAACTGCCCGCCGGAGATCCTTGAAGAGCTCATCACCATATGCCGCCGCTTCTTCAACGTCTGGCCCAGCCAGTCAAACTTCGACCGCTCGACAGGCAAGTACAACCAGCCTCCAAAATCCCCCGAAGAAATTGAGGAAGAACGAAAGAAAAAACAGGAAGAACAGAAACAGACCGAAAAAGAAGCGCAGGAAAAAGAAAATCAGAAAATTGAAAATGCCCTAAACGGCCGTTCAGAGGAAAACAATGATATTGAGTACACTTAACCGCTGGCCCGTCATCGCCAAGACATCCCCATTTTTATTTCTTTTTCTTTTAGGGATTACGTCTCCCGCCCGCGCCATGCCGCTCGAAACCTTCATTGCCCAGTACAATGAAGCCGAGGCTCCGGCCATAGCCTCGTCCATCCGATACTCGGCATACCGCCACGATCTCGATCCTCTTCTCGTGGCGAGCGTCCTCTACGTGGAATCCCGCTATGACAATACCGCTGTTTCAAGCGCCGGAGCGCTGGGAATCTCCCAGCTCATGCCGGACACCGCGGCTGATCTCGGAATCAATCCCTACGATCTCCGCGACAATATTGAAGGAGGCGCTCAGTATCTTTCGGATATGATCCGCCAAACGGACCGGACGGACACGGGCCTTGCCGCCTACAATGCCGGTCCCGGCGCGGTCAAAGACGGCATTCCCTCGTATACACTGGACTACATCGCCGACGTGACGAACACCTATCAAAATCTCAAAAAGATGATCGACGGGGAAAACGCGCCGCCTCCCCCGTCAAAACCCCGACGCACGCGAAAACAGCGGCTCCTTCAAGCTGTCAGAAAAATTCAGAAAACGCCTTCTCATAAAGAAAAATCAAAAGAAAAAAATTCTCTCATCTTCTTCTGATATCTCTCCCCAAAACAGGGTAATGAAGGCGATATCCTCCGGGCGCGGGGGTAAGTTAGTGACACCGGCGGCGCTGGCGTGTTTCTCCTCCGGGTTGGTGATGGGCTCCGCCCATGTTCGGCAATGTCATTATGCCATGTATAAAGAATTTTTATAGCATTTTCCTGTAATTTCCTGTGATGTTACATTGCAATATGTGTTATTATTTGGTATAATAGAATCAAGAAATGAGGGACACACCACACACACACAACGCCCCTCCGTTTAGGAAAGAAAGAAGGAATCATTATGGAAAAAGAAAAAAACACCCTTACCGTGTGCACGCTGGAACACACAGGCCCGATGCTCATTCCTTTTGTCCGTCACATCTCCGCTGATCCGAAAAAAAGACTTGCGGACATGTATAAAATTCTGAAATGCCGGCTGGTCGATGTCATGGAAATCGAGGCGGACGGGCACGTTTATGATCTCTGGTTTGATGAAGAATATCTCATGAAAAATCCGCTCCGCCTCACTCTCATCGTCGGCGAACCGGTCAAAAACGGATTCGAGCCGATCTGCGGAAATGTTCTTGTCGCCAGGGCCAACGAAGACGGGGAGACCATCGGCCTGGAACCGGATGATCTTCCCAGAGTCAAAAAATTTTTTGATGAAGGTGTCACGAACCTCATGAAGGCTCATGACAAAGACCTCATCTGAATCGTAAAAGACGGGGCAAAAGCCCCGCCCCCATCAAGGGGGAAAGGCACCTATGATCGAATACAGCAAAGAAAACATTTTTGACAGCGCATGTACTGCGCTCGTCAACCCGGTAAACTGCGAAGGAACCGCCGAAGGCCTTTCCCTCGCATTCAAGAAAAATTTCCCGGAAAATTTCCGGTTTTATGAAGGAAAATGCTGCTGGAATGAAACGAAAATCGGCATGCTCATGATCCATTGGGAAAAAGAAAAAATGATCGTAAATTTTCCCGTAAAAACAGCAGCCTGCACGCTGCCTGCCCTTTCGTTCATAGAAGAGGGCCTGGCTGCGCTCGCAAAAACAATTCCCACATTGGGGATCCGTTCCATCGCCATCCCGGCGCTGGGCTGTGAAAACGGAGCCCTTAAATGGGAAGATGTAAAAGCTCTTATTGAAAAATATCTGTCCACCGCAGACTGCCGCATCGTTGTAATCCCGCCCAAGGAGGCATAACCATGAAAAAAATATTTTTCACCGCCTGGCGCACCCATGACGGACGCGAAGAATGGAAGAATGTCTGCCCCGCATCGGCGGCAGACACAAAAGAAAATCAGGAAACCGCTGTAAATGAAGCCCTTAATTCGTGGGCTCTCTGCTTAGACAAAAATCACGGCGACACCACCGCAGCGGCCCGCCGTTACCTGCCGATAGAATACGGCGTTATTCAGGGATTTATTTTCACACGAGAAGAATATTACAGATATTTTTACGCCGATGATACGATTTTTCATTGTACCGGCGAAGAATACGATATGGATGACTTTCAAGCCATCGAAAGATGCACCGGCTCCGAAGTAACGGAAATCTGGCTCCTGCCAAATGATGAAATGTGGGCAGATGTTTTCTGGAATACCCATACTATCGATGCAGAAGAAGCAGAAGAACTCTATGACAAGGCACTGAAAGATGACATTAATCCCGCAGAAGCCATTGAAAAAAGAACGCTCAAAAAAGCATTGGAAAAATTGCCCGACAAAATCAATTCGTAAACCAGGAGAAAATCATCATGAAAATCAGAGGCGCTCTTATTTGTAATGAACTTAAAGAAGATTTTATCGCGCAGGCGCTTCGGGCCAGATACACATGGTCGGCCCTGCCCGATGCAAACGGCTATCCCGTTGAATACGAAATTCCCGACGAACTCATCACCGACACCTATAAAAATGAAATCGGCCAGACCTGCTATATCTTCGACGGCGGCTATACCGTAACTGAAGCCGAACTCATCTGCCGCACCGCAAGATACGGTGACCACCCGGACGGGCCGCTCGGCTGCGGCCGTCCGGCCATCGCTTATGAAGACCGGAACGGAAAGCTCCGCATCATTCATCCTAAAGCCGTTTTTCTTGATAAAGGAGATCATGAAAAATAAAATACTACTTTTTTGGAATCATCAAAAGAGAATAGAAAGGAGATGAACGGGATGGAACTGCTGAACATTCCCAAAGAAAAAATCCTTGTGCTCGACACGGAAACGACCGGCATTGATGATAAAGCGGAGATCCTTCAGCTCTCGATCATTGACGGCACAGGCCGGACGATCATTGACCAGTATTTCCGGCCGGAACACACGGCCAGCTGGCCGGAAGCCGCCGCCGTCAACGGCATCACGCCGGACATGGTTAAAAATAAACCCACGATCTCTACAATCGCAGAGATGTTGGAAAAACTGCTCGCAGACGCAGCTCTCATCATCGGCTATAATCTCCCCTTCGATCTCCGTATGCTCGTGCAGGCCGGTATCGCTCTTCCGATCGAACGAAAATATCTCGATATCATGATCCCCTTCGCCCGCATGTATGGCGAGTGGAACGAATTTTACGGGGACTGGAAGTGGCAGAAACTCATCACCTGTGCTGAGTACTGCGGATATACCGGCGACGGCTGGCATAACAGCCTCGCCGATGTGAAAGCAACGCTCTTCTGCTTCGAGCAGCTCGCCGAAGTCGGCCTGTTTACCGAGGCAGATATTTACTGAGAGGGCTGCCGCCATGGACAGAGACACAGAAATTCATTGCAAGCAACCCGGCACCTGTGTGCCGGCGGTTCTAAAAAAAATAAACCACCGGCCCAAATTCAAGGGCACACAAAAAGGAGCAGAGGTCTGCTCCTTTTTGTGTGCCCTTTCCGTAAAAGGGGGTAATGAAGGCGATCCCCTCCGGGCGCGGGGGTGAGTCGGTGACACCTGCGGCGCTGGCGTGTTTCTCCGGCGGGTTGGTGATGGGCTGTGCCCATGTTCGGCAATGTCATTATACCACATATAAAGAATTTCTATACCTGTTTTCTGTAATTTCCTGTGATATTACATTGCGATATGTGTTATTATATTGTATAATAGAATCAAGAAATGAGGGGAACACCACCACACACACAACCCCTTTTAGAAAAGAAAGAAGGTATCATCATGAAGATCAGCAAAACATTGAAGGCAATGGAACTCACCTATATCAGCATGTATCCTACAAGCGATGAAGACGACCCCGCAAGAAGAAAAGCTCTTGCAGACGGCGCGGAAGTCATGCTTTTCGAGTATTACAACACCGCGGGCATCAACTATGACCGCCGAATCACCGAGTTACAGGAAGAAGCGCTGCGCCGGGCAAAAGGCAAATACAGCAACCTTTGGGCATAAAAAGATGAGAACCCCGCCCTTTCGGCGGGCGGGCGTTCTCTTTTATATAAGGAGCAAAAAAATGGAACTGAAAAGAAACGAAATGAATAAAATGTGCAGAACACTTTTCCTGGATTATGCAAAAGATACCGCCGCCGGGCTTGAAAACATGCTGCCCGAGGAGCGCCCCCTTGAAAAAGATGACCAGATCATCTATGACACAGCCGATCTGATCTCCGATCTGCTGAAATCTCTGGAAAAGGATACGCCGTTTTCTGTAGATATGCAGAAAATCAACGACCTGGGCGCACAAATCAATGATCTTGCGCTGCGCGCGCCGTTTTTGCCGGAAGATATCGCCACGCTTGACCGGGCTGGCCTTATCCTGTGGTATATCAAATACGCCGCAGAAGCGGATAAATAAAAAAATCCCGCCCTGCCGGCGGGCCGCACCGGAAGCCGAAGTAAAGATCATGGCTCCCGCTCCGCTCGCCATGACACACGGGAAAAGACCTTCGACGAAGGCCGGGGCTTCAAAAAAGAGATCCCCGAAGCATGGATCGCCGCCGACGCAGAAAACGAAAATGAAGCGGGCCTCAGCTCATGAAGGCCCCGCTCTTCCTTTCTTTTCCATAGCGCTTCAAATACCGGAAAAAAGTAGAAACCTTGATCCCGGTGAGCTCGCACACCTCGCGGGCGCTTTTCCCCCGCTCGTACTGCTCGAAAGCAAGCGCAAGACGCGGACTGTCTTCCGAAAAAAGCGCTTTCCTCCCCTTAAACTTTCCCGCCTTCTTCGCCAGCTCAATTCCCTGGCGCTGCCTCTCGCGGATACGTTCCCGCTCCGACTGCGCCATATATTTATATAACTCTATAATAATACTGTTCAAAAGCGTGCGGATGTTGTCATCCTGCACACCAGCGAGCGACGGCAGATTCAAAAATTCAAAACCGGCCTTCTTCCCCCGAATCTCATCCATGATGTGCGTCAAATCCGCGCTTCTTCGGCCCAGCCGGTCAAGCTCCGTCACGACGACCACATCCCCCTCGCGGATGTAGTCGATCATCTGACGGAGCGCCGGCCGTTCCAGCACCGCGCCGCTCATCTTCTCCTCGAAGATCTTCTCACATCCGGCCGCCTTCAATTTGACAAGTTGCCGCTCCAGATTCTGATCCGTCGTCGAAACCCTGGCGTAACCGATCCTCATGCTGCTGCCCTCCACAAAAAACAATTTTGGATCACTCTAATGAGAGTGGTAAAATAGTCGTAAATACCGGCTTTTTATCTTCTCTCAATAGAGTACACCCTATTGAGAGAAAAAGAAAGGAGAAAACCCATGACCTACATATGGAACCTTCTCATGATCCTCTTCGCTGGCTGGCTCAACACCCTCATGGTCGTGCCCGCCGTGATGATCGTGAACTACGTCCACCCTCTCACCGAACCTATGGCGTGGGCTTCCTCCCTTCTTACCGCCGTCGGCGCGGCGGACACCTACGACAACCGGATACTCTGCCTTGCCGTTGCCGTCATGACTGCGGGCGGAGCTCTCTACATCATCGCCGGATACATCCCGCCCCTCCGGGGCCTCAACCGCGTATTGATGGGCGCTGTACCGCCGGAATGCTTCCAGGACCACAACAAGACCCTGAACGCCGCCCTTGCCCACCTCTCAGAAAAAAGCGGCATACCGGCAGAAGAAATCAAAAAAAAATACTACTTCACCATTATCGAAGAAGGCTCTCCCAACGCCTGGGCCTACGGCACGCGGGACATCTCCATCACAACCGGCCTCATCGGCCGGGCATCGCCCCGTATCGTCGCGGCGACCATCGCCCATGAAATCGGGCACCACCTCATCGGCGACACCTATTTTGCTACATTCTATAACGGCATGTGGCGATCCACCTGGCTCTGCATCCAGATCATCCGCGCCGCCACCTTTCTTCTGGGCCTCCTCCGTTTTCTGCCTGTCATCGGTATCGTCTGCGCCCTCCTCACATGGGTGCCCGCCATCCTGAGCTGGATCTTCTACATCCTTCAGCGCATCCCCCAGGCTCTCCTTCAGAACTTCTTCATGAGACAGAGCGAATTTAAAGCCGACGCGAACATCGTGAAAATGGGTCTCGGTGAAGAAGGCATTGAAATGCTCCAATTCTTCCTGAAAGTGTGCGGAGACACAAGCCTCTTCTTCCTGCCCTTCGTCGATCACCCGCGGACAAAGAGCCGCATCAAACACATTCAGAAACTCATGGAAAACCAGAACGGATATGTACCGGCCCCCAGGGCCGTTCTTTCCGTTTCCGATATTCCCCCGGCAAAGTAACGGATGAGGATTCTCCGGCGGTCGACAAATCGAAACAGCCATAAAAAAGGACGGCACACTGCCGTCCTTTTCAAATGCAAAAATTCCTCCTGTCCCCTGCCCGCTGGCCTCCGCCTCCTCCCGGAGCGCTGCGCCTCCGGGACGAACGCGGGAAAAAACAAGAGCCGGACTGCCACCGTTCTGCTTCGTCGTTCCAGAACGCGGCATGCTCCGGCCAAGGGCCTTCGCTTCCGCCGCAACCTTCGCTCCTTGCAGAACGGGCGCAGCCTCGCCTCTTTATAAAGTAACGGATGAGGATTCTCCGGCGGTCGACAAATCGAAACAGCATAAAAAAGGACGGCACACTGCCGTCCTTTTCAAATGCAAAAAATCCTCCTGTCCCCTGCCCGCTGGCCTCCGCCTCCTCCCGGAGCGCTGCGCCTCCGGGACGAACGCGGGAAAAAACAAGAGCCGGACTGCCACCGTTCTGCTTCGTCGTTCCAGAACGCGGCATGCTCCGGCCAAGGGCCTTCGCTTCCGCCGCAACCTTCGCTCCTTGCAGAACGGACGCAGCCTCGCCTCTTTATATAGAATCACCAGAATAAACCGGGTAATGAAGATGAAAACCTCCGGGCGCGGGGGTGAGTCGATGACACCGGCGGCGCTGGCGTGCTTCTCCGGCGGGTTGGTGATGGGCTGCGCCCATGTTCGGTAATGTCATTATACCACATATAAAGAATTTTTATACCTGTTTTCTGTAATTTCATGTGATATTACGTTGCGATATGTGCTATTATTTGGTATAATAGAGCCAAGAAATGAGGGGAACACCACACACAACCCCATTTAGGAAAGAAAGAAGGAGTCATTATGATGAGTTTGACAATTCAGAGCCGAAGCAACCCGAAACACAAAGCGCTGCTTCAGCTCCCGGAAGAAGCCGCCGAAATTGACCGCATATTTTCCTGGTTGGAATGCGCCGATCTGTGGGAATGCGATATTCTCAACTGCGAGTGCGATGATATTACAACCCCGTTGACGATGCCGCTGATTATTGACGTGAAGCGCCTGAACGCCATCGCCGCGCGCCTTGAATCTCTCGACTATGACGATATAGATAAAGTGGATGCCTATCTGGAGATCAACGGCGCGGCTCCGGCGGATATTGAAAACGCCCTCGACCAACTGGACCGCATGGATTTTTATAACGGGTACCATGTACGGGAACTGGCGGAAGAGCTGGTGGCTGACGGTGTTTTCGGCGACGCGGGAAAAGAACTTTTCCCCTTCATCGACTTCGATAAACTGGCTGATGCCATGAAGAAAAACGGATTCAAAGAGACCGCGCGCGGCGTTCTCTACTGCGCATAAAGGGGGCGGAAATCATGAAAAAACAGACCTTCATCACATACTGGCTGGACGACGAGACCCGCGCATGGCTCGACTTTGAACGCTGGGGCTACAAACGCCAGAGCAGCGTGATCCGCGCGCTGAAATATCTGTATAACGATGAACTGTACCGCCATCTGCTGCACCGTCCCTCGACCACAGCCGTGATCTACACGACCGATGACGACTGCAAAGACACCTTCGCGGCCATCGTAAAACTGCCCGAAGGAAAAATTCTCACGACGACCCCGCCCGCCGGGTGGGAAACCACTCCGCCGGAACGATATCAATTCAAATATTAAACGGAAAATTCCCAGGCCGCAACCGGCGGCCTGGGGCTTCCATAACACATATAAAGCATTTTTTACACAAGAACATGTGTAAATATCTTTTCATAAGGTGCATAAATCATGGAAACTACCAATCACCCGGAACCCGCCTGGATCTTGAAAAGATCCTCACACGATACGGCTTCCAAAAAAGAGGAGCCGGTACAGGAAGCAGTCATTTTACATTCAGAAAAAAAGACCATTATCCAATCACTATTCCAAAGAAAAACCGCATAAAGAAAATATATATCATCAAAGTCAAAGAAATCGTGGAAAAGGAAGAAACAAATTTCAAAATCCGAATGCCAAAAAACCTTCATCGAACTCTGATGGAACACGCCATGTATAAAATAAAAAAAGCCTCTGAATGAGGCTTTTTTTATTGCTTTGCTGCTCTCCGCATAATACTGAAGAAATTGAAAATCCACACCCCACCCGTACCGCCACTGATCAAAACCGACGATAAAAATACGTTCACAGAGGCCGCCGCCTGTTCGTAACGATGACCTCGCGGCTCCTGCGCTTCGAAGCCTTGCAGTTGATGTACCGCCGCACATCCACCGGCTCGATCAAATAGCCATCATAAAGCTCACGCACCAGAGGCACGTCGTTATTCGTCAAAAGAAGATAAACGCCCAGCCGGTCCAAACGGCGAAACAGCGCGGCCAGCCGCTCATGATCAGCCAGCGTAAAACCATCCTTCGTATAATCTGAAAACGCTGCCGTCACCGAGATCGGCACATAAGGAGAATCGAAAAACACGAAATCCCCTGCCTTCGCGTCAGCACAGGCTTCCTCAAAATCTCCCTGCCGGATCTCCACCTTCGCCGAGCGAAGGTAGGAACTGACCGCCCGGAGATTTCTCTCGTCAATCGAATCCCCACGCGTGCGACGGTTCCAGGACACATTGAACAGACCTTTCCCGTTCACCCGGTAAAGCCCGTTAAAGCAGTGCTTGTTGAGCCATATCATCATGGCCGCGCACTCCACATCAACCCCCCCGCCTAAGCTTTTCGTTATACGCCGTGCGGACGCTCGTATAATACGCCTGGTCGCACTCCTCGCCGTCGAGACGTTTCACCGCCTCGATGACCGCCTCCACGTCGTCCCGAATTTGGCGGTACACATTGATGAGCTCACGGTTTACGTCGCTCACCACCGCCTGCGGGTACCCTTCGTGCAGGAACAGCGCTCCGCCTCCCAAAAAGGGCTCATAATACGTATGAAAAAAGGGCGGTACCTTCTCCCTCAGTCTTTCAATAAGCTGTGTCTTGCCGCCCGCCCATTTCACGAACGGACTCATGGTGTTAGTCAACATACGACCTCAAAAGAAAAACGACTGCCGAAGCAGTCGTTTTCCCCGTGAAAGAAAGAACCATTTGTCATCATGATCAAAACAAATGATTATTTTCCAACACCACACACAACTATATTATACCACAAATCAACCTCAGAAAAAGGGTATTTAAAAAAAGCTGCTGGCCCGTCCTCCGTCCGTGCCTCCACCCGGAGCGCTCACGCCTCCGGGGCGAACGCAGCTGTCGCAGGCATCCCTATCCCGGACATTCCTCAGTCCAGGACGGCGGTACCGCCGCCATCCCTCGTCGTGCCCCGGACAGGGCCCCTGCCTGCAAGATGTTTTCAAAAAACAGGCGGGCTTCCCGTATCCCGGTACCCGGAAAGCCCGCCCGGCCATCCGGCCATTATATATACAAGACAGGGTAACGAAAGAGAACTCCTTCCTGAGGCGGGGGTGAGTCGGTGACACCTGCGGCGCTGGCGTGTTTCTCCTCCGGGTTGGTGATGGGCTGCGCCCATGTTCGGCAATGTCATTATACCACATATAAAGAATTTCTATACCTGTTTTCTGTAATTTCCTGTGATATCACGTTGCGATATGTGCTATTATTTGGTATAATAGAGTCAAGAAATGAGGGACACACCACACACACACAACGCCCCTCCGTTTAGGAAAGAAAGAAGGAAT
>CAKMIA010000011.1 GCA_927353735.1 uncultured Veillonellaceae bacterium
GATGTGGAAGGGGCCCCGCGGGGGCGGCGCCCGCGGCGGGGGGAGCCGCCGAAGCCGTCTCCGCCGCCGGTTGTTTCCCGCTGTCTCCGCATCCGCCGAGAAGCAGACTGCCTGCGGCCATCACAGCCACCGCGCCGTATATCCAGTTTCTTTTCATGATCCTCTCCCTGCGCGTTCCCGCGCTTTTTTATATATGCATTTTATTGTACTACACACCGCGCCTCTCCTGCAATTCTCCCCGCGGCGCCGGCGTTTTCCGCCCTTTTCGGCAGGGTGAAAATGCTTTGACAGCCTTTTCATAGAATGCTATATTAGTGATACCCTGTTTTATTTTGTTTTTCCTTAGCTTATATAGAGGTACTCATGAAAAAATTACTGCTCTTTCTCACAGCGCTCCTGACGCTCTTTCTTCTGCCCATGGCGGCGGGAAGCGCGTCGGCTGCCGAGGTGACCGCTCTCCGCACGGCGGCGCGGACCGACGGCAATCCGCCTTTTGTACGGACCGTGCTGGACCTGTCTTCCAGCGTGAAGGCCGTCGCCTCTCTCAACAAATCCAGAGACACCCTCAAGGTCTCTCTGAAAAATTCCACGCCCGCAGGCGATGCCGCCGGGACGTACCGTGTGAACCGGCAGAACGTGGACACCGTCTCCCTCAAGAAAGACGGCGGGGATGCGCTCCTCACCGTCAAGTTGAAAAACCCCGTGGCCATGGACGACATCAAGGTCTTCGCCCTGAAGGCCAACGGCAGCCTGCCCCAGCGTCTCGTGGTGGACGTGCCGTCGGTATCCACCGTCAAAGCCCAGTCCTCCTCCGGTGTGAAGGGCTCCTCGTCCTCCGTCCCTGCCGCTTCGGCCTCCGACAAGAAAGTCCTGAAGGGCAAGGTCATCTGCCTCGATCCCGGACACGGCGGCTCTGACGTGGGCGCCATCGGCACCCTGAACGGCCAGTCCGTCTACGAAAAGGATATCACCCTCGCCATTTCCCTCCCCCTGCGGGATATGCTCCGCAATGCCGGCGCCCAGGTCATCATGACCCGCAGCACCGACAAGGATGTGGCCCGCGCCTATGCAGGCGATGCGGAGGAGCTGCAGACCCGCTGCGACGTGGCCAATAAGGCTGATGCGGACATCTTTCTCTCCATCCATATCGACTCCTTCTCCAACGCCAATGTGGACGGCACCACCGCCTACTACTATCCGAAGAGCGGCCGGGATCTTCTGCTCGCCCAGACCCTGCACCAGTCCATGATGGTCAATATGGCCATTCCGGACCGGGGCGTCCGCTCCAATGACCTCTATGTGAACGTGCATACCGCCATGCCCTCCGTTCTCATGGAAATGGGCTTCATCAGCAACGCCCACCGCCTGAATATGCTCACCTCCTCGTGGGGGCCGAAGCGCATCGCAGAAAGCATGTATCAGGGCATCATTGATTATTTCAAACAGATCGACTAAGGAGGCCGACCCATGAAAAAAGCACTTCTTCTCGCAGCAGGCCTCCTGCTGGCCGTCACGCTCCCCGGCTGCGGTGATGTCTCCCGGCCGCCGGCGGAAAAACAGACCGTCTCCGCAGCGGAGGAAGCGGTCCCCGCCCAGCACGAGGCCACGCTCGTGACCTATCTCCCCGATGAGGAGGGCCTGCGCGTGGAGCCTCACACCATGAAGGTCACCGCCAAGGAAAAGACCCTGAAAAATGCGCTCTTCCAGCTAATCCAGCTCGACCGGGCCCAGACCTATCCCCTGCTGCCCACGGGCCTCACAGTGAAGAGCGTGGACGTGAAGGACGGCACCGCCGTCATCGATCTCTCGAAGGAGATCCGGAAGCTCAGCGTCGGCTCCACCGGCGAGACGCTCTTTGTGGCCATGTTCGTCAATACGGCCACAGAATTTCCCAATGTGAAGGAAGTGCGCTTCCTCTGCGAGGGACAGCCCCTGAGCAAACTCGGCGGCCATTATGATATGACCCAGGCCTTCAAGCGGGACGAAAGCATGATCCGCATGGAAAAGAAATAACAGACGAAAAAAAGGAAAGGATCGCTCCTTTCCTTTTTTTGCGGCCTCTTTACTCGGCTGCGCCGCGGATGCAGGTCTCGATGATCTGCTTCAGCTCCTCATCGGTAAATTCCGCATCGGAGAAATTCCAGATCAGCGCCCTCAGCATCTGTACCTGTTCGGTGGAAATTCTCATGGCTCATCATCCTTTCTATGAACTCCCTGATTTTCCGCTTTCCTGCGGTTCTGTCTGTATTATACGGATGAGCCTGGACACCTCATGTCATGGTCTGCTCCGGCGTGGCAATTTAGAAAAAATTTATTTTCGACGCAAAGAAAAGAGCCCCTCCTTCGGGAGAAGCTCTTTTCTATTTCCTTCTTACAGCTGGCCCGCTTCCACCATGGCGTCCCGGATGGCGCCGGCTAGGCCGTGCATTTTCGCCTTCGGGATGGCGCACACCGCCACGCGCACCCCCGCGCGGAGCGGCACCAGATAGATGTGCTTCTTCTGGAGAAGGGCGCAGACTTTTCCCGCATCCGGCGACGGGATGCTCAGGAAAAAGCCCGATTGATAGGGCAGCATGGGCAGCCCTGCCTCCTTCGCTTCCTTCACGAAGATGGCCGCCCGCTCCTGAATGAGCTGGTAATACTGCTCCTGCTCCGCCTGATACTGCCGGCGCAGCGCCGGGTCCTCCCAGATGCGCACCAGACAGGCCATGCCGCCGCGGCTGTTGTTCGACCAGGTGGCGCGGTTCGTATAGGTGTTGACCTCTGCAAATTCCCGGGCCACCGCCTCCGATGAGGAGAGGCCGATCATAGCGCCCACGCGGACGCCGTACATGGTGAAGCTCTTGGACATGCTGAACGCCGTCACGATGAGGATCTCCGGCGGCAGGCCGCTGAATTTCCGGAAGAACGCCCGCGCCCCCGGCCCGGCGTAGTCGATGTAGGACACGTCCACCAGCACGGTGATCTTCCGGCCCCGCGCCACCAGCGTTTTCAGGAAATCAAAGATCCTGTCCCAGTCCTCGTCGGTGAGGCTGTAGCCGGTGGGATTGTGCGCCGGCGTATTCAGGACCACCGCCAGCTGCTCCTGCCGGTCCGCCATAGCGGAGAGCTGCCGCTGGAAATCCTCATGGTCGAAGCCGCCGTCCTCCCCGATGAGGCGGAACGTGCGCAGCGACCGCCCCGCGTCGGCGCAGAGCATCTGATAGGCGCTCCAGTACCAGTCGGCGGTGAGCACCTCATCGCCGGGGCAGGTGTAATTGTGGATGATGTGATGGATCGCCCCGGTGCCGCCCGTGGTAGCCACCGCGACGGTGTAGCCCTCCGGCCGGTAGTCCCCGAAGCAGCATTCCTGCGCATCCTTCAGAAAGGCCGGCAGTCCCGCCACCGGCGCATAGGCGATGATCTCCGTCATGGGGAGCGCCCGGTAGGTCTTTTCCACCGTGGGCAGGCACACCAGCGTGCCCGTCTCGTCCTGGATCACTCCCGCCGTCCCGTTGACCACCTTGTCCTTGCCGTTGGCCTGAATATCCGCCTGCGCCGCATTGGACGCACCGAAAATGGCATCCTTGTATTTTTTGCCCCGCGCCTGCGGAGCCGCCATGCTTTCCGTCATTCCTTGTTCCTCCCCTTTCAGAAACACTGTTTCCCTGTATTGTCAGTCTTTTTGTATTATATCGCCCTTCCCGCGGGCCGCCTTATATCTCTTTTCTATCTCTGCCAAAGAAAAAAAGCGCGGTCTGTCCGCGCTTTCCTTTTACAGCAGCATCACGGCCGCCATGTGCCGCCCGGTCCGTCCGCCCGATTTCCGGTAGGAAAAGAACAGGTCGTCCCGGCAGTACGTGCAGAGGCCGCTCATTTCGATGTGATGGGACGTCATACCGGCCCGCAGCAGGAGGAGCCGGTTCGCCTCCGGCAGGTCGAAGAGATACTTGCCGCCGCCCTTCTCCCGGGCGAGGCGCCCCATCTCCTCCGGTCCGAAGAGGGCGGAAAAGGCATCGATCACATCCTGCCCCACCTCGAAGCAGCACCCGCCGATGGCCGGTCCCACACCGGCGAGCAGATCCTCCGGCCGCGTGCCGTAGGTCTCATGGAAGAGCTGCACCATTTTCCCGCCGATGTCGCCGGCGGGGCCGCGCCAGCCCCCATGGGCCACGCCGGCCGCATGATGCACCGGATCATAAAAGAGAAGCGGCGTGCAGTCTGCGAAATTCATGGTGAGCGGCACATTCTTTTCCTGCGTCATCAGGCCGTCGCAGGCGGGAATGGCCGTGTCCGCCTCCTTCGCGCCGCGGCCGCAGTCCGCCCGGCCCACGATCTCAATGTGCGTGCCGTGCACCTGATGGCAGCTGATGATCGACTCCGCCGGGATGTGGAGCAGGGACAGGAACCGCTTCCGGTTCTCCCGCACCGCTGCCGGGTCGTCCCCGGTGGAAAAGCTCATATTGAGCGTATCGAAGGGCGCCTTCGATACACCGCCCCTCCGGGACGCCACCGCCGCCGTCACACCGCCGGCCCTGCGGAACAGTGAAAATGCCACAAAGGGAATCCCGTTTCTGATCTCTATCATGAATGCCTCCCGAAAAACTGCTGAAAATCCGGCCGCACGGCCTCCATTGGCTCCGCGATGCGCCGCATATCCTCAGGGAGCGGCGCGGTCCACGATACCGGTTCGCCGGTCTCCGGATGGCGGAACGCCACGTCCACCGCATGGAGCGCCTGCCGGCTCATGCGCTCACAGGGCCCGCCGTACAGGTCGTCCCCGAGGAGCGGATGTCCCAGATGGGCCAGATGCACCCGGATCTGATGGGTGCGCCCCGTGTGAAGGCGGAGTCGGAGGAAATCACAGTCCTCTCCCTGGGCGAGCACCTCATAGTCCGTCCGGGCGGGCTTGCCATCCTCCCGCACCATCCATTCCACGATGCTCCCCGGCCGGCGGCCGATGGGCGCGTCGATGGTGCCCGAAGCTGACGCCAGATGCCCCGAGGCGATTGCCAGATAATGGCGGGTGATCTGGTCGTGGCTCCGGGACAGATCCCACTGGACCTTCGCCGATTTTGCCACCACCACGAGCCCCGTGGTATTCCGGTCGAGGCGGTACACCGGGTGGATGCCCGCCTGCTCGCCCCGTTTCCGGAAATACCCTGCCACGGCGTTCACGAGGCTGTCATGGATGTCCCGGTGCGTGGGATGGATGATCATGCCCGGCCCCTTGTTCACGATGAGGAGCGCCCCGTCCTCGTACACGATGGAGAGGGGAATATCCGCCGGCACGATGTCCGATGCCTCCTCCCACTCGCAGACGATGCGGTCTCCGCCGGAGACGGGTGTACGCGCATTGTGCACCTCTTCCCCGTTCACCGTGACCCGGCCGTTCCATTTCACCCGCTTCCACAGCGAAGCCGACAGGCGGCCGCTCTGCCGCATGAAGCTCCGAAGCATCACCGGCGGCGCGCCGTCCGGTACGATCCATTCCAGTCTCATGAGCCCCTCCTTTCTTCTGCCTATTATATCGGGAAGTGTCCGTTTCTTCAAAACAGCACAACAAAAACAGCACCTCCTGAGAGATGCTGTCTGATGTTATCTGTCCGGCCCGTGAGCGCTGTCCCCGCGATGCTTCCGCGCCTCTGCCCGGATGGCCTGCCACGCCTCGGCGGCCTGCTTCCGCTCCTGCGCAGTGACCTCTCCTTTTGTGCAGCCGGCGCACCCTGCGGAACAGCCGGTGCCGCAGCAGCTGCTTTCACCGCTCACAAAGTGGCGGTACAGCCGCTTCAGGCCCGCACAGAATGCCAGAAAGATCACCGCTGCCAGCGCCCAGGTGATCCCGTCGCCCATGCTCATGATGCCTCCTTCGGAAAGGGACAGCCCCTCTCCCGACTTATCAGAAATTTACAGAAAACGCCGCTCACAGTCCCAGCGCCAGCGCGATGCGGTACACCACGAGAGAGACCGCCCACGCAATGACGAACTGGCTCACCGCCGCAAAGCCCATCCAGTACCAGCTGTTTGTTTCCTTTTTGATGGTGCCCAGTGCGGTCATGCACGGCGTATACAGCTGGGAGAATACCATGAAGGCCAGCGCCGAGGCCGCCGTGAAGGCCGCTGCCAGCCCCGTGCCCGCCACGGTGGTGACCATCTCCGCCTCCTCCATGTCGGGCGACAGGTCCGGCAGGCCGTAGAGGATGCCGATGGTGGACACCACCGCTTCCTTGGCCATGATGCCCGAGATGACCGCGGAGCCCGCCTCCCACGTATCGAAGCCGTGGAAGACGAAGAGCGCGGACATCCAGCCGCCCACCGCGGCGAGGAAGCTTTCCGACATATCCTCCACCGGTCCCGACGCATTGTAGCCCGACAGGAACCAGATGAGCACCGACATGGAGAGGATGATGGTGCCGGCCTTCACGAGATAACCCTTTCCCTTGTCCCAGGTCTCAAGGAGCACCGTTTTCATATCGGGCCAGCGGTACGGCGGCAGCTCCAGCACGAAGCTCGCCCCGTCATCCCGGAACAGCGTCCTGGCATAGAGGGCGGACGCCCCCATGGCGCCGAGGATGCCGAACAGATACATCGCAAAGACCACGTCGGCCGCCCGTTCCCCGAAGAAGACCGCGCCGAACAACGCCAGCACGGGCAGCTTCGCGCCGCAGGTGAGGAAGGGCGTCACCAGGATGGTGATCATCCGGTCCCGACGGGAGTCCAGCGCCCGCGCGCCCATGATGCCCGGCACGGCGCAGCCGAAGCCGCACATGATCGGCATGAGCGCCTTCCCCGAGAGGCCGATCCGCCGCATCAGAGGGTCCAGCACGAAGGCCACGCGCGCCATGTAGCCCGTCCCGTCCAGAAAGGACAGGCAGAAAAAGAGCGTGAAGATGAGGGGCACAAAGGTGAGGATGCCGCCCACGCCGGCGATGATGCCGTCACAGATGAGAGACTGCATCCACTCCGCCACGCCCAGCGAGGCCAGCGCCGCCCCCGCCGATGGCAGGACCGCCTCATTGAGGAAGCCGTCCAGCCAGTCCGCCACGGGCTGCCCGATCCAGGTGAAAGTGATCTGGAAGGTGAGATACAGCATGAGCAGCAGCACCAGGATCGAGCCTGCCCCGTTGGCCAGCACCCGGTCGATCATTTCCGACCGGTCCGCGCTCATCTGATGACGGGTCACCGTCTCCGCCACGATCCGGTCGATGAAGGCATAACGCGCCTCCATCACCGCCTCCTCCCGCTGCTCCGGGTCGGCGATGGACCGCTTCAGCTCGTCCAGATGAGCAATATAGGCCTCCACCTCCGGCGAATTGCGGTACTCCGACATGACCGTGGAGGTGAACATATCAAGGAGCTTCTGCGTGCTCTTCCGGCTCCGCCCCACGGTCTGCACCACCGGCATGCCCAGAAGCCGGCTGAGCCGGTCCGCAGAGATCTCTATGCCCTTTCTCTGCGCCTCGTCATGCATATTGAGGTCCAGCAGCACCGGGATACGGTGCTCCAGCAGCTGGAGACAGAGGAAGAGATTGCGCTCCATATTGGACGAGTCGATCACGTCCACCACGATGTCCGGCTTCTCTCTCGTGAGATACTCCTCCACGATCCGCTCCTCCGGCGAGCGGGCATTGATGCTGTAGGTCCCCGGAAGGTCCATCACGGCGATGGCCCGTCCCCGATGGCTCGCATAGCCCTGCTTCCGGTCCACGGTCACGCCGGGCCAGTTTCCTATTTTCTGCCGGATGCCGGTGAGCTCATTGAAGATCGTGGACTTTCCCGTATTCGGATTGCCCGTGAGCGCCACAGATACCATTCCCATAGATGCCGCCTGCCTTTCCTTACGCCACTTCCGTCACAAAGATCCGGGCCGCGTCGCGCAGCCGGACCGCCATTTTATAGGAGCGCACCCGGATGGCCAGCGGATCGCCCATCGGCCCCGTCCGCAGGATCTCCACCTTTGTGCCCTTCACCAGTCCCATGCTCATCAGCCGGTTCTTCAGCTCCGACGCCTCGATATGATCGATGCGGACCGTCGTGCCCGGCTTTGCCTCACTCATCTTCATGCGCTGTCCCTCTTTTCCTCCATTTAGTGTAAATGCAAAAATAAATATGCCTTGTTTATCTTATAAATTAGCCATTCCTAATTTATGGAAACATCATACCTGCCTTTCTTTCTTCTGTCAAGCTATTTGAGAATTATTTTCATTTAATTGAGAATATTCGATATACTCCGCGGAAAACGCGCACAAAAAACGCCCATGCTTTCGCATGAGCGCTGTCTGTTGTTCAGGCGCCGAGCTCCACCTGGAAGGTGATGATCCCCTTCTCCCAGCGGACGGAGATCTTGCCCTTCATGAGCTTCGTCAGATCCTCCGCCATGGACAGGCCGATGCCGTAGCCCGCCTTGGCGCTGTTGTGCGAGGTATCGCCCCGGTAGAACCGTTCAAAGAAGCGGCTGTAATCGATGCGGCCGCCCTCCTTGTAATCATTGGACACGGCGAGCACCGCACCCTTCCCGTTTTTCCGCGTCGTCAGGGATACATGGATCAGCCCGCCGTCATCACAGTATTTCACCGCATTGTCCAGCAGGATGTTCACCAGCTCTCCGAAAAAGCGCATCTCCGCCTTTGCCGTGATGTCGTCCTCCGCGTCGGTCTCCATGATCTTGCCCGCGTCGGCCACCACCGGCCGGAAGGAGTCCGCGGCCGACCGGACGATGGACGTCAGATTCACCTCGGTGAGCACCACATCCTGCGGCGAGGCTTCGCCCACCTTGGCCAGCGTGATGAGGTCATTGATGAGCTTCGACAGGCGGGCCACCTGCTTCAGGATGTTGTCCGTCCATTCATTCTGCCCGCTGATGAGCGCCAGCGCCTCCGTATTGGCGGAAATGATGGCAATGGGCGTTTTCAGCTCATGTCCCGCATTGGTGATGAACCGCTTCTGGTTTTCCATATTGCGGATGAAGGGCCGGAGCGCCCGCTTCGACAGGACCGACACGATGAGCACAAACACCGCCACACAGAGCGCCCCGAAGAGCGCCGAATATTTCAGGATGGTATTGATGACCGCCATATCCCGTGTGCAGTCCAGGATGACCACCATCGTGCCCTCCCGGGTATCCGCCACGGTGTAGGCGTAGCTGGCCTTACCCTTTTTGAAAAAGCCCTCGGCCCGGCCGTGCGCGGCGGCTTCCACGGCAGTCTCCATGGCTTCCTTCGCATTGAACGCGGCGATCTGGTTGATATTGACCACCTTGGCAGAGCCCTCCTGATCGAAGAGAACGGAAAAATACCGCGTCTGGTAGGCAAATTCCGGCGTGTCATCGATCCAGCCCCCGTCAGAGAGCCACCCGTCCGAGGAGGGGCGGCGGCTGTCGCTCACCGTGCCCCCGTTATTGACGATATAGGAAATGACCGTGCGGATCTCATCGTGCACCAGAAAATAAATGGCGCCGTTGATGATGCCCAGCGCGGCGGCCACGATCAGGACGATCGCCGCCGTGGCGATGGCGATAAACTGCCGGTGCAGCCGGCGGATCATATTCATGGGGCGCCTCCTCCTACCGCACGGCGGCGGTCATCGTAAAGGGTCCCTCCTCGCCGCCGGCGATCTCCGCGTCCCCGCGGACCGCCTCGATCTTTTCCCGGAGATAGGCCACGTACATCTGCACCGTTTCCACGTCCGCTACGGGCTCATCCTTCCACACATGGCGCAGGATCTCCTCGCCGGTGAGGGCCTTGCCCGTATTCTGCATGAAATATTTCATGAGCTTCGCTTCCTTGCTGCTGAGGCGGATGGAGCTCTCGCAGGAGATCTCCTGCTCCTCCACGTCGAGCGTGACATGGCCCACGGAGAGCCGTCCCGGCGTGAAGGCCCCGGCACGGCGCGTCATGGACCGGATGCGCGCCAGCAGCTCGCCCATGGCAAAGGGCTTCGTGAGATAATCGTCCGCCCCGGCGTCGAGGCCGGTGATGCGGTCGTCCACCTCCGCCTTGGCCGTGAGGAGGATCACCGGTGTCACATCGCCGCTGCTGCGGATGCGCTTCAGTGCCTCCACCCCGTCCATGCGGGGCATCATCACGTCGAACACCATGCAGTCGTAGGCGCTTTCCTGCACCTTTTCCACCGCGGCGAGGCCGTCGGGCACCGTATCCACCTCGTAGCCGAAGTGGCGGAGCACCATGGCCAGCGCGTCGGACATGGCCTTTTCATCTTCTGCGATCAGTATTTTCATGGCGTTTCCTTTCTGTGTCATACCTGCCGGGCCCGTCAGGCCTTCTCCTGCCCGTTTTTCTTCGCGTGCTTCCGGATGAGATTGCGGATGGTCTGCATGGACAGGTCGCACGACGCCAGCTCGTCGGCGCAGCGCTTCAGCTCCCGCCCGATGAGCTCCGGATTGTCCACCTGATGCTTGTACCGCATATCGTGCTCCAGCGCCGCCCAGGAATCCATGGCGATGGTGCGGAGCTGCACCTCCACATAGAACCGGCCGGGATTCCGGCCCAGCGTGTCCTCATAGGGCGCTTCCGCCTCGAGGATCATGTGGTAGCTCCGGTAGCCGTTGGGCTTCACCTGCCGGATATAGTCCTTTTCCTCCACCACGGTGATGCCAGGGAGCGCCTTGATGTGCTCGATATTGTCGTAGATATCGCTCACGAAACGGCACACGATGCGGAAGCCCACCGCATCGCGCACGCCGCGGAGTGCCGACTCCGCCGTGAGCGGAAGACTGCGTCCCTGGAGCTTCGCCACCATGCTTTCCTCCGATTTCAGGCGGTACCGGAGATGCTCATAGAGCATTTCCCCTGTCGTTTCCTGCTCTGCCGCGCCGTATTCCTCGATCTGGCGGGCCGTATGGGCCATGACCGCCTCCAGTGCTTCCTTGTATTTGCCGTAAATATCCATAGCCGTTCCTCTGGGTGTGTACACAATATTAATAATATTTTCTTATTATAGCACATCAGGACGTCCCGGTCTCACAGGCCGGCCCGCTCCAGCGTCTGCCGGAACGACGCCGGATAGTCCGGCATGGCCCCGCTCCGGGTGCACACGAAAGACGCCGCAGCGGCCGCGAAGGCATGGGCCTCTCCCAGCGGCAGGTCCCGGGCCAGCGCCGCCATGAAGGCCCCTGTGAAAGCATCGCCGGCCCCTACGGTATCCGCCACCTCCACCGGCAGCGTGGGCCGCACCGACTTCTCCCCATCCAGAAAGACCGTGCTCCGCACCGCGCCCTCCGTATAGATGAAGCACCGGGCGCCCCGCAGCCGGAGATACCGGAAATACGCCTCCGGCGACGGCTCCGCGATACCCGCGAAGCGGCACAGCACCGGCAGCTCGTCCTCATTGCACTTCACCGCGTCCGCCATGGCCAGCGATTCCTCCACCAGCTCCGGCGTGTAGAAGGTCCCGCGGAGATTCACGTCATACACCCGGAAGCTCCCCGCCGGCATGGCCTGAAGAAACCGCGCCGCCGTAGCCCGGGTCACCGCGCCGTACCGGGCAAGCGTGCCGAAGCAGCACACCGCCGTACGCGCCGCCGCCCTGGCCGTGCGTTCCGTCCAGGGGAGCGCCTCGTAGGCCGGGTCCGCCGCGAAGCGGTACGACGGGACCCCTCCGGCGTCGAGGGACACGTCCACATGGCCCGTTCCCTGCGGCACCGTGAAGAGCTCCGCCGGCAGCTCCTTTTCCGCCAGCAGGGCTGCGGCCTCCCGGCCGAGCTCATCGTCTCCCACGGCGCTCACTACCAGCGCCCGGCCGCCCAGCGCATGGACCGTCCAGGCGAAATTGGCCGGCGCACCGCCCAGACGGGGCCCCTCCGGCAGCATATCAAACAGCACCTCTCCCAGTCCGGTGAAAAGCGCCCCGTCCTGTTTCCACAATTCCTTTGTCCGTTCCATCACAGCGTCTGCTCCCCGTCATAGAAGACCCGCAGCAGGATCAGTCCTTGCGCCGGCGCGGTGAATCCCGCCGCCTGCCGGTCCCGGGCCTCCAGAATGCGCGGCATATCCTCCGCCGTCCGTTTTCCCTCGCCCACCTCGACGAGCGTCCCCGTGAGGATGCGCACCATATTCTGCAGGAAGCCGTCGCCCGTATAGTCGATGGCGAGTTCCCCGTCCTTCTCGTGCAGTTCAATGGACGAGATCGTGCGCACCGCCGTTTTTTTCATCTTTTTATTGCCGCAGAAGCTGGTGAAATCATGCATCCCCGTAAGGAGCGCCGCGGCCCGCTTCATAGCCGCTGTATCGAGAGGCTTCCCGTACTGCCAGACAAAGCGCCGTTCAAAGACCTTTTTCTCCGTGCCCGTGCGGATGCGGTAGCGGTACGTCTTGGCCGCCGCGCTGAACCGGCTGTGGAAGCGCTCATCCGCCTCCGCCAGTCCGGAGATACCGATATCATCGGGCAGCGCCTCATTCAGCGCCGTCTCCAGTGCGCGTACCTCCCGGGGCGCCGCCAGATGGAAATTGGCGGTCTGTCCCGCCGCATGAACGCCCGCATCGGTACGGCCCGCGCCGATCACCTGCACGGTCTCGCCCGTCACGGCCCGGACCGCGGCCTCCAGCCGGCCCTGTATGGTCTCCGCCGTGCGGGTCTGCCGCTGCCAGCCCTCATAACGGGTGCCGTCGTACTGCACCGTCATCCGGTAATTCACGGCTGCGCCTCTTCCATCTTCCGGATCAGCCGGTACAGCAGATCATTCACCGGCGTCGCCACGCCGTGCGCCCGGCCGAGCTCCCGGATGGTCCCTGCGAAAAGAGCCAGCTCCGTCTTCCGGCCGGCGAGCAGATCCTGCCGCATGGAGGGCATGCCCTCGTCGGCGAACTGCTGCGTCAGCCCGAGCCAGTAGAAAATATCCTCCTCCGTGAGCGCGATGCCCATGGCATTGGCCACGTCCTTCGTCTCCCGCATGGCCGCCACCATCACGTCCTGCGCCTCGCCGGGATGCTTCACGCCGCCGTAGCCCGTCTCATACACCGCCGTGGTCTGATTGATGCCCACATTCATCATGAGCTTCCGCCACAGCCGGAGCGGCATATCCTCCGCCAGCTCGTAGGCGATGCCCGCCCGGTCCATGAAATCCGCCGCAGCCGCCGCGATGGCCTCCTGCCCCGCCTGCCGCGGGCCAAACCAGAGATTGCCCGTGTGGGAGAAACGGGTGTCATTGCCGAGGCGCGTGGCGTCCATCCCCTGCGCCGTGCAGAGGAGCACGTTGTCTCCGCCGAAGCGCTGTGCCAGCAGGTCCTCGCTGGTGACGCCGTTCATCACCGACAGAAGGACCGTATGGCCGTCGATGAGAGGCGCCGCCTCCTCCATGGCCTTCTCCAGCCCGCCGAACTTCACCGCAAAGATCACCAGATCCACCGGCTCCTCCGGCTCCGTGCCGTCAAAATACACAAAGGGGCAGGCCTCTCCATTGGCGAGCACGCCCTCCGCGCGGTACCGCGCTGCCCGCGCCGGGTCCGTGATGATCCTCAGCGCGTCCCAGCCGAGCGCCGTGCCGATCTGCCAGCCGTACATCGTGCCCAGCGCCCCTGCGCCGGCCACCGCTGCTTTTCTGATTTCCATAATGCCTCCATTCCGCGGCCTCCCGCCGCTTCCCGTTTTCGTTCCATTGTAGCACACCGCCCCCGCCTTTTCCCGCAGAATGCCGGCCGCGCCGCCCAAAACAGCGGGAAGCCCGCTCCGGCGGGCTTTTTTCGTGAAAAGTTTCATCTTTTTTATCGTTTTTGCAAGGGAAGCTTTTTTGTGGCGGCCGGGTCGTATGTTATAATATTAATATCATATGTAAAGGAGAAGTACCTTCGTATTTCCCGGAAAGAGAGTGAAAGTTATGAAGAAAACCATCATTGCCCTGGGCCTGGCTGCGGCTGCCCTGTGCTCTACCATGACTGTCTCTGCGGAACGGCTCTGGCAGTACAACGACGCCCTCACCATCGACGTGGGCGAAGCGGACCTGAAGGTGGACAAGAACGGCCATCAGATCCTCATCTTCACCGGCGTGGAAAAGATCGCGGACGGCACGAATACCATCACCTATGTGTACGACCTGACGGCACGCACCATCCAGATCAAGGAATTCGAGCAGGAGACCCCGAAGATCCATTACACCACGTCCTTCAATCCCGCTCCCATCGATTCCCCGAACCCGGTCATTCAGGAACGGGCCGCCATGGCGCAGCAGGTGTATGAAATGGTGATGGAGAAAAAGAAATAATCCATGGCTGAGAACGAAACCGTATTTGAGGAGATCTCCCGCGATCTCCTCCATTTTATAAGCAAGAGTCCGTCTCCCTTCCACGCGGCGCGGGGCATCAAGGCCGCTTTCGTCTACGACCGGGCCATCGAGCTCCGGGAGGAGGATGACTGGGAGATCGAACCGGGCCACAAGTATGTGGTCACCCGGAACGGGTCCGCTGTGATCGCCTTCACCATTCCCGAGGGCGCGGTGCGTGATTTCCGCATCATCGCCGCCCACAGCGATTTCCCCACGTTCCGCATCAAGGAAAATCCGGAGATCTGCGACGGCCCGTACGTGCGCCTCAATGTGGAGCAGTACGGCGGCATGATCATGAGCACGTGGATGGACCGGCCGCTCACGGTGGCGGGGCGTGTCATCGTGAAGGAGAACGGCCATCTGGTGCCGAAGCTCATCGCCGCCGGCCGGCCGCTGCTGGTCATCCCGTCGCTGGCCATCCACATGAACCGCGAGGTGAATCAGGGCTATGCGTGGAACGTGCAGAAGGATCTGCTCCCGCTGTACGGCATGAAGGACGGCCCGATCTCCTTCATGGATGTCATCACGGCGGAAGCGAAGTGCAAGAAGGAAGATATCTACGGCCACGACCTGTCTCTGGTCTCTCTCGTGCCGGGCACGATCTGGGGCACGGACAATTCCTTCGTGTCCTCCCCGCGGCTGGATGATCTCCAGTGCGCCTTCGCGGCGTTCCGGGGCTACACCATGGGGAAGAAGGAAAAACATATCTCCGTCTTTGCCCTATTCGACAATGAGGAAGTGGGCAGCGGCACCCGTCAGGGCGCAGGCTCGACCTTCCTGGCGGATACGCTGGTCCGCCTCACGGCGGCGCTCCATATCCCGCAGGAAAAGCTTCTGGCCATGCTGTCCCGGAGCTTCATGATCTCCGCGGACAACGCCCATGCAGTGCATCCGAACTATGCGTCCGAGTCCGATCCGGTGAACCGTCCGGTGCTGAACGGCGGCATCGTCATCAAGTTCAACGCGCAGCAGAAGTACTGCACGGACGGCTGGACGGCGGCTTTCTTCCGCAATCTCTGCGAGGAGGCCGATGTGCCCGTTCAGGTCTTCACGAACCGTTCGGACCGCCTCGGCGGCTCCACGCTGGGCAATATTTCCATCACCAAGGTGGCCGTGCCCACGGTGGATATCGGCCTGCCCCAACTGGCCATGCATTCCTCCTACGAGACGGCGGGCGTGCTGGACACGGCGTATCTCGTGACCGCAGCAGCCAGATTCTTCGAATAAGCGCAATAAAAAAGCAGGACTTCAGGTCCTGCTTTTTTATTGCGCCCTCACTCAGGGCTGATTGTCGATGACCGCATCGCCGCCCATTTCGCCGGTACGGATCTTCACGGCCGTGACCAGCTCGGAGACGAAGATCTTGCCGTCCCCTACGCGGCCGGAGTTGCATACCTCGCGGATGGTGTCGATCAGTTTCTGGAGCGGCGTCTCGAAAATGACGATCTCCACTTTGACCTTCGGCATCAGATTGATGGGAATGACCTTGCCGCGGAAGATTTCCTTCTGTCCGCGGGTCAGCCCGCAGCCGTACACATCGGAGACGGTCATCCCCGTAACGCCGATGGTATAGAGCTTGTCTTTCAGCTCGTCCAGCTTCTCCGGACGAATGACGGCTTCCACTTTGTAGATTTTCCGTGTTTCCATGAGAGGCCTCCTTACAGTTTATTATACGACCGTTCGCCGTGTTCGATAAGGTCCAGGCCCTGCGCTTCTTCCGAAGCCGTTGCACGGACGCGGAGGAAGAGGCCTACGAATTTGATGAGGATGGCAGTGACGACGACCGCCATGACGATGCCTACGAGAATGCCCGTAATCTGCGGGATCATCTGAGCGGGGTTGCCGGCGAGGAGTCCGTCCGCGCCTGCTTCATTGACAGCCTTGGTGCAGAAGACGCCGGTCATGAGAGCGCCCCATACGCCGCCCACACCGTGGCAGCCGAAGGCGTCCAGCGCGTCGTCGTATTTGAAATGAGCCTTGACGCAGGCGATGAAGAAGTAGCAGATGCACGGCGTAGTGAGGCCGATGAAGAAGGCCGCCGTGCTGTCCACGAAGCCCGCTGCGGGGGTGACGCCGACGAGGCCGGCTACGATGCCGGTCATGAGGCCGACGGTGGTGACTTTCTGATGGATGAATTTATCCAGGATCGCCCAGACGAGGCCGGCGGTGCAGGAAGCGATGCCCGTATTGGCCAGCGCCTGCGCCATCACAGCGGAGGACGTGAGGCCTGCGCCGGAGTTGAAGCCGAACCAGCCGAGCCAGAGGAGGCTGGCGCCGAGGCACACATAGGGGATATTGTGAGGACGAATGGCTGCTGCGCCGAAGTCTTTCCGTTTTCCGATGAGGATGGCTGCGGTGAGAGCAGAGAAGCCGGACGTTACATGAATGACGGTGCCGCCGGCGAAGTCCAGCGCGCCCATATCGCGGATGAAGCCGCCTACGCCCCAGACCATGTGGCACATCGGGTCATACACGAGGGTGCCCCACAGCAGGATGAAGAGGCAGTATGCGGGGAAACGCGTCCGTTCCACGATGCCGCCGGAAACGATGGCCGGCGTCAGGATGGCGAAGGCCATCTGGAACATGCAGAACAGGATGTGTGGGATGGTGGTGGAGTAATCCGGGTTGGCTTCCATACCTACGCCATTGAGGAAGGCCCAGTCCAGATTCCCGATGACGCCGCCCACATCCGGGCCGAAGGACAGCGAATATCCGAAAAGGAACCACTGCACGGTGAAGATGGCCAGGCAGATGAAGGACATCATCATCGTATTCAGCGTGTTTTTGCGGCGTACGAGGCCGCCATAGAAAAAGCCGAGCGCCGGCGTCATGATGAGGACCAGCAGCGTCGCCACAGCCACATACGCCATATCGCCGGGCGAGAGCTCGCTCCCCGGTTCTGCGGCAAAGGCGGCTATCGGCATCAGAGCCGCCGGACAGGCAAAGAGTACAGATCGTTTCATTTTATTCTTCCTTTCTACATCAATTCACAGATTCAGAACGCCGATCTGCGCTGTCGCTCGAAATTCCATTTCATTGTCAGTTTTCCCCCTTCTGTTCCACGAGACCCGGGAAATGAGAAAGAGCCGCTTCGGGTGTCTCCCCAAAACGGCTCCTTTGCGTATACGCAGCTCCTGGATAGAAAAAGCCCGCTCTTTTGAGCAGGCTTCGTTGTCTCGTATGAACTTGATGTATGACAATAGTATACACAGACTGCCTGTCCTCTGCAAGCCTTTTCTCTGTGCTTTCTGCGCAAAAATGATTACCTTTTCCTCATAGACCTGTCATCCATGCCGCGCCGTCATGGCCGTTTCAGGGCAGCACCCCGGCGAGCACAGCCTTCGCGTTCGCCCCGGTCTCTTCGGAGACGGTCTCCGCGAGCACGTCCGTGAGGGCCCGAAGCTCATCGGCGGTGACGCCCGTCCGCAGGGCCACGCCCATGTGCGACCGGAGCTGGGCGTTCACATTGCCGATGCCGGCGAGCATGGACACCGTGGCGAGCTCCCGCTCCCGCCAGGTGAGCACATCCCGCTCGAAGATATCGCAGAAGAGATGCTCCTGCAGGAAGCGGTTCGCCTCGGGGGCGAAGTCGTACACCCCGCCCGAGACGGGCCGCCCCACCAGCGCGGTCTGGGTCGCCTCGCCGCTGGCCTGCCGGTCCCGCGCGGGATCGACCGGCGAAGCGTCCCGGCCCGCCGGGTCTTCCACGCCTGCGGTCCGCCGCTCCGCCGTCACCGCCATGAGCGACTGGAGCCCGTTCAGGCTGCGGGGAAATCCGGCGTACGCGTAGAGCTGGAGCATGAGCTCTTTCTCTTCATTGACCGTGAGGCCCCGGTCAAGGCCGTCCGCCATGGCCGCGCGGAGCCGCGGGAGGTCGCCCTGCGCGCCCAGCGCGGAAATCGTGACGATGGACGCCTCCCGGGGCGGCAGCGCCGGCGCGGCTTCCGCTTCCGCGCCGCCCAGGAGCGCCGCGAAGAGCAGCGCGAAGAATAGCAGGATGTTCTGTTTCATGGGGATACTCCTTTCTTTCACAGGGGTTCCGCGTCTTTCCGCGGATCAGGGCCGCAGCCGGCGCGCTTCCACAATCTGGTAGAACCATTCCACCATCTGCGGATCGTAATGGGAGAAGAAGAGACTGTCTTTCTCGTCGAGCGCGCGGAGGGCCTCCATTTCTTCTTCGGACAGGGTGAAGTCCAGCACGTCCAGATTCTCTTCCATGCAGCTCCGGCGGACCGACTTGGGGATGACCACCACATCGCTCTGCAGGAGGAACCGCAGCGCCGCCTGCGCGGCGGTCTTCCCGTGCGCCGCCCCGATGCGGACGAGCACGGGATTCGTGAAAAGATCGTGGCGCCCTTCCGCAAAAGGCGCCCACGCCTCGTGCACGATGCCGTAGCGCTCCATGATGCGGTGGAGCTCCTTCTGCTGGTGGAACACATGGGTCTCCACTTCGTTCACCGCGGGCCGGATGTCCGCATTGTGGCAGAGGTCGATGAGCCGGTCCGCGAAGAAATTCGACACGCCGATGGCGCGGATCTTTCCTGCGCGGAGCGCCTCTTCCATGGCGCGCCACGTGCCGTAGTAGTCCCCGAAGGGCTGGTGGATGAGCATAAGGTCCACATAATCGGTGCGGAGGCGGCGCAGGGAGTCGTCGATGGACCGCTTCGCCCGCTCGTAGCCGCTGTTCGCGATCCAGATCTTCGTGGTGAAGAAGAGTTCCTGCCGGGGGATGCCGGATTGCGCGACCGCCTCCCCCACTTCGTATTCATTGTCGTAGGACTGCGCCGTATCGATGAGGCGGTAGCCCGCGCCAAGGGCGTCTTTCACGCAGCGCACGCAGTCCGCCGGCGGAATCTGATAGACCCCGTAGCCGATCTTCGGCATGACCACGCCGTTATTCAGCAGCACCGTTTCCATGGTTCATTCCTCCTTTCCGTCCAGGTGATGGGTTTCCATCCATCGCTCCATGAGGTCCGCCACCTCCCGGTTATTGAGGTCGGACATGAGAAAATGCGTATTGCCGTGCAGGCCCGCGTCCGGCAGAGAGAGCACCGTCACATCCCCGCCGTGCCGGTTCACCGTCTCGGCCCACCGGCGCGCCAGACGGAGACGCACCCGCCAGTTGTCGAGGCCCCACACCTCGGTCCGCTCTTCCGGGATATTGTCCCCGAAGAGGACGAGGATAGGGATCTCCGTGAGGCGGAGAAAATCCGCCATGGGCACGGCCTGCCCCGCCGCGGGGAAGGGGCTGGATGTCTCCTCCGCCGGCGGCACCTCCCCTTCCGGGAAGAGGAAGGTCCCCGGCTCGAGAGCGATGACGCCTTTCACATCGCGGCTCAGGATGGCCGTGTACCACCCCGGGCCGCCGCCCTGCGAATGGGTCACGAGCACGCCCGGGCCAGACCGCTCGAAGACGGCCGCCATGGCCCGGCTGATGACGCCGTCGTCATACGCGCCGGTATTGGGCGTCATCTGGCGGAAGAACTGGTCCCGCCACGCTTCGTCGTCGGGCACGGCCGCGCCGGGCAGCGTCTCCGGCCATACGCCGATGCGGAAATTGTTGTACCAGAGCTGGTCGTCCGGCACCGCGGAGATCGTTTCCGGCACCGTGGACCGCCCGGCCCGTCCCCGCCGGGGCTGATCGACTACGTACGTGGCGTAGCCCTTCTCGAGGAAAAGGTTCTGGAAGCCGTCCCGCCCGTCGGGCGTGGTCTCCCAGGTCTTGCCGGACTGGCCGGCCCCGTGAAGGAAGATCAGCGCCATGCTCCGGGCATGGGCCGGCCGCTGCCAGAAGACATAGGCGTGGTCGCCGTGGAGCGTCTCGCCGGAGAGATCACGCGGATCTTCATTGCCCCGGTAGACGCCTTCTGCGGTGCGCACGGCGCCGCCGGCGAAAAAGCTCCCCTGATCTTCAAGCAGGACGGGCTGCATCGCCCCCGCCGGCGCGGCGAGGAGAAGCGCCGCCGCGAGCGCCGTCTCAATATATTTCATGAGAGTCTCCTTTCGTCAGAAACCGAGCCGCCCGAGCCAGCGGAGGACGGACGGTCCCGCCTCCGGCACGTCGGTGCGGTACACTTCGTACGCCGGGCCCCGCACGTCTGCGCCGGGCTCGGCGGCGGCGATGCGGTCTGCCGTGCCGGTGAGGCCGCTGCCCCCGTGGGTCACGAAGGGGATGATGGTCTTCCCGGAGAGGTCGTACGTTTCCAGGAAGGAATACACGGGCATGGGCATGTCGTACCACCAGATGGGATACCCGAGAAAGATCGTGTCATAGCCGGAGAGGTCTCCCAGGCTGCGGATGAGCGGGCGGCTGTCCCTGTCCCGCTCGCCCCGCGCTTCCGAGACGAGCGCGTCGTGGGAGGATGGATACGGCGCGTCCCGTTCGATGCGGAGAAGCGCTCCGCCGGTCCGGTCCCGGATGATCCGGGCGAGGGCCTCCGTGCTTCCCTGTAAGGCACGGCGGTCGGCGGTCTCCGGCTCGGAGAAATACACCACGGCGATGCGGCTCTCTCCCGCTTCCGGCGGCGGCGCGGCCGGCCCCCGGATGGAGGCGGACGCGTCCGCGTCGATGGAAGCTGAGCGGGCCGCCGTGTCCTCCTGCGCGGTGCAGGCGGCGACGGCCGCTGCGGCGAAGCATCCGAGCGCCAGGACGGCGAAGTGCTTTCGTTTCATGGGAAGGCTCCTTTCTATGGACTCAATCTTTCGGATATCCGCTATCTTTCACCGGTTCGAGCCACGCCACGGGGGCGCTCCCGATCTCGGAAATGGCGATATGCGTCATGGCGGTCTTCGGTCCCGCGCCGTGCCAGTGTTTCACCCCCGGCGGACAGCGCACCACGTCTCCCGGGCGGAGACGCACGGCCGGCCTGCCCCACTCCTTGGTATAGCCCGCGCCGTCCGTGACGATGAGCACCTGCCCCGCAGGATGGATGTGCCAGTGCGTGCGCGCGCCCGGCTCGAAGGTGACGCGCGCGCCGTAGGCCTGGAAATCCCCGGCGGCGGGGAAGAGGCTTTCCATCCGCACGCGGCCGGTAAAATGGTCCGCTCCGGCCCAGGCGGAGGTGATGTCCGCCCCGGAGACCACCATCTGCCCCGCCGGCCAGTCCGCCGCCATGGCGGGCGCTCCCGCGAGGAGCGCGGCGGCCAGCGCAGCCGTGAAGATGCGTTTCATGGCGTCCTCCTTATTTCCGGGCCAGCTTCGCAATGAAGAACGATGTGAGCTTGTCCGCGATGGTGTCCACATAGTCTTTCACCCAGTAGGTCTGGATGTGCGTCGCGCCGGGCACAAGGAAGAGCTCCTTGTCCGCCGTGCCGGTCGCTTTCGCGAAGGCGTCCTCCGTCATGTAGAGGGAGTCTGCGCGGCTTCCGGCGATCATGAGGAGAGGCTGGCGGATGAGCGCCATGTTCTGCGCCGCATCGAAGGCGACGAGGTCCATCAAGCTGGATACGGTGTAGCTGAACGTGTCGTTCGGATGGTAGTAATCCTTCCCGTAGTAGTAATAGCCTTCGCGGTAGAGGTCAAAGGGCAGCTTGTCCGCTTCCTCCGGCGTGAGCGTCTCCGTCATGTTCGGCGTGAGGTCGATGACCCCGGTCTCCACTTCTTTCTGGCGGGCCGCCGCGGCCTGGGCAAGCGTCTTCTGCGCCGTCTCCGGGTCCGGATGGGTCACGCCGTAGCCGTCCCGGCGGACGATGCCGCTGTTGAACATGGAGAGCGTCGCCACGGCCGCCACGCGGGGATCGGTCTGGACCGCCGCCAGCGTGTAGCCGCCGCCTCCGCAGATGCCGAGCGCGCCGATGCGGGTCTTATCCACGCCGGGGAAAATGGAGAGGATGTCCACCATGCCGTGCACGTCCTCGATGCGGTGCGCCGGCACGTCCAGATGGCGCGGCTCCCCGCCGCTCGCGCCCTGATAGGACGCGTCCGCCGCGATGGTGATGAAGCCCGCTTCCGCGAGGCGCTGAGCGTAGAGCCCGGCCACCTGCTCCTTCGTGCCGCCGTTCGGATGCGCCACGGCCACCGCCGCGTAGGATTTCTGCGGATCGTACCCGGCGGGCGTGTACACGTTCGCCGCGACGGCCACGCCGTCGAGCTCGTACGTGATGGGATGGATCTGGACCTGTCCGGGCACGTTCTCCCGAATGGCCCCGTCATAGACGAGCCCCCACTGGTTGCCCTTGTACGGGAAGATCTGATCCTCCGGAATGCTGCTGTATGTCTTTCCCTGCATGACTGTTTCCTCCTTTGTGCTCACTGCGGGCGCCGCCGGCGTTTCCGCCGCCCGGACGGACGCCGCGCCGCCCCATGCTGCCGCGCCGATCATGGCGCCGATCAGGATGGCCTGTATGGCTTTCATCGTCATCTCTCCTTTCCACTCCAGCTCCTTCGGGAAATCTGCGGGGCGCGCTCCCTTGTCTTTCTCTTTCCCTTCTGCTATACTAAGCATAAATCTTCGAGTTAACCCAAAGTCAAGGATTTTCTCAAAAATTTTTTCAGGAGGTCTCTTATGGAATACACCATCGGCGAGCTCGCCTCGAAAATGCATCTCACCACCCACACCCTGCGCTACTACGACGACGAAGGGCTCCTGCGCCACGTGAAGCGCAGCCACAGCGGCCGGCGCGTCTTCACCGAGCGGGACGTGGTCATGCTGAATACCATCGAATGCCTGAAGAAAGCGGGCATGAGCATCCACGACATCCGCCAGTACATCGACTGGTGCGACAAAGGCTTCGACTCCGTGGAGAAGCGGTACGAGCTCTTCGCAAAAAAAGAAGAAGAAGTGCTCCGGCAGCTCGCCGATCTGAAAAAGGTCCTCGCCACCGTGCGGTGGAAGAAAAATTTCTACAAGCAGTGCCTCGACGACGGCGAGATCCGCTTCTGCGACGAGGACCGCCAGAAGATGGCGGAGCTCATCCTCCGCGGCGACGAGCTGAAATAAAAAAACGCAGCAAAAAAGCCCTGTGAAATCGTTCACAGAGCTTTCTTTTTTTTTGCCGTTTATTCGCCGGATTATTTGTGGTTCACGCCGAGTTCCTGATCGACCACGGAGGCGATGTCGTCCACGATGCGTTCGAGCTGCTCTTCCGACGGGCCCTCGCCCATGACGCGGATGAGCGGTTCCGTCCCGGAGGCGCGCACGAGGATGCGTCCTTCTCCGCCGAGCTCCTCTTCGCCCGCTTCGATGGCCGCGGCGATGAGCTCATTTTCCTCCCAGCCGTTCTTGCTGTATACTTCCACGTTTTTCAGGATCTGCGGATAGTCCGTCATGAGTGCGCCCAGCTCGGACAGCGGACGGCCCTCGGCCTTCAGCACGGACAGTGTCTGCACGGCCGTGATCAGGCCGTCGCCGGTGGTATTAAATTCGGAGAAAATGATGTGGCCGGACTGCTCGCCGCCGATGGAGTAGCCGTGCTTCCGCATTTCCTCCAGCACGTACCGGTCGCCCACCTGGGTCGCCACGGTGTGGCAGCCGAATTTTTCCAGCGCCTTGCCGAAGCCCAGATTGCTCATCACCGTGCCGACCACCATATCGTCAGCCAGGCGGCCTTCCTTCTTCATGCGGAGCGCATTGAGGACCATGATGTGGTCGCCGTCGAGGACGCGTCCCTTCTCATCCACGAAGAGGCACCGGTCCGCGTCGCCGTCATTGGCGATGCCGCAGTCCGCGCCGAGGCGCACCACCTCTTCCTGGAGGTGCTCGATGTGGGTGGAGCCGCAGTGATCATTGATATTGATGCCGTTCGGTTCGCACGAAAGGGCCGTCACGTCCGCGCCGAGCTCGCGGAGAAGTCCCGGCAGGAAATGGCTGGCCGCGCCGTTGGCGGAGTCGGTAACGATCTTCATGCCCGTGAAATCCGCCTTGACGGTGGAGCGCACATACGCCAGATATTCCTGAGCCAGCTCCGGCACGCGGCGGATCTCGCCGATCTCTGCGCCGGTGGGGCGGGGAATTTCCGGGCCGTCCACATGGCGGAGCAGATTTTCGATCTCTTCCTCCGTCGCATCGGGCAGCTTGTAACCCTGTCCGTCAAAGAATTTGATGCCGTTGTCCGGGAACGGATTGTGCGAGGCGGAGATCACCACGCCTGCATCGTAGTCCTTCGTGCGCGTGAGGTATGCCACGCCCGGCGTGGGGATGATGCCGGCCAGATCGACACTGACGCCGGAGGAGCAGAGCCCCGCTGCCAGCGCCGCTTCGATCATGCCGCCGGAAATGCGGGTGTCCCGGCCGATGAGAAACCGGCGGGAGCCGCCGGCCCGGCAGAAATATGCACCTGCCGCCCGTCCCATCTGATATGCCAGCTCCGGCATGAGAGTCGAATTCACGACGCCGCGTACACCGTCGGTACCAAATAATCTAACCATTTCCATCCTCCCTGTCCTAATGCAGATCTTTTATTGTTTTTCGTTCTTCTGCAACGTGAAAATCATACCGCCGCCCGCACATTCCGTCAAGCGCCGGTCATTCCGCCGCCGTCACGGGCACGGTCACCGAAGCCGTCTGCGGTACGGAGGTCGCCCCCTCGGGAAGCGGCACCGGCAGCTGCACCGTCACGTCGGAAGAAGCGCCGGTCACATCGATCTCGCCCAGATTGATGCTCTTCAGATGGTCGAGCACGCTCCCCGGCGCGGTGACGGTCGCCACGAGAGGCGACGCGAGCGGCTGCCCTGCCCGGTAGCCTGCGGCGGGAGTGCCCTTCACGCGGGCCGTGAGCGGCACATTGGCCGTCTTGGTCTCCTCCGTCACATCCACGGTGACGCGCACCTGCGTGGGCATGACGTCGATGCCCGTCACGGTATTGCCGTCCTCGTCCATGACGCTGATGGAATCAAATTCTGTGAAGCCTGCGGTCTTGCCCGTCAGATTGACCGAGGCCACCGCCCGGTTCACCGCGGCGACGCTGCTGCTGCTGCCCGCCACGGTCAGGCTGGACGGCGTGGCTGTCTTGAGATTGGCCTTGTAGCCGGAGGGCAGATTGCCGAAGAAGTTCACCGTGATGGGGAGCGACTTCACCGCATACGGATCGATGGTCAGGTCGAAATAGCCCGGCGTGACCGATACGGCTTCCCCGTCTCCGGGCACGCTCACGGCGATCTTCGTATTCGGGTACTCCCCGTCGGTCACATTCTGAAGATCCACATAGGCGTGGATGTCATCGCTCCGGAGGCGCATCAGATTGTTCCGGCTCATGCTCACATCCACCCGCACCGACTTCGGCACGTTCAGCGCCACCAGAGAGCGGTCCAGATTCCGCACCTCCACCGGCACGGTATAGGTGCTCGTCATGATGGGGTTCTGCTCATTCATCACATAAAGCCAGAATACGCTGGCCGCGATGAGGCAGAGCACCTTCGGAAGCCACCAGTGAAACTTGGTATATTTCATTTCTGTGCCCTCCATTTCTGAACGATGTCATTCACCATGCCGGTATGGCTCCGGTTCATCACCATGAAGGAGCGCAGGCGGTTGCGGAGCGTCTCCCCGTCGATGTGGCGGTAGATGTGGCCGCCGTAGGTGTAGGAGATCGTCCCGGTCTCCTCGCTGACCACGACCACCACGCAGTCCGCCATCTCGGAAATGCCGATGGCCGCCCGGTGGCGCGTCCCCAGCTCGGAGGACAGCGACCGGTCCCGGGTGAGCGGCAGGAGGCATCCCGCCGCCATGACCCGGTTGTCCCGGATGATGACGGCCCCGTCATGGAGCGGCGTATTGACAATGAAGATATTGCCCAGGAGCTCCTTCGACACGATGCCCTCGATGCGGATGCCCGTGTCGATGTAGTCGTCGAGCCCCGTGGACCGTTCAAAGACGATGAGCGCGCCGATGCGGTTCTTGGACATCACCTCCGCCGCCTCCGTCACGCTGTCGATCACGGCGGCGCGGTCCGTATCGCTCATGATGCTGTTGGTGATATAGAATTTGCCCCGGCCGATCTGCTCCAGCGCGCGGCGCAGCTCCGGCTGAAAGACCACCGGCAGCGCCACGATGAGCATGGTCATCAGCTTTTCCAGAATCCACGATACGGCGTGGAGCTGGAGCCAGCCCGCCACGAGCGTCAGCGCTCCCAGTACGGCCATTCCTTTTACCAGCGCCGTGGCGCGGGTATTGCGGATGAGCATATACAGCCGGTACAGGAAAAAGGCGACCACCAGGATATCCAGAATATCCCAGAGGCGCATGGTCATGAAGAGTCCCTGGATCTGCGTGAAAATCATTATTTCTCCTATATATATAAACTACACAATCAGTGTCTGCGGTATTCTTTTATTGTACCATGATGACGCCGCAGAAACAGCGCTTTTACCGGCAAAAAGGGAAATTTTTCCGGCCCCGGGACCGCTCTTCCTGAAAATTTCCATCAAAAAAATTCCGGAGACCATCTCCGGAATTTTTCATTTGCCGTACACATCCCATTCCAGCTGCATGAGCCGCCATTCCTGCTCGCTGCTCTTTTTCTGCAGATGGTGGATGTCCTTGCCGTATTCCTCCAGCGTATCGTCCACGAGGCCGCCCTTCCAGTAGAGATTCGTGAGCTGGTCATCGTATTTCGACGATTCTATATTCATCATCCGTTCCTGCAGATCGGCGATCTGGCTCTCCTGCCAGGAAATGAACGCCAGCAGCGCCGCGATGATGCCGAGGAACAGACAGTTCTCCTTCCGGCGGAAAAATGCTTTCATGGGTCACACTTCGTAGGGCTTGTCCGCATTGAGCAGCGCCAGATGGCCCTTGGTGAATTCGATCCACAGCCGGGCCGCTCTGGACAGGTAGCGCCCCTTCTTCCAGATCGCATACAGATGATGGGTCATTTCCGGTTCCACCAGACGGCGCACCACCACCGGACTCTCGTCGGAATTCTTCGGGCAGAGCCGGCTCGGGAGCAGCGCCACGCCGAGGCCGGACGACACGGTCTGGATCATCAGCTCGCGCTGGCTCGTCTCAAAGACCACCTTCGGCGCGAAGCCGATCTTGCTGCACGTATTGAGGATGTCATCATGCATATTGAAGTCGTCCCGGTACAGCACCAGCGGATAATCCGCGAGGAGCTTCATGGGAACCGTCTTGTTTTCCACCAGCGGGCATTCCCGGGGCATGACGACGCACACATCGTCATTGGACAGGAAGAACGATTCGAAATCCTTGTTCGGAATCGTACAGATGATGCCCACGTCGATGATGCCCTCCTGCACGGACGATTCCACGATCTTGGAGCCGTGCTCGTAGAGCTTGATTTCGATCTGCGGATAATTTTTCTTGAATTCCCCGAGCAGCTTGGCAAATACGTGCGCGTCCGTGATGGGCGGCAGGCCGATCTCGATGGTGTCCTGCTTGAGATTGAATTCGTTTTCAAAATCCGATTTCAGATGTTCAAAGGAAAAGACGCAGCGCTTCGCATAATTCAGAAAGATCGTTCCCGGCGCGGTGAGCTCCACCGTCTTGGCGTTGCGGATGAACAGCGTCACGCCGATCTCATCCTCCAGCGACTTGATCATGCGGCTGATGGCCGACTGGGAGATGTGCAGGTTGCGGGCTGCCTTGCTGAAACTCTTCTGCGAAGCCACCTCCAGAAAATATTTCAAATGTCTGTAATCCATTCCGTTTCCCTCTTTTCAAATTTCTCCGTCCGGTGCTGCCGGCCGCTTCTTTTCTTGTACATTCCAGCCTCATCCCTTATAATGTATAGGATTACAGCATGAATACGCACGCACGACGAACGCATGGAATCCAAATCTCTTCTTTATGAAATAATTTGGAGCTTCTATGCGAAATTATCATAGTTACATTGTACCCAATTCCTGCTGTATTCGCAAATGTTTTGAGTAAAGAATTCAAAGAGGTGTTTTTTCCATGAGACAAATGAAGACCATGGACGGCAACACTGCGGCAGCGTACATTTCCTACGCTTTCACCGAAGTGGCTGCCATCTATCCGATCACACCTTCCTCTCCGATGGCTGAATCCGTGGATGAATGGGCGGCGCACGGTCGGAAGAACATTTTCGGAGACACGGTCCGCGTCGTGGAGATGCAGGCTGAAGGCGGCGCCGCAGGCGCATTCCACGGCTCGCTCCAGAGCGGCGCGCTCACAACGACGTATACCGCTTCCCAGGGCATGCTGCTGATGATCCCGAATATGTACAAGGTAGCAGGCGAACTGCTGCCGGGCGTATTCCACATCGCAGCACGCGCGCTGGCCAATCACGCGCTCTCCATCTTCGGCGACCATCAGGACGTCATGAGCGCCCGTGCGACCGGCTGCGCCATGCTGGCAGAAGCCAACGTACAGGAAATCATGGATCTCGCTGCCGTGGCACATCTCGCTGCCATCAAGGGCCGCGTACCTTTCATCAACTTCTTCGACGGCTTCCGTACGAGCCATGAGATCCAGAAGGTCGAAGTCCTCGGCTACGACGAACTGGCTCCCCTGATCGATCAGAAAGCCCTCGCCGAATTCCGCGCCCGCGCGCTCTCTCCGGATCATCCGGTCATCCGCGGCACCGCAGAAAATCCGGACATTTACTTCCAGCACTGCGAAGCAGCCAATCCCTACTACGATGCGCTGCCCGCCATCGTACAGGGCTACATGGATGAGATCGCCAAGCTCACCGGCCGTCAGTATCATCTCTTTGACTACTACGGTGCAGAAGATGCAGACCGCGTCATCATCGCCATCGGCTCCGTCACCGACATCGCCAAGGATGTGGCCGATGCCCTCAACGCACACGGCGAAAAGGTGGGCCTCGTAAACGTTCACCTCTATCGTCCGTTCTCCGTGAAGGACTTCATCGCCGCTCTCCCGAAGACGGTGAAAAAGGTGGCTGTGCTCGACCGCACCCGCGAACCGGGCGCTCTCGGCGAACCGCTCTATCTGGACGTACAGAGCGCCATCGCTGCCTCCGGCCTCGACATCCGCGTCTGCGGCGGCCGCTACGGCCTCGGCTCCAAGGACGTCGTACCGGAAGACATCACGGCTGTGTATGAACATCTCAAGGAAGACAATCCGCGCCACAACTTCACCCTCAGCATCAAGGATGACGTGACGAATCTGTCTCTCGATCCGGCATCGGTACCGGCTATGCCTGACCGCACCGTTTCCTGCAAATTCTGGGGCTTCGGTTCTGACGGCACCGTCGGCGCCAACAAGAACGCCATCAAGATCATCGGCGACTACACCGATATGTACGCGCAGGGCTATTTCGCCTACGATTCCAAGAAATCCGGCGGCGTCACCATTTCCCATCTGCGCTTCGGCCCGGACCCGATCCGCCGGCCCTATCTGATCCGCCAGGCAGACTACATCGCCTGCCACCGCCCGTCGTATGTGTATAAATACGACCTGCTCCGCGGCTTCAAGGACGGCGGCGTATTCCTGCTGAACTGCCAGTGGAAGCCGGAAGAGCTGGACGCCATGCTCCCGGCAATGATGAAGCGCAAGCTCGCCAAGCTCCACGCGAAATTCTACATCATGGATGCCTTCAAGATCGCCGAGGACATCGGCCTCGGCAGCCGCATCAACATGATCATGCAGTCCGCATTCTTTGCGCTGACCAAGATCATCCCCGTGGAAGACGCGGTGAAATACCTGAAGGAAGCCAACCAGCACTCCTACGGCCGCAAGGGCCAGGACGTGGTCGACATGAACAACGCCGCTGTCGATGCGGGCATTTCCGCACCGATCGAAGTGACCATTCCGGAAGAATGGGCTCATGCCACCACCGGCGGCAGCCGTGAAGTGGTGGAACGTCCGGAATTCATTTCCGACGTATGCGACGTCATGAACCGCCAGGAAGGCGACGACCTGCCGGTATCCACCTTCAAGGGCATCGAAGACGGCACCTTCCCGTCCGGCACGTCCAAATATGAACGTCCCACCGCAGCCATCAGCGTCCCGGAATGGATTCCTGAAAACTGCATCCAGTGCAACCAGTGCGCCGCTTCCTGCCCACACGCCACCATCCGTCCGGTCCTCGCCACGGAAGAAGAAGTGGAAAAGGCACCGGAAGGATTCATCGTCCGTGATTTCCAAGGCCCGGTGAAGGGACTCAAATTCCGCATCGTCATCGATCCGCAGGACTGCTACGGCTGCGGCATCTGCGCCAACACCTGCCCGGCCCGCAACAAGGCTCTCGTCATGAAGCCGATCGAGACCCAGCTGGACAAGCAGAAGCTGTGGGATTACGCCATGACCCTGCCCCGCAAGGCCAATCCGGTGAACAAGAACACCATCCGCGGCGCGATGTTCGAACCGACCTACTTCGAATTCTCCGGCGCCTGTGCAGGCTGCGGCGAAACGCCGTACGTCCATCTGGTGACCCAGCTCTTCGGCGACCGCATGAACATCGCCAATGCGACGGGCTGCTCCTCCATTTACGGTGCGTCCGCTCCGTCCATGCCGTACACCACCAATGCAGAAGGCTGCGGCCCGGCCTGGGCGAACTCCCTCTTTGAAGACAATGCGGAATTCGGCCTCGGCATGCACCTGGGCGAAACGAAGCTCCGCGACCGCCTCGCTTCCCGCGTGGAAGCCCTCCTGCCGGCCGCTGACGACGATACGAAAGCCGTCATGCAGGAATGGCTCGACAAGAAGGATCAGGGCGAAGGCACCAGAGACCGCGCGCAGAGATTCGAAGCGGCCCTCCGTGCAGAAGTGGCACAGCATCCGGAATACAAAGAGCTGCTCGACATGAAGGATCACTTCATCAAACGCAGCCAGTGGATCTTCGGCGGCGACGGCTGGGCCTATGATATCGGCTTCGGGCGGCCTCGATCAGGTCCTCGCTTCCGGGGAAGACGTGAACGTCCTCGTTCTCGATACGGAAGTCTACTCCAATACGGGCGGACAGTCCTCCAAGTCCACGCCGGCAGCTGCTATCGCGAAATTCGCCGCATCCGGCAAAAAGACGAAGAAGAAAGATCTCGGCATGATCGCCGTTTCCTACGGCTACATCTATGTCGCTCAGATCGCTCTCGGCGCCGACATGAATCAGGCCATCAAAGCCATCACCGAAGCGGAAAACTATCCGGGTCCGTCCCTCATCATCGCGTACTCCCCGTGCATCAACCACGGCCTCAAAGCCGGCATGGGCAAGAGCCAGGATGAAGAAAAACGGGCTGTGGAATGCGGCTACTGGTGCAACTGGCGCTACAACCCGACGCTCCTCGAACAGGGCAAGAACCCGTTCCATCTGGACAGCCGTCCGCCGAAAGGCAATTTCCGCGAATACCTCCTCGGCGAAGTCCGCTTCTCCAGCCTCGCTACTCTCTTCCCCGACAAAGCGGAAGAACTCTTCGAAAAGACCGAACGCGATGCGAAGGAACGGCGCGCCAACTACGTGCGTATTCAGAAGTCCTACGACGATATGCTCAAGGAAATGGCCGAAGCCGACAAAAAATAAGCTTCCCCTTTCCTTTGAAAAAGATCCCGCCCCGTGCGGGGTCTTTTCGTTTGCCCGGAATACAGCCGGACAGCGGCCATATCCGGAACGCCTTTCCCTGTCTAATATCCTTCTCTGCCTGAAACGCCCCTTCTTCGATAGCTTTTTCTTTATCATTACGGCAGCCTCAATGGATTTGTCCTTTTTCCTTCGGGGCTGCCGCTTCCATATAGGCTGTCATTTCCCATGAAACTTTCTTAAAATTTTATACTTTATCCCTTTCTTATGCGTCATATATGATATAATATCATCGTAAGATGAGACAAAATTCACCTGTCTATTCTTTAAGCATTCATATGTCGTATCAAAGAAAAGGGGGATACATATGAACGATTCCAACAAACCGGCCAATGTACGGGAGACCGCGCAGCAGGCCATTCGCCAGAATAAGCCGAAAAATCAGGGCCGGCAGTTCGCGCTCTGGTTCGGCGCACTCATTCTCGGCGGCGTTCTGGGCTGGATGGGCATTCAGCCGCTGAACGAGCTGTTCAACTTCGTGGCCACCGTTTTCACCCGCCTGTTCCAGTTCATCGCCATTCCGACCATCACGCTGGCCGTGATTACCACGCTGGCCGAGCTGGGGGGCAACCGGGATACGGGCCGCATCTTCGGCCATGCCGTCATCTACACCCTGCTCACCACCATCTGCGCCGCTGCCATCGGCCTGGGCTTCTATCTGGTGATCGCACCGGACAATCTGCCCATGGATCTTCTCGCTTCCGGCCAGTCTGCGGTGCCGCTGGGCAATTTCAAATCGCTCTCCTACTACGACCACATCCTGTCCGTCATCCCGAATAACGCGCTTCAGCCGTTCGTTTCCGGCAATGTCCTCTCTGTCATGATCATTGCCGCCTCCGTCGGCCTTGCGCTGGCCTTCATGCCCCGCACGGAAAACCGGGCGCAGCTCCTGAAGGTCATCATGGGCGCGCAGGAAATGTTCTTCACCCTCATCCGCGCACTGCTCTTCATTCTGCCCGTGGGCATTGTGGCCTTTGCAGGACAGCTTTCCGCACAGATCGAAGCGGGTGTCATCGTGGGCGCTCTCGGCAAGTACACCCTCATCGTCCTCGGCGGCAATGCCGTCCAGATCTTCATCGTGCTGCCGCTCATTCTCCTGCTCCGCGGCCTGAATCCGATCCGCGTATTCCGTCAGATGTCCCCGGCGCTGGCCGTGGCGCTCTTCACGAAGAGCTCCGCCGGCACGCTGCCTGTCACGCTGGCCTGCGCGGAACAGAATCTGAAGGTCAATCCGAAGGTCTCCCGCTTCGTTCTGCCGATCTGCACCACCATCAATATGAACGGCTGCGCCGCTTTCATTCTCGTCACCTCGCTTTTCGTCATGCAGAATGCCGGGTATGAGCTCTCTCTGGGCACCATGATCACCTGGCTCTTCATCGCCGTCCTCGCTGCCGTAGGCAATGCAGGCGTCCCGATGGGCTGCTATTTCCTGACCCTCTCCCTTATGTCCTCCATCGGCGCTCCGGTAGGCCTCATGGGCATCATCCTGCCGATCTACACCATCATCGACATGATCGAGACCGCAGAAAACGTCTGGTCCGACTCCGCGGTATGCGCCATGACCGACCACGACCTGAAGGGCAAGCTCGACGATTCCGGAGAAGCTGCTCCGGCTGCTCTGTAATCGCAGAATATTTGAAAAAAGACGGAAATTTTCTTCCGTCTTTTTTTGATGACCCCTGCGCCGGGCCCCGTCCGGCCGGTGATTTCCCGGCTTATAAAAAAGATTTCTATGGCCTTATAGAAAATGCGAGGCATCAGAATTTTCCCTCCGTGAAAAGTAAATTTTCCCAATTTGGACCGTACCGGCCGTTTCTGGCCGATTTTCGGCCCTCACAGTCAAATCGGGCGGGACCTTATTTTTCATCTATGGGCAAAATATTCATGAAATTTGCATGATTATGCATCTATATACAGGATGAAAAACGAGGGAAAAACCCCGGAACGCCCACGATACGGACACTTTCGGGCACGCCCTGAAATTCCCCTGAAAAATCATGGCAAAAATGGATAGATCATGCCAATCCATGGCAATCCGGAATGGCAGTGCTTTTTCTCCATTTTTCTTCGTTTTTTGCCTTACTCCTCGAAACTCCTCAAAAGTCCGCAGAAAAATTTTTTCATTTTTCCTCTTGTACTCGCCATTCATCTATGTTATATTGTTGAACACAAAGCGGCGGTGCGCCCTGCATGAACGTGCAGCTGAGCAGCACCCGAACGGCACATGGTTTTCTTTTATACCCTGTTTCTTTCACCATCAGGCAGGCCATCCCGGAAGATGGTAACAGCCCCTGCCTCCCACGAAAGCAAATGGGGTTCCTGCTTGCCCTGAAAAGCAGCGCGGCCATTCCGGAGCCAGTCTATCCGGGACAAACTTTCCCACGTGAAGCCATTCACGAATTGATCGAGAAAGAAGGGAAACACCTTGTCCAAGAGTAAAAAAATGGGAGTGATACAGCTCACAACAGTCACAGCCATCAACATGATGGGATCGGGAATCATCCTTCTGCCGTCCAAGCTCGCAGAAATCGGCACGGTATCCATTTTCGCATGGATTCTGGCCTCCATAGGCGCCACGCTTCTGGCCTACGCTTTTTCTGTGTGCGGAATGTACGGCAAAAAGAGCGGAGGCATGGGCGGCTATGCGGAATACCGCTTCGGCCGGGCAGGCAACTTCCTGTCGAACTTCACCTACGCGATTTCCCTCATCATCGCCAACATCGCCATCGCGACCGGCGTGGTCAGCTATGCATCCTATTTCTTCGGCTTCAGCCTTTCCCCCATTGAGGTCTGCGCTGCCACCATCGGCATCCTCATGCTTGCCGCCTCCATCAGCTTCGGAGGACCGAAGGAAGCGGGCCGCTTCTCCACGCTGGGCGTCATCTGCGTGCTCACTCCTGTAGCGGGACTGCTCCTCGCCGGCTGGTATTTCTTCGATCCGACCATCTACAGCGCCGCCTGGAATCCCTATGACATGCCCTTCACCATCACCATGCGCGACTCTATCGCGGTGATCCTCTGGGCCTTCCTCGGACTGGAAACGGCCTGCGCCAATGCAGAAGCCGTGGAAAATCCCACGAAAAACGTACCCATCGCGGTGCTGGCTGGCACCCTTCTCGCGGGATTCGTCTACACCGTATCCACGGCCATCATCGGCGGCCTTGTTCCCTATGATCAGCTCATCGGTTCCGAAGCGCCCTTCGGTCTGGCCTATGCGGCCATGTTCGGCGATACCGCGGCGCTCATCGTTTCCGGCATGCTCGTCTGCTCCTGCTTCGTATCCCTTACGGCATGGCAGTTCACCATTTCCGAAGTGGTGCGGAATGCAGCGAGCCTCGGCCACTTCCCGTCCGTTCTGACGAAGGTGAACCGTTTCCGTTCTCCCTATGTGGCCATCATCGCACTGGTCACCATCCAGTCCATCCTGACCCTTTCCACCATCAGCCCGACCCTGCTGAAGCAGTTCAACATCCTCATCAATCTGGCTGTCATGGTCAATCTGATCCCCTACCTTCTCGCCATGTTCTCCGTTCCGACCCTCCAGAAGGAAGAAGGACTCACCGGCCGGAAGGCGAAATTCACCAACTTCACCGCCGTCTGCGGCGCGGTATACAGCGTCTATGCCGTATACGGCTGCGGCTGGGATATCATCATGGACGGCCTCATCGTTACAATCTCCGGCCTCATCATCTACGCGGTCAAGACCTACCGTCTCCAGCCCGCTCCGAATCTGGCCACCTATCCGCCGTTCCATATCCACAAGAAATAAGAAAAACGCCGGTTTTCCGGCGTTTTTTGGTGTCCTGATTCCTTACTCCTTTTCTGCCCGCACCGCCATTTCCGGCCCCGTTTCAGGCAAAATACAAGATATGATTTTTCTGCACCGTCCGGTCTCCTCCAATAAAAGAGGGGCCGGATTTTTTCAGGAGCCAATTCCTGCGCCCCGCATCGCGCCTGCACAGCCCCTGCCGCAGGCAGCCCGTTCCGTGCCGGGGGCTTTTATACTTCTTCCCGCGGAAGCGGCAGTTCCTGCTTCTGCGGGCTTTTCCCTCCGTATCGCATCCTGAGATGCCTTATATTTCTGCGATGACCGCAGGACTTCCCTGCCGGAGCTCTCTCTTCCCACCTGTCGGTATGCACAGCAAAAGGCGGCGTTCCTGAGAACGCCGCCTTTTTTCAGGCCTGATTCTGATCGGTTTTCTTCTTGTCTTTCCGCGGATGCTTCCAGTACATGCGCTCGCAGTGAGAGCAGCAGAACCGGGTCCGGCGGTCTCTGATATCCGTCACGTCCACCTTTTTGCCGCAGCGGGCACAGTAGAAGGTACGGATGCTTTCCGTCCCGCCGGCAGACTCCTCATGGGAGATCCCGTTCTTGCGGTAGCTGTATCTGCGGCAGCCTGCACTGCAGAACCGCTGTGCGCCCCACCTGGAACGAAAGACCTTCCCGCACACGGGACATACAAGCTCCCTTTCCATGATGCGCCGCTCAGGCCTTATTGACCCGCACCCGTTCGATGGTCGGATTGCCCTCGCTGTCCTGAGCGATCGTATCCACGCGGATCAGCGCCAGCTCGGGTTTGAATTCATCCACCAGACGCTGGATGTCCTCATTCATGCCGATGCCCTTCTGGAGAGCCCGGTATACGATGGTCGCAAATTCATAGCGGGTCATCTGCCGGTCGCCGCCGAAGGTGCCGTCCGGATAGCCTTCCACGATGCCCCGTTCACGCATCTGTTCGACCGTTTCATAGGCCCAGTGATTTTCCGGCACATCCGGGAAAGGAGTGGTCATGCTATTGCTGATCTGGTCCTTGGCTCCTACAAGCTGGTTCATCAGTTCAGTCAGCTGTGCCACGTTGTGGCGGAGGGTCTCAATTTCCTTGGCCATGGCCACGCGGGAGGTGGATACGTGGTTGCCCTGTCCGATCTTGAAGGAAACGCCGGCATTGACCATGTTTTCGCCGGTGCCGAAGCTGCCGCCCACGCTGAACATGGTGTCTTCATTCGGACGGTAGAAGGCGCCTACAGCCATGGCATTTTCATTGCCGTAATTGCCGTACCCTGCCGCGAAATCCCACTTGTCATCGGGATCGAAATCGAGCGGATGGAGCGCTGCGAGAGCTGCCGCATTGGCACCCACCTTGTCGATGCGGCCGTCAAGGGTATTGACCCGGCTGTTCAGGCTGCCGATGGCCGCCATATTGGCGTTGACATCCTGCTGTACAGTCCAGAGCTGGTTTTCAGTAGCGGCCTGTCCGGAAGTGAAATTCACTCCATCCCAGGTGGTATTGCCCAGCCCGTTGATGGTATTGGTGGCCTGCCCGTTTTCATCTGTACCATTGATCTGGATATTTCCAAAGGAGCCGCTCTGCGCCTGTACGGTATCCACTTTCAGATCCGGATTCAGCGCGATGTGATAATCCCGGCCGCCCTTGTCATTCACAGTTTCCGTCAGCTGGATATTGCTGTCCGTCGTGCTGACTGTGGTATGCTTCTTTGCTTCTTCTTCCACATTGTCCAGACGGTTGGAATGATCATCAATCTGACTCTGCAGTTCCTTGTCCGCTTCGGCTCTGTCTGCCACTTCCTGACCGATTTCACCTCTCACGCTGTCGAGCTGGCTGGAATGGTCATTGATCTGACTCTGCAGTTCCTTGTCCGCTTCGGCTCTGTCTGCCACTTCCTGACCGATTTCACCTCTCACGCTGTCAAGCTGGCCCTGCTGGTCTTTATTTACTTCTTCCACAGTATCCAGACGGATATTTTGTTCTTTATCAATCTCATAGTTGTGATCAATGGCTGCATCCTGCACTGCATCATGGATCATGCCGCCGACGATCGCTCCATCCTGAATCGCGTCATGGATCTGTCCTCCTACAATGGCTCCCCACTGAGCGTCATTTTCGTGCTTCAGATCGCCGATCGCTTCGCCCTGCGCTTTATCAATGGCATAGTTGTGGTCAATGGCCGCGTCCTGTGCCGCGTCTTTAATCATGCCGCCAACGATCGCTCCATCCTGGATCGCGTCATGGATCTGTCCTCCTACAATGGCTCCCCACTGGGCTTTGTTATCCTGCTTCAAATCGCCGATTGCTTCGCCCTGCGCTTTATCAATCTCATAGTTGTGGTCAATGGCTGCATCCTGTACTACGTCATGAATCATGCCGCCGATGATCGCACCACTCTGCACAGCATCCAGCCGGTTATTGGCTGCCACATCCTGTTTCAGCCCGGCAATATCTTTATTCTGTTCCCAATCATTCTTCTTCAAATTGCCAATGGTACTCTTCTGACTGTTAACCTGTCCCTGCAGATCGCTGATGTCGCCCTCTAACTTCTGGTCCTCTTGATATCTGGTATAAGCTTCCCCTGCAAGTTCTTCATTTGTTGCATACCCCGTCCAGTTTGCCGAAGCGGGCATGAGGCCGGCGGGTGAGAGGATGGCGCCGGCCAGCAGCGCGGCGGCCACGAGGCCTTTCAGTTTCCGTCCGGAGATCCGGCGGCTCCCTGCGGAATGGCTGCCGCGGATGAATTCGGAGCCCACCATATAGCTGTTTCGAGCGGCGTTCCACACGACTTTGTAGATCTTATTCATAATGCATTCCCCTTTCCATACGTGTATACTTCCCTCGTCTTCGGTCTGCGCACGGAAATCTGTCCGCGCCCCTCCTTTCCTCTGACCCCGGATCGAAGGTATATATATGTGCATTGTAAAAATTCCTGTCTTTCGGTATTACCGCTCTATGGACAGGCATGCCGCATGTGACGGGTATAAAATTTCTCTATGTCCACCGCCCGGAATTTCCCTGTATCCAAAGGCGCCTCTCTCCTTCGCTATATAGAAAAAAAGGCGCTTCCTCCCGGAAACAGGCAATAAAAAAAGGCCCGTGCTTTCGCATGGGTCTTTTTTATGAGCTGTACTTACTGCTTTGCGCCGGTGGCTTTCATGGCTCTGGCGATCTTGGATGCCAGTCCGGTGATCTCCGATTTCGATACGGAGCAGACGGCGAGGCGGATGCCTTTCTTCAGCGGTACGAGGAATACCCGTTCTTCTTTTTCCAGGGTATCGCATACGGCCTTTGCGCCTTCCATGGGGATGGTGATGAAGAAGCCGGAAATGTAGGGCACGTATTTCACGCCTGCTTCGTCTGCTTCCTTCATGAAGATCGCAGCCCGTTCCTGAATGAGCTTGTAGTATTTCGCCCGTTCAGCGTCCAGTTCGCGGATCTCTTCCGGATTGGCGCAGATGGAGGCCATGGCCTTCATGGCTGCGCTGTTGGAGTTGGACCAGCATGCACGGCTGCTGTACTGGTTGATGTCCACGAATTCCTGAGCCACGTCTTCATCGGAGGTGATGCAGATCATGGCGCCGATGCGCTGGCCGTAGAGGGTGAAGCCCTTGGAGAGGGTGTAGGCCACGACGGTGAGCACGTTCTTCGGCAGATTTTCAAATTTCTTGAAGAACCGGCGGCATTCTTCCTTTTCGCCGCTGTAGTCGAGATAGGCCACGTCCGGTACGAGGATGACGTTCTTATCCTTGCCGTCCACCGCTTCTGCGCAGGCCTGCGCCACAGCGCCCCATTCGTCGTCGGACATGCAGTAGCCCGTGGGGTTATTGGCGATGCCGTTCAGGATGATGACCGTATTGTACTGTTTCGCTACGAGGTCGTTCAGGTTTTCCCGGAAGCTTTCCATATTGAAATGGCCGTCTTCGGTGAGGAAGGAGAACGTGCGGACCTTGCGGCCGGCGTCGATCATGACGCTGTCGTAGGCGCCCCAGTGCCAGTCAGTGATGAGCACTTCATCTCCCGGGGAGGAGTAGTTGTGCACCACGTGGTGGAGCGCACCGGTGCCGCCGCTGGTGGAGAGGGCGCGGATGAAGCCTGCCGGACGGGACTGGCCGAAGCACTGATCGATGCAGTCCTCGAGGAAGTCCGGATAGCCCTGGATCGGAGCGTATGCCACGATCTCACGGGGGGTGAGGCGCTTGTATGCTCTCTGGATCACGTCGAGCATGACGAGCTGGCCGTCTTCGTCCAGAATGGAGCCGACAGTGCCGTTGATGACCTTGTCCTTGCCGATCTGGTCGGCCAGTGCGGTGGCTCTGTTATTGGCTGCGAAAATGTTGTCTTCGGCGCTTTTGCCTTTTGCCTGCATGGCGGCTGCGCTGTATTTTGCCATTCGATGATTCCTCCTTGTGCGGATAATGCAGTGAGGAGTCGGTAATGAGGGCTCCTTCTGATATAATCACATAAATTTATTTTATAAAATCCTGACGTTCTCTGCAACAGGAAGCGCCAATTTCTTTCACCGCCCGAGGCGGCCGCCGATATCCTGCACGGCCTTCCGGAAGAAGGCGGCCATGCCCGGGCCGGGCTGGACGGGCGCGCCGGCGGAAAGGATGAGTCCCCGGCCGCCGGTGGCGCGGAGCGCGTGCCAGATATCTCGCTCCACCTCATTGCGCAGGCCGAATTCCAGATGGCGCCGGGAAATGCCGGTCATGCAGCACACGCCCATCACGTCCTGCGCCTCGGCGATGTCCGGCAGGGACTGGGCCGCATCCCATGCGAAGATCTGCACGGGATATTTCCGGAGCACGGGGAACATGCAGTTCGTCCAGCCGGCGGAGAGGACATTGCACCACCCGGAGGAGGCGGAGAGCACCGCCAGATCGTAGGGCGCGCCGTATTCCCGGTAGACCGCCTCGCTGATGAGCTCGTAATCGGCAAGCGGCGCCTCGAAGAAAATCCCGTCCGCGCCGAGCTCGATGACCCGCTGCACCAGCGCGCAGGTGGTCTCCGTGACCGTCTTCAGCGCTTCCTTGATCATCGGTCCGGCGCCGCGGCGGATGTCCTCGGGCAGGTGGAAGGCGAGCCGGAAAATGGTGGCGAGCGGGCTGGTGACCCGGAAGAGGACCGGAATATCCCCCTTCTTCTCCGCCAGGATCTGCCGAAGCGCATCCTGCTCGCGGGCGAGCGCGCCGTGATTGACGGAGCTGCCGGAGAGGCGCCCCCAGTCCCCGGGATCGGTCACGTACACCACGCCGCCCACCTTGGTGAAGCCCGGCGCGGTGTAATCCTCGCCGCTGTATCCCGCTGCCGGCGCGGTGATGAGGAGACTGCTCTCCCATTCCTCAGCGAGCGCCAGCGCCGCCCGGGCGTGGTCCTCCGCGGTACCGCCCCTGCTGCCGGACTGCCAGAAGGCCGCCGGTATCCGCTCCGGTCGTTCTCCCGCGATGGCGGCCTGTATCCATTCTCTGCTGTTCATGCTGTTCCCCTCCGTTCCGCTGCCATACCGTTACCAGGCGGCTGCCACGCCGTCCGCTCTGGGCTCCGTCGCTCCTGCGAGGACGCCCTCTTCATTTCTCCAGATGATCTCGCCCCGGCCGAACTGGGACATATCCTCCAGCACGCGGATGTCATGGCCCATATTCTGGAGCTGCTCCACCACCTGCAGGGGCATCCCCGGCTCCATATCGAAATGGAGGCCGCCTGTCCACTGCCACCGCGGTGCGTCCAGCGCCTCCTGGGGATTCATGTGGAAATCGATCACATTGGTCACCACCTGCAGATGGCCCTGCGGCTGCATGAAGCCGCCCATGACGCCGAACGGCCCCACGGCCCGGCCCTCCCGGGTGAGGAAGCCCGGAATGATCGTGTGGTAGGTCCGCTTGTGCGGCGCGATGCAGTTTACGTGATGTTCATCGAGGCTGAAATTGTAGCCCCGGTTCTGGAAGGCGATGCCGTAGCCGGGCAGAACGACGCCGCTGCCGAAGTGGCAGTAGTTGCTCTGGATGTAGGACACCATATTGCCCTCCTCGTCGGCCGTGCAGAGATAGACCGTGCCGCCGCAGTTCGGATCGTCGTAGTGCGGCTGGAGCGCCCGGCCGGTAATCTCCCGGCGGCGCGCCTCCCCGTACCGGTCGGACAGCAGGTCCGCCACGGAGGCCTTCATGTATTTCGGGTCCGTCACATAGCGGTCGCCGTCGGCAAAGGCCATCTTCATGGCCTCCATCTGGCGGTGGAGCGTCTCCGCGCTCTCACGGGTGGTGAAATCGAAGCCCTTCAGGATATTGAGCGCCATAAGGGGCACGATGCCGTGGCCGTTCGGCGGGAGCTCCCACACATCGTAGCCGCGGTAATTGACGGACACGGGCCTCACCCATTCCGGCGCCCACTCCGCATAGTCCTCCTTCCGCACATAGCCGCCGGTCTCCCGGGAGAAGGCGTCGATGGCCTCGGCGATCTCTCCGCGGTAGAAGCTCTCGCATTCGCTGTCCCGGAGCATTTCCAGCGTGCGCGCATGGTTGGGGAGCTTCATGATCTCTCCCGCTCTGGGCGGACGGCCGTCCTTCAGGAAGGTGCTGAACCAGCCGGCCAGCGCGGGCTCGTCCCGGAGCTGAATGAGCTCCTTATATTCCTTCATCCATTCGCAGGCCACGAAGGAGGACACCGCGTAGCCGTACCGCGCGTAATGAATCGCCGGCTCGAAGAGCTCGCCGAAGGGGAGCTTCCCGAAACGCCGGGACAGGGAGATCCACGCGGAGGGCGCGCCGGATATCGTCACGGGGACCCAGCCCCGCTTGGGCATTTCCGCATAGCCCTTTTCCCGGAGCGCTTCCGCCGAGATGCCCGCCGGCGCCCAGCCGCTCGCATTAAGGCCGTACATCCGGTCCTTCATCCACACGATGGCAAAGGCGTCGCTCCCGATGCCGTTGGATACCGGCTCCACCACCGTGAGGGTGATCGCCGTGGCGATGGCCGCATCGACGGCATTGCCGCCCTTTTTCAGCATGTCCAGACCGGCCTGCGCCGCCAGCTGCGACGCGGTGCACACCATGCCCCGCGTGCCGTATACGACGCTCCGCCGGGAGGGATAGCGGTAATGCTGCTCGTCAGCATGAAAATGGAGTTCTCTCATGAAATTTCCTTCCTTTCCCTACGGGCCGGCCCTGTGTGAAGCAGGACATGCCCGGTCATTTCCGCCCCTATTATAACAAATTCCCCGTGCAGGCAGGCCCTCTTTCCGCCAAATTTCAGCCGCCGTCCTTGCCAAGGTGCAGGGCCTGTGCTACAATAGCGTTCAATCACAGAAAAGAAATGCGCAGAAGAGAAACAGTAGCTTTCGGAAACGATGCAGAGAGCCGCGGGATGGTGTGACGCGGTGCGGGAACGGAAGTGAACTCGTCTCGGAGCAGCCCGTTGAACTCACAGTAGACGGCGCCGGAGCCCCCCGTTAGCGTGGATGGTCTATGAACCGCAGAGTGCATGCTCCGGCATGAAATAGAGTGGTAACGCGAATGCTTTCGTCTCTTGGGGACGGAAGCTTTTTTATTTCGCATCATGGACCGGTGAGCGCCCGGCACAGCCGGGAATCAGAGTGGTACCGCGGGTCTCCCGTCTCTTCATCGAGGCGGGAGGCTCTTTTTTATTTCATCATCCCCGCGCACCGCGCAGGAATAAGGAGGAATCATTCATGGGAATGACAATGACGCAGAAAATTATGGCGGCCCATGCAGGGAAGGACTCGGTCAAGCCGGGCGACCTGATCTACTGCAAGCTGGATCTGGTGATGGCCAATGACATCACCGCGCCGCCGTCCATCAAGGAATTTGAAAAGATCGGCTGCCCGGTCTTCGACCGCACGAAGATCGCGCTCGTCCCGGACCATTTCACGCCGAATAAGGATATCAAATCCGCCGGACTGGCGAAGATCGTCCGCGATTTTGCCAAAAAGCATGACATTCAGAATTACTTCGAGGTAGGTCGTGCGGGCATCGAGCACGTCATCCTGCCGGAAAAGGGGCTCGTCGCTCCGGGCATGATGATCATCGGCGCGGACTCCCACACCTGCACCTACGGCGCGGTGGGTGCCTTCTGCACCGGCGTGGGCTCCACCGATCTGGGCGTGGCCATGGCCACCGGCGAAGCGTGGTTCAAGGTGCCGGAGGCCATCAAGGTGGTGCTCACCGGCTCGAAGCCGGAGGACGTCACCGGCAAGGACGTGATCCTCACCCTCATCGGCATGATCGGCGTCTCCGGCGCACTCTATCAGTCACTGGAATTCACCGGCCCCGGCGTGGCGTCCCTCTCCATGGCGGACCGCCTCACCATCGCCAATATGGCCATTGAGGCCGGCGCGAAAAACGGCATTTTCCCCGTGGACGAACGGACCCGCGCCTATGAGGAAGGCCGCGTGGACCATCCCTACACGGTCTACGAAGCCGACCCCGATGCGGAATACGCCCGCACGGTGGAGATCGACCTGTCCTCCCTTTCCCCGGTGGTGGCCTTCCCGCACCTGCCGGAAAATGTGAAGGTCATCGGCACCTTCGGCGACATCAAGATCGATCAGGTGGTGCTCGGCTCCTGCACGAACGGCCGTCTGGAGGATCTGGCCATCGCGGCGCGCATCTTCGAGGGCCACACCGTCCATCCCGACGTGCGGTGCATCGTCATCCCCGGCAGCCGTCAGGTCTACCGCGACGCCATGAAGGCCGGCTACATTGAGACCTTCATCGAAGCGGGCTGCGCGGTCTCCACGCCGACCTGCGGCCCCTGCCTGGGCGGCTACATGGGCATCCTCACCGCCGGCGAACGGTGCGTCTCCACGACGAACCGCAATTTCCGCGGCCGCATGGGCCACGTGGACAGCGAAGTCTATCTCGCAGGGCCGCAGACCGCAGCGGCCAGCGCAATTCTCGGCAAGATTGCCGCACCGAAGGAGGTCCGCTGATATGGCTATCGAAGGAAACGTCTGGCGCTACGGCGACAATATCGACACCGACGTCATCATCCCCGCAAGATATCTGAATACATTTGATCCGAAGGAACTGGCATCCCACTGCATGGTGGACATCGACGAGACCTTCGCCAAAGAAGTCCAGGCCGGCGACATCATGGTAGGCGGCCGCAACTTCGGCTGCGGCTCCTCCCGCGAGCACGCCCCGATCGCCATCAAGGCCTCGGGCATTCCGGTCATCGTCGCGGCGAGCTTCGCCCGCATCTTCTACCGGAACGGCATCAATGTGGGCCTGCCGCTCCTCGAGATCGGCGACGACGTGGAAAAGATCCATGCCGGCGACCGGCTCCGCATCGACCTCTCCACGGGGCGCATTGAGGATCTCACCACCGGCGATACCTTCCAGGCGCCGCCGCTGCCCGGATTCATTCAGGACATCGCCAGAGCGGGCGGTCTCGTCAACTATGTAAAGGAGAAAAAAGAGAAATGACAAAGAAGATCACGGTCATTCCCGGCGACGGCATCGGCCGGGAAATCACCGACGCGGCCGTAGCCGTACTGAAAAAAATCGACGAGGTCTGCTCCATCGGCCTCGAATTCACCTGGAAGGATGCCGGCGGCACCGCCTATGATAAATACGGCACGCCCCTGCCGGAGGACACCGTCGAAACCGCCAGGGCCTCGGACGCCGTCCTCTTCGGCGCCGTCGGCGGCGACCAGTGGGACCACCTCGCTCCCGACCTTCGTCCGGAACGGGCCATCCTCGGCCTGCGCAAGGCTCTCGGCCTCTATGTCAATCTCCGCCCGGTAAAGGTCATGGACGTACTGGCGGAATATTCCCCGCTGAAGGAAGAGCTCGCCAAAGGCACGGACCTGCTCATCGTGCGCGAGCTCATCGGCGGCATCTACTTCGGCGACAAGTGCGAATCGGAGATCCACAACGGCGTGGAGCGCGCCTGGGATCTGGAAAACTACAGCATCCCCGAGGTGGAGCGCATCACCCGCTTCGCCATGACCGCTGCGCGGAAGCGCCGCTCCAAGGTGACCTCCGTGGACAAATCCAACGTGCTCGCCACGTCCCGTCTGTGGCGCCGCACCGTTACGAAGCTCGCTGAGGAATATCCCGACGTGGCCGTGGACCATCTCTACGTGGACAACTGCGCCATGCAGCTCGCCATCCATCCCACCCAATTCGACGTGATCGTCACGAGCAACCTCTTCGGGGACATCCTCTCCGACGAAGCGGCCGTTCTCTCCGGCTCCATCGGCATGCTCCCCTCCGCCTCCATCGGCGAGAGCACCAGCCTCTATGAACCAATCCACGGCTCCGCACCGGACATCGCCGGACAGGGCATCGCCAATCCCTGCGCGACCATTCTCTCCGCCGCCATGCTCCTGCGGTACTCCCTCGATGAGGACGCCGCCGCCGACAAAATCGAGCAGGCTGTGGAAGCGGCCCTCCGCGAAGGCTACCGCACCCCTGACCTGTACAGGGACGGCTTCAAAAAGGTCGATACACAGGGCATGACCGACGCCATCCTCGCCCACATCGGCTGATTTTTTCCAATAAAAAAACATCGGACGCTTTTCCGCATCCGATGTTTTTTTATTGCTTTGACGATTCCCGGGGCCGGTACCGCCGCTCGATGAAAAAGAGCCGTCCCGTCATGAGGAGCGCCGAGCAGCCCACGCCGATATCGAGGCCCTGCCAGTACGATGCCGCGCCGTGGCCGAGGCAGTGGTCCAGTGCCAGCCCCGCTGGCAGGCACACGCCCCAGTAGGCGATGATCATGAGCACAAAGGGCGTCCGCGCATCCTTGTAGCCCCGGAGGATGCCCTGAATGGGCGCCGCCACCGCATCGAAGCACTGCCAGCCCGCGCAGTAGATCAGAAACAGCCCGGCCGCCTCCGCCACGCCGGCATCCTCCGTATAGATGCCCGCGATGGGCCCGCGGAGTCCCACCGTCGCCGCCGCGGTGAGCGCCGCACAGAAGAGCGACCAGCCCAGCCCGGCCCGGCGGAAGGCCCGCGCCCGGCCGTAATCCCCGGCACCGACTGCCACGCCCGTCACGATGGTGAGCGCCATGGAGCATGACAGAGGCAGCATGTAGATCACGCCGGAAAAATTGATGGCCGCCTGATGGGCCGCCAGAATGTCCGTGCCGAACCGGGCGATGAAAATGACGATGAATCCGAACAGGCTGGACTCCATGAACATCCCCAGGCCGTTCGGCACGCCGATGCCCAGGAATTCCCGCCACACCGGCAGGTGCGGGCCCCCTGAGACCATGCTATTCCCGCCGCCTAAGATCTTCTCTATCTGCT
>CAKMIA010000012.1 GCA_927353735.1 uncultured Veillonellaceae bacterium
GCTCGCCCTCCTTTTCATCAGTCACGACCCGGCGGCGGTGCAGGCTCTCTGCGGGCGGGTGCTCATCATGGACGGAGGGCGCATCGCTGAGGAGGGACCGGCGGAGAGCATCTTCCGTACGCCGCAGTCCGAAGCGGGCCGCCGTCTGGCGGAGGGGCTGTTCTGAGGGACGGCCTCTTTTTTTGTGCCTCGGGGCGCGGGGAATTTTTCTCCGCCCGGGCGGAGGCCGTGAAATGAAGCTGGAAATATGCTATATTTATACAAAGCACATCGGGCAGGAAAGGGCGGCTCCACAGAGCGGCTTTTTTCTTCCTGCCACAGACGGAAAGAAAGGATGAAACTGATGAATATTATCGACGAATTGAAATGGCGCGGCGCAGTGAACCAGCAGACGGACGAAGAAGGGCTCTACAAGCTCTGCGGAGAGCAGTCCATCGCGCTGTACTGCGGCATCGACCCCACGGGGGACAGCATGCACGTGGGCCATCTCATCCCCTTCATGATCCTGAAGCGCTTCCAGATGGCGGGCCATCATCCGTACATCGTCATCGGCGGCGGCACCGGTGCCATCGGCGATCCCTCCGGCCGCAAGACGGAGCGCGTGCTCCAGTCGGCGGAGCAGGTGCACTACAATGCGGAATGCCTCACCGCGCAGATGCAGAAGCTCTTCGGCGGAGACGGCACGTTCTCCATCGTCAATAACTACGACTGGCTGTCGAAGATCTCCCTCCTCGATTTCCTCCGCGACTACGGCAAGCTCTTCAGCGTGAACGCCATGCTCGCGAAGGACGTGGTGGCCTCCCGCCTCGAGACGGGCATTTCCTTCACGGAATTTTCCTACCAGATCCTCCAGTCCATCGACTTCTATCAGCTGTACAAGACCTACCACATCCAGCTCCAGATCGGCGGCGCGGACCAGTGGGGCAACATCACCAATGGCATCGAAATGATGCGCAAGAAGGAAGGCATCACCGGCGTGTACGGCCTCACCATCCCGCTCATGCTGAAGGCGGACGGCACGAAGTTCGGCAAGAGCGCCGGCGGCGCGGTATGGCTCGATCCGAAGAAGACCTCGCCCTATGAATTCTTCCAGTTCTGGTTCAATCAGGACGACCGGGACGTGGTGAAATACCTGAAATACTTCACCTTCCTCTCCCACGAGGAGATCGACGCGCTGGAAGCGGAAACGAAGGAACATCCGGAGCACCGGCAGGCCCAGCGCCGCCTCGCCGAGGAAGTGACCCGCTTCGTTCACGGCGATGCCGGTCTGGAAGAAGCGGAGCGCGTGACGAAGGCGCTCTTCACGGGCGACGTGGCCGATCTGTCCGGCGCAGAGATCGAAGGGGCCTTCCGCAATACCGCAGGCGGCGTGATCCCCGAAGCACCGATGAACATCATCGACGCCCTCATCGCCGGCGGCGTGGAGAAATCGAAGCGCCAGGCCCGTGAGGACGTGAAGAACGGCGCCATCCGCGTGAACGGCGAGGCCGTGCGCGATACGGAAGCGCAGATCACCGCCCATCCCCACACGGACGGACGCTATGTGATCGTCCGCAAGGGCAAGAAAAACTATTTCCTGCTGGAAGTAAAAGCATAATAAGGAGACACCCATGAATTTCCGTTTTGACCACAACAATTTCAATGTACTGGATCTGAAGAAGAGCATCGCTTTCTATGAAGAGGCGCTGGGCCTCCATGAAACGGGACGCATCGACGGCCCGGACGGAGCGTTCATCATCGTCTACATGGGCGACGGCGAATCGAAGCACCGTCTGGAGCTGACCTGGCTGCGGGACCGCAAGGAACCGTACAATCTGGGGGACAACGAATTCCATCTGGCCTTCACCACGCCGGACATGGAAGCGGCTCATGCGCTCCATGCGAAGATGGGCTGCATCTGCTACGAAAATCCGGAGATGGGCATTTATTTCATCACCGACCCGGATAATTACTGGCTGGAAATCGTTCCGGAACAGAAGGCATGAAGCCCTTTTCCGAACGGACGGCCCGGGTGATCGGGGAAGCGGGCACGAAGCGGCTCGCCGGGAAGTCTGCGGCGGTCTTCGGCGTGGGCGGCGTCGGCTCCTACGCGGCGGAGGCGCTCATCCGCGCCGGCGTGGGGCGTCTCTTCTTCATCGACGGCGACACGGTGGAGGAGACGAACCTGAACCGGCAGCTCGTGGCGGACCTGACGACCCTCGGACGGCCGAAGGCGGAGGTCATGGCCGAGCGGGCGCGCCGGGTGAATCCGGACTGCCGCGCAGAGGCCCTCGTCCGCCGGTATCAGCCGGGAGACCGGCCGTGGCTGGCGGAGCTGGCGCCGGATTTCGTGATCGACGCCATCGACGATGTGCCGGCGAAAACGGCGCTCGCCGGGGACTGCCTCAGTCTGGGCATCCCCGAGGCCTCGTCCATGGGGACGGGGAACCGGCTCCATCCGGAGATGCTGGAGGTGTCCGACATTTATAAAACGTCGGTGTGTCCGCTGGCGCGGCGCATGCGGCGGGAGCTGAAGGCGCGGGGTGTGCCCCGGCTGACGGTGGTCTGGTCGCGGGAGAATCCCGTCCGGACCGGCAGCGGCGCCGTAGGCTCGGTGTCCTTCGTTCCGCCGGCGGCGGGGATGATCCTCGCGGGCATCGCCGTGCGGACGCTGCTGAAGGAGGAAACAAAATGAAGTACACGGTGCGCCGTCCGGAATGGTTCACGCTGACCATTGACGGCCGGCCCCATTACGGCTACGATCAGGAGTGGTACCCGGACCGGTGGCAGAAGCTCGCCGGCTGCGGGCCCACCACGGGCTCGGTGATCATCGCCTACATCGAGACGAAGGAGACGGGGATGGCAGTGGCCACACAGGAGGCGGCGCTGGCGAAGATGCTCACCTTCTGGCCCTACGCCACGCCGCGGATGCACGGGCTGTACAAGACGCGGTGGCTCATGGAGGGGGTCGCGTCGTATCTGGCGGATCACCGGCTCCGGGGCCGGGCTGATATGATGACGGTGCCGCTCCTGCGGCCTCTGCGCCCGAAGGCGGCCGCGCTGGCGGACTACATCCGGGAGGGGCTGGAGGCAGACGCGCCGCTGGGATTCCTGAATCTCCACAACGGCGGCAACAGCGCGCTCTACAGCTGGCACTGGATGCCCTTCATCGCGCTGGAGAAGAGCGCAGACGGGCGGTACACCGGCACGGTCCTCGACGAGGGGCGGATGATCGATTTCGACCTGGGTGCGTGGCTCCGGGACAGCCAGTTCGGCGGCGGCTTCGTGCGCGTCATGGATACGGACAAATAAAGGAATAAAAAGAACGCATCGGGCAGCCGGTGCGTTTTTTTGCGGTGTGATACAATGAAAGAAAACCGATTTCCCGGGAGGAGGGATCTTATGAAATGCAAATGGATGGCGGCGCTGGCGGCAGCGCTGCTCATGCCGGCCGCAGCCGGCGCGGTGAGCCCGGCGGAGCTGGCGGACAGCACGAAGTACCGCCCGCTGTACATGACCGAGGCGGGCACGGTGTACGCCGATCTTTCGAGCATTCACACGGGGGACCCCGTGGAGGGACAGCTCCCGCTCATTCAGGCGGACATCTACATGGAGAGCTACCAGCCGTCTCCGGACTATGACACGGTGGTCTCGGGGAAACTGGTGCAGTACGTCTTCGCCTATCACACGAAGCTTCTGGCCATGCACCGCACGGGAGAGGGCAGCGTCCCGCTCCAGTATTACGCGGACAACCGGCTCTTCGGCATCTTCGATGCGGACGGGAAGCCTGCCAACGTATCGCCCCAGCTGGGCGAGGCGCAGTCCATCGCCATCACCGGCGAGGCGCAGGACCTTTATCTGAATCTCTACCGCACCCTCTGAGCGGACCCGATCCCCGGCTTGCCGGGGATTTTTTACGGGTGCCCATCGGCTGGACAGCTCGGGGGAAATATGATACATTAGGCACAGGCATAGTATGTGCGAAAAAAGTAAATGAAAAAGCATCAACGGAGAATGCATATGAGACTCAGCATAGCAGGCGGCTGCGGCGATTTCGGGCGCAGCTGCTTTTTTGTATCTGGAAATCAGCATGCGTACATCGTAGACTGCGGCACGTCAACGGACGGGAAGGACCGGGTGCCGGACCTGACGGCGGACGAGATCCGCGGGGCGGAATACCTCTTCCTCACCCATTCGCACCGTGACCACACCGGCGCGGTGGAGTATGCAGAGCGGATGGGCTTTTCCGGCCCGGTATTCATGTCCGCTCAGACCTACCGGCAGCTCGGCTACAAGCCGAAGAATGCGGTCATCATGGATTCGACGGCTCCCGAGGTGGAGCTCCTGCCGGATTTCGTGCTCCAGTGGGGCCGCACGGGCCACTGCTGCGGCGCGGTGTGGTACGCCATCACCTGTGAGGGAAAGACCGCGTTCTTTTCCGGGGACTACCGGGAGGGCGATCCCTTTTACCGGAACGACCCGGTGCGGGACCTGACGGCGGATATCGCCGTGATCGACGCGGCGTATCCCACGGACGAGACGGGCGATGTCATGCGGGAGCGGTTCCTGGACCGGGCGGAGGCCATCCTGAAGGAGGGCCGGGCGCTCATCCTGCCGGTGCCGCGCTTCGGCCGGGGCCTGTCCATCGCGGCGTCGCTCTATCTGCGCACCGGCGGAGCGTATCCCATGGCGATGGACACGCGGCTGTACCGGGAATGGCGCACCTTCGCGCGGCGGAAATATTTCGTGAAGCCCGGCATCTGGGAGGTGCCCGTGGAGGCCTTCTCCCTGTGGGACGGGCAGAGCGCGGACGCGCCGGGGGCGTATTTCCTCACGGACGCCCAGCTCACCCACGCGGGGAGCCGCCAGCTGGCGGACCACTCGCCGGACGCGGCGATCCTTCTCTCGGGGAGCCTTCACGGCTACGGCCGGGCCCGGGACTTTGTGGAGGCCGGACGGGCGGAGCAGGCGCTGTGGCCGAACCATATGACCTACGGGGAGATGCAGGCCCTCGCCGGAGCGAACCATTTCGGCACGGTGGTGCCCTATCACGACCCGGGGCGTCAGCCGGAGCAGCGGGTCTTTGAATTCTGACGGCGCGGGCCCGCAGGCGGACGCAATTCTCCGAAGCGGGAGTCCGATGCTCTGTGATATAATAGTAAAGAAGCAAAACGCTCAAAATCCGGAAAGGCGGTGTATTAAATGATCAGTTACAAAAAAATCCTCGTTCCTTACGATGGCTCCGAGCACGCGAAAAAAGCGCTCCAGCAGGCCGTGGACCTTGCACAGGCGGGCGGCGGCGAGCTCTGTATCGCCAGCGTCTGCAATATCGTATCGGTGATGAGCAATTTTGACCAGGTCTCCATTGCGGAAGGCTGCCTCACCACGCAGCTGTCGCAGGATCTGGAAAAACAGTGCCGTGCGGATCTGGCAGAGGCGGAAGCGATGGTGCCCGCCGGTGTGAAATCGGAATCCCGCTTTGAGGTCGGCTCTCCGGGACCGGTGCTGCTGCAGCTTGCCGACGAGCTCGAATGTGATCTGGTCGTCATGGGCAGCCGGGGTCTTGGACCGCTGAAGGGCATCTTCATGGGCTCCGTTTCCAGCTATCTCGTAAGCCGCGCAAAATGCCCGGTATTGATCGTAAAGTAACAGAGGGGCCGCAATGCGCGGCCTTTCTTTTTTGCCGGACAGAGGATGTGCGGCGGAAAAGAAAGGAGGGCACGCAATGGATTCACATGGACAGTGGCTCAGAGAACGGCTGGACGAGTGGACGGCGGAGGGACTGATCCCGGAGGAGACCGCAGAGGCGCTCCGGGCGCGGTGCCCGGCCGGTCCGTCCTTCGTCTGGACGGGGCCTCTTTTTGCGGCGGCGCTGGTCTGTCTGGCCGCGGGGCTCGCCTTCACCGGCGCGGGGCTGTGGGGCTCCCTGCCGCAGGATGAGCGGTTCCTGCTGGCGGCGGGGCCGCTGGCGGTGTCGGTGATCGCGGCGGCGCTCTTCCTGCTGGGAGACAGCGCCATCCGTCCGGTGCGGCACCACGGTCCGGAGGGAGAGGCGCTCCCGGCGCACCGGGGGCTGCCGGTCTTTCTCCGGGAGGGCGTGGGCATTTTCCACGGGCTGGCCCTCACGGCGGCGGTGTGGATGGTGCACGATTCCTTCCTGCTGGACCCGGATATGTCGGGGCTGGCGGCAGGAGCGGCGCTGTGCCTGCTGGTGATGCTCTATCTGCTCCGCTCGGCGGGGCTGGGCGTCATCTTCGCGGCGGATACGGCGTGGGCGGCATGGCTGTCGGCACCGTACGGCGGCTGGACCGGCGGCGCGGCGTGGGTGCTCCTCGCGGCGGGCTTCCCCTTCTTCTTCCTCCTTATCAGCGAAAAGCGGCAGGAGGCGGGGATCGCCTATGCGTGGGGCTGGATCGCGGCGGTGCTGGCGCTGACCTTCTTCACCGCGTCGGAGCCGATGTGGCAGGTGGTGTTCTTCTCCATCGCGGCGTCGCTCACATGGCTCATTGGCTCGGTGCTCCGGGCCTACGGCTGGATCGGCGCGGCGTTCCGCTTCTTCGGCGGCGCGGCGGTCTTCGGCGGCCTTCTGGCAGCGGCGTTCGGCTCGCCCTGGCGCGGCGCGGAGGGCAGCTGGTACCTGTGGGTGCTGCTGATCCTCTTCCTCGCGGCGGACGGGGTGCTCCTGCTCCGCGCGGCGGGGAAGAAGGAATGGCTCAGCACGGCGGCGGGCGTGACGCCCTTCGTGCTGGCCGCTGCGGCGCTTCTGGCGCTGTGGGACCGCAGCGGTGTGTCCTCGGCGGTGCTGGTATCGTGCTTCATCGTATTTCTGGCGGCGGCGGTCATCGGCCGGGGCCTCCAGAAGGGGCGGCGCTGGCAGATGGCCTCGGGCCTGCTTTTCCTCATGGCGGATGGCGTGGTCCGGCTGTGGGATTCGTCCCTGAGCTTCGGGCAGCGGGGGGCCTTCTTCCTCGTGGCGGGGCTGATGGCGGCGCTCCTGTGCGTGCTGCTCCGGCCGGCGCATAAGAAAGCGCGCCCGCACCGCCGGCACGGACTTCCGGAAGAGACGGGAGGCGATGGCGATGCGTAGAAAATGGCTGTGGATCGCCTTCCTGCTGGCGGCAGCGGTGGAATTTTTCCTCCTCATCTGGGTGCGGGGGGAATTCCGCACCGTGGAGGCGGAAGGGAAGGAATACGTCGTCCCCGTATCGGTGCAGTTCGCCGATAATTTCTACGAAAAGAATTACATCACCCTCCATGTGCCGATCGACAAGGCGCAGTGGAGCGGACCGGCTGCTCCGGTGGCGGGGGAGAGCGTCTATGTCTCCATCCGGGCCGGAGAGAATGAAGCCATGGAGGTGCTGGGAGCGCAGCCGGACCAGCCCTCCGGAGAGTATCTCCTCGTGCGGGCAAAGCACCTCGAGGGGGATGTGCTGTATTTTGATTTCCCCTCAGACCGCCTGTACATGGATGAGGCGGACCGGCGGAAGATCCCCGTGACGGAGGTGGCGGAGCGCATCCAGGTGCGCGATCCCGATACGGGACGGACGGAGACGCGCATGAAGAATACGCTCACCGCGCGGGTCCGCGTGAAGGACGGCCGGGCGGTCATCACGGCGCTTCTGGTGAACGGCAGTCCCGTCACGGCGGCGTTCACCACGGTGGGGACCAATGCAGATGTGAAGTATGCCGCAAGCGGCAAGGAAAAGGACACGGTCGTTCCCATGGGGGACGGGACCTGATGAGAGCCTGCGGCGCAGGCGCGGAGGCATCATGTATATCATATGTATGAGACACGGCGCAGCGGAGCCGGAGTCGGACGCGGTGGAGAACAGAAACCGCCGCCTCACCGAAAAGGGCATCCGCGGTGCCGGCAAAACGGCGGATATGCTCCGGCATTTCCTGAAGGGAAACCGGCTGACCATTTACACCAGCCCGTACCGGCGGACGAAGCAGACCGCGGAGATCGCCGCGGAGGTGTGCGGCGGGTCGATCCAGGCGGCGGAGGAGCTGCTCCAGAGCGCCTGGGGGCCCGTGGCGGCGCACTGCATTTCCGGCAGCGGGCCGATCCTCCTCGTGGGGCATCAGCCGTTTCTCCAGAGCTATCTCATGACCGTCGCGGGGGCGGCGCTGAAATTCGCGCCCGCTTCGGCGGCCGTCATCGATTACGATCCGGCCTGGCGGCAGGGACAGCTCATCGGCTATCTGTCGCCGGATCTGAAAAAACTGAAAAAAGGCTGAAAAGGGGCGGCCGGCGGGCCGCCCTTTCTATGAAGAAAGGATCATCATGAAACATCTTCTCACCATTGCAGGCTCGGATTCCTCCGGCGGCGCAGGCATCCAGGCCGATCTCAAGACCTTTGCGGCTCTCGGCGCCTACGGCATGAGCTGCATCTGTGCGGTGACGGCGCAGAATACCACCCGCGTGGCGTCCGTGCAGAATATCGACCCCGACATGGTGACGGCCCAGCTGGCCGCCGTGTATGAGGACATCCCGCCGGACGCGGTAAAGACGGGGATGCTCTCTACGCCGGCCATCGTGCGCGCCGTGGCGGACTTCCTCGCATCGCACCGGGGCCCGCCGGTGGTGGTGGACCCGGTGATGGTGGCCACCTCCGGGGGTGTGCTCCTCGAGCCGGAGGCGGTGGAGGTATACAAGACCGCGCTCTTCCCGGAGGCGGCGCTCATCACGCCGAATATGCCTGAGGCGGAGGTGCTCACGGGCATGACCATCGCCAGCGAGGCGGACATGGCCCGGGCGGCGGAGGCGCTCATGCAGTACGGCTGCGGGGCGGTGCTCGTGAAGGGCGGCCACCGCACGGAGGACGCCGTGGACGTGCTCTTTGACGGGAAAGAGGCCCATTATTTCCGGAGCGAGCACATTGAGACGAAGAACACCCACGGTACGGGCTGCACCCTGTCCAGCGCGCTCGCGGTCTTTCTGGCGCAGGGTCTGCCTGCGGCGGATGCGGTCGCGGCGGCCAAGTCCTATCTGACGGGGGCCATCCGGAGCGCGGCGAAAGGCTCCGTGGGCCATGGCAGCGGCCCGGTGGACCATTTCTGGTTTTACGGAATAAAGTGGGGCCGGATGAAATGAATGCATTCTTTGCCTATCTGGCCCGGCTGAAGTACATCCGCCGGTGGGGGCTGATGCGGAACAGCGTCCCCGAAAACGATGCGGAGCACACCCTCCAGACGGCGGTCATCGCCCACGGGCTGGCGCTCATCCGGCAGGAGGTCTTCGGCGAGCCCTGCGACGGCGGGCGGTGCGCCCTGCTGGCGCTCTACCACGATGCGAGCGAGGTCTTTACCGGCGATATGCCCACGCCGGTGAAATATTTCAGCGAGAGTCTCCGCGGCCAGTACGGCGAGATCGAGCGTATGGCCCGGGAACGGCTCCTGCAGACACTTCCGGAGGCGCTCCGCGGCGCCTACCGGCCCTTCGTGGTCGATATGGAGAGCGATCCCCTGTGGCCGCTCGCCAAGGCGGCGGATACGCTCTCGGCTTATCTCAAATGCCTGGAGGAGCGGCAGGCGGGCAATCGTGAATTTGACGAGGCGGGCCGCGCGGCGGAGGAAAAGCTCCGCGCCATGGGCCTGAAAGAGGTGGACTGGTTTCTGTCCCACTTCGCAGGGAGCTTCGCCCTCACCCTGGATGAGCTGAATCGGAAAAATTGACTCTGTCAAAAGAACTTGACAGAAGGACACCCCGGCACGGGGAGGAAAAACAGCGGTTTCCTCCGACAGCCGGGGCTTTTTTGCGTGCCCGGAGAGCCCGCAGGTTCTCAGAAAATTTTTATAAAACGTTGATGCAATTTATACAGACCGCAGACAACGGATTGACGGCTTCCTCTTACAATGGGTCTGTCACTGAGAAAAACAACCATATCAGCTTGCGCACAGGAAAGGACAACTATGAATCGATCACTGTATCTGGTGTCATCTACCATGCTTTGGGGACTTCCCCCGGAGAAGTGGTTTCAGATCACCGAAGAGGAAGGACTGGCAGGCATTGAGGTGTGGGCGCAGCAGCTGGAATCGCAGGAGATCTCCGTGGAAACGGTGCGGCGGCTGGCGCTGCAGCACGGCGCGGCGCTCACGGTGCACAGCTACAGCTGGGACATGAATCTCATCTCGCTCTCCCGCTCCATGCGGGAAGCGGCGGAAGCGCTCACGAGGAAAGGGATCGCGCTGGCGTCGTATCTCCATGCGCCGCACGTGACGATCCATCCCGGACGGGACGGACTCGCTCTGCCCGGCACGGATTTTGAGGAACTGATGGCGTATTCCATGCGGTCCCTCGCACGGTACGCCGCCGAAGAAGGCACGCGGGCCTCCTTCGAGATCATGGAAAAGATCCCGAAGGAACGGCTCACCACGCCGGAGGCGGCCCGCCGGGCGGAAGCGCTGGCCGCGGCCGGCCCTCTATGGAGCTACACGGAGGACACGGCGCACTGCGACAGCGAGGAGGAAATTTTCCACATCGCGGAATGCCTCGGGGGAAGCCTCGCGGAATTTCATGTAAGCAATAAAAAGGGAACGGTCCGCCACATCGGCGATGTGGAAAACGGGGACCTGAATCTCCCGGCAGTCACGGCCCGGCTCGAGGGCTACGGCCTCCCCATGATCCTGGAGGGCTTTGATCCGTCCATGAAGGCGGAACGGCTGCATCGTACACTGCGCTGGCTGGACGGCGCGGAAGAAAGGAATGGAAACAAATGAACCGAATGAAAAAAGGAATGATTCTCGCCTGCTGCGCCGCAGCGGCTGTACTGTTCGCCGGATGCGGCGGCAGCGCGGATAAATCCGCGGCCGGAGAGGCTCCGAAGGGAGAGATCAACCTGTATACCTCCCAGCCGGAAGCAGATGCGCAGAAGCTCGTGGCGGCGTTCAATCAGAAATATCCTGACGTAAAGGTGAAGGTGTTCCGTTCCGGTACGGAAGAAGTGGTCAGCAAGATCATGGCGGAAAAGAAGATGGGCCAGGTCCAGGCAGACGTGCTCCTCGTATCCGATGCGGCCACCTTTGAACAGCTGAAGCAGCAGGCCATCCTCGACAACTACGAATCGCCGGAAATGAAGAACATCCCCGCGGAGCTGGTGGACAAGGACCACACCTATGCCGGCACGAAGGTCATCGCCACGGGCATCATCTACAATACAGATCTGGTGAAAGAGGCGCCGCAGTCCTTCATGGACCTCACGAAGCCCGCCTATAAGGACATGGGCATCATGCCGAGCCCGCTCTATTCCGGCGCGGCAGCCTACAATCTGTCGGTCATCACCCGCACGCCGTCTCTGGGCTGGGATTTCTACAAGGGCCTGAAAGCCAACGGCATGGCCGTGGACAAGGGCAACGGCGGCATCCTGAAGGCAGTGAGCGAAGGCAATAAAGGCACGGGCATCGTGGTGGACTACATGGTGGCCCGCGCGGCAGCCAAGGGCGCTCCGGTGAAATTCGTCTATCCGGCGGAAGGGGCTCCGGTCATCACGGAACCGATCGGCGTCGTGAAGGGCGCGGTCAATGAAAATCTGGCGAAGCTCTTCGAGGACTTCGTGCTCTCCGAGGAAGGACAGAAGCTGACGGTGGAAATCGGCTACACGCCGATCCGCAAGGGCATGAAGGCGCCGGAAGGACTGAAATCCATCGACGAGATCAAGATCATCGGCGGGGATATCGCAGAGCTCGTTGCAGGCAGAGAGGCTGACAAGAAGGCCTTCACGGATCTCTTCCAGAGCGGCAACTGATGGAAGCCTTACTTCACAGAACACGGGCGCTGCGGATCTCCCGGAGCGGACTGCTTTTCACCGTGCTGGCGGCGGTCTTCTTCGTATTCCCTCTGATCCGGCTGGTGCTGCTGTCCCTCACGGCAGAGGACGGCACGCTGTCGGCGGCGCAGTATGAGGTGCTCCTGCAGGACCCCCGCGCAGGCGCAGCCATCGCCAATACCATCGGCATTTCCGTCTCGGCGGCGCTGCTGTCCGCACTGTGCGGCACGGTGACGGCCTTCCTGACGGTCTATACGAATATCCGTTATAAAACACTCATTGAAGGGCTGGTCTTCCTGCCCTTCGTCATTCCCGCCTATGTGATGACCATTTCCTGGACGGGGCTGACCGCCGCCGGGGGCGCCCTGACGCAGCTCCTGCAGGCAGCGGGCCTGCCGCCCCTTGACCTGTACACCCGGGGCGGCATCATCGCCATGCTGGGTATCTGCCATATGTCGGTGGTACACGTCACGGTGAGCCACCGCCTGAAAAAGATCTTCGAGGAAGTGGACTGGGCGGCGCGCGTCTCCGGATGCCCGCCGTGGAAGACGATCCGCCGGGTGGACCTGCCCATGGCGGCGCCGGCCATCGCCAGCGGCACCGTGCTGGCCTTTCTGGCCGACGTGGACAATTTCGCCGTGCCGGCTTTTCTGGGGATCTCCTCGAATATCCCCGTGCTCAGCACCTACATCTATGAGAAGGTCATCAGCTTCGGCCCCGATTCCTTTGCATACGGCGCAGTGCTCTCGGTGGTACTCTCCGTGATCGCCCTCACGGGGACCCTGCTGGCGGCCCGCCTCGGCGGCCGCAGGGACGGCGGCGAAGGAGGCCGCGTCCATTCGGAGGCGCGCATCGTCTTTTCACCGGCTGTCCGCCTCGTGGTGGAGCATCTCACCGCGGGCGCGCTCATTTTCTTCAGCGTGGTGCCCTTCTTCTACATGGCTGTCAGCGCCCTGCTGAAGACCTTCAATTTCTCCCTCCGTCCGGAGGATATGACTCTGGACAATTACCGCTTCGTCTTCACCAATGACGGCATCCGCGAAGCGGCGCTGAACAGCCTCTTCCTGGCGGGCATGGGCACCATCGCGTGCCTCGTGCTCGGCACCATCGCGGCGTACGGCATCGTCCGCCGGGGCAGCCGGGCAGCGGCCTTCCTCGAGGGCTGCGCGTCCATGACCTATTCCGTGCCGGGCATCGTCCTCGCCCTGGCGCTCATTTTCTACTGGAGCCAGCCGGTCCCCGGTATGACCACCGGCCTGTACGGCTCGTATACCATCCTGATCCTGGGCTATGCCTCCCGCTATATGATCGTGCAGATCAAGAACAGCGCGTCCGCCATGGTGTCCATGAGCGCCGCCGCGGAGGATGCGGCCCTCGTATCGGGGAGCTCCTTCCTGCGGATGTGGGTGAAGATCATCATTCCCCAGCTGGCCGCACCGGCGCTGGCAGGGTCCTTCTTCATCTTCCTGTCCGCCTTTACGGAGCTCACCATGTCCTCGGTCATGTCGTCCGCTTCGACGAAGACCATCGGACTGGCCATATTCAACCTCCAGCAGGCCGGCGATTACAGTCTGGCTGCGGCGGTGTCCTCTGTGATCCTGGCGGTGATGCTTCTCTGCTGCGCCGTCCGGCTCGTGTATAAGAAAGCAAGGAGATCTGTATGAGTCTTGTGATCGATCATATTTCCATGTCGTACGGAAAGACGGCGGTCCTGCATGATATTTCCGCTGAGATCGGCAAGGGGGAATTCCTGTCGATCCTGGGCCATTCCGGCTGCGGCAAGACCACGCTCCTGAAGATCATCGGGGGCTTCATGAAACCCACCGGGGGCCGCATCCTCATGGACGGCACGCTCTATTCTGACCCGTCCCGGTCGCTTCCGCCGGAAAAGCGGGACATGGGCATGGTCTTCCAGTCTTTCGCACTGTGGCCCCATATGACCGTGCGGCAGCACGTGGAATTTCCGCTCCAGTGCCGGAACAAGGATCTGTCCGCGGCGGAGAAGGAGAAGCGCATCGTTCATGCGCTGGAGGCGACCGGCCTGAACGGGCTGGAGGACCGCTATCCGGACGAGCTCTCCGGCGGCCAGAAGCAGCGCGTGTCCCTCGCCCGAGCCATCGTGTCCGGTCCGTCTCTGCTCCTCATGGATGAACCGCTGTCCGCACTGGACGCGGACCTGCGCATTTCCATGCGGAAGGAGATCAGCCGCATCCACCGCCTCACGGGCACCACGGTGATCTTCGTCACCCACGATCAGGGCGAGGCGCTGTCCCTGTCGGACCGCATCATGGTTCTCAACGGCGGGCGCATCGAGCAGCTCGGCACGCCGCAGGACATCTATCTGCGGCCGGCCACGAAATTCATCGCCTCCTTCATCGGTCGGTGCAATTTCGTGAAGGGCGACTGGAACGGCGACACCTTCCGCGCCGGCGAAGGAAGCTTCGTCTTCCAGGGCGCTCCCGTGGCGGACGTGTTCCACCGGGACCACGTATGCCCGATCCGTCCGGAGCAGTTCCGCCTCGCAGAGAACGGGAGCGGACTCCCCGGCGTCATCCGGGAGAAGCAGTACAACGGCCGGGAGATCCATTACGCCGTGTCCTGCCAGGATGACCTGTTCAGCGTGTACACGTCGGCTGCGGAAAATTACGCCATCGGAGACGAGGTGTATCTGCAATGCCGCTGAGGCCGCTGTTTGACCTGCACACCCACACCGTGGCGAGCGGCCACGCCTATGGCACGCTGCAGGAAAATCTGCGCGCCGCCCGCGAGCAGGGCCTGCTCGCACTGGGCACGTCCGACCACAGCCCGGGCATGCCCGGCGGCACGGACCGCACCTTCTTTGAAAATTACCGCATCCTGCCGCGAGAGGTCTTCGGCGTGCGCCTGCTCCGCGGGATGGAGGCGAACATCACCGATTATGACGGCTCCATCGACGGGGGCACCGTGACGGAGGAAATGGACTACGTCATCGCCAGCCTCCATTCCCACTGCATCCGCCCCGGCTCGGAGGAGGAGAATACCCGCGCGGTGATCGGCGCCATGAAGCATCCCTGCGTGAAGATCATCGGCCATCCCGACGACGGCCGGTACCCGCTGGATCTGGACCTCGTGGCGGAGGCCGCCCGGGACTTCGGCGTGGCGCTGGAGATCAACAACAGCTCGCTCCGTCCGTCGTGCCGCCGCCTGAACGGCGCCTCGCTGGTGCGCCGGCTGGCGCGGACGCTCGCCGAAAAGGGCGCGCTGGCCGTCATGGGAAGCGACGCCCATATCTGGTGCGACGTGGGCCGCTTTGCCGAAGCGGAAGCCGTACTGGAGGAGACAGGCTTCCCGGAGGCGCAGCTTCTGAATCTCCGCATGGAAGGGCTGGACTTCCTGCTGCGGAAGCGGGACAAATAAATCATTATACAAAATACAAAAAGACCGTCCCCGAAGGGACGGTTTTTCTGTGCACGAAAAAAGACCCCGAAAGGGGTCTTTTTTTTATCTTTCTCTTGCGCGGCAGAGTCCGCGGTCGCAGTTCCGGAGGAAACGGAGGAGATGTTCGATTTCCGGGGAGGAGTTGAGTTCCTGCTCCATTTCCGCGATGGCGTCCACCAGCTTCAGGCCGGAGCGGAAGATGAGACGGTACGCCTTTTTCAGATCGCTCTTTACTTCCGGAGAAACGTTCCGGCGGGAGAGGCCCACGCTGTTCAGCCCCACGATATGAGCCGGATTGCCGTCAGCAATGACATAGGGGCAGATATCCTGTACGATCTTGGACATGCCGCCCACCATGGCGCCGTCGCCGACCTTGACGAACTGATGGATGCCCGCCATGCCGCCTACGACGACGTGATTCTCGATAATGACATGGCCTGCAAGGCCGGAATAGCCGGACATGACCACATGGTCGCCCACGTTGCAGTTGTGCGCGATGTGCACATAGGCCTGCAGCATGGTGTAAGAGCCGATGCGGGTCTCACAGTTTTCTCCGGTGGCGCGGTGAATGGTGACGCACTCCCGGATGAGATTGCCGTCTCCGATGACGACAAAGCTGTTTTCACCGCGGAATTTCAGATCCTGCGGCTCCTCGCCGATGACGGCGCCCGAATAAATGTGATTGTTCCGTCCCATGCGGACGTTCTTTGCAATGACCACGTGCGGGCCGATGATCGTACCTTCACCGATTTCACAATTGGGACCAATGACCGCTCCCGGTCCAATGATGACATTTTTGTGAACGATGGCAGTAGGATCTATGACGGCTGTGGGATGGATCTGCGGGTCCAGCGTTTCTACGATTTTCAATTCCATCATCCTTACTCCTCCGTAATTGAATGTCCGAAAGGCGGCCGGCGCCGCTCTTTACCTATATATTCGGCCGGACATTCCCGATTTGAAACAGCAGAGGAAAGAGAAAACAGGGGAAAACAGCCGGATTTCTCCGGAAATCTCCTATATGCTCCTTCATTTGACTGTTTTCTTTTTTATTTCTTCAGGTTCTCTTTCGGGTCAGCGAGATAGAAGAGGAAATCCGCTTCCGCCTTCAGCACGCCGTTTGCACGAGCTTCACAGTGCACCTTGCCCATGCGGCCGATGATCTTCTTGATGTCCGCGCGGGTGACGAGCACGTCGCCGGGGGTCACCGGAGAACGGAACCGTACCTTGTCCATACCGGTGAAGAACGGGAGCAGCCCCCGGTTTTCCTCCGGATACTGGAGGGCGATGCCGCCCACCTGCGCCATGGCCTCGCAGATGAGAGCGCCCGGCATGATCGGTTTTTCCGGGAAGTGGCCCTGGAAGAACGGTTCATTTACGGTGACGCATTTGATGCCCACGGCGTATTTCAGGGGGTCCAGTTCGATGATGCGGTCCAGGAGCAGCATCGGATAGCGGTGGGGCAGAATTTCCTTAATCTGATTGACGTCAAGTTCCATGATAAATTCCTCCTTATGATAAATAGAGAATCCTGTTTCTTTATGGGGTATCCGGGACTCAGTCCGCCCGGTCCTGCTTCAGAGCCAGAATCTGTTCGGACAGCTCGCCGTTCAGTTTGTGGCTGCCGAGGACGGCGATGATGTGCGCGTGAAGCGGTCCGATCAGGGAGATATCCCCGAGGATGTCCAGAATCTTGTGGCGCACCAGCTCGTCAGGCCAGCGGGGCACGGAGAGGCAGCCGTCCTCCGAGTAGACCACGGCGTTTTCCGTGGTGCCCCCGCGGCCGAGGCCCATCTTGCGGAGCGCTTCCAGCTCCCAGGTGAATCCGATGGTCCGGGCGGAGCCGATCTCCTTTTCAAAGGTCTCCGGCGTGAGCGTCACGTCCAGCACCTGCGTGCCCAGAAGCGGGTGGGGATTGATGGACGTGAAGGTGACGCGCAGCCCGTCGTAGGGGAGTGCCGCCACGAATTTCTGTCCGTCGTAGGCGGCGACGCTGTGAGGCAGCTCGAAGATGTGCGCCTCCGCGTCCTGTTCCACAATGCCCGCCTGGCGGATGAGGCCGATGAATACGGCGCCGCTGCCGTCGCCCACCGGCGGCTCGGGCCGGTCCATCTCGATGAGGCAGTTGTCGATGTGCATCCCGTAGAGCGCGGCCAGCACGTGTTCGATGGTGGTGACCTGCGCTCCGTTGGCCGACAGGGTGGTGGCGCGGTTCGTGCCGGACAGATTGGCCGGCGTGGCGGGGATCTCCGGAGCGCCCGGCAGATCCCTGCGGCGGAACACGATGCCCGTATCCGCTGCCGCGGGAGAGAGCGTCATTTTTACGGGCAGTCCGGAATGGAGGCCGACCCCTTCATAGGAGACGGTGCTGCCCAGTGTCTGTTGCTTTCTTTTCAAGGTCAGGTTCCTTTCAGAGCAATATATACATACATACTTATTTTACCTTTTTTCCGGGCGCGGTGCAAATCTCTGCACCGGCCGGGACCGGCGGCGCCGCAGGGCTTATTTGTATTTTTTATACCGCCCTCCGGGAGCGGGCATGGCGGGGCACTCATGTTATAATAAAGATATAAAGCATAAAAAAGACGGTATGGAAAGACCGGTCAAAGGAGGTATGGACATGGATGAAATCATGAAGCGGGGCAACACGCGGAAATTCAAGGACCAGCCCGTGGGCGACGAGGAAATACAGCAGCTCCTCCGGGCGGCCATGCAGGCGCGCACCGCAGGGAATCAGACGCCGTGGCACTTCATCGTCGTGCGGAATGAGGCGCTCATCAAGGCGCTGGCCCACAACAGCATGACCGCCGGCCCGATCCGAAAGGCGCCGGTGGCGCTGGTGCTCCTGGGCGACTCGAGAGGCCTCACCTTCCCCGAGAGCTGGACCATGGATCTGGCCGCGGCGGCGGAGAATATCCTCATCGAGGCGGAGCATCTCGGACTGGGCACGCTGTGGATCAGCGTCTATCCCCACGAGGACCGCATCCGCCACATCCGGAGCCTCTTCGAGATGCCGCTGGAGGTGACGCCCTTCTGCATCATCCCCGTGGGTTATCCCGCAGACCGGCCCATCCGGCTGAATCATTTCGATGCGTCCCGCATCCACTACGACGCGTTCTGAGAGGGAGAAGAAACGCCATAAAAAAAGACAGCTTCATGAGCTGTCTTTTTCGCTGCCTTATTTCGTGCCGAAAATGCGGTCGCCTGCATCGCCCAGACCGGGCACAATGTAGCCGTGCTCGTTGAGATGGTCGTCCAGTGCAGCGGTGTAGATCTCCACATCAGGATGGGCCCTGCTCACGCATTCCACGCCCTCCGGCGCAGAGACGAGGCACATGAGCTTGATGTGCTGCACGCCGCGCTTCTTCAGCATGGTGATGGCCGCAGCGGAGCTCCCGCCGGTGGCGAGCATGGGATCGACCACGATGAAGTCGCGGTCCGCCGTGTCGGGGAGCTTGCAGTAATATTCCACGGGCTCCAGCGTCTTCGGGTCGCGGAAGAGGCCGATCACGCCCACCCGGGCGGAGGGGATGAGCTTCAGCATGCCGTCCAGCATGCCCAGTCCGGCGCGGAGCACCGGCACGATGACGATCTTCCGGCCGGCGATGCGCTGTCCCTCGGCGGGGCCGATCGGGGTCTCGATGGGCACCGGCTCGAGTGGCAGGTCCCGGGTGACCTCATACCCCATGAGAAGGGTGATTTCCTCCAGCAGACGGCGGAAATCGCCGGAGCCGGTTTCCTTTCTGCGCATGAGCGTGAGCTTGTGCTGGATCAGCGGATGAGAAATGATATGCAGCGCCATGAGAGAGCCTCCTTTTGAAATACGGGAATTTTTTCTTTATCATATCACAGCCGGTCCGTTTCGCAACGGCTGTGCGGTTGACTTCTCCCCCGTAGGCATATATAGTGGAAGAAATATTTTTCCTGCGGCGCACTACGCTGCAAGAGGCATGCAGGAGGTAATCACATGAATCAGAAATGGATCGCCGCTGCGGCGGCTGGGGTGCTGGCGCTCGCGCTGGCCGGATGCGGAGGCGGCTCTTCCGGCTCCGGGGAATCGCGCATCCCGAAGGATACGCTCGTCGTGGGGATCGCCACCGATGTGGCCAGCATCGACCCCGCCGTGGCGATGGAAAACTGGCAGGTGCCGTACTACTGCTATGAACGGCTCGTGCAGTACAAGACGGTGGACGGCAAGCCCAGCACGGAAGTGGAAGGCTCGCTGGCCCAGTCCTGGACCGTATCCGAGGACGGCCGCACCTGGACTTTCAAGCTGGCGCCGGGGCATAAATTCTCGGACGGCACCGACGTGGACGCCACGGCGGTCAAATTCTCCTTCGACCGCGTGAAGGCCATGAAGAAGGGCCCCTCTGATTATTTCAAGCTCGTGGAATCGGTGGAAGCGCCTGACGCGGAGACCGTGGTCATCCGTCTGTCCCGTCCCTTCGCGCCGTTCCTTCAGACCCTTGCCGTAGACAGCGGCAACATCGTCAATCCGAAGGTGATGGAGCATGAGCAGGACGGCGACTTCGCCACAGGCTGGCTCTCCAGCCACTCCGCCGGCTCCGGCCCCTTCCAGATCGCCGAATTCAATCCGGGCCAGAGCATCAAGCTCGTGCAGAATGAACACTACTCCGGCAAGAAGCCCGCTCTGAAAACGGTCACCTTCCAGATCATCAAGGACCCCTCCGCCCAGCGCCTCCAGCTGGAAAAGGGCGACCTTGACATCGCCGCCGGCATCCCCATGAACCAGCTGGAAGAGCTGAAGGGCAATAAGGACATCGTCATCCACGAAGCACCGGGCATGCTGGCCAGCGTCATCTATCTGAACAACCAGAAGGCGCCGCTCAACAATGTGAAATTCCGTCAGGCCCTGTCCTATGCAACGGACTACAACGGCATCATCGAAGGGGCCGTAAAGGGCCACGGCGAACAGCTCACCACGCCGGTGCCGAAGGGCATGTGGGGCCGCGACGACAATGCCGCCGGCTACACCTACGACGTGAACAAGGCGAAGGAGCTGCTCTCCCAGTCCGGCGTGCCCGAAGGTACGCAGCTGACGCTCCTCTACTCGGACAACCAGCCTTTCAATGAAACGCAGGCCCTCCTGCTGCAGAACAACTTCAAGGCCATCGGCATCGACCTCAAGCTGGAAAAGACCGCATGGCCCACCTTCCGTGAACGGGTGGACAAGGGCGACTTCGAGCTCGGCATGGGCACGTGGAGCCCGGACTACGCCGATCCGCAGAACTACATGAGCTACTGGTTCGACTCGGGCTACTTCGGCCTCGCAGGGAACCGTTCCTTCTATAAGAACGATCAGGTGGACGCGCTCCTCCGGGAAGCGGAATCCACCAGCGACCACCAGCGCCGCATCGACCTGTACCAGCAGGCCCAGCAGCTCGTCCTCGCCGACGCGCCGTACCTCTTCCTCTTCCAGACGAACGCCATGATCCCCACCCGGGCAAACGTGCAGGGCTTCGTCTACAATCCGATGCTCGACAATATGTACAACTTCCCCGACATCAGCAAGAGCTGATCCGGCGGGCATACAAAAAAGCCGTCCCCTTACGGGACGGCTTTTCGTGTGTCATTCTTTTTTCAGGAAGTCGATTTTCGGCAGGGTGCGGACGATCTCCATGGTCCGGAGGCTGACGGTCATCACCGAGAGAAGAAGGCGCAGAATGTACTGCGGGTCTTCGTGCTCGGCAGTCCAGTCATTCGGGTCATTCCGGATGCCGCTGTCCTTGTCTGTTTTTATTTGATAGCGATCCATGATCCATTCCACAGCGGAGCGGCCGTTCAGCATATAGTCGTAGACGGCCGGCGGGATCTGGCGGATGGTGATGTCATCATTGTAGAGGATGACGGACTTGTCCTTGTTCTTTCCCTTCCCGGCAAAGCGCATTTTTTCCACGTGGAAATTGTCGGCCCTCTTTTCCACGATGACGCCCTCCGGAGCGGGCTGGTCCTCATAGTGGAGATGGAGCTCCGCCAGGGCACGGCCTGCATCGCGGAAAGCGGAGAAGTCTTCCCGCCGGTCCACCAGCGGCACCCGGGGCAGAGACTTTTTCAGGTCGGCTTCAAACTGGGCGCGGTATTCCGGGGAATGGAGGAAGCCGTACACATAGAAGAAGATATCCTCCTTCGTGATGGCAGTGTCTTCATACTGGGCCCGCGCATCCTCAAGGATGGCATCGGTGATGCCGTCGTGGCGGATATACTGCTGTTCCTGCTGTGTATCAAAGAGGCTGCCTTCCTCCACCTTTTTTTCATACCAGTATAACGGGAAACACTGGGTGTGAGTTAAGGTATCCAATCCAATAAGCGTATTACTTAATAAACAGGAAAACGATGTCTTAAAGCCGGTTCCACATATGGAGATAATAAGATTTGATGTTGTAATGATAGGAAAAATTTGTGGCATTTGGGATTGGACTTCGTTCCAAAAGTTATCAAAATATAGATGCTGTTTACAAAATGGTCTATACATGCCGGCACGAAGAGAATCAATGTCGAATGAAGGGCTATCAATGCCCTTGCTTATTTTCTGCTTAACAGCACGAGTCCAGCTGATTTTTGTAGGGTTAGTATCAATGACGCCAATATGCTTTTTTTGTAATTCATTTTTTTGATGGTTATAAAAATGAATACAACTTTCCATATTATGACAAACTTTTTCCTTTGAGAAATTGTAGCACCAAGCATCACGATTAGTTGTCAGACCTGTGGAATATGTGGAAAAAAATGAATGATCGTTAGAATGTTTATCTTTTTCCCCTAAAATATACCAATTGGAAAAAGCCTCATTTCGTTGATTAAGCCAGTCATTTTTTTCATTGGGTTTTAGTACTTTCTGAACAAATTGGGAAGACATGACTGATTTTAACTTGTGAATGTTTTTAAGTTTATCTTTTCGAGTAAGGTAATCATCCATTGCGCGGTAATAAATCGTGGCTTTTTTAGTTTTGATAACAGGATTTTTTACGAGGATGGTGATAGCGATAGGCGTACGGCTTCCGCTGCCAAAAATTTGACCGCCTTCTTTACGAGCGGTTTCTCCGCTGGTACGGGTATTCCCGCGAAGATTGTACACATAGATGCTGGTGAATTCTTCCTCGAAGCATTTTCGCAGGCCGTCCATGGCCTGCCCGTCGAGCCAGCCTGCATTGGTGACGAAGCCGATGATGCCACCTTTTTTCCCAAGACGGTCTGCGGCCCAGCGGAAGGCCTTAATATAGCTGTCATAGAGTCCTTTTTGAAGTTTTGCCTCAGAATATTTTCCGTAAGTATTGGCAATATGTTTTTCCAGAAAAGGATAGTGTGTATTTTGGGCGTTGTCATTTTGAGAACGCTGCCCAATCGAATAGGGCGGATTGGCGACGATAACCATCATAGGTTGTTTTCGTTGATCTTCTGCACGCGCAGAATTTTTTCCGAAATATGGGTCTTCAAAATTATCCAGTTCATCTTTTTCTGCTTCAGTTTTTTCATAAAGCTGAAAGGTATCGGTGAGGCAGATGCCCGGGAAGGGTAGGTACTGGTCATTGCCCATGATGTCGTGATAGGCGGTCTCGATATTGACGGAGGCGATGTAGTACGCCAGCAGGACGATCTCATTGGCGTGAAGCTCGAGGAGATACTTGTCCTTCAGGGCATCCTTTGTGATGAGGCCCTGCTGCATCATGCGCACGAGGAAGGTGCCCGTGCCGGTGAAGGGGTCGATGATCTGCACATCCCGGTCGGAAAGGGTGCGGTGGAATTCCCGCTTCAGAATGTCCGCCACGGACTGGTTGATGAAGTCCACCACTTCCACCGGGGTGTAGACGATGCCGAGGCGTTCCACTTCCTTCGCAAGGGCAGTCTTGAAAAAGGTGCCATAGAGCTCGGCAATAACCGATTGCTTGCCCTCGGCGGTTTCGATGCCCTCACAGCGAAGCTTGACTGAGTCGTAGAATTTCCGGAGCTGCTCCTGATCTTTTTCGTAGTGGGTCTGGTCGAGGAGCGCCAGCAGCTTCTCCATGGACTGGGAGACCGGATTGTTCTGAAGAATGGAAGCTTCCCCAAACAGGGCTGTAAAGACCGGACGGGTGATGAGATGCTGGGCGATCATTTCCAGCGCGGCGTCCTCGTCGATGGCGGGGTTGATGGTCTTTTGCAGGTCTTTCACGAAGATGTGAAATTCCCGGTGAAATTTGTTTTCTGTTTTAATGAGGGTGCGGATGGTCTCCATATGGCGGTGGGCGATGGCGGCAATGTCCTTGGCCCACTGCTCCCAGTAGTGCTTGTCTCCGACCTTTTCCACCATCTTGGCGTAGATGACGGTCTCGAGCTTTTCATCGAAAAGCTTCATCTGGGTCAGATCGATGCCCGGATCGGGTTCTCCTCCGTCGCCGGGGAGAATGATGACCGTGGGGTCCTTGGGCTTTTCGCCCTTGTCCAGAGTGAAGCGGAGCTGATTGACCTCGGCATTGAAGCGGTCATCGTGGGAGCGGAGCGCCTGAAGGACGGACCAGATGATGGAAAAGTCCTTGTTCTGCGTGAGCACCTGATCGGGGTCGCTGCCGGGGGAGATCATGACGGGGATGATCACGTAGCCGTATTTTTTGCCCGGTGCTTTCCGCATGATGCGTCCCACGGACTGAACGATGTCTACCTGGCTGTTCCGGGCGGACAGGAAGATGATGCCGTCCAGGGAAGGAACGTCCACGCCCTCGGAGAGACAGCGCACGTTGGTGAGAATGCGGCATTTGTTTTCCGTGTCTTTAGCTTCCTTCAGCCAGCACAGAGAATTTTCCCGGAGATTGGCGGTCATGCTGCCGTCCACGTGCTGGGCAGTGACGCCGATGAGGCCCTGCCGCTGGGTTTCCGGGAGGCTGTTCAGATAGACAGAGGAGAATTTATTGAATACGTCCATGATGCGCTGGGACGCTTTGATGGTGGAGCAGAAAGCGACGGCCTTGTGCATGGGCGCTGGATCGGAGCTAAGCGAATCGTCTCTGGGGGGGGTGCGTTTCGAGAGCGCAGAGATGCATCCGATAAGCTTGGCTGCATCGGTGATGTTGATTTCCTGCTCTCGGTCGATCATGGAGCGCAGCTCCCGGGGAATGGTCTCTTCATGGATGGTAAATACCAGCACTTTATAGTCGGAGAGAATGCCTTTATTCACCGCTTCGCCGAAGCCGAGGCGGTAAAATTCCTCTCCGTAGATGGCGGGGTCATCCATAGAGCAGAGAACGGCGTCCTTGGCCTTGGCGGTTTTCTTGCTTTCGGCGGCGTAAATGCGCGGGGTCGCAGTCATGTAGAGGCGCTTCCGGCCCCTGATGTTGTCATTGGAATGGATCTTGACGAAATTGGAGTCGCTGGAGCCCTTGATGGTGACGCCGGTGGTGCGGTGGGCTTCATCGCAGACGATGAAATCAAAGCTGAAGTCGCGGCCGTCCGGCAGCAGGCCGGACAGAAGCTCCTGATTGCGGAGCTGCCGCTGAGCCCGTGAAATGACATCAATGGACTGATAGGTGGAGAACACGACGATGAGGCCGTGCTTGTCCTCTGCCGAGGATTCTTCTTTCATGCAGCTGATCAGATTGGACACGATGCGTTCCGGGTCAGTGCAGGCGGGGAACTGCAGGTCCGACAGAGATGAGGCATCCTCCGACCGTTTCCGGGATGCGCCGGAATCGGAGCAGACGCACACGGGATAGATGGGGCAGTCGGCATCGCCGGTCCAGTCGTTCATGATCTGATTCAGGAGCGCAATGGAGGGGACACACACGAGGACGAGCCCGCGGCGGCTGGTTTCGCGTTCCACGATATTGAGCGCCGTATAGGTCTTGCCCGTGCCGCAGGCCATGATCATTTTGCCGCGGTCATGAGTCTGGAAATAGACATGGGCTTTGTCGATGGCTTCCTGTTGATAGGGGCGGGGGCCGTATTTTTTGCCGCTTGCCGCTTCGGCGCCTTCACTGCCGTACAGCAGCTTTTCCCAGTCCACGGAGGCATCGCGGGCGAGCTCTTCGGGAAAAAGCTGGATGGCCGGGATGCTCTGGCCGTAAAAGACCTGGCTTACATTTTCACTGAGGTTGGTGCTGGTGGAAATGAAGAACATGGAGGAGAAGTGCTGTTTTTTCCCGTCGGCATCGTGGAAGGTGCGGGAGGTGGTGGCGATGAAGGAATCCACATCCCCTTTGCTGACGTAAGCATCGTCGGCATAGAATTTGCACTGTACGGACCAGTATTCGCCGCTGATGGTGTGGATGACGAGGTCGATGCCTGTATCCTGCCCGCCCAGTTCGGCCTTGTAGGGGAAGTCGGTCCAGAGCCACACGTCCCGGATGAGGGGGCGGTATTTTCCGGAAGTGAGGAAATACCGGCGCATGAGTTTTTCAAAACGGCCGCCTTTGTCTCTCTGGGTATCGGAAGCGCTGCGCAGCACGCTCAGTACGTCTCTAAAATCCATGATCGTCTTGCCTTTCTGCATTTGCAGATTCTGTATCATCTGTCTGCAACAAAATAAAAAAATTTTTGCTTTCAGTATAGTACATGGCTATGAAGTTGAAAACAGAAAGTATTTTCGGCAGGCATATACGGAAAGCACGGGGAGCTTCCCTCCGTGCGGGAGGCCGGCCTGTGCTATAATATGAATAATTTTATACGGTCTTCCCAGAGAAGTGTTGTTTGGAAGGGAGAAAAGAAATGGATGCGATCATGCCTGTCCTGCTGTGGCTGGACGATGTGATGTACTACCCGATCCTCGTGGTGGTGCTCGTGGCAGCGGGGCTGTATTTTACCGTAAAGACCGGACTGATGCAGATCCGGCTGTTCCCGGAGTGCTTCCGGGTGGTGATGGAGAAGCCGGCGGCCGGCGGCGAGGTATCGTCCTTTCAGGCGCTCATGGTCTCCACGGCGTCCCGCGTGGGCACGGGGAATATCATCGGGATCTCCACGGCGATCTGCCTCGGAGGCCCGGGCGCCGTTTTCTGGATGTGGGCCATCGCCCTCATCGGCGGCTCCACCGCCTTCATTGAAAGCACGCTGGCGCAGGTCTTCAAGCGCCGGTCCAGTCTGGGCCTGTCCTACGGCGGTCCGGCGTACTACATCGAAAGCGCGCTCCACAACCGCTTTCTGGCGTGCACCTTCGCGGTGTTCCTGATCCTCACCTATGCGGGCGGCTTCAATATGCTCTGCTCGTACAATCTGCAGTCCACCTTCGCGGCGTACAGCTTCTATGACAAGACGGTGACGCCCTGGGTCATCGGCGCCGTGCAGGCGTTGCTGGTGGCGTACTGCATCCTCGGCGGCGGCAGGCGCATCATGAAGGTCACCTCCGTGATGGTGCCGGTGATGGGCGTCATCTACATTCTGGCAGCGGTGGTGACGATCCTCCTGAATATCACCTATCTGCCCCATGTGGTAGGCATGATCCTGTCCAATGCCTTCGATTTCCAGTCTATCCTGGGCGGCATCGGCGGCTCCTGCCTGATGTACGGCGTAAAGCGCGGCCTCTTCTCCAATGAAGCAGGCATCGGCTCGGCCCCGAATGCGGCGGCATCGGCGGATGTGTCCCATCCGGTGAAGCAGGGGCTGGTGCAGATGTTTTCCGTCTTCCTCGATACGTTCCTGGTGTGCTCGGCCACGGCGTTCATGTGCCTCATGTCCGGCGCGGAGATCACGAAGGACGTGGCAGGCGCTCCCTATGTGCAGAATTCCGTGACGGCTATCTTCGGCGACTTCGGCCCGATCTTCATCACGGTGGCTATGGTGCTCTTTGCCTTCTCCACGCTCATCGGCAATCTGTACTATGTGGACAATAACCTGTCCTTCCTCCATCACGGGGAACCGGGGAAATCCTTCATGACCGGCTTCCGTCTGTTCTGCGCGTTCATCGTATTCATCGGCGCAGGACTGACCATGGATGCGGCGTGGGCCATCGCGGATATCCTCATGGCCTGCATGGCGCTGATCAATATCCCGTCCATCCTTATCCTCGGCAATATCGCACTGGCGGCGATGAAGGACTACGAGAAGCAGAAAAAGGAAGGAAAGAATCCCGTATTCCATGCGGCGTCGATCCCCGGACTGGATCTGAACCGTCTCGATTTCTGGAAGGACTGAGCGTTTTTCTGCAAAAAAGGCTCCCGGAGAAAACCGGGGGCTTTTTTGCTGCCTGCCTCATCCGAAGGGCGGCGCTGAAATAAAAAACGGCCACAGGATGAACTTATGTTTTTTTAATGCCTTTCAAATTTATGAAAGCTTCTCGTTTCTCTTTTGTTGGAAATGAGAGAAAAAACGGGGGGACCGTCTCTACATAGCAATCAATGAATTACAAATTAATACATTTGAAGATATATTAAATCTATTTTTATATATATCAGTCTATATATTATAAAGCATATATAAAATAAACAATACAATAAAAAATAAATTCTTATTGAAATTCTAAATGCCTGTGCTATAATGGCTTCAGAAGCCACAGCAGCGGCAAACTGCGTGGCAAGAGTGATGCTTTTTCAGAAGAGGAAGGCATTTTAAAAGGAGGTTATTTCTATGGCAAAACCGTTGGAAGGCGTCGTTGTTCTGGACCTGTCCAGAGTTCTGGCTGCTCCGTATACCGGCATGATCCTGGCAGATATGGGCGCAGATGTAATCAAAGTTGAAAGACCTGGCAAGGGCGATGATTCCCGTGCATATGGTCCGTTCAAGAACGGCGAAAGCGTGTATTACATGAGTCTGAACCGCGGCAAGCGTTCCATGACCCTCAACATGAAGTCTGAAGAAGGCAAGCAGATCCTGAAAGATCTCGTAAAGCAGGCAGACGTTCTGGTTGAAAACTTCCGTGGCGGCACGATGGACAAACTCGGCCTCGGCTATGATGTTCTGAAAGAAATCAATCCCCGCCTGATCTACTCCGCATGCACCGGCTTCGGCATGACCGGCCCGTACAAACATGATCCGGCTTACGATGTTATCGTCCAGGGCATGGGCGGCATCATGTCCATCACCGGCCAGGAAGGCGGAGAACCGACGAAGGTCGGCGCTTCCATCGGCGACATCACTGCAGGCATCTTCTCCGCAGTGGGCATCATGATCGCTCTCTACAACCGTGAAAAGACCGGCAAAGGCCAGCTCGTCGACGTATCCATGCTGGACTGCCAGGTCGCTATTCTGGAAAATGCTATTTCCCGTTACATGAACGCAGGCGTTTCCCCGAAGCCGATCGGAAACCGTCACGCTTCCATCACTCCTTTCCAGTCCCTCAAGACGAAAGACGGCTATGTCATCGTCGCTGTCGGCAATGATACGCTGTGGCAGAAATTCTGCGGCCTGATCGAACGTCCTGATCTCGCAGCAGATCCGCGCTTCACCACCAACCCGCTCCGTACGGAAAATGTCAAGGTCCTCGGCGAAGAACTGAACAAGACCTTCCAGACCAAGACCATGGACGAATGGCTCCACATCCTCAAAGAAGGCGGCGTACCGGTCGGCCCGATCAACGATGTAGAACGTGTCATCAAAGATCCGGCAGTCATTGCCCGTGAAATGATCGTTACCACCCATCATCCGATCGCCGGTGATGTAGAAATGGCAGGCGTGCCGATTAAGCTGTCCGGAACCCCTGGTTCCGTTGACGCTCCGGCTCCGACCCTCGGCCAGCACACCAGAGAGATCCTCAAGGAAAAACTCGACATGGACGATGCTCTCATCGACCAGCTCTACGCAGACAAGACCCTGTGATTTTGATTCATTTGCCACAGAGTTCAGTCTAATAGAAGGAAACACCGCTTTGGGAAAAGCGGTGTTTCTTTTTTGCGTGCAGGAAAATTTTTTCTTGACAGGAAACGGGAATTTTGTTATATTTGCAATATCAAATTGAAAAAAGTTATGACGGAAAAAAGTACGTGTGCCTGGGCCGCGCAGAGAGCCGGTGTGTGGTGAAAACCGGAGGGCAGGGGGCATGGAAGTTCTTTCCCGAGCTGCTTTGCTGAACCGACAGTAGGCAAGGACGGAGTGATCTACGTTACAGGATCGAGAGTTGATTTGAAGACAGTCAAAGCAGGGTGGTACCACGGAGCGTTTCGTCCCTCACGGTACTGCTTTTTTATTGCTTCAGGTAACTTGGGTGGTACCGCGATGAGTTCCCGTCGTCCCTTGCGAAAGGTGTGCTGTGCACACCGAGCAGGGGACGTTTTTCATTAGAGAAAACCAAAGGAGATGGACAGTATGAAAAACTGGAAAAGATATGCAGCTGCTGCGCTTCTGGCAGCGAGCCTGACGGCCGGCACGATGGGCACCATCGATGCGGCGCATCTGGAGGACATTACCGCCCGCGGCACCATCCGCATCGGCACCACCGGCGACTACCGCCCCATGTCGTATCTGAATAAGGAGACCGGCCAGTATGAAGGCTTCGACGCGGCGCTTTCGGAAAAGATCGCCGAATCGCTCCACGTGAAGGTGGAATATGTGCCGACCACGTGGAAGACGCTGGCGGCGGATACGCAGGCCGGCAAATTCGACATTGCCATCTGCGGCATCACCCGCACCTATGACCGGGCGCGCACCATGGAAATGTCCGACGGCTACCTGCTCTTCGGCAAGACCATCCTCTGCCGGGACGGCGATGTGGCGAAATACCAGTCCATTGCCGACATGAACCGGCCGGAGGTGCGGGTCATGGTCAATCCGGGCGGAACGAATGAAAAATTCGCTCATGAATATCTGCCCAATGCGACGATCATCGTGCATGAGCAGAACGCGGAGATCCCCGGACTGGTGGCAGAAGGACAGGCGGATATCATGATCACCGAGACGATGGAAGCCATCCGCTATGAAAAGATGGACAGCCGCCTCGCGGCTCCGCTGGCCAAGGCGCCGTTCACGAAGAACCGCTTCGGCGTGCTCATGGCCAAGGGAGATCAGGAGCTTCTGAATTATATCAATTTCGTCCTCGCAGAGCTGACGATGAACGGCACCATGGACGAACTGGAACAGACATATATCGACTGACGGAGGGATAGACGACAATGATGAAGAAATGGATGAAGTATACGGCAGCAGCAGTTCTGGCGGCAGCGGCGCTCGGATGCGTCGGCTGCGGCGGTACGGAAAAGGCGGCGTCCTCCGACGGCGGCAAAAAGAATATCGCCATCGTACAGATCATGCAGCACGGTTCGCTCGATGCCTCCAACAAAGGCTTCCTTGACGCGCTGGCAGAAAACGGCTACGGCCCGGACAAGATCAATGTGGATCAGCAGAATGCGCAGGGCGACCAGTCGAATCTGAAATCCATCACATCCCGGTTCAAGACCGCCCAGCCGGATCTGATCTGCGCCATCGGCACGCCGGCGGCCCAGTCCGTGGCGAATGAGATCGCCAATGTGCCGATCGTCGGCATCGCCATCACGGACTATGTGCAGGCCAAGCTGGTAAAGAGCAACGAAGCGCCCGGAACGAACGTCACCGGCGCCAGCGACATGAATCCGGCCACCGCACAGATCGATCTGGCCATGAAGATCCTGCCGAATGCCAAGACAGTGGGCCTCATGTACTGCTCCAGCGAGGTGAACAGCGAGATCCAGGCCAACGAAATGAAGGCCTACGCGGAAAGCCTCGGCCTCAACGTGGAGACCCGCACGATCTCCAGCGTGAACGACATCCAGCAGGCGGCGGAATCCATGGTCAATGATGTGGACTTCATCTATGTCCCCACGGACAACGTGATCGCTTCTTCCATCCCGACACTGGTGAAGGTGACGGATGAAGCCAAGGTCCCCGTATTTGCCGCCTTTGAACAGGCTCAGAAGGACGGCGCCTTTGCTTCCCTCTCCGTTGACTATTACCGCCTCGGCAGACAGGCCGGCGAGATGGCAGCGAAGATCCTGAACGGGGAAGCCAAGCCGGAGAATATGCCCATCGAGACCCAGAAGGACCTCGTAGTCATCATCAACCAGAAGAATGCGGAAGCGCTGGGCATCACGATTCCGGAAGATATCGCAAAGAATGCAAAGATGATCTGATTTTTTCAGCAGAATACAACACCGAAAGAGGCGGAGCCGCTGGCGCGGAAACCGGGACTCCGCCCTTTTTATACCCTGATGCAGGGTATTCGGGGACAGCCGGCGGGAAAAAGCCGGGAGCATAAGGAGGATGGCAGAATGAAACAGTGGATGAAATATGCAGCAGCGGCGGTTCTGGCGGCAGCGGCCTTGACGGGTATGGCAGGCTGCGGCGGCAGCAGTGACAGCAAGGCGGACGGTGCCAAGAAGCACGTCGCCGTGATCCAGATCATGCAGCACGGCTCGCTCGATGCGGCCAATCAGGGTGTGATCGATCAGCTGGCCAAGCGGGGCTACACCGCAGACAAGATCGAGATCGATCAGCAGAATGCCCAGGGTGACCAGTCCAATCTGAAAAACATCGCGTCCCGCTTCAAAAATGCGAAGCCCGATGTGATCATCGCCATTTCCACGCCGGCGGCCCAGTCCGTGGCCAATGAGATCCACGATATTCCGATCGTGGGCGTGGCCATCACCGATTTCGAAACGGCCAAGCTGGTGAAGAGCAATCAGAAGCCGGAGACGAACGTGACCGGCGTCAATGACCGCGGCCCGGTGGAAGAGCAGGTCGACATGGGGCTGAAATTTGTGCCCAGTGCGAAGAAGATGGGCCTCATGTACTGCGCCAGCGAGGTGAACAGCGAGATCCAGGCGGAACAGGCCCGGAAGCACGCCGCCGAGCTGGGACTCGAAGTGGTGGAAGCCACCGTGGCGAATGTGAATGACATCCAGCAGGCGGCGGAATCCATCGCCGGCGATGTGGACTTCATCTATGTCCCCACGGACAACGTGATCGCTTCCTCCATCCCGACGCTGGTGAAGGTCACCGACGGGGCGAAGGTGCCTGTATTCGTCGGAGCGGACAGCATGGCCCGCGACGGCGCGTTGGGCTCCATCTCCGTCGATTTCTACAAGACGGGCATCCAGGCCGGCGACATGGCGGCGGATATTCTTGAAGGCAAGGGCAAGCCGCAGGATATGCCCGTACAGGACCCGGCGGACCTCACGGTCATCATCAATAAGACCAACGCCTCCATCCTCGGCATCGAGATCCCGGAAGAATACAAAAACGCTGTATTCGTGGACTGATCAGGTATACAGAAAGAGCGCTCCTCACGGGGCGCTTTTTGCGTGGAAAAGAGATAGGGCATGCTTCCTGCTTCCGCGGCCATGGCGGAATATGAGGGCCAATGCGGGAGAATACGGCGCAGGGAAATGAGAATGTGAGGCGGCGGGCAGACTGCGGCGGAAAGCCGGTTAAGGCAGATGCAGAGACTTTCCGTCTGATGAAAAAGCCGGCGGCCGGGAGGCACGGACTGCCGGTCGGATGGCGGCCGGCTGGAAGGGACCGGGCCGCGGGAAGGAGGGCAGATCAATCAACAGCCTTCTGCTGCTGTACGGCGGTATCCTGAGGGCTGCGGGGCATCTGGCGCGTTTCCGCACGCAAAAAAAGAGAGAAGGAAAATCCTTCTCTCTTTTTTATCAGGCTGTGAAATTATTTCACGTCGTACAGACCGGTGGCGCCCTCTTTCAGGTTGATGAGGATGTTCTTGGTCTGGCTGTAGTGTTCGAGCATGACCTTGTGGGTTTCACGGCCGATGCCGGACTGCTTGTAGCCGCCGAACGGGGCGCCTGCGGGGATCTGGTTATAGGTGTTGACCCATACACGGCCGGTGTGTACGCCGCGGGATACCTTCATGGCGGTGTTCAGATTGCTGGTGAATACGCCGCCGCCCAGGCCGTAGATGCTGTCGTTTGCCTTGGCGATGACTTCGTCAGCGGTCTTGAATTTCTGAACGACAACGACCGGTCCGAAGATTTCTTCCTGGCAGACGCGGAGTTCATTGCCCTTGAGGTCTTCGAGGATGGTCGGACGGATGAAGAAGCCCTTGTCGCAGCCGTTTTCGGTGTAGCGTTCACCGCCGGTGACGAGATGGCAGCCTTCTTCCTGGCCGATCTTGACGTAGTTCAGTACTTTCTGGAGCTGTTTTTCGTAGATGACAGCGCCGAGCTGGGTGTTCATGTCGGTGGGATCGCCGATCTTGACGCTTTCGAAGGAAGCTTTCAGACGGGATACGAATTCGTCATAGATGCCTTCCTGAACGAATACGCGGGAGCCTGCGCAGCAGACCTGGCCCTGATTGAAGAGGATGCCGACCTGTACGCCTTCGATGGCCTGATCCATGTCGCAGTCGTCGAAAATGATGTTTGCGGATTTGCCGCCCAGTTCGAGGGTCGCCGGAATGAGCTTGTCGCATGCCGCTTTGTAGACGCCGTGGCCGACTTCGGTGGAGCCGGTGAATGCGAGCTTGTCCAGATCCGGATGGTCAAGGAGCCACTGGCCGGACTTGGAGCCTGCGCCGGTGATGAGGTTCAGCACGCCTTTCGGGAGCACGTCCTGAATGAGACGGACCAGTTCCAGCACGGACAGGGAAGTGTGGGAAGAGGGCTTCAGCACGATGGTGTCGCCTGCGGCGAGAGCCGGAGCGAGTTTCCATGCTGCCATGAGGAAGGGGAAGTTCCACGGAATGATCTGGCCTACGACGCCGATCGGTTCATGGAGAACGAGGGACAGGGTGTTGTCGTCGAGCATGGTTGCCGTGCCTTCGTCAGCGCGGATGCACCCTGCGAAGTAACGGAAATGATCGGAAGCCATCGGAATGTCGACCGTGGAGGTCTCACGGATCGGTTTGCCGTTGTCCATGGTTTCCACCAGTGCGAGATGCGCTGCATTTTCGTCGATGATGTCAGCGATCTTGAGCAGGAGGTTCTGACGTTCGATTGGGCTCGTGTGACGATAGCTTTCCAGTGCGCGGTGTGCCGCAGCAACTGCTTTGTCTACGTCTTCTTTCGTTGCTTCTGCGCATTTTGCGAGGAGTTCGCCCGTTGCAGGGTTGTGTGCCTCGAAGGTCGCGCCGTCGGAAGCGGCCACCCATTCGCCGTCAATGAAGAGGCCGTACTGTTCCTGAAGTTCTGCTTTTGCCATTTGTTTCATCCTTTCCAGGTAAAAATGGAAATAAGTATACATTAATTCGTTAAAATGGATGCGCTTATTGCGTGACTTCATTATAGCATCCTTTCGAAGGAGATTCAAGCTTCTAAATTTTTGAATATAGATAAATTTTGAAACCGTTGATTTTCTTCGGCCCGGCTTTCTTATATAATGAAGAAAATCAGAGAGGAGGAGCCATGCAGACTTACATCGTGGGGAAAGAGGACGCGGGGAAGCGGCTGGACCGGTATATGGGAGAGAAACGGCCCGACCTGTCCCGCATTTTCATTCTGAAGGCGCTGCGCCTGAAGAAGATCCGGCGGAACGGAAAGCGCGCCGAGGGGAGCGACCGGCTGGAGGCGGGGGACAGCATCGACTGCCGCCTCGCGGAGGGCGGGGCGCGGCCCGTGCGGACGGACGGCTTTTCCGTGGTCTATGAGGATGATCATGTACTCATCGCGGACAAGAAGCCGGGCGTGCTTTGCGAGGACCAGACCGGGAAGGAGACGAACACGCTGGAGGCGCAGGTGAATGCCTATCTGGCGACGAAGGGCGAGACCGCACGGCTGTGCCACCGCATCGACTACAATACGGCGGGGCTGGTGGTGCTCGCCAAGGATGCGCCCGCGCTGGCGGCGCTCACCGCGGCGATCCGGGACCGGCTGGTGGAGAAGCGCTATCTCTGCGTGGCCGTGGGCGATGTGCGCCCCGCGTCGGGAACGCTCTCGGGGCAGCTCTTCAAGGATGCCAGAAAGAACAGAGTCTACGTGACGGACACGCCGGTGAAGGGCTCCCGCACGGCGGTGACGCGGTACCGCGTGATGGACCGCCGGGGCGGGCTGTCTCTCGTGGAGTGCACGCTGGTGACAGGGCGCACGCACCAGATCCGGTGCCAGATGGCCCATGCGGGCTGGCCGCTTCTGGGCGATGAAAAATACGGGCAGAGGGAGGCGAATCATCGCTGTCGGGAACGGCGGCAGCTCCTGAAGGCCTATCGGATTCATTTTGCCTTTTCCCCGGAGACGCCCGTCGTGGGCTATCTGGCGGGACAGACCGTCACCGCGCCGCGGGTGTCCTTCCGGGAAACTTATTTTGGAAACAGAACATCGCGGGGACAGAAGGGCCCTGCAGGAAGTGAGAGGAGGAAGTGAAATGAAAGCATGGATGACGGCGGCTGCTGCGGCCGTGGTACTGCTCTGGGGCGGCCTGTCCGCAGAGGCGGCGCAGCCCGGACTGCGGGAAACCGCCGCGCAGGTATCGGAGGAAGCGCCCGCACTGGTGGATGGACTGGACGCAAGATATCCCGTATGGGAAGGCGGCACGGCGCTGCAGCGGGCGCGGGTGAACGCCGCCGTGGAAGCGGAAACGGTGCGGTTCGCCACAAAGCTGGAGAAGATGCAGGAGCACGGCGATGTCGACGGATGGGTGCGGTGGATGGCCGGCCGTACGGACGGCGGACTGGTGAGCCTCGTCCTGCTGGAATCGGTCTATCCCCATCATGCGGCGCACCCGTCCACGTCAGTGGTAGGCATGACCTTTGATGAGAAGGGATACCGGGTCTCCCGGGAGGAAGCACTGCGCCGGGCCGCGGGGACGGATGTGGAAGCGGCGGTGTCGCAGCAGGCAGCGGAACGGGGGCTGGCCCTGTTCCCGGAGGCATGGCGGCAGCAGACGGACTGGCCGGAGCAGTTCTATGTGGGTGCGGACGGACAGCTCTACTTCATCTTCCAGCAGTATGAGATCGCGCCCTATGCGGCGGGATGGATTGCCATTGACGCCGGCCCGTGGGACGGGGAATAAGAGTATAAAAAGGCAGTAAAAAAAGACCGGTCATCTCCGGAAAGGGAGACCGGTCTTTTGATTGGTCCGTATCACAGGAAAAGGAGCCCCGCGGCGATGAAGGTGAGGATGCCGCCCTCGACGCGGCTCATGATGAGCGAGAAATTCCGGATGCCCAGAATGCGGTCGCGGATCTTTCCGGCGCAGAAGGCCACCAGAGAGAAGCAGCAGAAGGCCTGCACGGAAAAGGTCACGCCCAGCACGGCGAGCTGCGCCGACGGGGACAACGCCGCCGAGGCATCCACGAACTGCGGCAGGAGCGCCAGAAAGAAAAGAAGCACCTTCGGATTGAGGGCATTCATGATGAAGCCCCGGCGGTAGAGAGCCCCCTTATTGTAGGTGTCCTCCGCACCGGGCAGGGCGAGCGGCTCCGGCCTGGCGCGGAAAGCGCCCCACGCGAGATAGAGGAGATACGCCGAGCCGAGATAGGTGAGGGCATGGAAAGCCGTGGGGGAGCTCTGGATGAAGGCGGCCACGCCCACCACCACCAGCGTGGTGTGGAAAATGGGGCCGGTGGCCAGGCCGGCAGCGAGGGTCACGCCCTGACGCGCGCCGGAGCGGAGGCTCTTCGCAAGGAGATACATGATGTCCGGGCCGGGCATGAAGGTGAGGAGAATGGCCGCGGCGGTGAAGGAAAGCCAGTCGATGAGATTCATGCGTCCTCCTGCCAGTTCTTACACACATCCACCCATCCGAGGGAACGGGAGGCCATTTCCAGCTCGGGCAGGGAGAGGCGCACGGCGCTGTGGTCCGTGCCCGCCGCCGGGTAGACGGTCTCAAAGCGGCGGAGGGAAATATCCAGCCAGACCGGGACGCCCTCGGGCAGGCAGAAGGGGCAGACGCCGCCCGGACGGTGGCCGATGAGGGCCTCACAGTCGCCGCCGGGGATCATTTTCGCCTTGCTGTGGAAAGTCTCCTTGAATTTGTGGTTGTCGATCCGCGCATCCCCGGCGGTGACGACGATGAGCGGGGCGTCGTTCAGGAGGAAGGACATGGTCTTGGCGATGTGCGCCTCCTCACAGCCGAGGGCCTGCGCGGCCAGCGCCACCGTGGCGGAGGACTCCGCCAGATCGATCACCCGGTCCTCCAGACCGAGACCGGCAAAGTAGGATTTCACCTGTTCAAAGGACATAGGACATTCTCCTTATTTTTATGATAGTCAATTAAGTATAGCATTTTTTTCTTTCCCGATTCAAGGCGGGGAAATATACAAAATCCCTTCGCTGTGATATGGTAAAAGCAGGATTGACAAAGGAGGTCATAGTATGGAAATCATTCATTCTGACAACGCACCGGCCGCTATCGGTCCGTATTCCCAGGCTATCCGCACGGGAAATCTGGTATTCTGCTCCGGCCAGCTGGGCATCGACCCCGCTACGGGCAAGCTCGCCGGCGACACGGTGGAAGCGCAGGCAGAACAGGCGGCGAAAAATGTGGAAGCCGTCCTCGCTGCGGCAGGCCTGTCCGTGAAAAATGTAGTGAAGACCACCTGCTTCCTCGCCGATATGGCAGATTTCGCCGCGTTCAATGCGGTCTATGCCCGTCATTTCGTGAGCCTCCCCGCGCGGAGCTGCTTCGCGGTGAAGGCTCTGCCCAGCGGCGGCCTCTGCGAGATCGAAGTCATCGCATCGGCTGACTGAGGAGGCGCTCCATGACTCTGACGGAACTGGCGGTGGCATGCCGCACGTACCGGCGCTTTACGCAGGAGGAGGTGCCGCAGGAGCTGCTGGCCATGATGGTGGAAAATGCGCGCATTTCCAACAGCGCCATGAACATGCAGCCCCTCCGCTATACGGTGGTCCGCGATCCGGAGCTGGTGGCGGGCATGCAGCCTCTCGTACACTGGGCGGCGAAGCTGCCGAAGGAGATCGGCACGCCGAAGGAGGGCGAGCAGCCTACGGCCTTCATCGTGATCGCCACGGAGGGACGGGAGACGCCCTACACCAATATCGACGTGGGCATCGCCGTGCGCACCATGACGCTCACCGCCTGCGAGGGCGGCGTGGGCAGCTGCATCATGGGCAATGTGAACGTGAAGAAGGTGCAGGAGCTGCTGGATATGCCGGAAAGCTGGACGCCGAAGCTCGTGCTGGCCCTTGGCTATCCGGACCATGCGAGCGTGGTGGTGGATCTGCCGGAAAACGGCGACACCAGCTATTATGTCAATGAGGACCGGGACTACTTCGTTCCGAAGCGCAGTCAGGAGGACATCATTCTCTGGCGGTGAGACCGGAAGAGCGGCGGAAACGCCGCTTTTTTCGTGCGTTTCTTTCCGGAAACGGCGAATTTTGAAAATTTGAGAAAAAGTGCTTGCCAGGACGGACGTTTTCTGCTATTATACTTGTGTTGTATTCCTGAATAGCTCAGTTGGTAGAGCAATCGGCTGTTAACCGATCGGTCGTAGGTTCGAGTCCTACTTCAGGAGCCATGGCCTGTTCGTCAAGTGGTTAAGACACCGCCCTTTCACGGCGGGTTCGGGGGT
>CAKMIA010000013.1 GCA_927353735.1 uncultured Veillonellaceae bacterium
CGGTTTATCGATCCGGACAGATTTACCACTATCAGGAATTACATCACTCTCAAACCTGGCATACATTCTGGCGCGAGACTTCGGTGGATTTACCACTATCAGGAATTACATCACTCTCAAACATATATTTCACTATTGGTGTTTTTCTTTTCGATTTACCACTATCAGGAATTACATCACTCTCAAACCTAAGGCGCACCATATGTCAATGATATTTCGATTTACCACTATCAGGAATTACATCACTCTCAAACAGGTTTGCAACCTGCTGGCCGCGCCTGGGTGATTTACCACTATCAGGAATTACATCACTCTCAAACCATTGCTTATTATCAATAATAAGGAGCTTCGATTTACCACTATCAGGAATTACATCACTCTCAAACGCGGCTGTGCGTATATGAAGCCCCGGAAGTGATTTACCACTATCAGGAATTACATCACTCTCAAACAGACATGAAAGAATTCTGTGAGGTTCTGTTGATTTACCACTATCAGGAATTACATCACTCTCAAACTATAGATTGGTACCCACTCGCCCCATAGGTGATTTACCACTATCAGGAATTACATCACTCTCAAACTGACTGACACGTATCACACAAACTGCAACTGATTTACCACTATCAGGAATTACATCACTCTCAAACAGCGGTCACCACTTCGCCGCCGTGGATATTGATTTACCACTATCAGGAATTACATCACTCTCAAACTGACCTTCTGCGTTGCTCGATTGACCTGCAGATTTACCACTATCAGGAATTACATCACTCTCAAACGAATAAGGAGGGATTCCAAAAAAAAACTAAGATTTACCACTATCAGGAATTACATCACTCTCAAACGAGAATTGCAAACAGAAATCAATTCCCAGAGATTTACCACTATCAGGAATTACATCACTCTCAAACACACCGCAGGGCAGTTGTCACGTTATATTTGATTTACCACTATCAGGAATTACATCACTCTCAAACAGCTGCCTCCTCTGGATCTCTTTCCCCGGAGATTTACCACTATCAGGAATTACATCACTCTCAAACGCCGCCGGGAAACATTTTTTGCAGTATGGTGATTTACCACTATCAGGAATTACATCACTCTCAAACAGTATCCTGAAGGACGGGAAACCGGATGAAGATTTACCACTATCAGGAATTACATCACTCTCAAACCGCGCACGACACATATCCGGCACCGGCTCGGATTTACCACTATCAGGAATTACATCACTCTCAAACGGAGCGCCAGCGCGTCCATAGGCATCGTCAGATTTACCACTATCAGGAATTACATCACTCTCAAACCATCGCGCCTACCCACTCGGCTTACACTACGATTTACCACTATCAGGAATTACATCACTCTCAAACAATCATTGATGCCAACATTGACTTCATCCAGATTTACCACTATCAGGAATTACATCACTCTCAAACGGACGGTGTAGAGCGGGTCGCATATGCTATGATTTACCACTATCAGGAATTACATCACTCTCAAACAATTAGTATTTTTTGGTATCCCCCCCTTATTGATTTACCACTATCAGGAATTACATCACTCTCAAACACAAGAGAGAAGAAGAGCCTCAGTTTCTTGGATTTACCACTATCAGGAATTACATCACTCTCAAACATTGATAGTCATGGTATTCACCTTGTTCCTTGATTTACCACTATCAGGAATTACATCACTCTCAAACATGTATAATATATAAAGGACATTATATATAGATTTACCACTATCAGGAATTACATCACTCTCAAACGGTGGCGAGTGGGTACCAAAGCCAATAGAGGATTTACCACTATCAGGAATTACATCACTCTCAAACTTCACATATAATAGTAGTGTAGGTTGAATTGATTTACCACTATCAGGAATTACATCACTCTCAAACGGACGGCGACCCGGATCACTGGTCTAAGCTGATTTACCACTATCAGGAATTACATCACTCTCAAACACGAAGAACACGCAGAAGAACTGCGAGAGAGATTTACCACTATCAGGAATTACATCACTCTCAAACCTCAAACCCGAATGGATTTTCGGTCCTCGCCGAGCGGTACGCCCATCACCGGCGCTGTCATTCCTGACGGGACGGGCCTGTCAGAAGATCTGGCAGAGATCCCGGTCCACGGTAAATCGCTCCTCTGCTTCTATTATACGATGGCAGGACGGCTCCAGCAGGAAAAAGTGGAAGTGCTTCAGGAACGCCGTCCGGTACAGCGCCCGCAGGGCGTCCTCCGCAAGGCAGCTCCGGAAGCCGCAGAAAACGAAGCACGCCGTGCCGAGAAGGTCCGTGCAGAGGGTCATATAGGCGAGCATCTGCTCCGCCAGCGGCCCCTCCTCCGGCTCCGGGCGCAGGCGGAGCGCCTTCAGCAGGGCCATGGGGTCACCGCCGGCCTCGCTGACCACCGGGAAGGAGAAGCAGTCCCCCGCCCGTCCGGCCAGCCGGGCCGCCGCGGCGGCCGCCTCCTGTGCCGGTCCGAGCAGCTCCGGCCGGAGGCATTCTTTTTTCAGCCGCCCGTAGAGGGCGGTCATGATCCGCCGGCTGTCCCAGACCAGACTCCACGGGGAGGGCACCACCTCCAGCGACCGGGCGGGGTCGAGGAGACGCTCTCCCTCGGAGAGGACAAACGCCGTATCCGCCCCGCCGGCGGCGGCGCACAGCTCCTGCACGATCCGGAAATGGTAGTCCGGCTCCTCCAGCACGACCAGCGGGAAACGGCCGTCCCGCCAGACCAGCGGCGTTTCCCACCCGGGATAGACCAGCTTCACAGGATCACCAGCCTTTCTGCACTGTCCACGGTGTCCTTCCGGACGCTGCCGGTGATGAGCTCTATCCCGGCGAACTGCTTTTCCGTCACGGTGAGGGCCTGCACGAGCCCCTCCTCCGGGCTGGCGCCGCGGACATACCGGATGACGGACGCCGCGGCTGCCGGGGTGAGGACGATCTTCGTGTACACCGACTCCTGCATCATCACGAAGCCGCTCCGGATCAGAAATTTCCGGAACCGGCCGGCCTCCTTCCGCTCCGCCGCGGTCCCCACGGGAAGATCAAAGAATACCATGACCCGCATAAATCTACACCTCGTACCAGGGCTCCCGCAGTCCATCTGTCTCACCTGTTTCCATCGCCTCCAGCACCCGCCGGCAGCCGAGGCTCACCGCCTGTCCCGCGAGGACCCGGCGGCCTCCGGCAGTGACGGTCCGGTGGAGCACCGCCGCGACGACATGCTTTTCCGCCGGGCCGAACTCCTGCAGGGGCTGCTGAAGGACGCACCGGTCAACGAGGGGCCGGAAGGGCTCCATGAGGTCGCTTCCCAGATTGAAGGGATTGAACACATTATCATGAAAGAGGCCCAGCTGGGTCAGGTAGCCCGCGGCGGCGATCTCCCGGTTGCACGCCGAGAGGAGGACCGCGTAGCCGTAATTGAGCGCCCGGTTGCGCAGGTCCCCGTCCCGCCGGGAAAAGCCCCGGCCGCAGAGGGCGTGGAAATAGACCTTCGCCGCGTGGCCCTCCCGGTTGTCCCGGTCGCCGGGCCCCACGGCGGCGGCGTACCCCCGGAGCTGCGCCGCCTCCTCTCCGCAGCCGAAGTCGTCGAGCACCGCCGCCTGCTGGCGGATCTTCTCGGCGGCGATGCACGCCCACACGGCGGCCTTCCGCTCCTCCGTCCACCGGATCTGGCGCCGCACCTGCCGGCTCGTGCCGCCGCTGCCCCGGTAGGGCAGGACCTCTCCTGCGGGGTTCCGCCGCTCGTCGCAGAAGATGACCTTGATCTTCCGCCGGAGGCACTCGCTGAGCCACGCCGCCGTGAGCGACACCGCGGTGGATTCGATCATGACGGTCCCCACCTCGTCCAGAAATACCCGGTGCTGCTCCTGCCCGCGGACCACCATGTAGCCCATGGTGTAGTCGATCTTTGCCCGGTGCGCCACCACCACGGTCCGCCAGGTCATGGCCGGCCGAAGGGCACGAGGGGGATGCGCTTCTCGAAGAAGCCCGTCACGGACTGCGCCACCAGCGTGAGCCCTTTCTGCTTCGTTGCGTTGAAGGACAGCGTAAAGCGTCCCGCCTGTCCTACGCCGCCGATCAGCCGCAGATCGGACAGGACCGGATTGCACTGGAAAAAGTGCAGAATCTCCATCAGCACCTGACACTGCTCTTCTGCCGTGAGCTGTTCAAAATTCTCCTTTTTCTCTGCCAGCGTTTTGGCCTGTGTCTCCAGCTTCTCCTGATACACGCTGTGATTCAGCTTGTCCTCGAAGGTCTCATAAAGATGCCGCAGGTCCTCCGTCCCAAGCCGATCGTAGGCGGTGATCCGGCTGCCCTTCTCCGTGCGGCTCCGTTCGAGGAATTTGCCTATCCGCTTCACCAGCGCAGCCTGCTCCTCGGAGAGACACAGCTCCACTGCATTTTTCATGATAAGCTGTGTGCCGCTTCTGGCGGAAAGGTGCATACGGAAGCCGTTCTGCTCCAGCAGCGCATTGTAGGGGATCTCCCGCAGGAGGATGCGCGGTTCCGTGAAGGCCGCCTTTTCCCGCTGCCATTCCTCGAGGCAGTAGGCCTTCCGGTCGGCATCCGTGCGGAGCGCCCCTGCCCGGTAGAGCAGGACCGGTACGAAGAGGTACGCCGGATTTCCTTTCTTATCCTTCCCCTGCACGTACATGAAATAGGACACCGCGGCCTTATTGTAGCCGCCGTATTTTTCGATATCCCCGATGGGCGAGCCGTCGGCCTTGAGCGGCACCTGTCCCTGCCCTTTCTTCACGGGCATCTGGTCGAAGAGGCCTCCCTGCTGGCAGTAGGAACGGCGGGTGAAGAGGATGTTGTTCTTTCCCATCCAGCGCTTCACCACGGCGATGGTGCCGTCGTCGCCGGGCGTCCAGGCGGTGACGCCGTCCCGGGCGACCGGGTAATCGTACATGGCGGGATTCAGGCTGTACCGGGCGTTCTTCTCCCGTAGGAAGTGCGCCGGATTGGTGGTGAATTTCGTGTGGTACACATTGCCCACCACGATATTCACATAGGCGTCCTTCGCGTGGTGGAAGTCGTTCACGTCGCGCACCTTGAGGAAGCCGAAGTACTGGCGGAAGCGGGAGGCGTTCCCCGCTTTGGCGTAGACGATGTCCGCCTCGGGGAATACCTTTTTCAGGATCTCCGCCGCGGCCTTGGTGCTCTGCCGGGTCTCCACGAGCTGCCGGCCGATGAAGGAGGCCAGCTCGTCCGCGCTGAGCGGGGTGCTCCGGATGAGGCGGGCGTATTTCGTGCGGCTGATGAGTCCCTTGTGGTACAGCATCTCCCAGAAGGGCTTCTGCTTCTGCCGCACCTCCTCCGCGAGGGGATAGCGGTCGGACTTGGCCGCATTGACCTGCTTCTTCACGAGGACGCGGTTGTCCAGGCTGTCGTCGGCGGTGAGGGACTGGGGATAGATGTGGTCGATGTCGTAGAGGTCTTTATTTTCCAGATCCTCCAGGCGGATCACGTCGCCGGTGTACATGCACCGCCCCATCTGGGTGTAGTAGAGATAGAGCTTGTCCCGGCGCAGAGCGTCCTCGGGGGTCTTTTCCAGCATTTCGCTCCACTGGCGGGCGTCCCTGCCGCAGGCCTTGTAGAGCTCCATCAGCTGGGTGCGGCGGCTCTTCGTGCGCTGCTTCACCGCGTCGCCGCCGCGGGCCATCTCGATGAAGATGCGCTTCGGCCCGCAGCCGAGGATGTGGCGGAGCTCCTTCACGATGGAGAGGGTCTGCCACACGGAGCGGCGCACCGCCGGAGGAATGCGCAGCCGCTCGATGGTGTCGTAGGTGAGGGCGCTGTCCTCCATTTCCTTTTCATTTTCTTTGCTGATGGCTTCCGCATAGCCGAAGCGGTCGGTGAGGAGCTCCATGAGGTTCAGGCCGGTGGTGTGCATGGCCTCGATGAGGGTCTGCACGGCGCCGGTCTCCTTATCCACCGCGGGGAGCCCGGCCAGGAGCTTCTCCGAGAGGCGGCCCCAGTCGCTGTATCTGAGCTTCGTCAGGGCCTTCACCTGCGCCGGGTCGAGCTGCGGCGCATCGTCCCGGAGCACCCGGGCGAGCATCCGCCGGTCGTCGCCGAAGAGGGTGATGTCCTGAATGAGCTTCTCCAGCACGGCCCGGTCCGGCTTCTCTCCGCCGCGGAACAGATTGTCCATATCGATCCACGGGCCGAGGGAGGCCTTGAAGTCGCCGTCGATGCCGCGGATGGTGTCCTGCTCGTCCCTGCTGAGCCATCCCTCCTTCACGAGGAAGTCCCGGAAGCGCTTCCCCGTGACTTTCTTATGCCGGAGGAAGAGCTCCTTCCACAGGATGTCCCGCTGTTCTTCCGTGAGGCGCACGCCTGCTTCGCCGAGGCGGACATTGTTCAGCTCGTTGAGCACCATGAATTCCGTGTAGAGGAGGGAATTTTTCGGCAGCACGTCCTCACCGAGGAGGTACGTGCATTTATTGGTCATGCGGCGGATGAAGCGCTCCGCGCTCCCCTCGGCATCGATCTTCTCGCTGAAATTCCAGGGGAGGACGCGGCCCCCTTCCTTCCGCACAGCCCAGGCGAAGCCCCGGCGTCCGTCGTCCGCGCTGTGCGCCGTATTGAGGGGTCCCACGTAGTAGGGGATGCGGAAGGTGAGGAGCTGCACGATCTTGTCCTTCACGGTGCCGTAGCGGTCGGCCTCCTTCAGGAAGGGCAGGTATGCTTCCGCCCGGTTCAGGATGGCTTTCAGCTCCTGCTCCTGCAGCTGGTGGGGAATGACGCCATTGATCTTCGACACGGCCTTCGGCAGGAACTGCCCCGCGTCGATCTCCTGCAGGATGGCCTCCGCCTCGTCGGAATGGATGCCCTTCACGATCTTCCGCAGGCTGTCGAAGAAGTCGTCCGCCGAGGCGCGCTTCTCGATGACGAGCTTTTTCCCGTTTTTCATGCAGAGCCCCGCATAGGCGCCGTAGCTGTTTTTCCCGGCGCTGCGGAACATGTCATGGTAGAGCTTCGGATACGGCCGGAGGAGCGCCTTCAGCCGCTTCAGGTCGGCGCGGTGCTTCTCGTAGGCCCGGACCTTCGCCTCGGAGAGGGTACGGCAGCCGCCCATGAGCTCCGCCAGCAGGGCCCAGTCGTAGAGCGATTTCGCCGCAGCGATGAGCTCCCACCGGTCCTCTCCCACGGCGGCGGCGATCTCGTCGGCCTTGTCGTCGTAGTCGCTGTCGCCGAGGCTGATCTTGTTCTTGTCGAACTCCTTGAGGATCTCGTCGCCGAAGAGGCCGTCCAGCGAGGCCTTGCCGCCGGCGAGGAGGCCTGCCAGCTCCTTCACGGATTTTTCCTTCGCCCGGGGCAGGCATTCCAGCAGGGCCGCCTTTTTCCGGGTCACGCCGAGGCTGCGGTCGGACAGGATGGCCGCGATCGACGGGCCGGCCTCCTCCGGCACGGTGAGCTCCAGCACGTCCTGTGCGGCATCCCGGAAGGCCCGGAAGGCTTCCCCGCTGTCGGGCAGTCCGTCTGCGCCCAGCGCGAGGGAATCAAAGAGGAAGTGGCCGCGGTGCTTGATGATGTGGTGCACCGCCAGATAGACCAGCCGCACGTCAAAGGGGCCGTCCTCCTCCATGAGCGCTTTCCGCAGATGGTAGATGGTGGGATAGGCTTTGTAGTAGTCCTTGTCCTTGTAGTCCGGGTCGCAGAACAGGGCGTTCCTCTGCTGGACGTGCTTGTCCTCCGGCAGGTAACGGCTGTCATTGAGGCGCTGGAAAAAGCCCGGGTCCTTCTCCGCGACGGCCTGCGCAAAAAGCTCCTGCAAAAGGTCGATCCGGCGGGACCGGCGCTGGGTGCGGCGGCGGGCGGTGCGGAAGGCCCGCCGGTCTGCGGCGGTCTGCCCCTCGTCGAAGAGGCGCACGCCCCACAGGGCTTTCCCACCCTTTTTCACCACGTTGTACCGGTCGTCTGTGACGGCCCAGCCCACGGAATTGGTGCCCATATCGAGCCCCAGATACCAGCCCTCGTATGTCTTTTCCTTCGTCATGCTTGACAGCTCCTTTTCCCTGCTGTATCCTATAGTTGTTCAGATATTACCACTATCGAACACATCACAAGTTCAAATAAAAATTTATTCAAACCGTCACGTTCGTGACCCCACAGTGTGTGGAAAGATAAGGCTCTTCGGAGTCTTATTTTTTTGCCCTTCCGGCGGAAGCCTGTGTCTCCTTCGCCGGTGTACACGCTTTATTGTATTATATCATGTACTAAATCACATAGAAAGCAGAAGTTTTCCACGGCCTGTGCGCCGTGTTTTTTATTTCCCGCCGATCCCCGTCCCCGGCGCCCGCCCGGCCGGAGGCGCGCCCATGAAAAAAGCGCAGCCCCGGGGCCGCGTCTTTTCCAAAAGGAGAAACAGGGGGAATGTTTTGATGGTTTAAGAAAGGAGATTTCATAAGGCCCCCCTCTGCCTTATGCCTGTAGTATACGCCCTGACCATGGACACGCCGCGTCCATGTCAAAAATTTTTCTCTTCTTCTTCAAAAAAAATTTTTCCGGTCCGTTCACGCTCCGTGAAGGGGCTTCATGGACGGGTCGTGCGTGAGGAGATGGAGGAGCAGCTTCCGGTCCTTCTCCGTGAGCGTCACCGGCTGGAGATCCGCCTCGGCCCAGCACAGCGCCTCCTCCGGCGTGAGGATCTCCGGCGCGATGGCCTGGAACTGCCACAGCCGCTCCGGATGGGCTTCCTTGAAGGCCTGTATGGCCTCCGCCTCGGCCAGCATGGGCGCCACGGTGACGAAGCCCTGTATGGCCCATTCGTACTCGTCCCCGTAGGCCGCCTTCAGCCGGAAGTACACCTTGTCCACTTCTGCGGGCGGGTATTCCGCCTTCATCATCCCGCCCCACTGTGTCCGTATCGGTCCCTCAGCCAGCTCATGGAGCCAGTCCGGGAACGCCATCATGATCCCGCTCATCCTCTCTGCCTGCCTTTCTTTTCACACTGCCGCGGCGCGCCCCGCGCCCGCACGGCCTCCCCTTCCCTTCCATCCGCTCCGCCCTGCTATGGAAAAGGCGCGGCACCATGGCCGCGCCGTTCCACAAAAAGGAGGAAAAAAGGGGGAAATGTTTTTGATGGAAATGGAAAAGAGATAGTGTCTAAGGCCCCCTGCCTTATGTCCGTAGTATACGCTCCCACCATGGACACACCGCGTCCATGTCAAAAAATTTTCCCTCTTTTTTCAAAAATTTTTCTACGCCCGCTCACAGGAGGGAGGACACGTCCTTTTTCCGGATGAGCCATGCCGGGATAAGGCCCGCTGCCATGCCGAGGACGAGGACCGCCAGCGGCGGCAGGAGGGAGACTGCCTCCGGTGCGGTGGTCATCACCACGGCGGGCCGGGCCTCCATGTGCCCGGCGGCGGCGGCGGTCCCGCCTCCCTCCTGTGCGGGTGGCTCACCCCCACGGCGGCCCGGCCCTCGATGGCCCCGGCGGCGAGGACGCTCCCGCCCCAGCCGATGAGCCACCCGGCGGCGGCCCCGGTGAGAAGGAGCAGCGCCTGTTCCGCCGCAAGCAGCCGGAGCACCGCGCTGTCCCCGGCGCCGAGGGCGCGGAGGAGCGCAAATTCAGAGAGGCGGGAGAGGCCGTTCCAGTACATGGCCAGCAGGGTGATGAGCACCGCCGCGCCGATGAGGCCTCCGGTGAGGAGCTCCCAGAATTCCCGGCTCTGTCCGGCCATGCTGTACAGAGCGATGAGGGTCTGCGCCGGGAAAATGAGCTGGCTGTCCGAGCTCCGCGCCCGCTGGGCCTCCTGGAGGAGCTGCATCGCCTCCCGGTAGCCCGTGGGATGGACGAGGACGGCGGTGACATCCCCTTTCACGCCCTCTGCAGATTCTGCCGCGGCCGGTGCGGCCTGTGCCTGCGCGGCTCCGCTGTGGCGCCGCACGATGCCGCCCCGGCGGACCTGCCCGCCCGTCTCGTGGCGGTGGGCCCGCCAGATATCCTCGATGGACACGAGGATGGCCGTATCATAGGGGCCGCCCACCGGGGCGAGGATGCCCGTCACGCGGTAGGTGCCGCCGTGTTCCTCCCCGGTGCCGTTCGTGAGGCCGTGGATGCCCCGGAAGGTGCTGCCCACGGTGAGGCCTGTCCGGCGGGCGGTCTCGCTGCCGATGACGGCGTCGCCGGGCGCCGCGAAGGCGCTTCCCTCCGCCACGGAGAGCCAGGGCCCGCGGGTCCTGTTCGGTTTGTATTCAAAGAGTGCCGGCTCGGTGCCGACGATGCGGAAGCCCCGGTAGTTGTCGCCGAAGGCCAGCGGGATCACCAGATCGGCGCGGCCGCTCTCCCGGAGGGCCTCCACGTCGCGATAGGGGATATTGCCGATGGGATGGTCCCGGAGAAAGACCGTATTGATCACCAGCTGATAGGGCGAGCCCTTCGCCCCCATGAGGATGGGGAACGGCTCCACCGCCCGGTTCAGCCCGTTGTAGAGACCGGCGGTCATCTGGAGCAGAAAGACCGGCAGGGCGCACGCCGCCGCCAGCAGGAGGAGCAGCAGCATATGCCGCGCCGGGCGGCGCAGGATGGACAGAAAAGCCAGACGGAGGATCATGAGGCAAGCGCTCCTTTCATGAGGCGGATCTGCGCCGGAAACAGGGCCTGCACGGCCGGATCGTGGGTGGCGCAGAGAAGGGTGCACCCGCTCTCCCGCTGGTAGTCCAGGAGGCAGCCCATGAGGAGGCGGCTGTTGTCTCCGTCGAGGCTGGCCGTGGGCTCGTCTGCCAGCAGGAGCTGCGGCGCGGTGAGGATGGCCCGGATGAAGCCCGCCCGCTGCTTCTCCCCGCCGGAAAGGCGTCCCGGCATGCGGCGGCCGAAGCCCTCCATGCCGAGCCGGGCGAGCCACGCCTCGGCCTCGCGCCGCTTCTGTGACCGGTCCAGCCCGGCGATGTCCGCGGCGAGGAGGATATTTTCCATCACCGTGAGATACGGCAGGAGAAGGGCCTGCTGGAAAATAAAGCCCACCCGGCCGGCGCGCCACTTCGCCAGCTCGCCGCTGCCGAGGGCGGTGATGTCCGTGCCGTCGATGAGGATGCGCCCCGCCGTGGGCCGCAGAAGGCCGGAGAGGCACCGGAAGAGCGTGGATTTCCCGCTGCCCGAGGGGCCGATGACCGCACAGCACCCGTGGTCCGGCACGGTGAGGGCGCTGATGGCAAGGGCCCGCAGATGATGGCCCTCGCCATCGGGAAAATCGCATTGGATATGTTCGCCATAGATCATGAAACCGTCTGTCCTTTCCAGAATCGGAGCCTCTGCTCCGGCAGACATACAAAAAATGCAGGCACGCCGGCGGCGTCAGCCTGCATTTTTCTTACAGTGCGTCGATGCTGTCCGCAGCGATGCGGAGCTGGCTCACGAAGCCCGTCTCCTCGTCGATCTCGCTGCCGATCTCCAGCGTGCCCGTCACGGAAATGGGGGAATCGTAGGGGAGCGCCGTCACCGGCTCGGAGACCTTCACCACGATGATATTGTCCGGCCAGTCTGCGTCGCTGCTGCAGAAGGGACACACGGACATGGGCACCTCGGTGAGCACGAAGAAGCGGATCGTCGGCGTGAGGGGCGGCGCCATGTAGCCGGTCATGGTGACCGTGCCGCCTTCCAGAGATTCCGCCTTGTCGGAGAGCACCAGCCCTGCGGACGTCCAGTCGCTGTAGAGCTCACTGAAGGAGAGTTCCTCCGCCGAGACGGACGGGGACAGGGCGAGCGCCGCTGCCGCGAGCAGTGCGCCGCAGACCGCCCGGCGGATGCATCCTCTCTTCATTATTTCGCTTCCCTGCTCAGGTCCGGATTGACGCTGTGGTTCGCGTTCACGCCGAGCGCGCGGAGGATGCCGAAGAAGACCTCCGTATTATCCATGACGCCGTGGAAGTATTCCGAGCCGGGGCCGCCTGCATTGAGGAGCACGTCATCGGCGGAATGGCATTCCTGGGGATCGTCCTTCGGCGTATTGGCGGGCATGAGTTCCGCCGGATCGCCGGGATGGATGCGGGCCGGATTGGCCTTGGAGCTGGCCTTGGAGACCTGATGGAATTCCACCTTGTCGCCGATATTCTGCGCTTCCTCCACCGTTTCGGTCACGGAGAGAGCCGGCGGGGTCGGAACGGGCATGAAGTGGTAGTTTTCGTAGTATTCCGGATGGTTGGCGTACTGTACGGCGAGCGTCACGTCCGGATCGGGATTGTCCGGGAAGCCGTCTCCGTCAGCGTCCTTGAAGGTGGGCATGATGGAATTCTGATATACCCGGACGGCTTCGGTGCCCTTCTTGCCGTCTCTTTCATGATAGGTGCCGCTGATGGATACGCCGTGAGCGTGGTCGGCCACGACGATGATGAGCGTGTCGTCGCCATGTTCCTTGTTCCACTGTTCCGCATATTCGATGGCCTTGTCGAATTCGATGGTGTCATAGGCCGCGCGCTGCCAGTCCATGACGTGGAGCTGCTTGTCGATGGAGGCGCCTTCGATCATGGCGAAGAAGCCATTCTCATTCTGGCTGAGGATATCGAGGGTCTTTTTCGTCATGTCCATCAGGTTCGGCTGGTCGGTGAAGCCCTTCAGCACCTTCGGGTTCTTCAGCATTTCCCGGTCGAGGTAGACGTTCATCGTGCCTGTGTGGAAGAGGCCCAGGAGCGGCTTGTCTGCCGGAGCGGCCTTCATTTCCTCTGCGGTGGTGGCGAAGGTGTAGCCCTTGTCCTTGAAGGCCTGAATGACGTCGAAATTATCCTTGCGCTTGGAACCCATCACGCTGGACGGGAGATACCGGGCAGAGCCGCCGCCCATGATGACGTCCGGGCGGTGGTAATCCGCGAGATAATCCTTCGCGAGGTAGTCCTGCAGGGCTCTGCGGCGGGTGTGGCCCACCATGGCCGCCGGGGTCGCGTCGGTGGTCTCCGCCTGGGTGACGATACCGATGGACATGCCGCGGGTGCGCTTCAGCACTTCGGAAATGGTTTCCACTCTCGGATCATCCAGCGGGTCCGCGGTGGAGTTTTCATAGACGCCCATGGCGTTCACCACGGATTTGTGGCCCGTGGAGTAGGCGGAAGCGGAGTTCGCGCTGTCCGTGACGAGGGAATCGTAGCCGCTGGTGGTGATGATCGCATTGTGGTCCAGCTTTTCCATGGCGAGCAGATCATTGTACTTGCCGTTCGTCTGGCCCTTGGACAGGATGCGGGCGATCTCTCTGGCCTGCAGGGACATGCCGTCGCCCACGAAGAGGATGACGTTCTTCGCCGGACGGGCGGTCTTTTCCTGTACGACCTTGTAGGATGCAGCCGCCGCGGATTTTCCTTCGGCGTCGCTGGCGGTGACGTTCACCACATAATCGCCGGTCTTTTTGAACGTCACGTCATTGGCGCGGTACGCGGTGACGCCGTTGTCCAGCACCTGCTTTTCCAGCGGGCGGCCCAGCACGTCAGCGGCGGGCTTTCCGTTGATGGTGATGTCCACGTCCTGCAGGTCCTTGGCGTTCGACACTTCCACGTCGAAGTCAAATTTCACGCCGGACCAGAATTTCGCGGTGTCCACCGGAAGGATGCGGATATCCGCCGCATCGGCAGTCATAACGGAAGCGAAAACCGCGCTTCCTGCGAGCAGAGAAAGGACCATGCCCTTCAGCCATTGTTTTTTCATTCCTATACCTCCTGCAACTGGTTTTCAACCATGCCTCCACTATACGGAGCTTCCGCATGGGCCGTGCAAAGGAAATATACAGATTTCGTCACGATTTCATGAGAAACTTATAATCTTTCTGACAAAGCGGCGGAAACAGCGCCATGAGCACCCCGCTTCGTAAAATCTTTTTGACGGAGCCCCGGCGCCGCGCCGGAATCTGCGCACGAAAAAAGCCGCCGCCCCCGAGGGGACTGCGGCTTTCCGCTGTGAAATTATTTTGCGAGCATCTGGCCCACTTCGGACGTGATGTCCACGCCGCCGTCGATGACAACAGCCTGATCAATGACGATGTCCAGGCCCTTCTGCTGGCGTACCTGCTGAATGGCTTTCTGGATGTCCTGTACGATCGGTCCCATGAGGGAGCTGTTCTTTTCGCCCAGCTTCTTCTGGAGTTCCGCAGCGATCTGCTGTTTTTCTGCGTCGGTCTTGCCTTCAGACTGCTTTGCGAAGTCCTGTTCTGCCTTCTGGGCAGCCGCTCTCATGTCGAGGCGGGCTTTTTCCATTTTCGGATGAGCCTGCATCAGAGCATTGGTGTTCACATAGCCGATTCCTGCGGCGGATGCGCCCATAACGGCGCCGAATGTAAGCATACCGGCAGCGGCAGCTGCTGCCATGATCTGTTTCATTTTCATATGTCTTTCCTCCTTACACCGGCTACAACACCGGCGAATATATTAATCATAATAATATATTCAAAACTGCCTGTCAATGTCTTTTCCGTCTGCTCGGGTTGCCTTTTTCTCATAGCAGATGGAGCGGGCCATCATTTCTGCAGGGCCTCTCCGTCCGTCTCCGCCGGTGCGTCCTCCCCGGCCGGAGCGGCTCCGTCGCCGCTGTCCTTTTTCTTCCGGAAATGGGAAATGACCTCGGGCACCATGTTCAGCACCTTGTCCACCGTATTGGTCGCGGCGGCGTTTTTGATGGAGAACAGCTCCACCCGCTCGCCCTTCAGGATGAGCACCGCCGTGGGGGTGAGCTTGCCGCCGCCCGCCTCGCCGCCGGACTTGCCCTCCGGGCCGGTCTGGCCGCTGCCGAAGCCGAAGCTCACGTCCACGAAGGGGACGATCACCGCGTCGCCCAGATAGATCGGCTGGCCCACCACGGATTCGGTGGTAATCATTTCCTTGAAATTTTCGAACAGTTTCTTTCTTGCTGCGTCGTCCATGCGATGCCTCCTGCGGTCATGCCGTTTCCGGGGAAATCTGCGGGGAGCGCCCTTTCAGGTACGCTCTGGTCCGGCGCACCGGCCCCGATGCCAGCACGCCGCCGAAAATATACAGAATATAAAGGGGCACCACACGGCCCTCCGCCTCGGCGGTCACGTCGAAGCAGCGGCCCGTGTAGTCCCATGTGATGTCGCTGGCGCCGGGCAGCGCCGCATAGAGCAGTCCTGCGAGGACGCCGGTCTGCATGGGGTCGCCCAGTCCGGCCCGTCCGGACAGACGGAGCTTCTTCGGCCGGCTGTGCCGGTAGAGCTTCCCCGCCGCACGGAGCACGATCCCTATGGTCCCATTGTCCCACGCGAAGGACAATACCGCAAGCGCGCCGGGCTTCTTCGTCTCCTCGTCCTGCGCTTCCGTCTCCGCCGGGAGCGGCGCCTCTGCGGGATGCCCCTCTCCGTCAAGCAGAAGGGGCGTCTCCGCCTTCACCGGCTGCGGCGCCTCCGGTTCCGATTCATCCGAGGCATTTTCCTCTTCCGTCTCCGCCGCAGGCACTTCCTCCGGCTCCGGCCATATCATGCGCTTCCGGTACAGCCCGCCCAGAAGAGACACCTCCGCCATCCCGCCCTGCCGGTCTGCGCGGCACCGGTACCGCACGGGACAGAGCAGCACCGCCAGCAGAAGAAGGACGAGGACGGCCGCCGCGCCGAGCACAGCCGTCACGACAGGCCTCCATAGAGCTTGGCCGCCGCCGCCACGGCGTCCTTCACGGTGCGCACCAGATGAGGCGGCCCGGTGACCTTTACACGGCCGCCATGCCGGAACGCCCAGGCTGCCGCCGCCTCGGGCACGGCCTCCACCTCGGCCTGCACGGAATTCAGCGTCGCCGAGAGCACCCGCGCCCGCTTCCCGAAATTCTCCATCAGGTCGGAAAGAAGCGCCGGGTCCATATCGAAGGTGCACAGCTCCGGACTGCCGAAGTACACCGATTCCTGCATTTCCATATACTGCGCCGGGGCGGTGCCGTTTTCCAGCGCCGCCAGCGATTTCTGGGGCCGCGCCGGCTCGTCGGTGATCTCGATGCCGCTCAGGCGGGACACATAGAACATCCGCACCGCTTCCTCGCCGTCCAGATTGCCCAGCAGGAAATACCGGCCGTTCGCCGCAAAGAGCGCGCAGGGATTCAACTTGAGACGCCGTTCCTCGCCGCCCAGATTGCGGTCGTGGTGCCATTTCCCGTCTGCCTCGTAGTGGTCGTTCCAGCAGAGGATCTTCTTTTTCTCCGCAATGGCTCTGGCAAGGAGCACCGCTGCGGGGCGCTGCTTCTCCGTCTGCTCCGCCGTCTCCGGCCGAGGCAGGCTCTTGGCCGCCGCCCCGACGGTGCTGTGCCGGCTGGTGAAGGAGCGCAGCTTTTCCTGGAGCTGGCGCACCCGGAGCGGCGGGAGCGGCGAAAACTGGAGGAGCTCCGTCAGCATTTCCGCCTCTGCCTCGCTCAGGGTGTGCTCCCAGTACCAGTCCAGACTGATGGCGCTGTTTTTTCCGTTCATGGTGCGCGCCGCTTCCCGGCAGTGCAGGGGGAATCCCGCCTCCTTGAGGCGCAGCAGGTTCCGCCGCACCGATTTCCGGTCCACGGTCATGCCGTACCGCTCGTCCAGAAGCTCCAGAATGCGCTGCTGGGACAGGGGATGGGCCTCATCGGACTCCCGGTACAGGATCTGGATGATGCGCACGCTGAGGAGCGCCTTGCCCTGCACGCTGTCTTTCTGCTCCGCCATGTCTCGTCACCTTCCTCTGTGAAGAAACAGCCGCTCCGCCCACACCGACGCAGCGGCGATGCCCGCAGCAAGACGGCGCACGGGCCGGCTCACCAGCAGCGTCCCCTCCACGAGGAGCGCGATGGCGGCGCCGCCGAAAATATCAGACGGGTAGTGAATGCCCGCAAAGATCCGGGAAAAGCCCAGCAGGGCCGAGCCGGCGGCGAGCCATTTCCCGCCGGGCATATGATGCTGGAGCATCACCGCTGCGATGACGGCGCTGTTCATGGTGTGATTGCTCGGAAAAGCGGCGTTTGCCTTGTGGCCGGTGAAATTCCAGATACGGCCGTCCCGCGCAAAGGGGCGGGGCCGCTGCCACAATTTCCCGATGCCCCACGACAGGAGCGAGCAGGCCGCCACGCCGATGAGAGCCGTCACCGCCGCGGTGCGCCGCGCCGTGCGGTCCTCCTTCCGGCCGCCGAACCACAGCCACAGGCCGTAGAGCACGAAGGCCAGATGGCCGAACCGGGCGATGCCGTCCAGCGTGAAATCCGCGGCGACGCACCGCCCTGCCTGTCCGTTGATCCGCTTCACCAGTTCCAGTTCTTTCATGGGTCGTCCCTCTTTCCCTTACGGCTTCGGCGCCTCGTCCTTGTCCTGCGCCGCCTTCTCCGCCGCTTCCTTTTCCGCCTTCATGCGCTTCCAGTAGGATGTATGGCGGAAGATGGCCGCCGAGCCGATGATAAGCAGGCACAGCACGAGAAAGCCGTTCACTGCCGTCCAGCCGTCCACCCAGCCGATCTTGTATATGGTGTAGCCCGCCACGACGACGAGCAGAAGATCTGTATTCATAGCCCCTCCTGTATGAATGATTTTCTTTATTGTACCATATGAGCCCGCAGCAAAAAGAGCGGGGCCCGCCCGCTCTCTTCTCTTTTCCTTATTTTTTTGCCATGCGCTGCCAGAGCCATCCGCCCAGAGCAACGAACACGGTCATGCCGATCTTAAGCGGCAGCCCGTACGCTGCGGGCAGGGCCAGAAATTCGTCCGTGGCGATCATGCCGCCGGCCGCCCAGCCGATGACAAGGCTCCCTGCATAGATGATCCACGGGAAGCGGTTCATCACCTTCACCACCACGGTGCTGCCCACGATGATGATCGGCACGGAGATCAGCATGCCCACGATCACCAGGAAGAGGTCGCCCTCCGTGGCCGCCACCACGGCGAGCACATTGTCCAGGCTCATGATGACGTCCGCCACGACCACGGTCTGCACGGCGCCCCAGAAGGTGCTCTGCGATTCCACCTGGATTTCTTCCTTGCCCTGATGGCCGATGAGCTTCATGCCGATCCACAGCAGGATCACGCCGCCGATGGTCTTGAGATAGGGCACCGCCAGCAGCCATACCAGCACCGCCGCCAGCAGGAACCGCGCCAGAATCGCGCCGGCCGTCCCGAAAAGGATGACCTTTTTCTGCTGCTTCTCCGGCAGCCCCCGGGCCGCCATACCTATGATAATGGAATTGTCTCCGCCGAGCGCCAGATCCAGCAGGATGATCTGCACAAAGACCCAGGCGCTTCCCATGATATCCATGACTGTCCTCCTAACTTCCGTCAAACGGGAATACAGAAAAGCTGAAATAAGAAAGGGGGGCGCTCTGCAAGCGCTCCTCCTTCACGCGGTTTGTTTATTTGTACCTCATGCAGACTGTCTGCGTTCCATTCTCTGCCAGATCAGGCCGCCCGCTGCCACGAGGACCGTCACGCCGATCTTGAGATACAGCGCATACGATTCCGGCAGCGCCACATATTCGTCGGTGGCGATCATGCCGCCGGCCGCCCAGCCGATGACCAGACTGCCGATCCAGATGATCCACGGGAACCGGTCCATGATCTTGACGATCACGGTACTGCCCAGAATGATGATCGGTACGGAAATCAACATGCCGATGATGAGAAGGCCCAGATGGCCGTTGGTCGCTGCTACGATGGCGAGCACATTGTCCAGACTCATGATGGCATCGGCAATGATGACGGTCTGGATAGCGCCCCAGAACGTGCTCTGTGCCGATACGTGCACATCATCTTCCTTGCCCTGATGCCCGATCAGCTTCATGCCGATCCACAGGAGCACCAGCCCGCCGATGGTTTTAAGGTACGGAATCGCCAGCAGCCATACGAGAAGCACCGCCAGAATGAAGCGGACAGCGATCGCACCGGCGGAACCAAAAAAGATGACTTTTTTCTGCATCTCATGAGGCAGTCCTTTCGCCGCCATGCCGATAACGATCGAGTTATCGCCGCCAAGCGCCAGATCCAGCAGAATCACCTGGAAAAACATCCAGGCGCCTTCCATAACGTCCATGCGCTTCCCTCCTTCGCCCTGTCATACGATATACAGCTTATACCTTTCACTTATTGCTTTTCATTCCTCTCTCCATATTATGTCATACTTCCCGTCCGGGAGAAAGACTTTTGTCCGAGAGACTCCTTTTTTATGCATGTTTCTTCATTTTTTTCCTGATGCGGCCCATATGCTTCCAGGCGAAGCCGCCCACCGCCACGAGAGCGGTCACGCCCACCTTCACATAGAGGCCCCATTCCGGCGGAAGTCCCAGATGGGTATCTGTCACCAGCATGCCCCCGGCCGCCCAGCCGATGACGATGCTGCCCACATAGATGATCTGCGGGAATTTGTCCATGATCTTCACCACGATGGTGCTGCCCAGAATGATGACCGGCACGGAAATCAGCATCCCTGCGATCAGCAGACCCAGATGCTCATTCGTTGCCGCCACGATGGCCAGCACATTGTCCAGACTCATGATGAAATCCGCGAGGATGATCGTTTCCACGGCACCCCAGAAGGTCGTCTTGGCTTCTACATGGACTTCCTCCTCGTCGCCGCTGTCGGATTCGCCGATCAGCTTCATGCCGATCCATACGAGGACCAGCCCGCCGATCGTTTTGAGATAGGGCACGCTGAGGAGCCATACAATGATCGCGGCCAGCAGGAACCGCGCCAGGATCGCTCCTGCTGCGCCGAACATGATGACCTTTTTCTGGTGTTCTTCCGGCAGGCCCTTTGCCGCCATGCCGATGACAATGGAGTTATCTCCGCCAAGGGACAGATCCAGCAGAATTACCTGTAAGATCATCCATACGTCCTGTGCAAGATCCATATCTGCTCACCTGCATCCTGTATTACAATTCGCACACATAGAACACAACTTTTTATAAATTCATTGTACACCGAATCCCCTGTACAGGGCACCCTGCGTGCTAAAACAAAATTTCTTCAATGACCTATGAAAAACTTATATACCGTGCTGCATCTCCTTATTATCCGGCTTTCTGCCTCCCCGGAAGCCGCCCTGCCGCCGGTGCCGGCCGCTTTCCCTCCTCCCGACGGAAAAACCGCCTCAGTTGACAAATCTGTCCTGTTTCCCTGAAACCATCCAAGCAAAAAGCCCCCCTTACGGGAGGCTTCCTGCCGCCAATGTCTATTCAAGAAATGCGCTGACAGCTTTCCAATCGGCCGCCTGCTTTTTCATGAACGCGATTGCTTCCGCGGCATGCTGCTGCTGGCGCGCCACCTGTTCAGGGCTGGTGCCGCCGTAGCTTGCGCGGTTCCGGACGCAGGTCTCGATATCGATCGCGTCGTAGATATCAGAGTCGAAGAGAGGGCTCATTGCCCGGAATTCCTCTATGGTGAGATCCTTCAGCACCTTATGCTGGGTGATGCACTGCTGCACAGCCTGTCCCACCACGGCGTGAGCCTTGCGGAAGGGCAGTCCCTTCTTGGCGAGGTAGTCCGCCATGTCGGTCGCATTGGAGAAGTCATTCTCCAGCACGGCGCGGGTGTGTTCCCCGTTCACCGTCATGGTGCGGATCATGCCGGCATAGATGTCGAGGGCGAAGCCGAGCGTGTCGATCGCATCGAATACGCCTTCCTTATCCTCCTGCATGTCCTTGTCATAGGCGAGCGGCAGGCCCTTCATCATGGTGAGGAGCGCCATCAGATGACCGATGACGCGGCCGGTCTTGCCGCGGACGAGTTCGCAGATATCGGGATTCTTCTTCTGCGGCATGATGGAGCTGCCCGTGCAGTAGCCGTCGTCGAGCTCGATGAAATGGAATTCGCTCGTGCTCCACAGGATGAATTCTTCCGACAGGCGGGAGAGATGCACCATGCAGATGGAGGCAAACGACAGGAATTCCATGAGATAGTCCCGGTCGGACACGGCGTCAAGGCTGTTGCCGTAGCACTTCGAGAAATGAAGCGCCGCTGCCGTTTCTTCCGGATCGGTGGGGTACGTCGTGCCCGCCAGCGCGCAGGCGCCGAGGGGCGACATATCCGCCATATAGAAACAGTCCTCCAGCCGGCGGAAATCCCGCTCCAGCATGGCAAAATATGCCAGCATGTGATGCGCGAAGAGCACCGGCTGCGCCCTCTGCAGATGGGTATACCCCGGCAGAATGACATCCTGATATTTCTTTGAGATCTCGAGAAGCGCTTCTTCCACTTCGATGAGTTTTTCCGCAAGCCGGCCGATCTGGCGGCGCACGTACATGTGCGTATCCACCGCAGCCTGATCATTTCTGCTGCGCGCTGTGTGCAGCCTTGCTCCCGCATCGCCGATGGCTTCTGTGAGACGCTTCTCCACATTCATGTGGATGTCTTCGAGCGCAACGGAAAATTCAAATTTCCCGTCATCGATCTGTTTTCTGATATCCTTCAGGCCGGAGGTGATGTCCTCCAGGTCCTTCCTGGAAATGATATTGTGATTCGCCAGCATCGCCGCGTGAGCGAGCGACCCTGCGATATCCTCCCTGTACATGCGGCAGTCAAAGGAGATGGACGCATTGAAATCCTGCGCCGATTTCTCCTCCGCTTTCGTGAAGCGGCCGCCCCACATCGTGTCACTCATTTGCTGTTCTTTTCCTTCATCAGAGCGCGAATGGTGAGCGGCAGGCCGAAGAGGTTGATGAAGCCCTGGGCATCTGCCTGGTTGTATACGTCGTCTTCGCCGAAGGTGACGAATTCTTCGTTGTAGAGGGAGTACGGGCTTTCAGAGCCGTGAGCCATGATGTTGCCCTTGTAGAGACGGAGCGTGACCTTGCCGGTGACCGTCTTGGACGTTTCATCAGCGAAGACCTGCAGTGCTTCGCGGAGCGGAGCAAACCACATGCCGTCATAGACCAGTTCACTGTATTTTACAGCTGCCATTTCCTTGAAATGGAGGGTCGCACGGTCGAGGCAGAGGTGTTCCAGTTCCTGATGTGCGTAGAAGAGGATGGATCCTGCCGGATTTTCGTAAACGCCGCGGGACTTCATGCCCACCAGACGGTTTTCAACGAGGTCATCGATGCCGATGCCGTTCCGTGCGCCGATTTCATTCAGCTTGTTCACCATGTCCACACCGTTCAGCTTTTCGCCGTTCAGTGCGACCGGAATGCCCTGTTCAAATTCGAGGGTGACCAGTTCCGGCTTGTCAGGGGCATCTTCCGGATCGCAGGTCACGAGGAACATATCCTTGTGCGGTGCGTTGGCCGGATCTTCCAGATCGTCCCCTTCGTGGGAGAGGTGCCACATATTCCAGTCCATGGAATACGGATATTTCTGGGCTTTCTTTTCTTCTTCCGACTGTTTTTCGTCGTACAGATTGATCGGTACATTGTGAGCCGCTGCGTAAGCCATCGCATCTTCACGGGACTTGATGGTCCACAGACGCCAGGGAGCGATGATCTTCAGATGCGGATTCAGAGCCTTGATGGTCAGTTCGAAACGAACCTGATCGTTGCCCTTGCCGGTCGCGCCGTGGGAAATGGCATCGGCGCCGTATTTTTCAGCGGTCTCCACGAGGATCTTGCCGATGAGCGGACGGGCGAAGGAGGTGCCAAGAAGGTACTTGCCTTCATATTTGCCGTCAGCCTGGAGCACTTTGTACGCATATTCTTCAATGAATTCTTTCCGTGCATCGACGGTGACCGCCACGGAAGCGCCGGAGTCCAGTGCTTTCTGATGGATCGCATCGAAATCTTCCGGCTGGCCGAGGTTGACGGTGCACGCGATGACTTCGCAGTCATAGGTTTCCTTCAGCCACGGGATGATGCAGGACGTATCCAGTCCGCCGGAATAGGCAAGAACTACTTTTTTAATTTCACTCATGATAAAGCCGCCTTTCTTTTTTCTTTGGTTTGTCAGACATTGGCATGTCATTGAACATGAACTGATTATACAACAGGATGCATAAATATTGCAACTACTTTTTTAAAATAATTTTGACACTTTGCAAAAATCCCGTATTTTCCGCACTTTTCACACATTTCATTGCAAAAGATCTGCCGGATTTTCTGCATAAAGGAAATTTTTATGCATATTTGCCGAGGCAGGCCCCGGAATCTGCCCGTAAAAAAAACGCCCGGAGGCGTTCTTTCAGATATCGTAGGGATATTCCGTCGGGTCCAGGCCGTACGGATTCGGACCGTGCTCTCCATGGCGCAGCAGCAGGTAGAGCCCGGCGAAGAGATTGACCAGCGGCAGGCACACCGCGATCCAGAACGGCCACGGCCGGTGTCCCAGATCGTGGGAGCGGCGCGACACCAGTGAAAAGAGAGACCACAGGATGGGCAGATAGGCCACGCACAGCCACCACACGTGCTGGGAAATGGCGGTCACCGCCCCCATGAGCAGATACACCGGGAGCACCCGCAGAAAATAGCGCATCCGGTTCAGCCGCCCGTCAAAGGTGAACCACATCCCCTTCACGGATTTGTCCGTAAAACCGTCCGCCGTCCCGTACGCGGCCTGCATTTCCTCCCACTGCTCGACCTTCATGGCATTCCCCTCATTTCTCACTGCAAGGATCTGTCTTTTTTTCATCGTATCAGCGTTCTGTAAAATCTCTGTCAAATCCGCCGGCCGGGCACAAAAAAAGAAGCACCGCCGAAGCGGTGCTTTCTCCTGTATCACAGATCGAGATTGGTGACGTTCTTTGCGTTTTCCTCGATGAAGCGGCGGCGCGGTTCCACCTTGTCCCCCATAAGGATGGTAAAGAGGCGGTCTGCCTCCACGGCGTCATTGAGCTGTACCTGCAGCATGACGCGCTGGTCCGGGTTCATGGTGGTATCCCAGAGCTGCTCCGGATTCATTTCGCCCAGCCCTTTGTATCGCTGGATGGTGCAGCCCTCAAGGCCGATCTTCTGGAGGAGCTCATTCTGCTCATCGTCGTCATAGGTATAATATTTGCTTCTGCCCTTTTTCACCTGATACAGCGGCGGCTGCGCGATGTACACGTGCCCTTCGGTGATGAGGCGCGGCATGTACCGGTAGAAGAAGGTGAGGAGCAGCGTGCGGATATGCGCGCCGTCCACATCGGCATCGGTCATGATGATGATCTTGTCGTAGCGGAGCTTGTCCATATTGAAATCGTCGCCGATGCCCGTGCCGAAGGCCATGATCATGGTGCCGATGGTCTCGCTGCTGAGCACGCGGTCGATGCGGGCCTTCTCCACGTTGAGGATCTTGCCGCGGAGCGGAAGGATTGCCTGATAGCGGCGGTCACGGCCGGATTTCGCACTGCCCCCTGCGGAGTCCCCTTCGACGATGTAGATCTCGGTCAGCTTCGGGTCCCGTTCCGTGCAGTCCGCCAGCTTGCCGGGGAGGCTGGAGATCTCCAGCGCATCCTTGCGGCGGGCAAGGGCCTTGGCCTTCTTCGCCGCTTCCCGGGCGCGCCGGGCGAGCAGGCTCTTCTCGATGATGGCCTTGGCGTCCACCGGATTTTCCGCAAAGAATTCCTGGAGCCCTTCACTGACGATGCCGTCTACGATGCCGCGCACCTCGGAATTGCCCAGCTTCGTCTTGGTCTGCCCTTCGAACTGCGGATTGGGCACCTTCACACTGATGACGCAGGTCAGCCCCTCGCGCACGTCGTCGCCGGAGAGGTTGTCCTCGCTCTGCTTGAGGAAATTGTTCTTTCTCGCATAGTCATTGATGACGCGGGTCAGCGCCGAACGGAAGCCTGCGAGATGCATGCCCCCTTCCACGGTGTTAATGTCGTTGACGAAGGTGTACATGTTTTCGCTGTATCCGTCCTGATACTGCATGGCGATGTCCACGATGACCCGGTCCTTTTCCCCTTCAAAGGAAATGACCCGCGGATTGATGAGGTCTTTCCCTTCGTTCAGGTACTGCACGTATTCCGTGATGCCGCCGGCATAGTTGAACTTCACTTCCTGCTCGCGCCCTGCGCGCTTGTCCGTCAGGGTGATGGTCAGGCCCTTGTTCAGGAAGGCCAGCTCGCGCATCCGTTCCCGCAGGGTGTCAAAGCTGAAGTCCGTCCCTTCCTTGAAGATCTCCGGATCGGGGAGGAAGGTCACCGACGTGCCCGTATCCTTCGCGCTGCCGACGATCTTCATGTCCTCCGTCTTTTCGCCGCGGGAGAAAGCCATCTCATAGATGTGGCCGTTTCTCTTGACTCTGACGCGGGTCCATACGGTGAGGGCATTCACCACGGAGACGCCGACGCCGTGAAGGCCGCCGGAAATGGGATAGCCGTCGCCGCCGAATTTGCCGCCGGCGTGCAGAACGGTGAGCACCACTTCCATGGCGGGCTTGCCCGTCTCATGCATATCCGTCGGGATGCCGCGGCCGTTGTCATTGACCGTACAGCTTCCGTCGGCATTGATGGTCACTTCGATGTGCGTGCAGTACCCGGCCAGCGCCTCGTCGATACTGTTGTCCACCACTTCATACACCAGATGATGCAGGCCCCGGGCCGAGGTGGAGCCGATGTACATCCCCGGACGGAGACGCACCGCCTCCAGCCCTTCCAGTACGCGGATATCCTTCGCGCCGTAATTCTTGGCGCCCCGTTCCTCTTCCTGATGCGACTGGATTTCATGGATCTCTTCGCTCATACATTTCTCCTTAAAGCAAAAAAGAGCAGCCGCGCCGCGTCCGGTGAGCCGCTGTACTCTTCTTATATTTTCTTTTATATTATACCATAGCTGTTTCATTTCTGCTGAAAAAGCCCCGGTCCGCATGAGGAACCGGGGCTTTTTATGAAATTTTACGCAGCTGCATGCGTCTGCTCATATCTCTCTTCCGCCTTGCCGACAACCACCGTGCCAACAAGATCTCCGAGGCAGTTATTCGTCGTTGTTCCCATATCAAACAGATGATAGAACGCAGCAATTACGCCGACGATTTCAATGGGCAGTCCGACAGCCTGCACAACAATCATGAGCTTGACAATGCCGCTGCCGGGAATACCGCCGCCGCCCATGGACATGATCGTGGATACAAAAACGACATTGACCAGCTGTAAAAGCGTCATTTCCTGCCCTATCATCTGGCTGATGAACAGGATAACGCAGCCATATAACAGTACCGAGCCGTCTGTATTCATCTGTGAACCCAGCGGGACCGTAAATCCGGAAATCCGTTCCGGAATATTGTATTTCTCCTTTGCCACACGGATATTCACCGGAATTGCCGCAATGGAGCTGCAGGTGGAAATGGTATAGATCCAGAGCTCCGCGCTGTTTTTAATAAACTTGAAAATGTTCAGTCTGGCAAAAATGCCAAGGAACCCGCCGTACACAATGAGGATATGACAGAGGCAGGCAAAATAATAGGTGCCCACCAGAATGGCCATGCTCGTGAAAATGCCCGCTCCGTATTTCCCGAAAGAATTTCCCATCAGGAAAAATACGCCGATGGGCGATGCCTTCATCACCATACCGATCAGTGAAAAAATCATTTCGCTGGATGCCTGGAAAAAGTTTTTCATGATAGACCGGTTATGGTCATTTTTCATCTTCAGGATGGCCACACCCAGAAAAATGGAAATAATCAGCGTCTGGATGATATTGCCGTCCGTAAAGGATTTAAAAATATTAGTGGAAAACAGACTTTTCAAAAATCCGGCAAAGGTCAGATTGGCCGCGCCGCCGGTGATCTCCTGCTGTGCCAGTCCTCCGAAATTTGCATACTGCCCGGGCTGCAGCACGCTTGCCACAGTCAGGCCCACGATGCAGGCAAAGATGGTGGTCACCACATAATAGGCAATGATGCGCGCACTGACGCGCTTCAGGGCGCCGGGCTGTTCCTGTGAAATAATTCCCGTCACGATGGTGCATACCACCATGGGAATCACGATCATTTTAATGCAGTTCAGCCAGATATCGCCGATGAATGCCAGCTGGACCATCACGTCGCCAAAAAGCAGGCCGGCAATGGAGCCGAGAATCATGGCAATAAATATCTGCGTCGCCAGCGACAGTTTTCTTCCCCAGACAACCATGTGGGTATCCTCCTTCAGCACTCCTCATCCAGCCGGCAGACAATCTCCGCTGCCTTCACTACATCTTCCCTTGTAATTCCTTTATAGAATACCAGCCGCACCGATGTATCCAGAATCGGACGGATCAGCAGCCCCTCTTCCTTCGCCCGTTCGCAAAAGGCTTCCGGCGATAAAGCGGCATCTTTCAAATCCAGCATCAGAATATTGGTCTGTACATGGTCCTGAAGATGAATGTTCTTCAGCCCCGCCATATGGGCCGCACAGATGGCGGCATTTTCATTATCTTCCTTCAGCCGGTCCACATTGTGCTCCAGCGCATAAATGGCCGGCGCCGCAATGATGCCGCCCTGTCTCAGTGCGCCGCCCAGCAGCTTTCTTACTCCTTTGGCCTTCCGGATAAATTCCCGGCTCCCGCACAGCAGGGAACCCACCGGCGCTGCCAGCCCCTTGGAAACGCAGAACATGACGCTGTCTGCATACTGACACAATTCCTTCACCGGAACGCCCAGGAACGCAGCCGCATTGAAAAGCCGGGCCCCATCCATGTGAACCGGTACATGCCACCGGTCCGCCAGAGTACGGATCTCTGCCATTCTTTCCGGTGTCGTGCAGATGCCGCCCGTAAAGTTATGCGTATTTTCCACGCACAGCAGGCTGGCTCCTTCCTTCATGAGCGATTCCAGCTCTTCCGGATCGGGCATACAATCCTTATCCAGATGATAGAACACCGGGCGAAGGCGGGTAAACCGATCATCAAAAGCCGTCTTTTCACTGCGGTACAGGTGCTGCAATTCATCGATAATCACCTTATCTCCGGGATTGCACCACGTCATCAAAGCGACCTGATTGCCCATCGTACCGGAGCAGCAGAGAAGAGCCGCCTCTTTCCCGGTTATTTCCGCAGCCATATCCTCCAGCCGGTTGATGGTCGCATCCTCGCCACGGCCATCCGGTCCGAGGCGGCCGTCATCCCCAAGCGGCGCTGACAAAATGCTTTTCAGCATTTCCTCATCAGGCATTGTCAGTGTATCACTTCTCAAATCGATCATAATGAGCTCCTTTCTATTCTTTTTACATTCTAAATAAATAATCAATCAATATAAATCACTCATGATTTTATCACTCCGCATTGTATTCCCTCAAGACACTTCTGGTCTGACACCCGCCCCCGGAGTATGGTAAGATGAAATAAATACAGGAAGCGAGGCAAGGTATGAAGAAATTTCTTCTGCTCCTGCTGCTGGCTGCGGCGGCGTGGGGCTTTTATGAGGGGGCACAGGAAAGCGGCACCATCCAGCCGGCGGGACGGCCCGCGGCGGAGGCCTCCTCCGGCCGGTCCGGCGGCGTCACGGAGATCTTCCGCACGATCGTCCGGGGCGCGTCGGATCTGCCTTTCGGCGAGCTGCTGGACCGCGCGGAAGAAACGCCGGCCGCGCCCGCTGCCCCTTCTTCTGCTGCGCCGTCTGAGAATCCGCAGATCGCCGCTTCTCCCGAGCCCGGCCTGACGGAGGTATTTCATTTCAAGGACGCCGTGGAGAGCCGGATCGACCGCTCCCGGTTCGTTCCCTCCTCGGAGATCCCACCGCTCCTGAAAAATGCCATCGTCGCCGCGGAGGACCGCCGCTTCTATGACCACGGCGCCATCGACATCGTGAGCGTGGGCCGCGCGGCAGTGGCCAATTCCATGGCGGGCACCACCGTGGAGGGCGGGAGCACCCTCGCCCAGCAGACGGTAAAAAATCTCTTTCTGTCCGACGAACGCACCTTCTCCCGCAAGCTCCGCGAGCTCGTCCTCGCCGTGCAGCTGGAAAAATATTACACCAAGGACCAGATCCTCGAGCTCTATCTGAATACGATCTATTTCGGCCACGGCACATACGGCATCCGCGATGCCTGCCGCACCTATTTCAATAAGGAACCGAAGGACCTCACCATCGCCCAGTGCGCCATGATCGCCGGCCTCCCGCAGGCGCCGTCCGCCTATGACCCCATCGATCATCCCGCAGAGGCAAAGAAGCGCATGTCCATCGTGCTCATGCTCATGGCGAAGGAAGGCTACATCACGCCCCAGGAAGCGGCATCCGCCGCCATGGAAGCCATCCTGGAATGACAGCACCGCCCCTGCCGGGGCGGCTTTTTTGTGTCATGGCTCATACTTCGCAGGCATGGCCGCGTGATAAAAACAGGTATTGGCTATTCTCCGGGTGATTTCCTACAATGAAGGCATACCCATCCTCCATCGATTTCAGAAAGGAGTCTCCCATGAAACTTGCCAAAGCACTCTTCGCCGCCCTTGTATGCGGCGCCCTCTGCGGCATCTCCCCCGCCGTATCCGCTGCGAATACCGCCGTGCCTCAGCCGCTTCCCCTCGCCGAGACCGGCGACCTCTCCCGCGGCGCTGACAATTTCTACGTGAGCGACAAGCTCGATTCCGAAGTAGTGACGTTCCACAATATCTACCAGATGAAAATGGAAGGGACGCTCTTCACGCCGAAGGACATGGACCGCGCCGAGCGCCACCCCGCCATCATCGTGGGCCATCCCATGGGCGCCGTCCGTGAACAGAGCGCCAATCTCTACGCCCAGAAAATGGCCGAGCAGGGCTTCGTGACTCTCTCGGTGGACCTGTCCTTCTGGGGCGGCTCCGAGGGCACTCCCCGGAATGCGGTGGATCCCACCATCTACGCGGAGACCTTCAGCGCCGCCGTGGACTATCTGGATACGCTTCCCTTCGTGGACAAGGATAACATCGGCGTCATCGGCATCTGCGGCAGCGGCAGCTACGCCATCGCCGAGGCGAAGATCGATCCCCGCCTCAAGGCTGTCGCCACGGTAAGCATGTACGACATGGGCAAGGCCACCCGCTCCGGCCTGCGGGAGAGCCAGACCCTCGCCCAGCGAAAAGCCATCCTTGAGGAAGCCGCCGCCCAGCGCGACCGGGAATATGCCGGCGCACCGGTGGTCTACACGAGCGGCACGCCGGAGCACGTGGATGAAAATTCCCCCGCGGTGGCCCGGGAATTCTATGATTACTACCGCACCCGCCGCGGCGCTTCCGACCGTACGAACACCCACCCGCTCCTCACGAGCAACGTGAAGCTCATGAATTTCTATCCCTTCAACGACATCGACACCATCTCTCCCCGGCCGCTGCTCCTCATCGCCGGCACGGACGCCCATTCCCGTGAATTCAGCGAGGACGCGTACCGTCTCGCCGCCGAGCCGAAGGAACTCGTGCTCGTCCCGAATGCAGGCCACGTCGATCTCTACGACCGCACGGAGGTCATCCCCTGGGAGAAGCTCTTCGATTTCTTCCATCAGTATCTGAAATGATACACGTCCTGCCGCCCTCCGGGGCGGCTTTTTTTCGTCCTCATGCTATAATAAAAGCGCCTCACAGGCGCTCTCCTTCGGACTTTCACTCCGCTGCGGCAGCTCCAGACTGATGGGACAGAAAGGAAACAGAATTATGACAGACAGAAAGAAAGTGGTGGTCGCCCTCTCCGGCGGTGTGGATTCCACGCTGGCCGCCCGGCTCCTCATGGACGCGGGCTACGAGGTCACCGCAGCCACCATGAAGCAGTTCGACGGGCAGGACGTATCCGACGCGGAGGCTATGGCCTCCTGTCTGGGCATTCCCCACAGGGTATTCGACGTGCGGGACGCCTACAGGGACGTGGTGCTCCGGTATTTCATCGATTCCTATGCGGCAGGACGCACGCCGAATCCGTGCATGGTGTGCGATTTCCGCATCAAATTCGGCCTCTTCTACGAGGAGGCCCGGGCGTATTTCGGCGCGGACTATTTCGCCACCGGCCACTATTCGCGCATCCTCTGGGACGAGGACCGGCAGAAATACGCGGTGCACCGGGGACTGGACGCTGCCAAGGACCAGTCCTACATGATGTACCACCTCACGCAGGACCAGCTCGCCCACATCCTTTTCCCGCTGGGCCGCTTCACCAAGCAGGAAACGCGGCGCCTCTCCGAGGAAAAGGGGCTCCCCACCTGGAACAAGGCGGAGAGCCAGGACATGTGCTTCCTCGCGGCGGGCGATTCCTACAAGGACTATCTGCTCCGCCACGCGCCGGAGATCTTCCGCCCCGGAGACATCACCGATAAAAAGGGGCACGTCCTCGGCCGGCATCAGGGCCTGCCGTGCTATACCATCGGCCAGCGGAAGGGGCTCGGCATCGCCGCGAAGACGCCGCTCTACGTGACCGGCCTCGACGCGAAGCGGAACCGCGTCATCGTCGGGCCCAATGAGGACCTCTTCCGCACGCGCCTCCTCGCAGGCGAGCTGGACTTCACCGACGGCACAGCGCCGGGCCCGGTCTTTGCTTGCGAGGCAAAGATCCGCTACGGCATGCGCGCCACCGCGGCGGAGGTCACCGTGCAGGACGACGGCCGCGCGGCGGTCGCCTTCCGGGAGCCTCAGCGGGCGGTCACTCCCGGCCAGTCCGTGGTCTTTTACGACGGCGACCGGCTCATCGGCGGCGGCACCATCCTCCGCCCCTTATGACACACCCAATCATCAGCGTCCTTCGGGACGCTTTTTTCGCGGAAAATTTTCCTTTTCTTTACACCATCTGTACAGCTCCTTCTTATACTGGAAACAGCAATGTATCGGAAGGAGGCGTCCCATGCCCTTTGAATGCTGGTTTCTCCGGTGGATGCGCCATTACACGAAAAGCCGCTTCAGCGATTATTTCATGCCCCGCGTGACCCGTCTCGGCGACTACGGCGCGCTGTGGATCGTCATGGCCCTCGTCATGCTCTGCTTCCGCCGCACCCGGCAGCCGGCAGTGCAGATGCTCCTCGCCCTCGCCGTGGAAAGCCTCCTCTGCAATACCCTCCTGAAGCCCCTCATCGGCCGGCCCCGCCCGTTCGAACTGTCCTCCAGGGTGCGGCCCCTCATCCCGCCGCCGTCGGACCGCTCCTTCCCGTCGGGCCACACCGCCTCCTCCATCGCCGCCGCGGCCAGCCTGTGGCTCGCCGGTTCGCCTCTGTGGAAGGCGGCGCTCCCCATGGCGCTCCTCATCGCCTGGTCCCGGATGTACATCTGCGTCCATTTCGTGACGGACATCCTCGGCGGCATCGGCACGGGCCTGCTCTCGGCGGCGCTCGGAAAAGCGCTCATGGAGCGTCTCCGCCGCTGAACGGGCACAAAAAAAGAACGGCCTGTGCCGTTCCGTTTTTTATCTGCGGCCGTCCTTCCCGGAAAGCAGGGCCGACGCCGCGGGCCGGAGCGCCCGGTACACCGCGCAGAAGATCATCACCTGCACCGGCGGCCAGAGGATATTTTTCACCAGCCGCGGCAGGAAGATGGCACCCCAGGCCTTGCCGTAAAAGAGCGTGAGCCACAGGGTCTGGAGCCCCAGATTGACCACCACCGCCACCAGAAAGAATGCCGCGGCGGTGCGCTTCACCGTCAGGGGATGGCCGTGGAGCACCCATCCGAAGAGAAAGCCCGTGAGAAAATCCGTGAGCAGGAAGCCCGGAAAAAAGACGCCCAGCCCGAGCACGGCCGTACCGATGAAGCCCGAGGCGGCGGTCATGAGCCCGGCGGGCACCGCGCCGAAATAGGCGCCGCACAGCGCGATGGGCAGAAAGCTGAAGCTCAGCCGGAGAAACGTGGTCTGGATGGAAAAGACGAAGGTGAGAAGAATCGTCACGGCGATAAAAAAGCCGAGAAACACAAATCGTCTGATGGAAAAGGAATCCATAAAAAAACACCTCCTGTGCCCGTTCTCGCACGCGAAGGCGTCCGGCAGCGGGATGCGGCGGCCGTACCGCAAGCTGCGCTTTTCGTCCCGGCGGCAAACTCCCCGTCCGCCCGGCACTTCACGCACGGCCGCTTACTCTGCAACTGTAAAATTGATTGTATTATACCGTATTCTTTCTTCTCTGCACAGAAAAAACTCCCCCGTTTCCCGGAGGAGTTCCTTTTTATTGCTATTTCTTCTGCCAATCGGCACGCCGGCAGAGCCCCTGCGCATGATAGGGGCATCCGCAGCACCGGCCGCGGGCCGCCCGCCTTCTCTGGACGATCCGGCGGAGCGCCCACAGCACATAGGCCGCCACCAGCACGAGTATCAGGTATGCCGCCATGAGACCGCCTCCTCAGAAGAACGCACTGCCGATCTGGTAGACGCAGAAGGTGACGATCCACGCCACCACCAGCTGGAACAGCGCCGTGAAGCCCATCCACGCCCAGCTGCCGGACTCGCTGCGGATGGTGCCCAGCGCCGCCGCACAGGGCACATAGAGCAGGCAGAAGATCATCAGGCAGAATGCATTGAATTCGCCGAAGCCGATCGCCTCCAGCGCGGACGCAAAGGCCGCCATGCCCTCCGGCGAGCTGGCATTCACCACGCCGAACAGCACGGCGCAGCTGGAGACCACCACTTCCTTGGCGGAAATGCCTGCGATCAGCGCCACCACGATCTGCCAGAAGCCGAGGCCGATGGGCGCAAAGAACGGAGTGAGCGCCTTGCCGATGTCCGCGCCGAAGCTGCTGCTCATGTCCTCTGCATAGCCGTCAGGGCCGAAGCTGAGCAGCGCCCAGATAAGGAGCGTCGCCACGAAAATGGTCGTCCCTGCCTTGCCGAGATAGTCCTCGACCTTTTCCCACACGTAGATGCTCACCGTGCGCATATCCGGGAGCTTGTATTCCGGCAGCTCGATGAGGAGATAATTGACGGTGTTCTTCCGGTCCAACAGATGGATCACCGCCGTCACGGCGATGGCCACCAGAATGCCGATGATGTACATGGAGTAGGCCGCGAGCATGGCCCGGTCCCCAAAGAACATTTCCGCAAAGAGGATGTAAATGGTGAGGCGCGCATTGCAGCTCATGAAGGGCGTCACCAGCATGACCTTGAAGCGGTCCCGCTTGTTTTCCAGCGCCCGCGAGGCCATGATGGCCGGCACGGTGCAGCCGAAGCCCACCAGCATGGGGATGAAGGCCTTCCCGGAGAGCCCGAGATGGCTCATGACCCCTTCCATGACGTAGGCCACGCGCGCCATGTAGCCGCTGTCCTCCAGCAGGGCCAGACAGAGGAAGAGGATGAGGATGTTCGGCAGGAAGGTGACGATGGTCCCCACGCCGCCGATGATTCCGTTCACCACGAGGGAAGTCACCGCATCGCCGGCCCCCGTCTGGGCCAGCAGCGCCGTCGCGCCCCCGGAGATCCAGTCAATGACCTCCTCGAAGCCGCCCTTGATCCAGTCGCCCACGGTGAAGGTGAGGAAGAAGATCACCGCCATGATGCCGAGAAATACGGGGATACCCCAGGTGCTGCTGGTGAGGACCCGGTCCGCCCGCTCGGTGAGCATGTCCTGATGGTCCTTGTGGACGAGCACCTCTTCAATGATCTCGTCGATGAAATCGTATTTCTGGTTGATGATGTCCGACTCGTAGCTCCGGTCGATCACATCCGGCAGGTCCACGGGATATTTCTCCGTGATCTCCCGGTCGCCCTCGAGCAGCTTCAGGGCGTGCCACCGGTAATTGGTGAGATCCGGATATTTCTCCTTCAGCACGGGCATGATCTGATCGATCTTGTCCTCGATCTCGTCGGAATAGACCATGGCGTATTCCGCATGATGATTGTGGCGGTGCTTTGAGACGGTCTTGTGCTCGTGGATGAGCCGGTCCGGCTTCGTGTGGCCCACATGGTGCACCGCCGCGTGGAGCAGCACATCCAGCCCGTGCCGCTGCCGGGCCGATACGGGAATGACAGGGATGCCCAGCATTTCCGGCAGGCGGTGCAGGTCGATCTCCATGCCCCGCTTGATGACGATATCCATCATATTGAGAGCCAGCACGACGGGCTTCCCCAGCTCCAGCAGCTGCAGGGTGAGGTACAGGCTCCGCTCCAGCGAGGCCGCGTCCGCCACATTGACGATGACGTCCACGTCGCCTGACAGGATGAACTGCCGCGCCACGGTCTCCTCCATCGTGTAGGAGGTGAGGCTGTACGTGCCGGGCAGGTCCACCAGATGGATGCCCACGCCGTGGTCTTTAATGGCGCCCTCCACCTTTTCCACGGTGACCCCCGGCCAGTTCGCCACCTTCAGGTTGGCGCCGGTGTACGCATTGAAGAGCGTGGTCTTGCCGCAGTTCGGATTGCCGATGAATCCGATGGTGATCTCATTCCCCTTCATGGCCGGCCTCCTTCCCTTCAATATTCTTCGTGATATTGTATCCCAGCGCGAAGCGGGACCCCCGCAGCTTGATGATGAGGATGCCCTGTCCCTTCCGGTTCAGTACGGTCACCTTCGCGCCGTGCGTCATGCCCAGCGCCTCCAGGCGCCGCTCCAGCTCAAAAGGGAGATGAAGCGCCTCCACCACATACGTGCGTCCGATCTGCGCGTCTTTCAGGATCAAAGCCATTCCTTCTTTCTGTTTTCTGTGATGATCCACTTTCCTCTGCGGCCACGGGCCTGAAAGTTTCTCTTTTTCCCTCATTGTAGCACCAATAAGCGGACCTTCAAAGTATGTTTCGGCGTGCCAGAAATTCCCCGCTGCCGCCGGATGCCCGGTGCCCACGAAAAAACGCCTCCCCCGCAGAACGGAGGAGGCGCTCCGGTTTACATCATCATTTCATAGATGGTCTTCACGAAGAACAGCACCAGCACGATGAGGATGATGTTTTTCACCCCGCCGGCACCGCGCTTCGCGAAATAATTGGCCCCCAGATAGTTGCCCACGATATTGAAGGCCCCCGCGATGAGTCCCAGCCAGATCAGCACGGCGTCATTCAGGAGAAACACCGTGAGCGCCGCCGCATTGGTGGACAGGTTGATCACCTTGGCCATGCCGTTTGCCCGGGTGAGCTTCATGTGCGCCACTCCCGACAGGAGGAGCAGCAGGAAGGTCCCCGTGCCCGGTCCGTAGAAACCGTCGTACAGGCCCATCACGAAGGCGCAGCCCATGGCGATGGCCGCCGTTTTTCCCGCACTGAAGGGCGGCTTGTCCGAGCCGATGGATTTCTTCGTCATCACGTACGCCGCCGTGAGAGGAAGCACGATCAGAATGATGATCTTAAAATACGCCGGGTCCATGTAGAGCGCCGCATGGGCGCCGATGGACGAGCCCGCGAGCGCACAGGCCGCGCCGCCTGCGGCAGGCCGCCACTCGATCCAGCCCCGCCGGGCAAATTTCCATGTGGTGATCGCCGTCCCCATGGAGGAGCTCAGCTTGTTGGTGCCGAGCACGTAATGGACGGGCAGGCCGCCCATGAAATAGGCGGGCAGCGAAATGAGCCCGCCGCCGCCCGCCACGGCATCCACAAAGCCCGCCAGAAACACCAGCGGGCAGATAATCAGGAACTGCGACCACGTAATATCCATATGTCATACCCGCCGGCCCACCGGCCGTCTGCGGGATCTCCCCCTTATTCTTTTTTATTTTTTCCCGCTCAGATCGATGGACGCCACGAAGGCTGCCAGATCGCGCTGTGCCGCCGCTTCCGCCGCGGCCTTCACCATGTCCTCCAGGGCATAGGTGAGGATCTGCCGGCTGTCATCGCCGGTGATGAGCACCACCGTGCGGTAGTGCGACCCGTCCTTGTACATATAGCCCCGGCCGTACATCGGCAGGATCAGCCCGTCCGAGGACAGCACGATCCGCGCGCCCGCGGTGTACACCACGCAGTTCATATCCCCGGCGCGGCGCACCGGCTCCATGTCGCGGAGCGTCACCTCCAGATTCGCCCCCGTGCCGCCCACGATCTGGTCCGCCCAGCGGGTGACCGCCGCCTGCACAGCCTGATGGAGCGGCGCGTCCTCATCGAAGAAGGACCGGTTCACCGCCGCGAGGCCCTCATAATCCTCCGGCGTCAGCTGATACCGGAAATAAGGCGCAAAGAGCGCCTCCGCCGCGGCGTTGTCCCCCGTGGTGGAGGAAAACACATAGCCGGTCATGTACATATCCCGCCGCTTCAGGTCGGCCACGAGCTGCCCCGCCGTATAAGGGATGGTCCATCCGTCAAATACGACCGTCTGCTGTCCGGGAAGCTCCCGGTAGGAGATCATCGGCGGCAGCGCCGTCCGGGCCGCCTCCGTCAGTTCCGAGGCCCCTGCGGGCACGGCGGTCGCCGCGAGCAGGAGCGCCAGCGCAATGCCTTTTCCGATCATACCAGTTCCCTCCCGATCCGATACAGTGCATAGAGGAGGTCATCCTCAAACTGCCGCCCTGATTCATGGCTTCCCGTGAAGATCAGGAAGTAATACCGGCCGGCGGCATTCCGGTACAGCACCGATTCCATCCACATCGGCACGATGAGGCCGTTCTGCCCGTCGATGACAAATTTCACATTCTGCTGCCACCGCACGGTGCCGTCATCATTGTTGTAGCGCTTCCACGGAGACGCGCCGAGGATCTGGAAATCCACGGGCGCGCCGGACTTCCCGTCCATGGAGCGCCGGGCCGCTTCCCGGAATTCATCGAGAGTGATGAGGACCTGCGCCCGGTCCTCCGGCGTGCTCCCCGGCCGGAAGGCGTTGTCCCACCAGCGCTGTTCCTTTTTGTGGCGGGCGTTGAACAGCTCGTCACCGTCGCCGGAAAAGACGACCACCGTCATCGTATAGGTCCCGGCGGGCTCCTCCTTCACCAGCTGATACAGCCGGGACTGCGCCGCCGGCGACTCTGCCGTGCCGTTTGCCACGGCCATCCCCTCCGGCGTGGAGAGGAACCGCATGAAGGCGGCCCGCTTCGTTCCCGCTGCCGCCGGATAGGCCAGGGACTTCCGGAACATCTGCTCCACCGCGGTGCCGTCGCCGTCCTTCACCTGTACGGCCGCCGAGAAGGGCAGCGTCCCCAGTCCGGGCACGTACATGTCGTCCGCCCGGGCGGTGCCGCCCAGCAGCAGACCCGCTGCCAGTACGAATGCTGCGAGCTTCCTCATGCGTCCTCCTCCGTTTCTGCCGCTTCCGTGGCGGCTTTTGCAGGTGCCTCTGCGGGTGCCGCCGCGGCCTCACCGGTCAGCTCCGCCCCGGCGAGCCCCTTCTCCAGCGGTCCCCGGAAGGTCTCCGCGCCGTCCGGCAGGGACAGGAAAAGGAAGCAGGTCTCACCCTGCGGCGTTTCCTGCAGGGCATAAAGCGCGGAAAAGGGAAGTGGCACATTCCACAGGCCCGCAAAGGTGAGCGCTGCCGTGCCCCACTGGTACGCCACACCGCCGTCGGACAGGCCGGATGTGACCGGAGCCGCCTCCGTCAGCGAAAAGCCGCCCGCCGAGGCGCTCCCGCTCTCCCCGTCTCCGGAGAAGCGGAAATCCGGCCGCTTTGCTTCCTTCAGGAGAGATGCCAGCTCCGCCCGGGTGTCGTTGTCCGCGTGAACAGCGAGCAGGATGCCCATGGAGCCGTCCTCCGCGGTGAGCATATCAAAGCGGCCTTCCTGAAATACGGCGGGGGGCGCCCCCGCCCCCCCCTTTTCCTTAGGCCCCCCCTCCTCGCAGCCCTCTCGG
>CAKMIA010000014.1 GCA_927353735.1 uncultured Veillonellaceae bacterium
ATCTTAGCAAATATCTTGCTTTCTGTCAAGCGGTTTTCTGAATTTTATTTTTCAGAACCGCCGCCGTCTCACTGACGACATCGATAATGATATCATGACCGCTTTTTACTGTCAAGAACATTTTTACTGTTTGCTTACAATCTTCGGCGTTCAATTAAATTTAGTTTATCAGCTTTCGTGATTTCCGTCAAGCTGTCCGTTACAGAATTCCATACACTGTATCCTTCAGGAGCCGGGCCGCCTCTTCCGGACGATCCTGTGCCATAATGGCGGAAACAACGGCCACTCCGCTGATTCCGCTGCCTTCCAGCGACGGAATATTTCTGGCGTTCAGCCCGCCTATGGCTACCACTGGGATGCTGACTGTGCTGCAGATTTTTTCCAGCTCTTCCCGGGACACTTTCTCTGCGTCCCCCTTTGTTGTCGTCGGGTAAACTGCACCGACCCCCAGATAATCTGCTCCATCACTTTCCGCTTTTTCCGCATCTTCCACGGTGCGGACAGACACGCCAAGGATCTTATCCGGTCCGATGATCTGCCGTGCCGCTTCTGCCGGCAGATCCGACTGCCCCAGATGAACCCCGGCTGCATCCACCGCCAGCATGATGTCAATGCGGTCATCAATGATAAGCGGCACATGAAAATAATCCGTTACTTTTTTCAGTCGCAGCGCCCGCTCATAGAATTCTCCGGAAGAGGCTTCTTTTTCCCGAAGCTGTACAAGCGTACAGCCCCCGCGAATGGCACGGCCCACCAGATCCTCAAAATCCCGTTCTCCTGCCAGGGCACGATCCGTCACAAGATACAGAGAATAATCCATTTCAGGCTTCATGATACTTAGCTCCTTTTTCCAGCTGCTCTCCGGTCATACGGCCGGCAGCATCCATAAACTTCCAGTGAAAGCTCCCAAGGCCATCCCGGCCTGCCGTTTCCCAGGCCATTTCTCCGCAAAGCCCGGTAAAAATCAGGGCCGCTGCTGCTGCTCCCAGCAGATGTGCCGGGCAGGCTCCGCAAAAAGCTCCCATGACAGCGGTACACATGCATCCGGTGCCGGTGATGCACGCCATGGCCGGGCAGCCATTGTCAATGCAAAGCGTCTGCCGTCCGTCACTGATGATATCCGTTTTCCCGGTAACAGACACAATACAATCCCACTGCTGTGCTGCCGTCTCTGCCACCTGGCGCGCCGTCCATCGGCACCGTTCCTCGGACGCATCCACGCCTCTGGTATGCAGAGGCATTCCCAGCAGACTTCCCACCTCTGACAAATTGCCCCGCACCACAGAAGGACGAACCTCATGCAGGATCTGTACCGCCGCCCCGGTACGAAATCGTGCAGAGCCGCATCCCACCGGATCAAAGATGACCGGAATCCCTATTTCCCCCGCTTTTTTGCCGGAAAGAATCATGGATTTCAATTTTTCCCGATTCAGTGTTCCCAGATTCAGTACCAGCGCCTGTGAAATGGCGGTCATTTCCTCCGCTTCCTCCGGTGCATCCGCCATGACAGGAGACGCTCCTGCTGCGAGTGTGATATTGGCGCAGTCATTGGCTGTCACATAATTGGTTATCTCATGAATCAACGGATGGACGCGGCGCAGCGTATCCAGCATCTCTTTCAGTTCCAGCTTCATGGTGTCTCCTTTTCCGCCTGTCCTGCATCCTGCACCTGCCTCGCCCTGGCATAATACTGCTTTGCCAGTGTGCTGTCCCGCTGCACATAGGTACCGGAAGCATACAGGTCTCCTAAAATCATGCTGGCTTTGCAGTCTCCCCGGTCCGCTGCCTGATACAGCAGTGTCAGAGCGATCTTTTCATTTCTCGCCACGCCGACTCCGCTCAGATACAAATCGGAAGCGTAGACCATAGACCGGGAGTCTCCTTTTCCTGCTGCTTTCAGAAACCACTTCAGTGCCTCCGCATTATGCTCCGGCAGATTATCGCAGAGCAGCAGTCCGATATGACGTCCGGCCTCGGGAATCCCTTCTTCCTCAGCGATAGTCAGCCATTCTATGGCCGCTTCCCGGGCCTCCTCGTAGCGGAAGGCATCGCGGGCAATAAGAAGCCCCGCCTGCAGAGCCCCGCGTGGTTCTCCCCTCTGATAGGCTTCGCTGAAATAGTCGAACGCTCTTGCCACATCCGGGCGGCGTCCCAGGCCATCGCGGCACATGAGCCCCAGATAAAAGCAGCTCCGGGCATCCCCACGATCCGCCAGAATCTGGAAACAGTCTTCTGCCCGGTCATATTCTTTGCAGCAAAAAAACAGATAGCCTATATGATACAGCAGACGCACAGCACTGCTACTGCCCCGAATGACAGCTTCCATCAGATATGACTGTGCTCTTTCATAATTTCGGATCTTGTAATAACCGCGTCCCAGCCGGTACAGCCGTGCCGCCGTCATCGCTTCTTCCATACCGGCCACCTGCCTTTTCCATTTATCTGTATTGTATCACGGTCAAAAAAAAATACACAAAAAGCCCCCGCAAGGGAGCTTCCTGTGTATTTTACCGGTCAGATTATTTATTTCTTTCCAGAAAAGCCTTTACATCGCCATAGCTAATGAATCCGACAAACTGATCTTTTGGTTCTCCATCCTTAAAATAGATGACCGTCGGTACCGTATCGATCTGGAACCGTGCCGCCAGATCCTGATCCTCATCAATATTGATGCCATAAAACGGAAGGGTTTCTTCCTCCATCGCCGCTTTCCCCAGTACCGGTTCCAGCCGGCGGCAGTAGCCGCACCACGGAGCACCAAAGGCAACTACAGCACTGCCGTTTGCCACAGCAGCTTCAAAAGCTTCTTTTCCTGCAATTCTCTTGATTTCCATGTGTCATTCCTCCTCGGTATACTTTCGTAATATCCTGTGATTTCCTGTATGTATCTTACCCTATATATTTAAATATGTCAATATAGAAAATCACAAAAAAGGGATCTCTTTCAAGATCCCGATCCTATTCTGGTGGAGACGAGGGGAATCGAACCCCTGTCCAAAAAGCCTGCCCCATAAGCATCTCCGAGTGCAGTTCCTGATTGCAGTGTCAGTGAAGTACCGTTCAGGAACAAACTACCTTCACCCATTCCGGTGCGGTTCCCGCTGAGGTACCGGACATTCCCCATTGGTATCCTGCTGTATGATGTCTGTCCAAAGCCGCAGGAAAGCTTCAGAGAGACATTAGCAGATCAAGCTGCTAAAGCAAAATCACGTTTTGCGTTTATTTTTTTCCACCGTTTTACGGGGTTGATGGAATCCCGGCTCGCTTCTTATGACACAGATGCTCCTGTCGAAACCAGTGCGTCCCCATTGCAGATGTATTTTACAAAATCCCCAAAGAATTGTCAAAAATCAGCATGTTCCCCACAATTCCCTGAAAGACGGTGCGCCGCCCATGCTTTCGGCGCTGTGTACTGCATCATATACGGCCTGCCGGACAGCCACTTCCGCCATATATCCCACAGTATCCACAGCCGCCTTCACTCTGCCGGAGGCCATGACGAACAGAGTGTCCCCGTCCATCGTGGTATGCACCGGCCGGATGGCCCGGGCCAGCCCGTCATGGGCCATTCCCGCCACGGCATTGCAGTTGGCTTTTGTCAGTTCCGCATTGGTCACAATACAGCCAATGGTCGTATTGGCCCCCTGCAGATTCCGCTCCACCCCCTGCAGCATCAGAGCATCGGAGGAAACAATGGATTTTCTGTCCTCAGAAAGCACACCGGCCAGAATCTCATCATTGTTATAGACTTCCCCGCATGCATTGACGGCAATGTAAGCGCCCACATACAGTCCGGTGGGCAGCTTAAGCTCTGCATATCCGGCGCCGCTTTTCATACAGCGGTCTGCGCCAAGAAGTTTGCCTACGGTCGCACCGGTTCCGGCGCCATAGCATCCCACCGGGAACACCGTATCAGCCCTGCCGACTGCCAGTTCCCCCATCTCCCGATCAGGGAATGCACTGCTGTCTCCAATCATCAGATCAAACAGCACCGCGCCGCATACGATCGGCACATGAACCGGCCCTACCGGGAAACCGATGCCGGAGGCTCCCAGTTTCCGCATGACGCCGCAGCTGGCTTCCAGCCCGAAAGCCGATCCGCCGGACAGAACGACTGCATGAATTTTCTCTACTGTTTTCTCAGGCCGGAGCAGGTCTGTTTCCCGTGTCCCCGGGGCACAGCCTCTGACATCCACACCGGCAACAGCGCCGTCCTCCGGTGCCAGAATGACGGTCACGCCGGTCAGTCCTTTTCTGTCCTCTGCTGTGCCGATGCGAAATTCCGGTACATGTATCGTTCTCTGTATCATAATGTATCCTCCCTGCGCGCCAGTTCAACACATGCTGCCAGATCCTCCGGAACCCGTGCTTCAAAATGCATGCTTTCTCCCGTAACAGGGTGCGTCAGATCCAGCGTCCGGGAATGGAGCGCCTGCCCGCTGATTGGGAAATGATCCCGTTTATAGCCGTACAGCGGATCATTGACCACAGGATGTCCGATATGGGACATATGTACGCGGATCTGATGGGTGCGCCCCGTTTCAAGACGGCATTCAATCCATGAATAATGGGGCAGATATTCCAGTACACGAAAATGCGTGACGGCCGGTTTTCCCGTTTTCGGCGCCACGTCCCATTTCATCCGGTCCTTCAGACTGCGTCCCAGCGGAAGCCGGATGATTCCCTGATCTCCGGCCATTTTCCCATGGACAAGCGCTACATACCGCCGCTGCGCACTGTGAGAGCCGATCTCTTCCTGCAGAACGCGATAGGCCTCCTGTGTCTTTGCTGCCACCATAACGCCGGAGGTGTCTTTATCCAACCGGTGCACGATGCCCGGTCTGGCCGGGTCGCCGGCTTCAAACAAAGAGGGCCCCACATGATACAGCAGCGCATTCACCAGCGTGCCATCGGGATTTCCCGGACCGGGATGGCACACCATGCCTCTGGCCTTATTGAGCACGATCATGTACTCGTCCTCATACAGGATATCCAGTGCAATATTCTGGGGCACCAGCTCCAGAGCCTTCGGCTCCTCATAGGAAAATGAGATCTCATCGCCTGCTGCCACGCGGTAATTGGCCTTTACCGGACGTCCGGAAACCAGTACGGAAGTTCCCAGCTTCAGCCATTTCTGAATCTCTGACCGGTTCAGCTCCGTCATCTCCGTGAGAAATTTATCAATCCGCGCCCCGGCCTGTTCTTTTTCCACCGTATATTGATAGACCTTCATCAGTCGCTGTGCCTCCAGAAATACCACAGAATCAATGCCATGCCCATACAAATGGCAATGTCAGCCACATTAAAAATAGGCCACACCCGAAAATCAAAGAAATCGACAACGCCCTGATACCGCACCCGGTCAATGGCATTCCCCAGTGCGCCTCCCAAAACCATTCCGATTCCGATCGGAAAATACACCGGATTTTTCGGGATGCGCCGGCGCATGATCAGATAAGCCGCAAACAGAATGACAACGATCCCGAGAAAGAACGTATGCTGATATTCCAGTATGCCAAACGCCGCTCCCGGATTCATGATATAGGTCAAATGAAATATATGGGGAATCATAGGAATGCTTTCTCCCAGTTCCATATGCCCCTGTACAAACCATTTAACGACCTGATCCAGTATAGTCACTGCTATTGCAGTCAGAATTGTATTCATACCTGCCCTCCTGATGCCTCATTATACCATGAGTATGCAGACTACAGAAAAGCGCCCCCGAAGGGACGCTTTTTTCATATTTTAATTGTGCGATACAAATACATCCACAGAACGAACTCCGAAATCATAGCATTCGGAAAAGGTTTCCATGCAGAGATCGATGCGGTTGCCTACAATGGCGCCGCCGGTATCTGCAGCCACCGCATTCCCATAGCCGGAAACATAGACATCGGAACCGAGCGGGATCACGGTGGGATCAACGGCTACCGTACCGCGGCCGGCTTTCGTTCCCGTGGCCGTGATGCCGCGGCCGTCGCCGTCACCGGGATGATAGGCAGTGGCTTTCATGCGGAGCACACGGCCGACTGTATCCTCTGTCGTTCCCACCAGAGCCGTGCCTGATGCGCCGGCATCCATCACCGTCGTTTTCACCACATCGCTCCGGATGACCTTGCCGTTGGAAACATATTCTTCCACGAAAAGTTCCCGAACCTCAGGCCGTCCCTGATCGAGAATCGTTTCCTCTCCGGCTCCCAGTGATTCATCATACCATTTCACATAGTTTACCGGCATCGTTTCTTTCCGAACCACCGTCCGTTTTTCATAGGGAACAACATGAATGGTCATACCTTTTTTAATTTTTCCCAGGCCGTCTTCCACGGGCATCATGGTCTGCCAGTCATATCCTGCATCATTGACTGCGCCCTGGACTGTCTGCTGCACCGTATACAGCGTCCGCGTTTTCCCGCCTTCACTGATGGTAACCGGAACAGCCCGCTCAATGACAATGATGGAATCTGCTTCCGGCTTCTCCGTAGTTGCCCAGTACACATCATATTTTCCTATGGCAATGCCTGCCTCCGCCAATACCTCATCAAACGTATTTCCGCGGGCCTGAATGACTTTTTTATTCTTCCCGTCAAAAACCGTTATCGTCCGTCCCGCCATATCATAAGCGGCCAGCGAGTAGACAGATATCATGGTAATAAAGACAGCCAGCACTGCGCAAAAGTTTCGTTTCCACTGTTGACTGTTGAATATATGCACTTGAATCCCTCCTACGATTGCAAATTCTACCATAGGCGGACTTTTTGTCAAAATTTTGCTGATTGACAATATGAAAAATCCGGTAAATTTAAAGATTTTATCGGGTAAATCTCCATTCCCATCCTTATATATTCTATTCGGATTTTTATTTCTTATTTCCCTCCATTTCCTCATTTTATTCGATAATATCTGTCTATTTTCATTTTTATTTTTGTAAACCATACTGTTTGGAAGAGAATCTCAAAGATTGATATATCCTTATAGGAAGATCAATTCCCCACTTTTTTCGGTTTTAATTTTTTATTTCTTCCGGTTTGTCATTTCCACAAGGACAAAACAAAGAAATTCCAGTTTCCTTTAGATTGACCTTTTTTGTCCCATAAAAAGCAGGGAAACTATCTGATATAGTTTTCTGTATTCCACGGTCCCCACTTTCATGGAATAACTGCCAATGATTCTATACAGCAGCTACATATTTTATTTGCTTTTTATCAAAAATTTACCACTGTATTTACACGTCGTGAAATCCGTCCCTCTTATTTTCCTTTTTCAGCCCCGCTGTCCCGCCTCTCATTCTCCCATATTTATGTGCACTGACAGTGGACACCCCTGTTTTGCATGACGAAGCACAGCCGAATTCCTTCTTCCCACTTTCCACTGAACAATAAAAAAGCACCGGCTTCTGCCGATGCTTTTCTTTCTGCAATCAATGTTTTACCGGTACATAGGGCTCCATCCGCTGTTTCAGCGTCATCTGATTTTCCTGATCCCGCTCCTCTGCAGTTCTCTGGAAAATCTCCTGTGCACAGATTCTGTTCTTTTCTGCAATTGTCTTCGTCCATGTGCCGTCAGACTGCATGACATGCGCCTTCTGGTTGTCTGCCAGCTCTGTATCCAGCATCTGCTTCAGCCGGCTGCGCAGATCCGGATCTTCCACCGGCACCATCAGCTCCACACGATCATTCAGATTCCGCGGCATCCAGTCCGCACTGCCGATATACATTTCCTCACGGCCGCCGTTGGCAAACCAGAATACACGGCTGTGTTCCAGGAAACGTCCCACAAGGCTGCGTACGGTGATGTTGTCACTCAGCCCCGGAATTCCCGGAATCAGCACGCAGATGCCGCGCACGATCAGCTCAATCCGGACACCTGCCGCCGAGGCTTCATAGAGCTTCCCGATCATTTCCTTGTCCAGCAGCGAATTCATCTTGATGATCATATGGGCCGGCTCGCCTTCTCTGGCAAACTGGATTTCCCGGTCGATAAACGCAATGCAGCGCTCCCGCAGATTGAGCGGCGCCACAATGAAGGAATGCCACATCGGGGGGTCAGAATAGCCGGAAAGCAGATTGAAGAAGGCCGAGGCATCCATGCCAAAGGTATCATTGCAGGTGAGAATCCCCAGATCTGTATACAGCTTGGCCGTGGACGCATTGTAATTGCCCGTCGCCACGTGTACATACCGGCGGATGCCGTCCTTTTCCCGACGGATGACGAGCGTACATTTGGAATGTGTCTTCAGTCCCACCAGCCCGTAAATGACATGAGCGCCCGCTTTTTCCAGCCGCCGCGCCATGAGGATATTGTTGGCCTCATCAAACCGGGCCTTTACTTCCATGAGCACTGTGACCTGTTTGCCATTCTGTGCTGCCCGCTCCAGTGCACGGATGATCGGGCTCTGGGAGCTCACGCGGTACAGCGTCTGTTTGATTGCCAGCACATCTTTGTCATCTGCTGCTGAGGATACAAAATTGACCACGGAATCCTCAAAGGATTCATAAGGCAGATGAATCAGCATGTCCTTCTGCCGGATCATGTCAAAAATATTGCCGCCGCCCAACTGAATGCTGCTCCACGGTCTGTGCGGATGCGCCTCGGGATAGCGGAGCCGGTCATAGCCCTTGATGCCGCAGAAGGAGAAATACATGGTCAGGTCGATAGGGCCGTCAATTTCATACAGATCCGCTTTTTCCAGACTGGTGGCCTGCGTCATGAAACGCTGGGTAAACCGGCTCGTACCGGCCTCGAATTCCAGCCGCACGGCCTCGCCCTTCTGCCGTTTGCGGAGCTGCCGCTCCACTTCCACCACCAGATCCTTGGCATCCTCTTCATCGATATACAGATCGGCATCCCTGGTGATGCGGAATGCCCGTGCCTCCAGCACATCAAAGCCCACGAACAGCCGCGATGCAAAATACCGGATGACATCTTCCAGCAGCACAAAATCCCTGCGTTCCGGGAAATCCGGGTCCTGCGGGAGCGCGACGATGCGGGGCAGTACAGACGGTACAGGAACAATGGCAGTCTTGACATCAATGTCATCATCATCCGTTCCGTCTTTCTTTTCATTCTTCTCCAGCAGCATAGCCAGATTCAGACTCTTGGAGGCCAGGAACGGAAACGGATGAGACGAATTGACCGCCATGGGCGTTACCACCGGGAAAATTTCCCGTTCAAAATAAGTATCCAGCCACTGCTGCTGCGCCTCTCCGGCCTGCTCCGGCGTGATAAAGCGGAGTCCTTCCGCTTCCAGTGCCTTCAGGATCTGCTTCAGGTACGCATACTGTTTGCCCACAAAACGATGGCAGGTTTCTGAAATGTTCTGCAGCTGCTCCTCCGGCGTCATGTTCGCAATATCCCGGCGTTCCACACCGTTTTCCACCTGATGCTTCAGACCGGATACGCGGATCATGAAAAATTCATCCATATTGGACGCAGTAATGGCAAGAAACTTCAGCTTTTCCAGAAGCGGATTGTTCGGATCGACCGCTTCCTCCAGCACCCGGTCATTAAACGCCAGCCAGGACAGCTCACGATTCAGATAATACTGGTGATCTTGAAAATTCATCTTGCCTTACCTCCGCACCAATTCCGCGTCTACACCGAAAACGTTCCGGAATAATTCTTTTTCTTTTTCAAACATCCATGTTTCCAGCGCGGTATTGTCCGGGCTGTCATACTGTACGACCAGCTTGTCTTCCAGAAGCCGGGCCGTCACATCGCGCAGCTTCTGTTTCCGGGAAATATCCATGGCCCGGACGAGCCGGAATACGGCAACCAGCTTGAGCACCGTCATCTTGGCGTGTTCATCCAGCACCTGGAAGGGTTCATCATCATCGCTGGGGAATTTGCCATGGTCATAATAGACGATGCAGGCCACAATATCCTTTTCTCTGTCGGAGATCCCGAAAATATCAATGCCCTGCACGATGCGGCAGGCCTGCTGGCTCCGGCCGAGCAGATTCAGATATTTCCCCACCTGGCAGAGAATGACCGCCATCCGCAGCAGAAATTCTTCCCGGGCGCCAAGGCTGTTTCCTTCCATAAAAGCGTCGATGATGATATGCGCATACTGCTCCATCGCTCTGGAATGGGCCGGCTCATAATAAAACCGGTCCGCCACGGCCCGGGCCAGCTCCAGATTCTGGGCTCTCATATAGGCCAGCTCCGGATCTCTTGTTTTCATGACCCCGTAAAACAGGCTCAGCGCCTCGATAAAGGTCGTCCCCATCATGACCATTCGTTCCACCGGTACATTATCGAGGATCTCCTTATACATATGGATCGTCGGAATTACAGCCGCTGCCCATTGGCCGCTGATATGGTATTTCTGCTCCAGGATGGATGCGGACAGATGAGACGCCTCCTGATACAGCGAGAAGAACGACGACGGATCGGCCTGCAGCATATCCTGATGATCCATATCCAGTCCCATCATAGACGCCATGATGCGCGCTTCCCGGCCGGACAGCACCAGACACCGGGGATGATACATCCGGATGGCACGCCACAGGGGCGCCATGATGGAATGAACGTATTCCTCCATGGCCTGCGGGAAATTCTGAGAATCTCTCTGGTTCGGCTTGAAGCTCTCCAGCAGGCGCAGCGTCCCCACATGGACATTCTGCTGATATTTCAGCGTTCCCTGCTCCCATACCGTAAGGCCCACACACCCGGAGGTGATATCCACAAACAGGAAGTTCACGCCGAGCGCATAGCTCATGGACCGGTTCACCTCACGAATCCGGTGCTGCAGCAGAAAATGCTTGAAATAAATTTCCTGCGGCATATCCACTACGTGCACTTCAAAGCCTGTATGCACCCGGATCAGATCCAGAATGGAACGGCGGTTCTTCGCTTCACGGAAAATCGCCGTGGCATATACGGCGTATTCCTCCACCCGATAATCCTCCAGAAGCTGCTTCAGCCCGTTCAGCATGCCGCACAGCCGGCGGATGGAGGCGAAGGACAGTTCTTTCTTCATGAAAACTTCTTCGCCGAAGGTGATTCCCTTTTTGACTTCCTCGATGACCTTGATTTCATCAATGCTTCGATATTCCACAATCCGCATCGACAATGCCGATGAACCGATGTGGATGATCCCATAAATAAGCGGTCTGTTCTTTTCCATGTATATCCTCACTGATTCTTTGGAAGAAATGATCTCTCTTCTCCGAAATCCGGCAGAGCTCTCTCCGCCCATTGTTTGCTTTATTACAATTATATCATGTGAAGAATCAAAAACTGTAAGAGCTTTGCAAAGGTTCGGCAAAGATTCTGTTTCTCCTGTTCCGGTTTTTTCGGCCTGCCGGGACTGCCGGATTTTTCCCGTCTTTTTACACGCAGCCCGGCAATGATGTAAAATAAAGGAAAACAAAGAAATCTTTCATTCCGTTTTATGGAGCACCGCTCCATTGTTTACAGAAAAGAGACTGTCCATGGAACGTATTGCCATCATCGATCTCGGTTCCAATTCCATCCGATTCATCATCATGCAGATCGCCGCCACCGGCGCCTACAAACTCATTTATCAGGAGAAAAAGTCCATCCGTCTTTCCGAGGGCATGACCAAGGACGACCGCATGCTCACGGAAGCAGCTCAGCGCCGGGCGCTGGACTGCCTGAAGGTCTATGCCCATGCGGCCCGGGTCCTTCATGTCACGAAAATCCTTGCCGTTGCCACGGCGGCAGTCCGGAATTCAAGAAACGGCGCCTCCTTCCTCAAGCGGGTCCGCACAACGACCGGCATTCCCATGACGATCATCAGCGGCCGCGAGGAAGCCCGCCTTGGTTTTTCCGGTGTCATTCATACCATCGACCAGAAAGATTTCCTTCTCTTCGATCTGGGCGGCGCCAGCGTGGAAATTTCTCTGGTGCGCAACAAGCGGCGCATCCATTCCATCAGCATCCCCATGGGCGCCGTCACCCTGACGGAAATGTTCGGAAGCACCGATACCGTGTCCCCCGAAAAGAAAGCGCAGATCCAGCGCTATATCCGCAAGAAGCTGACGGATATCGCCTGGCTGCCGAAGGGAAAGATCTCCATCATCGGCATCGGCGGGACCGTGCGCAATCTGGCCAAGATCCACCAGCGGCGCATCCAGTACCCGCTGCCCAAGCTCCACAATTATCAGTTTCCGGCCAAGAGCCTCTTTCCGCTCGTGGATGAGCTCTGCCGGAAGAACTGCGCGGAACGGAAACGCATCTCCGGGCTCTCTGCAGAACGGGCCGATATCATCATCGCCGGTTCCCTCGTCGTATCGGAACTGGTCCGCCTCACCGGCGCGGAAAGCCTTACCATTTCCGGCTGCGGCATCCGTGAAGGACTGTTTTTCCACTACTACGACCCCCTTTACGGAAAGGACCGGGACTGGGAACAGCGGATGCTGCTGTCCTCTGTGCGCAATTACAGAAAAACGCTCCCGCTGGATGACCTGTCTCATACGCGCTACGTCACTGCCATGGCGGACTATCTGTTTGATCACTGGAAAACGCTGCACGGCCTGACGGACCGGGACCGCCTGCTGCTCACGGCGGCCGGCCTCATGCACGACATCGGCGGCCTGATCAATTATTACAGCCACGCCAGACACAGCGCCTACATGATCGCCAATGCCCATCTTTTCGGACTGACCCACAAGGAACAGCTCATCTGCTCCCTCATTGCCGCCTTCCATCACGGATACTCCGGGAAACTGCTCAAAACCAGCTCTCACCTGTCCCTGATCGATGACGACGATCTGCTGAAAATCAAAAAGCTGTCCCTGTTCCTCTCCATTGCAGAAGGCCTTGATGAAACGAAGGAACAGTGCATCACCCGCCTGATCTGCCACGCGTCCCCCAACATGGCGGAACTCTGCGTGTATACCAACCAGGACTCCTTCGACGTCCAGGCCCATGCCCTTCAGCCATTCCTCCGTTCCTTTGAAAAAACCTTCGGCCGCCCGCTGGATATCCAGTGGTTCCCCGGCAGCCGGCAGGCGTCTCTCTTCAAAAAGGAGGAGCCCGATCTGTCCCGGTAAAGCAAAAGCCCCTGATAAGAAATCAGGGGCTTTTTTATACACGCCATATATATACTAAAAAAGCTTCTCCCTGAAGGAGAAGCTTCATTTTGTCTGGTGGGACTATTGTGGCTCGAACACAAGACCTCTTCGATGTGAGCGAAGCGCTCTAACCAACTGAGCTATAGCCCCTTACAACGATATTATTTTATCACTCTTCCGGAAGAAATTCAAGAGCCCTGTCTGTCCTCAGAAAAGAGACGGCTCCGTCCCGTTTCCTTCATCGGCCTGCGCCAGTCCGGCACGGCGGAGGAACTCCTCTTCTGACAGAATCGTGATCCCCTGGGCGCGGGCCTTTTCCAGCTTGCTTCCCGCATCCGTACCGGCGATGACAAGCGTGGTCGTCTTTGTCACTGAGGACTGCACCTCTCCGCCAAGCCGGCGGATGATATCACCGGCTTCTCTCCGCCCCATGGAGGTCAGCTTTCCCGTGAGCACAGCCTTTTCTCCCGCGAAAGCCGCCCCCTGAGTTTCTTCCCTCACTTCTTCCATCACGACGCCGGCCCGCTGCAGCTTCTGAATCAGCTCCATGGTGCGTTCATCATGGAAGTATTCATACACGCTCTGCGCGATCACTTTGCCAATGCCTTCCGTCTCCTGCAGCGAAGCCTCGTCTGCTGCCATGATGGCCTCCATGGTATGATATTTGGCCGTGAGCAGCTCTGCTCCCTTGGCCCCAAGAAAACGAATGCCCAGAGCAAACAGCAGCTTTGCCAGACCACGGCCTTTGCTGTCTGCGGCTGCGGCCACAAGATTGGCTGCCCTCTTTTCTCCCATACGTTCGATCTGCTGGAGCTCTCCCGCATCCAGTGTATAGAAATCTGCAGGGTCCTTCACCAGATCATAGGCCAGCAGACTGTCCACAACAGACGGCCCGAGGCCTTCGATATCCATGGCATCACGGGACGCAAAATGGATGAGTTTCTCCCGGACAACGCCGCCGCACTGCGGATTCATGCAGCGATAGGCCGCTTCCCCTTCCACACGGGCGACGCGGCCGCCACAGACCGGACAGGTCTCCGGCATCTGAAATTCCTCTTCCCTGCCGGTCCGTTTTTCCTTCAAGACTGCCGCCACCTCGGGAATGATTTCCCCTGCCTTGTAGATCCGTACATAATCGCCTTCCCGGATATCCTTCTCCCGGATGAAATCCAGATTGTGCAGGGTCGCCCGCTTCACAGTCGTCCCCGCCAGACGGACCGGCGTCAGATCCGCCGACGGCGTCAATACCCCGGTGCGTCCCATGGTAACGATGATCCGTTCCACCTGCGTCACCGCTTCCTCCGGCGGATATTTGTAGGCCGTCGCCCATTTCGGGTCCTTCACCGTCGCGCCCAGCGCTTCCTGCTGACGGAAATCATTGACCTTGATGACCATACCGTCCGTGTCATAAGGAAGCCCCCGCCGTTTTTCCTCCCATTCATTCACGCCGTCGATGACGCCTTCGATGGTATTCCATTTCCGGTAATGGGGATTCACCCGGAAATGGAAGGCCTCCAGCTGATGAAGCAGCTCTTCCTGTGTATGCACATCAAGTCCTTCCGTTTCCCCGATGGCATAGGCGAAAAAGTCCAGGCTGCGGGCTGCGGTGACATGGGGATCCAGCTGCCGGAGCGAACCGGCCGCCGCATTCCGGCAGTTGGCAAAGGGCATGATGCCGGCTTCATCCCGTTCCTCATTCAGACGAACGAAGCTCGTTCTCGGCATATAAACTTCCCCGCGGATCTCCATATAAGGCGGCGCATCTTCGATATAGAGCGGAATGGTGCGGATGGTTTTCACATTGGCGGTCACATCCTCGCCCACACGGCCGTCGCCCCGGGTCAGGCCCTGTACGAGCCGGCCGTTTTCATAGACCAGATTCATGGACAGCCCGTCGATCTTGAGCTCCGTAATGTATTCCACCGCCTCAGTGCCGAGACTGGCCTTGACCTTCCGGTCAAATTCCCGCAGCTCCTCTGCATTGAATACGTTGGTCAGACTGAGCATGGGTTTCCCGAAACGCACCTTGCGAAAATCATCGCTGGCCTTTCCGCCCACGCGCTGTGTCGGGGAATCGGGCGTGACGATCTCCGGATGCTCTGTTTCCAGCGTGACCAGCTCCCGGTACATCCGGTCAAATTCGTAATCCGTGATCTCCGGACGGTCAAGCACATAATAAAGATAGCTGTGATGGCGGATCTCTTTCCGGAGCGCCTCCGCCTTCTGTATGATTTCTTCTGAAGCCATGATATTCCTTTCTGTATCCGACCGGCGCATGGATGCGCCTGTATTTTCTATTGTAACACGACTCCTGCCATGCTTCCCTCATTCTGTTGAGGCCATTCCTGCTGCCTGCTATAATGCATAAAGAAACACATGTTCGTTGTCAGGGAGGAAACTATCATGGCTGATCTTCTGGAAGGTCTGAATAAAGCACAGCGGGAGGCCGTCACATCCACGGAAGGTTTTATCCGCGTCATCGCCGGCGCCGGTTCCGGCAAAACGCGGGCCCTGTCGAGACGATTTGCCTTTCTCGTCAATGAGCTGGGCATCCTTCCGGGCAATATTCTCTGCGTCACATTTACCAACAAATCAGCCGAGGAAATGCGGCAGCGCATCCGCCGGCTCACCGGGGACAACGGTACCGGCTATATCAATACCTTTCACGGCTTCTGCGTATCCGTGCTGCAGGAGGACAGCCATACCGTACAGTACCCTGCGCAGTTTCTCGTGCTGGACAACAGCGATATCGACGCTATGCTTCAGATCATCTACGAGGAGCGGAATCTCACTCTGCGGGATATGACCTTCGCAAAGGCCAGAGACATGATCGAAATCAGAAAGCTGTTCCGCGAACCGGATTATACGGCAGATATGATCGCCCTGCCGCTGGAGGCACTGAAGGAAAAATATGAACAGGCCCGCATGCCGGAGGACATCATTTTCTACGGCTACCTGTATCAGGAAAAGAAATGCTTCGGTCTGGATTACAATGACCTCATCAAATTCACCCTACATATCTTCCGGGAACATGAGGATATCCGGCTGAAATGGCAGCAGCGGCTGGAATATATCATGATCGATGAATTTCAGGACATCGACGGCCTCCAGTATGAGCTGATGGAGGTGCTCTGCGGCTATCACAAAAATCTGTTTGTCGTAGGCGATCCCGACCAGACCATTTATACCTGGCGCGGCGCCAATGTGCGATACCTGCTCGACTTTGACCGGCAGTTTCCCGAAACAAAGACCATCATGATGACCGACAATTACCGCTCTTCCCCGGAAATCCTCCGCGCAGCCAATGCGCTGATCCGACACAATAAAAACCGCATAGACAAGGAACTCCGTCCCATGCGTCCCGCTGCCTCTCCTGTCATCTGCCATCTGGCTGACGCCCCGGACGAGGAAGCCCGGTGGATCGCCGCACAGATTGCCCGGCTCCATGCAGAGGGGCTCCCGTACCGGGATATGACCATTCTTTACCGCGCCCATTATGTGACAAGAGCCGTCGAAACCGCTCTGATGGAAGCCAAAATTCCTTACGTGATCTACAGCGGCGTCCAGTTTTATCAGCGGGAGGAAATCAAGGATGCTCTCTCCTATCTCCGGATGATCGCCTATCAGGATGATCTGTCGTTCCGGCGCATCATCAACAAACCGAAACGCAGTCTCGGCAAACGGCGCATGGCCTATCTGGAGGAATATGCCGGCCATCAGGGCTGCTCTCTCTGTCAGGCCCTGATGGATTGTCTGGAGGAACCGCTGTTCCGCGGGACCGGTGCCGGGCGTTTTCTGAAGCTGCTTGATGCCTTTTCTCCCTCTGCCTGCGAGGGGCGGGCGGTTTCCGATATTCTGGCTGCCGTTCTCAACCAGAGCGGCTATGAAAAAATGCTCCGCACGGAAGGCAGCCAGGAACGGCTGGACAATCTGGCGGAGCTGAAGCAGTCCATTTATGATTATGAAACCACCTGCGGGGAGGAGCTGACACTGACGGACTATCTGTCCCATGCGGCGCTTCTCACCAATGCCGATGCAGGCGCGCCCGGCGACCGGGTGAAACTGATGACGGTCCATGCTGCCAAGGGGCTGGAATTCCCGGCAGTATTCCTCTGCGGCATGAATGAAGGGATTTTTCCGTCCCGGAAGGTCCTGACCCCGGCCGCCATGGAAGAGGAACGGCGCCTCGCCTTTGTCGCCCTCACCCGCGCCCGGGACCGGCTGTTTCTTTCCGCCGCCGACGGCTGGACCTTCCACGGGTCGCCCCGCTATCCGTCCCGTTTTCTGCTGAATATCGGCGGAGAAGCGCTCACTTTTACCCCGCCCCTCCGGGAGGACCTCCTTCGGGATACGGAAACCTATATCCGGAACAGCGCGGCCCCGGAAGAAGCCGCCACCCGCTCTTCCCTGACGCCCGGCCAGCGTGTGCACCATACTGTTTTCGGCGACGGCAACATTCTGGAACAGGACAGGGACACCGGCGCGTATCTCATTCGTTTTGACCGCCTTCCCACGCCCCGGAAAATTGCCGCCCGGGTCCCCTTGACCCTGCTGACGGACTGAATTTCTTTCTTATGTATTCCATAAAACAACAGCCCCGGATTCTCCTTCCGGGGCTGTTGTTTTTATTCTTTTTTCGTAATCGGTGCAAAGGCCACCATGATCTGGCGCACCTGTCCGCCGGGAAAGAGCAGCTTCAGCATCATTTTTTTGCCTTCGCCGTTCACTTCCGTGACTTTTCCCTCGCCCCACAGCTTATGCACCGCCACATCTCCGACTTTCCAGTCATATGTGGCTGACGCTCTGGGAGCCATGCGCTTCGGCTTCTGCGGCACATAGGAATTGGCCAGCGCCCATTTGCTCGCCTGAGAATCCACGCGGCGCCGGAAATCCCGCTGCGCCTCCGCCCGGTCATTCCGCTCCACCTCATCGATGAGATCCTCCGGAATTTCCTTGAGGAACCGGCTTGCCGTATAGGGCTTCATCTGCCCGTACATGGTCCGCATATCCGTATTCGTCACATACAGCGTCTCCTTCGCCCGGGTGATGCCCACATAGCAGAGACGCCGCTCCTCCTCCAGCTTTGTCTCGTCCATAAGAGACCGCACGCCCGGGAAGATGCCCTCATCCATACCGGCCAGAAAAACGATAGGAAATTCCAGCCCCTTGGCACTGTGGATTGTCATGAGCGTCACCTTGCCGTCGTTTTCGCTGTACGAATCCGTATCGCTCACCAGCGCCGTCTTTTCCAGAAAATCATCCAGTGTGCCTTCCGGATTTTCCTGCTGGAATTCCTTGGCCACATTGAACAGTTCGCCGATATTGGCTTCCCTGTCATGCTTCTTTTCATCGGGCTCCTTCGTTTCCTGAATGTACCGGGAATATTCCGTTTTCTGCACGATCATTTCGAGAAGGGAAAAGATATCGTTCTCCGCCGCAGCATTGAGAAATTCAAAAATAAGAGCGCTGAATTTCTGCAACTTCTGCTGTGCTGCTTTGGGCAGACCGGAGGCCTCCGATGCCATGACCGCTTCAAACAGGGAGCACCCCTGCTCCGCCGCAAAGGCTGCCAGCTTGTCCACTGTCGTGCTGCCGATGCCCCGCTTTGGCACATTGATGATGCGCCGGAAGCTGACGTCATCCCGGAAATTGGCCAGCAGGCGCAGATAGGCCATGATATCCTTGATTTCCTGCCGTTCATAGAAGCGGACGCCGCCCACCATGGTATAGTCGATCCATTTATTTTTAATGGCATCTTCAATGGCGCGGGACTGGGCATTCATACGGTACAGCACGGCCATATCGTTGTAGGAACGGTGATTCACATCATGCTCATGCTTCATCGTACGGGCAATAAAATCGGCCTCTTCCCTTTCATCGGCGGCATGATAATGCTGGATGTGCTTTCCCGCCTGATTCTGCGTCCACAGCCGTTTTGACGGGCGGTTCAGATTGTTCTGAATGACCGCATTGGCTGCGTCCAGAATGACCTGCGTGGAGCGGTAATTCTGCTCCAGCTTGATCACCTTTGCCTTCGGATAGTCCTTCTGGAAATCCAGAATGTTCCGGAGATCAGCGCCGCGCCAGGAATAGATGCTCTGGTCTGCATCGCCGACGGCGCAGATATTTTCCCGGCTGCCTGCAATATATTTTGCCATGAGATACTGGGCATGATTCGTATCCTGATATTCGTCGATCAGAATATAGTGAAAATGTTTCTGCCATTTCTCACGGATATCCTGCCGTTCCAGAAGCCGCGTGGTCAGAAGCAGCAGGTCATCGAAATCCAGCGCATTATTCTGCTTCATCCGCTTGTCATACAGCGCATACACTTCCGCAATTTTTTCCGAATGGAAATTGCCGGCTGCTACCCGGGCAAAGGCTTCCGGAGACAGGAGCGCGTTCTTTGCATTGGAAATGCGGCTCTGCACGGCCTGCGGCTGATACTGCTTGTCATCCAGATTCATTTCTTTCAGAAGATTTTTGATCACAGAGCGGGAATCTTCTGAATCATAAATCGTAAATTTGCCGGTATACGGCGGCAGCGCTTCGATCTCCTGCCGGAGAAAACGGGCCCCGAAGGAATGGAAGGTATACATCCAGATCTTATCTGCCTCCGGCCCCACCAGCTGGTGCACCCGTTCCCGCATTTCCGCCGCTGCCTTATTGGTGAAGGTGATGGCCAGGATCTCCCAGGGACGGATGCCCTGCTCCAGCATATACGCAATGCGGCAGGTGAGCGCCTTCGTCTTTCCGGAGCCTGCGCCGGCCATAATCAGCACGGGCCCTTCCGTCTGCATGACGGCTTCCCGCTGTTCCTGATTCAGATCATCTAAATAGCTCATTGATTTCCTTTCGTAAAAAAGAAACTCATATATGGCATGCCATGTATGAGTCTCTCTTTTTCAAGCCGTATACGGAATTATTTGGAAAGTACTTTGATCAGGAACGGAGTAACCTGCTTCTTGCGGGACATCACGCCGGGCAGGAAAATCCTGCCGCCTTCCGCTTTCTTTCCAAAGGCTTCCTCTGCGGTGGCTTCATCGCCGTCCGTGTACCAGAGATCCGTATTTTCCGTCAGGATATTGGTCACCATGAGATAGGAGCCTGCATAGCCCTTGGCCGCTTTTTCCGCGTTGAGCACAGCCATGATCTCCGCTTTTTTCGCATCGACCGGCGCCGTATCCATGACGGAAATCTGGCCGCAGGTGAATACCTTGTCTCCTGCTTCAAATTCCTTGGTATCATTGTGTGCCAGCTGGTCTGCGGTGTAATCGGAAATATCTGCACCGGCCTTCAGCATATCCATACCGTAGGCTTCATAATCCACACCGGCGATCTCCGCCAGTTCCTTAACGGCTTTCTTGTCTTCTTCCGTCGTCGTGGGAGAACGGAAAAGGACCGTATCGGAAATGATGGCGGACAGCATCATGCCTGCCACAGATTTTTCCGGAACGATGCCGTGCAGCTTGTACAGACCGTAGATCACGGTATTGACGCAGCCCACCGGCCGGAAAAGCATGAAGATCGGGCCGGGCGTTTCCAGATCGCCCAGGCGGTGATGGTCCACCACTTCCAGGATCTGGGCACTTTCAATGCCGTCAGCACGCTGCTTGGATTCGTTGTGGTCCACGAGGATGACCGGCTGATCCGCCGCTACCTGTTCCACATATTCCGGAGCTTCCACACCGAAATAATCCAGCGCATATTTCGTTTCCTTGTTCGGTTCTCCCGCCCGCTTGGCTACGGCATCCATGCCGAGCTGCCGCTTCAGATAGGCATAGCTGATGGCAGCTGCAATGCTGTCCGTATCCGGGGATTTATGTCCGATAACAAAAACCTGACTCATAGTATCTCTCCTTTTTTGCCGGCGCCATCCCGGCGCCTGTGAAAATTTCCTATTTATTATAGCATATTCCCGCATCACGCGCGCCTGCTCCGGCCTCAGCGGAAAATTTCTCACATTTCCTCCCAAGCCATACAAAAAATCCCCGCTTTCAGGGAAAGCAGGGATTTTTGTCACGCTTCAGACATTATTCTTCCGTACGATGACGGCGGAAGGAAATACCATGAAGCTTTTCAATCACGATGAAGAGCATCGGCGTAAGGAAAATACTGAACACCGTTGCAGACAGTGTACCGAATACAACAGCGATGCCCATTTCCGAACGGGATACCGAACCGGCGCCTGTGGAAAGTGCCAGCGGGATCGTGCCGAGAATGAATGCCAGAGACGTCATCAGGATCGGGCGGAGACGGATCTGCGCCGCTTCCACCGCTGCCTTGTGGATCTCCATGCCCGCATCGGCACGAACCTTCGCATATTCAACGATCAGGATGGCATTCTTGGCTGCCAGACCGATGATGGTAAGAAGCCCGATCTGGAAATAAATGTCATTGTATACGTTGAATACCGTTGCAGCCAGCGCTGCACCGAAGAACCCGGTAGGAATGCCGAAGAGTACCGTGAACGGGACCTTCCAGCTTTCATACAGTGCGGCCAGAGCGAGGAATACGAAGAGCATGCCCAGCCCCAGTGCGTAAACCGTCTTGTCGCCGGCTTCCTTTTCCTGCTGGGAGGTTTCTGCGAATTCATAGGCATAACCGGTAGGCAGAACTTCTGCCGCCACCTCTTCCAGCGCTGTCAGCGCCTGCCCGGAGGAATAGCCCTCTGCCTGGCTGCCGCCGATCTTGATGGCCGGGAAGTTGTTGAACCGGGTCAGGACAGAAGCGGAGCTGGTCTGCTTCGGCGTGATGAAATTGCTGATCGGAACCATACTGCCATTGCTGTCGCGGACCGTAATGAACTTGTTGTCCGTAGGACTCATGCGGTAATCGCTCTCCGCCTGGGCAACAACCTTAAAGTTTCTGCCGTAAATGGTGAAATCGTTGATCTGTACGCCGCCGTAATAGGTCTGCAGCGTGGTGAAAATATCCGCTACATTGACGCCGTTCTTCATCGCCTTGTCACGGTCGATGTCAAAATTGTAAGCCGGCGTATCCATGCGGAACATCGTATAGGCGTTGCCGATTTCCGGACGGGCATTGGCCTTGGCCAGGAACTCCTGCACTACGTTGTACAGCTCTTCCGTGCTGCCGCCGGCCTTGCTCTGGATATAGATTGTGAAACCGCCGGAAGCACCCAGCCCCGGAATCGGAGGCGGATTCAGCCCGATGATATTCACAGACGGATGCAGTGCGCTGTAGGCAAAGCTCTTGCCGATATAGGCATCCACCTGCGTATCCGGTGTGGTGCGCTCATCCCACGGAGCCAGACGGAAGAATGCCGTACCGGCACTGGACTTATGACCGCTGGAAAGAATATCCATGCCGGCCAGCCCCATATAGTGGAGCAGTCCCGGCTGGGAAGCAATAAATTCCGTATACTCATTGACTGCCTGATAGGTACGGGACAGGGTAGCCCCCTCAGGCAGAGATACAGAAGCCAGGAAATACCCGTTATCTTCCTGAGGAATGAAAGCTGTCGGCAGCCGCAGGAACAGGACCACCGCACAGGCGGCCAGTCCCACCAGAATGCCCATGGGCACAACCAGCTTCTGGCCCAGCTTGTTCAGGATGATTCCGTATTTTTCAACCATCTTGTCGAAGCTGCGGTTGAACCAGTCGAAGAAACGATCCAGTTTGTTCTTATCCGCTTCCTGTTTGCCTTCCTTCAGGAGCATCGCGCACAGTGTCGGTGTCAGAGACAGTGCCACAAAAGCGGAAATCAGAACGGACACGGCAATGGTCAGAGCGAACTGTTTATACAGAATCCCCATGACCCCGCCGAGGAATGCCACCGGCACAAAGACGGCAGCCAGTACGGCGGCTACGCCGATAACCGGGCTCTGAACCTTTTCCATGGCAATCAGTGTGGCTTCCTTCGGGTTCTTGCCGTTGTACCGCATTTCATATTCCACGGCTTCAATAACGACGATGGCGTCATCGACGACCAGCCCGATGGCCAGGACCATGGCGAACAGCGTCAGGGTATTGATGCTGAAATCCAGAATAGAGAAGGAAGCAAAGGTCCCCAGCAGAGATACCGGGACCGCGACCATCGGGATCAGCGTGGACCGTACATTCTGCAGGAAGAGATATACGATGATGGCAACCAGAATCAGGGCTTCCACGAAGGTATGAACCACTTCTTTAATGGAGGCATTGATGAAATCCGTATTATCGATGATGATCTCTGCTTTCATGCCCGCCGGGAAGGACTTTTCATCCTCTGCCAGCTTCGCCTTGATCGCATTGATGGTTTCAATGGCGTTGGCATCCGTCGTCAGGGAGATCCCGATGCCGGCCCCTTCGTGACCGTCACTTCTGGAAATGAAATTGTAATCCTTGGCATCCAGTTCAATGCGGGCTACATCACTCAGATGAAGCATGGAACCATCCGGATTGGTGCGGAGAACGATATTGCCGAATTCTTCCGGTGTGACCAGACGGCCCTGGACCATGATCGTATACTGGAAAGCCTGCCCCTTGGCTTCAGGCCGGCTGCCCAGACTGCCGGCTGCCACCTGCTGGTTCTGTGCCTCCACGGCGGAGAGCACTTCCGCAGCGGTCACGTCGTTCTGGGCCATTTTCGTCGGATCGAGCCAGAGGCGCATCCCGTATTCCGCGCCGAACTCCTGTACATCGCCGACGCCCTTGATGTTTTTCAGCTCATCAAGGTAGTTCATGCTGAAATAGTTTTTCAGAAAGACATCGTCAAAGGTGCCGTCCGGAGACGTGAGACCGATGACCAGTGCGATATCTGCCGAGGACTTTTTGGTGGTAACCCCCAGCGTGCGCACCGTATCCGGTAGTGACGGATCTGCCTGCTGTACGGCATTCTGCACACGTACATTTGCCATATCCTCATCCGTGCCGGAGAGGAACTGCACCGTCAGTGAATAGGAACCGTCTGCGTTGCTCGTCGAAGTCATATTATCAAAGCCTTCGACGCCGGTTACCTGCTTTTCGATGACTTCCGCTACGGTCTGCTCGACGACGTCGGAATCAGCGCCCGGGTAATTGGCACGGACGGAGATCTGCGGCGGCGTGATCGTCGGATAGCGGTCGACCGGCAGCGTGAACATGCACAGGAAGCCGGCAATCGTGATAAAAAGAGCGATAACGATGGCGAATACAGGACGGTTGATAAAGAACTTTGCCATAGTCCCTCCTTACTTATGCATTAGCTGTGGCTGCGGCAATCTGTTCCTCCAGTTTTTCACGGGAAATCTCTTCCCCCGCCACTGGCTGTCCCACCGTGACCTTGCCCTGACCTTCGACGATGATCACATCATCCGTGGAAAGTCCGCCTGTGATTACGGTGTAATTGCCATAGGTGCCGCCGACTTCAACAGCCTTCTGCATGACCTTGTTATCCACCACTACATCTACCATGTTCTTATTCAGCAACGGGATCAGCGCCTGTGTCGGGATGAGGAGGCTGTTTGCCGCAATTTCCGTATCGGACACGATCGTTCCGTACATGCCGGGCACGAGAAGTCCGTCCGGGTTGGCAAATTCCGCCTTCAGCGAGAGCTGACCGCTGGTGAGGCCGGGGCTGACCTGCACGATATGACCGGTGCTGCCATAGATGCTTCCGTCACTCAGACGCAGCTTCAGATCATTCCCCCATACGTTCATATTGACGTTTTTCCGGGACATCTGCAAATATTCCGTCTCGGACATATCAAACGTGATATATATCGGGTCCGTGGAGGAAATCGTCACGAGAGAGGTATTGCCTGCCGTGGCATAGGTCCCGATATTGACATCGTCCAGGGACAGCTTCCCGTTGAACGGTGCACGGACGATGGTATCATCCAGATTGTCCTGCGCGAGCTGCACCTGGGCGCCGGCTGCATTGTAAGCCGCCAGATACTGCTCTGTCAGAGATTTCTGCGTATCGTACATCTGACGGGAAATACCGTCGATGGCAACGAGCTGGTCATACCGGGCCAGATCGGACAGCGAATTCTGGTACGTGGCCCCGCACTGCGCCTGATTGGCCCGGGCACTGGCCAGTGCCGACTCATACTGTCTCGTATCAATGCGGTAAAGCGGCTGCCCTTCCGTTACCGTATCGCCGCCATTGATGTACTTCTCCATGATTGTTCCGGATACGCGGGCCCGCACCGGCACCTCCTGCAGTGCCGCTACCGTGCCCGTGTATTCATAGACGATGGGCGTATCGGAGGTAAACGGCCGGAACGTAGTCACTTTTGTCGCCTGCGCGTTCTGCGCTGCCTGCTGCTTTCCGCATCCTCCAGTAAAAACGCCTGTCACCGCCACTGCGCACAGCACAGATACGGCAAGCCATTTCTTATATTTCATACTGCTCCTCCAAACCTGATTTCCGTTGTTATTATCAGAATTTCAATTAATCCTAACTGTAAATTATGATAGCAAACTACATCCCGGAAATCAATTAGTTTATTAATTATTTGCTGGAAACTCCACTCTATCCTGCCGTGCAGCGTCACACGGGCACCTTCAGGACGGCCTTGCGGATGCGGCGGACGCCGATGCTTCCCGCACAGAGCGGCCGGTGCAGATCCTCCGGGAAAAAGACGGCAAACCGTCCGGGCAGCATATGAAGCCGCGACTCCTCATCCGCCCCTTCAAAGAAATACAGATCCCGTTCCGGAAAGGCTTCCTTCTCCCCCCGCGCATCATGGTGCGGCAGATAGCCGATCCATTCCTCGCCGTCGATCAGATAGACCACATCGATATATTTCTTATGTCCTTCCATACGGCGCATCACTGCCGGCTCCGTACTCGGAGATTCAATCGACAGTGTCCCGCAGCCTTCGATATTATATTTGCCATCTTCCGTATGGGCGAAATCAAAGGCTTTGACTTTCTCGAGACACTTGTAGAGCCGTTCCGGAAGCTGCGCACGATACTCTTCCAGCCATGCTGTATCTCCCGCAATCATGAAAGCTCCTCCTTTTCTTTTTATCAAATAAATAGTATTCTATTTATTTTAACCAGTGGATTTCAATTGGTCAATACAGGGAAATCTTTTTACAATGCTATAAATAAAATCTCTTGCTGCTTTATTTTACCTGTCCTTCCATCCCTGTCTGACGAAGAAAATTGACAGAATTATGCCTGAATGCTATATTGGAGGCATTCGGAAAAGCAAAAAGAGCCCTGTTTTTCAGGGAAAGCGGCCCTGCCTGTCCGCATCGGACGCATCCGTCTCATCAGAAACCGGTCTTTCCATTTGCTGCCGGCGTATCCGATGGTCCGGGCTATTCTGATTTATAATGCCTCCCGCACAGGCCTTATGGACAGCCGCGCGCATCTTCATCCCCCGGGATGAAGATTTTTTCATATCAGGAGGATATCATGCCAGTCTTTCACGGGACCTTGTTTCAAATCAACCGGAGCGAAATGATGCGCTACGCCGGTCTGCCGCCCAAAGGCTCGGATTTTCCGGAGGCTTTGATCCGTGAATCCATCGAAGAAGCCTCGGCGCTGGCCAGCCCCCGCGGCATCTGGCAGCTGCTCCCCTACGATGCACAGACAGGCACACTTTTCGGCGATCCTCCGCTCTGCCTCGAAGGCCGGCAGATCCGGAAGCACCTGTCTCATTCCGTTTCCGCGGCCGTGCTGGCTGTAACAGCCGGTCCGGATATCGAGCAGGCCAGCACAGACTATTTCCACAGCGGCCTGTATGCCAAAGGGCTGCTTCTTGACGCGGCGGCCACTGCCATCACGGAGCATCTGGCGGATCAGCTCGACCGTTATATCCAGGCTTCCGCCCGCCGTACCGGCCGGCATACCGCCTGGCGGTACAGCCCCGGCTACGGAGACTGGCCGGTCACGCAGCAGCAGGCATTGTGCCGGCTCATTCATGCCGAGGAGATCGGCATCTCCGTCACGGACCACTCCATGCTCCTGCCGCGGAAATCGGTCACGGCCATCATCGGGCTCTCGCCGTGCAGCGAGGCGCCGAAGCCGCAGCAGTGCACCCAGTGTCATCTCATATCCTGTCCGTTCCGCATCAGACCGGCACGGCATTTTTCCAGATAATCAGGAGGAACCATGCATCTTTTTGACGGCGCCATGGGCACCATGCTTCAGAAATACGGTCTGGCCGGCAGCGAATGCCCCGACTACTGCAATGTATCTCACCCGGATATCGTACAGCGCATCCACAGGGAATACGCCGAAGCCGGCAGCGAGTACATCACCACCAATACCTTCGGCGCTTCGCCTCTAAAGCTTGCCGATTACGGGCTGGAAGATCAGGTGGAAGCCATCGCACAAGCGGCAGTACGCAATGCCCGGGCAGCCTCCCCGCATATCCGCGTCGCCGGCGATATCGGCCCCACCGGGCAGTTCATCCGTCCGCTGGGCGATCTTTCCTTCGACGAGGCGGCCAGCAATTTCTACCGTCTGGCCAAGGCCCTCGCCGATGCCGGCGCAGACTGTCTCATCATCGAAACGATCATCGACATTCAGGAAATGCGGGCAGCCCTCACCGCCGCCAAGGCGGCCTGCTCACTGCCGGTCATCTGCCAGATGTCCTACAGTGAGGACGGGCGCACCATCACCGGGACCGATCCGGCTGCCGCGGCCATCCTGCTGGATGCCATGGGCGCTGACGTCATCGGAGCCAACTGCTCCGTCGGCCCGGATAAGCTGCTCGAAGCGGCGAAGCAGATGGCCCGCGTCACCGATAAACCGCTGATCATTCAGCCCAATGCGGGCATGCCTGTTCTCGACGGGAATACAACGCGCTTCCCGCTCGCTCCGGAGGATATGGCCCCCTATATCGCCCGTTTTGCGGAAGCCGGCGTCACCTTTGCCGGCGGCTGCTGCGGCACCACGCCGGCTCATATCCGTGCCATGCGGGAGGCCATGGACCGGCTGCCTGCTCCGGAACCCCGTCCGGCCGTCGAACCGCTCACCGCCTTCACCTCCCGGACGCGCACCGTCTTTGTCGGCCCCGGCCATGCGCCGGTCATGATCGGCGAGCGCATCAACCCCACCGGCCGGAAGAAAATGCGGGAGGAGATCCAGTCCGGCAGCTTCGTCTCCGTGAAAAAGGAGGCCCTCGCACAGGTCGCTGCCGGTGCGGACATGCTGGACGTCAACATGGGTGTTCCCGGCATTGACCAGAGCGCCGCCATGGAAAAAGTCGTCATGGAGCTGTCCATGCTCTGCCCGGCCCCGCTTTCCATCGACAGCACCGATCCGGCTGTGCTGGAAAAAGCCGTAAAAATCTATCCCGGACGGCCGCTCATCAATTCTGTCAGCGCTGATCCGGCTCTCATGGAAAAGGTGTTCCCTCTTGCCAGAAAATACGGCGCAGCCGTTCTCTGCCTGCCTCTCGCCAAGGGCGGCCTGCCCAAAACGGCAGAGGAACGGATCGCCCTGATCCGTCAGATTCTGGAAACGGCCCGCTCCTTCGGCCTGCGCCGGCAGGATCTGCTGCTGGACCCGCTGGTGCTCACCGCCGCCTCCGATCAGAAAGCGCCGTCGGAAACACTGCGTACGCTCCGCCTGTACCGGGAGCAGTTCCATTGCCCCACCGTCATGGGCACGAGCAATGTATCCTTTGGCCTCCCCGGCCGTCCGCAGCTCAATGCCGCTTTTCTTTCCATGGCCTTTGCGTGCGGCATGGATGCGCCCATTATCAATCCGCTGGATGAAACGATGCAGCGCACCTTTGCAGAAGCCCGCCTGCTTCTCGGATTTGATGCCGGTGCCAGACAGTACATTGCTTCCGTTTCCGAGACGCCTGCTGCTGTCCCTTCCTCTTCCGTTTCGTCAGATAAACCGGTCCTCGAACAGATCCGGGATGCCATCCGGAACGGAGAGAAAGAAGAAGCGGCCCGCCTCATGAACGATGCCATTCAGGAAAAGATGAGCCCCGACCGTATCATCAAGGAGGGCCTCACTGCCGCTATGACGGAGGTCGGCGACGCTTACGGCATCGGAAAAGTCTATCTCCCTCAGGTCATGATGGCTGCCGAAGCCATGCAGTCCGCCTTCTCCGAACTGAAAGTGCTTCTCCCGTCCATGAAAAATGACAGCAAGGGGACAGCACTGCTCTGCACCGTACAGGGCGATATTCACGATCTCGGCAAAAATATCGTGGCCGCCCTGCTGGAAAACAGCGGCTACCGCGTGATCGACCTCGGCAAGGATGTCGCTCCTGAAGCCATTCTCGCCGAAGCGAAACGGACCCATGTAGATTTCTTCGGCCTCTGCTCCCTGATGACTACCACCCTTCCGGAGCTGAAAAAAACCGCCGCCCTTCTCCGCGAGCATATCCCCGCCTGCCGGATCATGGTGGGCGGTGCCGTGGTGACCCCGGAATATGCCCGGGAAATCGGCGCGGATGCCTATGCCAAAGACGGCGTGGACGCGGTCCGCAAGGCCGACCAGTTAATGACAGCCGATCCTGTGTCGGAATGAAAGGAGCCTCTGATGCTGACCCTTCGCGATAAACATGAACGCCGTCAATTCACATTGACGGTCGAACTGGACCCGCCGAAAAGCGCGTCCCCCATCAAAACACAGAAAGAAGCCATGCAGCTCATCGACTGGGCCGATGCCGTGAATATTGCGGACTGCCCCATGGCCAAGCTCCGCATGAGCCCGATCGCACTGGCCCATATCATTCAGACGGATTTCCATCTGGAAACGATCTTTCACCTGACCTGCCGGGACCGGAATCTCATCGGCCTGCAGGCGGAGCTTCTGGGGGCCTCCGCCCTGGGTGTACACAACATCCTGACGCTGACCGGCGACCCGCCCTCCATCGGCGACCATCCGGATGCCCGGCCTGTCTTTGAAACGGACTCCACCGGCCTGATCGAAATTGCCCGCACGCTGAACAGCGGCTATGACATGGCCGGCAATTCCCTCGGGCAGCCCACCCGTTTCTATATCGGCACCACCGGCAACCCGGCCGCTGCCGATCTGGATGCCGAGCTGCACCGTCTGGAGCTGAAAAAACAGGCCGGCGCCCAGTTCGTCCAGACCCAGCCCGTTTATGATCTCCGCCAGGCCGAGGCATATCTGGCCGGTACAGCGGAACTGAACCTTCCCGTCCTATTCGGCGTTCTTCCCCTGAAGAGCTACAAAATGGCCCTGTATCTTCATGATAAGGTGCCGGGCATCACCATCCCGAAGCCCCTGCAGGATGCCATGGCAGACGGCGGCCGGGATACCGGCATTGCCATCGCCGCCGATACGGTAAAGGCCCTGCAGGAAATGGGGGCCGCCGGCGTTCATCTCCTGCCCATCAATGATGTCCCTGCTGTAGGTGAAATTGCCCGGCAGGCAGGCATGTCTCCCAAGCAGCTGTAAATAAAAACAACCGGATTCCCTAAGGAATCCGGTTATTTTTTATATCTTTTTTTCGACTGTCAGGCCGTCTTTTTCCCGAGGAAGCGGTCAATGCAGAAGAAGGCCGCCAGAAGGCAGACCACACCGGTCGCCGTGCCGAGCCATCCGTTTTCCGTGATACCCGATACCAGATAGCCGATGATGCAGCAGGATGCCACCACCATCACATAGGGGATCTGCGTGCTCACATGATCGATATGATGGCACTGTGCCCCTGCCGAAGCCAGAATGGTCGTATCGGAAATCGGGGATACATGATCGCCGCCGACCGCACCGGCCAGCACCGAAGCCACCGTAATGACCAGAAGCTGTGCATCTGCGGGGTCCACAACGGACAGCACGATCGGAATCAGGATGCCGAAGGTTCCCCAGGAGGTCCCCGTCGCAAAGCCGAGACCCAGCGCCACACAGAAGAAGAGCGCCGGCAGCAGCATGGCGATCTGGGCGTTTCCGCTTACCACACTGCCTACATACCCGCCGAGATTCAGATATTCCTCACCGCATACGGCGGACAGCGTCCATGCCAGGCAGAGAATAAAAATGGCCGACGTCATATCCACGAAGCCCATGGTCAGGCACTTGCAGAAGCGGGAAAAGCTCAGCACACCGCGGGGAATATAAAAGCAGAACGTGAAAATCAGGGCAATGAAGGAGCCGATCACCAGTCCGCGGGCCGCTTCGCAATCCGCAAAGGCTGTGGGGATGCTCTTCCCTTCCATGATGCCGCCCGTATAGAGCAGGCCGAAAATGCAGCATCCGATAAGTACGGCCAGCGGCAGAATCAGATCGATGATCTTGCCGTTTCCGCTCTCGCCCAGCTTGTTTTCCGACTGACGGTATTCCTCCGCAATGATCAGCTCGCCGTGGCTCTTTGCCTCATACGCTGCCATCGTGAAATAATCCCGTCCCCGCCAGATCAGCAGAAGCATGAAAAGGATCGTCAGCCAGGCATAGATATTGAAGGGGATCGTCTGCAGAAACAGGCTGAATCCGTCAATGGTGGAGCTTTCCGGAAGAGAAGAGGCCACCGCTGCCGCCCAGCTGGAAACCGGAGCGATGATGCACACCGGAGCCGCCGTGGCGTCAATGATATAGGCCAGTTTGGCCCGGGTGATCTTGAATTTATCCGTCACCGGACGCATGACCGTACCGACTGTCAGGCAGTTGAAATAGTCATCGATAAAGATGAGCACGCCGAGAATGACCGTCACGGACAGAGCGCTCCGTTTCCCCTGGATCACCCGGGCTGCCCATTCCCCATAGGCCCTGGCAGCACCGGAACTGGAAATGGCTTCCACCAGAATCCCCAGAAGGACAAGAAAAACAAGGATGTGCACATTGCCGCCCACCGCCGTAGCCATGATATTGAACATGGTATCCACAGACTGGAGGAAGTCAAAATCACAATACATGAATGCACCGACAAAAATGCCGATGCCGAGCGACATATAGACTTCCTTGCTGAGGAGAGCCAGTGCGATGGTGATGATCGGCGGGATAAGCGCCCAGGCGGTTTCTGCCAAATGAATCCTTCCTTTCCTGCCGCCTTCCGCACCTGCTGTCCCACGTCAGACGGTCTTTTAATAAAAAATGAGTATGATTTTTATTATATCCGAGGAAACCGGCCTGTCAATATAGAAGAAAAGAAGGACCGCTCCACCTTTTATCTATGGGGCGGCCCTTTGCCTGTCATTTATTTTGTCAATACAGCCTCATCGATCTGCGTGCCGTCCGGCAGCCAGGCCCGAAAACAGAGCCGGTCCGCATCCGCTTCCATGGTCAGGAAGTTATCCGTTTCCGGCTGCGGCGCCACTGTTACATCCAGCGCATGGTTCGTCCAGAGATTCGGGTAACGCACATCGCCGGCCACACCGGTGAGGATATACAGCGGTCCTCTGGCATCCCTCTGAAAGTCATAGATATGCCCCCGGTTCCGGTAGGTATGGAGATGGGCGGAAAGCACGGCATCCACCCGCATCCGGTCAAACACGGGCATAAAGATCTCTCCTTCCGGAGAAATCCCCTCTTTCCGTTCCGGCCGTGAGGCGATCCGGTACTGCAGGGAATCTCTGTGCATGAGCACCACCTTCCAGGGCTGCTTCGTTCCGCTCAGATCCTGTTCCAGCCATGCCAGTTCCTTTTCAAACAGGTCCGGATACCACTCCCGGAGTTCCTCCGCCTGGGTATTCAGCACCGTAAAATGCACCGGTCCCCAGTCGAAGGAATAAAACAGGCCGGCCAGAGACGGATCCCCATTGTCAGGCAGCGTAAAGTGTGCCAGATACCGTTCCGGCAGCGTCATTTTCCAGTCGAGGGAGTAGGCCTCATGATTGCCTATAACGGGGGCCACAGGCATCGTGCGGAACAGATCGCCTGCCCCCTGCAGCCAGGCCTGCCACTGGTACTCATCCTGCCCGCAGTCCACCAGATCCCCCATATTGATGAAAAATTCCGCATCCGGCGCCTGCTTCCGGCCGGCCTCCGCCACAGCTCTCCACACGCCGTAGTCCTGACTCTGGGTATCCGGGAAAATCAGTGCCGTAAAAGCGCCCCCGTCATCGGCGGTGAGCCGGTGCCACGGGCTCACGTGATTTCCGGCCCGCGTGCGGTACTCATAGGCCTCTCCCGGTTCCAGTCCGTCAAGCCGGGCCTCATATATATACCGGTCTGGTTCTCCCCGATTTCCCTTCAGCAGGCGGGAGCCGGCCTGCACCGACCGGATGGTCCCGCCGCCCTCGGTGCGGTATTCCACGGAAGCGGTCTCCTCTCTGATCTGCTGCCACATAATCGTGCGGCCGTGCTGATTATCGGAGGCCACCACCTGCCGCAGGGCTTCCGGTTCCATGTCCGTAATGACCGCTTCCCCGGCATCCGCCCGCTGCCCGCATCCGCCAAGCAGTGCCGAACCGGCCAGCAGAACCGCCGCCAGCACCCCGATGCCGGCCCGTTTCATCCATTGATCTCTCATAGTCCCTTTCCTTCCGCCGCGCATTGCGCTGCCCATTTCCGAATCTCCTCCGGATCGGCCTGCATATCCTCTTTTCGGAAATACACATGAAAGCCGGGTCCCACATCGCCGGTACAAAGCGCCTCCAGCTCCTGAAAGGACTCCTTCGGCTGTCCGCCGCTCGTCAGGAACGGATACACCTTTTTCCCGGCAAGGTCAAACGATGTCAGAAAAGACTGCAGCGCCGGTGCCAGTGAAAACCACCATACCGGACCGCCGAGAAACAACACGTCATAATCGGAAAGACTGACGGGCAGCGGCATCAGCTCCGGACGAACGTGCCGCAGCTTTTCCATCCCGCCCTGAATCACGGCCAGCGCATAGGAACCGGAATAGCTTCGTCTGGTACGAATCGGGACAATGTCGCCGCCTGCTGCCTCCTGGATCAGACGGGCGACCTGCTTTGTATGTCCGCTTCTGGAATAATAAGCTGTCAGAATTTTCATCATATGCCTCCCTGCACTCAGGCCAGATAATAAGGAGCCTTTACGTATTACTATACTCCGATGTTTTCCTGATTAAAACGAAAAGGGCACGGGACCGCGAAGATTCCATGCCCTCTGCATGCCGATGCCATCAGGCTTCTGCATACACTTCCTTTGCCATACGGAAGGCAGCCCATGCCTTCGGCCAGCCCGCATAAAATGCGATGTGCGTCAGCGCCTCTGCCATTTCCACGGCAGTGACGCCGTTTTTCTTCGCTTCCTGAATATGATAGGTGAGTGAGCTGTCGGTGATTCCGCTCGCCACCAGAGCCGTCACCGTGATGAGACTTCTGTCCCGCAGAGACAGCTTGTCCGTTCTGGACCACACTTCCCCGAAAAGAACATCATCATTCAATTCTGCAAACTTCGGAGCAAACCCGCCGAGAGCACTGCGCCCTGCGGTCTGTACGACCTTCGTCGGTTCTGCCGTTACCTTTGTCGGATCCATTGCCATTCCTCCTGTTGTTCCATCCTGTGCCTGTGCCATACCGCCGCACAGAAGGCACGCCGCCGCAGCGGCCGCCACAAACCATATCTTTTTCATCGGTATCACCTCATCGTCTTTCGCACTGCCCGGATTTATCTGACCTGTCCGTATTTCTCATCGGACACTGGTTCGCACCACTCATTGGATGCGCCCTCTCCGGCCACCTCTACTGATAAATGACTGAACCAGCTGTCCGGTGCCGCGCCGTGCCAGTGCTTTACCTCCGGCGGAACCTCCACCACATCCCCGGGATGCAGTTCTCTCGGCTCCTTGCCCCATTCCTGATAGTAGCCGCGGCCGCCCGTCACCAGAAGGATCTGTTTGCTTCCGTGATGGATATGCCAGAAATTGCGGCATCCCGGCTCAAAGGTGACATTGCCGATCGGCACATCTTCCGTAACGAGCATTTTGAGATAGCTCTGACCCGTAAAATAGGCGCCATAGGGATTCTTTTCCCCTGCGGGAAAAACAGAAACCTGATTGACCGCATCCTCTGCGGGCATATCGGCTGCCGACCACGGCCAGTGGTGCG
>CAKMIA010000015.1 GCA_927353735.1 uncultured Veillonellaceae bacterium
CAAAAGGAATGACTGGGGGCTCCCGCTCCCATGAGGGGGACTTCCGGCGGGGCCGCGAGATTGCCTGCCGCTTCCGCGCCGATGAATCCGCCGCCGATGACCGCCGCGGTGTGTACGGGATGGCTCTCCAGGTACTGCCGGATGGCAGCGGCGTCCACGGTGTCCTTCAGGGTGAATACGTGGGGGCTGCCGCAGCCGGGAATGGGCGGGAGGATGGGCTCCGCGCCGGGAGAGAGGATGAGCGCGTCGTATGATTCTTCATAGACGCGGCCGCCGGTCTCACGGACGCGCACTTTTTTCTCAGCCCGGAGGATGTCCGTCACCTCGGAATCGGTGCGCACGTCGATGCGGTGCTGAGCGCGGAAGCGCTCCGGCGTCATGAGGATGAGCGACGGCAGGTCCGGAACGGTATCGGACAGGCTGTACGGAAGGGCGCAGCTGGAGTAGGAAATGTGGGGGCCCTTTTCAAAGAGGATGATCTCGGCGGTCTCGTCGAGCCGGCGGAGGCGGGCCGCGGCGGACGCGCCTCCTGCGACGCCGCCCACGATGAGGATCTTTTTCGGCATGGCTCGTCTCCCCTCAGTCGCGGAGCGCCATTTCCGTGGCGATGCGGGCGCAGGTCATGACGATCTTCTTGCAGTTGCGCTTGCGTTCCGGAGAATTGTGATCGGCATAGGGCGCGCAGAGGTCGCGGCAGTCGAGGGAGCCGATCGCTCCGAGAACGGCGCGGACGTAGGCGGCATGCCGGGGATAGATGCCGGTCTCCGGATGGTAGAGCTCGTCGATCCGTTCTTCCATTGTTGCTTTGGCATAGGGGTCGCGCCGGCCGTGCATGGAGGAAATGACGAGCATCCCCGCATTGACGGCGCCGCAGAGATGACCTGTGCCGCCCATGCCGCCGCCCATGCCTGAAACGAGGGCGACGGTCTCCGGCGGATAGTCCGTCAGGCCCAGTTCAAGGAATCCTTTCAGCACGCATTCGCTGCAGTTCAGTCCGTGGCGGAAATGTTCGCCTGCATTGGCTGCCGCTTTTTCCGCGAGGGCGGCCCGTTCTTCGGGTGTGTAATGTTTTTTCTCCATGGGGAGCACCTTCTTTCATGGTACAAATGTTTTAACCTTCTTATATTATATCGTATGGCCTTCCGCGTGGGCACGAAAAAAAGGCCCTCCGGAGAGAGCCTTTTATAGAGGACGGATTTCTGCTCAAATTCATCCCCGATGCGCGGAGCGCAGGAAAGCAATGAAAAAGGAACACTGTAAATGGATGGATGCAGAAATGATTCTTATGTCTATATAGTAGACTATACAGAACGAATTGTCAAATAAACAAATGAGAATAAATTGACATATGGACGGGGCCGGGAGCGCCGCGCCATGTCTTGACGGGGGCAGGGGCCTTCCCTATAATGGGAAGGCAGGCGAACGTGGCGGAATGGCAGACGCGCCAGATTTAGGCTCTGGTACTGAAAACGTGTGGGGGTTCAAGTCCCCCCGTTCGCACCAATTTCATACACAGCTGACGAAGGCGGTCCTTTTGACGGGACCGCTGTCTTTTTTTCGCCAAAAGTGTACTATTTTACGGGGGTTTCGCCTATTGAATTTGACCGCATGGCTCTGTAAAATAGAAATGTATCACTATATCATTTGTGTTATCTGATCATTCACTTTGCTTATATCAATCATCTCGTTTGATGTACGGTTGGTGATGGGATAAGGAGGAGAAGTATGAGAACGATCCATAAAGTCCTGGTCGCAAACCGAGGAGAAATTGCCATTCGCGTATTCCGCGCATGCAGTGAACTCGGCATTCGCACCGTGGCTATTTATTCGAAAGAGGATATTCTGTCTCTGCACCGCAACCGCGCAGACGAAGCATATCTGGTAGGCGAGGGCAAAAAGCCTGTCGACGCCTATCTGGATATCGAGGATATCATCCGCATCGCCAAGGAACATGATGTGGACGCCATCCATCCGGGGTACGGTTTCCTCGCGGAAAATGCAGAATTTGCAAAACGCTGCGAAGAAGAGGGCATCATTTTCATCGGCCCGAAGGTGGAACATCTGGTGATGTTCGGCGACAAGGTCAATGCCCGTATCCAGGCAGAAAAAGCAGGCATCCCGATGATCCCCGGCACGAAGGGTGCGGTCAAGAGTTTTGAAGAAGTCAGGGAATTCGTGGAAGAATACGGCTTCCCGATCATGATCAAGGCGGTCAACGGCGGCGGCGGACGCGGCATGAGAAACGTAGATCGCATGGAAGATCTGGAGGACGCGTACAACCGCGCGAAATCCGAAGCGAAGATGGCTTTCGGCGACGAAGATGTGTATGTGGAAAAATGCATCATGAACCCGAAGCACATCGAAGTGCAGGTCATCGGCGACGAGCACGGCCATATCGTTCATCTCTTTGAACGTGACTGCTCCATCCAGCGCCGTCATCAGAAGGTCATCGAAATGGCTCCGGCGTGGTCTCTGCCGGTCTCCCTCCGCAAGGAGATCTGCGACGCCGCAGTCAAACTGATGAAGAACGTCAACTACGTCAATGCAGGGACGTGCGAATTCCTCGTTGACCAGGACGAGAAGCATTTCTATTTCATCGAAGTCAACCCCCGTGTACAGGTAGAACACACCGTCACGGAGCTCATCACCGATATCGATATCGTGAAGAGCCAGATCCTCATTGCCGAGGGGTATTCTCTGGAAGACGCCATGATCGGCATTGGCAAGCAGGAGGACATCACCCATCACGGCATGGCCATCCAGTGCCGTATCACCACGGAAGATCCGCAGAACCAGTTCATGCCTGATACGGGCAAGATCATCGCCTACCGCAGCGGCGGCGGCCCCGGCATCCGTCTCGATGCGGGCACGGCCTACACCGGCGCGATCATCACCCCGTACTATGACTCCCTGCTGGTAAAGGTCACCGCCTATGCGCGCACGCCTATCGACGCGATCGGCCGTATGGAGCGCTGCCTGAACGAATTCCGCATCAGCGGCGTCAAGACGAATATCTATTTCCTGCAGAATATGCTGAACACGAAGGATTTCCAGGAAGGCCTGTGCGATGTCAACTACATCGACAGACATCCGGAACTCCTCGTCGATCCCCATGCCGTGAGCGACCGCGGCACGCGCCTCCTCGACTATGTAGGGGACATCACGGTCAACGGCTATGCCGGCGCCGGCCATCAGGACAAGCCGGACTTCGCTCCGCTTCCGGTGCTGGATGCGTCCGGTGAAGAGGCCCCGAGAGGCACGAAGCAGCTCCTCGACGAAATGGGCCCGGAAAAATTCGCCAAATGGGTGCAGGATCAGAAAGAGATCCTCTTCATGGATACGACGTACCGCGATGCGCACCAGTCTCTGCTGGCGACCCGCGTCCGCACCCACGACATCATGAATGCGATCCACTACACCGCTGTCCATGTACCGCAGCTCTTCTCCTTCGAGAACTGGGGCGGCGCGACCTTCGACGTGGCGTACCGTTTCCTCGATGAATCCCCGTGGGATCGTCTCCGCCAGATGCGTGCAGCCGCTCCGAACATCCTCTTCCAGATGCTCACCCGCGGCGCCAACGCAGTAGGCTATGAAAACTATCCGGAAAATGTGGTGCGCAACTTCATCGACCGCGCAGCAACGAACGGCATCGACGTATTCCGTATCTTCGACTGCCTGAACCAGCTGAGCCACATGACGGTCACCATCGACGAGGTCCGCAAAAACAACAAGCTGGCGGAAGTCGCTCTGTGCTACACCGGCGACATCCTCGACCCGAAGCGCCAGAAATACAACCTGAAATATTACACCGACATGGCGAAGGAGCTGGAAAAAGCCGGCGCCAACATCATCGCCATCAAGGATATGTCCGGCATCCTGAAGCCGGAAGCGGCAAGCGTCCTCGTATCCGCTCTGAAGGATGCAGTAGACCTGCCGATCCATCTGCACAGCCACGAAGGCAGCGGCGTCATGCTCTACAGCTACGCCAAGGCCATCGACGCCGGCGTGGATATCGTGGACGTGGCCACCAGCGCTCTGGCGAACGGCACGAGCCAGCCGTCCATGCAGTCCATGTACTATGCGCTGCAGAACAATCCCCGCCAGCCGAAGCTCGACATCGACGCTCTGGAAGCGATCGACCGCTACTGGGCAGCGGTCCGTCCGTACTATGCGGGCGTAGACAGCAAGATGACCAGCCCGAACACCACCGTCTACATGCATGAAATGCCCGGCGGACAGTTCTCCAACCTGCGCCAGCAGGCGACGGCCGTGGGCCTGGGCGACAAGTGGCTCGACGTATGCCGCATGTACGCGAAGGTCAATATGATGTTCGGCGACATCATCAAGGTCACCCCGTCCTCCAAGGTCGTGGGCGATATGGCGCTCTTCATGGTGCAGAACAACCTCACTGAGGAAGACATCTACGCCAAGGGCGACACCCTCGATTTCCCGAAATCCGTAGTGGGCTTCTTCAAGGGCAATCTGGGCACGCCGTACGGCGGATTCCCGGAAAAGCTGCAGCAGATCATCCTCCGCGGCGAAAAGCCGATGGAAGAATCCACGCCGCCGGATGTGGACTTCGAGGCCGTAAAGGCGGAAATGAAGGAGAAGCATCTCCCCGTGGACGACGACTCCGTTTCCTCCTACCTCATCTATCCGAAGGTATTCAGCGACTATGACGCACGGTACAAGCTGTACGGCGATCTGTCCGTCCTCGATACGCCTACCTTCTTCTTCGGCATGAAGCCCGGCGAAGAGATCCGCGTATACATCGAACAGGGCAAGATGCTCCTCATCAAGCTGGACGACGTGACGAAGCCCGACGAAAACGGCGACCGTCTCATCCGCTTCGAGCTGAACGGCATGCCTCGTGAGATCAAGGTCCATGACAAGCACATCGCCACCGCCAATATCGAAGTGCGCAAGGCTGACAAGGATGTCCTCGGCGAAGTGGGCGCGACCCTCTCCGGCTCCGTGGTGAAGGTCCTCGTCGAAAAAGGCCAGCACGTGAAGAAGGGCGAACCGATCATCGTCACCGAAGCGATGAAGATGGAAACGAACATCACCGCTCCGAAGGACGGCATCGTCAGCGAGATCGTAGCCAAGGCCGGCGCACGGATCTCCTCCGGCGACCTCCTGCTCGTTATCGAATAATTTACAGCATTTCAGAAAACGCCTCCGGGGCTCCGGCCCTGCGGGGCGTTTTTTGCGTGCTTTTTTCAGTCAGTACCGGCCTTTTCGCGCGGAACCGGGGAGGGTGCGGCGAATGACATGATGCGATATAATATAAACTGAGTTTTTATCGGAAAAGGAGGGAGAGCATGGAGCCGGCGGATATCCTGAAGAAATATTTCGGCTACGACAGCTTCCGCCCGGTGCAGGAGGAGGTCATCCGCACGATCCTGTCGGGACAGGACGTGCTGGCTATCATGCCCACCGGCGCGGGGAAATCGGTGTGCTTCCAGGTGCCGGCGCTGGCCCTGCCCGCCGGGACGGTGGTCATCTCGCCGCTCATCTCCCTCATGAAGGATCAGGTGGAGGCTCTCGCCGGCGAGGGCGTGCCTGCGTCCTACGTGAACAGCACGGTGCCGCCGGCGGAGTCCATCCAGCGTCTGCGCGACCTCTACAGGGGGCGGCTGAAGCTGCTCTACATGGCGCCGGAAAAATTAGAGCCGTCCTATTTCACGGAATGCCTGCGTCAGGTGCCGCTCTCCCTTTTCGTGGTGGACGAGGCACACTGCGTGTCCCAGTGGGGGCATGACTTCCGCCCGAGCTACCGCCGCATCGACGATTTCATCCGCACCCTGCCCCGGCGGCCCGTGGTGGCGGCCTTCACCGCGACGGCCACGCCCGTGGTGGAGGAGGACATGAAGCAGAGTCTGGGTCTCGGGAGTGCGCGGATCTTCCGCACCGGGCTGGACCGGCCGAATCTGTCCTTCCGGGTGGTGCGCGGCGCGGACAAGAAGGAATTCATCCGGAAATACGTGGCGGCTCATCCGGGGGAAAGCGGCATCGTGTACTGCGCCACCCGGAAAGCGGTGGACGAGGTGTACCAGTTCCTCCGGGACGCGGGCTTCCGCGCCGGACGATACCATGCGGGGCTGACCGACGAGGAGCGGCAGGCCGCGCAGGAGGATTTCTCCTACGACCGGACGCCGGTCATGGCGGCGACGAATGCTTTCGGCATGGGCATCGACAAGAGCAACGTGCGCTATGTGCTGCACTACCAGATGCCGAAGAGCCTCGAGGCCTATTATCAGGAAGCGGGCCGGGCCGGGCGCGACGGCGCGGCGGCGGAATGCATCCTTCTCTACAGCGGGCAGGATGCGGCCATCCAGCGCTTCCTCATCGAGCGGAGCGCCCGGGACAGCGATAAGACGCCCCTCGACTATGAGCGCCTCTCCCGCATGGAGGACTACTGCCGCACCACGGGATGCCTCCGCAATTACATCCTCCGGTACTTCGGGGAACAGCCGAAGGAGGGCTGCGGCCACTGCGGCAACTGCGACGCCGCCCGGAGCCGGGTGCGCGTCACCGACGAGGCATCACTGGTATTCCGCACCGTGGAGGCCACGGGAGAAATGTTCGGCGCGTCGGTGATCGCCAATATCCTCCGGGGCAGCCGGAGCGAGGCCATTCTGGCGCGGAAGCTCGACCGGTGCGCCACCTACGGCAAGCTCTCCCACCGGAAGGCGAAGGACATCAAGAGCGCGCTGGACAGCTATGTCGCCGACGGCTGGCTTCTCCGGGAGGGCGGGGAATACCCGGTGCTGAAGCTGACCGACCGGGCGAAGGCGGTCATCGCCGGCAAGGAAGAGGTATACGGCCTGCCCATCGGCGTGGCGAACCTGCTCGAGCAGGCCGCGGTGGACCGGATGCGCGGCGCCGGGGAGACCGTACGGGGCGGCCTCTTCGAGAAGCTCCGGGAGCTGCGGCGGCAGATCGCCGCCGAGGAGCACGTGCCGCCCTTTGTCATTTTCTCCGATGCCACGCTGGAGGATATGGCGGCAAAGAAGCCCCGGTCGCTGGCGGCCATGGGCGAGGTGCGCGGCGTGGGGGCGTTCAAGCTCCGGAAATACGGGGCGCGCTTCCTGGAGGCGGTGAGCGGCGTCCGGGAGACCGCGGCGCCCCTGCCGGAAAAGCCGCAGGAGACCAGGCCGGTCATCCCCGCAAGGGGCGCGAAAAAGCTGGTCGGTGCGGACGTGAAGGAAGAATCGCTCCGCCTCGAGGAGACTCTGCGGCGTCTGAAGGACAAACAGCAGGCGCTCCTCCGGGACGGCCACGCCCGCCGGTGCCATCTTTTTTCAGAGAAGGTGCTCCGCGCCATCGCCGTGCGACGCCCCGCCACGGAGGAGGAAATGCTGGCCGTGCCCGGCGTGGGCCGGGCGAAATGGGAGCACGTGGGCCAGTACCTGCTGCCCCTGCTCCGGCCGGCTCCGGAGGCGCGGGATACGGCGGCCGCCGGAGAGGATTCCTTCCTCCGCTACATGGACAGCGTGCGCTGCCGGATCGCCCGGAAGGCCGGGCTGACGCCGGAGGAGATCTGCTCCCGGCAGACGCTGGAAAAGCTCTCTGAGGGACGGAGCGCCCTCTCCGCGATGGAGCCGGAAAAACGCATCCTTTACGGCCCTGCGCTGCTGCAGGCCGCGGAAATGTACAGAAAACTGCTTTGATGTGATCAGGAGGACCCAATTGCCATGAGCAGTGCAGATACTCAGTATTTACAGATCGTCCAGCGCATTCTCGATACGGGCGCGCTGGGCCAGAACCGGACGGGCATGCCCGCGTACAAGCTGCCCCACCAGATCATGCAGTTCGATCTGGAGAAGGAATTTCCCATCCTGACCACCAAATTTGTGGCTTTCAAGACGGCGGTGAAGGAGATCCTCTGGATCTGGCAGAAGCAGTCCAATGACGTGCGCGTGCTCCAGCAGTGGAACTGCCACATCTGGGACGAGTGGCAGCGGCCGGACGGCACCATCGGCAAGGCCTACGGCTATCAGCTTGCGAAATATCATCAGGTGGACAACCTGCTGAAGACCCTGAAGGAGGACCCGGAGAGCCGCCGCATGGTGGTCTCCCTGTGGAATGTGGAGGACCTGCCGGACATGGCGCTCCAGCCCTGCGCCTTCCTCACCATGTGGGACGTCTCCGCCGACGGCCGGCTGAACTGCATGCTCGTCCAGCGCTCCGGCGATATGGGGCTCGGCGTGCCCTTCAACTTCACGCAGTACGCCGTGCTCATTTCCATGATCGCCCAGGTGTCCGGCCTGCGCCCGGGGCTTTTCACTCATGTCATCAATAATGCCCACATCTACGAGAATCACGTGGCGGCGCTCCGCACGCAGCTGGCGCGCCTGCCGGAGGCCTATCCGGCGCCGAAGCTCGTCCTGAATCCGGATGTGAAGAATTTCTACGATTTCCAGCCCGAGGACATCCAGCTCGACAACTATCAGCACTTCGGGAAACTGGCCATGGAGGTATCCGTATGAGTCTCACCATCATCGCCGCCGTGGCGGCCAACGGCGTCATCGGCCGCGACAACGGCCTGATCTGGCATCTGCCGGACGATCTGGCCCGCTTCAAGACGCTCACCATGGGGCATCCCATCATCATGGGGCGCAAGACCTTCGAAAGCTTGCCGAAGGTCCTGCCGGGGCGCACCCATTACGTGCTCACCGGCAATCCGGACTACACCGTCCCCGAGGGCGTCGTCCTCTGCCATTCCCCGGAGGAGCTGCTGAAAGCCCTGCCGGAGGGAGAGAATTTCATCATCGGCGGCGCGGCGGTGTACCGCCTGCTCCTGCCTTATGCGGACCGGATGATCCTCACGGAGCTGGACCGCTCCTATGAGGGGGACGCCTGCTTCCCCGATTTCGACCGCACGGAATGGACGGTGACGGCCTCCGAGGAGGGCATGGGGGATATCCCGCACCGGTTTGTGACCTATGAACGCAGAAAATAAAGGACAAGGCGGCAGGACCGCCTTTTTCCATGGGAAAGGAGATGTGCCATGAATTCGAGGGATCTGCTCCTCAATGCGGCGGCTGCGGCCGTCTATGCGGCGCTCACGCTGGCACTGGCGCCGCTCAGCTACGGGCCCGTACAGATCCGCTTTTCCGAATGTATGGTGCTCCTCGCCTTTTACAATAAAAAATGGGTGCCCGGCCTCACCGCGGGGTGCTTCCTCGCCAATATAGGAAGCCCCTTCGGCGCGGCGGATATGATTGTCGGCACGGCGGCCACCTTCCTGGCGGTGTACGCCATGCGGTGGTGCCCGAATCTCTTCACGGCCTCGCTGGCGCCGGTCCTGTCGAACGGCATCCTCATCGGCCTCGAGCTGGTGTACCTCGCGCAGGTGCCGGCCGCGGCGGAGGCCGTCCTTCCGGTCATGGCCTACATCGCCGCCGGGGAATGCCTCTCCGTCACCGTCATCGGCACGCTCCTCTTCCGCTTCCTCATGCGGAATGAGGTCCTCCGGCACTACATCCGGGACTGAATGAAACGCTGCCCTCCGGGGCGGCGTTTTTTTGTGCCCGTTCGGGCAGGGACGCGTGGAGGCAGCAGCGGGGCCTGTATTTGGGCCGGAGATTTTTATTTTTGATATCCGCTTTTCTATTGACAGGCCTGTCAGACCTGAGTATACTGAGAATAACAACGAACAAATGTTCTATCCGAGGAAAGGAGGAGAGGCTATGGAGGGAACCAAACAGGCGGCCGCGGTGCGGCTGGCGGTGTACTGGCACCGGCCCGGCGGATACGGAGACCGGGGCATCCGGCTCTTCGACATTCTCCGTCTGCCGGAGCGGACGGTGCTGGAATTCAAACAGGGGCACGATCTGTGCCGCATCGATAAGGCGCAGCTGCTGCATCTGCTGGATGCGGCGGAGGCGGCAGGAGGCCACATATGAAGCTACTGAGTACGGCCCGGGAGACCGAGGCACGTGCCGGAGCAGTCCGATGAAGAAAGGGACGGCTCCGGTTTTTTAGTGGCTCCGGAAAGGGGGTGAGCATCAAACAAAGGCAAAGAGTAAACGGAACCATCAGTGAAAGGAGGTGAGACCATGTCGAAGAAGCTGAAACTGACCTTTGCTCTGGAGGGAGAAGGCACGATGGATGTGACCATTTCCTCTCCGAAGGAGGGACTCGAGGCAGACGCCGTACAGACGGCGGCCGCGGCCATCGTACCGGTGCTGGAAAGCACGTCCGGCGCGGCGGCGGAAAGTCTGGCCGGGGCGGTGTACATCACCACCACGGAAGACGTGATCCTGTAATTTTTCGTAAGAAACAGAAAGGAGGCTGCAAGTATGGCAGCAGAAAAAGCACGCATTGATACGAAACTGCAGATCGTGATGACCGCAGGAGAAACGGAAGCGGGGAAGCCCGCCGTGAAGACCTTCACATTCAGCCGCATCCGGGGCACCGCTTCGGATGATGAGCTTCTCGCCGCGGGGCAGGCGCTGGGAAGCCTCTCCGCCAATGAGCTGGACGGCGTGAAGGTGCAGGAAGTGTATTCTCTCACGGAAGGGCTGTGAGCCCGGTGAGAGCGTGAGCGGCAGGACTGCTCGGAAGGAGACCGGCTCCGGAGGGAAAGGGAGCCGGTTTTCTCATGGAGGATCATATGGAAAGCAAATGGTGGCTCCGGCTGTGGGAGACGCTGGCGCCGCATCTGGTGCGGTGGCTGGCAGGGCGTCTGCATGACTGGCTGGCCCGCAGGAAGGAGGAGAAATGACGGATGAGGATATGGCCGCCGCCGCGGCGCTGGGCATCGTGGAAACCGGCATCGAGGGAGCCTGGGACAGCGTGGTGTGCTCCACCGGCTATGACAGGCCGTCGCTGGGGGTCTCCCAGTGGGAAGGGCCGCGGGCGGATGCGCTGCTGGGGATGATCCCCGGCGGCGGGGCCTACGCAGGCCGTCCGTGGAGCGTGCTCTCCGGGGCGGACCGGCAGGCGCTGGCAGCGCTCCTCGGCTCGGATGCGGGCCGGGCGGCGCAGCTGGCGCTCCTCACGGAGGATACGCGGCGCTATGTGCGGCTCCTCGGGGAGATCTCCGCGCTGGGGCGTCCGCAGTGCGTGGTCTACAGCGCGATGTGGTGCCCCACCTCGGAGGCGGTGGTGTGCCGCTTTCTGAGGAACCGGGCGGACCGGTGCGATCTGGGACGGCTCGAAGCGGTGCACGGGCTTTTCCGCACAGAGTACGCCGATGCGGCGGATGTGCGGGAATACCGCGCGGTCTATGAGGCGCGGGCAGACCGGACATATCAGTACGCGGCGGCGCTGTAACGCCGCAGAAGGGCGGGCCTTTCGGGGCCCGCTTTTTGCGTGGGCAATTGCATTCCCTTTATTATCTGGTATAAAATAAAAAGACAGCAACAATGGACGGGAGCAGGTCTCCCGCATCGGAGGGAACATATGAAGGAACATTTTCGCACAGTCCTGTTTGTAGTGGCGCTCGGCATGGTGTGGATGAACATTCAGGAGAACGGACTGCAGTGGGGCAATGCACTCATCGGCGTGATGCTCATCGCCGTCTTTGGGGTGAGCTTCTATTTCAAGCGGAAGCAGGCCCGGGAAGCGAAGGAGCTGATCCGCCAGCAGGAGGCGGAGAAGAAAGCCCGCCGCCGCGCGAGAAAGGCCGCGCAGAAGTCGACGAAGAAGCACTGATGCGCAGGCTGTGAGGTAAAGGAGACAGGTATGGACAAGAAACAATTCCCGGCGGCCGTGGACCATTCGGTCCTGCACAAGCCGTATCAGGTGATCATGTGGTTTTTCTTCCTCGTGTGGGCGGGGTACGTGGTATGGACATGGTCAGCGGCCATCCAGCAGGGCACCTATCAGGTGCTGGCCTTCGTGGGGGCGCTGCAGGCGCTGCTCCTGTGGTACATGGTGAATACCTACACGGCCCGGACGGAATACCGCCTGGAGGAGGACGAGCTGGTGATCGTGATCTCCCGCAAGTTCAAGGGCGTGAAGGAGATCCACCTCGGCTACAACGATATCTTCGGCGTGTACCGCATGAAAAAGGAAAATACGAAGGCCATCGAGACGGCGCCGGCGTATTACGCCTATTCCCGTCTGGACAAGCGGGAGATCTGGGTGCTCCTGTACAATTACAACGATGACACGAAGAAAGCCGGCCGCATTCTCATGAAGGCGTCCGACGAATTCTGGGAAGCCTTCAAGGAGATCATGCCCGACCAGATCTGCGTGCCCCAGGCGGAAGTGCTGGGCTACGCGTACAAGCACATGGGCGATGTGCTCCGCCGGAAGGAAGCGGAGGCTGCCGAGGAGTACGAGTATGACGATGACGACGAATACGAGTACGAGGACGACGACGGCGAGTACGAATATGAATACGAGGACGAAGCGGACGAGGAAACGAAGGAATCGGACGCACCGGAAAAGGACTGCGGAAAGGACCGCCCCGCTCCGGACAAGTCCGCCGGCAGCAAGCCCGCGAAAAAGAAATGATCCAATAAAAAAGGCACGGATGCATTCCGTGCTTTTTTGCTGCGCCGGTTCAGGAGCGCAGCCGGGAGAAAACGTACAGGGCGAGCAGCATCTGGCAGAGGACGAGGAGCGCCAGAAAATCAAAGACCACGGCGATGTGGAAGTGATGGGCCACGAAGCCGAGGAAGGCCGGGCCGAGGAGGATGCCCGCATAGCCCATGCTGGTGAGGGCCGCCACGGCGAGATTGATGGGCATGACGGTCTGGTATTCCAGCAGGGAATAGAGCACCGGCACCACGTTGGCCACGGCGACGCCCAGCAGGAAGAAGAAGATCAGGAGAAGCGGAAGCGTTTCCGCCCAGCCCACGGCGGCAAAGCACACCGCCGCGGAGAGGGTGCTGGCGAGGATGACCTTTTTCTCCCCGAAGCGGCGCACCAGCCGGTCGCCGGGGAGTCGGGCGAGAAATTCCGCCACGGAAAAGGCGGTGAGGCCGAAGCCGGCCTGCGCGAGGGGGATGCCCTTGTCCTCGGAGAGGAGCACGCCGCCCCAGTCCATGATGCCGCCCTCGGCGAGGAAGGAAATGCTGCACAGCATGCCCAGAAAGACCACGATGCCCCGGGGCAGGGCGGTCTTTTTCTGCGCGCCGTCGGCGTGATAGGCGAGGTAGTACCGGCCGCCCAGCAGGAGGAGCGCCGCCACGAGCCCCGCATGGAGCGCGGCGATGACACCCGCGGAAAGGCCTGCCGCATCGGCGAGGAAGGAATAGAGGCCCGCCGCGATGAAGCAGCCCATGCAGTAGAAGGCGTGCATGGCGGACATGATACGCCGCCCGGAGGCGCGCTCCACGAGCACCGCATTGAGATTGATGGCCACGTCGAGGGTGCCCACGGAGCCGCCCAGCAGGAGCAGCACCGGCACATGCGCCCAGAAAACGGGAAGATGGGGCAGGAGAAACACCGCCGCCGCGGTGAGGGACGACGCGCCGATGATGAGATGCCGGCACGTGACGTACCGCGTGAGCAGTCCCGCGGCGGGCATGGCGATGCACGCGCTGATGCCGATGCACAGCAGGAGCATGCCCAGCAGATCCGCCTCGATGGCCAGATGCTGCTTCACGGCGGGGATCATCATCACCCACGTGGAAAAAGCGAAGCCGCTGATGAAAAAGGCGCTTTTCGCCGCCATGATCTCCTTAGGCCCCGCCTGAAGGCGGGATACAAATGATTCTGCCATAGAGTCCTCCTGAAAAACGAACAGGCACCGCGCCCGTCCGCCGAAATTTCCTTCTCTATGATAAACTGTATAGCAGCTATACAGTCAAGGAGGAACCTATGAGCAAACGGTACGGGACGGAGCTCTCCGTCAGTGAATTCGCGGCCATCATGGGCATGAGCCGGCAGACGCTCATCTATTACGACCGCATCGGCCTCTTTCCGCCGGCGCGCATCGACCCGGACACGGGCTACCGGTACTATGACCGGCGGCAGATCGGGCGGATGTCCTTCATCCAGACGCTGGCCGGCCTCGGCGTGCCCCTGGCGGAGATCCGCGAGGAGGTGGCGGAGATCTGTCCGGACCGGATGGAAGGACTGCTCCGGCGGCAGCGGGCGAGCATCCGGAAGGAGATCGAGCGGCTCCGGCGGAGCGAGGCCATGGTGTCGTTCCGGCTGGAGCAGCTCCGGCGGAGCCGGGATGAAGAGCCCGGGACGGTCGTGCTCATCCACGAGGACGAGCCGGCGCCCCTCTTCGTGAGCGGGCCGCTGTCCTGCGGGAAGGACCCCCTGCCGGACCGGGTCATCGTGGATTTCTACGCTGAGGCGGAGCGCCGGGGCATCCCCTTCGGCTATCCCATGGGGTGCCTCGTGAGCGGAGAGGACATCGCCGCAGGGCGCACGGATCGGGTGAGCCGCCTGCTCCTGCCGCTGGGAAGTGACGATGGAGCGAACGCCTGCCGCCCGGCGGGGGATTTTCTCGTCCTCCGGGAGCGCACGGACTGCGGCGGAACGCCTGCGGCCTATGCCCGCCTGCTCGACGAGGCAGCGGCGCGGGGCCTCCGGCCCGCAGGCGACGCCGTGGAGGAGTACGAGCTCGACGAGGTGACCTGCGCCGACCCGTCAGATTTCCTCTGCCGCATCGCCCTGCCCGTGGAGGCGTGAAAGTTTATACATATTTCAAATGATAAAACGGAAAATTTTTCGGTAAATTTAGAATTTCCCTTGACTTGAATGCATAATTTTTCGGCTATATGATATAATTAATACATTATAATTTAGTCCATCTTACAGATAAAAATAGTGGTAGGATGGCGGAAAGTTGAGAGCCATATGATTTTTCTTAAAAATGGAGAAGGCATTCGCTGGCCTCATGGAAAACGCATTGCTGTAATGCTCACCTTTGATTTTGACGCAGAGCTATTGAGACAGTCTGTGATCGGGAAAAAGGAAATTGGCTTTTCTGATCGCTCCCGCGGGCTGTACGGTCCGCATGAAGGACTGGCCCGGTGTCTGGCCATGCTGAAGCGTCAGGAGATCCGGTCCACGTTTTTTGTTCCGGGAAAGATCGTGGAAGAATATCCGGAAGAGGTTCACGCCATTGCAGAGGCGGGTCATGAGCTGGCCTACCATGGGTATGACCATGATGCACGGATCGGAATTCCGGAGGCCGAGGAAGAAGCCAATATGGAGAAAAGTGAGAAGCTTCTGCAGTCGGTCAATGGAGAGACCGTCGCGGGATACCGGGCCCCGCTGGACGGCATGCAGGAATACAGTCTGGCACTGCTTCAGAAGCGGAAGTATCTGTACAGTTCCACGTTGAAGGACTGCGACTGGGCGTATGTGCATGAGACGGACGGGATGGAGCAGCCGATCGTGGAACTGCCCACCGAGCCGGGAATTGATGATTTTTCATATTTCTATTTTTCCTATGCCGATGAGAAGACCATCACATGCACGTATCCGTCCGATTATGTGTATGACATCTGGAAAGATTATTTTGATGAGCTTGCCTCCGAGGGAGACAAGGTGATGGTGCTGAAGCTGCATCCCCAGCTGATCGGCAGAGTGAGCCGCATCCGCATGCTGGAACGACTGGTCCTGTATATGAAGCAGAACGGCGCATGGATCACGACCTGCCGTGAAGCGGCGCAGTATGTACTGAATGACTGGAAACAGCGGAAGGGTGGTGAGCAGTGATGGAATGGCCCAATCATAAACGGCTGGCCCTGATGCTTTCCTTCGATATCGATGCGGAAACCTTGTGGCTGACCAGAAATCCGATCAATTATCATCATCCGGTCCATCTGTCACGGGGACTGTATTCCGTGAAACAGGGGATTCCCCGCATCCTGCGCATGCTGGAAGCCGAAGGCGTCCATGCCACATTCTTTACGCCGGCCTATACGGCGGAACTCCATCCGGATGTGATCCGCTGCATCGCCGGGGAAGGTCATGAAATTTCCTATCATGGCTGGCTGCACGAGTCGTATCCCGATTATGACCGTGAAAATGCCCTCATGGAGAAAGCGGAAACCATTATTGAAGGGATCACCGGGAAAAAGCCCTGCGGTACGCGCATCCCGGATGGCTATGTGTATGACTTCCATCTTCAGCTGTGGCTGGACCGGGGCTACATTTATTCGTCCAACTGGCGGGATAATGACGGACCGTTTCTTCATAAAATTGACGGGAAGACGGTGCCGATCGTGGAACTGCCGAAGGACGGGATCGTGGATGACACGTCCTACGACATGTATACCATTCAGGCGCCGGAGCATCATTATCTCCGCAGCGGCCGGGAAATGGTCGGCATCTGGATGGATGAATTTGACGGGCTGGCCGAGGAAGGCCGCATGATGAACTTTGTCATGCATCCGCAGTTTATCGGCCATCCGCAGTACGTGCGGGCCCTGCGGGAATTTATCCGGTATGCAAAGGACAACGGCGCATGGATTGCCACGGATGAGGACGTGGCCCGGTATTATTTGAGCCGGAACGGTTTTCCGGAATACGGAAAAAGTATTGATAAATAAGGTAAGGATTTAAGGGCACAGTGTCCGGAAAGAAGAGGGATGACGATGTTTGGGAAAAATTGGGGTAAAAAACTTCTCCTTGTGGCAGCGGCAGCGGTGATGGCCGTAGGAATTGCCGGGTGCGGCGGAGACAAGGCGGCGGAAAGCAAGCCGGCAGCAGATAACGGGAAGCTGCTTATCGCCATTAATTCCACCTTCCCGCCGTTTGAATCGGTCAAGGAAGGCACCAGTGACTATACGGGCATCGATATCGATATTGCCCAGTATGTGGCAAAGAAAATGGGAAAGACCGCAGAATTTACGGACATGAAGTTTGCATCGCTGGTTCCGACCCTGCAGAGCGGCCGCGCAGATATGATCCTGTCCGCTATATCTCCGACCAAGGAACGTATGGAAGTGGTGGATTTTTCCATTCCGTACTATTTCCCGATGAAAGCCATTATCTGCCAGAAAGGGGCCGGCTATGATTCCCTGGATAAACTGAAGGGCATGTCCGCCGGTGCTTCCATGGGGACGACCTATGCGAATGATCTCCGTCAGGCCGGCGGCATCGACGTGGTGGAAATGGACAGCACGCCGCTCGTCGTACAGGATATCAAGAATGGCCGTCTGGCAGCAGGACTCTTTGACTCGGCACAGGCCGGCGTATTTATTCAGCAGAACCCGGATCTGGAAATGCATATCCTGAATCTCCCCGTTGTCATGGAAGATACCTTTGCCGTTGCTCTTCCCAAGGGCTCCAAGGACGTGGAAAAGGTCAATGAGATCCTGAAGGAAATGAAGCAGAACGGGGAAATGCACAAGATCTTTGTAAAATACCTTGGCGAAGATGCAACCGCACAGTATGAAAAACTGGAGTCCGGGCTGGATATCACCAAGTGGTAATCGGTCAGGAGCAGAAATATGTTTGACTTTTCTGTACTGGAACCCTATATGCCGCTCCTTGCGGGAGCGGTGTGGGTAACACTGAAATTTACGTTTTTTTCGACGATCATGGGATTTCTGGGCGGTTTTATTCTCGCGCTGATCACTCTGTCGAAAAATAAAATCGCTTCATTTTTTGCCAAGGCGTACATTTCCGTATTCCGCGGCACACCGCTTCTGGTGCAGCTTATGCTGATCTATTTCGCGACGCCGCAGCTGACGTCCTACACGATTTCTCCGCTGGAGGCGGGGGTGCTTTCCTTCGGCCTCAATTCGGCGGCCTATATTTCGGAAGCACTGCGCGGGGGGATCCTTTCCGTAGACCGCGGACAATGGGAAGCGGCCATGTCTCTTGGCGTGCCGCCGTATCGGTTCGTTCTGGACGTCATTCTGCCGCAGGCCATTAAAAATGCGCTTCCTTCTCTGGTCAATGAAAGCATCATGCTGCTTAAGGATTCCAGCCTCGTATCGGTCATCGGCGTGGCGGATACGCTTCGCTGGGCGGATTTGATTCAGGCAAAAACCTTCCGTGCCTTTGAGGCCTTTGTTGTGGCGGCAGCGGTCTACTATGTACTGGTCATGCTGCTGAATCTGCTCGGATCTTACCTGGAAAAGAAGGTGCGCGTCAGTGATTGAAGTCAGACATCTCTCGAAAAGTTTTGACGGGATTCCCGTTTTAAAGGATATCAATCTCCATATTGATAAGGGGGAAGTGGTCACGATCATCGGCCCCTCCGGGAGCGGAAAGTCCACTCTGCTCCGGTGCCTGAACCTTCTGGAAAAGCCGGACGGAGGCTCCATTATCTTCGACGGGCAGGATATTCTTCATGGCAAGGTCAAAATTGAGGAGATCCGCAAGCGGGCCTGCATGGTTTTTCAGCATTTCAATCTGTTCCGGAATATGACGGTGCTGCAGAATGTGACCTATGCACCGCGTGTGGTGAATCATCTTTCTAAAAAAGAAGCTGATGAAAAGGCCATGCAGCTGCTGGAGAAGGTGGGTCTGTCAGACAAGGCGCAGCAGTATCCGAGCCGTCTTTCCGGCGGGCAGAAACAGCGTGTGGCCATCGCCCGCGCGCTGGCGATGAATCCGGAGGTCCTGCTTCTGGATGAACCGACGTCGGCGCTTGACCCGGAAATGGTCAAGGAGGTGCTGGATGTCATCCGTCAGCTTGCAGGGACCGGCATCACCATGGTGCTCGTCACGCATGAAATGGGATTTGCAAAGGATGTATCGGATGTGGTTCATTTTATGGATGGCGGCGTTCTGATTGAGAGTGCGCCCCCGGCAGAGTTCTTTGCACAGCCCAAGACGGAACGTGCCAAGAAGTTCCTGGCTTCCATTTTGACCTGAGTGCCATGAAAATTCGCATCATCAATCCCGATTACGGGGAAAAACGGAGCGATATGGACGCACGGTGCCGGTGGCTGTCCCAGTATGTTTCGCCCGGCACGGAATTATCCATGGAGTGTCTCACGGATACACCGGTCGAAATCAATTCCATGGCCGATGCGCTGCTTGCCGGGCCGGAGATCCTGCGCATGGCGGAAAAGGCGGAGGCAGAGGGCTGCTCGGCGGTGGTCCTGTACTGTTTCAGCGATCCCGCGGCAGAGGCCTGCAGGGAACGCCTGCAGATCCCGGTGATAGGAGGGGCGCAGGCGGCCCTTATGATGGCGGCCCTGCAGGGGAAGCGAATAGGCGTGATCCTCACGGATCCGGGGAGAATCCCTGAAAAGGAATGGTTTCTGCGGACACTGGGGATCGCATCGGACCGGATCGCTTCCATTGAGGCCATTTCCTTTGCGGGTCATTCCATCTGGAAAGAACGGGATGCGGCATTGCATCTCCTCATTGAAAAAGGAAAAGAAATGAAGGAAACCCGCCATGTGGATGTGCTGATCCCGGGCTGCCTTTCTTTCCTTGGCCTGGGGGAGGCCTTGTCTGACGCGGTCGGGCTGCCGGTGATCGATCCCGCCGTCGCGGCGGTGACACTGGCGGAGAGCTGTGCAAGACAGCGGCAGAAAGCCGGTTTTTCTATCTGAATCATGAATGCCAGCCCATAGGGCTGGCATTTTTAATTGAGAGATGCTCTCAAAAAAGGCGGGCGGCGTTTCTCTTGGCCGCGGCGGATGATATAATAGAACAAGCGCCGGTCAGCCGGCAGTCAGGTAAAGGAGGTCAATTTATGGAAACATACAGCAGAACCAAATCGGTATGGCAGCGTCTCAGCCAGGAAGAACGGGCGCAGGTGCTGTCGTACTGCGAAGGATATAAAGCATTCCTCGATACGGCACGGACGGAGCGCCTCGCCGCATCGGAGATCATTGCCCGCGCAGAGGCGAAGGGCTTCCGTCCCGTATACGACATGAAGGAGCTCAAGCCGGGGGACAAGGTGTACTGGAACCAGAAGGGCAAGTCGGTGATCCTCGCGGTGATCGGCACGGAACCGGTGAACAGCGGCATCAAGATCGTGGGCTCCCACATCGATGCGCCCCGTCTGGATCTGAAGGCCAATCCGGTGCACGAATCGGACGGACTGGTGTATTTCCGCACCCACTATTACGGCGGCATCAAGAAATACCAATGGACCTGCGTGCCCCTCGCGCTGTGCGGCGTGGTCTTCACGAAGGACGGCAAAAAGGTGGAGATCAATATCGGCCTGAAGGATGATGACCCGATCTTCTACATCACGGATCTGCTCATCCACATGGCGCAGGACCAGATGAAAAAGACCCTCGCCGACGGCGTGACGGGCGAACAGCTCCAGGCGCTGATCGGCTCGAATTCCGACGAGGACCAGACCCCGAAGGAAGCGATCATGAAGCTCCTGAAGGATACCTACGGCATCGAGGAAGAGGACTTCGCCGCGGCGGAGCTGGAACTGGTGCCGGCCATGAAGAGCCGCGACGTGGGACTGGACCGCTCGCTCATCGCCTCCTACGGGCAGGATGACCGGGTATGCTCCTATGCGAATATGGAAGCCATTTTCGACGCGAAGCCCGGCGCGCTGACCCAGGCGGCGCTCCTCACGGACAAGGAGGAGATCGGCTCCTACGGCAATACGGGCATGGAATCGTCCTATTTCGTGAAGTTCGTCATGAAGCTCCTCGCGCTGCAGGGACAGGGCTCGCTCCTCGATTTCTATGAAACGATGGAAAACAGCGAAATGCTCTCCGCCGACGTGAACAGCTGCCTCGATCCGATGTTCCCGGAGGTGTCCGAAAAGGACAATTCCGCGCTCCTCGGCTACGGCATCTCCCTCACGAAGTACGGCGGCGCCCGCGGCAAGGCAGGCAGCAACGACGCCAATGCGGAATTTCTCCAGAAGATCCGCACCATTTTCAATGAAGCAGGCGTGGCCTGGCAGATCGGCGAGCTCGGCAAGGTCGATCAGGGCGGCGGCGGAACGATCGCCTTCATGATGGCAGACTGGGGCGCCGAAGTGGTGGACTGCGGCACGGCGATGCTCTCCATGCACGCGCCGTACGATCTCGTGTCCAAGGCGGACGCGTACGAAACGTACAAGGCGTACAAGGCGTTCTTTGAAAGCAAATGATTTTTCCATATAAAAAGACCGGCCTCCTTTCGGGGAGCCGGCCTTTTTCTGTGCGCGGAGCCATGAAAAAAGCCCGCCGGGACAGGGCGGGACTTTTCGCGGGGATGATGCAATTACATGAGCGTCTCGTAGAGGCCCCAGAGACCGCAGAGGATGAAGATGATGGCAGCGGTCCATTTCACGGTCCGTTCCGGGATGCGCTTGCCCAGGACGATGCCCACGATGATGCCGAAGCCGTCGGCGATGATCATGCCGCAGAGGGTGCCGCACCACACGGGAAGAATGGTGTGGAACTGCGCCGCGAGGGTGATCGTGGCGAGCTGGGTCTTGTCGCCCATTTCGGCGAGGAAGAAGGCCACGGCGACGGTCCAGAACGCATTGGCGTAGCGGGACTTCTGGTCGTCATCGGTGATCTTGTCGCCGCGGATGGTCCAGAGGCCGAATACGATGAAGGCCACGGAAGCAGCGATGTGGATCCAGTCCATGGGGATGTAGTTCGTGAGCCACTGGCCGACGATGACTGCCATGAGGTGATTCACGGCGGTGGCAGCTGCGACGGCGGCCATGACGGTCTTCCACGGGTATTTCGTGGCGAAGGCGATGGCCAGGAGCTGGGTCTTGTCGCCCATTTCCGCGAGGACGACGAAGAGAAACGAACTGATGAAAGCGAGCATAAAAAAAACCTCCCTTGGGAAAGGCGCCGGAACAATAAAAAACGAGACTCCCGGCGCCAGAAAAATGACGCCTAAAAGTCTCGCCTGGTTAAAACAGCCAAACCGCAAGCGGCTAGTATGTTGACTTGTTTCGAGGGCTACTCCCCTTTAGGAATGCAGAACCATTTCTGCAATGAGAAAATTCTACCACGGGAGGCGGCGGCAGACAATAAAAAGAGCGTTAGATTTTAATTAATTTCTTATATTCTGAGAATTTTTCTCAGGATTGACGGACGGCGGAAATTTGCATAGGATAGAGAGAAATCGGGAAAGGGGCTGATACTATGACATACCGATACATCGATCTGCATTGTGATACGATCTACGAGCTGACGGATCATCCGGACAAGGGGGATCTGCTCCGGAGCTCGCTGGAGATCGATCTGGAGAAGCTGGCCAAGGGGGGCGCCCTCATTCAGGATTTCGCCCTGTTTGTGGATATGGGAGAATGGCCGGACCCGTGGGCGCGGTACCAGCAGCTGCTCGGGGAATTCCGCCGTCAGAAGGCGAAATACGGAGACCATTTCCGCCAGATCCTGTGCGCGGAGGACGTGAAGGCCTGCGAGGCGGACGGCCGTCTCGGGGCGATGCTCTCCATCGAGGAGGGGGGCGTGCTCGGCGGCTCGCTGGAGCGTCTCCATCAGGTCTATGAGGACGGGGTGCGACTCATCACGCTCACCTGGAATTATCCCAATGAGCTGGCCTGGCCGAACGGCACGGAGGGCCCGGACAAGGGGCTCACCGAAGCGGGCCGGGCCGTGGTGGAGGAGATGGGCCGTCTCCATATGATCGTGGACACGAGCCATCTCAATGACGCCGGCACGCGGGAGGTCCTCATGGAGGCGAAGCGGCCGCCGGTGGCTTCCCACTCGGATGCGCGGGCGGTGACGGCGCACAGCCGGAATCTGCCGGATGATCTGCTGGCGCTCTTCGGCGAGAAGGGCGGCCTCATCGGGCTGAATTTCTCCAATCATTTCCTCGGGAGCCCGGCGGTGACGTCCTTCCCCGGCCGGGATGACATCGACTTCTCGAAGGGGCCGGTGCAGGTGAGCCTGCTCCGGGACATCGTGCGCCACGGCATGTACATCATGGACAAGGCCGGCGAGGATGTGCTCTGCCTCGGTACGGATTTCGACGGCATCCAGCCCGCGCTGGAGATTCGCGATGCATCGGAGATGCCCCGCCTGGCGGAGGCGTTCCTCGCAGCAGGCGCCACAGAGACGCAGGTGGAGAAGATCTTCAGCGGCAATGCGCTGCGCTATCTGAAAGAGATGCTGTAAATTAAAAAGCCGTTCCCTTTTTGGGGAGCGGCTTTTTGGCATCATGCCTTCCGGAGAATCTTCACGATCTCTCCGATATACAGGGTGTGGGGATTGTTTTCCCATTTGCCCTCGTAGTAGCTGCGGTGGATGTCCGGCGCGAAGCGGGCGCCCTCCATGGGACAGGCGCAGAGCTTCCGGCAGAGCAGGACGAGCTCTGCTTCCTCCGGGAAGGGGATGCCCTCTGCAAAGGCCGGGGTGAGGCCCGCGGCGGCAAATTTATCGCCCTCCCGTCCGGAGTGGGAGCCGCAGTAGCGCACGGCGTCCCGGAAGGCTTCCGGCAGCACCGCGATGGAGAAGCCCTCCTCCCGGTCGAGGAAGGCTTTCGTGTACCGGCTCTCCCGGATGGCCACGGCGGCGCAGTTCCGGCTCCAGAGAGAGAGCAGGCCGCCGTAGGTGCCGAGGAGCGTATTGCACGCGCCCTCCCGGCCGGCGGTCACAAGGAACCAGTTTCCCTTTTTCCGGGGGAACGGGTCCCAGTTCATGTCTTCTGCGTGTATTTCCTGCCACATAGCTCGGCTGCCTCCTTTTCGGTTGATCGTCCTCTGTATGATAGCACAGCGGGGCAGAGAAACGGAATCCGCAGAGAAAAAGTATATGCTATTAATTTCGGCGGGCTTAAAAATATGGTATAATGAAGAAAAGGAAAGATAGAAGGATTCCTTCCAGGCATAATAGCCGGTTTGAATGCCGTTTCTTTCTAAATTTAAAGTTTTCGATAAGTGTACTATTTATTTTTCTCAAAGATATCGTATAATGGGATGGTAAAGCATATAATGTGTGCTTAAGGAAGAAGCATTCTCAGGGAATGCGGCTTTCAGTTATAGACCCATGGAGGTGTCAATATGAACAGTTTCCGTTTCACTCTCCCGAGAGATCTGTATGCCGGCCCCGGAGCCATTGAAGAATTGAAAGTACTGAAAGGCCATAAAAAAGCCATGATCTGCACCGGCGGCGGTTCCATGCGCCGCGGCGGCTTCCTCCAGAAGGTGGAAAAGGTCTGCCAGGAAGCAGGCCTGGAAACCCAGACCTTCGAAGGCATCCAGCCGGACCCGTCCATTGAATCCGTCTATGACGGCGCTGCGAAAATGCGCGAATTCAACCCCGATGTGATCATCGCCATCGGCGGCGGTTCCCCCATCGATGCAGCGAAGGCCATGTGGGTCTTCTATGAACACCCGGAACTGACCTTTGACGACATCAAGGACCCCTTCTCCATTCCTCCGCTCCGCCAGAAAGCCATTTTCGTGGCGATCCCCTCCACGAGCGGCACCGCGTCGGAAGTGACGGCCTTCTCCGTCATCACCGATTATTCCACGGGCATCAAATATCCGCTGGCTGACTTCAACCTCACCCCGGATATCGCCGTACTGGATACGGATGTACCGGAAACCATGCCTCCGAAGCTGACCGCGCATACCGGCATGGATGCGCTCACCCATGCGACGGAAGCGTACGTTTCCAAATTTGCCAACGGCTTCACCGATCCGCTGGCGAAGCAGGCCATTTCCGATATTTTCGACAATCTCGAAGCGTCCTACAGCGGCGACGAGGAAGCGCGGTCGAAGATGCACATCGCACAGTGCCTCGCCGGCATGGCCTTCTCCAACGCGCTGCTGGGCATCACCCACAGCCTGGCGCACAAGATCGGCGCGATCTTCCACATTCCGCACGGCTGCTGCAACGCCATCCTGCTGCCCTATGTCATCCAGTTCAACAAGAAGGTCTGCATGGCCCGCTATGCCGATCTGGCCCGCGTAGCCGGCCTGCCGGGACGTACGGATGAACAGCTGGTCATCTCCTATGAAAAAGCCATCCAGTCCATGAATAAAGAGCTGGGCATCGCCAATTCCTTCCAGGAACACGGCGTGACGGAAGAGCTCTATCTGGCGCACAAGGATGCCATCGCGCACAATGCCGTGCTCGATGCGTGCACGCCGGAAAATCCCCGTGAAGTGGATGATGAACTCATGGGCCGCATTCTGGAATGCGCTTACTACGGAAAGAAAGTCACTTTCTGATCGGTAAACATAAAGAGCACGCGCTCCTTCGGGGGCGCGTGTTTTTTGCTGCGGCGGAAATTTTTCACGGGGACCGCCGGCGGAGAGATTGACATTTCCCGTTTCGCATATGCTATACTATATATGTATATATAGATCGGACTTTATAAAAAAGAAACAATGGAAGGAGTTCCGAAGCTCATAGATCAGATCCGGCGGGAGCGCCTCACAGGGGGAATTTCGCCGCAGTACGGCCGCCGCAAGCAGACCGCGCACAGTTCACAGGGAGGGGACAGGTATGGCAGAAATCAGTAAGTTTCGCGGCATGTTTTTGGCGGAAGCCTGCGGTGACGCACTGGGGTATCCTCTGGACGGGCTGTCAGTGAAGAAGATCGTCCACCGGTATGGTCCCTTCGGGCTGCGCACGCTGGTGCGGACACGGAAGAATGAATTCCAGGCGCAGATCACGGCGAATACGCAGATGATGCTCGCCGCCGCGGACGGCCTGCTCTGGTCGGATGCAAAGAAGCTGGAATGTGCCGAGGGCATCTACCGGGGATGCATGCGCTGGTTCTACAGCCAGACCGGGGAGGAGCCGCGCCGGGGGCAGCGCACGTGGATGCGCCGCCAGCCCCATGAAAGGGAATTCTGCCTCGTGCGGGAGAAATTCATGCATGCCCGCCGCGGCGAGGGCCGGACGAGTCTGGCCGCGCTGGAGAGCGCGGAGCGGGGCTCCCTGAAGAATAAGGTCAATGAAAGCCCCGACGGGGAGGCCATCACCCGGAGCGCGCCCATCGGGCTGTATTATGCGGGCTCGCCGAAGGAGGCCTTCTACGAGGGCGTGCGCTGTGCGGTATTCACCCATTCCCATCCCACGGCGTATCTCTCGGCGGCGGCCTTTGCGTCGCTCATCGCAGGTCTGGCCGGCGGGCTGTCCCTGCCGAAGGCGCTGGCGGAGACGGTGCACATCCTGTCCGCCTCGGACCGGTCGGACGAGATCCTGGCGGCGATGGAGGCAGCCATCACCCAGGCAAACAACCATCCGGCAGGACGGGGCGATGTGTGGGACCATCTGGACAGCATCCGCTCCTTCGGCACGGGCCGGACGGGCAGCGAGGTGCTGGCTATCGCGGTGTACTGCGTGATGGCCTGCGACGATCCCTTTGATGCGCTTCTGGCTGGAGCCAATCACGACGGCCGGAGCAGTGTCACTGCTGCAGCGGTGGGCGCACTGGAAGGGGTCCGCTTCGGGGAATCTTTCCTGCCCCGGTCGTGGGTGGATACGCTGGAGCAGCACGAGCTCATCGGGAAGGTGGGCGAAAAGGTCTACGAGACCTTCGCCAAGGCCCATATGTGATATAAAAACGGCAGACCCTGCGGGGCTGCCGTTTTCTGATGCACAAAAAAAAGGCGGCGGGGATATACCCTGCCGCCTTTTTCGGTTCTCTCAGCCGCCGAGGTAGGCTTTCTGTACCTCTTCGGAGGAGGCCAGCTCGGCGCCGGTGCCTTCCAGAGAGATGGTGCCGGTCTCGAGAACGTAGGCGTAGTCCGCGATGGAGAGCGCCATGCGCGCATTCTGTTCGACAAGGAGGACCGTCGTTCCCTGTTCGTTGATGCGCTTGATGATATTGAAAATCTCCTGTACAAAAATCGGGGAAAGCCCCATGGACGGTTCGTCCAGGAGAAGTACCTTCGGCCGGCTCATGAGAGCACGGCCCATGGCGAGCATTTGCTGCTCGCCGCCCGACAAGGTCCCGGCCTGCTGGAAGGTCCGTTCCTTCAGACGGGGGAAAGACTGAAAGATGGTTTCCAGATCATTCCGGATACCGTCCTTGTCGTTGCGGAGAAAGGCGCCCAGTTCCAGATTTTCCATGACGGTGAGCGGTGCGAAGATGCGCCGCCCCTCCGGTACCTGGGAGATGCCCGCCTTTACGATAGATTGGGCTTTCATCTCGTGAAGGGGTTCCCCGTGATAGAGGATGGTCCCTTCCTTGGGATGGAGAAGCCCGGATATGGTACGGAGGGTAGTCGTCTTGCCTGCGCCGTTGGCGCCGATGAGGGCGACGATCTGCCCTTCCTCCACTTTCAGTGAGATGCCTTTGAGAGCGTGAATGGCTCCGTAGTATACATGGATATTATTGATTTCAAGCAGCGCCATATTATCCCTCCGTTCCCAGATAGGCCTTGATGACGGCCGAATTGTTCCGGATCTCGTCGGGGTTGCCCTCGGCGAGGATCTTCCCGTAGTCGAGTACGTAGATGCGTTCGCAGATCTTCATGACCAGCGCCATGTCGTGCTCGATGAGGAGGATGGAGAGGTGATAGGTGTCGCGGATCCAGCGGATCATTTCAGTGAGTTCCTTGGTCTCCTGCGGGTTCATGCCGGCGGCCGGTTCGTCCAGAAGCAGGAGCTTCGGACGGGTGGCGAGCGCACGGGCGATCTCCAGGCGGCGCTGCTGGCCGTAAGGCAGGTTTTTCGCCTGCTCATCGGCCAGGGAGTCCAGCTTGAAGGCTGCGAGGAGCTCCCGCGCCCGGTCGTCGATGATCTGCTCTTCCCGGCCGTAGCGGCCGAGACGGAGGATGGCCTCCGGGAAAGAGTAGCTCGCGTGGAGCGTGAAGGCGATCTTTACGTTTTCCAGAACGGAGAGCTCGCCGAAGAGGCGGATGTTCTGGAAGGTGCGGGCGATGCCCAGCGCCGTGATCTGATAGGGCTTGCGGCCGGTGATATCCTTACCGTCAAACAGGATCTTCCCTGTGGTGGGCGTGTAGACGCCGGTGAGAAGGTTGAATGCGGTGGTCTTGCCGGCGCCGTTGGGGCCGATGAGGCCGATCACTTCGCCCTCATCGATATGGATGAGGAAGTTCTGTACGGCCTTGATGCCGCCGAAGGATTTGGAGAGGTCACTGGTTTCCAAGAGTCTTCCCATGAGTCCCGGCCTCCTTTCTGCGGTTAATGAGGCGGCGGAGAAGGAGCGAGCCTTCCTGGCTGCCGAAGAGTCCCTGCGGACGGAAGAGCATGAGGAGGATGAGGCACAGCGCGTAGATGATCATGCGCACTTCCGGGTAGTCAGCCAGCGCCGCGGTGATGAAGGTGATGAGCGCTGCGCCGGTGATGGAGCCGGTCATGGAACCCAGGCCGCCCAGCACTACCATGGTGAGGTAGTTGTAGGAATTGAGAAAGGTGAAGGACGACGGATGGGCGATGGAGAAGTAATGGGAGAAGAGCCCCCCTGCAAGACCGGCGAAGAAAGCGCCGATGGCGAAGGCCAGCACCTTGGCGAAGGTGGTATTGATGCCCATGGCAGCCGCTGCGATGGCGTTCTCACGGACGGAGATGCAGCTTCTGCCGTAGGTGGAATTGATCATGTTCTTCAGGAAGAAGAGGGTGATGATCATGATCCAGAAGACCCAGGCGAAGGTGGTATTGCGGGGAATGCCGGTGAGGCCGGATGCGCCGCCCACGGCCTGGATATTGAGGATGCAGATGCGGATGATCTCGCCCATGCCCAGCGTGGCGATGGCGAGGTAGTCGCCGTCGAGGCGGAGGGTCGGGATGCCGATGAGGACCCCGATGAGGCACGCCGCCAGCCCGCCGATGAGGAGGGCCATGCCGAAGGGCAGGTCATACCACATGCTCATGATGGCGGAGACGTAGGCGCCTACCGCCATGAATCCTGCATGGCCCAGAGAGAACTGGCCGGTGATGCCGTTGATGAGGTTGAGGCTCGCCGCCAGAATGATGTTGATGCCGATGAGGATGATCTGAAGCCGCCAGAAGGAAGAGATGAGACGCATGTCGATGAGCACTTCCAGCACGGCGAAGATGACAACGGAGGCAGCGATGAGCGCCAGGTCGTATTTCCGTAGGGATTTGATGATCTGCATGGCTCACACCTTCTCTGTTTCGTTTTTGCCCAGGAGGCCGGTCGGCTTGATGAGCAGAATCACGATGAGGATGCCGAAGGCCGCCGCATCGCGGAAGGTGGAGGAAATGAATCCGGAAACGAGCGCCTCCACGACGCCCAGGATCAGGCCGCCCATCATGGCGCCGGGGATGATGCCGATGCCGCCGAGAACGGCTGCAATGAAGGCTTTCAGGCCGGGCATGATGCCCATGAGGGGATCGATGGTGTTGTAGTAAATGCCGACGAGCACGCCTGCGGCACCGGCCAGCGCCGAGCCGAGGGCGAAGGTGAAGGAGATCACATGGTCGACATTGATGCCCATGAGGAGGGCTGCGTCCGTATCATAGGAGACGGCGCGCATGGCCTTGCCCATTTTCGTGTACTGCACGATGTACCACAGGAGCAGCATGAGCACCACTGTCGAGCCGAGGATGACGAGCTGCTGGAAAGAAACGATGATGTCTCCCAGATGGAAGATGGTATTGGGCAGGACGGGCGGGAACGTCCGCGGCTGCGGAGTGAGGAAGTACATGGTGGTGTACTCGATGAAAAGCGACATGCCGATGGCGGTGATGAGAATGGAGATCTTGGAGCTTGACCGCAGGGGCTTGTAGACCAGCTTTTCGATGAGGACGCCCGTGATGCCGATGACGACCATCGCGCAGATGAGAGCCGGGAAGAATCCCATCTGGAGCTGCGTGGTGACGAAGAAGCCCACATAGGCGCCGAGCATATAGATATCGCCGTGGGCAAAGTTGATGAGGCGCATGATGCCGTACACCATGGTGTAGCCCAGTGCGATCAGCGCGTAGATGCTGCCCAGCGAGATGCCGTTGATGATCTGCTGAAAGAACTGTACGATAATACCGCTGTCCAAAATGTTTCCCCCTTTCTTTAGCAATGACGGGAAAGGCAGAGCCGGTGCCCTGCCTCTGCCGTACGGAACCGGGAAACGGGAGGGCGAGCGCCCTCCCGCCGTGTGCCGTTATGAATCACGCGCTCAGTCTGCGCTGATCTTGTCTGCGAAGACCGGTTTGCCGTCCTTGTAGGTAAGGATGAATGCGGCTTTCTTCGCATCGTGGGTATCGGTGAAGCTCATGTCGCCGGTGACGCCGCTGAAGGTCTTGAGAGAAGCCAGGCCGTCGGCGATCTTCTGCGGATCGGCAGAGCCTGCGTCCTTGATGACCTGAGCGAGCAGTTTGATCGTATCGTAGGTCAGAGCACCGAATACGCCGGGTTCTTCGTTGTTGGCTGCCTTGTAGGCATTGACGAAGTCCATGACCGTCTTGTTGTCTTCCTGGATGGCGTAATGGTTGGAGTAGTAGGTGCCGTTCAGTGCATCCGCTCCGGCGATCTCTGCCAGCGTCGGGGAATCCCAGCCGTCGCCGCCGCCGAAGGGAACGTCAATGCCCATTGCACGGGCCTGTTTTACGATCAGGCCGACTTCCTGATAGTAGCCGGGGACGTAGATGAAGTCAGGATTGAGATCCTTGATCTTCGTGAGGGTCGCATTGAAGTCGGTATCTTTCTGGAGATATGCTTCGGTGCCGACGATGGTGCCGCCCTTCGCGGTGAAGGCATCGGTGAAGAATTTCGCCAGGCCTTTTGCATAGTCGGAGGAGTTGTCGATGAGGATGGCCACTCTCTTCTTCTGGAGCTTGTCAGCTACGAAGCTTGCCATGACTTTGCCCTGATAGGGATCGATGAAGCATGCACGGTAGGAATAGGGAATGACCTTGCCGGTCTTTTCATCGACGGTGATCTTCGGGTTCGTGCCGCCAGGGGAGATGGAGGGGATCTTTGCGCCGTTCAGGATCGGCACCGCAGCGAGGGCGTTGGAGCTCATGTTCGGAGCCACGACGGCAACGACGCCTTCATCGACCAGTTTCTGTGCAGCGGAAGCCGCTTCAGACGGTTCGGACTTGTTGTCCAGGGAGACCAGCTCGAGTTTCTTGCCGAGCACGCCGCCGGCCTTGTTGATCTCATCTACAGCGAGCTGAGCGCCGCGCATGGCGTCTGCGCCGTAGGCTGCCTGGTTGCCGGTCATTTCCAGATCGGTGCCGATCTTGATGGTGTCGCCGTCACTGCCGCTGCTGCTGCCGCCGGAACCGCCGCAGCCGGTGAGAGCCGATGCAGCAAGCACTGCTGCTGCCGATGCGAAGAGGATTTTTTTCAGGTGTTTCATAATAGGCCTCCTGTATATTCCGTAGGATTACTTATTCCGGATCAATACGCTCGATAAAGGTGCGCTGCCCGTTTTCAAAACTCATGATGATGCCCGACGATACGGTGTTGTGCTGTTCGTCGATGGTGATCCGGCCGCTCACGCCTTCAAAATCGCGGATCTTCGTGAGCGCCTTTGCTATGTCTTCAGGCTTGGCTGAGCCGCCGTCCGCAATGGCCTGGATGGCAAGTGATGCCGCGTCGTAGGCCGTGACGGCAAAAGAATCAGGTGCTGCGCCGTACCGCGCCTCGTAGCGGCGGACGAAATCCTGAAGCTTCGGATTGTCGTCCTTCGGCGAGTAGTGGTTGCAGAAGTAGGTGGCGCCCAGATTGCCGGCTCCGGCGATCTCCACCAGCTTGTCGCTGTCCCAGCCGTCGCCGCCCAGGATCGGTACGGTGATGCCCATTTCACGGGCCTGCCGGATGATCAGTCCGACTTCCTGATAATAGCCCGGGACAAAGATGATATCCGGATGGAGCGCGGCCGCCTTGGTCAGAATGGGCTTGAAGTCCACATCGCGGGCCATATAGGCTTCCTGTGCCGGTACCTGTCCTCCTTTGTCCTGGAATTCCTTGGTGAAAAATTCGGCCAGCCCCTTGGAATAGTCGCTGGAATTATCCACCAGTACGACTGCCGTCCGGGCTTTTAGCCGGTCGACAGCGAAATCCGCCATAACCCGGCCCTGATACGGATCCGTGAAGCAGGCCCGGAAGAGATAGTCTCTCGTCTTGCCTGTATTCGGATCGACGGTGACCGCCGGATTGGTGCCGCTCGGCGAAATGATCGGTATCTTGTCCGATGCGGCCTGCGGTGCCAGAGCGATCACGTTCGAGCTCGTGTCCGGTCCGATGATGACCGATACGCCGTTTTCCACAAGCTTGGCGAGCGCATCGGCCGCGCCGGCCACTTCGCTTCGGTTATCCACGCCGATGACCTGGATCTTCTTCCCCAGTACGCCGCCGTTGATATTCGCATCCTCCACTGCCATGTGGATTCCGTTCAGCGAAGACGTGCCGAAAGAAGCATTGGAACCGGTCATTTCCAGATTGGCGCCGATCATGATGAGATCCGACGACCCGGCCGGTTTGGCGGCGCTGCACCCGGCAAGGACCGCTGCGGAAGCGGCGGGCGCCGACAGACACGCTCGCCCGTAAGGCAGG
>CAKMIA010000016.1 GCA_927353735.1 uncultured Veillonellaceae bacterium
GAGCGCCTGCCTTACAAGCAGGATGTCAGCAGTTCGATCCTGTTATCGCCCACCACAGAATAAAGCAGTCTGCAGCGGAAAGCCGGACTGCTTTTTTCATGCGCAGAAACGCCTGCTCCTTTACGGGGCAGGCATTTTTTTATTATATAAAATTATTTCCTCTTTTGCAGCGCCTCGAGGCCGCCCATTTTGAAGCGGAGAATGAGATCCTGCATGGAGTACCAGGTCTCGTTCTTTTCCCACCGGAGCGCCGCGTTGACCGCGAAGCTGCCCTGAAGGCCGAAGCGGAAGAGCAGGTCCGCTTCCTGCTGCGTGAGGGAGGCGCTTTCCATAAGGAGGGGCACTATATCCGCCCGGGCCGTGTCGTAGAGGAAGGACAGGATGCGGCCGGGCAGGTCCTCGTCGAGGAGCAGCGGCCGGTACCGGGGCGAGTCGGCCGCCCGCTGGCAGAGCGGAAGAAAGGCATCCGCCGTGAGCGTGCCCGCTTTCATGGTCTGGCGGAGCTGCCGGAGGACGCGGCGGATATCGCCGTCCCCGACCTGAAAGGCGTCGCGGAGGACGTCGTCCAGCACCTCGTCGAGATTGGCGTAGTGCAGATAGAAGGTGGCGCGGGCGATGCCCGCTTTTTTGCAGAGCAGAGTCACCGAGAGACGGCGCCAGCCGCCGCTGGCGATGAGCGCGAGAAATGCGTCCTTGATGACGGCGCGGGTGTAGAGCGTACGGCGGTCGGATGTTTCCGGCATGGGAGGCTCCTTTCTGGACACAATGCGAAATCTGTACGACATATGGACGATTTCCGGAAGCTGTTCTTCTGCTTCCGGACCGTCCGGCTATAATGATTATAGACAATGTGTCAATAAACTGAACAGGGTGTTCAGGATTTGGGAGAGACGCCGGGCGCGGCGGCTGTCCTTTTACAGACCACAAGGAGAAACGATCATGAAAATTCAGCTCATCCGCAATGCCACTGTCCGCATTTCCTTCGGCGGGGCCGTTTTTCTCGTCGATCCGTGGCTCGCGGACAAGGGGAGCCTCGGCACCTTCCGCCAGCTGGCGGCCATGGGATTCCGGCCGGTGGTGCCGGAGCAGCTCGACGTGCCCATGCCCATGTGCGCGCTGCCGCTTCCGAAGGAGGACGTGCTGGCCGGGACGGACGCGTACATCGTGACCCATATCCATCCCGACCACGTCGATATGGCCATGGACGGCACCGTGGGGGCGCCGCTGGACCACGGCCTGCCGCTGTTCGTGCAGAGCGCAGAGGATGGCGCGGCCTTCACCGCGTCGGGCTTCTCCGATGTGCGCGTCATGGAGGACGGCGGCACGGCGTTCCGCGGGGCGGAGCTCATCCGCACGCCGGGGCGGCACGGGACGGAGACGCCCTGCGGGCCGTCGTGCGGATTCCTTCTCCGCGCGCCGGGCGAACCGGTGCTCTACGCGGCGGGGGACACTATGTGGTATGAGGGCGTGGAGGACACGCTCGCCCGGTATCAGCCGGACGTTATCCTCGTCAATGCCTGCGCGGCCCGGCTGGAGGGCTGCGGCCGCCTCATTATGGACGACAAGGATATCCTCGCCGTGAAGAAAGCCGCACCGCAGGCGCAGATCGTGGCGGTCCACATGGATACGGTGGCCCATGCGTGCCTCACCAGAGCATCCCTGCGGCTGCTGCTGGATGCGGAGGGGGCGGCGGATGTCCTCATGCCCGATGACGGGGACACGCTCGTCTTCACGAAGTGAGGGCGCGGATGCCGGAGCGTTTCATTTGACAGGGCGCCGCAATTCCGCTATAATCGTGACGTAAAATTTGAGTGGACTTTTCCGGATTTTCCGTCATCATTTGAGTGGACTTTTCCGGATTTTCCGTCATCTTTTTGCCACACAGCGATGTGAACGCTGTGTGGCTTTTTTTGTACCCCCGATGCGGAAAGGCCGGAGGAAGGAGACTATCCATGAAAGACAGGAAAGGGGCGGGCTGCCCTGTGCGAAAGGAAGAAGGGAGAGGGGACGTATGACTTCTGCCAATAAGATGGCGGCTGCGCCCATGGGCCGCCTCCTCTGCGGGATGTCCGCGCCGCCGCTGCTCTCCATGGGCCTGCAGTATTCCTACAATCTGGTGGACAGCGCCTTCGTGGCGCAGCTCGGGGAGAACGCGCTCGCGGCGGTGTCCCTGTCCTTTCCCATCACGACGCTCATGAACGCGGCGTCCATCTGGATCGGCGTGGGCGTGAACGTCGTGATTGCCGGGTATCTCGGCCGGAGGGAGCCGGAGCGGGCCGATGCGGCGGTCACACACGGGCTGATTCTGGCGCTTCTCGTGGGCGCGCTCCTCAATGCGCTTTCTCTCTGGATCATGGAGCCGTATTTCCGCGCCTTCACCGGCAATGCGGACATCTGCGCGCTGGGCGTGGCCTACATGGGAATCTGCTCCTTCATGCAGATCCCGAACATGGTGCATATCGCCATCCAGAAAATGATCCAGGCCACGGGAAATATGGTGGGCCCCATGTGGTTCCAGATCGCGGGCGTGGTGGTCAATTTCGTGCTGAACCCGCTCCTGATCTTCGGGCTGTGCGGATTCCCCGCCATGGGCATCTGCGGCTCGGCCGTGGCGACGGTGACAGGTTACGCGGTGTCCACGGTCTTCGCGCTGGCCATGCTCCTCGGGACGAGGCAGGACGTGCGCGTGAAGGTCCGGGGCTTCCGCGTGGAGCCGCAGATGATCAGGCGCATCTTCGCGCTGGGCCTGCCGTCCTTCCTCATGAACGCCCTCAGCTCGTTCATGGTGACCCTGGCGAACGGCTTCCTCGTCTCTTACTCCGATACGGCGGTGGCCTTCTTCGGCGCGTATTTCAAAGTGCAGCAGCTCATCGTCATGACGGTGAACGGCCTGATCCAGGGCGTCCTGCCGGTGATGAGCTTCAACCACGGCGCGGGGGACCGGGCGCGCCTCCGCAGCGCCTTCTGCTGGGGCACCGCGCTGGTCACGGCCATGATGGCGCTGGGGACGGCGGCGGTGGAGTTCTTCCCGGCGGAAATCCTCCGCGCCTTCGACGCGTCGGATGCGATGCTTGCCTTCGGGGTGCCCGCCATGCGGATCATGGCGGCGAGCTACCTCTTCTGCGGCTTTTCCACGATGATCGCCACCTATTTCCAAGCGGTGGGCTGGGTGGGGGCCAGCATGGGCATCCAGCTGTGCCGGCAGCTGCTCTTCCTCGCGCCCGTCATGTGGGGACTGGAGCGGTGGCTCCATCTGGACGGCGTCTGGCTCGCTTTCCCCGCGGCGGAAGCCGCCGCTCTGGCCGCGGCCCTTGCCCTGATGGCGCGGTGTCATGAAAACGGCCCGGCCTGCACGGGCCGGAAGGAGGAACGATGAAAAACGATACCTTTATGAAAGAAAAGCCGGTGCTGCCGCTCCTTCTCTCGATGTCGCTTCCCATGGTCCTGTCCATGATGGTCAACTCCCTCTACAACATCGTGGACAGCTTCTTCGTGGCGCAGATCAGCGAGGACGCCATGACCGCGCTGTCGCTGGTCTTCCCCGTGCAGAATTTCATCACCGCCGCGGCGATCGGCTTCGGCGTGGGGATCAATGCGGTCACTGCCTTTTATCTGGGCGCGGGAGAGGAAGACAAGGCGGACCGCGCGGCCTCGCAGGGGCTCCTCCTGTCCTTCCTCCACAGCGCGGTGCTGACCGTCGTCTGCATCGCCGTCATGCCCACATTCCTGCGTCTCTTCACCTCCTCGGAGAATGTGGCGGCGCTCGGCTTCCGCTACTCGGTCGTCGCTTTCGCCTTCACGGGCATCATCATCACGGGCCTGACCTTCGAGAAACTCTTTCAGGCGGTGGGGCGCATGAAACTCACCATGGCGAGCCTCATGTGCGGTTGCGCGGCGAATATCGTCCTTGACCCCGTGCTCATCTTCGGCTGGGGCCCCTTCCCGGCCATGGGCATCGAAGGGGCGGCGCTGGCCACGGGCATCGGGCAGGTCCTGACGCTTGCCATTTACCTTTTCGTCTACCGGACGCAGCCCATCCGCGTGCACATCCGCCGGAGTTACATGGTTCTTGACCAGCCGATGGCGCTCAAACTGTACTCCATCGGCATCCCCGCCACGCTGAACCTCGCCCTGCCGTCGCTCCTCGTGTCCGCGCTCAACGCGCTCCTTTCGGCCTACTCCGAAGTGTATGTTCTGGTGCTCGGCATCTATTACAAACTGCAGACCTTCATCTACCTCCCGGCGAACGGCATCGTGCAGGGCATGCGCCCCCTCATCGGCTACAACTACGGCGCGGGCGAATCACGGCGGGTCGATCAGATCTACCGCATCGCTCTCTGCATGAGCGGCGCCATCATGGCCGTGGGCACCGTGCTCTGCCTGATTTTCCCGGAGACGCTGATGGGACTTTTCACCCATACGGATGAGGCCATCCGGGCCGGGGAGACCGCCCTCCGGATCATCAGTGCAGGCTTCCTCGTCTCCGCCGTCTCCGTCACCGCCTCCGGCGCGCTGGAAGGGCTGGGCAAAGGCGGCCCCTCCCTCCTCATCTCGCTCTGCCGGTACGTGCTCGTCATCCTCCCCGCGGCGGTCCTGCTGAGCCGCCTCTTCGGCGCCGCCGGCGTCTGGCACGCCTTCTGGGTCTCCGAAGCCGTCACCGCCGTCCTCGCCGCTCTCATCTACCACCGCGCCTCCGCCCGGCATCCTAACTCTGTCCGCTCCCTCCGCCCCGCCCTGCGGCAGCGCTGAATCCAAACGGATGCAGGCCCGCTTCCTCACGAGAAAGAACAATCCCATAAGGGAGCCGCGAAGCGGCGACACAAAAATTTCCCGCGCCGCCTGCACAGAAAGTTTTCCCACGTATGTGGGTCCGCACCCCTATGAGAAAGTTCATTGGCCTCGCAGATGCGCCCGCACCGACAGCTCCGGGCGCGCGGAGCCATCCCCTGCGCCCTCGAAGAGAGCGCAAAAAAATCCCGCAGGAAAGGATGAATTCCTTCCCGCGGGATTTTTTCATGCGATCTCGTAGACCACCGTCACCTGCGCGGTGAGCTCCTGCTTATCCGGCGAGAGCGTCGTGCCCGGCGCGGCGTCGGCGGCCATATTCATGACGGACCGGCCGTAGGGCGCGGCGGAGACGGTCTGGGTGGAGACGTCGAGCACGCCCGTCACGGCGCAGCCGATGCGGCCCGCGATGGCGTCCGCCTTGGCCCGCGCGTCTCCCGCAGCGGCGCGGAGCGCTTTATCTTTGTACGCTTCTTCATCGGAGAGGGAGAAGACGACCGAACCGATGCGGCTCGCTCCCGCATGGAGCGCCGCGTCCGACACCTGCCCCGTGCGGGCGAGGTCCTTCACTTCCACTTTCATGGAGTTCTGCGCGTGGTAGGCGGCGGGCTTCATCTCCCCTTTCGGGTCGTACTCGGGGTAGAGCGTGTAGTTCGCCGTGGAGAATCCGTCGCTGGACGCGCCGGCGGCGATGACCGCGTTGCGCACGCGCGCGGCGGTGTCCGCATTGTCCCGCGCGGCCCGGGCGGCGGTGTCCGATTTCGTTTCAATCACCACGTAGAGCGTGGCCGTGTCCGCGGCGGCGGTGACGCTCCCCGTGCCGGTCACGGTGAGGGTGCGCGGGTCCGCCGCGTATCCCGCGAGGCTGCCCGCCAGGACGAGTCCCGCGGTCAGAAGAGCGATGGCTGTACGTTTCATGATGGCCTCCTCAGAGCAATGCATAGGTGACGTTGAGCTGGGCGGTGACGGTCTGCGCGCCCGCTTCCACAGGGGTGACGGCGGAGCCGGCGCCGGCGGCCTTCGCGAGGAAGACCATCTCCCGGCGCATGACCGGCGGTGTGTAGCCCGTCTCGCAGACGGTGAGCGCCGGACCGAGCGTGAGGCCGAGCGTGTCCGCGAGAGCCTGTGCCTGGCGGCGCGCGTCGTCCGCCGCGGCGGCGTAGGCCTGCAGGCGGTACGGCGCGCCGTCCGCCGTCTGGAACTGGAGCGAGTCGACGCGGTCCGCGCCGTTTTCCGCGGCGGCGTCGATGAGGAATCCTGTGAGCGACAGGTAGGGCACGCGCACATTCATCTGGTTCACAGCGCGGTAGCCCCGGAGGGTGGAGGTGCCTTTTTTCTGGTCGTACACGTAGATGGGATTGACGGTATAATTTTCCGTCGTGAGCTGGTCCATGCGGGCCCCCGTGGCGAGGAGCGCTTCCCGGAGGGCGCGGGTGCGGCGGGCGTTCTCCGCGGCCGCTTCCTGCTGGGTGTCCGCGGTGGTCTCCACGTAGGCGGAGAAGGAGGCGGAGGACGCTTCGGCGGCGATGCGGCCCGTGCCGGTGACGGTCACCGTGCGCGGCGAGGCGGAGGCGGTGAAGCCTGCGCCCGCGGCGAGCGCCGCCGCCAGAAGCAGCGTGGCGATGTGTTTCATGATGCTTTCCTTTCTGCGCTTGGCAAATCGGCGGATGCCGTTTTCTTCATTGTATGATTAGTAATAAGAAGCTGTCAACGGGCGCGCTGTTCCGGTTTGGCATGGATGGAGCGCGGCGGGCGTTCCGCGCATGGAAAGGGCGCGTTTTTCCCCGGCCGGCGGGCGGGCGCGGCGTGCCTTTTTGCCCTGCGATGTGATAAGATATAGTTGTCTAAGCATGAAATCGGTTCGATTGCAGATAGGGAGGAGTGTTTCCTGTGTCCGATATCAGACGTGTATATGTACGTAAAAAAGAAGGATTCCGTCAGGAAGAGGAACGGCTCGCAGCCGAGCTGTCCGAATTTCTGGGAGACCGGATCAGAGGCGCAGCCATTTACCACCGCTACGATGTGGAGGGGCTGACCGCAGAGGAATACGAGAAGGCGCGCATCACCGTTTTCTCCGAACCCCCGGTGGACGCCACGGAGGAGACGCTGCCCGGCGGCGATATGGTGCTGGCAGTGGAATTTCTCCCCGGCCAGTATGACCAGCGGGCGGACTCCGCCGAACAGTGTCTGGCCATCCTCACCGGAAAAGACGGCATCCATGTGCGCTGCGCACTGGTGTACGTGCTCACCGGCGATTTCCGGGACGGTGACCGCGAAGCGGTGCTGAAATTCCTCGTAAATCCCGTGGAATCGAGAGAGGCATCCCTCGCTCCGGCGGAAACGCTGGACCTGCCCTATGAGGAACCGAAGGCCGTTCCCGTGGTGGAAGGCTTCCGCGCCATGGACAAGGCGGGACTGGAACAGCTCATGGCCGATATGGGCCTTGCCATGAGCTACGATGATCTGGCCTTCATCCAGAGCTACTATCAGAAGGAAGAACAGCGCGATCCCACCGTGACGGAGATCCGCGTATTCGATACGTACTGGTCCGACCACTGCCGCCACACCACGTTCGGCACGGCTCTGTCGGATATCTCCGTGGATGACGGCGTCTACACCGCCCCCATTCAGGCGGCGCTCGCTGACTACAAGGAGACCCGCACGGCTCTCTACGGCGCAGACACGAAGCGTCCGGTGACCCTCATGGATATGGCCACCGCCGCGGTAAAGGCGCTCCGCCGGGCCGGAAAGCTTCAGGAAATGGATGAATCGGAGGAGATCAATGCCTGCACCATCAAGGTGAAGGTGGACACCGACCACGGCGAAGAGGACTGGCTGCTCCTGTTCAAGAATGAAACGCACAACCATCCCACGGAGATCGAACCGTTCGGCGGCGCGGCGACCTGCCTCGGCGGCTGCATCCGCGATCCGCTCTCCGGCCGCGCCTACGTTTATCAGGCGATGCGCGTCACCGGCGCCGGCGATCCCCGGACGCCCCTTTCGGAAACTCTCCCGGGCAAGCTTCCCCAGAAATCCCTCACCGTGACTGCCGCGAAGGGCTACAGCTCCTACGGCAACCAGATCGGTCTGGCTACAGGGAAAGTAACGGAATACTACCATCCGGGCTTTGTGGCGAAGCGCATGGAGATCGGCGCCGTCGTCGCAGCGGCCCCGCAGGAAAATGTGATCCGCCTCGTGCCGCAGCCGGGCGACGTGGTCATCATGGTGGGCGGCCGGACCGGACGCGACGGCATGGGCGGCGCGACGGGCTCCTCCAAGGAACTGAATACGGAATCCATCGAGACCTGCGGCGCAGAGGTGCAGAAGGGCAATCCGCTCACGGAACGGAAGATCCAGTGCCTCTTCCGCCGCGGCGAGGTGACCCGCCTCATCAAGCGGAGCAATGACTTCGGCGCCGGCGGCGTATCGGTCGCCGTAGGCGAACTGACCGACGGCGTGGATATCGATCTGGACACGCTCCCGAAGAAATATGAAGGGCTGGACGGCACGGAGCTGGCCATCTCCGAATCGCAGGAGCGCATGGCCGTCGTCGTGGCCGCCAAGGATGCGGACGATTTCATCCGCTATGCAGCAGAGGAAAACCTCGAAGCCACCGTGGTGGCGTCCGTGACGGGCAAGGGCCGTCTCACCATGCGCTGGAGAGGCGACACCATCGTCGATATCAGCCGCGCCTTCCTCGACACGAACGGCGTGATGCAGACAAAGCAGGCGGAGATCGCCGCACCGGCAGCGGCTGATCCCTTCGCCCTTCCGGAAGTGGCTTCCGTGAAGGAAAGCTGGCTCTCTGCGATGAAGGAACTGAACAATGCGTCCGAACAGGGGCTGGGCGAACGCTTCGACGGCACCATCGGCGCCGCCACGGTGCTCATGCCCTACGGCGGCCGTTACCAGAAGACCCCGTCTGACGGCATGGTGGCGAAGCTTCCGGTCCGCACCGGCGAGACCGATACGGCGAGCTTCATGGCGCACGGCTACGATCCCGATCTGGCCGTATGGAGCCCCTTCCACGGCGCAGCCTATGCGGTGCTCCTGTCCTGCGCCCGTGTGGCGGCGCTCGGCGCCGACTGGCGGAAGATCTATCTCACCCTGCAGGAATATTTCGAAAAACTGACCGATAAAAAGAGCTGGGGCAAGCCGGCGGCAGCCCTCCTCGGTGCCTATACCATGCAGCGCCGCCTCGGCCTCGGCGCCATTGGCGGCAAGGACTCCATGAGCGGCACCTTCAACGACCTGCACGTCCCGCCGACGCTGGTCTCCTTTGCGGTCGCTCCCGGCCGTGCCTCCGGAGCAGTGAGCCAGGACTGGAAACAGGAAGGGGATGCGCTGGTGCTCTTCGACGTGCCCCATGATGAAGCGGGCATGCCCGATACGGACGTCTTTGCCGCACACGGGGACTTCCTGTACAGCGAAGTGCAGAAGGGCCACATCGCGGCCATGAAGGCCGTAGGCCACGGCGGCATTGCAGTGACCGCGGCGAAGATGGCCTTCGGTGCCGGCATCGGCGCGGCATTCCGCAGCACCCTGACGCCGGCGGAATGCTTCCGTCTCCGCTACGGCGCCATCCTCGTGGAAACCACGCAGGCGCTGGCGGAAACCTATGCGAAGCGCGACCATGTGACGGTCATCGCCGATCTGGGCGGCGCGGACATGAAGCTCGGCGGCGAATCCGTCTCCGTGGCGGATCTCCTCGCCGCTTCGGAAGGCACGCTCAATCCGACCTTCCCGCTCCGTGCGGCGGACCTCCCCGGCGAAGTACCGGCTCTGCCCGCCTGGACCGGTGCGGCTGTGGCCTTCCGCGGCGGCCATGTGGCCCGTCCGCGCGTCTTCATTCCGGTCATGCCGGGCACGAACTGCGAAGTGGACAGCGCCAGAGCCTTTGAACGGGCCGGCGCCGATGCGGATATCTTCATCGTACGGAACCGCGATCAGGCCGAGCTGAAGGCCTCTGTGGAAGCTATGGCGGAACGCATCCGTCAGGCCCAGATCGTCATGTTCCCGGGCGGCTTCTCCGCCGGCGACGAACCGGACGGCAGCGGCAAGTTCATTGCGGCGCTCTTCCGGAATCCGCTTCTGGAAAGCGCACTGGGCGATCTGCTCAATAACCGCGACGGCCTCGCACTGGGCATCTGCAACGGCTTCCAGGCCCTGATCAAGCTGGGCCTCGTGCCGTACGGCGAATTCAAGCCGCTCACCGGCGATGCGCCGACGCTGACCTTCAATACCATCGGCCGCCATCTGTCCCGGTACGTCACCACCCGCGTGGTGTCCACGAAATCCCCGTGGCTCGCGCTTTGCAAAGAGGGCGACCTGCACAGCATCGCCATCAGCCACGGCGAAGGCCGCTTCATCGCTTCCGATGAACAGATCCGCCAGTGGGCGGCCAACGGCCAGATCGCCACGCAGTACACCGATTTCGAAGGTCATCCTACCTACGACAGCCGCTTCAATCCGAACGGCTCCGCCTGGGCCATCGAAGGCATCACCAGCCCGGACGGCCGCGTACTGGGCAAGATGGGCCACAGCGAACGGTACGGCGCCAACATCGCGAAAAACATTGAAGGCAATAAATATCAGCCGCTCTTTGCGGCCGGCGTCGCTTATTTCAGAGGATAATTTTAAATTTATTGATATAAAAAGGACAGGTATCTCTTTATAGGGAAGAGAAATCTGTCCTTTTATATAGGTTTTGTATAAGGAGGATTTTATGAAATTTGATATTAAGGAAAAAACAGTTCAGGAAATTAATGGGTTAGTACCGGAAGTGTTTCCTAAATACACAACACAATTAATGAATTTAGCAAATCAAAATGCAGGGGCGACAAGACCAAAACAAGTGGGTCAAATGTCAGAATTATTTCCAGAATATGTGAGAACACATACAGATATTTCTCGTAAGGGATGGGAAGAATATTATTTAGAAACACATCAGAAACAAGTGCAAGAGGCAGTTAAGAAAGTTTTGGCGCAAATTCAAAATTTAAAAAATGCGATTGATCAAATTGATGAAAATATGGTAGAAAGATGGATTAAAGATTTGCTTATAAATAAAACATACGATGGAATGTATATTCAAAAAGCAATTTTTGTGGAACTAAGTAAAATGAAAAATGAAAGTTTTCGTATGGCAACACCAGAAGAAGAGGCTTTGAATATTGATGGGTTTGTTGGAGATATTCCGTATTCTGTTAAACCCGAAAGTTATAAAATGATGGATAGATTGCCAGGGAAAATTCCATGTAAAATGATTTATTACACAAAAGGGAAAACTAAAACAAGTGTAGAAGTAGAAGAATGATAAAAGGGAAAGGCTTACAATGTATTGTAAGCCTTTCCCTTTTATGTATTGGGAAAACTATCTATAAATTTACCTTTAAAATGATAATTGTGATCCATATCAACATCAACATATCCAGTTCGAATTAGATGATTATTAATGAAAGTTTTGTTATCTAAATAGACGTATCTTAAAAGGGGGGTAGTAGCGGTATCCATATAAGAAGGATCGGAACGTAAAAAGATTCTATGCTTATTAAATTTTTCAGATAGGAAATTTATAGCTTGTTGTATCTTGGAAGGGTTATCCTTAACGCCAATTAGTCGAATACATTTATCATTATTTAGTAGCAGCAATGAAGGAGAAAGAATTTTTTTGACGGTATAATATGATTGTTGAGAGATTTGTTTCATAGAAATTTTAGATCCATAGGAATTTTTTCTGATGGAATTATTCTTATTGATTTTTATAGGATCGTGAAAAACATATGGCAGAGAGGAAAATGGAGGAATAGAAACTGAGGATACTTTTTGTATCTGAATATTATCATCGAATAGCGGCGCATTTAGATATCCTAATTTCTCTTCTATAATTGGCTGGAATTCGCTATTTATTTCAATGCCAATGGAATTTCGATTAAGATTTTTAGCAGCAAGTAAAGTAGTGCCGCTTCCGGCAAAGGGATCTAATATCGTTTCTCCTACAAAAGAAAACATTTTAATTAGCCGATGAGGTAATTCCTCTGGGAACATTGCTAAATGTTTATCTTGTTTTACCCCGGGGAAATACCAATGTGAAGCAAAATAAGTATTCCATTCTTCTTTTGAAAGTTTTGAGAGTTCTTTTTGCTCTTTTGTTGGTTTTGGGGAGATTCCTTGCTTTTTGAAAATTAAAATAAATTCATAGTCAATTTTTAGAATCCCATTTCGAGGGTAGGGAAAACTACCCATTACAGCTCCACCTCCGGAGGTGTGCATAGTGGTAGCTTTTTGCCAAATGATTGCTCCCATGTAATCCAAACCTAAAGTTTCGCAAAAACGGATAATTTCAGTGCGAATTGGGATTACCTTATATCTACCATAATAGGCAGCTCGAGCGAATTGATCACCAATGTTGATACATAAACGACATCCTTTAGAAAGTACACGATTACATTCTTTCCAAACAAGATTTAAATTATTTATATAGTCTTCATAAGAATCATTAAAACCAATTTGAGATTCTATACCATAATCCTTTAACTGCCAATAGGGAGGTGATGTGATAATGAGTTGTACAGATTCATCTGGAATCATACTCATTTGTCTACTGTCACTAAAATATACTGTATGCTTCATTAATAAAACTCCTTATCCATTATGTAAATTTAAGCGTCTACGATGTCTTCGTCATTATAAGATAAGGAGAATTGGCTATCAAGTTTTGTAAAGGATAGATTTTACTTTCTTACAGATGTTTAGTATACTCAGGTAAAAATAGAAAGGATAATGCACAATGAAAACGATTGATTACACCACCCACGGCACGTGCTCCCGCTCTATCCATGTGGAGCTCGACGGGAACACCATTCATAAGGTATCCTTCGAAGGCGGCTGCCCCGGAAACACACAGGGCATCTGCCATCTGGTGGAGGGGATGGATGCGGACGAAGTGATCCGCCGCCTGAAGGGCATTCCCTGCCGCGGCAAGACCACATCCTGCCCGGACCAGCTGGCACATGCGCTGGAAGAACTGAAGCAGCAGGGCTGAGGCATACAGAAAGAGGCAGACCGGATGTCTGCCTCTTTTTTTCGAAAGGAGAGCGCCATGCTCAAAGGAAAGAAATACATCATCTGCGATATGGACGGCACGCTGATCCAGTCTCTGGGCGTGTGGGATTCCGTGGACACCGCGCTCATCGAGGCGCTCGGCGGCGGGCCGGAGCTGGTCCGCGCCGTGGGGCCCCGCCGGGAAGAGCTCCTTCGGGAGCTGCGGGAGGAGGCCAATCCCTACCAGGCCTACTGCCGGGAGCTGGGGAAGCTCTGCGGCTCGGCGCTGGCGCCGGAGGACATTCTGGCCCTCCGTGACCGGATTGCAAAGCACAAGCTCACCTGCGAGGTGAAATACCGCGAGGGCGCGGCAGAGGCGGTGCACTATCTGAAGGAGAAGGGCTTCGTCCTGGGTATCGCCACCACTACGCGGAAGAAGAACATGGAGATCTACCGGAAGACCAATGAAAACCTGCTCCGGGAGGCGCCCATCGACAGCTGGTGCTCCTTTCTTTTCACGAGAGAGGATGTGTCAGCCATCAAGCCGTCGCCGGAGGTGCATGAAAAGGTGATGGCCCGCCTTGGCGCGTCGCCGGAGGAATGCTTCATTCTGGAGGATTCCCTGTCCGGCGTGCTCGCCGCGAAGGCCGCTCATATCGAGGCGGCCGCGCTGTATGACAGCTATTCCGAAAAGGACTGGCCGGAGATCGTGCGCCTTGCGCCGTATCATTTCCCGGGCTGGCCGGAATTCCTCGCCGCCGTCCGGGCCGAGCTGGACCGTTGATAGGACAAAAAAACATCCGTGGCATATACCGCGGATGTTTTTTTTGATGGCTGTTTTATTTTTTCGGGAGAATGGCTGCCAGGGCGTCGATGTCGGCGTCCTCCGTGGCCCAGCTCACGGCGAAGCGTACCACCATGGCGTCCGGGCCGTGAGGTTCCCACACCTCGAACTGGGCATGCTTTGCGATTTCCTCCGCCTCGGCCTTGGTGAGGATGACGAACTGCTGGTTCGTGGGGGAGTCGATGAAGAGCGGATAGCCCTTGTCGAGGAAGACCTGCTTCAGCTTCATGGCCATCTGGATGGCGTGGGCGCTGATCTTGAAGTAGAGATCGTCCGTGAAGAGCGCATCGAACTGTACGCCCAGCAGGCGTCCCTTCGCGAGAAGTGCGCCGTGCTGCTTCACGTGGGTGAGGAAATGCGCCGGGGCACCGTGGGGGAAGACCACCGCTTCGCCGCAGAGAGCGCCCACCTTGGTGCCGCCGATGTAGAACACGTCGCACAGGGCAGACAGCTCCGGCAGGGTGATGTCGGAGGCGGGGCTCATGAGGCCGTAGCCGAGGCGGGCGCCGTCCACATAGAGCGGCAGGTGATAGGCATGGGCGATGCGGGAGATTTCCGTGAGCTCTTCTTTCGTATAGAGCGTGCCGTATTCCGTGGGATAGGAAATGTACACCAGACCGGGGAAGACCATGTGCTCATGGTTGCCGTCGGCGTAGTAGGCCGCCAGATAGGCTTCCAGCTCGGCCGGGACCATCTTGCCCGCATGGCCGGGGATGGTGAGCACCTTGTGGCCGCTGTGCTCGATGGCGCCCGCTTCGTGGCAGGCGATGTGGCCGGTGCTGCACGCCACGGCGCCCTCGTAGGAACGGAGGTACGCGGAGATGACCGTTTCATTGGTCTGGGTGCCGCCGGAGATGAAGAATACATCGCCGCCGGGGCATCCCGCCGCGGCAAGGATCTTTTCCTTCGCCTGGGCGGTGTAGGGATCGCTGCCGTACCCCATGAGATGCTCCCGGTTCGTTTCGGCCAGATGGGCGAGGATCGCTTCATGAGCGCCTTCGCCGTAGTCATTGACAAAGAAAAGCATAGGAATTTCGACCTTCTTTCGTGGATATTTTTTCCATTATAGCACAGGGGCCGTTCTGTCCTTTTAATGTAAACAAATACAGAATGTAAACATTGACAGAAGAAAAGAGTTGTTATAAGGTTGTATACGTAAACCTGAAAATAAAAAGAAAGAAACAAATGAGGCGATAGAAATGCAGCAGGAAGCGGCAGCGGCGGTGCAGAACCGCACGAGAGATACGGTGCTTTTCGGATTGTTTACGGCGCTCACCGCCGTGGGGGCCTTCATCCGGGTCCCCGTCCCGGTGTGTCCCTTCACGCTGCAGCTGCTTTTCACCACGCTGGCGGGGCTGATCCTCGGCAGCCGGAGAGGTGCGGCGGCGGTGGCGCTCTATGTGGCGCTGGGGCTCATCGGCGTGCCCGTCTTTACGCAGGGCGGCGGTCCGGGCTATATCTTCCAGCCCACCTTCGGCTATCTCATCGGCTTTGCCGCCGGGGCGTGGCTCACCGGACGGATCAGGGAAGGGGCCTCCGGCATGGCAGGCCTGGGGCGGCTCCTCGCCGCGTCCTTTGCGGGGCTCCTCGTGGTGTATCTCTTCGGCATGGTCTATGTATACATCATCAACAATTTCTATCTGGGGACGCCCATCGGCGTATGGCCGGTGGTGCTGTACTGCTTCGTGCTGGCCGTGCCGGGCGATCTCTGCCTGTGCGTTCTGGCCGCCGTTCTGGCGCGTCGGCTCGGACGGGCCGGCCTGTGGACCCGTTGAGGAAGGGCGGAAGCCCTTTCATTTTTATAAAGGAAAAGAAAACAGAAAGAAGGAATGATCGTGGGGAAAGGGATATTCATTACGGGGACGGATACGGACATCGGCAAGACCTATGTGACGGCGCTTCTGGTGAAGACGCTCCGGGAGGCCGGCTATGATGCCGGCTATTACAAGGCGGCCATCAGCGGCGCCGATTCCGTGGCGGAAAGCGACGCCGGCTTCGTGAACCGCTTTGCGGGCATCGGGGAGAGCGAGGACATGCTGCTGTCCTATCTGTATAAACATGCCGTATCGCCCCATCTGGCGGCGCGCATGGAGGGCCATCCCGTGGAAAAGGAGGTCATCCTTGCCGGGTGGGCCCGGGCAGCGGCGCGTTATCCCTATGTGACCATGGAAGGAAGCGGCGGCATCTGCTGCCCCATCCGGCACGATGAAAAGGCCGTGTATTATCTGGAGGACATCGTGCACTGGCTCCATCTGCCGTCCCTGATCGTGGCGGATGCCGGCCTGGGCACCATCAATCACGTGGTGCTCACCGCATTCTACATGAAAGCCCGGGAGCTGCCGGTGAAGGGCGTCCTGCTGAACAACTGGAAGGGCGGCGTCATGGAAGAAGACAATGTGAAGATGATCGAGGAAATGACGGGACTGCCCGTGCTGGCGAAGATCCGCCGCGGCGATGCGGTCATCGATGCGGACCCGGCGCTGCTGGCGTCGCTGTATGAATGAGGAGGACGGTCATGAGCGAAACGATCGACTGGGAAAAAGAGGACGAAAAATATATCTGGCATCCGGCGCAGCAGATGAAGGACGCGGAGGTCTTTCCGCCGGTGGTCATCGACCACGCGAAGGGGCTGTACCTGTATGACACGGAGGGGAAGCCCTATCTGGATATCATCAGCTCCTGGTGGTGCAACCTGCTGGGACACTGCAATCCGGAGATCAATGAAGCGATCAAACAGCAGGTGGACCAGCTGGAGCACGTGATCTTCACCAATTTCTCCCACAAGCCGGCCATTGAGCTCTGCCGGGAGCTGACGCCGCTTCTGCCGGAGGGGCTCTGCCGGTACAGCTTCTGCGACAACGGCTCCTCCGCCGTGGAATGCGCCCTGAAAATGGCCTTCCAGTACCACTACCAGACGGGCCATCCGGAGCGGCAGCGGTTCATGTGTCTCTCCGAGTCCTATCACGGCGAGACCATCGGAGCGCTCTCCGTGGGCGGCATGGACATGTACGCGAAGATCTACCAGCCCATGATGATGCACAACATCCATTTTGACGGGCTGGACTGCTTCCGCTGTCCCTATCACAAGACGCGCGACACCTGCTCGTGCGAATGCTTCGAGAGTGCCGAGGCGGCCTTCGAAAAGTTCGGAAAGGAAACGGCGGCGGTCATCGTGGAGCCGATCCTGCAGGGCGCGGCGGGCATGCGCATCTATCCGGCGGAATACCTGCGGAAGCTGCGGAAGCTCTGCGACGAGTACGGCGTCCTCATGATCGATGACGAGATCGCCGCCGGCTTCGGACGCACGGGAAAACTGTTTGCCATCGAGCACGCCGGCATCAGCCCGGATATCCTCTGCACCTCCAAGGGACTCACCGGGGGCTATCTCCCCATGTCCATCACCATCACCACGGAACAGATCTACGACGCCTTCTATGACGATTACGGCAAGCACAAGGCCTTCGTTCACAGCCATACCTATGCGGGCAACCCCATCGGATGCGCTGCGGCGCTGGCGGTGCTCCGCATCATGAAGCGTGACCATATCCTGGAAAAGGCCGCCGAAACGGGCGTATATCTCCATGAGCGGCTGGAAGAGGCGCTGGGGGATCATCCCAATATGGGCGAGATCCGCCATATCGGCCTCATCAATGCCATGGAGCTCGTGGAGGACAGGGAAACGAAGAAGCCCTTTGATCCGGCGCGGCGCATCGGCTGGCAGATCTTCCGCCGGGCCATGGCGCGGGGACTGGTCCTGCGTCCCATGGGAGACGTGATCTATTTCAATCCGCCGCTCACGCTGGACCGGGAAACGGCAGACAAGGCGGTGGAACTCTGCCGGGAAGCGGTGGAGGACGTTCTTAAAAAGTAATACATATTCTTTTACATGAGACAGCGGCATGACAGAAAGCCGCTGTCTTTTATTACACTGGAACAATTTTTTATAAATTATTTTATAAACACAGGACAAAGAAAATAAATATTCCGAAAAACCGAGAGGAAAGAGAGGAAGAGAAAGGGGTGTATCGCCTTTTTTTACGGGCAAATACATAAACTAAAATTTATAAGAAAGAAGGAAAAAAGGCATGGGTGGGAGCAAAATGTAAAGTACCGGAGACAGAGGACAACATCCATATCAAGGCCTGTGCATTGACAGATAAAATGCTGTCCCGTAAAATGGGGATGTAGTTATTGAAATTACAAAATTCAATCACTGCACATTCTATGGTCAAGGAGGAGGGAGTAAGGAAAGACCGGCATTTACATCAGGTTATAAACTGCATGATTTATGAAACTGAAATAAAATATGATAAATGATTTTAGATTATGTAGGTTTATAACACATGTAGAAACAACGTTAGAGGAGGATTTATTATCATGATGGATACTTTGGCTCAGAACAGCCATCTGTTTGACGAGCTTTTCCAGGGTATCTACGGCGTTGCTGATATCGGCATCCTTTCGATGTTCGTCATCGGCTTCATCCTGATGTTCCTGGCAGTCAGATATGACTATGAACCGATGCTGCTCTTCCCGATGGGCGTCGGCTGTATCCTTGCCAACATCCCCGGCCATTACGCAGTTCTGCAGGAACCGGGCGCGGAAGGTTTCCTTTTCGTTCTGTACAAAGCGGGTATCGCTAACGAACTTTTCCCTGTTATGATCTTTATCGCCATCGGTGCGATGTGCGAATTCAGCCCGCTTATGAGAAAGCCGTTTGTTATGTTCTTCGCAGCAGCAGCTCAGTTCGGTATTTTCATGACCGCATTCCTTGCTGCATGCATCGGCTTCCCCTTCAACCAGGCAGCTTCCATCGGCATCATCGGTGCAGCTGACGGCCCGACCACGATCTTCGTAGCATCCCGTTACGCACAGGAAATGCTTGGACCGTTGTCCGTAGCTGCATACTGCTACATGTCTCTGGTACCGGTTATTCAGCCTCCGATCATCAAACTGCTCACCACGAAAAAAGAACGTCAGATCCGTATGCCGTTCACTGGTGACACCCCGGTTTCTGATCGTGCACTCTTCATTTTCCCGCTGATGATCGTCATGGTCGCTGGTATCGTGGCTCCGATGTCCGTACCGCTGATCGGCGCTCTGATGTTCGGCAACCTGCTGAAAGTATCCGGCTGCACGGATCAGCTTGCCAACTGCGCAAAGGATGACCTGTCCAATCTGGTTACCCTGTTCCTCGGTCTGGTAGTAGGCTCCACCATGACAGCTGAAAACTTCCTGACCTTCGACGTATTCAAGATTCTGTGCCTGGGCGCTGTAGCCTTCGTATTCGATACGGCAGGCGGCGTCATCTTCGCAAAGATCCTGAACCTGTTCCTGAGCAAGAAGATCAACCCGATGATCGGTGCATGCGGCATTTCTGCATTCCCGATGTCCGGCCGTGTAATCGCTAAGATGGCACTGAAGGACGACCCGACCAACTTCATCGTTCAGGACGCTATCGGCGTTAACGTAGCTGGTCAGATCGCATCCGTTGTAGCCGGCGGCCTCGTCGTCTGCATGATCCCGATGCTGTCCAAATAAGGAGGAATTTACATGAGTCCGACAAGTGCAGCACTTTTTCAGATGGTCGTATGCGTACCTCTGATGTTCGTTGTTATCGGCATTTTCGTTGTTCTGACCAAAATGCTGACCAAGATTTTCCCGGCGAAATAATCGTAAGGAACGGGGGATACACAGTCCTCTGATCCGGGGCGCGCCCCTGCGCTGTTGGGAGCGCGGGGACACACCTTTCTTTTGACAGAAAAAGGTGGTGTAATCCAAATGGATATTTCAACTCCGGCTCTTGCCTCCATCATCGTACTGGTGGCAATCGTTCTCTTCTCCTGCTTCCGTGATATCAACGTAGGTATCCTCGGCACCGCAGGCGGTCTTCTCGTAGGCATGGTCTTTGCCGGCATGAAGATCAGCGAAGTCTATAAAGGCTGGCCTCTCAGCCTGTTCATGATCCTCGTTGGGGTCACCTTCATGTTCTCTGCGGCTCAGGTCAACGGCACGATGGAGAAATTCTCCGCCGTATGCGTTCGTCTTGCAAAAGCGAACATCCGCCTGATCCCGTTCATTCTCTTTATTCTGGTAACCTTCATTACCACGATCGGCCCCGGCAACATCGCTTCCACCGCTCTGATGGCACCGATGTGCATGGCTATCGCAGGCCGTATCGGACTGTCCCCGTTCTGCATGACCCTTCTGGTCGTCGGTGCGGCAAACGGCGCAGCTCTGTCTCCGTTCTCTCCGACCGGCATCATTTCCAACGGCCTCATTGCCCAGTGGGCACCGCAGGTCGGCATTCCTCAGGAAGCTCTTTCCGGCATTGCCTGGAAGATCCACTGGAACTCTGAAATTGTACAGGGTATCGTAAACTTCGGCGGCTTCTTCCTCACCGGCGGTATCGCCTGGATGGCAAAGGCCAAAGGCGGCGCGAACTTCGACATCGACACCATCGCTCCGAAGCCGGAACCCTTCGACTGGAAACAGAAATACACGCTCTTCACGATGCTCGTTCTCGTATGCGGCGTTATTTTCTTCAAACTCGACGTAGGCATGATGGCATTCGTCATCGGCACCACCTACATTCTCTTCAACATTGCGGATGACGGCGAAGCAGTCAAGGCTATGCCCTGGGGCGTCATCGTCATGGTCTGCGGTATGTCTGTCCTGATCAACGTCATGGATAAGGCAGGCGGCCTGAACGCACTGATCGATGTCATTGCCATCATTTCCAACGGCACCACGATCACCGGCGTTGTAGGCTTCATCGCAGGTCTGCTCTCCGCATACTCCAGCTCCTCCGGCGTTATCATGCCGATGTTCCTCAGCATGGTTCCCGGTCTGCTGGAAGCTGTCAACACGGTCGATGCAGATCATGCAGTTCGTCTCGCATCCTCCATCGATATCGGTGCTCACCTGGTAGATACCTCCCCGCTGTCCACTCTGGGCGCGCTGTGCATCGCCAATGCAGTCACCGAGGACAAGGGCGTACTCTTCCGCAACCTTCTGCTGTGGGGGCTGTCCATGTCCGTAGTCGGCGGCGTTGTCTGCTACGTAGCTTTCGGTCTCCTCGGCCTGTAATATACAGCTGAAGGACATCCGGAAACTTCATCAGCAGATGTAAAGGTCTGAAACGTACTTAAAGTCGTTTCAGACCTTTTTTGTGCGCAAAATCAGGCACTTAGGACGTAAGAAAAATCATAACTTTCTTTACATGAATTGTAATGGAGATATACATATTCAAAAAATTTTGTCAAATTCCATTCCTAAACAGGAGAAAACCGCTGACGGAGCGCTGTGTTGACACGAAAATAGGCATCTCCTACAATGAAGGCGTGCTATGAGGACAGGTTTCTCATAGGGCATTTATCTTATGGTCGGAAAGGAGGGAGTCAGAAAAGACCGCCGACCGCGGACTGTTATGATTCGTTTCTTTATGGATCTGAAAGAAAATACGGAATTAAGGTCCACAAAGAAGAAATGTTTCTAACAAAAGCGTATTTTTCATTTTAGAGGAGGATTTATCATGGACGCTTTGGCTCAGAATAGCCAGCTGTTTGACGAACTCTTCCAGGGCATTTACGGTCTTGCCGATGTGGGCATCCTCGCGATGTTCGTCGTAGGCTTCGTACTTATGTTCCTGGCCGTCAGATATGATTATGAACCGATGCTGCTCTTCCCGATGGGTATTGGCTGTATCCTTGCCAACATCCCCGGTCACTATGCAGTGCTCCAGGACCCCGGAAGCGAAGGCTTCCTGTATGTGCTTTACAAAGCGGGTATCGCAAACGAACTTTTCCCTGTTATGATCTTTATCGCCATCGGCGCGATGTGTGAATTCGATCCGCTTATGAGAAAGCCTTTCGTCATGCTCTTCGCAGCAGCAGCTCAGTTCGGTATTTTCATGACCGCGTTCCTTGCAACGCTGCTGGGCTTCCCCTTCAACCAGGCGGCAGCCATCGGCATCATCGGTGCAGCTGACGGCCCGACCACGATCTTCGTGGCATCCCGTTACGCACAGGAAATGCTTGGACCGTTGTCCGTAGCTGCATACTGCTACATGTCTCTGGTACCGGTTATTCAGCCTCCGATCATCAAACTGCTCACCACGAAGCATGAACGTCAGATCCGCATGCCGTTCACCGGTGAAGCTCCGGTTTCCGATCGTGCAATCTTCATTTTCCCGCTGATGATCGTTATGGTCGCCGGCATTGTTGCTCCTATTTCCGTACCGCTGATCGGCGCTCTGATGTTCGGCAACCTGCTGAAGGTATCCGGCTGCACCGATGATCTGGCAGACTGCGCAAAGGATGACCTGTCCAACCTGGTTACCCTGTTCCTCGGTCTGGTAGTAGGGTCCACGATGACGGCAGACAACTTCCTGACTTTCGACGTATTCAAGATCCTGTGCCTGGGCGCAGTAGCCTTCGTATTCGATACGGCAGGCGGCGTCATCTTCGCAAAGATCCTGAACCTGTTCCTGAGCAAGAAGATCAACCCGATGATCGGTGCATGCGGCATTTCTGCATTCCCGATGTCCGGCCGTGTAATTGCTAAGATGGCACTGAAAGAAGATCCGACGAACTTCATCGTCCAGGATGCAATCGGTGTCAACGTAGCTGGTCAGATTGCCTCTGTCGTTGCAGGCGGTCTCGTGCTCTGCATGATCCCGCTGCTGTCGAAATAAGGGGGTAACAGTATGAATCCTGTTAGTGCAGCACTTTTCCAGATGGTCGTATGTGTACCGCTGATGTTTATCGTAATCGGTGTTTTCGTTCTTCTGACCAAAATGCTGACGAAGATTTTCCCGGCGAAATAATCTGGAATCTCAAGAAACACTTGAAATGCAGATGAGGTTCTGCATTTTGGGGCGCATTCCCGCATTCTCACGGGAGATGCGGGAATACACCTCTCTTTTACGAAAAAAGGTGGTGTAATCCAAATGGATATTTCAACCCCGGCTCTTGCCTCCATCATCGTACTGGTGGCAATCGTTCTCTTCTCCTGCTTCCGTGATATCAACGTAGGTATCCTCGGTACGGCAGGCGGCCTGATCGTAGGCATGGTCTTCTCCGGCATGAAGATCAATGACGTTTACAAAGGCTGGCCTCTCAGCCTGTTCATGATCCTCGTCGGGGTCACTTTCATGTTCTCTGCGGCTCAGGTTAACGGCACGATGGAGAAATTCTCCGCCGTATGCGTTCGTCTTGCAAAGTCGAATATCCGCCTGATCCCGTTCATTCTTTTCTTCCTGGTAACCTTCATTACCACGATCGGCCCCGGCAACATCGCCACCTGCGCCCTGATGGCACCGATGTGCATGGCTATCGCAGGCCGTATCGGACTGTCCCCGTTCTGCATGACCCTTCTGGTTGTCGGTGCAGCAAACGGCGCAGCATTCTCTCCGTTCGCACCGACCGGCATCATCTCCAACGGCATCATTGCCCAGTGGGCACCGCAGGTTGGCATTCCTCAGGAAGCACTGTCTGGCCTTGCCTGGAAGGTACATTGGAACTCTGAAATCGCTCAGGGCATCGTAAACTTCGGCGGCTTCTTCCTCACCGGCGGCCTTGCCTGGATGGGCAAAGCCAAAGGCGGCGCGGACTTCGACATCGACACCATTGCTCCGAAGCCGGAAGCTTTCGACTGGAAGCAGAAATACACCCTCTTCACGATGGTTGTACTGGTTGTCGGCGTTATTGCATTCAAACTGGACGTAGGCATGATGTCCTTCATCATCGGCACCACCTACATTCTCTTCAACATTGCGGATGACGGCGAAGCCGTTAAGAAGATGCCCTGGGGCGTCATCACGATGGTCTGCGGTATGTCTGTCCTGATCAACGTCATGGATAAGGCAGGCGGCCTGAACGCTATGATCGACATGATCGCTGTTATTTCCAACGGCACCACGATCAACGGCGTTGTAGGCTTCATCGCAGGTCTGATTTCCGCATACTCCAGCTCCTCCGGCGTCGTAATGCCGATGTTCCTGAACATGGTACCGGGCCTGCTGCAGGCAGTGGGCACGTTTGATGCAGATCATGCAGTACGTCTCGCATCCTCCATCAACATTGGTGCACACCTGGTAGATACCTCTCCTCTGTCCACGCTGGGCGCGCTGTGCATTGCCAACGCGGCAGTAGACGACAAGGCGAAGGGCATCCTGTTCAGAAACCTTCTGTTCTGGGGCCTGGGAATGTCCGTAGTCGGCGGCTTTGTCTGCTACGTATTCTTCGGCATCCTGGGACTGTAATACCGGTTACAGGATAACGGACAGAAAAAACGCAGCTGTCATATGACAGCTGCGTTTTTGTGTGTCTGAAAATCCGGAAAGGGGAGAGAAACGGGCAGGGAAGAGAAGAAAGCTGCCTCTGCAGGACGCCCCGGCAGGACATCCGCGGGAAAGGAAAAACAGCTGCGGATCCGGCCGAGGAATCTTCAGGGCGGCCGTTTTCTGCCATTACATGAAGCTATAATAGGCGCGCCGACATAGGTGTTTTTTTAGATTGACAGTGTATAGCTGCTTTGTTATGATAGGCTCATAATGTCTGAAACAGGACAGCATGGTATATGCGTGCGAAGGACCGGAACAGGACAGCTGTATGACATCGGTGGCAAGCGGACCGCCGGGATTTCAGAACTTTTTAATTCATAAATGGCTGTCCGGGGCCCCGCATGATATGGCGAATGCCGTACTGTTTCAGGCATATGCCGGTTCAGGTGTGTTTTTTATTCTGGAATGAACCCGATACACCAGAGGTTCTTTGTTTGTTAAGGTGGTGTAGTTTTTTCAATGGATATTTCAACCCCGGCTCTTGCCTCCATCATCGTACTGGTGGCAATCGTCCTTTTTTCCTGCTTCCGTGATATCAACGTAGGTATCCTCGGCACTGCAGGCGGCCTTCTCGTAGGCATCGTTTTCTCGGGCATGAAGATCAGTGAAATTTACAAAGGCTGGCCGCTCAGCCTGTTCATGATCCTCGTCGGCGTAACCTTTATGTTCTCTGCCGCTCAGGTCAACGGCACGATGGAGAAATTCTCTGCTGTGTGCGTTCGTCTTGCAAAGTCGAATATCCGCCTGATCCCGTTCATTCTTTTCTTCCTGGTAACCTTCATTACCACGATCGGCCCCGGCAACATCGCCACCTGCGCCCTGATGGCACCGATGTGCATGGCTATCGCAGGCCGTATCGGACTGTCCCCGTTCTGCATGACCCTTCTGGTTGTCGGTGCAGCAAACGGCGCGGCATTCTCTCCTTTCGCACCGAACGGCATCATTTCTCAGGGGATCATTTCCCAGTGGGCACCGCAGGTCGGCATTCCTCAGGAAGCTCTTTCCGGCCTGGGCTGGAAGATTCACTGGAACTCTGAAATTGCTCAGGGCGTAGTCAACTTCGGCGGCTTCTTCATCACCGGCGGCCTTGCCTGGATGAAGCGTGCCGGCTCCGATAAGAGCTTCGACATCGACTCCATTGCTCCGAAGCCGGAACCCTTCGACTGGAAGCAGAAGTACACTCTCTTCACGATGGTTGTACTGGTAGTTGGCGTTATTTTCTTCAAACTTGATGTAGGCATGCTGGCCTTCATCATTGGCACCACCTTTATTCTCTTCAACATTGCGGATGACGGCGAAGCCGTCAAGAAGATGCCCTGGGGCGTTATCCTCATGGTCTGCGGTATGTCTGTCCTGATCAACGTCATGGATAAGGCAGGCGGCCTGAACGCTATGATCGACATGATCGCTGTTATTTCCAACGGCACCACGATCAACGGCGTTGTAGGCTTCATCGCAGGTCTGATTTCCGCATACTCCAGCTCCTCCGGCGTCGTAATGCCGATGTTCCTGAACATGGTACCGGGCCTGCTGCAGGCAGTGGGCACGTTTGATGCAGATCATGCAGTACGTCTCGCATCCTCCATCAACATTGGTGCACACCTGGTAGATACCTCTCCTCTGTCCACGCTGGGCGCGCTGTGCATTGCCAACGCGGCAGTAGACGACAAGGCGAAGGGCATCCTGTTCAGAAACCTTCTGTTCTGGGGCCTGGGAATGTCCGTAGTCGGCGGCTTCGTCTGCTACGTATTCTTCGGCATCCTCGGACTCTAATACTCTCACCTGAACCGTAATAAAAAGGCCGCAGCCTTCGGGCTGCGGCTTTTTGTATTGCCTGTATAACGAAAATGGAAAACGGACAGAAAATAAAAGAAAAGAGAAGGCGGCCGGCAGATTGTATATCTCCGCCGGGCGGCTGCTGTCTCCTTCTGTATACCAGATCATTTAGAAATCAGAAGGAAAACGGGCCGCATCCTGCTGGCTGTGCAGACGCCTTGTCGGAGTGCCTGGGACCGGAAAGAGGAAGGCGGGGAATGATTCCCGGGACGGCCGGTGGAGTGCCGTGGATGGCAGGGAAGAGCGCAGGGACGGCGTCCGGCCTGAAAGACGGGAGGAAAAGCAGAAGAACAACAGCCAATATAAAACGGATGCCGGAGGAGCATCCGTTTTTGTATGGGATCATTTACTGATTGTCTTTTTTCTCTTTGGAGGCATCCGTTTCAGGAGCGGCAGCTTCTGCGGGGGAGGCGTCCGTCTTCGGCGCGGTTTCCGTGATGACTGCCGGCTCAGCCGCAGGCGTTTCCTGCTGCGGGGCGGCTTCTGCATTCTGCAGTGCTTCTTCTTCCGCGGCTTCTGCGGCAGCTGCCTTTTTCGCACGGTTGCGGTTCTTCTTCAGATCGGCGCCGCTGATGTGGTAGTAGGCGTGCTTCAGCACAGCTTCTTGGGAAACGCGGATGCGGCCGGGGAGACGCTTTTCGAATTCTTCCCAGAATGCCTCGGAGGCTTTCATGAGAACGCGGGAGACCTTGTCCGTATTGGGCATGTTGTAGACCAGCGACCAGATTTCCCGCTTGTCCATGCTGCCGTACATGCGGTAGGTGTGGCGGTAGGCGATGGTCTTGATGGGTTCCACCTTGAAATGGAAGGCGCCGTCGATGGCGCTGTAGGGGATAGCCAGTTTCCTCGTGCGGAAGAGGCTGGAGCTGATGATGACCAGCTCTTTTTCATGGAGCTCATAGGTCGAGCGGGCCATGGCCGTCGAGCCGAGGAAGAGAAGCAGGAGCAGTTCCGTGATGACATCCAGCCAGGGAATCTGATGCATATGATAGATGTACCGTACGGTCATGGCCGCATAGCCCAGCAGACAGATGCCAAGCGTTCCGTAAATGACCATGTAGGTGCGGTGGACCTCGGACTGATCTCTGAAAATCTTTTCTTCTTTCATAGAAACTCCTTTGCAGCGCAAAAAAACAGGCAGGAATATAAAACTATTTTACACCAAATGTCTGAATAAAACATAACAAAATAATCAATAAAATGCGTTATTAAATATACATAAAAAGAAAACGGTACATTTCATAAATATAAAACATAAACATGGATTTTAGAGAAAAAATAGAATTACAATATTATATAAACAAAAATATTTCATATTGACTAAGGAAAATTTATCGCTTAGAATCGGAACATGGCGGAGGCGTAAAAGCCATGTGCGGCTCCACCTGTATTCTCAGCCGGAAAGGAGGGCAGAGAGCAGGCTGAAATGCATCGGCGGTCTTTTCTGCAGGACCTGTCAATCCAAAACTTGCTTATATTCCGTTTTTGCAGAGAAGGGCCGATGTCGGTATTTCTTTTAAGGAGGAATTATCATGGACATTTTGGCTCAGAATAGCCAGCTGTTTGACGAACTCTTCCAGGGCATTTACGGTCTT
>CAKMIA010000017.1 GCA_927353735.1 uncultured Veillonellaceae bacterium
GTCCATTTCAACAATGAAAAAAATAGGGAGGGCAGCGGCGGCAGCCGTCCTTGTGGGCGTACTTTCGCTGCCTTTTCTTTGCAACGGCAGCGGCCGGGCCATTCACGGACTGACCGTGGACGGCGTTTCCGCCGGCGGCATGTCCCGGGAGGAGCTCACCGCGCTGATCGGGGAGGAAAACCGGCGGCTGGCCGGGCAGTCTCTGACGGTGCAGCACGGGGATATCCGGGAGGACTGGTCCTACGAAATGCTTCAGGTCCGGGTGGACCCGCAGCAGGAGGCGGACCGCCTTCTCACCGTCGGGCGGGACGGCAGCCTCCTCTCCGACTGGATGCGGCAGTGGCAGTCGCTCGCAGGGGGGCTCCCGGTGGAGCTTCGTCTGACCTATGACAGGGAGGCGCTGAATCAGGCCATCCGGCAGCTGGCGGAAAAGTACAGCACGCCGCCGGAGGCGGTGCGTCCCGTGATTTCCGGGGACGGCACGGTGACCTTCCCGGAGGAGAAGCCCTACATGGAGATCGACGGCGAAGCGCTCCGGAAAGCCGCTGAGGCGCAGATCCTGTCCGGCCGGGGCGGCACCGTGGAGATCCCCGTGTCCGCAGAGAAATATTCCTCCTTTACAAAGGAAATGCGCCAGCAGATCGACCGGGTGCTCGGCGTGTATACCACCTATTTTTCCATGGACCCGAACCGCAGCAGCAATATCGAGCGGGCGGCGCGGAGCGTGGATGGCTGGATCCTTCAGCCCGGGGAGAGCTTTTCCTTCAATGCCGCTACGGGGCTGCGCACCGCGGCGAACGGCTATCTCAGCGCACCGGTCTTTATGGACGGCAAGCTGGTCCCCGATGCAGGGGGCGGCGTCTGCCAGGTGAGCACCACCCTTTTCAATGCGGTGCTGCTGGCCGGTCTGGCCGTGACGGAGCGCACCTGCCATTTCGCGCCGGTGGCTTATGTGCCCATCGGGCAGGATGCGACCGTGGCGGACAATTATCTGGATTTCTGCTTCGTGAACGATCTGTCGAAGCCGGTCTACCTCTGCGCGGTCTATGAGCCGGGGGCTCTCACCATGTATGTGCTGGGGAATCGGGAGGACGAGATGCGGCAGGTGAGCCTCACGGAGACGGAGAACAAGACGCTGCCGCACCGTACCGTATATAAGGTCGATCCGTCGCAGAGCGAGGAAAAGAAGGTCGAAGAGGGCAATGACGGATACGATGTGACCGTGGTCCGTCAGGCCGTGCGGCAGGACGGCACCATGTACAGCGACAGCTTCCGTTCCGTCTATGATGCAGTGGATACGATCATCACCTATAAAGACGCGAAACAGATGGAAAAGGATAAAAAGGCGGCGGAGAAACCGGCGGCACCATCCGGCGGAGACAGCCCGGCAGGGACGAAACCAGTGGAGGGCACCTCCGGGGAACCGTCCCGCCGGCCGGCATAAGGAGGACCTATGGCAAAATATCGTCTGCGGTGCAGACAGAATGAAGCGGACATCACGCTCATGGAGATCGATACGGAGAGCCGTGCCTGGTACATCCAGGCGGAGCACCGGGGCGCGGCGCTGGCCGTGCTCCGTGACATGGGCGCGGCTCTCTGCGGCGTGGAGGAGATCCTGATCAACGGCGAGGACGTGACGGAGGAAGTGTTCCGCGGCGTACCGCCCGTGGGGATGGACATGGTCCGCCCGGAGGAGGAATCCGCCATGGCGCCGCTTCCCGACGAGGAACTGCCGGCGGAAAGCGGCGAGGACTTCGGCGCGGACATTCCGCTGCCCGATGATGACGCCTACATTCCCCCGGAGGAAGAGGCCTACCATCCGCCCACACTGGAGGAGATCCAGGCAGCGGCGCGGATGCAGGAGAGCGCGCCTCCGGAGGAAGAGGAAGCCCCCGCTCCGGCGCCGGGATTTGCCATGCCCGAGAGCCTGCCTTCTCTGCGGGATGTGCTGCCCCGGGAGGCTTTCCGGCCGGCCGCGAAAAAGGCAGAGGCCGCACAGGATTTCTCCGGGGTCTTCATCGGGAAAAAGCCCATCCGCGGCGAGGCGGTGCCCATCAGCAGCATCACCGAGGAAGCGGACGGCGTGATCCTCGAGGGGACGCTCGTGTCCTTCGATTCCCGGGAGCTGCGGGACAATAAGCGCCTCTATCTGCTGAAGGTGGCCGATGAAACGAACGGCATGAGCTGCAAGCGCTTCTTCGACCGGGCGGAAGACGCCGAGGTGCTGGACAAAAATCTGAAAGCAGGAATGCCCGTGCGCGTCCGCGGGAATGTGCGGCTGGATAAATTTTCCGGCGGGCTGGTCATGAATATCAACCAGCTGGAAAAGGGCGAAAAAAAGAAAGCCGAGCATACCGATGACGCGGAGGAAGTACGCGTGGAGCTCCATCTCCACACGAAGATGAGCCTCGACGGCCTCATCGATGCGGAGGAAGCCATCAAGACCGCCGCCGCATGGGGCGCGCCGGCCATCGCCATCACCGACCACGGGGTCATTCAGGCCTTCCCGAAGATTCAGGACTATTCCAAGAAATACGGCGAAAAGATCCTCTACGGCATGGAAGGGTACATGATCCAGGACATCCCCGAGGATATCGACATGGACCGCCAGAAATACAGCCATATCATCATTCTGGCGAAGAATATGACCGGCCTGCGGAACCTGTACCGGCTGGTGACCTTCTCCTGCCTGAAATACTACAAAAAGCGGCCGCTTATCCCGAAGCCGCTGCTGGCGGAGCTGCACGACGGCCTCATTTACGGCTCGGCGTGCGTCATGGGCGAATTTTTCCGGGCGGTGCTCGCCGGCGAGACGGATGAAAAGCTCATAGAGCTGGCGCGGTTCTACGACTATCTGGAAGTGCAGCCGCTGGGCAATAACGAATTCCTGCTGAATGACGACAAGTACGGGAAGATCACTACGGAGAAGGATTTGCAGGACCTGAACCGGAAGGTGATCGAGATCGCCGACAAGGCGGGCATTCCCTGCTGCGCCACCTCGGACGCCCATTTCCTCTTCCGGGAGGACCAGATCAACCGGGACATCCTGCTGGCCAAGTGGGACCGCCCGGGTCAGAAGGAGTCCCATCCGGCGGTATTCATTCGCACCACGAAGGAAATGCTGGCGGAATTCGATTATCTCCCGCCGGAAAAGGCCTATGAGATCGTCGTCACCAATACGCGGAAGATCGCCGATATGTGCGAACGTCTCGAGCCGCTCGCCGAGGAATGGAAATCGTACAACCCGAAGATCTCCGGCGCCGATGAAGCGCTGGTGAAGATGTGCTACGACAATGCGAAGGCCATCTACGGGGATCCGCTGCCCGAACTGGTGGAGGCGCGGCTCAAGCAGGAGCTGACGCCGATCATCAAGCACGGGTACGGCGTGCTGTATTACATTGCCCACAAGCTGGTGAAGCACTCCAATGACCGGGGCTACCTCGTGGGCTCCCGGGGCTCGGTGGGCTCCTCCTTCGTCGCCACCATGGCGGGCATCACGGAGGTCAATCCGCTCCCGCCGCATTACGTGTGCCCGAAATGCCACTGGACCCATTTCTTTACGGACGGGTCCGTGGGCGGCGGCTTCGACCTGGCCGATAAGGCCTGCCCGCAGTGCGGAGCGCCGCTGAACAAAAACGGCCACAATATCCCGTTTGCCGTATTCCTCGGCTTCGACGGCGACAAGGTGCCGGATATCGACCTCAATTTCTCCTCCGGCGACGACCAGAGCGTGGCTCATAAATACACGGAGGAGCTCTTCGGCCGGGACAACGTATTCCGCGCCGGCACCATTTCCGGCCTGCAGGAAAAGAACGCCTACGGCGTGGCCCGGCGGTATGCGGAAGTGCGCGGCCTCCACGTGAACGATATCTATCTCGAAAAGATCGCCGGCGGCGTCATCGGCGTTAAGACGAATACGGGCCAGCATCCGGCGGGCATCATGGTCTGCCCTCGCGATATGGACATCCACAACTTCACGCCGCTCCAGTACTCCGCCGATAAGAAATACGAAAAGGATGAGGACGGCAACCGCATCCCCGGCACCATCACCACCCATTTCGATTACCACTCCATCTCCGGCCGCATGCTGAAGCTGGACATTCTGGGCCACGACGATCCGAAGGTCATCCGTGCACTGCAGGATCTCACCGGCATTGACCCGCTCCACATTCCCTTCGACGATCAGAAGACCGTGTCCATTTTCAATTCCACGGACGCCCTCGGCTACACGCCGGACGATCTGGCGAAAATCATCGGCAATAAGGGGAATACGGTGGGCTCCATCGGCCTGCCGGAGTACGGCACCCTCTTCGTGCGGAAAATGCTGGAGGACACGAAGCCGAAGAACTTCTCCGAGCTGGTGCGCATCTCCGGTTTTTCCCACGGGACGAACGTGTGGGTCGGCAACGCGCAGGACCTCATCAAGAGCGGCACCGTCAAGCTGGAAGAAGCCATTTCCACCCGTGACGACGTGATGAACTATCTCATCGAGCACGGCGTGGAGCCCCTCACGTCCTTTAAGACAATGGAAAATGTCCGAAAGGGCAAGGGGCTGGAAAAGGCGGACAAAAAGGGCAATCTCTCCCACAATGAGGATGCCATCCGCGCCGCGAAGGTGCCGGAATGGTTTATCGATTCCTGCAAGAAGATTTCCTACCTCTTCCCGAGAGCGCACGCCGTGGCGTACGTCATGATGGCCTTCCGCATCGCCTGGTTCAAGGTCTACCAGCCGCTGGCCTTTTACGCCTCGTATTTCACGATCCGCGCGGAAGGAAAATTCAATGCCCTGGTCAATCTGAAGGGGCTGGAAGCGCAGAAGGCGGAGCTCGCCCGGGTGGCCTCCATGGACAATGCGGGCGATGTGGACAAGAAGGCCGCCGTGGTCACCGAGGTGGCTGCGGAAATGTATCTGCGGGGCTACGAATTTCTGCCCATCGACCTCATGCGTTCCAGCGCGACGGAATTCCAGATCGTGGACGGGAAGATCCTCCCGCCGTTCAACTGCATCCCCGCTCTGGGAAACAACGTGGCCAAGCAGATCGTCCGGGCGAGAGAGGAAAATCCCTTCACCTCCAAGGAAGACCTCCGGAAGCGCGGCAAGATCAGCGCCACCATCATGGAGACCATGGACGACATGGGCATCCTGAAAGGCCTCCCCGAAGAAGAACAGCTCAGCCTGTTCAGCTTCTGAAAAAATCAGGCGGACGCCATAGAGCGTCCGCTTTTTTGATGCCCGGAGCATACGGACAGAATACAGAGAAAAACCTATCGGATTGAATTGTATGAAAAATAATTTCCAAAGAATAGATATGACTTGACGGGGGGTATGAGGAGTGGTAAGGTCAGTACAGGGATAAATAGACCCTGTTCGAAGATTTTTAGATTTTAGGAAAGAAGGGGTAGTATGAAGAAAAAGTATGTGTCCGCCATGGTGCTGGCTGCTCTGCTCGGCGCCCAGTGCTATGCGGGGGGGGTAGAAGCGGAAGAAATACAGGATCCAGCTGTATCTAAAATTTTTGTTGGAAATGGGCAAACCGTTTCTGCGAATTTAAGTGAGGTTTCAATTGAAGAAGATAGTAATGGAAAAGCTGTATATGGCGTATTGGTTACGAATGGATCGACATTAAATGCCGATAATGAAAATATAACGGTTTCCGCTACTAATACCGGAACGGGAAATGTAGCTTCATACACCAGTGTAGTAGGAATCGGTGCTGAGACAGTAAAAATTAATGGGCAACAATATTCAGGTGGGACAGCCAATATTGGAACTGAAAATACACAGAAAATTACCATTAATGCCACTGCAACACAAACACAAACCTATGCTATGGGATTATCTGCATTTCAGGCTTATGATGCTCATGGTCAATACCCGAGTCATATGGTTGTAAAAGGTCATGACTTGGAAATTAATGTAACACATGAAGATCAAAGTGGAATGTGTTCAGCTGTTGGTATTTTTGTACAAAACAGTACCAGCGCTAATGATATTTCTGATAACGACAGGTCTTCCGTTGTTATTGATACTGATCGGACGGTTATTCATGCTGTAAATCCGGTGGGATCTGCAGTAGGGTTTCAGGTGCAATCGCAAGGGAAATTAGATATTAATAGTGATCTTGAAGTGTATGCGGGTAGCGAAGATGGTACAATTCTTGGAGATGCTATCTATACACGCGGATATTCTGTGGTAAATGTTAATACTGATGGTACACACAGTACAAAATTATATGGAAATTTAAATTTTGGCTATGATGGGAAAACTTCCGGAACTCCGGTAGATTCCTATGTTAATATAAATCTTACTGGAGACGACTCTGTCTGGGTGGGTAATTCAACAACCTCTACGTCTGACGCATCACCAGTTGACCCGGACAAGTTGAAAGTTAACGGGTTTCAGTTGGGGATCCATGACGGTGCACAGTGGACGACAGATGGTGACAGCTTTGTCAATCATCTGACGTTAGGTCACGGCGTGATCAATATGGCTGGTGATGAAAATCAGACGCTGGATATTGACGAGGTACAGGGTAATGGTACGGTCAATATGAAAACAGAAAAGACAGAAAGTGGATTTTCTGCGGGCACGCTCAATATTGATAGTGTAGCTACTGATAAAACAGCCCGTCTTGGAGTCAATTTCATGGGGATTAATGCCGATGATATTTCTACCGACAAGACGGAACAGCAGAAACAGCTGGAGACACTGGCAGGCAATGTCAAGTTCGGCACGGATGGTGCAGGCATTGATGGTGAGAAGCTGACCGCTACGACCACCGTAGGAGAAGGCCTCATCAATGGCGGCATTTCCGCTGTGATGAATACGGCTGCTGCTGGTGGAACCGGCACCATTCAAGACGGCACCATTCATCAGAACAATACGACGACCACCATGGACAACATGAGAGATATCGCTGCGGTGAGCATTGCTGCATGGCGTCAGGAAGATTCCACGCTGTCCCAGAGACTGGGAGACCTGCGGGAATCCAAGGAAGGCCAGGGCATCTGGGCACGGATGAACCGCGGTGAATTTGAATACAGCGGCGCCTTCAAGAACCAGTACAACTATTTCCAGATCGGCTACGATATGGCGAAGGGCGACTGGCATTACGGGGCGGCGGTGAGCCACACCGACGGAGAGACCTCCTATGCCGGCGGATACGGGGAAAATGACAGCACGTCCCTGTCCCTGTACGGCACGAGACTGATGAACGACGGACAGTACCTGGATCTGGTGCTGAAAGTGGGCCGTCTGTCCAATGAATTTGACAACTATGCAACAGCGGGCCATACCCATGGCGACTATGATGCATGGGGCACGGCGATCAGCGGAGAATACGGGAAGAAGCTGGACCTGAAAGAAGGCTGGTTCGTGACGCCGCAGGCACAGCTGTCGCTGATGCGGATCGGTGGAGAAGACTACACGACGAGCAATAAAATTGCCGTATCGCAGGATACGCTGTACAGTGCGGTAGGCCGTATAGGCTTCGAGGCCGGGAAAGATACCGGCTGGGGAAGCCTCTATGCGAAGGCTTCTGTGCTGCATGAATTCGCAGGGGATGCAGACACATATGTGAGACTGGGTGATCGGAGCAACAGCTACAGCCAGGATCTGGGAGACACATGGTATGAAGCAGGCTTCGGCTTTAACTGGAAGATGGGGAACGGAAGCTACTTCTATGCAGATGTGATCCGGACGTTCGGAGGAGACATCGATACGCCGTGGCAGTGGAATGCAGGCGTACGCTGGGGCTTCTGATAGAAGGCAACCGACAAAAAAGCAGCTCGAAAGGGCTGCTTTTTTGCGTGGATAAAAAGACCGGACGGATGGCGGCTGCGCGGGGCGGCATGGTATATTGAAACAATTTCAGGAAAGCGAGGTGCATGATATGAAACAGTATGTGGTGGATGCGTTTACCCGGGAGGTGTTCCGCGGGAATCCTGCGGCGGTGTGTGTCATGAAGGAATGGCTGCCGGATGAGATGATGCAGAAGATCGCCATTGAGAATCAGCTGTCAGAGACGGCCTTTGTGGTGAAGCAGGGAGATATGTACGGTCTCCGCTGGTTTACGCCGGGCGGAGAGATCGATCTCTGCGGACATGCCACGCTGGGGACGGCTTATGTGATTCTGCGCTTTTATGAGCCGCAGGCGGAGACGGTGTCCTTTACGACCCTGAGCGGAGTGCTCACGGTGACGAAAAAAGACGGCCGCTATGAGATGGCGTTTCCCGCTTATCATCTGGAGGAGGTCCCGGTGACGGATGCCATGGAGGCGGCAATCGGCGCGCGGCCGCTGGCGGCGTATATGGCGCGGGACCTGCTGTGTGTGATGGACAGCGGGGATTTTGTGAGAAAGGCGTCTCCGGATCTGTCGAAGGTGGCGGAGCTGCCGGGCTTGCTGCTGCACATCACGGCGGCGGGAAAGGCATACGACTGTGTATCCCGGTCGTTTGCGCCCAAGCTGGAGGTGCCGGAGGACCCGGTATGCGGCTCCGGCCACTGCCATATCTTTCCGTACTGGGCAAAGGTGATCGGTAAAAAGGAGCTTCTCGGCTGGCAGGCCTCGGCCCGGGGCGGCGCCGTGTACGGCCGCATGGAAGGAGATCAGGTGATCCTCGGCGGCGAGGCGGTCCTTTTCTCGGAAGCGGAAATCTATCCGGAAGGAAACTGAAAGACAAAGGGGAACGGAAGGCTCCTCTTTTTTGTGTAGCAAATTTTCCGGCAGTGAGACCGGCGCTTTATGTTACAATACAGACAGAAAATCAATATCAAGGAGGGATGACCTATGAAATTTACCTTTTACGGCCACGCCTGTTTCCTGATCGATACAGGAAAAGAGAAGCTGCTGTTTGATCCGTTCCTCACGGGGAACGGCAGCGCCGCCATCAGCGCGGACGAGGTGGAGTGCGATTATATTCTGCTGTCCCATGCGCACGGCGATCATCTGGGAGACGCGGCGCCCATTGCGAAACGGACCGGCGCGGCTGTCATTGCCGTTCCGGAGGTGCTGGGACTGGTGAGCGATGCGGCCTCCAGGACGTTCCCGCTCAATCTGGGCGGTGGCACGACGCTGCCCTTCGGACGGGTGACGATGGTGCCGGCACTGCACAGCTCCGGTGTGCCCGGCGGCGTGGCGTGCGGATTCCTGATCCAGTTCACGGACGGCGTGAACGTCTATTATTCCGGCGACACGGCGCTCTTCAGCGACATGGCGCTCATCGGCAAGAAGGCGCCCATCCATTATGCGGTGCTGCCCATCGGCGACGACTACACCATGGGACCGGAGGATGCGGTGGAAGCGGCCAGGCTGACCGGGGCGAAGCGGGTGATCCCCATTCACTACAATACCTGGCCGATCATTGCGCAGGACCCGGAAAAATTTGCGGCCCTCGCCGAGGAAGCGGGCGTGGCGGCCCATGTGCTGGCGCCCGGCGAATCGCTGGAACTGAAAAAATAAGAGAAAAGAGAAACAGGCAGGCTGCGGGACAGCCACCTGTTTTTTCTATGCGCCGGGGTCCGTGCCGCCGGCTGCCGGAGGGGGCGGAGACAGCCGGAAAAACCGGCGTTTTTTCTTGACAATGGGGGAGGGTGATGGTATTCTTGTAATGTACAAGTTAGCACTCATGATAAAAGAGTGCTAATAATCAGGGTGATTCAAATGACAGCACGGAGAAATACCGATCCGGGCGAATCCGGAATGAATGATCGAAAAAAGAGAATACTTTGGGCTGTGGTACAGGATTATGTATCGTCCGCTGAACCGGTAGGGTCCCGAACGATCGCCAAAAACTACGATCTGGGGGTATCGAGCGCCACGATCCGCAATGAGATGCAGGATCTGGGCGATGAAGGGTATCTGGAGCAGCCGCACACGTCGGCCGGCCGCATTCCCTCCATCAAGGGATACCGCTTTTATGTGGACTGCCTCATGGAGCCGTCCCGGCTGACCGGGGAGGAAGAGGAACGCATCACGCACATGATCTCCGACGAGACCACGAAGGCGGATGAGATCTTCCGGAATATGGCCCGCGTGGTGGCCTCCATGACGCATACGCTGTCGGTGGCGGCGCGCCGGGTGTCTCGGACGTGCATATTCAACTATATCCGGTTCCTGCCGCTGGATGACCGCCGGGCGATCCTCCTCGTGGTGACGCAGGACGGGAATGTATCCAATTCGGTGGTGAATATCCCGCCGGGCTCCTCCATCGATGAGATGCAGCTTCTGGCGGACAAGCTGAACCATTTCCTTCACGGAAAGGATCTCAGCACCACTGATGAAAAGACCATCCTGTCCTTCCAGAAGGAGATCGAACGGGATCTGACACCGTTCAGCCGCATTTTCGTATCCATGCGCCGGGCGCTGGCGCCGCAGCAGAAGGTGTACAGCGGCGGAGCCGCCGGGCTGATCCGCCAGCCGGAATTCCAGAATGTGGAAAAAATGCAGGATATCCTGAATCTGCTGGAGGAACGGGATGTGCTTCACAGCATCCTGGACACGGCCATGGACCGGCCGCTGGCGGTGCGCATCGGCTCGGAAAATCCGGACAAGTCGCTGGCCGATCTGTCCGTGGTGAAGGCGCAGTTCCATGTGGGGGGCGAGCTCATCGGCACGATGGCCGTCATCGGACCCACCCGGATGGAATACGGCCGGGTCATCGGGCTTCTGTATTTCATGCAGAAGCATCTGGAGCATATGCTGAAAAATAAGGAATAAGTAAAACATAGAGGAGGTCTCTCGATGGAAGAGAAGGAAACCAGGGTTTCCCCGGAGGACGTACAGCAGGACGTACCGCCGGCAGAGGAACCGAAAGCGGACGAAGCGCTGTCTGACGCACTCTCGAAGGCGCTGGAGGCGGAAGCCGCCGCAGAAGCCCGGGCGAAGGAGCTGGAGGACAAGGCCGCCGGCCTTGAAGAAAAGCTGGCGCTGGCCATCCGGCAGTATGACCGCCTGCAGGGCGATTTTGACAATTTCCGCCGCCGCACCAGAAATGAACAGGCCGAGGCGAAGGATAAGATGACCGCCGATGTGGTGAAGGAATTCCTTCCCGTGCTGGACAATTTTGATCTCGCACTGGCCCACATGGCCAGGGATGAAGCCGGCGCCGCTTATGTGAAGGGCTTCGCCATGCTGCAGAAGCAGATGGAAAAGGTGATCACCGATCTGGGCGTGGAGGAGATCGCCGCCGAAGGCGCGCCGTTCGACCCGCATTTCCATGAAGCGGTGATGCAGGTGCCCGCTCCGGACAAGGAGGACGACACGGTGGCGGCGGTGTTCCAGAAGGGCTATGCCATGAAGGACCGCGTCATCCGGCCCGCCAAGGTGCAGGTCGTACATAATGGATAACAGTTCCGGCTTGCCGGATGTCTATAAATTTTACACAGCAAATATTTTAAAGGAGGCTTTTTTATGTCTAAGGTAATTGGTATCGATCTTGGTACGACAAACTCTGTAGTGGCCGTCATGGAAGGCGGCGAGCCTGTCGTTATCCCGAACGCGGAAGGGTCCCGTCTGACTCCGTCCGTGGTGGGCTTCTCCAAGACAGGGGAACGTCTGGTGGGCCAGCTGGCAAAGCGTCAGGCTGTATCCAATCCGGACCGCACCATCGTTTCCATCAAACGCCACATGGGCAGCGATTATAAAGTCACCATCGACGGCAAATCCTATACGCCGCAGGAAATTTCCGCAATGATCCTGCAGAAGCTGAAAGCCGATGCAGAAGCCTATCTCGGTGAAACCGTATCCGAAGCCGTCATCACCTGCCCGGCATACTTCACGGACAGCCAGCGCCAGGCAACGAAAGATGCCGGCAAGATCGCAGGCCTGAACGTACTCCGCATCATCAACGAACCGACCGCATCCTCTCTGGCCTACGGCCTCGACAAGATCAATGACGGCAAGGAACACACCTTCCTCGTTTACGATCTGGGCGGCGGCACGTTCGATGTATCCATCCTCGATCTGGCAGACGGCGTATTTGAAGTCAAGGCGTCCAACGGCAACGGCCATCTGGGCGGCGATGATTTCGATGCCCGCGTTATGGACTGGATCGCTGACACTTTCAAGAAACAGAACGGCTTCGAACTGCGCCGTGACCCGATGACGAATCAGCGTCTGAAGGAAGCCGGCGAAAAAGCCAAGATCGAACTGTCCGGCGTGATGTCCACGGAAATCAACCTTCCGTTCCTCACCGTTGATTCCAACGGCCAGCCGGTCCACTTCGATGCGACCCTGACCCGTGCGGAATTCGACCGCATCACCGAAGACCTCGTTCAGGCGACGGTCGCTCCGATCGATATCGCCATGAAGGATGCCGGCGTGACCGCAGCAGACATTGAAAAGATCCTGCTCGTAGGTGGCTCTTCCCGTATCCCCGCGGTACAGACGCTCATCAAGAATAAATTCGGCAAGGAACCGAACAAGGGCATCAACCCCGATGAATCCGTTGCTGTCGGCGCTGCCATTCAGGCAGGCGTGCTGAAGGGCGAAGTCAAGGACGTACTGCTCCTCGATGTCACCCCGCTGTCCCTCGGCATCGAAACGCTGGGCGGCGTATTCACCACGATGATCAAGAGAAATACCACCATCCCGACCCAGAAGACCCAGATCTTCTCCACGGCAGCAGACAACCAGCCGTCCGTAGACATCCATGTCCTCCAGGGCGAACGTCCGATGGCGGCTGACAATAAGACGCTGGGCCGCTTCGAGCTGTCCGACATCCCGCCGGCTCCGAGAGGAGTACCGCAGATTCAGGTCACCTTCGACATCGATGCGAACGGCATTGTTCACGTTTCCGCAAAGGATCTCGGTACCGGCAAGGAACAGAAGATCGACATTACCTCTTCTTCCGGACTGTCCGATGAAGAAATCGAACGGATGCAGCAGGATGCAAAGGCCCATGAAGAGGAAGACAAGAAGCGCAAGGACGCTGTCACGGCCCGCAACAATGCAGAAGCTCTCATCTATCAGGCAGAAAAGACCGTGAAGGAACTGGGAGACAAGGCGGATGCCGCCAAGGTGAAGGAAGTCAATGACGCCATCGCCAAGCTGAAAGAGACCCTCAAGGGCGACGATGCAGAAAAGATCAAGGCCGATGCAGAAGCCCTCACGAAGCCGCTCCATGAACTGACGGAAAAACTCTATCAGCAGGCACAGCAGGCTCAGCAGGCCGCACAGGGGGCGCAGGCTCAGCAGCAGCAGGGCCCGCAGGCCGGCGCACAGGGCAGCAAGGACGACGTAGTCGATGCAGACTACAAAGTCGTGGACGACGACAAGAAATAAGACAGGATGAGGATACATGGCAGCTCGGGATTATTATGAAGTGCTCGGCGTTGATAAAAACGCCACAGAAGACGACATCAAGAAAGCCTACCGGAAACTGGCCCGGAAATACCATCCGGATCTGAACAAGGACGATCCCACCGCCGCCGATAAATTCAAGGAAGTCAACGAGGCCTACCAGACACTCTCCGATGCGGACAAGCGGTCTCAGTATGACCAGATCGGCCACGATGCCTATGAGCAGGCCCAGAAGGGCGGTGCCGGCGCCGGAGCCGGCGGATTCGGAGGCTTCGGCGGATTCGGGGGCTTTGGCGGCCAGGGCGGCTTCGATATGGGGGACATTTTCGATATGTTCACCGGCGGAGCCGGACGGCGCCAGAGAAACGGTCCGGAACGGGGCGAGGATCTGCGTTATGATATGGAGATCACCCTCCGGGAAGCGGCGAGCGGCGTGAAAAAGACCTTCACCGTGAAGAAGGAGGAGACCTGCTCCAAGTGCCACGGCAGCGGCGCTGAACCCGGCACCTCCGTGGATACCTGCCCGCACTGCCACGGCACGGGACAGGAACGGATCGTCCGCAACAGCCCCTTCGGCCAGATGGTGAATGTCACCACCTGCCGGTACTGCGGCGGCACCGGGAAGATCATCAAGCAGAAATGCAGCACCTGCCACGGCTCGGGGCTCCAGATGGTGGAGAAGAAGCTGGAGATCAATATTCCGGCCGGCGCCGATACGGGCGTACGGATGCGCATTGCCGGCGAGGGCAATCCGGGCAAGCGCGGCGGCCCTGCAGGCGATCTCTATGTGTACATCTACGTGAAGCAGGACCCGGACTTCGAGCGTGACGGCGATGACCTCTACTGCAAGGCGGACATTTCCTTCCCCACGGCGGCGCTGGGCAATACCATCAAGGTGCTCACGCTGGACAATGAGGTGGAACTGAAGATCCCCGCAGGCACGCAGAGCGGCACCCGCTTCCGCATCCGCGGCTCCGGCATGCCGAAGCTCCGCGGCAGCGGCAAGGGCGATCTCTATGTGATCGTCAATGTGGTGGTCCCGCGGAATCTCAAGGGCGAACAGAAGGAAGCCCTCCTGAAATACGCGGACATCTCCGGCGAGGATATCACCACCTACAAGGGGAAAAGCTCCTCATTCATCGACAAGATCATAGACAAGCTCAAAGCCTAAGAAAAAACGCTCTCCTGAAAAAGGAGGGCGTTTTTGTGCGGGCATTTGTATATTTCTGAATGTAAATAAAAAGGCTCCCCTATGGGAGCTTTTTGGTGTTTCCGGAAGCAGGGGAGCGGCATCAGCCTGTGGGGCAGGCGATCTTCATGATCTGCTCGATCATGTGGTGGAGCAGGTGGGCCTGCTCCGTGTCGGCGGCGCGGTAGTATACTTCCTTTCCCACCCGGCGGCTCACGATGAGGCCGCCCGCCTTCAGCTGGCGCAGATGGTGAGAGACCGCGGGGCTGCTCATTTCCATCATGGAGGACAGATTGATCACGCATTCCTCGCAGTGGCACAGGAGCCAGAAAATGCGGATGCGGCTCCCGTCGCCGAGCTGCCGGCAGATATTGGCAACGGTCTGGAAATTCTCCACGCTCGGCATATGCGTCAGTTCATGTTCCATCGGCTGCCCGTGGTCGTGAGGCAGAGTGATTTCTGGCATGGGTACGCCCTCCTTTTCTACAGTATCCATTGTACCATATGGCGCAGAGAAAGCGGAAACCGCCTCCGGAGCACAGAAAAACCGCCGTTATACGGCGGTCTCTGTCAGGCGTTCAGGGAAGCGAGCTTTTCCAGCAGGCGGAGCGCCTCCTCCAGCTTCGGATTGGGCTCGTCGCTGTGGAGCCCCTCCCGGACACAGCCCCGGATATGGGCGCGGAGGATGTCCTGATTGACCCGGCGCAGGATGGCTTCTGCGGCCATGAGCTGGTTGGAGATATCCACGCAGTAGCGGTCCTCCTCGATCATGCGGAGCACGCCGTCCAGCTGCCCCCGGGCGATGCGGATGGAGCGGGCCGCCTTTTCCCGGTCAGCCCTCATCGGTGCGTACCGCGGTGACGGTATAGCCGGCAGCGGTGACCGCCTGCCGGAGCGCGTCATCCGTGACGGACGGCGTTGCGGTGACCACCGCTTCGCCGGCTTCCAGGCTGACAGATACGTCCGATACGCCGGCCACGGCGGAGAGGGCGTTGGTGACATGCATGACGCAGTGCTGGCACATCATGCCTTCGATGCTTACGATTTTTTTCATGGAATTTCCTCCTTCCTGCTCTGAGGCAGATCCTGCGGCGGCATCCTCTGAAACGGGGCCCGCCGCTTCTGTATGTACAGGTGCCTGCGGAGACGATGCATCCGCAGCAGCCGATGTACAGCGCGGGGTAAAGAAACGGAGACGCAGTGCATTGCTCACGACGAAGACGGAGCTGAAGCTCATGGCGAGGGCCGCCACCATGGGATTCATCCGGAGGCCGAAGGCCGTATACAGACAGCCGGCGGCGACGGGAATGCAGAGAATGTTGTAGAAAAAGGCCCAGAAAAGATTTTCCTTGATATTGCGGATGGTGGCCCGGGACAGCTCGATGGCTGCCGCCGCGTCCAGCAGATCGCTTCGCATGAGCACGATATCGGCGGACTCCATGGCCACGTCCGTGCCGGCGCCCACGGCGATGCCCACATCGGCCCGGGCGAGGGCCGGCGCATCGTTGGTGCCGTCTCCGATCATGGCGACGCGCCGGCCGCTTTCCTGGATTCGGCGGATCTCCTGCTCCTTGTCCTGGGGCAGGACCTCCGCGATGACCCGGTCTGCGCCGACCTCCTTCTGGATGGCCTCGGCGGTCTGCCGGTGATCGCCGGTGAGCATCACCACCTCAAGGCCCATATCATGGAAGGCCCGGACCGCGCGGCGGCTGGTGGGCTTCACTGTATCGGCGGCGGCGATGAGGCCGAGGAACCGCCCGTTTTCCGCGAAGAAAAGGGGCGTCTTGCCCTGAGCGGCCAGCCGTTGCTCCTCCTCCGGAGAGGGGAGGCCCGACACGGAGAAATCCTCCATCATCCGCCGGTTTCCGCCGAGACAGTCTTTGCCGTCCGTCCGGCCGCGGATGCCTTCGCCGGGGATTTCCGTGAAATCCTCCACCGGGCGGGGCATGAGCTGCCGGCGGCGCGCTTCCTCCATGACGGCCTCCGCCAGCGGGTGGGACGACAGATGCTCCAGCGAGGCCGCCGCGGTGAGGAGCCGTTCCGGAGAAATGCCGGGCGCACAGAGGATATCCGTCACGGACGGCGCGCCCCGGGTGATGGTGCCGGTCTTGTCGAGAACCACGGTCTGCACGGCATGGGCCGTTTCCAGCGCTTCCGCCGATTTGATGAGAATGCCGTGGGTGGCGCCGCGTCCGGTGCCCACCATGATGGCGGTGGGGGTGGCAAGGCCCAGCGCGCACGGGCAGGACACCACCAGCACGGAGACCGCGATGGTGAGTGCAAATTCCACCGTGGCGCCGAAATAGAGCCACGCCGCGGCGGCGATGACCGCCACTGTGATGACGGTCGGCACAAAGACCGCCGCCGTCCGGTCTGCCAGCTTGGCAATGGGCGCCTTGGAGCTGGTTGCCTCGTCCACCAGACGGATGATCTGCGACAGGGCAGTATCGCTGCCCACCTTCTGCGCCTTCATCCGGAAAAAGCCGCTTTTGCTGATGGTCGCGCCGATGACCGTGTCGCCGGGCTGCTTGGCGACGGGGACGCTTTCGCCGGTGATGGCGGATTCATCCACCGAGGCCGTTCCTTCCGTCACCACGCCGTCGGCGGGAATCGCCTCGCCCGCCCGGACAATGAGAATGTCTCCGATGCGGAGCTCCTCGGCAGGAATGGTGATCTCCTCACCGCCGCGGAGCACCGTGGCCGTTTTCGGGGCCAGATTCATGAGTGCCTGAATGGCATCTGCCGTGCGCCCCTTGGCGCGGGCCTCCATGAATTTGCCGAGGGTGATGAGCGTCAGGATGGTGCCGGCGCCTTCAAAATAGAGCTCATGGGAAAAGGCGGCCGCCCCGGCGGCATCACCGGTCCCGAGGGCTATGGCCATGCGGTACATGGCGTAGATGCCGTACAGCACGGAAGCGCCCGCACCGAGCGCGACCAGCGAATCCATATTCGGCGAGCCGTGGAGCAGCGTCCGGAATCCCTGCCGGAAATAATGGCCGTTGATGACCAGAATGGGAAGCAGCAGAAGAAACTGGGTGAGCGCACAGACCATGGCATGGCTGTCGCCGAGAACGATGTCCGGCAGGGGCCAGTCCAGCATCCGTCCCATGGACAGATAAAAGAGCGGCACCGCAAACAGAAAGGACCCGAGCATCCGCCGCTTCATGACGAGGCAGGCTTCCTTTGCGGGGTCTGCCTCTGCCTTCCGGGCGGAGGCTCCGCGGAGAGAAGCGCCGTATCCGGCCTTTTCCACAGCGCGTACGATGGCGTCGCTGGTAAGCGCCGATTCATCGTAGTCCACCGCCATGCTGTTTTTCAGCAGATTGACGGAGACCGTCCGGGTACCGGGGAGCGCAGCCACGCTTTTTTCCACCCGTGCGGAGCAGGCGGCGCAGGTCATGCCCGTGACGGTATAGGTTTCCTTCATTCCATGCTCCTCCTTGTATCAGCAGTGATACCCCCACGGGGTATCCGTGTATAGTATAGCAGAAAATTTCGTTTTGTACGGGCGTCAGCAAAAACTTTTTTCATAGCGCAGGGAAATTTTATAAGGCACATAATATGGCAAAATAAAAAATAGAAAAATATTTTTTGGGGACAGCGAAAAAAGAAATTTTTCTCTTGACTTTTCCGGTCTGCATGGTAAGATAAAGAAAACGATTAAGCAATCGTTTAATTGAAGAAAAGGGAAGGAGAACCTGTGATGAAAAAGAGCTATAAAATCGATGTGGACTGCGCAAACTGCGCCAACAAAATGGAGGAAGCGGCCCGTAAGACCGAAGGTGTAAAAAATGCGACCGTCAATTTCATGCTGCTGAAAATGAATGTGGAATTTGAGGACGGCGCCAATCCCTCCGAGGTCATGCAGAACGTACGGACCAACTGCCGGAAGGTGGAAGAGGACTGCGAGATTTACTGCTGAGGCGGGACGCCGGCCGGGGAGTGCCCGCCGGTGTCTTTCCTTTGACAGGGAAAAGGAACAGGCCCGGCCTGTTTCGTGAAGGAGACATATAGAATGAACAGAAAACAGAAAATCATGCTGGTCCGCATCGTGGCAGCGGCCGCCATGATGATCGGATTGGAGTTCGCACCGGTGGAAGGCGTGGTGCGCTTCCTGCTCTATCTGGTGCCGTATCTGGTGATCGGCTATGACATCCTGAAAAAGGCCGTCCGGGGCATTCTGAACCGGCAGGTCTTCGATGAAAATTTCCTTATGGCGGTGGCCACGGTGGGCGCCATTGCACTGGCGCTGTACGACCGGAGCGGGGACTACACCGAGGCCGTGGCGGTCATGCTGTTCTATCAGATCGGCGAATGGTTCCAGAGCTACGCTGTGGGCAGGAGCCGTAAAAATATCAGCGAACTCATGGATATCCGTCCGGACTACGCAAACATCGAAAAGGACGGCGTGCTGGAGCAGGTCGATCCCGACGAGGTGGCCATCGGCTCCGTGATCGTCGTGCAGCCCGGTGAAAAGGTGCCGATCGACGGCGTCGTGATAGAGGGGACCTCCTCTCTCAATACGAGCGCCCTCACCGGAGAGAGCGTGCCGCGGGACATCACCGCGGGCCATGAGGTCATCAGCGGATGCATCAATCTCACAGGCGTGCTGAAGATCCGCACCACGAAGGAATTCGGAGAATCGACGGTCTCCCAGATCCTGGATCTCGTGGAAAATGCAAGCTCCCGGAAATCCAGGTCGGAGGATTTCATTTCCAAATTTGCCCGGGTCTATACGCCGGCCGTATGCTATGCGGCGCTGGCACTGGCCATTCTGCCGCCGCTGGCGCGTATTTTCGGCATGGGACTCGCGCCGGAATGGGACGTCTGGATCTACCGGGCGCTCACCTTCCTGGTCATCAGCTGCCCCTGCGCGCTGGTCATCAGCATTCCTCTGTCGTTCTTTGCAGGCCTCGGCGGCGCCAGCCGGGAAGGGGTCCTCATCAAGGGCTCCAACTATCTGGAAACGCTGGCGCAGACGGGCATCGTCGTTTTCGACAAGACCGGTACGCTCACCCAGGGCGTATTTGAGGTCAATGCGGTGCATCACAGCAAAATCGACAGATCCCGGCTGCTGGAATATGCGGCGCTGGCGGAGAGCTCCTCCTCCCATCCCATCAGCAAGAGCCTGCAGAAGGCCTACGGTGGGAAAATCGACCGCTCCCGCGTATCAGACGTGCAGGAGATCAGCGGGAACGGCATTCTGGCCGTGGTGGACGGCATCCGCATCGCCGCAGGCAATGACAAGCTCATGAAACGCCTCGGCATCGAATACATTCCCTGCCACATCGCGGGAACCATCATCCATATGGCCATCGACGGACAGTATGCAGGCCATATCGTGATCTCCGATGTGGTGAAGCCCCATGCGAAGCAGGCCATTGAGGAACTGAAGCGGGCAGGCGTGAAAAAGACGGTCATGCTCACCGGCGATATCCGCCGCGTGGCGGAAAAGGTCGCCTCCGAGCTGGGCCTCGACACCGTATACAGCGATCTCCTTCCCGCAGGGAAAGTGGAAAAGGTGGAAGAGCTGCTGGCCGGGAAATCGAAGAAGGAACGGCTCGCCTTCGTGGGGGACGGCATCAATGATGCGCCCGTACTGGGACGGGCGGACATCGGCATCGCCATGGGGGCCATGGGGTCTGATGCGGCCATTGAAGCGGCCGACGTGGTCCTCATGGACGACGATCCCCTGAAAATTGCCAAGGCCATCCGGATCTCCCGGAAATGTCTGGGCATCGTCTATCAGAATATCGTCTTTGCCATCGGGATCAAGCTGCTCTGCCTGCTCCTCGGCGCGGTCGGACTGGCCAATATGTGGCTCGCCATCTTTGCCGACGTGGGCGTCATGATCCTCGCCGTGCTGAATGCGATCCGCGCACTGTTCGTGAAAAATCTGTAACTGCCAATAAAAAACACTCTCCGGAAACGGGGAGTGTTTTTGTGTGCGCGGTTACCGTTCGATGATCACCGTGCTGCCGGAAACGGCGTCCTCTGTGCTGAAGGTGCCTGATTTCTTATCATACTTCAGAAGATAGGACTGCATCGTGCCGGCCGCATCCTTCAGGTGCAGCACCAGATCCTTTTTCTGCACCTCAATGGAGGCCTCCGTCCAGTCGCCCTCTACGGAGGCAGCGTCGAAGGCGGTCTTGTAGCCGCCGTCCTTATAGGAAACGATGAGGCATCCTGCCGGCGCGCCGGTGTCGATGAGATAGAAGCGGCTGCCGTTGCCCGTGTCGATCACGGGGATCACCGATACAAGGGCGCTCGGGGCCGTGCCGCCGTTCTGGATCCGGCAGGGGAGCTGCAGCGCAAAGGCGTCCTCATCGGCCTGATCGCCGTACAGGAAATAAAAGGAAGCGGTGCCCTCCTCCGGTGCGACCGAGAGGCGGAGAGACTGCTCCGAGGTGAGGGAAATGCGTGCGGCGATCGTGCCGCCCTCGGTATAGAAGCGGTTTTCCGGAGCGGTCATCCAGTCTGCCTGCGCCGAGAGCGGCAGCGCCAGCAGCGCGCAGACAGAAAGCGCCAGAATCTGTTTTTTCATGGAAATATCCTCCTTTCCTTATATATCTCTGTCCTTATTATAGCCAAAGACCGCAAGGGAGAAAAAGACGCGGGAGAGAGGGGAAAATGTCGGAGAAACGGTCCTTTTGAAAAAAATTTTGAAAAAAGTGTTGACACAGGGGAAACGGCGTGGTAAGATAGCCTACGTCGC
>CAKMIA010000018.1 GCA_927353735.1 uncultured Veillonellaceae bacterium
GAAGTGGGCGGGCCGCGGCGGGCGCTCCCCCGCCGCCATGCCGGCTCCTGCCGCAGCGGTGCCCGTCTCCCGGCCGGCACCATCCATGGCGGCACCGGTGATGCCCGCCGCACCGGCCTTTACGGCTCCGCCGGCGGACAGACCCGCTGCACGGAAACCGTCTGCACCGGTGTCTATACCTTCACCGGTCCCGGCATCGGCCGCCGCACCTGCTGCCCCTGTCACACCGGCGGAAGAAGCGCCCCGCAGGACGGCACAGCCCGCAGCAGAGGCCCCGGTGCCCCCGCCGGCACAGCCCGCCCGCCGGAAGCGCACCTCATCAGCTTCGGCGTCCGCCGCAGCCATGCCGGCCTCTCCGGCAGCACCGGCTGCCCCATCTGCACCGGCTGCTCAGTCGGCGCCGGCCGATCTGATCCCCCCGGCGGAATATCCCGCGTTGTGGAAAAAGATCCTGTCTCATTTCATGGCCATCCACCGCATCGACATCTACACCTGCTTCTCCAAGAGCACCCTTGTCTATGCCGGCGGAGCCCGGGCGGTCATCGCCGCGCCGCAGCCCTTCATTGTGCAGGCCTGCAATACGGAAGCCTTCCAGAAGATCACCGCCGAGGCCTTTCAGAAATGCACCGGCCGGGCGCTGGTGCCCCACACCGTGCTGAAGGGCAGTCCCGACGATCTCCGCGCCAGAGAGGAAGCCTCCGCGCCGCCGGCGGCCCCTTCCGCACAGCCCGCACCGGCACCCGCGGCCTCTCCTGATGACGGCTACACCGCCGTCGACAGAAGCGCACTTCCCCCGGAAGCGCTGAAGGACCCGCTCCTGGCGGCTGCCTTGAAAATAGCCCCTGACTGTGATATATATGAAAAGAAATAAAAAGGGTCCTCAGGCCCCTGACTGATTGAGGAGGAAAATTCATGTTTGGAAATAAGGCACAGATGCAGAGCATGCTGAAAAAAGCCCGCAAAATGCAGGAAGATATGCAGAAGGCACAGGAAGAAGTCAAGAAGCAGACCGTGGACGTCACCGTCGGCGGCGGCGCTGTCTCCCTCACCATGAACGGCGAGAACCAGATCACGTCTCTCAAGATCTCCAAGGATGCCATCGACCCGGAAGATCCAGAAATGCTGGAAGACCTCATCACCACTGCGGTAAACGAAGCGGCCCGCAAATCTGCTGAAATGGCACAGAAGCGCATGCAGGAAGTGACCAGCGGTCTCGGCCTGCCCGGCGGCATGTTCTGATGAATGACGCCCTCGAAAATGTAGCGGCCCAGTTCCGCCGCCTCCCCGGCATCGGCGTCAAGACCGCCCGCCGGCTGGCCTATTTCATGCTGGAACGTCCGGAGAGCGAGGTGGCCGATTTTATTCAGGCCATCGAGACCGCCCGCCGGAAGAGTTGCTACTGCTCCGTATGCTGCAATCTGGCCGTGTCTGACCCGTGCGGCATCTGCTCGGATGACCGCCGCGACCATTCCGTCATCTGCGTGGTGGAACAGCCCCCGGATGTGCAGGCCCTCGAAGCGAGCGGCGAATACAGGGGGCTTTACCACGTCCTCCACGGAGCGCTGTCTCCGCTGGACGGCATCGGCCCTGACCAGCTCCGCATCCGCGAGCTCCTCGCCCGTCTGGAAAGCGTCGAAGTGAAGGAAGTCATCCTCGCCACCGATCCCGATACCGAAGGCGAAGCCACTGCCCTGTATCTGTCCCGGCTCATCAAGCCCACAGGCATCCGCGTCACCCGCATCGCCCGGGGCCTGCCCGCCGGCGGAGACATCGGGTATGCGGACAGCCAGACGCTGGCCGGCGCCGTGGAAAACCGGAGAGAATTATAAGGAGACTGTCATGGAGGAATTGATTACAGGAAATCCCATCATCGCAGGCCTGATCGCCATCGCCGCGGTGTATTTCATCTTCAAGCTCATCGGAGTATTCACCTTTCTGCTCCGGCTGGGCCTGGCCGTCGCCATCGGTGCGGCCATCCTGTACTACTATGTCAAATAAAAAAGAACGCAGCCATTATTCCGCTGCGTTCTTTTTTATGCCCTTTTCAGCTACCGAGAGCCTCCCGGATTTGAGCGGCGGCCGTCGTTTCCTTTTCCATCCCCTGCAAAACCGTTTCATAAAAACGGCGCACGTCCGCGTCCGTCAGGATGTACCGGACCTGGCTGTTTCTCAGCGCGATTGCAAGGAGCCGCTCCCGCTCCGCCTCCGTCCAGTCCTCACCGTCCGGCTGGTGCTGGATCAGGAAATGGGTGCGCGCGAAGTTTCCGCTGTTCTCCAGCGCGATCAGCCAGTCATTCTTCTGTTTCTGCGCCTTCCCACTCCGTTCCGCCGCGGCCTCGCATTCCGTCCTGCACCGATAAGATGCCCTCTCCAGCACCTCGTTGGCCGCTGTCCGGAAAATGATGGACTTTACCAGCGTATCCAGCGAACTTCCCTCCCGGTAATCCGCCGGTTCAAAATACCGGATCCGCCCGTCCTGCATCATCTGGTACACCTTCGATTTGTCCTGATCCTCCGCATTGTACACGCCGATCGAATAGCCTCCGTGGGCAGTGACCAGCTTCATGCACGGGATGTCCGTGGCGCTGTCGCCGATATAGATCATGTTGCGGAAGGGGACCCGCACCGTCTCCGGCGGGAAGTATTCATTGACGGACGGATCGTTCACATCCAGCACGCCCTTCTCGATGCGGAAGAGAAACTGCGTCTTGTTCGTATAATTCACCACCTGCGCCGGCCACACCGCCACGCCCTTTTCATTATAGAAAAAAGAGCTGGCGTAAATTTTTTTGAATGCTCCTGCCCGGGCCGCCGCGGTGCCCTCGATCATTTCCTTCAGCCCGGAGGAAATGATGTAATGCTCCACCTGCACATGGTGCTCCGCGCCGTACCGCCGCATCCGCTCAAACCAGCTGTCGACGCCGGGGAACAGCTTCACTCTGGCCCCGTAGGAAGCGAGCACGTCCCGCGTGAAGACCAGCCGGCCCTCGGCCATCCGTGCCATGCAGTACATATAGGCCAGATTCTGGTCCATATCATTCTCCTCCGCCAGCCCGTTGGAAATGGTCCAGAAATCCTTCACATTCTTTCCCACGGCCTGAATGTAGCCCTGCGCCTGCATGTCGTCCGGCGTCAGCGTCTTGTCAAAATCATAGCAGATGGCCAGTACAGGCTCGCTCCCCCGGCTCTCCCTCTTAAAACTTTTCCCGCTCATACCGCAGCCCCTCCCCTCCGGTCGTTTTCTTTTTCTCATCATATCACATTCCCGGCCCTGCGCTCTCCGCCTTGGACGCGCTCTCATTGTCCTATATAATAGGAATAGAAAATACAGGCTTTCATGAAGGGAGGGATTCTCATGGCAGCCATTGCCGGATTCAGCCTGGCGCTTCTCGTCTTTCTCTTTCTTTTCGCCTCAGGGCTCGTGCTGCTCCTCGTGAAATTCATCGGCTGCGCGGTCGCGCCTTTTCTGGGGAATATCGTCGCCGGGGGCATGCTCTATTTCTTTCTCGATGCCTTCCATCTGGTGCACATGGACTGGAGCTTCTTCGATGCCGTGGTGGTGGCCCTTTTCGGCGTGCCGGGCACGATCTTTCTCGCCATACTGGCCCTCTTCTGAGCTCTCTGAAATTGACAAACGGCAGTGCAGCCGTTATAATGTATAAGCTGTCTATGCAAAAATCATTTCAGGCAGCAGATTTTCAGAGAGGTGATATCTAAATGGCAACAAACAGAAATCCCCGTTTTAAGGCATGCAGACGTTTTGGCGTAAACATTTACGGCCATGCGAAAGCGTTAAAACGGCAGCCCGCTGACGCTCGTCAGAAGAAACAGTCTGAATACGGCGTTCAGCTCGCAGAGAAACAGAAAGTTAAAGCGATGTACAATGTCCTTGAAAGACAGTTCTATCGCTATTACGATAAAGCGAACCGCATGGAAGGCGTTACCGGCGCCAACCTGCTGTTCCTGCTGGAAACCAGACTGGACAATCTGGTATACCGTGCAGGCTTCGCACGCTCCATCCGTCAGGCACGTCAGATGGTCAACCATGGTCTCATCAATGTAAACGGCAAACGCGTAGACATTCCGTCTTACCCGGTTCGCCCCGGCCAGGTCATTTCTCTCCGTGAAGAATACCGCACGAACGAAATGTTCAAGCAGTCCTTCCAGGAACTGAAAACCTTCGACCTCCCGTACATTGAAAAGAGCTTCGACAACTGGACGGTTACCCTCACCCGCATGCCCATGCGTGAAGAACTTCCGTACAAAGACGAAGTCAACGAAACGTACATCGTCGAACTGTACTCCAAGTAATTGGAATTGCACACAAAAACAGGATACCTTCGGGTACCCTGTTTTTTTATGTCTTTCCTGCGGGATGCATTCCTTGCGGAAGCATCCCCCGCCCTTCCCGCGGCCCGTCCGTACTGTTTCAGAGAACAGTGAAGCTTTAAAAGCCATGCAAAAACGCGTGCCGGAAAGCACGCGCTGTTTTTTATCTGTATAGGAAGGAGCGTCATCCCCTGCCGCTACATAGCCGCCAGATAATAGATGAAGGGATACACCACGAACAGGAAAGCCAGTGTGGAGGTGATGAAGGAGGACTCGGCGATGTCCACGTTGAGCCCATAGAGCTGAGTGGCCGCCACGGCGAAGATAGCCGTAGGCGCCGCCGCAGAAAGCACCACGCACCACAGCAGCATGGGGTTGTCCGTGAAGCACAGCGTCATCGCCGCGAGGCACAGCGGCAGATACAGGAATTTCACCGGAAAAATCGGCCAGAGCTTCCACGCATAGGCACGGACGCCGGAAAAATTCAGGTCGTAGCCCACGGGGATCATCCCCATCCAGGCGCTGGCATGGATGAGGAAGGTAAAGGCTGTGCTGATGGCTTCCGGCCGCGGCACGGAGAGCTCACTCAGAGTCAGCCCCACCAGAACGCCCACCGCGGGAAGCTGGTTCCAGGTGAGAAGCAGATCGCGGAGGCGGGTCTTGTGCTTCACCGACTGTTCCCCGTTGGCCCAGAGATCATGATACCGCTGGGCCGCCGGGAAGCAGAACAGGACGATCACGAGGATCTGCGGAACGGCGATGAGCTGGGTGTAGGCAAAGCCGATCTCCCCGTACAGCACATAGGCGCAGAGCCCTGCCAGCGTGCCGATATTGCCGAGCATCATGACAATGAGATAGCTCCCCTGATCTCTCGGATCGGTGAAGCGGTGCTTGTCCAGCAGATAAAATACAGGGACGGATAAAAAGCAGATAGGCAGGATGGATATGGGCAGCCACAGCAGCTCCGCCGTAGCGTGGAGCGACCAGAATGAAATGACAGAAAGTATGGAGATGGCCCCCACCACATTGATGCGGATCAGGAGCCGCACCCATTCCCGGGCGAGCCCCCACCGCCGCAGCAGGCGGCCGATACACATAGGGATCAGAATGTCAGCAAATACCATGAAAAACCGCAAATACTCTTCCATTATTCATCCTTCCAGTGTCAATGTATCCGGCCGCAGCGTGATCTGCCGGGTGTGCCACCGGTCGAGCGTGGAACGATGGCCCACGCTCACCACGGCGACATCGGGCAGCGCTGCCAGCCGGCCGTAAAGTTTCATTTCCATTTCCTCATCCATGGCCGAGGTCGCCTCATCGAGAAAGACCCAGCGGGGCCGGCGGAGGAAAATGCGCACAAAAGCAAGCCGCTGCTGTTCTCCCAGGGACAGCACGTGGCTCCAGTCCCGCTCCTCATCGAGGCAGCCCGCCAGATGAGACAGCCCGCATTCCTCCAGAAGCGGCAGGAGCTGCTCCGCCGGCACGGGCGCTCCCGGATAGGATGCCGCCTCGCGGAGCGTTCCCATGGGCATATAGGGCTTCTGCGGAATAAACATGCACTTCGATGCCGGCGGCCGTTCGAGCTGCCCTGAAGCATAAGGCCAGAGGCCGGCCAGCACGCGGAGCAGCGTGGATTTTCCAGCACCGGAGGGCCCTTTGATGAGGACCTTCTCTCCGGCCCGGATAAGGCAGCTGGCGCTGCGGAGCAGGAGGCGTCCTCCCGGAAGGGCGATGTCCGTGCCGCGCAGGGCGGTCTCCCGGTCATTTTCCTCCGTATGGAGCCGCACTGCCGCCGTCTCCGATTCCTCCCGGATCGTCCGCAGATGGGCGTCGAAGGAGAGCAGACGGACCGCGCAGGACTGCCATTCCGCGAGGCTCGTATAGACGTCCACGAAATAGGACAGGGATTCCTGCACCTTGCCGAAGCAGTTGGCGATCTGCATGAGACTCCCTAAGGAGATCTCCCGGGACAGGTACCGCGGCGCCGCCACTGCAAAGGGGAAAATGATGGCGATCTGCCCGTAGCAGTTCGTCAGCCAGGACAGCTGCTTCTGCTTGCGGATGATCTCCGCCATGTTTATCAGGACGAGGCGGAAACGCCGCAGGAGATAGCCCTTTTCCTCTTTCCCGCCGTCATAGAAGGCCACGCTTTCCGCCGTATCGCGGAGGCGCACCATGCCGAAGCGGAAATCCGCCTCATAGCGCTGCTGGGTGAAATTGAGGCCCATCAGACGCCGCCCCACGCGGTGCGTCACCCAGGTGCCGGCCGCGGAGTACAGCAGCGCCGCCCACACGAGGTAGCCGTACACGTGATATTCCGTGCCGCCCACGGTGAAGGCCAGCGGCTCCGACAGATTCCACAGGATGAAGATGAAGCAGAGGATCGTCACCACCGCCCGGAGGATCCCCAGAAAAAAGGCGGGCGTCTGGGCCGTAAACAGGCGGATGTCCTCGGAGATCCGCTGGTCCGGATTGTCCGCCGTGCCGCCGGAAAACATTTCCATGCGGTAGTACATCCGGTGGTCCGTCCAGTCCGCCAAGTAGCGGCGGGTCATCCAGTCCCGCCACCGCAGAGACAGCTTCTGCTGCAGGTAGTAGGCATAGACGGAAAAGGCGATGTGCGCGAAGGCCAGCTCCGTGAAGGTGATAAAGGCATGGTACACCGCGTCCGCATCGTAGTCCTGCAGGGCGCTGTAAAAAGAATTGTACCAGTCATTCAGCAGCAGCGTCATATATACCGCCGCCAGCGTCAGCCCCGCCATGCCTGCCAGATACAGCCATGCCGACCGCCGCTCCTCTCCCTTCCAGTATGCGCCGATCAGCCGGAAAAGCTGACGCACCGGGACCCTGTGTTCCGTTTCCTGTTTCATCGTCCGTCCTCCTGTGAAAGAATACCTCCATTATATCATTCTCCCCGTCCACCATGCGCGAAAATCATTGTATAATGGAGAAAACATCCCATGGAAACAGAAAAAGGAGGACAGCTATGACCCAGCGCGGATACATTCAGGTCTATACCGGCGACGGAAAGGGCAAGACCACGGCCGCCATCGGCCTCGCCGTACGCGCCGTCGGCGCCGGCAAAAAGGTATGCATCATCCAGTTCATGAAATCTCTGGCCTACTCGGAGCAGAAGGTGCTCGCCTCACTGCCGGGCATCACGCTCATCACCGTAGGCAAGCCCTACTTCATCGCCAAGGAAGGCATGCTCACGAAGGAACAGCTCGAAGCGTGGGGCGATCAGGTCACAGTCTATCCGGCGGGCCATCCCCCGGCGGACTACCGCGCCATGATCCTCGGCGGCGTGGACAAGGCCGTGGAGGCTGTAGCCGGCGGCTATGACATGGTCATTCTCGACGAATACAACATGGCCTGCTGGTATGATCTTGCCACGGACGAGGACACGGAGCGCATCCTTGCCGCCCGCCGTCCGGAGACGGAGCTCATCGTCACCGGACGCAACGCGCCGCAGAAGCTGCTCGATGCGGCCGATCTCATCACGGAAATGAAAAAGATCCGCCATTATTACGACAGCGGCGTCGCCGCCCGGAAGGGCATCGAGGACTGAGCATCAAAAAACACGGAACCGTCAAAAGCTCCGTGTTTTTTATTGTATCGGATTCACCACTGCCCCGGGATCTCCGGGAAGGACCCGACGACCATCATGGATGCCAGAAGATTTGCCATGAGCCGGTCCTCCTCATCGTACATCTCTGCGCCGATGCACATGGTCGTGCGGCCGCAGTGCAGTACATGGCTTGTCACGCGGATGCGCGACCCCGGCCGGCAGTTTCGGATATAATCCAGCGTGAGGCTTACAGTGACCACCATGCGCCCCATGCTCGCTCCGGTCACGCCGGTGACAGAATCGGCCAGCGCCGCCATGACGCCCCCGTGGATCACGCCCCGGTGATTCGTATGCTTTTCCGGAACGGTGAGGAGACTCACCGTAGCGCCGCCGCAGTGGATCTCGTCAATGGAAATGCCAAAATAATCAGACATGAAGGGATTGCCCCGATAGATCTCCCGTATCCGGGCTCTGATCTCTTCCGGAGTGGAAAGCTGTTCTGCCATGGAATCCCCCTTCCCGCCGTTTCAGTCCTTCGGCGTCGGCGGATAGGTCTCTCCGCCGTGAAGCCTGTCGATGGCTTCCTTTGCGGCCAGCTGGGCCGCTTCTTTTTTGCTCTTGCCTACGCCGCGTCCCAGGTTTTTGCCGTTGATGAAAACTTCCATCCAGATCGTCTTGTCGTGATCCGGGCCCTCATCGCGGGTCACCTCATAGCGGATGTCCACGTCGCCGTGGCGCTGCACGAGCTCCTGCAGGTCCGACTTGTAATCCCGGTCGTAGTCTCCCCGGTCGATGGCATCGAGGAATTTTTTCATATGCCCCAGGATGAAGCGGGACGCCGTCTGATAGTCATTGTCGAGGTAGATCGCGCCGATGACCGCCTCGAAGGCATCGCCCAGAATGGAGATGCGTGTCCGGCCGCCGGACATTTCCTCGCCCCGGCCGAGCCGCATGTAGTCGCCGATATGGAACTTCGCTGCACATTCCGCGCAGGCAGGCTTGCATACGGCGCTCGCCTTGGCCCGGGTGAGCTCCCCTTCCGGCCACGTGGGAAACCGCAGGAAGAGGTATTCCCCCACGACCAGATCCAGTACGGCATCGCCCAGAAATTCCAGCCGTTCATTGTCATGAATGACCTCATTCCGGTGCTCGTTCGCATAGGACGTATGGGTGAGCGCCGTATTCAGGAGCTGGATATTCTGGACAGGGATATTGTTTTCCTCAGCGAACTGCCGCAGCTGGGACAGACGGAGTTTTCTTCTGTTTTCCGCGGTGCTCATTCCGAATAGCGCTTCAGAACGATGACCGCATTGTGGCCGCCGAATCCGAAGGAGTTGGACATGGCCACATCGATCTTCACATCCCGTGCGCCTTCGGTCACGTAGTCCAGATCGCACGCCGGATCTCTTTCCTTCAGGTTGATGGTGGGATGTACTTTATTGTTTTCCATGGAGAGGGCGCATACCACGGCTTCCACAGCGCCGGCAGCACCGAGGAGATGGCCCGTCATGGATTTCGTGGAGTTCATGACGATGTCATAGGCATGCTTGCCCAGCAGTTCCTTCACGGCGGTGCTTTCACTCATATCGTTCAGATGAGTGGAGGTGCCGTGTGCATTGATGTAGTCCACGTCTTCCGGCTGAACGCCTGCATCGGCGAGGGCATTCTTCATGCACTGCAGCTGAGTCGTGCCGTCCGGACGGGGCGCCGTGATGTGGTAGGCGTCGCCGTTCGTGCCGTAGCCCACGATTTCCGCATAGATGTGGGCGCCGCGCTGCTTCGCATGTTCCAGTTCTTCCAGAATGAGCACGCCGCTGCCTTCCCCGAGGACAAAGCCGTCGCGGCGGGCGTCAAACGGGCAGGATGCTTCTTCCGGCGGGCAGTCTCTGGAGGAGAGCGCCTTCATGGCCGCAAATCCTGCCATCGGGCTCGGGCAGACCGCTGCTTCCGTGCCGCCGGCGAACATGATGTCCGCATCACCGTACTGGATCATGCGGGTCGCCTGGCCGATCGCATTCGTTCCGGAAGCGCAGGCCGTCACGTCCGTCAGGACCGGTCCCTGCAGGCCGAAATGAATGGATACATGAGCGGAGGCCATGTTGGCGATCATCATGGGAACCGCAAAGGGGCTGACCTTGCCCGGGCCGCGTGTCTCGATCTTGCGGACCGTTTCTTCCATCATGGCAATGCCGCCGATGCCGGTGCCGATGATCGTCCCTGCGCGGGCGGGATTTTCCTGTGCCATGTCCAGCTTGGCATCTTCCTGTGCCATGCGGGCCGCCGCCACGGCGAACTGGGCGTTCCGGTCCATATGACGGACCATCTTTCTGTCGCCTACATACTGTACGGGGTCAAAATTCTTGACTTCCCCGGCGATCTTTACCGGAAAATCCGTGGCGTCAAACTGCGTGATCGGTCCGATGCCGGACTTGCCTGCCAGCAGATTGTTCCAGAATTCTTCCACGCCGATGCCTACGGGCGATACGACGCCGACCCCGGTAATCACTACTCTTCTCTTCATACGATGCAACACCTTTCTGCAAATCTCAGGACGGACTGCCGCCCTTTTTATTTCTCTCGATTCTATGAAATTCCTTTGAGGACTCTCTGGATAATACCTCAAAAAAACGGGCAGTCTCAGGACGTCCGCTTTTTTGAAGCATTTTCTCGCTCTTTATAATGGCCGCAGGGGAATGGCTTCCATTCCCCCCGCCATCCCAGTTCTTATTTCTGGAGCTGTGCATCGATGTAGTCGACTGCATCGCGTACAGTTTTGATCTTTTCTGCCGCATCATCAGGAATTTCAATTTCAAATTCTTCTTCAAATGCCATGATCAGTTCAACAATATCCAAAGAATCTGCCCCGAGATCGTCAATGAACGTGGAGTCGATCTGTACGTCAGCTTCGTTGACGCCCAGCTGATCGACGACGATTTTCTTGACTCTGTCGAAAGTGCTCATCCGTATTTCACCACCTTTCCATGGACAATCAATACGTATTGATTATATTACATTACCATTCCACCGTCTACCTTCAAAACCTGTCCGGTGATATAGGACGCCTCGTCCGATGCGAGGAAGCACACCGCGTTGGCGACGTCTTCCGCCAGCCCCATACGGCCAAGCGGAATGGAATGGATCATGCCTTCTTTGATCTTCTCCGGAATGACATCCGTCATGGATGTGGCAATGAATCCCGGAGCAACGGCATTGACACGGACGCCCCGCGCCGCCAGCTCTCTGGCTGCGGTCTTCGTCATGCCGATGACGCCCGCCTTGGCGGCGGAGTAGTTGATCTGGCCGATATTGCCCATGATGCCCACCACGGAGGCAATATTGACGATCGCGCCTTTTTTCTGCTTCATCATGATCGGCGCTGCGGCCTTCATGGTGAGGAAGCCGCTCTTCAGATCGGTATCGATGACGGCATCCCAGTTTTCTTCCTTCAGACGGAGCATGAGGCTGTCTCTGGTGATGCCTGCGTTATTAACGAGTACATCCAGACGGCCGAATTCCTTTTTGATTTCGGCGAAGACCTTATCCACGTCCTCCGCCTTGGACACATCGCCCTGAATGACGATGGCGCGGCCGCCGGCGGCTTCGATTTCCGCCTTGACGCTTTCCGCCGCTGCCTGGCTGCCGCCGTAGTTGACCGCTACCACGTAGCCCTTCTTCGCCAGCGCCAGAGCGATGGCACGGCCGATCCCGCGGGATGCGCCGGTGACAAGTGCTGCCTTTTCCACGTTTTCCATCAGTTTTCCCCCTTGATCTTGTTCACAACGTCTTCGACCGTCGCAATGTCCTCTGCGTGCATGGACGTCTGCGCTCTGTCGATCTTCCGCATGAAGCCGGACAGGACCGTGCCCGGGCCGGCTTCCACATAGGTGTCATAGCCTTCGGCGATCATGTGGCGGACTGATTCCTCCCAGTGTACGGGATGTGCCGCCTGCATGATGAGGTTGTCACGGATTTCGTCCGCTTTGGTTTCCTCTTTGGCGTTTACATTGGCGATGACCGGAATGGCCGCATCATGGATGTCGATCTTGTCGAGCACCTCTTTCAAGCGGGCTGCTGCCGGTTCCATCAGCGTGGAATGGAAGGGAGCGCTCACCTTCAGCATGATTGCCCGTTTTGCGCCCGCTTCCTTCAGGGCCGTGCAGGCCGCTTCCACAGCCTTGGTCGCGCCGGCGATGACGGTCTGTCCGGGGCAGTTGAAATTGACTGCCTGTACCGGGCCTGAGGTTTCCGATACCTTCGCGCACACGTCAACGATGGCTTCCGGAGCGAGGCCGATGACCGCCGCCATGCCGCCTTCGCCCAGCGGCACCGCTTCCTGCATGAACTTGCCGCGGAGATGCACCGTCGTTACGGCATCTGCAAAGGAAAGAGCCCCTGCGGCCACGAGAGCGGAATATTCGCCGAGGCTATGCCCAGCAGCCGCTTCCGGTGCCACGCCGTGTTCGCCGAGCACCTTCCAGCAGGCCACGCTGGCCGTCAGGATCGCCGGCTGCGTGAATTCCGTCTTCATGAGCTCCGTGTCCGGACCTTCAAACATCATCTGAGAAATGGAGAATCCCAGCGCTTCATCCGCTTCATGAATGAGCGCCTTTACGGAGTCGTACTTTTCGTACAGGTCTTTTACCATGCCCACCTTCTGGGAGCCCTGGCCAGGGAAAAGAAATACGGTCTTCAAATCAATCACCTCATTTATTCTTTCCTGAAATGTATGTCAGATCAGCACCATTTCAGCACCACAGAGCCCCAGGTGAGGCCTGCGCCGAAACCGGTAAGCACCAGATAATCGCCTTTTTTCAGACGGCCTTCCGCGACGGCTTCATCCAGCGCGATGCCCACGGAGGCGGCGGAGGTATTGCCGTAGCGGTTGACGTTGACGTACACCTTGTCTTCCGGCACGCCCAGCTTCTTCGCCGTGGAGTGGATGATGCGGTAGTTTGCCTGATGGGCGATGAAGAGCGCCACATCATCAATGCCGAGTCCTGCCTTCTGAAGCACATTCTGCGTGGTGGCTTCCATATGGCGGACAGCATGCTTGAAGACTTCCGAGCCTTCCATGTGGATATAGATACGGCCGGAATCGATGGCACGGTGCGTGACCGGTTCCGCGATGCCGCTGGCGGGAATGTTCAGGATGCCGCCGAGATTGCCGTCGGAGCCGAGCTCGGAAGCGATATAGCCGTAGCCGTCTTCCACCGGGCCCATGATGGCCGCGCCGGCGCCGTCGCCGAAGAGAATGCACGTGGAGCGGTCCGCCCAGTTGACCAGACGGGAGAGCACTTCCGCGCCGATGACGAGGACATGCTTGTAGAGTCCGCTGCGGATGAACTGGGCAGCCAGCGTGATGCCGTAGATATAGCCGGAGCAGCCGGCGGAGAAATCCATGGCCCCTGCATGGGTGCATCCCAGCTTCGACTGCACGAGGCATGCCGTGGAGGGCACCACATAGTCCGGAGAAGCGGTGCCGACCATGATGAAATCGATATCATCCGGCGTGAGGCCCGCCTTTTCCATCGCCGCTTTCGCCGCATGGACGCACAGATCCGACGTATCCTCGCTGTCTGCGGCGATATGTCTCGTCTCAATGCCCGTACGGGTGCGGATCCATTCATCGGAGGTATCCACCATCCGTTCCAGATCTTCATTGGTCAGAATTTTTTTCGGCGCATAATGGCCCGTTGCCAAAATGCCTGCGGAGATCATTTCTGCCATAGTGTCATTCCTTTCTGTACAACCTGTCTTACCGACATCTGTATCCTTATATTATTCTTTCATTTCTTCCAGATCCGCAACGGCGAGCGATTCGCCCTTGAGAGCGTCCGCCACCAGCTCCGGAATATGCTCGCTGGCGATCTGTTCCGCCGCCCGGATGGCATTCCGGATGGCCCAGGCCTTGGAAGCGCCGTGGCAGATCACCAGTCCGCCCCGGAGTCCGAGGAGCGGCGCGCCGCCGTATTCGGAGTAATCGATACGCTTCATCATGTACTGCTTGAGCGCCGGCTTCAGGAGAAGCGCCCCGAGCTTGGCCCGGAGGCCGCCCATGTGAACCGCGTCCTTCAGGAGCTCGAAGAAGAGGCCTCCCACGCCTTCGCCGAATTTCAGCACCACGTTGCCGGTGAATCCGTCCGTGACGACCACGTCGAAGTCTCCAGTGGGGATGTCACGGCCCTCGCAGTTCCCTGCAAAGGTGAAGAGATGCTGTTTTTCCAGAAGCTCATAGACCTCGGCCACGAGCGGACTGCCCTTCGTGCTTTCCGTGCCGATATTGAGAAGGCCGATCTTCGGATCGTCGATGTGCTGTACACGCTTTGCATACCAGTAGCCCAGCACCGCATTCTGCACCAGATTGATCGCCTTGGCCTGCGCGCTCGCGCCGGAGTCGATCAGATAGGTGTAGCCGCCCTTTTTATTCGGGATCGGCGTGAGGATCGCCGGCCGTTCGATGCCGCGGATGCGGCCGATGCCGAAGAGCCCTGCGGTGACCGCCGCGCCGGTGGAGCCCGGAGCGACGAGCGCGCCGCATTCCCCGGAGCGCACCAGCCGCGCTCCCACCGATACGGAGGCGTCGCGCTTCTTCCGGTAAGCCATGCCCGGATGCTCATCCATGGCAATGACCTGCGAGGCGTGATGCACCGCAATGAGCGGATCGTTGTCCGCTCCGTTCTTTTTCAGGATGTCGCGGATCTGGCCTTCATCCCCGACAAGCACTACGGGAATGTGGAAATCCCTCACCGCCTGAATGGCGCCGAGTACGATCTCCAGCGGAGCAAAATCTCCGCCCATCGCATCAACCGCTATTTTTTCCATCAGTATCTCCTTCATCCTCATTGAGGATATTCATGATAAACTTTGCACGGAACAGCTCTGTGTCCCGGGTCGTGATCTGCACGTACACATACTGCTTGCTGCCGTGCCGGTGCGCGACCTTTGCCTTGACCACCAGCTGCACGCCGCTGCCGCAGGGCTGTTTGTATTTGATATTCCCCACCTGCGTCGGCGAAAACGACCGGTTCATCATGGTCTGCACCAGCTCCGCCGCCATGCCGTACAGCTTGGATGCGGGAACGATGCCGGCAGCGTCCGTCATCTCGTCCGTCGTGCGGACCAGCGCGAGACCTTCTCTGCCCTGTTCCAGCGAGATAATTTCCAGATCGTGCAGCGACTCTCCGGCTGTATTCTGCACCGCCGCCTCCAGACGATTTCTCATCTGCGGGATGCCGAGCATCTTCCGGTCGAGCCGCACCGTCGCCACGGACACGCCAAAGGCCTCGGCCAGATCGCGGTCGGTCTTGCCGGGATCGTGATGCAGCATGGCTGCCATGCGTTCTCGTCTTGTGTCCTTGTCCAGACGGCGTTTCTTATCCATAAATTATCACCTGCTGCTAATACTATATCACAATCTTTTTCTCCTGCCTACCGGCCGCCCTCAGGGCATGATTTCCAGCGGCCTGTCCTCTTTTCTTTTATATACTTTATATATACCAGTCTCATTTCCCTGATTTTCCCCGCCGCGCCATGCACAGCCCGTGGGAGAACCCGACGTTCCATTCCTTTTACCTATCGCCTCCGCCGCGGAAAAACACCCTGTCTCCGGCCGGTGCGGCGGCTCCCCGTTCTGAAAAGTATTGATATCTGTTCAAATTTAGAGTAGACTATGAAATGAAGTTTTTCTATCTTGAAATGACCTGTACAGGCATGACGCTTAACGGAAAAATATACGACAGGGCATCCCTGTCATAAAGGAGACTTGTAATGAACCTTCCAGAACTCAAAATCGGCGATCTCACTGCTCGCCATCCCATCGTCCAGGGCGGGATGGGCATCGGCATCAGCCTTTCCGGACTGGCGGGAGCCGTAGCGAAAGAAGGCGGCGTCGGCATCATTTCTGCTGCACAGCCCGGCTTCAATGAACCGGATTTCTTCAACAGCAGCTTCAAGGCGAACTGCCGCGCTCTCACAAAGGAGCTGAAAAAGGCCCGGAAAATCGCGCCGGAGGGCATCATCGGCGTCAACATCATGTCCCGCGGCTACTATTACGATGATTATGTGAAATGTGCGATCGAAGGCGGCGCAGACCTCATCGTCTCCGGCGCAGGCCTCCCCATGGACCTCCCCGGTCTCGTGAAGGGCACCAATACTAAGATCGCTCCCATCGTATCCTCGGCCAAGGCGGCCCGGGTGCTCCTCAATGTCTGGGCAAAGCACCATCACCGCACGGCGGATATGGTCGTCATCGAAGGCCCCAAGGCCGGCGGCCATCTGGGCTACACCCGCGAGCAGGTAGCCGAACACGAAAACGACGGCTATGAAAAGGAAATCACGGAAATTCTGGCCGTGGTCCGCACCTTTGAAGAAAAATTCCAGAAAAAGATCCCCGTCATTTTCGGCGGCGGCGTCTTTGACAGAAAAGACATCGACCACTATCTGTCCCTCGGCCTTTCGGGCGTACAGATGGCGACCCGCTTCGTTGCTACCTACGAATGCGACGCAGCGCCGGAATTCAAGCAGATGTATGTCAATGCAAAGAAAGAAGACATCACGCTGGTGAACAGCCCGGTCCACATGGTGGGACGCGCCCTGCTCAATCCCTTCGTGAAGCACATCTCTAAGGAGCGCCTCGCACCGGAGACCTGCTTCCACTGCCTGAAGACCTGCGATCCCCGCACGACGCAGTACTGCATCAGCATGGCGCTCATCCGGGCAGCCCGGGGCGATGTGGATCATGCGCTGATCTTCTGCGGTGCCAACGCCTGGCGCGTGGACAAGATCATGTCCGTGCATGACCTGATGACGGAGCTCACTTCCGATCCGGAATAATCCATACAAAAAAGACTCTCTCAGGAGAGTCTTTTTTATTGCCTTTTTCGCCATGGAACAGCCGTACTTCTGGGTAGCCGCCACGGCCGCCGGCCCCGGTTCTGCCCCAGGCGGCCCGGCAGCCGGCTTATGCCATAAAAAAACAGCCTCCCGGAGGAAGCTGTTTCTATTTTTTATTTCAGATGATGGCTGCCGCGTTCGGTGATCGGTACGCCTGCCTTGCAGAGCGGGCATTCTTCCGGCTTGTAGGTCGGAACGGACAGATGGAGCAGCGGATACACCTTTTCCTTCGGTACGCCGAAGTCTGCGGTGCCGCCGGAACGGTCCACGAAGAGGCCGATGCCCACGATATCGCCCTGTGCCTTGTTGACCACATCCACCACTTCCTTGATGGAGCCGCCGGTGGTGACGATATCTTCCACGATGAGGACCTTCTCACCGGGATCGATGTGGAAGCCGCGGCGGAGGGTCATCACGCCGTTTTCACGTTCCGTGAAGATGGAGCGCACGCCGAGGAGACGGGCCGTGACCTGGGACAGGATGATGCCGCCCGTAGCCGGTCCGATGACCGTCTGGATGCCCATGCCCTTGAAATGTTCCGCAAATTCAGCGCAGAGCTTTTCCGTGTGTTCCGGATGCTGGAGCACGTTGAATTTTTCCACGTACAGCGGGCTGTGCAGGCCGGAGGTCAGCAGAAAATGGCCTTCCAGAATGGCTTTGGTTTCTTTCAGTAAGGATTCGACTTCTTTTTCATTCATGAGCAGGTTCCCTCATTTCTTCCAAAATCAGGCGGACGGCCGTTTTCGGGTCCACCGCCCGGGTGATCGGACGTCCGATGACGAGCTGAGATGAGCCGTCGGCCAGTGCCTGTGCCGGCGTGGCGATGCGGCGCTGGTCATCGGTCTGTGCAAAGGCCGGACGAATACCCGGAGTAACAATCAGAAAATCTTCGCCGCAGAGCTGGCGGATGGCCGCTGCTTCCCGCGGGGAGGCGATGACGCCGTCCACACCGGATTCCTTGGCCAGCTTGGCCAGCTGGAGCACGTGCTCCTGAATGGGAAGATGCCCGCCGATCTCTTCCCAGCCCTTGTCGTCAAAGCTGGTCAGAACGGTCACGGCCAGAATTTTCGGACGCTCCACACCGAGCTCCTCCGCGGTGATCCACGCGGAGCGCGCCGCCGCCTCCATCATGGCACGGCCGCCCTGGGCATGCACCGTGAGAAGATTCACGCCGAGCCGCGTCACGGAAGCCACGCTGTGGCCCACCGTATTCGGGATGTCGTGCAGCTTCAGGTCCAGGAAAATCTTTTTCCCGTTTTCCCGCAGATAGCGGACGGTCTTCCGCCCGGCCCCGTAGTACAGCTCCATGCCGACCTTGTAAAAGGAAATACTGTCTCCCAGCGACTCCACGAGCGCGGTCATCTTGTCAAAGGTGTCCACGTCCAGCGCGACGATCAGGCGATCGTCCGCCGTGATCTGCTGCATTTCCTCCATATCATCCCTCCTTTTCACAGCAAAAATGCAAAGAATCTGGAAATGGATTCAAACTCTCTGCACTCCTTCGTTTTCTGAACATTCTTTTATTTATGAGCTAACCTATTATAGCGTAAATGCCACGGCGGGGCAACGCGGAAATCCGGCGCAGCAAAAAACCGGCGCTCCCCGAGCGGCCGGTTTCTGTTTTTATTTCTTTTTTTCTTCCTGCTTTTCCGCCTGACTGTGCTGGGCGGCTTCCTGGATCGTATGGACGGTGACCGTATTGAAGTCCACCGGCGCCGCCGGCTCTCCCACCTTTTCGAAGCCCACGCCGAGCTTGCCCGTGTAGTATTCCACCGCTTCGCCGCGGCTGTTCACCCGCGCCGCATAGATGGTCTTGTCCCGGCCCACGTCCACGAGGCGGAACCGCCCCGGCGGGGAAATGATGCGCCAGCTGCTGCTGTCCCCGTTGAAGGTGTACATGATGCCGTCCTCCGCATCGTCGTAGAAGAAGCGGTCCTCATCATAGAAGACGGCGATCTTCCCGATATGGGAGGTCTGCACGTAGATGCGCCTCGTGTCGTAGTTCGCGTCGGTGCGGTAAATGCGGTAAAGCCCGTCGGAGACTTCCATCTTCATGTACACTGCATTCGTCGCCGTGGAGTACGCCACATCCACGATGCGGCTGTGCCGCGGCAGGTCCTCGATGGGGGCATCCGATTCATGGACCGTGCCCTCCGGATTGTACCGGGCAAGCGTCACATCCCACTGCCCGCCCTTCCAGTGGAGCGGATAGAGAGCGATGAGCGCCAGATTCCGGTCGGGCATCCATTCGAAAAAGGACACGCCCTGCTGTTTCAGATCCACCTTCTGGGGATGGTCCAGATCGTCCGCCCGGTAAATGGTCACCGCATCTTCGGCCACATCGGCCATGTATGCATTGTCATAGGAATAATGAGCCGTCCCGTGAAGTTTGACGTTCTTGTAGGCGTCCCGGTCCCCTGCCGCAGCGGGCTTCTGAACATCGGACACATTGTACTCCGCCGTGGTGGAAAAGAGCACCTGATCCAGATACAGATAGATCCCCGCCTGCACCATGAGGCCGGCTCCGAAAAAGAGAACGACCCGTTTCAGTTGTTTCTTCATGTGCGCCCCTTATTTGACCACAAATGCCGTAGGAATCATACGTTCTCCGAGAAGATCCGCCGGTTTGTTGATGACCTTCCCGTTGTAGTAGAGCGTCGTGCTGGAGCCGCCGTCCAGATTGGCCGCGGTGTACGCGCCCTGCTCGTAGAGAATGTTCTGCATATCCGCCAGTGTGGCACCGATGCTGTAGCCCGGCTGGCGGCCGTCGATGACGAGGAACAGGATCGTCCCGTCCCGCTTCTGGCCGATGGCCGACCGGGGGCTGATGCCCCAGCCGCCGTCGCCGCTCTTGATCATTTTTTCGCCATTCACGATGATCGGCGGCCCGAAGGTGAGCCCTTCCACCGCGCCGAGCTCGCGGAGCTCCCGCTTATTGTAGCGCCCTGCGATGAGGCTGCCGTTCTTCGTCATGCCGATGAAATCCACCTGCTCCTCATCGCCCACCTGCTCGCCGAGCAGATACTTGCCCTCGTGGAGGATGAAGCCGTACGGCAGGCGGCCCGTGCCGGTGCCGTTCGGGTCGTAGAAGCCGCCGCCGTTGATGGCCGCCACCGCATCCACGCGGCGGGCGATATTGCTGGTGGTGTCGCCCTTTTCATTGATGTCCTCTGCGGTCGCCACCTGGATGCGCTTCGGATTGGGGATCTCCAGCAGATAGCCCACGAACCGGTTCGACTCGATCTTCTGCATGTGGATGGTGGAATCCGTGCGGGCCGTGAATTTCAGGAATTTCTGCTCCGGTACATCGGACACGCCGCCCAGGATCTGATTCAGCTGCTCCTGGTCGAAGAGCCACGTGATGTACTGCGGATGGCGGGACCGCATGATGGCCCCGACGACCGCGCGCTTCAGATTGCCGAAAGGCCCGAAAAGCACGATAAAAGGCGATGTCACAAGGAAGAATATCAGTGTGATCACCACAAATTTAAAGAATGCGTTCTGCCAAAGCCTTTTCATTCTGTCTCCTGTTGCCGGAAAATGTCTCAGATGATGGTATAGTCGTCACGGGTCAGGCGTTCTCTGAAGTGTGCTTCATCCACCTGATTGCCGATCCATACCCGGCGCAGCTCATAGGGATAGCTCCCTGCATGAACGCGGCCGGAATCGGTGGTCACCGCCAGACGGATGCCCGCCTCCCGGGCGATCTCGTCCACGGTCTCGTCATAGTCGCCGTACGGGTAGGCGATCCACGGATTGTCGATGTCGAGATGCTCCTTGAGCGCCTTCTGGGCCCCCTCGATCTCTGCCCGCACCTCCTCCGGCGGAAGGTTGTGCAGCTTCGGATGGGTCACCGTATGGCTGGCGATCGTCACGGCATGGCTGTCCGCCATTTCATTGAGCTGCTCCCAGGTCATGCGGTTCGTCTTGCCCACGTCTCCGGTGATGACGAAGACCGTCCAGGGAAATCCGAATTCCTTCATCATCGGATAGACGATGGTGTAATTGTCCTCATAGCCGTCATCGAAGGTGATGCACACCGGCTTCGACGGGAGCGGCGCCTGCTTCGTCACGTAGTCCGCCAGCTCCTGCATGGTGATCGGATGGTAGCCGTTGTCCCGCAGGTATTCCATCTGGCGGCGCAGATTGGCGGCGCTCATGATGGCGTCATTGTTCGGCTCACTGCCGATCATGTGGTACATCAGCACCGAAATGCCCTCCGGCACGCTGTATTCCACATCGGCACCGCGGTGGACCACCGCCTGTCCGCGCGGCGCCTCCGGAGCGGCGGCCGCCGCGGCGGGGGCCGCCGGAAGCGGCCCCCGCCCCCGGGGGTTTCCCCCTGCTTCCCACAATAAA
>CAKMIA010000019.1 GCA_927353735.1 uncultured Veillonellaceae bacterium
CCTTTTACGTTCCCTGGGCCGCCCGGGGAGCGAGCCACGTCCGGCCGGCACGGCGCCGTTCCCCGTCCCGCAGACGGGCGGCCCGGTGTCCCGCACCGGCGGCGGCGCTCCGCACCTCCTCGGCAGACCGTCCCCACAGGGCGCCCGCCTCGGCGGTGGCAAAGATGAGGAGAAGCGGATTCACCGGCAGCACCGGCGGCTCTTCTCCTTTATCAATCGCCTCCGCTGCATAGCGCACAAGGAGCCAGCCCGTGGGCGTGCGCTTTGCCCAGAGACCGAACCGGCCTGCCTCAGCTTCCTTCTGCACTGTCTTCGCGGTGCAGCCGAGACCATCTGCCAGCTCCTTATCCGTGCAGACCTCGTCCAGCAGCTCCGGAAAAGCCAGCGGCTGCGCCTCCTCCGGCATGGTGAAATCTTCCGCGGGAAAGACCAGAAACCCTTCTGCGGAGACACCCACGGCCGCCCCCGCAGGGAGCCGCCGCCAGTCCCGGAAATTCCGCAGCGCCGCTGCCGTGCGGAGCGGATCATCCAGCGCGGTCCGGGCGCCGTCCTCCCCCTCCACAGCCGCTGCGGCGATGTCCGGCAGCGCCGGAGCCGCACAGAGCGACGGACCACAGGCGATGATGGCGCCGCGCTCCGGCCGTTTCCCCAGCAGCCATGCCTCATAGGCGGCGGCCGCCTCGTCCCGGGGCATTCCGTCATACATCAGCCGGTTCATCTTCTTTCCTCCTCCTTTGTGATTTCTTTCATGGCTTCGATGCCTCCGCCGGTTCCCCGCACTGGGGATCAGTGAGCTCGAAACGGTCGTCCAGATGGGACGCGCCCCACTCGCACATGAGCTCCAGCAGCGGCGCGAGGGACCGTCCCTTTTCCGTAATGGCGTATTCCACGTGGGGCGGCACCTCCGGATAGACCGTGCGGCTTACGAGGCCATCCGCCTCCAGCTCCCGGAGCTGATTGGTGAGCGTGCGCTGTGACACCTGGGTGATGCGCCGCATGAGCTGACTGAACCGCTGGTTCCCGTCACAGATCAGGCTGTCCAGAATGAGGGGCTTGCATTTCCCTCCGATCATTTTCAGCGTCACCTCCATCTCACAGGTGACCCGGATCTTCTCCATATGCCCTCCTTATAGTGAAATTGATTTCACTATCTGAAAATATTCTGCGTACTTGTGCCGGCTGCGTCAGCCGTTTATGATTGCAGTATAGCGTGTTTCTGCGATTTTGCAACGTCCCATGGGAGAGCAGACAGGCTGACCGGTCGAAACTGCACAAAGGAGACGTACTATTATGAAAGAACTTGTCATCGTCACAGGCGCCAGCTCCGGCATCGGCAGGGAACTGGCACGCCGTTTTTCCGCAGAAGGACATCCCGTCCTGATGCTGGCCCGCCGCCGGGAACTCATGGAGGAGATGCACCTGCCCCACACGATGTGCCGCAGTGTGGATGTGACCGATCTGCCCGCCATGGAAGCCGCCGTGCGGGAGGCCGAGGCGGTCTGGGGTCCGGCGGGGCTGCTCGTCAACTGCGCGGGCCTGATGCTGCTGGGCCATCCGGAATCGCAGGATTTCGAGGAATGGAGCCGCATGATCGACGTCAATGTGAAGGGCGTGCTCGCCGGCGTCAAATCGGTGCTGGCGGGCATGATGGAACGCCGTTCCGGCACGATCATCAATATCAGCTCCACCGCCGGACGGAAGACCTATGTGAATCACTCTGTATACTGCGGCACCAAATTTGCCGTCCATGCCATGACGGAAAGCCTGCGGAAGGAGGCGGCGTCGCATAACGTGCGTTTCATCACCATCGCTCCCGGCGTGGTGGAAACGGCGCTTCTCTCCCACACCTCCGATGAAGCCATCAAAAAAGACTACAACGTCTGGAAGGAAAGCATCCACGGCGGGCTGGCACCGTCGCAGGTGGCGGACTGCATCCTTTTCGCGTACCGCATGCCCCAGGACGTGTGCGTGCGGGAGATCGTCATCGCCAAAACCGCACAGGAAGACTGAGCCCATCAAAAAAAGACATCCCATGGCCGGAGGGCCGGAAGGATGTCTTTTTATTTGTCATGCACAGCTCAGAGCGCGCCCGCCCGCTGCCGGTTCCACACCCAGAGCGCGGCGAGAAGCATGATCGAGCCGCCGAGGAAGAACGCCGAGGCCAGACCGAAGGCGTCGGCGGTGACGCCTCCCAGCAGAGGCCCCACGAAATTGCCCAGATTCATGGCCGTGGCCATGAGGCCGAAGGCGCTCCCCCGGATGGAGGCGTCCGTGCATTCATTGACGCCGCTGGTGATGGAGATGGTGCCGCCCACGATGAAGATGCCGAAGAGGAACTGCGCCGCGGAAAAGCTCCAGATCTCCGGTGCGAGGAACTGCGCGAAGAACGTGACCGCCCCGCCCGCAAAGGACCAGAGGATGGCCGTATTCACGCCCCGGCGGGTGCACAGCTTCCCCCAGAACGGCGCGGCCAGCACGCCGGCGATGCCCACCACGCCGACGATGATGCCCGAGTAGAGGTCCGCGTCGGCCATGTCATGAGTGAGCTCCGCCACATAGAGCGAGAAGATTGGATTGATGAGGATGATCGCCGCCTGATTGATCATCATGAGGCCCATGAGGCGGAGGAACACCCGGTTGCCCGACAGGATGCGGAAGGACGCGGCGATGCCCACGTGCTTCTTTCCCTCCGTTTTCGGCTCCTTTATGAAGAAGAAAATGAGGAGGAAGCAGATCACATAGCCCACGCAGCCTACGAGGAAGGACGTGCGCATTCCGAGGAAATGGGCGAAGCTGCCCCCGAGGAAGGGGCCGATGACGCTCCCGGCGCTTCGCCCGGCCATGAGGACGCTGATGGCCTCGGCGGACCGGCTGCCCGCCACCGCGGAGAGCAGGGACTGGCAGATGGGGAAATACCCGAAGGAAAAGCCCTGAAACATGCGCACGCCGATGAACTGGAGCGGCGTGGTGACGATGGACGCCAGGAAAAAGGCCAGCGCCAGACTCCCCGCGGCGCGGAGGATCATTTTCCGGCAGCCCATCCGGTCGGACAGGGCGCCCCAGATGGGGAGCACGATGGCCCCCATGAGGAAGGTGCTCGACGCCGCCACGGACGTCCAGAGCTCCACATTGTCCGGCGTCGCTCCCAGCTCGAGCAGATAGAATGAGAGGAAGGGAAAGACCATCGTGCCCCCGCCGGACACGCAGATGCCGCCGAGCGCACAGATCCACACGGTCCTCTTCAGATAGGAATCTCCCATCGCTGTACCTTCTTTCTTCGGCATCCTTGCCGCACTCTATTTATAAAATATATTTTCTTATAGATATATTTTCCCTGATTATGCTCCCGCCGCCCCGCGGTGTCAACGGCCCGCAGGCCTCTATCCCTTTTTTCTATCAGAAGGCGCGGCTTCCCTCTCTTTTGTGCAACAAAAAAGCGCGCCCCGGAGGACGCGCCTGCGCATCGTCTTATTCTGCCACGACGGAGAGCTGGATCGTGCTGGTCACCTGCGGGTGCACCCACACTTCGATCTCGTATTCGCCGGTCTGCTTAATCGGTTCCTTGATGCGGATATTTTTCTTGTCCAGCTTGAAGCCGTATTTCTTCTCGAGGGTCTCGCTGATGTCCTTAGCGGTCACGCTGCCGAAGATGCGGCCGTCGTCGCCCACCTTCACGCGGATCTCCGCATGGACCTTTTTCAGCTGGGACGCCATGACCACCGCTTCATCAGCGGCCACCTTGGATTTGAATTCCTTGGATTCCTTCCGCTGCGCCGCCGTATTCAGATTGGCCTTGGTCCCTTCCTGGCCGAGACCGCGTTTGATGAGCACATTGCGGCCGTATCCGTCGGATACCTCCACCACGTCGCCCCGTTTGCCCAGTTTCTTCACGTCCTGCAAAAGCACTACTTTCATTTATGGTTCCTCCTTCAGCTGCTCACGAATGGCAGCAATGATCTTCTTTTCAGCCGCTTCCTTGTCCTGTTCCTTGATCTGCGCGCCGGAGACCGTCATATGGCCGCCGCCGCCGATGGCTTCCATCACAAGCTGTACATTTATTGTACCATCACTGCGGGCGGATACGCCAAGCTTTTTATCCAGCGGATAGAACAGGATGCTGCACCGGATGCCCTCCACATTGACGAGGAAATCCGCCACCTGCGCGGCGATGACCTGCGCCTGCGCCACGCCGGACGGGCATTCCGCCACGGCCACGCATTTGTCGATGAGCTTCATATTCGCCATGATGGCCGACTTGATGCGGGTCGTCTCGATATCCACGGCGAAGAGCTCCCGCACGAGCTTCGTATCGGCGCCGCTCCGGCGAAGGAAGCTCGCCGCGTCGAAGGTGCGGATGCCGGTCTGCACGGCGAAATTCTTCGTATCCACCACGATGCCCGCATAGAGGCAGGAAGCGATGAGCTGCGGCAGTTCCTCGTCGGCCCCGTAATACTGCACCAGCTCGGACACCAGCTCCGCCGTGGACGAGGCGGAGGGCTCCATGTAGGTGAGGAGCGTATTGGGGATGATGGAATTGGCCCGGCGGTGATGGTCGATGATGACCCGCCGGGAGGAGCGCTTCAGCACCTCCGGAGCGGCCACCATTTCCGGCACGTGGGTATCCACCACAAAGACCAGCGTGCGGTCCGTGACGAGGTCCTTCGCCTCGCTCTCGTCGATGAGGAGGTAGGACAGCTCCTCGTCCTCCTCGATGGCGCGGCGCATCTTCCGGGAGGTCTCCTCGTAGCGGGACACCACCACATACACTTCCTTGCCGGACGCGCGGGCCAGATGAGCCACGCCCATGGCGGCGCCGAGGGCGTCATAATCTTCATTGGCATGGCCCATGACGAGCACCCGGTCGGAGTCGCCGATGGTCTCCCGGAGCGCCTGTGCCACCACGCGCACGCGCACGCGGGTCATGCTGCCCATGGCGGGGGTCTTGCCGCCGAAGACCTTCACGTCCTCGCCGATGCGCACCACCGCCTGATCGCCGCCGCGGCCGAGTGCCAGATCGAGAGAGACCTGCGCCTCCTCGGCCTGCCGGGCAAAGGTGTCCTGGCTCTGCACGATGCCGAGGGACACCGTCACGGGGATGCGGTTCACCGTCTTGATCTCCCGCACCTTGTCGAGGATCTCGAAATGATTGTCCATGAGCGTGCTGAGGGACGCCCGGGAGATACACGCCACGAAATCCGCCGTGGCGTACTGCTTGATGAAGCCGTCCAGCTGGGAGAATTCCCCGAGGATGCATTCATCCACCTCGGAGAGCAGATTGGATTTCTCCACGTCCGTCATGTCCGCGGACACTTCGGAAATATTGTCGATGCGGATGAGACAGAAGACGGGCATCGCTTCCTCGCTGGCCCGGATGGCCTCGGCCATTTCCGTGCGGTCCATCAGATAGAAGAGCTGATACGTGTTTTCCCGCTCTGCGCCGGCATCGATGAATTTGTAGAAAATGCGGAATTCGCTGCCTTTGACCTCGCAGTCGAACCAGCCCGATTTCCCCCAGAGGCGCGCGGCGTGGGTCCCCGGCAGGAGCCGGTCGATCTCGGCGCCGGTCTCGCCATCCGCCTTCACCCAGGAACGGAATACGTCATTCGCCCATACCACACGGCGCTTCGCGTTCACCATGGCGATGCCCAAAGGCAGATTCTTCACCGCGTAGACCGTGCCCGCCTCCACGCCGGCGGACAGATCGTCCAGATACTGCATGAGGATCTGTTCCTGCTCCATATCGCTCTTCTTGATGAAGAGGATGCACGCCATATCGATGATGGCGAGGAGCACGCCGAGCACCCAGTTCTGGCTGATAAGCGCCAGGAGCGTCACTATGACAAGGACATAGAAAAGCTTTTCCGTCCTTTTCTGTACCCAGACTTTCTCCAGCATAAAGCCTCCTTGGCCTGCGCTTTCCGCAGGAGCCTGAATGGTTTTCTTCCTGTATGTGTTCCCCTTATTATACTAAAAATTCCACAGGAAGGGAAAAGACCCTGCCGGGCACGGAAAAACGGCGCCGAAGCGCCGTCTTTTTTACTGATAGTTCCGTTTCTGACGATAGTGGAAAAGCAGGTCAAAGAGCCCCATCACCACGAGGATGGACTGCATGAAGGGCAGGAAGAACGAGCCGATGACGAGCACCCACCGGAGAGTCTGGAAAATGGGGAACCGCACCGGGAGCCACCACGCAAAGGACATGCCCTGGAGCCAGAAGACGAAATTGCACATGAGCTGGAGATTGTACAGCACCATGTTCACCGTTTCATCCTCGGTGAAGACCATGCCCAGTCCGAAAAAGACCAGATAGAGGTAGACCGACCAGATCGGCAGCTCCCACCGGGAGAGCGCCGGCAGGCCGGGGATATCCTTCAGGCCCAGCCGTCCGAAGATGTGCTTCGACAGCACCATGGCCGCCCAGGAATAGATGACGCACACCGTGGCGGCGATGAAGATCACCGATTTCTTCAGCATCTCGTAGGTGAGATTCATGCTCTCCTGCGCCGCAGCGAGCGTATCGCCGCTGTAGAACTGCGGGAGGATCTCCTCCGTGGACTGGCGGATGGCCTCAAAGAAGCTCCCGTCCAGCAGGGAGGTGTCCACGCCGAGCACCAGCACGCCGAAGAGGATTTGCAACGCGAAGGCGCAGAGCACAGCCAGCGCGCCCGCGAAGAGCGTCACCGCCGGACGGATCTGCTTCCGGTAGCAGAAGCCCAGCACCGTGCCGAGGCAGGCGAAGATGGCGCACACGAAGGCCCCGGAAAAGACCCCGAAAAAGACGGAGTCCAGAATGAGCGTGCCCGCCGTGACGATCACGGACCACCGCGTGCCGTGGGTGTATCCGATATAGGCGATCGGGAGCGGGATCAGCAGGAAAATGATGGTGGAAAAGACGGGGATATAGAGCCCCAGCATGGAGAGGACCACCGCGATGGCGGTGCCCATGCCGGCGGCGACGACGGAATTCGTCTCCCCGGGACGGAATGTTTTCATGAAAAGCCCCTCTTATTGTTAAATTTCTTTCAATATAGCAGAAAGCACGGCAAAAAGAAAGACAGACGCCCCCCTGCGAAGCGTCTGCCCCTGTATCAGCGGATTTCCTGAATGATCGGAAGGATCATCGGACGCCGTTTTGTCTTGTCGTAGAAATATTTGCCCAGCGTGTCGCGGATCTGCGTCTTGATGGCGTTCCACTCCGTCACATCGCCGGCTTCGCAGCGGTCCAGCGCCATTTCCACGCGGTTCTTTGCCTCTGCGATGAGCGCCTCGCTGTCGCGGACGTACACGAAGCCCCGGGATACGATGTCCGGGCCGGCCACCACGTGATTGGCGCCCTTTTCGAGAGCGATCACCACGATGACCACGCCGTCATTGGAGAGCTGCTGGCGGTCGCGGATGACGATATTGCCCACGTCGCCCACGCCGAGGCCGTCCACATAGACCGGTCCTGCGGTGACGCGCCCTGCCACGCGGCCCGAACGGGAGGTGAATTCAAAGACCATGCCGTTCTCGCCGACGAAAATATTCTGCTTCTTCACACCCATGCTTTCCGCCAGCTCCGCGTGACGGCAGAGCATACGGTATTCCCCGTGGACGGGGATGAAGAATTTCGGCTGGATGAGGGCGTGCATCGTCTTCAGCTCTTCCTGAGAGCCGTGCCCCGATACGTGCACCCGCATGGACGTGGTGGAGATGACGTGCGCACCGAGGCGCATCAGCTTGTCGATGGTGCGGCCCACGCTCGTCTCATTGCCCGGGATTGGGGATGCGGAGATGATGACCGTATCGCCGGCGTGGATCTGCACCTGACGGTGGTTGCCCTCGGCCATGCGGGAGAGCCCGGCCATCGGTTCACCCTGGCTGCCCGTGGTGAGGATGCACAGCTGGTCATCGCGGTACCGGCTCATTTCCTCCGGTTCGATGAAGGTGCCGTTCGGCGCCTTGAGGTAGCCCATTTCCCGGGCGATCTCCGTGACGTTCACCATGGAACGGCCGAATACGCACACCTTTCTCCGGAAGGCCACTGCGGCATCCACCGCCATCTGGATGCGGGACACGTTCGATGCGAAGGTGGCCAGAATGATGCGGCCCCGCGCGCCGGAATAGGCCTTCATGAGGGTGTCCGCCACCACCGCTTCGGACGGGGTGTAGCCGGGACGCTCCGCATTGGTGGAGTCCGCCATGAGCAGGAGCACGCCCCGGTGGCCCAGCTCGGCCAGCTTGTGCACGTCCATGAGCTGTCCGTCCACCGGTGTATGGTCAAATTTGAAGTCCCCGGTGTGGACGACCACACCCACAGGGGTGCGGAAATAGATGCCGCACGAATCCGGAATGGAGTGGCACACGTGGAAGAAGCCGAACTTGAAGCAGCCTGCCTTGTATTCCGTGCCGGTCTCGATCACATTCAGATCGTATTTATTGATGCGCGCTTCCTTGAATTTCCCTTCAATGAGGCCGCAGGTCAGGCGCGACGCGTAGATCGGTGCGGAGACCTCCTTCATGAGGTACGCCAGCGAGCCGATATGGTCTTCATGGCCGTGGGTGATGACGATGGCCCTGACCTTGTCTTTATTTTCAATGACATAGCTGAAATCCGGGATGACGATGTCGATGCCCAGCATGTTTTCTTCCGGGAACGCCATGCCCGAGTCGAGGATGATGATATCCTCGCCGTAGCGGATGACTGTCATGTTTTTGCCGATTTCACCAAGTCCGCCCAGCGGAATGATCTGCAGTTTTTCTTTTGCCAAAATAAACCTCCCTGTCGCCCGGAGCGCGCAGCCTCACTTTCCGTATCAGAGGGAGCCGCGCCGGGCCAAAAAATAAAAGCCGTACAATGGTCGCTACCGCTAATTATACCATATCCCTCCAAATTCCGGCCTGCTGCTCCCGCAAAAATGAGCACAAAAAAAGAGAGGCTCACGCCTCTCCTTCCGCGGGCTCCGCGCCGCCGGTCCGCCGGTCCGCCCGCTGCCCGTCCCGGTCTACATAGGCCGCCACAGCCTCGGCGAGCTTTTCCCCGTAGGTCCCCGGCTGAATGGCCATGGTCATCGACGCATTGACGAGCTCCCGCACCCGGCCGTTCTTGTAGAGCCAGCCCTTCCGGTCCGTGCGGATGCGCCCCGCCCCGAAGTCGATGGTGTACTGCGTGACGTAGGTCTCCTTCAGATTTTCCGTATCCGTGCGCATCCACACCACGGCCGTATCCGCAGCCGGGTCGTAGGTGCACCGCGAGGTGTCAAAAAAGAGCGTATCCATATCGGATTTGGAGATCTCCTGCCACACGCCGGGCACCTCCGGCGGCACATAGCCCTCCGCCCAGGCGGAGCCGCCCAGCAGGCACGCCGCCAGCGCCGCCGCGATCATTGTCCTTCTCATCGCCGTCCTCCTTTCCTGTCAGTCCTTTTCTACAGTATACCCCAGACAGAAAAAAAACTCTCCCGAAGGAGAGCTTTTACCGCCGTACGGCGCGGAGCCGCTTCAGGAGCTCCGTGAAGATTTCCACATTGAGATAGCCGTAGCACCAGCCGTTGAATACGAAGATGACCGCGGCCATGACCGCGCCGGAGAAGGAAAAGACCGCCCGGCCCGGGTCGGGATCGTAGCCGAGGATGCCCGCCAGGGGCTGCCAGATCCACTGGAGGAAGGAGATCATCCGGGAAAGGATGGACGTGAGCGCGTCGGCAATGCCCAGCACGTAGATGGAAAAAACGATCTTGTAGGACATTTCCACCACGTACGCCGCGGAGGTGAGGGCGATGGTGCGGTTCCGGGACCAGCCCTTCCGGAAGCCGTATCCCATGGCGAGGCCCAGTGCGCCGGCGTAGACCGCCGTGGTGAGGCCGATCTCCGGCCCGCCGATCATGGTCACCAGCAGGATGACCGCCGCCGAGGTGCCGAGCCCCCAGCGCATGCCGTTGAAATACGAGACCGCCGCGATGGGCGATGCCGCCACGAGCATCGTCACGAATACAAGAAACGGGGCGATGAGCTTCAGCAGCACGAAGAGCGCCGCAATGGCCGCCGCAGCCGCTGCCTCCGTGAGCTGTTTTGTTTTCCGTACCGACTCTGTCATGATTCCTTCCCGAAAGCGCGCACCAGCGCTTCCTTGTCTTCCTTTTTCCAGTGTTTGATCCGTGCTTCCATGGAGCGCGCGTCATGGGCGGTGTCCCACGCCCGGTACCACACCAGCTTCACCGGCCGCCGGGAGCGGGTGTACTTCGCGCCGCGTCCTGCATTGTGCACGGCGGTGCGTGCCTCTGCGGAATCCGCCGCCGAGCCGGTATAGAGCGAGCCGTCGCTGCACCGCACCATGTACGTATACCACTGTCTCGGCTTCTCCTCCGCCATGCCGCGCCTCCTCTCATGTATCTGTATTATACGCATTCCCGGAATAAAAGAAAAATCCTCCCGAAGGAGGAGATTTTCAGTACCATTCGCTGATCCAGTTATCCGCCGGCGGGAAATTCGCCCGGAGGAAACGGAGCGTATCGTCCCGCGCTTCCGGTGCCTCTGTCAGCCACTGCGCTTCGCCGCAGCGGAACAGGTCCTCCGGCGGAAGCACGCCAAAGAGGAGATACACCGCGCCGGCCGGGGTGAGGCAGAAGGACGGCGTGCCCCCCGCTTCGGCGCGGATGGCGCCGTTTTCCGCGCGGAGCGTATACGCCCCGGAAAGCTCCGGCAGAAATGCATCATCCAGCCGGAAGGACACCGTGCCCTCCGCGGCCGCGGCCGCGCCGGTGAAGGCCGCAGCGGGGTCCGTCACGCGGGCCATCATGTACGGGAAGGTGCGGTTCCGGATGTACGTATGCTCCGCGCCGTCCGCCCAGAAGAGATAAGACCGGTCATCCATCGGCTCATACCACCGGCACCGGTCCACCGAGCCCAGATGGCCCGCCATGTAGGCATAGAGGCCGCGCCGCCCCGCCCCGGACGCCCACGCCATTTCCGATGCCATGAGCGTCCGGTCATCGATGCTGTAGAAGAGATACCCCGCCGGGCCGCTGCCGTCGTACACCACGGCGATATAGCCCTCCCGGAGCTGGCCCTCGATGCGGCGCTGCCAGCCCGCTTCATTCCGCACGGTATAGCCGTGCCGACCTGCGGTATGCGCCCGGTAGATGCCGTCCAGCAGGGCCCAGTCCTCCGGCCCCTCCACGGCGCCCGCCTTCGGCGCACGGCGGCCCAGCGCCGCCAGCCGCGCCGGCTCCGCCTCCCGCTCCCACTGGTGGGCATAGAAGGCAAAGCCCATGGGCCGGTAGAACGATGCGTCCGACGGCATGAGGATATCCACCGCTTTTCCCGCGGCCCGGGACGCCCGGAAGGCCCCCGCAAGGAGCTCCCGCGCCAGTCCGCGCCCCCGCGCCGCCGGATGGGTGGCCACGCCTACGATGTAGTCCGCCTGCTCCGTGCGGCCCCGCAGGGACAGCACATAGGGCCGGAGATGGAGCGCACAGGCCGTGTGCCCGCCCTCCTGTCCGACGAGGGTCTCCTCCGGCCGGTACACCCGGCTGAAATACCACTCGAAAAAGGGATCGCCCGGCCGCTCGAAGCAGTAGCCCCACAGCGCCCGGCTCGCCGCCTCATCGGCCGCCATGCCTCTCCGGATCTCCATATATCCTCCTTATTCCGCCAGCGTCACATCATATTTTTCCGCAAAATGATCGGGATTGTACTCCATCTTCGCCTGACGGAGCCCCGGCAGTCCCAGATCCTCCTCGCGGTTCACGAATTCCGTGGTGCTGAATTCCCGGGCGAGGAACTCCCGGTTAATCGCCTGATAGAGCCCGCGGATCTCCGGATTGGCCTTCTCGAAATGGATATGGGCCACCCGTTCATTGAGGAAGCTCCCCATGGTGAGCGCCTCGATGCGGCCGTAGATGCGGATCACCGCGCCGCGCATGCCCAGCGCCTCCCAGTTTGCAAAGGCCAGAGAGATGGCCTGCTTCTCCTCCTCGATATCGCCGTGGCGGGCAAACCATTCCGCCAGCGCCGCCTTCGTCTCCTCCGTATTGTCCACAGTGATCGGCTCGTACACATAGTCACCGTACTGGCGGAGGAAGCTGTTCAGGTGATTTTTCTTCATGCGAAATTTCTTCCCCGGCAGGTTGATCAGATCCTGCGTCCGGTAGATGTATTCCCAGTTGTCTCTGTCCTCGACGAAGTTGAATTTGCCCGGCAGAAATTCCTGGATCTTCTCCACCACCCACGGAGAAGCCGCCTTGATCATGAAAGGCTTGCCCATCTCCGCCAGATGGTCCCGGATGAGCGCGAGGCCGTGCGTGAAGGATGCCCCGTCCCCTGCAAAGGGCGGCATGAAAAATGTCTGTTCCCCGTAGCCCGCTCGGATAAAGAGCACCCCGTCCTCCACGGCCCACATGGTGTGGTACGCATGCTGCCACAGAAACAGCGTGTCAAAGGAGCAGTCCGCTCTTTCATAATGGTGCTCGCCGAAAAACCGATTGATATATTCCTTCTGACCGATCTCAAAGGGTCTGAATTCTATGATGTCCACTCTCCTTCTAAATTTTTCAATCTACTTATACCTGTATTGTACCATACCCGAAAAGGCAGGAGCCCCGGAAACGCACCGCCCCGGACTGTACATAAGGAAAAGACATCTCCATCCCCACTTTTCCCCGGAAATACGGGCGTTCTTCACCTTAACAAACACAAAGCCCCTGTAAAAATCTACGATAAAATGGGTTTTCACCATTTATTCACGGTTCTTTCACCCCCTTTTTCACATTATTCACCGGCCCCGGACGGGCAGATTTCTCCCGAAATACCGGAAAAAACAGGATGTGACTGTTTGCAGCCGCCTCGTGAGTTATGAACAGTTATTCACAAAAGATGGTGTACATCTCCGGTGCACATCCCGGATATACCCGGTTTTTACGGGATTTTTTCAGAAGGCAGACAAATTTGTTCATAAGTCGGTGCATAACTGTGAGTAACTTTGTGAATATCGTGAAAACCTCCGCCGCTGCGGGAAAAAACGGCCGTGATTTTTCATTTGTGCTTTCCGGCTGTGCATAACTTTACAGCATGCTTCCCCGGCGTCCGTGAGATATTTCCGGAGCCCCTTCTGCAAAAGCCATGCAAAAATTTCTCTGCTGCCCTGGCGGACCGGCAGTGGTTTTCCTGCATCAAGACAGGCGGCTGTCCCGTGAGTGCCCGAATGTGGTATACTGAAGCATCGTATACTATGAAGAAAGAAGGAACTTGTATGAACGTATGCACTGCGGCGGCGCTGGCCTGCGCCGGCTGTCTCCTTTCCGGCTCCTCTGTTCTTGCGGCGGAGCCTGCCCTTCCGGCAGAAACGGTCCCGCCGTCCGAAACGGCCTCCGTCATCGGAAGCGCCGACGGACCCACCGGCATTTTCATCGGGGACGCGGCGGAAGCAGACACAGCAGCAGAAGAAACGCCGGCGTCCTCCAGTCCGGAAGAGGCGCGGCCCTCCCATCCGGTGGAGATCCAGCTCGAATACGCCGATCACCGGTTCTATAAAAACCGCCACATCGACAACTACACCCTCCATCTCTATCAGGAGATGAAGCGGAACGGCACCGTTTCCTTCTGGCGCGGCCTCACCCTCACCCGGCCCACGGGCTATCTGCGGGAGGATGACGGGACCCACCGGGACAGCGACGCCTGGGGCCTCGGCCCGTCCGTGATGGTCCGCTGGGAAAAGCCGGTCAGTGAAAAATGGTCCGTCGGCATCGACGGCACGGGCTCTCTTCTGGCATACAATCACGCCTTTCCTGCCGGCGGCCGTGCCTTCGGCTTCCTGTGGCGCGCGGGCCCGCGCATTTCCTACTACCCCGATAAGGACTCCGCCTTCCGCATCGGCTGGTCTTTCATGCACTGCTCCAACGGCTTCTCCTCCCACAATCCGGGCTACAACGGCGCCGCCTTCTCCCTCATGTACGCCCACAATTTCTGATCCTGTCCATAAAAAAAGAACCGATATTCCATCGGTTCTTTTTTTGTTCAGCAATCAAAGCCAGCTGTCGTCATCCTCGTCATCGTCGTCATCATCATCAAATCGTTCCAGCGCTTCCTGTGCCTTTTTATGTCCCTGAGCGGCAGCCAGCTTGAACCAGTCTTTCGCCTCATCCTCATCCTCATCTACGCCGCAGTTTCCGTAATAATAGATCTCGCCCAGCTGGTACTGCGCCTCTGCATAGCCCTGACGGGCCGATTTGAGATACCACTCCAGTTCTTCGTCCTCATCGCTATCGTCCATACCCCAGAGATTTTCATGGCAGTCTGCCAGATTGCACTGTGCCTGCGGGCATCCCTGGCGGGCGGCCTTGCGGTACCACATGACCGCCATTTCCTGATCCTCCTCGACGCCCGTGCCGTTCAGATAGCAGTTGCCCAGATTGTTCTGCTCCCGGGTCTCACCCTGTATGGCCGCTCTGCCGTACCATTCCGCTGCCTTTTTCGGGTCCTGCGCCACGCCCAGTCCCTTGTCAAAGCACCGGCCCACTTCGAACTGCGCTGAGGGATCTCCCTGCTCTGCCAGTGTGAACGCCTTCTGAAAGGCGGTTTCCTTATCCGAATCGGGAGCTCTTAAGGCAGCCAGTGCATCGTCATTGTCGGCCCCCCGTTTCCACCAGCCCACGGCGGCCTGCTCATCCCGCGCAGGGATCACAGGCATCTGGAAAAACTGCAGAAATCCCATATTTTCATTTTCTGAATTCTTCTTCCCTTCCCGGGGATAGGGATGCGACAGATATTCGCCCATATAATACATGGCACGGCCGTTATGTTCCGCGGCCAGTTTCCGGAACAGGGGATAGGCTTCCCTGTACCTGCAGGCCCGGAACAGTTCTTCCGCCTGAATCAGCTCCGGCGCTTTTTCCGGTACCTCTGCGTCTTTCTTTTCCGGCTTTCCTGCCTCCTCTGATACCGCCTGTACTCCGGCGGACGGCTCTGCAACGGACCGCTTCAGATTGTACAACAGATCCAGGGCCATATCGAAGCTGTCCAGCTCCATATCCACGTCCGCCTCTGCCTGCGTGCGAAGGTACGATCTCATGAGAGTATGACAGATATCGTCCTTTGTGATATCCGGCCTGTCCTTAGCTGCATACGCATAAACGGCATCCACGATGTACCGGTCCTCCCCGTGCAGGGCCATCAGCTTCCGGATGCCGCTCATTGCCATCAGACATTCCGGCTCCATCGCAGCAGACAGGGAAAGTCCGCCCGTCCATTTGTCCCGCAGCGGCGCCGATTCTGCAATATCCTCCAGGATCTTCCCATAATTGACCTTCTCTCCGGGCGCCAGTCCGGCTGCGGACAAAGCCGCCTTCAGAAGAAGCAGATCCGATGTGGACCATATCCCCTCCGTCACGTCGAAGAAATCCCGCACCAGGCAGACCAGCTTGCCCGCCGGTTCCATATCCGTGTAAGCGGTTCCCCCGCAGTCAAGATATTCAATGGAATTTTGCCACATCAGAAGCTTCCCGTTCTTTTCGCCTTTTGCCGCCTGCAGCTCCCGTTTCACGAGCTGATTCCGGGTCTTTTTCAAAAAGGCTTCCAGCGCTTTGCCGCGCTCTGTCTCCCCGGCCAGTGTCATGGACGCCCGCAGCTTGTTCTGAACCGCCGTCAGCAGATCAAAACGCAGGAGATCATTGTCCGCCAATTTCTGAAGCATCTGCTGAGACACATACTGTACCGCGTCCGCCCTGTCCTGCAGCATTTCCTGCATTGCCGGATCGAGCTCCGCCGCAGCGTCTGCCATGCGGGCCCCTCCGTTTTGTGCACTCCCGGTCTCTGCCGGCACCGCGGCACAGGCAAAAACGAGCCGGCCCAATTTCTTTTCATCCGCTTTCACCCCGTCCATCAGACGGTCCAGTTCCGCATCCAGTGCGGCTCTTTCTTCCTCTGTAAGTCTGCTGTTCTCTGCAATCGCCAGTTTTTCTGCCATGACTGCCTCCTCATTTCCTGCAATGGAGAAATCTTCTCCGGATCCTGTTTTTCACACCGTATAGATATGCTGTATTTGATTTCTTTTGTTTCTCCTATTATATCTCTATAGTATCTTATAAAATGATTTTGTCAAGGCAAATTTCCCAATTTTAAAATTTATTGATCAGATATAAGGTCTATATTCGCAGGAACTTTCTCCAAAACCCCACACAAAAAAGACTGCCCGTTTCCGAGCAGTCTTTCTTTTATTCGTTCCAGTGCAGGATATAGCGGACGCCGTCGGCGGTCTGCGTGCCGTCCATGACGGGGTCGAGGCCGCTCCGGTGCTTTTCGTTGCGGCACCGGAGGAACAGGCCCCGTTCCCGGTCAGCCACGGCGTCGAAGGTCTCGCCGGTCTCCGTGTCTTCCACGCGGCACGGCGCGAAGCGCTCGTCCGTGATCTGGAGCACCCGGTGGAGGCCGTAGCGGAAGGGATCACCCCGGTCTGTACACTGATTGTACATGTTGTCCCCGTCGATCCAGCCGGTATAGCCCTTGCACACCGGCGACGTGAGGGGATTCCAGCCGCGGGCCGGCACGGAGAGGTGATGCGCCGCATCCCATCCGTATTCCTGCCGGGCATTTTCATTGAAAATGCAGCGGATCCAGTGCGCGTCCATGGTCATTCTCCCCGGAGATGGCTCAGGAGCTCGTCCACGTGCTTCGAAGCCTTCACATTCCGGAATTCTTCCGTGAGGCGTCCCTCTTCATCGATGAGGAAGGTGGACCGTTCGATGCCCATGTATTTCCGGCCGTACATGCTCTTTTCCTTCATGACGCCGTAGAGCTGGCACACCGTTTCTTCCGTATCCGCCAGAAGCGGGAAATTCAGTTCATTTTTGTCGCGAAAATTGCAGTGGCGGCGCACACTGTCCCGGGAAACGCCGAGGATCTCATAGCCGAGCGCCTGAAAATCTTCCTTGTGGTCCCGGAAGGCCTGTGCCTCCATGGTGCAGCCGGAGGTGCTGTCCTTCGGATAGAAATACAGAATGACCTTCTTTCCGCGGTAATCGGAAAGGGAGATCTCGTTGCCCCCGTCGGAGAGAAGGGTGAAATCCGGCGCCGGTGCGCCGATGGTAAGTTCTGCCATAGAAGCTGCCTCGCTTTCTTTTATCGATAATTTTCCATATATTGCAGTGTAGCGCATCCGCCGTAAATTTGCAAATCAAAAGCGCCTCTCCGGAGAGAAGCGCCTTTGCGCCTGCGTATTTGATCACGACAGGAAAATGAGACGGAGCGCGACGAGCATGAGCGCCCCCGCGAGGAGGAAGAGGATGGAGCGGCCTTTGACCTTTTTGGAGATCTTCGCCCCTTCCTGCGCGCCGAAGATGGCGCCGATGCCGAAGCAGATGGCATAGCCCCAGAGGATGTGCTGCTCCCACTGGTGGCTCACCACGCCGATGAGGGAGGAGATGGCCAGCACGAACTGGCTGGTGGCAGTGGCGATGTGCGGCGGGAAGCCGAGGAAGCCGATCATGGCCGGCACCTGGATGACGCCGCCGCCGATGCCGAAGGTGGAGGAAATGAATCCGATGCAGAAGCTCACGCCGATGCCGAGGGGAATATTGACCTTCACGTCCTTCGGGTCCACGTTCACATCGTATTTAGCCGCCGATTTCCGGGTGTTTTTCCAGATGATCACCAGCGAGATGAAGAGGAGCAGCAGGCCGAAGGCGGTGCGGAAAGTGCTCCCGGTGAACCAGTTCGACCACATGGCCCCCAGAATGGAGCCGGGGATGGTGGCCGCCGCGAAGGGGATGGCCGCATCGAATTTGATCTTCTTCTGCTTGTTGAAGGCCAGGCTCGCGGAAATGGCATTGAACAGAACGATGGCGAGCGACGTGCCGGCAATGGCCGTCGGGGGCCAGTCAAACATCCACAGGAAGAGCGGCACGAAGATGATGCCGCCGCCGGCGCCGATGAGCGTGCCGAATACGGCCACGGCAAAGCCGATGATGATATACAGGAGTGCGGATACAAGAGTGATCCCGCTGAACAGTTCCATATGATCGCCTCACATTGTCAATGATGGAGAGAAACGGGCCGGCTCACGGGCCGGCGGAATTTGGATACCCTTTATTATATCGATACCGGCTGTAATTTGCCACAAACGGCACGTAAGAGCACACCCAGCACGCGGAATCCTCCGCTGCCCCGGCCCGGATTTCCTGCCTATCATGAGAAAAACAGAAAGAAATCCCGATTTTCTATCGAAAAAATATATTTTCCTGTCATATCCGGTCTGATTTCCTTTCTGTTGGCATTTTCCTTCTTTTCTTATATAATGCATATATGTGTATCGATATTTTTCGAAAAGGAGGACATATGCACAGCTATCATCTGCTGGAGATCCTCGCCATCGGCTTCGGTCTGGCGCTGGTTTTCGGTTACCTGGCGCAGCGGGTGCGCCTGTCCCCCATTGTGGGATATCTCGCGGCGGGCTTTCTCATCGGCCCGCTTACGCCCGGCTTCGTGGCCGATGCGGATCTGGCCAATAATCTGGCCGAGGCGGGCATCATTCTTCTCATGTTCGGCGTGGGCCTTCATTTCCATACGGAGGATCTGATGGAGGTGAAGGGCATCGCCATTCCCGGCGCGCTGGTGCAGTCGGCGGCGGCCACCTTCTTCGGCGTGCTTGCCGCGGCGGCGCTGGGCTATTCCATTTCGGAGGGCATCTTCCTCGGCCTCGGCCTGTCCGTGGCCAGCACGGTGGTGCTCCTGCGGGTGCTCACCGACAGCGGCCGGCTGGAATCGCACGCCGGCACGGTCGCCGTGGGCTGGCTCGTGGTGGAGGACATCCTCACGGTGCTCATGCTGGTGCTCCTCCCCGCCATCGGCCCTTCGCTGGCCTCGGGGGAGGACATCTCCGCAGCGTCGCTCCTGTGGGCGCTGTGCATCGCCGGCCTGAAGCTGGTGGTGCTGTGGGTGCTGGTGATGACCGTGGGCAGCCGCGTCATGCCCTGGGCGCTGAAGCACATCGTCCGCACGAAATCCCATGAGCTCTTCACGCTCACCATCCTGTCCATCGCGTTCCTCACGGCCCTTGCTGCGGCCTACATTTTCGACGCGTCTTTCGCGCTGGGCGCCTTCCTCGGCGGCATGGTGGTCGGCCGGAGCCAGGCCAGCCATCAGGCGGGAGCGCAGCTCATTCCCTTCCGGGATGCGTTCTCCGTGCTGTTCTTCCTCTCCGTGGGCATGCTCTTCCAGCCGTCGTTCCTCATCGAGCAGCCGGGCATCGTCATCCTGTCCCTGCTGATCGTGCTCCTCGTGAAGCCCGCTGCCACCATCGGCATCGTCACCCTGCTGGGCGGCACGGCGGAAACGTCGCTCACCGTGGCGGCCGGCCTCGCGCAGGTGGGGGAATTTTCCTTCATCCTCGCCCAGACGGGACTCGGCCTCGGCCTCATCTCACAGGATATCTACAGCGTGCTCATCATCTGCGCGCTGGCGTCCATTGCCCTGAATCCCTTTCTCATGAAAGCGGTCCCCGGGGCGCTCTCCCGCACGAAGCGCATCCCCGCCCTGTGGCGCCTCCTGAATGAACGGGCAGAACGGCACAGCGCCCACCGGCAGGCGGAATCCCTCCACCTCGCACAGGCCCTGTCCGAAGGACGGCCCACGGCGCTCATTGCCGGATACGGCCCCACCGGACAGGCGGCGGCAGAGGCGGGCTCCTCCGCAAGAGCTTTGCCCGTTATAACGGTAATCACTCGGAGCGGCT
>CAKMIA010000020.1 GCA_927353735.1 uncultured Veillonellaceae bacterium
TGATAAAGAAGGGAAAGGGACACACAGAAATGTGTGTCCTTTTTCGTTGTGTCTGCATGGGAGGGAAGGACGGCAGAGAGGGGGATTGCTGCATGGGATGGGGGAGACGATTACGGGAGCTGGCTTCTGTATATGCGGGTGCCGGGGCTTGATGCTTGTACTCATTTATTGGAAAAGGAGAGACAGGATATCCCTTCAACTCCCGGCTGTGCGTTGAAAGACAGAGGAGCCGTCTGTAATATAGAGGAGCGGAATTTCTTCTATATATAAAGGAAACGAAAAAGCATTTCATATAGAAAAGAACACACAAAAAAGGCGCCCCGTAAGAGGCGTCTTATTTTTATTTCCGGAACCGGTTGATGACGAACTGCTGGAAGAGGAGCGCTGCGGGCGAGAGGGGATGGGCGGTGCTCCACGCAAGGCCGATCTCCCGTTTGCATACCGGGAAGGATACGGGGAGAAAGACGAGGCCTGCGGTCTCGATGCCGGTGATGCGCGGGAGAAGGCCCACGCCCGGATAGGCAAAGGCGAAAGCATAATAAAAGGAACTGTCCTTTTGAAGAGGCAGTTCCCTTTTTGTTATATGGTTCGTTCTCCGAAAACGGGATGTTTGACCGGGCGGAGACTCCGATGCTCGATCAGGGAGAGCGCTTCGTCCAGGCTGATATCCCGGCGGCCGTCCTGTGTCTCATAGACGGCGACGGGGGATTCCGCATCCAGTTCGCTTCCGGGGAAATACACATATTCTCCGGTACGGGAATCTCCGTAGATGTAGCCGGAGAGAAGGCGGCCTTCTGCCAGTTTGTGTGCCATCGGATACCTCGCAGATAAAATACGGCTGAAAATTCAGATAATCAGCAGATGTCAGATGGAGCCGGATATTTTCCAGCTTCGTGGGAATATTGTGAAAATTTCTTTCGCCGTGAATATGGCCGAAAACGCAATCGCGCACACCATATTTTTTCATGATGGACAGGATGTGCATGGGACAGCGGCGGTCATCGTAGGGCGGATAATGAAGAATACATACAATGCGTTCTGCATCGGAGCGGGCGGCCATTTCCAGGCCTCTTTCCAGGCGGCCTTCTTCTCTTCGAAGAATGACCGCATCATTTTCCGTGAAATTTCTCGATGTTTCAGGGATCCAGCTGCGGGTGCCCACCAGTGCCAGCGGGCCGAGGCGGATCATATTGTTGTGCAGAAATTCAAAGGCGCCGTTGGTGGCTTTGGTCATTTTGGTGACGGTGTCCCACCAGTAATCGTGATTGCCCCGGACGACGATTTTTCGTCCGGGAAGGGCGGCGATCCACAGAAGATCCGGCAGCGCTTCCGAAAGGTTGCGGCCCCAGGACAGGTCTCCTGCGATGATGACCACATCGTCGGCATGGATGGTTTTCTTCCAGTTTTCTTCAATTTTCTGTCGATGATTTTTCCAGTTGCTTCCGAAAATATCCATCGGCTTGGCCGGGGGATCTCCGGAAAGGTGGAAATCACTGAAGGCGTACAGTTTCATGAATACAGTCTCAATCAGCAAAATAACGTTCGGAATGCAGGATCTCCAGCATGTGGCTTCTGTTTTCCGAATCGGCGACCTGTGTGATCCGGTAGCCCATGTACAGCGGGCTGGCCGTATACCGCGGGAAAATCTTCACCCGCACATGGCCGCGGATATAATAGAAAAATAAATTGTAGCTGTCGCAGGGAATGGGGAAGTCGTGAAGGACGAAGCGCACCACCTGCTGAATGGCATCAGCAAAATGTTCCGTATGGCCGTCCTTCTTCAGCATGACATTGAATTCCGCCATGCAGCACACCGGATAATCGGAGAGCGTCACATAGCAGTCCTCATCCTCATGAATCAGCGGGCCGAGGAAATTTTCCGGAAAGATATTGTCCTTGTAATCGTAGTGATACAAGCCGATGATCTGCGAGTGGGGATGACGCTGGGAACCTCCGGAACGGGGGCCGAAGTTGCGGAAATAGAGGACCGATTTGAATTCGGGCCGCGCCGCGGTTTCCTTCCACTTTTCCAGGCCGAAAGCGATGACCTCGTGCAGCTTTTCCCGGCTATACAGGGAGATATCGCTGTCGTGCTGCGCCGTTTCCACCAGCACGGTGGGCCAGGTCTCATGAAATACAGGATACTTGTTCATGAGCCAGATCATATCACTTCGTTTTTCCAGAATATGGGTAAGCGTATCGGGATGGCAGAAAGGACAGGGCGCGCCCTGCGCCGAATACGGCTTCTGCTTTCCGATGCGCAGATCAAATTCAATGGGATTTGTCATGCTATCACACTCTCCTGCGGAGAAATCGGTTCTCCAATATCTGTATTATAACATCCGGCCCCGTGGAAAGGGGGCTTCCTTTTTCAGGATAGCAGGAGGACGTATGATTTTCGTAAATTTTCTTTTTTTCTTTACCATAAAGAAGTATTGACAGGATGAGACGGATGGTGTAGGATAACGTCATACAAATAATTCTTTACAGGGATAAAGAAATGAAGAACTGGAAGGGGACGAAATGATTATGAAATGGAAAAAAATGATTCTGGCCGGTGCGGTGCTCCTGGGAGCGGCAGGCATGCTTGCCGGCTGCGGCGGAGATAAAAAGGCAGCGCCTGCGGCGGATGCAGGAGCAGGACAGAAGATCGTCATCGGACTGGATGATAATTTCCCTCCTTTCGGATTCAAGGATAAGGACGGCAATCTCGTGGGCTTCGATATCGATATGGCAAAGGAAGCAGCCAAGCGCATGGGCAGCGATATTGAATTCAAGCAGATCGACTGGTCCAGCAAGGAAACGGAGCTGCGCAGCCATAAGATCGACGCCATCTGGAGCGGCCTGACCATTCTGCCGGAACGGGAAAAGAACATGCTGTTCTCCCGTCCGTATGAAAATTCCGTGCAGATCATTCTGGTCAAGGAAGATTCTCCCATCCAGTCCAAGGCAGATCTGGCCGGCAAGATCGTAGCAACGCAGGAAGGCAGCACCGGGTTGGACGCCATCAACAGCGAACCGGATGTGAAGGCCTCCTTCAAGGAACTGAAGCTGTATCCGGATAACGTTTCCGGTTTCATGGATCTGAAGATCGGCCGCATCGATGCAATGATCGTTTCTCAGGTGGTAGCCCTCTATTATAATAAGGAAAATAATGCAGGCTTCCGCGTGGTGGATGCAGGCTATAACCGCCAGCCCGTAGGCGTCGGCATTGCCAAGGACAATGAAGCTTTCAAGGAACGGCTGGACAAAACGCTGGAAGAAATGAAAGCAGACGGCACCTCGTCCGAAATTTCCATGAAGTGGTTCGGTCAGGATATCACCATCTGATATAGAACGGCAGACAATAGAAGCAGCAGGTAAAGAAAGGAAGCATCAATATGAACTGGAAAAAAATCATTGCAGCAGGAATTCTCGCAGCCGGTGTGGCCGGACTCATGGCAGGCTGCGGCAGCTCTGCGGACAAGAAAGCAGACAGCGCACCGAAGAAGCCGGACAAGATCGTAGCCGGCATTGACGATACCTTTGCCCCCATGGGGTTCCGTGATGAAAACGGAGAAATCGTGGGCTTCGACATTGATATGGGCAAGGCTGTTTCCAAGGAAATTGGCGTGCCGATCGAATTCAAACCGATCGACTGGGCCAGCAAGGAATCTGAAATCGCGTCCGGCCGCATCAATGCCATCTGGAACGGGCTCACCGTGACGGAAGAACGGAAAAAGGTCCTCGATTACACGGAACCGTATCTGAATAACAAGCAGGTCTTCGTTGTTCTGAATTCCTCGGACATCACCGATGCGAAACAGCTGGCCGGCAGAAAAGTATGCGCTCAGGAAGGCAGCACCAGCCAGACCGCGATGGACAAGCAGCCGGAGGTGCGTGACTCCTTCGCGCTGTGGAAGCTGTATCCGGACTTCACCTCCTGCTTCATGGATCTGGAATCGGGCCGTGCGGATGCCGTTCTCGGCGACAGCGTGCTGATCAATTACTACATGCAGAAGAAACCGGGACAGTTCCGTGTACTGCCGGGCGTCGTAGCCAATGAAGTCTATGCAGTCGGCGTGAAGAAAGGCAATACCGAGCTGGTCAATCTGCTGAATGAAGGCCTCCGCAAGGTCGAAGAAAGCGGGGAAGCCGCCAAGATTTCCGAGAAATGGTTCGGTACGGACCTTTCTGTGAAACAGTAAGGCTGCTTCCGCTTGCGGGAAACCGGCAGGCAGTGTATTATGATACAGTAACATGGCAAAGCGAAAAAGACAGGCAGTTGTCTGTCTCTTTCGCATTTCACAGGAGAGAGGTTTTATATGCTGGATTATGTCCTCGGCATTCTGCCGAATATGATAGAAGGGCTCGGCGTGTCGGCGCAGATCTTCATCATCGTCTACGTGCTGTCCCTTCCATGCGGCATCCTGCTGTCGCTGGTGCGCCTTTCCAGGCTGGGGCTGTTCCGCCGCATTGCAGAATTCTACATCTACATCATGCGCGGCACACCGCTCATGCTTCAGATTCTGTTTATCTATTACGGGCTGCCCATGATTCCCGGCATCGAGATCCAGATCGATGATTTCTCCGCGGCGATCCTGGCCTTTGTAGCCAACTATGCGGCGTACTTCGCGGAAATTTTCCGCGGCGGCATCCAGTCCATCAGCCGCGGCCAGTACGAAGGGGCCAAGGTCCTCGGATTTACCTACCGGCAGACCATGTGGCACATCGTACTGCCCCAGGTCATCAAGCGGGTCATCCCTCCGCTGGGCAATGAAACGATCACTCTGCTGAAAGATACGTCGCTGGTCTATGTACTGGCCATGAACGATCTCATGCGTGTGACGCGCTCCATCGTACAGCGCGACTTCGATACCACCGCCTTTATCGTGGCGGCTCTGTTCTATCTGGTGTGCACCTTCGTGCTGACCCGTGCTCTCGGCTGGCTGGAAAAACGCTACGCCGTCTATGAAGATTGAGGTGATCCCGATGGCTTTTATTACGATGCAGAATATCCGGAAATCCTTCGGGAATCAGGAGATCCTCCACGGCGTGAGCCTGTCCGTGGAAAAAGGCGAAGTGGTGTCCATCATCGGCCCCTCCGGTGCAGGCAAATCGACCTTCCTGCGCTGTCTGAATAATCTGGAGACCATCCAGGGCGGCTCCATCTGGGTCGAAGGTGACTGCCTCGTGAAAGAGGAAAATGGAAAGGTCGTCTATGCCAGAGACAGCGAAGCCAGAAAGATTCTGGGGAAAATGGGCATGGTATTCCAGTCCTTCAATCTGTTTCCCCACATGACCGTCATGGACAATCTGCTGGCCGCACCGATCTACGTCAAGAAGATGAAGCGGGAGGACGTGCTTCCCACGGCGGAGCGGCTGCTGAAAAAGGTCGGCCTCTGGGAAAAGCGGGACGTCTATCCCGGCAGTCTTTCCGGCGGGCAGAAGCAGCGTGTGGCCATCGCCCGGGCGCTGACGATGAATCCGGAGATCATGCTCTTCGATGAACCCACCAGTGCACTCGATCCGGAACTCACCGGCGAGGTACTGAAGACCATCCATCAGCTGGCCGATGAAAAAATGACAATGATCATCGTCACCCACGAAATGGCCTTTGCCCGGTCTGTATCGGACAAGGTGCTGTTCATGGTGGACGGGCACATCGAGGAGGAAGGGACGAGCGAGGAGATCTTCGGACATCCTAAGAGCGAAAGAACGCAGGCATTCCTGAAATCCATCCTGAGATAAGCAGAGGCGGTCCTTCGGGACCGTCTTTTCGTATGCCCTCCGCCGCTTGAAATGGGGGAGCGCTTGAAATACAATAAATGAGATATTCCGGAAGTCAGACTTCCGTTTGATAAAGGAGACCGATCATGTATCATGTACAGCCGATAACCAGAGACGTCTACTGGATAGGCGTGAATGATTTTGTAACGAACCGTTTTGAAAATATCATCCCCATCCCGCACGGGGTATCCTACAATTCCTACTTCATCGATGATGAGAAGACCGCCGTGGTCGATACGGTGGATGCGCTGGTCATGGAGGATTTTCTGGACAATGTGGAATATCTTCTGCACGGACGGCATCTGGACTATATCATCGTGAATCACATGGAGCCGGATCACAGCAGCTCCCTGCTGACGCTGGCAGAACGCTATCCGGAGGCGAAGATCGCCGGCAGCGCGCAGGCTCTCCGCATGTTTGAGCAGTTCTTCCACCGGCCCATGAAGGATCGGTATGTGGTGATCGGAGAAAAGGTGACGCTCCCGCTGGGGCGGCATACGCTTCGCTTCTTCGCGGCCCCCATGGTGCACTGGCCGGAGGTGACCTTCACCTATGATGAGACCGACCATATCCTGTTCAGTGCCGATGCATTCGGCTGCTTCGGTGCCCTGCAGGGCAGCGCCTTTGCGGACGATGCGGACTACCGGAAAGACTACGAGGATGAGGCGCGCCGATACTATACCTGCATCGTTTCCAAGTACGGACAGCAGGTGCTGGCAGCTATGAAGAAGGTGGCTGATCTGCCGATCCGGTACATCGCGCCGCTTCACGGCCCGGTTTTCCGGGAGGAAAAAGACCGGGCACTCATCCTGCAGCAGACTGCACGCTGGGCCCGGTGGGAGCCGGAAGTGCGGAGCGCGGCGATCTTCTACACCTCCGTCTACGGCAATACCGCTTCAGCGGCGCAGACCCTGGCATGGAAGCTGCGCGCCCGCGGCGTGGCTCCGGTGAAGGTGGTCGACCTGTGCAAGACCGATGCCGCCTTTGCCATGGCAGACGTGATGAAATACTCTCATCTCATCTTTGCCTCCACCACCTACAATATGGGGCTCTATCCGGTGATGCGCTATTTCCTCGCCATGGCAGGGGAGCACCTCGTGAAGGGCAGAAAAGTGGCGCTCATGGGCAATTCCTCCTGGGCGCCCAATGTTGCCGGCAAGATCATGAAAGAAATGGTCAGCACGTGGAAGGACTGCACCCTCCTCGGAGAACCGGTGCACATTCTCTCGGCGCCGGGCCCGCAAGAAGATGCCGCCATGGATGCGCTGGCCGATATCATTGCCGGAGACATTCAGCAGGCAGAGCGATGAGAAACGGGAAAAAGGGGCTTCTGCTGGCGGCCCTGTTCACGGCTGCGGCGTTCCTGTCCGGCTGCGGGACGCCGTCTGTGAAGGTCATGCCGGCGGAAAAGAAAATGGTGCCCTTCGTCTATGAAACGGAAACAAAGATTGATGCCCTTCATGCCATGGAGATCATTCCCCGGGTGTCGGGACAGATCGTTTCGGACATACCGGATATCGGGACCGCCGTGCAGGCAGGACAGCTCCTGTTTCAGATCGACGCCTCGCCCTATGAAGCGCAGAAGGCCGACCTCATGGGGCGGGCAGCGGCCGCCGTTCCCGCTGCACCGGCAGTGCCTCCGGTGGATGACAGCATGGAAGCCTCCCTTCTCCGACAGGGCATCATCACCCGGGCGGAATATAACCGTCTGAGAGCCCGCCGCGGGGGCAATGCCGTCGTACCGGCAGCAGCACCGGCCACAGATGAGGCGGCGCGCATTGCACTCCAGTCTGTCCAGCAGGCCATCAGTGACTGCACCGTCATGGCGCCCATCAGCGGCGTCATCGCACAGAATTACATATCGGATACAAAGGAAGCGGCCGCCGGCAGGACCGCGCTGGTCATCCGTCAGGATTCGCCGGTCATTGCCAGCATCCAGATTCCGGCGGAAATGGATGCCATACTGGACAGAGCCAAGACAGCAAAGACCCTGACCGTCACCATCCGCGGAGACAACGATTTCTGGTATGGTGAGCTGAAGCCCCAGCCGAATCCCGAGGGTGATGCCTATACCGTCTACAAGGTGCAGGCGGACAACCCGGACAATGAAATGCATATCGGCGAGACCTATACCATCCGCATCGACAGCGGGCAGTCTGTGGAAGGCTATGTGATCCCCGCCTCGGCCCTTATCGGCGATGACCGGGTGGAGATCGTCAATGAGGACAATCTCATCGATATCCGCACCGTGACCGTAGCCACGTTGTTCGGAGAGGAAAGGCTCATTCTGGACGGCCTGCAGGAGGGAGACCGGATCGTGCTCCATCCGTCGGAAGAGCTCCAGCTGGGGACGGAGGTGCGCGTACAGTGAGATGGCCCCGGGCTGATTACGCTGGCAGCGCGGTCGACACCGCCCGCCGCCTTGTGGGGGCGCATCTCGTCCATGAGATGCCCGAAGGACGGACCGTTCTCCGCATCACGGAAACGGAAGCCTACGGCGGCTGGTATGAAGGCAGGCCGGATGACGGCGCCCATGCCTACCGGGGTCGCACAGCCCGCACGGAGGTCCTCTTCGGTGAACCGGGACACGCCTACGTCTATCTGATCTACGGAATGTACTGCTGCTTCAATATCAGCTGCGACGGGGAAGGCACCGCAGGCTGTGTACTCCTTCGCGCCGGCGAGCCGGTAGAAGGGGAAGAACTGATCCGGCAGCGTCGGGGAAAGGCGAAGGGCACCGCCCTCACCTGCGGACCGGGCCGGCTCTGTCTCGCCATGGCTATCGACCGGAGCCTGTACGGAGCGGATCTCGTGACCGGCCCGCTGTATGTGGAATCCGGCACCCCCTGTGAGATCGAAATATCACGGAGAAAACATATAGACTATGCCACCTATGGCAGGGAATTTCCCTGGCGCTTCACCCTGAAGGGCAGCCTCTGGGTGAGCCGCTGAAAAAAAGACCGTCTCTGGAGGGACGACTTTTTATTTTCTTTTCTTATAAAAAATATATAACGTATATAATTTATCCGTTTTGGGATGCATATAACATTTTGATGATGGTGCAGTGGTACGGCACTAAATAGATTTGTGACCCCATTGCGGGAGTGGCCGTGACGACGGACTGCGACGACATGAGCTACGGCATCGGATACAGCTGGCAGAAAGGTGACAGCGTATCGAACAACGCGTGGACGGTCAGCGCATCCTATCATTTCTAATCAACGAAAACAAATACAGAAATGCAGAGCGGAAGGCTCCGTACGAAGGTACGGAGCCTTTTTTATATTCAGGATAATGTATATTTATGGAGTGATTATGATTCATGAATCTTTATTTTTGAGTGGTTACAAATTGAAAAGAGGGGGGAACTGGAGTACAATAGAAATATATTAAACATCCATTATATATGGGATGAAAAGAGGAGGTCATTGTATGAAAAAACAGACAAAAATTTTCCTCACCGCGATGATTGCAGCCACTCTGACAGGAGGCGCGGCATCGGCGGCCGAATTCCCGACTTCCGGCAGCACAACTGTTACAGAAGATACGGAATATACGAGCACTGGTACCAATACAAATCTTACTGGAACTGTTACCATTACCGGTGATGCGTCTCGTCCCACCGTATCTGTATCGGATGCTGCGGCTCACGCAACTACCCCGAACGCAACGGAACATGGAATTATCTATGCGAATGGTACTGACAAGAAATTGACTGTTTCCAATCTGGGAGCTCTGAACATCAATTCTGCTGCTGCTTCTGATACAACAGATGCTGTTGTCGGTTTGAACGTATGGAATGGAGGAGCCATTACTATACAGGATGTGGATTCCGTCAATATCGGGACGGCGGATACCCCATTTGGTACAGATAATTACGCCATTCAGACGATCGGCGGCAATGTCACTATGACAAATGTCGGTGATGTAAATATTTATACAACGGAAGTCGGCATCAGTGCTCAGTATGGTGCTGATGGGAGCAGTGATTCCGTTAGTATCGATTCGTATGGAGATGTAAATATTCATACAGATACTACGGCTGTTCGCGCTATGGCTCTTGGTGGTGAAAAGACCGCCGGTGTAGCCATTCATGCAGACGGAAAGGTGACTTTGACGTCGACGAATGGGGATACTGTACAGGCCAATGATAAGGCCGGAAACTGGACTGGTGAAGGAAATACCAGTATTAAAATTTCCGGAGATGAAGGGGTGGATATAGAAGCCGCTGCAGATCATATTGCTGTATATATGACTAAAGCACATGGGAACACTTCATCTCTTGAGATTGCCTCGGCAAACGGCGATGTCAATATCACCGGGGGAAATGGGATCCAGACAAATCTGACTAGCGGAACGCTGAACGGCACTATTACAGGACAGAACGTAACGATTTCGTCACCCGGGCATTCGGCTATTGCTATGAATAGTGATGCAACGAGCAATCTTACGCTTGCAGTTAATCAGGATGGTGGCAAGATCACGGTTTCTACAGGTGCCGAAGAAGGCAATGCAATCAGCGTCTCCGGTGCCAATAGCAGCCTGACTCTGGGAGATGGAAAGACGGCAACGGATGTAAATATCAACGGCTATGTCAATGTCTCCGGTACGAACAGCAACCTGACCTTTGAAAATAATACGACTACCCATGTAGACAAAAAATACCTGACGGGGAGCAAGGCTTTCATTACGACTGGCGGCGCAGGATCTGTTACTATGGCAGATACTGCTTCCATTATGGTCGATGGCTTAGAGACTGGAAAAACAATAACGGTTAATCTGTCCGATAATGCAGATTTAACGAAAGATCTTCAGGATCATGTCAGCACGGATAATCTGCTCCAGGATGTTACCTTTAAAGACAACAAAATGACCGTCGGTACAGTTGACAAGGACGAAGCTGCTAAACGGCTCGGAGGCTCCGTGCTGACCAATGTGGCACTGGCTGCTACGGAAAAGAATATGGACAGCGTGACCGCTCTCATCACCAATAATGCCTCTGACACTGACGCCGTAAAGGCTGCTCTGAACAGTGTTGCCGGCTTTTCCGGACTGGCCAATATGGCCCATGGCACCTACACCATGAACGGACTCTTCTCTGACGCCGTATCCGGCCATCTCATGAACCGTCAGGATCAGGATGTATGGGCCTACGGCTTCCACAGCAAGGAAAATGTGAACGGCCTCAGCTTCGGCGGAGACTATGATGCCCAGTACAATGGCGTGACCGCCGGTGTGGACCTCTATAAGAATGGCGGCACTACGGCCGGTGTGGCTCTGACCTATGGAGACAGCAATGTGAGCGGTTCCAACGGCTTTGCCACGACGAAGAGCGACTCGGATTACTACGGAGCCTCCATTTACGGCCGGTTCGACCGCGGCAGCTATGCCCTGCTGGGAGACATCTCCTACATGAAGGGCGACCATGATGTGACGCAGGTGAACAGCGGAGAGACCATCACGGCATCCCCGGACAGCGACTCCATCAGCGTAGGTGTGAAAGCCCTGAAGGACTATGCCGCAGGAGAAAACGGAACCCTCACCCCGTACGTGGGCCTGAGATATCTCCGTCTCTCCACGGACGACTTCACGGCGAGCAACGGACTGCACTACGTGGGAGACGATCAGGATCTGGTGATCGTACCGGTAGGAGTGAACTACACGGCTTCCATCAGCCACGGGAAATGGAGCGTTCATCCGTATGCAGGGATCGGCTACGTATGGACCGCAGGTGACCGGAGCGCCGACCAGACGGTCGTTGTGCCGGGAGGAGCAGACAGCTTCAGCTATGATACGGCAGACAGCAGCAGCTTCATTGCAAGAGTGGGCGTAACGACGGACTGCGACGACATGAGCTACGGCATTGGGTACAGCTGGCAGAAAGGCGACAGCGTATCGAACAACGCGTGGACCCTGAGCGCATCCTATCATTTCTAATCAACGAAAACAAATACAGAAATGCAGAGCAGAAGGCTCCGTACGGAAGGTACGGGGCCTTTTCCTGTGGGTGCATGGCGCGTCGGTCCGTTTTTTTATATAATAAGTAAGATTGACTGAAACAGATAAGGAGAGATGGAATGAAGCTGCTTCGCCTCATTTTGCAGGGATTCAAATCTTTTGCGGACCGGACGGAGATTTCCTTTGCAGAGGGGATCACGATCATCGTAGGGCCGAACGGCTGCGGGAAAAGCAATATTTCCGACGCGGTGCGCTGGGTGCTGGGAGAGCAGAATATACGGAATCTCCGCGGGCAGAAGGCGGAGGACATCATTTTTGCAGGATCGGCGTCCCGCAAGGCAAAGAATGGCGCGGAGGTCACGATGGTGCTGGATAATTCCGCCCGGGAGCTGCCGCTGGATACGGCGGAGGTCTCGGTGACGCGCCGGGTGCTCCGCAATGGGGACAGTGATTTCTTCATCAACCAGCGGGCGTGCCGTCTGAAGGACATTCAGGATCTTTTCGCGGCAGTGGGTCTCGGCAGGGGATCGCTGGCCATCATCGGGCAGAACCGGGTGGATCAGGTGCTGTCCGCACGGCCGGAGGAACGGCGGCTGATTTTCGAAGAGGTGGCAGGCATCAGCCGGTACCGTATGCGGAAGGAAGAAGGCCTCGGCAAGCTGCGGCGCACGGAAGAGAATATGGACCGCGTGAAGGATCTCATGGCGGTGCTGGAGGAGCAGCTCGGCCCGATGGCGGCGGCGGCGGAAAAGGCGCACGCTTTCGGGGCTCTTCTGAAGGAACGGCAGGCGGCGGAGGCGACGGCGTCTCTGCTGAAGCTCTCTTCGGTAAGGCGGATGCGGGCCCGGTATGAGACGGAACACCGCACGATGGCCGGAGAGAAGCAGGAATGGGATACGAAGCTGTCTGTGCTGGATGCGGAACGGGCGTCCATGGAGGCGGCTGCGGCGGACCGGGAGGAGGCCTACCGGGCGGCGGCATCAGAGGCCATGACGAAGCAGCGTGAGATGGACCGCATCGACGGTGATTACCGGGTGCAGGAATCCTCGCGCCGTCACGGAGCGGAGGAAATGGACCGGCTGCGCCGGCTGGCGGCTTCTCATGGCGAGGCGGCAGCAGAAGCGGAAACGGCGCTGGCGGCGGCATCGGAGGAGAAGGAAGCGTGCCGCGCTTCACTGACGGAGGCCCGGAAGGCGCTGGCGGATGCGGAGACAGCCTGGGCTGCAGCACAGCACCGGCTGGATGAGGCCTCGGCGTCCCACCGGCAGAAGCTGGAGGAGATCCGGGAAAAGACGGGGAAGCGGGAGCGGCTCTCTGAAGCGCTTCGTCATGCCGCAGAGGAGACAGAGCGGCTGGCACGGTCGCTCCATACGGCGGAAACAGCCGTATCCGAGGCAGCCGGTGCGCGGAAGAAGGCGGAGTCGTCTCTGACGGCGCTGGATGCAGAGGAACGCAGCCGGAGCGCCCGGATGGCGGAGCTGGAGGAGAAGGGACGCCGGGACAGCGCCGCGCTGAAGGACGGCCAGAAGCACAGCTTTTCTCTTCTCAATGCCTGGAATGAAGCCCGTTCCCGGCAGATGCAGCTGGCTTCACAGCGGGAGTATCTGATGAAGGCGGAGAAGGAGTATGCCAGTTTCTCCAATGCGTCCCGCACGGTCCTGCAGGCGGATATGCCCTGGCAGAGAGGCATCCGCGGCGCGCTGGGCGAGCTGCTGCAGGTGCCGGCTGCATATACGGAGGCCGCCGAGGCCGTGCTCGGAGGGACCGTGTCCTATATCGTGACAGATACGGCGGAGACGGCCGGCGAGATCATCCAGTGGATGAAGCGCAGGAATGCCGGACGGACGACCTTTTATCCTCTGGATGCGATGCATCCCCGTTTTTCCGACGCACTGGAAAGGGAAGCCGTGCAGGAACCGGGGGTTCTGGGCATCGCGGCCGATCTTTTCGGATGTTCCCCGGGGATCGAGGATCTGAAAAAGGTACTTCTCGGCCGGGTGCTCATCGCCGAGGATCTGGATACGGCCCGCCGCATTGCGCGGAAATACCGGTACCGGCTCAGTCTGGTGACGCTGGACGGGCAGCTCCTGCGGCCGGGAGGCTCCATGACAGGGGGCTCCATGCGCAAGCGGGCCAATACATTCTTTGGCCGGAAGCAGGAGATCGCCGGGCTGAGTGAAAGGGCCGCACAGGCGGAAAAGGAAGCGGCCCGTCTGGCGGCGGAACGGAAGGCGCAGGAGGAAACGAATGCGTCGCTCTCAGATTCGCTGTCCCGTTCCCGCGAGTCCTGGCAGGCACTCCATGTGGAGGCCGCTGCGGCGCAGGGGCGGCGGGAAGGCCTCGCCCGGGAGCTCGCTGCGGCTTCGGCGGCGGAGAAAAAGGCACAGGCAGAAACGGCGCAGGCCCGGACGGCGCAGGCGGAGATGGCGAAGCGGACGGCGGCTTTGCAGGCGGAGCTGGCAGCACTGGGAGATATCCCGGATGCCCCGGTGGAGACGGAAATGCAACAGCTCCGGGAGGAAGCGGACCGGGCCGGCACCGCGGTGTCCGACTGCCGGGTACGTCTGGCCCGGGCGGAGGAGACGCTGCAGCGGGCCTGTGACCGGGAGAAGGAGCGCCGGGAGACGCTGGACGCTGAAACGGAAGGGCGCCGGCAGGCGGAGGAAGCGCTGGCCGGGCGGCAGGCAGAGGATGAAAAGACCGCCGCCGCCATGGAAGCGCTGTCCCGGCAGTATGAGACAGTCCGGGCGGCACAGAAAGCGGCCGCAGACAGGCGGGACGCCCTGCAGAATGAAATGGATCAGGTGGCGATCCGGCGCAGCGAGAGCGACCGCCTGCGGAGGGAAGCACAGGAAGCGGCCAACGGGCTGGACAGAAAGCTGGCCGAACGGGAGCTGCGCATCGAGGAGCAGCAGCGCCTTGAAAAGGAAGAGCTGGCCCGTCTGCAGCTGGCAGGCCTCACGGAGGCGTCGGCAGAGGCGCTGCGAATGCCGGGGAATATGCCGGAGATCCAGCGGCGCCTTGCAGGGCTGAAGGAAAAAATCGATGCGCTTGGTCCGGTCAATCCCAATGCAGAGGCGGAGTACGCGCTGGAAAGGGAGCGGCTCCAGTCTTATCAGACGCAGGTGGAGGATCTGGAGAAAGCCCGGGAGGGGCTGGAAAAGGTGATCCATGGCATTGATGAGGCGATGGCCTCGCATTTCATGGAAGCCTTCGGCCGGATCAATGAGGAATTCAACCGGATCATGCAGCTCATGTTCCGCGGCGGCAGGGGACGGCTGGTGCTGACGGCGCCGGACGATCCTCTGTCCAGCGGTGTGGAGCTCTATCTGGAGCTGCCGGGGAAGAAGAGACAGCCCCTGACGCTCATGTCCGGCGGGGAACGGGCGCTGACCGTGATCGCTTTGCTGATTTCTTTCCTGGCTTACCGGCCTGCTCCGTTCTGCTTCGTGGATGAGATCGACGCGGCGCTGGATGATGCCAATGTGGAGCGATTCAGCCGCATGATGGAGGAATATAAGAAGAAAGCCCAGTTCATCGTGATCACGCACAGAAAAAAGACGATGGAGTATGCAGATACGCTGCAAGGCGTTACAATGGGAGAAAAGGGGGTATCAGCCCTCGTGACTGTTCGGATGGAAGATTACATCAAGGAGGATTGAGATGGGATTTTTTGATAAGATCAAAAAAGGGCTGGAACGGACAAAAAAGAGCCTGATTAAAAATATTGAGACAGTGGTCATCGGCTATGCCAAGATCGACGAGGATTTTCTGGATGATCTGGAAGCGGTCCTGCTCAGCGGGGATCTGGGGGTGCGCACCACGGATTATCTCATGCGCCAGATCCGGCGCGGTGTGACGGAAGGGCGCATTTCCGACACCCGGGAGGTCATGCCGTACATGCAGAAGCTCGTGGCGGATATGCTCCGGGAGGAGCCGAAGGCGCCGGAGGAGCCGCATCATCCGGAGGTATGGCTCATCGTCGGGGTGAACGGCGTAGGCAAGACCACCACCATCGGGAAGCTGTCCAGCCAGCTGCATAAGGAAGGAAAGAAGGTGCTGCTGGCGGCGTCGGATACGTTCCGGGCGGCGGCATCGGAGCAGCTCACCATCTGGGCGGAGCGCACCGGCGCGGATATCGTGAAGCACGCCGAGGGCGCGGACCCGGCAGCGGTGGCTTTCGATGCGGTTTCCGCGGCCAAGGCGCGCGGCGCTGATATTGTGCTCATCGATACGGCAGGCCGTCTGCAGACGAAGGTCAATCTCATGGAAGAGTTGAAGAAGATCAGCCGCGTGGTGAAAAAGGTGGTGCCCGATGCACCGCATCAGACGCTGCTCGTGCTGGACGCGACCACGGGTCAGAATGCGGTCAGCCAGGCGAAGTCCTTTGGAGAGATCGTGCCGCTCACCGGCGTGGTTCTCACCAAGCTGGACGGCACAGCCAAGGGCGGCGTGGTCTTGTCCATCACGGAAGAGCTGCATGTACCGGTGAAGTATATCGGCCTCGGCGAACGGGAGGACGATCTGCAGAAGTTCAATCCTGATGAATTTGCACGGGCTCTTTTTGAAACGGAGGATCACGTGCTGGAGCAGAGCACGAAGATCTGAAAAAAACACCGCAGATTTTTCTGCGGTGTTTTTGTATGTGCTTATTCTGGCTGTGTGCCGGCACTGCCGGAGAAGCGCCAGCCGATGAAGGCCAGAAGCAGCATTTCCAGAAGACCGATGGAGAGGAGTCCGTCCTGTGTGCCGAGCATCTCGATGACGGTGCTCACGAAAAGGCTTCCGAAGGGGGCGCTTCCCAGAAAGACGAAGGAATAGAGGCTCATGATGCGTCCCAGATAGAGCGGCGGACACGCACGCTGGATGGCGGTATTGCAGTTGATGAGGAAGAGAATGGAGGCAAAACCCACAGCGGCAAAGAGGGCGAGCGCCGGGAAGAAAAGCGAGGTGCGGCTCACGAGGAGCAGCAGCGCGCCGCAGAGGATGGCGCAGGAGAGGAGAAATTTCTGGCTGCGTCCTTTGCTCCCCACTGCTGAAATCAGTCCGCCGGCCAGTGCGCCGGTCCCGATGGCAAACAGAATGGCGCCGAAGCCGTCGATGCCCCGGTGAAGTACCCGGTCGGCAAAGAGCGGGCCATAGGTGCCGAAGTTCATGATGAGGCCGGATACGACGGCCATGGACAGGAGATTGCAGAGGATGACGGAATGACTGCGGGCGAACAGCAGGCCTTCCCGGATCTCTGTGAAGGCGCCCTTTTTCTCCGCTGCCGGTGCAGGCTCCTCCACGTGCATCCGGAGATAGGTAAAGAAGATAGGCACCAGTGAGAGGGCATTCAGGAAAAACATGGAGCCGTAGTCGATATAGGTGAGAAGAAAGGCGGCGAGGAGCGGTCCGAACATGCGGGTGATATTGAAATTGGCCGAGTTCAGAGCCATGGCGCTCTGCAGCTGCGGCTTTCCCACCAGACTGGGCATGAATGCAAGGCGCGCAGGCATATCCACGGCATCGATGGAGCCGAGAAGGAAGGCAAACAGCAGAATCCATCCGTAGCTGGCGTGGCCAGTCCACAGGAGCAGCGCCAGACAGAAGGCCTGAATGATATAGAAGAGCTGGGTCCCGGCGAGGATCTTCCGTTTGCTGTGGCGGTCGATCCAGAATCCGATAAAGAGTGAAAAAAGCAGTGCCGGGGTGAACTGCATGGCCGACAGGAGGCCCAGAAGGAAAGCAGAATCGGTCAGCTCATACACGAGCCACTGCTGCGTGGTGAGCTGAAGCCAGAATCCGATCAGGGCGATCCACTGCATCAGCCAGAAATTGCGGTAGTTCCTCACGGCAAGAGCGGGGAAAAGTTTTAGAATTTTCATTGGCGGCGCTCCTGTTTTTCTGTATAATCAGTAAGCGATACATGGCTCCGGCCATAGAGAGAAAGAATAGCCGGACCCTCTTCATCATAGCATGGGGGCCGGAGGAAGACAATTTGCCGGACAGGCAGGAAAGGGGCGCAGGCAGTGGCGGTAAAAAAGAAATCGTGGTATGCGGTCAGGACCGGGCGGCATCCGGGGCTGTATCCCACCTGGGCGGAATGCCAGCGGGAAGTGACCGGGTATCCCGGCGCAGCGTTCAAGGGCTTTTACACTCGGGAGGAGGCGGAGGCCTTTCTGAAAGGGGAGGAGGCGGCGGAGACTGCTCCGGTGGAATCTTCTCAGATGATGACGGCTTATGTGGACGGGTCCTATGCGCCGTTCCTGCCGGACCGGTATGCCTTTGGTGCGGTGTTTCTCCATGAGGGAAAGACGGAAACGGAAAACCGGCTCTTTATCGATCCGGAAAATGCGTCCATGCGGAATGTGGCCGGCGAAGTGGCCGGCGCCCGGCGAGCCATGGAGGTCTGCATCGAACGGGGCATTCCGCAGCTGGAGTTGTACTATGACTATGCGGGACTGGAGAAATGGTGCACCGGGGAGTGGAAGACCAACCGCCCCGGCACCCGGGCGCTCAAGGCCTATTATGATTCCGTGAGGGACCGGCTGACCGTTCATTTCCATAAAGTGAAAAGCCATACCGGCGTCAGATACAATGAAATGGCGGACCAGCTGGCCAAGGAGGCGCTTTTCGGCAAATAGCCGCAAAAAAAGACCGTGTGATATACACACGGTCTTTTTTACTGGAAAGGATCAGTTCCAGGCGGGTTCGATGGTGCCCTTGTAGGTCTCGGCAATGAACTGCTTCACCGCATCGGACTGGTAAGCCTGCACGAACTGTGTATAAGCGGGATCATCCTTATCCTTTTCACGGGCCGCAATGATCATGACGGCGAGCGGATTATCCCTGGCTTCCAGGAAGATGCCCTGATCTTTCGGGCTCAGTCCGGCACTCATCACATAGTTCATGGTGATGACGGAGGCGGAGACGTCATCGAGGCTGCGGGGGAGCTGGGCAGCTTCCAGCTCACGGAACTGGAGATTTTTCGGATTTTCCGTGATATCTGCCGGAGTTGCGGCATTCCCGACGCCTTCTTTCAGACGGATCAGGCCGGATTCCTGAAGGAGCTGAAGGCCGCGGCCCTCATTGGTGGGGTCATTGGGGATGGAAATGACGGCGCCGTCAGGAATGTCTTTCACGTCCTTCACGGAATTGCTGTAGATGCCCATGCGCATGAGGATGGCGTTGCCGATCGCGGTGAGATGGGCGTTTTTCTGCTGGTTGAAATTTTCCATGAACGGTTTGTGCTGGTAAACGGCCAGATCGATTTCACCGTCCTCCAGCGCCTGATCCGGTGTGATGTAATCGGAGAATTCCTTCACATGAACGGTAAGGCCGTTCTTGGCGGCTTCTTTGGCAGCGGCTTCCACGACTTCTGCGTGCGGCCCGGCCGTGGCGCCGACGGTGATTTCCTTTTTCTGCGGCGCAGAGGAGGAAGCGGATTCAGAGGAATTGCCGCATCCGGTGAGAATGGCAGCGGCAGTCAGAGCCGCCATGCCGGCAATGAGAATTTTTTTCATGAGAACAGATCCTTTCTGAAATCAGGGGAAAACGGAAATGCCGGATGACCGGCAGAGGCGGTTCAGCGCTTGTCGGCCTTGGCTGGGGGGGGGGGGCCGGCGGAACCGAGAAGACCGTAGGTCTAC
>CAKMIA010000021.1 GCA_927353735.1 uncultured Veillonellaceae bacterium
AGGGCCGCCGCGTGCCATCGGGTATGATGTGCGGCGGGGGGGGTGGCCCGCGGGGCAATGAGGGCTTCGGGCGGCCAGACACTCACCGTGAAAACAGGAGAGCAGGTGGGACAATGGACGGTTTCGGACATCGAAGAACGGCAGGTGGTGCTTTCCGGCGCGGCCGGACAGGCGGTGCTGACACTGTGATCCCGTCCCTCCTCAGACGAAGCGCGGCGCTGTGCTGCGCTTTCTGTTTGGCTGTTTTTCCTGCGGCAGCGGAGGAGCCCCGCATCAGTCTTCATGTGGAGCAGGCGCCGGTGCGGGAGCTGCTCCGGAATCTGGCGGATATGGCGCACAAAAATATCGTCTTTTCCGGCACCATGGACGGGACGATCACGGCCAATCTGGAAAACGTCACGGCGGAGGAGGCGCTGCAGGCGGTGGTGCAGGCAGACGGCCTCACCGTGCGGGACACGGGGACCACGCTCATCCTGTATGACGGCTCCCTGAAGGGGCGGAGCCCGGTGGCGGAAACGTTCCGCCTTTCCTATGCCGATGCGGAAGAGGTGGCGGACAGTCTGGAGTCCATTTATCCGGACCGCCACATCGCGTGGAACGGCGGGGCCAATTCCGTGATTTTCAGCGGGTCCGCCGAGGAACTGATGCAGGCACGGAAGCTCATTGCCGATCTGGACCGGCCGGAGCAGCAGGTCAAGGTGGAGGCGGAGGTGCTGGCGGTCAATAAGAGCGCGGCGAAGGAGCTGGGTATCGACTGGGATTTCCAGAGCCTCACCGGCAGTGCCGATTACAGCCGGGACAGCTGGTCGGAGCAGCGCTACGTCACCGACGGCTCCGGGCAGATCATCTACGATGAGGACGGCAATCCCCGGGTCAGAAATATAGAACACAACGGATGGAACGTGGATGCGCCGGAGGGCTATGCCGGCATTTCCTACGGCCGGAGCATCACCGGCCATCCCTATACCTTTTTCTTTCAGGCGCGGCTGTCCGCGCTGATTTCCGAGGGCAAGGCGGAGGTGCTCGCCCGGCCGAACGTGGTCACCATGAACGGGCGGAAGGCGGAGATCCTCATCGGCAGCGAGGTCCCGGTCATCGTAGAGCATCTGGAAAACGGCGTCCGGACCACCGCGACGGAATACAAGGACGCGGGCATCAAGCTGTCCTACACGCCCCGCATCAGCCGTGACGGCGACATCACCGCCACCGTTCGGGCGGAGGTCTCCACGCCGTATCTCGTGCCGGAAATGAAGGCCTACCGCATCGTCACGCGGCAGGCGGACACCATGGTGCGGCTCCGCTCCGGCGACGAGCTGGTCATCGGCGGCCTCATCGACCGTCAGGAGAGCTATACTTTCAGGAAAGTGCCTATTCTGGGGGACATCCCCATTCTGGGCAAGCTCTTTCAGAGCAAGAGCCGGTCCGTGGACGAATCGGAAATCATCATTGTCATCAGAGCAGAATTAATCGATCAGGATCAACATGGCGACACTTAAAATCAGCGGACTCTCGAAGTCCTTCGGCATTCATACCGTATTTGAAAATATTTCCTTTGACGTGAACAGCGGCGAGCGCATCGGCCTCGTCGGCGCCAACGGCGCAGGGAAGACCACCCTGCTGAAATGCATCATCGGGACAGAGGAAGCGGACAAGGGCTCCGTGAAGGCGTCGAACGGCGCGGTTATCGGCTATCTCCGGCAGGATTTCAACTATACCTCGCACAGCATTCGGGAAGAGATGGAGGAGGCGTGGAAGGATATCCTCTACTGCGAGGAGCAGCTCCGGACCGCAGCGGCTGCACTGGAGCAGAATAAGGATGATCCGGACCTGATCCGCCGCTACGGTCAGCTGGAGGCGCGCTTCGATTTCTTGGGCGGCTACCAGTATGAATCGACCACGAAGAAGATCCTCACCGGCCTCGGATTCCGGGAGGAGGACTGGGACCGGGACATCCACGCCTTTTCCGGCGGCCAGAAGGTGCGCATCAATCTGGCGGCGGCGCTGGTGCGCCATCCGGATTTCCTGCTCCTCGATGAACCGACGAACCATCTGGATATGGGCATGCTGGAATGGCTGGAGGATTACCTGCGGTCCTACCGGGGCGGCCTGCTCATGGTCTCCCATGACCGGTATTTTCTGGACGCCGTGGCCACGGGCATCCTCGATCTGGAGCAGCACCACATCCGGAGCTTCCGCGGCGGCTATACCCGGTTCCAGCAGACGAAGGCCCAGCAGGACGCGGCCTATGAGAAGGCTTACGAAAAGCAGCAGGAGCATATCAAGGAGACGGAGGAATACATCCGGCGCTACAAGGCGGGCATCAAGTCCAAGCAGGCCCGGGGCCGCCAGTCCCAGCTGAACCGGCTGGAACGGCTCTCCGCTCCGGTGCATGCGAAGGAGCTCCGCTTCCATTTTGACCCGCCGGAGGAATGCGCGGACAAGGTGCTCGACGTGCTTCATGCCGGCGCCTCCTACGGGACGCATACGGTCTTCCGCGACCTCACCATGCACGTCCGGCGGGGCGAGCGGGTGGGGCTCATCGGTCCGAACGGCGCGGGGAAAACCACGCTGCTGAAGCTCGTCACCGGGGACCGCCATCCCGACGGCGGCCTCGTGGCGCTGGGGAGCAATGTAAAGATGGGCTATTATTCCCAGGAGCAGGAGCGGCTCGATTCGGGGCTCACCGTGCTGGAGCAGGTGGAGACCGCCTACGGCTGCGGCGAAGGGGAGGCCCGGAATATTTTAGGGATGTTCCTCTTCCGCGGTGACGACGTGTTCAAGCCCATTTCCCTGCTTTCCGGCGGCGAGAAGGCCCGCCTGTCCCTGCTGCTCCTGTTTCTGGAAAAGCCGAATTTCCTGATCCTCGACGAACCGACGAACCATCTGGACATTCCCACCCGGGAGATCATGGAGGAGGCCATTCAGGCCTTCGGCGGCACGTCGCTCATCGTCTCCCACGACCGGTATTTCCTCGACAAGGTGACCACGCGCATCCTCGAGATGGAAAACGGGACGCTCACGGAATATCTGGGCAATTATTCCTACTACCGGGAGAAGAAGAAGGATCTCGAGGAATTTGAACGGGACCGCCGGGGCGCGCCCGAGCCGGAAAAGAAAGAGGAAAAGGACAGCGGTTCAGAAGCCTCCCCGAAGGGACGGCACGAGGAGAAGAAGGAGCTGTCTCCCGCCGCCGCGGCGAAGATCGGGCGGCTGGAAATGGAGATCAGCCGGCAGGAAGCGACGCTGAAAATGTATGAAATGGAAATGAATGCCGCCGCTTCCGATCCGGAGGCCTATGAAAAGGCTGCCTCCGTCTATGAGGAGGAAAAGGAAAAGCTGGACGGACTGTATCAGAAATGGGAGGAAGCCGCTTCCCAGCTGTAAGACGCGCATACAGGCATGACGGGCGACCGCCGTGCCTTTTTTGTGCCTTCTGCGGGAAGCACGCCGCCTTTTATGCTACAATGAGACAAATGCCGGCTCCGGGCGGCAGAGGAGGAACAAATGGGAAAAAATGTGCTGCTGATCAATGACCTGCCGGGCTTCGGCGCGGTGGCGCTCGCTGCGGTGATGCCGGTGCTGGCGCATCTGGGGCATCATGTGTACAATCTGCCCACGGCACTGGTGTCGAATACGCTGGACTATGGGAAATTTGCCGTGCTGGACACCACGGACTACATGAAGGAGACTCTCGCGGTGTGGCGCTCGCTGGGCATTTCCTTTGACGCGGTGGCAGCGGGCTTTCTGGCGTCGGATGAGCAGGCGGACCTCGTGGCCTCGTACTGCCGGGAGGCGCGCTCCCGGGGCGCGCTGATTTTCGTGGACCCCATCATGGGCGACGAGGGGCACCGGTACAACGGCATCCCGGAGACGCGGGCCGCGGCCATGAGGAAGCTCGTCAGAGAAGCGGACCTCATCTGCCCGAACTACACGGAGGCGTCTCTGCTGACGGGCCGGCCTTGGTCGCCGGACGGCGTGGATCGAAAGGATATGAAGGCGCTGATTGACAGCCTGCGGGAGCTCGGCCCGCGGTCCGTGGTGGTGACCAGCATCCGCGTGGACGGAAAGGACGCCGTGGCCGGCTATGACGGGGAGAGCGGCGCTTATTTCGTCCGGCCTTTCGTGCCGGTGCCGGTGCGCTTCCCCGGTACGGGCGATATCTTCTCGGCGGTGCTGCTGGGCCATGTGCTCTCCGGCCGGGCGCTGCCCGAGGCGTCGGCAGCAGCGATGGATGCGGTGGCGGCGCTCATGGAAAGAAACAAACACAATGCGGACCCCTTCCGGGGGATTCCGCTGGAGACCTGCATGGAGGTGATTGACTGATGGCAAGACGGCCGAAGATCCGCATCACGCTGATCGACAGGAAAGGACCCTGCCCGTGCCACAGAGGACACAGGGTGGGAGACAGCTTTGATTTTGACCGGGACCGGGGACAGATCTGCCCCATGGTGATGCACGTGGCATTTCCCTACATCGACATCCTGCGCTACGGCGGGGAGATCCCCCAGCCGGGCCAGCCGAAGGGGACGGCTGTATTCTGCTGCCCCGATGTGGATACGATCAACGTATTCAGGATCGAGCGCATCGACGAGGACAAGCCGGAAAAATGATCGGCCTGCAAAAGGCATGAAAAAAAGACTGCGGAAAGGAGACCGCAGTCTTTTTTTGTGTATGTCAGTTTTCGCGAAGCACATTGCCGAGGCCGATGATGCGGCCGTTGTGTTCCTCCAGATAGACGCCCTGGATCTCCGGGGAGAAGCCGGGGAAGCGGTTGATGCCCGCCTCCAGGGTGAGAAAATAATTCTGTGCCGTTTCGTTCCACACCTCGCCGGGGACGACGCAGAGGATGCCCGGCGGATAGGGGAGCGCTCCCTCGAGAGCCACCCGGCCGCGGATGGCGGAGAGCGGCACCAGCTCGGATTCGTTCCGGATGTAGGCGTGGTGTGCCTCCTGCGGGGTCATGCGCGCCTCCGGCAGATACTCCCGGCGGAAGAGCCGCTTCTGGAGCGTCTTGACGTCGCGCTCCTTATAGAAATCGTGCATTTCCTGACAGAGCATGGAGATGGTGTAATTCTGGTACCGGTCGCGGAAGGTATTGTAAATGGACGGCAGCACCTCCGAGAGAGGCCGGTCTTCCTGCACGGCGCGTTCGAAGCGCACCAGATGGGAGACGAGATTTTCCAGCTTGGTCCGCGTCTCCGCCGGCGTGAGCAGGAAGAGGATGGAATTGAGGTCGCATTTTTCCGGGATGATGCCGTTTTCCCGGAGATAGTTGGCGAGGATCGTCGCAGGGATGCCGAAGTCCTCATATTCCCCGGTGCCGCGGTGGATGCCCGGCGTGGTGAGGAGGAGCTTGCAGGGATCGACGAAATACTGGTTTTCCCCGTAGCCCTCGAAATGATGCCAGCTGTCGCCGGGATGGAAGCGGAAGAACGCCAGATCGGTGGCGATCTTGTCCGTCGGGAAGGACGCCCAGGGCTTGCCGTACACCGTATCCGGAATGAAGGGGCGGATGAGCCGGCAGTGGCGGAGAATGGACTTCCGCGTCTCGATGGCGATCTTCACGCAGTCCATCCAGAGCCGCTTTCCCGCGTCCCCTTCCTGCATGCGGGCGTTCACGTCCAGCGAGGCGAAGAGCGGATAGAAGGGGCTCGTGGAGGCGTACATCATGTAGGCATTGTTGAAATGCTTGTGGTCGCAGTACCGCTTCTGTCCCTTGATGTGGCTGTCCTTCTTGTGGATCTGGGACGCCATGGAGAAACCCGCCTGCTGCTTGTGCACGGACTGGGTGACGATGATGCCCGGATCGTCCGGACCGAGCTCGAGAAGGAGGGGGCTGCAGTCCTTCATCATGGGGATGAACTGCTCGTACCCCACCCAGGCGGAGTCGAAGAAAATGTAGTCGCAGAGATGGCCGATGCGGTCCACCACCTGACGGGCGTTGTAGATCGTACCGTCATAGGTGCCGAGCTGGATGACCGCCAGACGGAAGGGGCGGGGCTGCTTCGCCTTTTCCAGATCGACCTCGGCGGCGAGCTTCCGCAGATAGTCCTCGTTGAAGCAGTGCTCGTCGATGCCGCCGATGAAGCCGAAGGGATTCCGCGCCGTCTCCAGATAGACCGGTTTGGCCCCGGCCATGGCGAGCGCCCCCTGATGGACCGACTTGTGGTTGTTCCGGTCGAAGAGCACCAGATCGCCCGGCGTGAGCAGCGCGCCTGTGACCACCTTGTTGGCGGTGGACGTGCCGTTCAGCACGAAGTAGGTCTTGTCCGCATTGAAGACGTGTGCCGCGTGCTGCTGCGCCGCGTAGGGGTAGCCCTCGTGGATGAGGAGGTCCCCCAGCTTCACGTCGGCATTGCAGATATCCGCGCGGAAAATATTTTCGCCGAAAAATTCATAGAAGAGCCGGCCCACGGGATGGCGCCGGAAATACTGGCCGCCCTGATGCCCGGGGCAGTCGAATTCCGAATTGCCTTCCTCCACGTAGGATTTGAGCGCGCCAAAAAAGGGCGGAAGCAGATTCGTCTCGTACTGGACGGCCGCCGCCTCGATCTGGCGGCTGTAGAGCTTCTTGTCGAAATGGTCCGTATCCATGATGCGGTACACCGAGCCGATCTCCTCGTCGTCAAAGGGCTCGTCCTCGGTCTTGATGAGAAAGACGGGGATCTTGAAACAGGTCGCGTCGATGCGGCGGATGAGCGGCGCATCCTCCATGGTGAGGACGGCAGCGGCCACATCGGTGAAATCCGTCGCAGCGGGATCGACCGTTTTCCGCTTCGTGGCAAAGTAGCGGGCAGCGGCCTGCGTGCAGGCGATCTTGAGTGCCATGAGAGCTCCTTTCTGCTGCAAGGCGTGCAGCGTGGAATGGGTGACAGTCTTTTGCTGTCCGTATTATAAAAAAGAAACCGCCCGATGAAAAGAATCAATCCGCCCGCCGGCGGAATTTTTCCGCTGCCGCCTCTCCGCGGAGGCCCCGTAAATTGACAGGCATTTCTCTTTTACATATAATATATCTGTATCGCTATCCGCAGGAAACGGGTAGTATTTTTACTATGAAATCCGGAAAGAAGGAGCAAATCAGCATGGCGGAAATGCAGCAAACCTACGTGACCCAGGAATTCCTGGAAAAAATGAAAAAAGAACTGGAGTATCTGAAGTCCACGAAACGTCTGGAGGTGGCGCAGCGCCTGAAGGAAGCCATTGCTCTGGGCGACCTTTCTGAAAACTCGGAATATGTAGACGCGAAGAACGAACAGGCCTTCACCGAAGGGAAGATCCTCGAACTGGAAGCGAAGATCCGCACCGCCGTCGTCATCGAAGCGGGCAAGAGCGACCATGTCACCATGGCGTCCAGCGTGAAGATCAAGGATCTGCAGACGAATGAAGAAGTGGACGTCACCATCGTGGGCAGCTCCGAAGCCGATCCCTTCGACGGCAAGATCTCCAATGAATCCCCTGTGGGCCGCGCGCTCATCGGCGCCAAGCCGGGCGACGTGGTGGAAGTCAATGCGCCTGTGGGCATCCTGAAATATCAGGTTATGGAGATCAAATAAGGAAAAGGACAGACAACATGGAAGAAAAGAAGAATGTAAAGAATGTACAGAAGAAGCCCGCGGAAAATCTGAATGACCAGATGCTCATCCGCCGGGAAAAACTCCAGCAGATCCGCGACCTGGGCTACGCGCCCTTCGGCCAGCGCTTTGAATGGGACCACCATACGGCAGACATCCGGAACAATGCGGAAGCCCTCGAAGCGAGCGAGGAACACGTGCGCATCGCCGGCCGCATCATGATCATCCGCAACCACGGCAAGACCGCGTTCTGCGTGCTCCGCGACCGCACCGGCGACATCCAGCTCTACGTCCGCCGCGATCAGGTATCCGAAACGGAATGGAAGCTCTTCAAACTGCTGGACATCGGCGACATCATCGGCCTCGAAGGCAACGTATTCACCACCCACACCGGCGAAGTCACCGTACGGGTGCTCACCTTCACCATCCTGTCCAAGTCCCTCCGTCCGCTCCCGGAAAAATGGCACGGCCTCACCGACAAGGAACAGCGCTATCGCCAGCGCTACGTGGACCTCATCGTCAATCCCGGCGTGCGTGAAACCTTCGAAAAGCGCGCCAAGGTCATCAATACGGTCCGTCAGTGGCTCACCGAACGGGGATTCCTCGAAGTGGAGACCCCCATGCTGCAGGCTCTCTACGGCGGCGCGAACGCCCGTCCGTTCACGACGCACCTCAATGCGCTCGATATGCCCCTGTACCTCCGCATTGCGCCGGAGCTCTACCTGAAGCGCCTTATCGTGGGCGGCTTCGAACGGGTCTTCGAAATGAACCGCAACTTCCGCAATGAAGGCATGGACAACCGCCACAATCCGGAATTCACCTCTCTGGAAACCTACCAGGCCTACGGGGATCTGGAAGACGTCATCAAGGAAACGGAAGACATCGTCGCCGCCTGCGCAGAAAAAGTCTGCGGCGGCCTGAAGATCACCTACGGCGGGGAAGAGATCGACCTCACGCCTCCGTGGAACCGCATGACCATGGCGGAAGCGGTCAAGAAATACACCGGCGAGGACTTCGATGCGTGCGAGACCATCCAGGACGCACGGGCCATCGCAGACCGCCTCAACGTGGAATACACCGAATTCGACGGCGCCGGCAAGATCCTTGCGGAATGCTTCGACGCCTACGTGGAAGAACACCTCATCCAGCCGACCATCATCACCCGGTACCCCATTGAAGTGTCGCCGCTGGCGAAGCTCTGCGATGACAATGACAAGTTCACCGCCCGCTTCGAAGGGTACATCTTCGGCCGCGAGCTGGCGAACGGCTTCTCCGAACTGAATGACCCCATCGATCAGCGGAAGCGCTTCGAGCTCCAGCTGGAAGAACGGAAACACGGCGACGATGAAGCCCACCAGATGGATGAAGACTTCATCCAGGCACTGGAATACGGGCTCCCGCCGACGGGCGGCCTCGGCATCGGCATCGACCGCCTCGTCATGATCATGACCGGCGAGACGAATATCCGCGACGTGCTGCTCTTCCCGCTCATGAAGCCGGAAAAAGCAGGCGATGCGCCGGAAGCGGCTGAGGAAGCCAAAGAAGAAACGGAAGACAAATAAAAAAAGAAAGGCTGCGGACAGTCCCGCGGCCTTTTTTCGTGGAAGCCGGTCCCCGTCTGTATGGACCGTGTTATAATGAAAAAACATGAAAAGCTGTGCGAACCAATGAGAGGAGGAACCGCCATGGAGCCCATTGAGCTCATTGCCATTGATCTGGATGATACGCTGCTCCGCGATGACATTTCCATTTCCGAATATACGAAAGCCGTGCTGAAGCGGGCACAGGACCGGGGCGTGCGCGTGGTCATCGCCACGGGGCGCATGTTTCAGGCGGCGCGGCCCTGGGGGCAGGCGATCGGCCTCGGCGATGTGCCTCTGGTGGTGTACACCGGGTCCATGGTGGCGCGGTGCGAGTCCGGAGAGGTGCTGTCCTACGAGCCGATGGAGCTGGCCACGGCGCAGGAGATCCTCGATGTGGGCCGGGCGCACGGCTGGTATATGCAGACCTATATCCACGACCAGCTCTATGTGCCGGTGAGAAATGAAAAGACCGAGGCCTACGAGCGGTCCTGCGGAGTCCGGGCGGAGGTGCTCGGCGAGGATTTCTGGACGCTCCGGGAAGCGCCGCTGAAGGTCCTCATTTACGAGGATGATCCGGCGGTGATGGCCGAGGCGGAACGGGTGACGATCCCCCGTTTCGAGGACCGGGCGGGACATGTGCGGTCCAGCGTGCATTTCCTCGAATGGAATAAAAAGGAGGCCTCCAAGGGGCGGGCGCTCGCCCGTCTCTGTGGCGAGTGGGGCGTACCGCTCGACCGCGTGATGACCTTCGGCAATTCCCAGAACGACGTGTCCATGCTGGAGCTGACGCCCTGGTCCTTCGCGGTGGCCAATGCCGCCCCGGAGGCCATGGCGGCGGCGCGGTACCGTACGGCGTCCAACAATGAAGACGGAGTAGCAAAGGCGGTGGCCCATTATGTACTTGGAGAAGAATGACGACAATTTCCGCTTCGTGATCATCACCGGCATGTCCGGCGCGGGCAAGACGAGCCTCATGCAGAAGCTGGAAGAGGTGGGGTATTACTGCGTGGACAATCTGCCGCCGGTGCTCATCGTCCGCTTTGCTGATCTGTGCTGGCAGAGCACGTCCCGCATGCGCCGCGTGGCGGTGGTGTCCGATATCCGCGGCGGCTCCTTTTTCGACGCCCTGCCGCAGGCGCTGGATGAGCTGACCAAGCGGGGCATCCCCCATGAAATGGTGTTCCTCGAGGCATCGGACGAGGTGCTGGTGCGCCGGTACATGGAGACCCGGCGGCGCCATCCCCTGTCGGGCGAACGGCGCCTGCAGGAGAGCATCGAGGAGGAACGGCGGGTGCTGGCGCCCATCCGCGCGCTGGCGGATCTCATCATCGACACCACGGGCATGAAGGTGCCGGATATGCTCCAGCTCCTCACGAGCCGCTTCGGCATCGGCGGGGACCGGAAGGCCATGGAGATCACCGTATTTTCCTTCGGCTTCAAGTACGGCATCCCCATTGACGCGGACATGGTGATCGACGTGCGTTTCCTGCCGAATCCCTTCTACGTGCAGAAGTACAAGCACTGGAGCGGCCGCGTGCCGGAGGTGGCGGAGTACATCGAGAAATCGCCGGTCACGGGGGAATTTGTGAACCGCCTCTTTGATTTCATGGACTTCGTGGTGGGACAGTTCGAATCGTCCAAGAAGGCCCAGATGACCATTGCCATCGGCTGCACCGGCGGCCTGCACCGGTCGGTGTACATCACGGAGCGGCTGGGGCAGCATCTGCGGCAGTCGCATCCCCATGTGAATATCGAGCACCGCGACCTGCACCGGAACCGGGTCGAACGGGACGCGGCGGAGGAGCAGTCATGAGGCGCCTTGTGCGCTGGCTCTACCCGGGCCTGCGCATCAAGCGGTGGATGCTCCTCTTTTCCATGGGGCTGGTGCTCCTGATCTTCGGGGGCACGCTCGTCCTGAATTATCAGCTGCTGTCCATGGTGGAGGAACAGTTCTTCCGCTTCATCTATCAGGTGACCGGCCAGTACAATTACGCCATTCTGGCGCTGTGGGGCTTCCTGCTCGCCCTGTCCGGCGCGGCGTGCATGCTCGTGTCCATCCGCAAGCTGGTGAAGCGCTTCATTTCCCTGCTGGTGCCGCAGGAATCGAAGGTATCCGAGCAGATGCTGAACCGGGTCATCCGGGCGCGCGGGCCGAAGGTGACCGCCATCGGCGGCGGGCACGGCCTGTCCATGCTGCTCCGGGGGCTGAAAAATAAAACGTCCAATCTCACCGCTATCGTGACGGTGGCCGATGACGGTGGTTCCTCCGGCCGTCTCCGGGAGGAAATGGACATCATCGCGCCGGGGGATCTGCGGAACTGCCTCGTCGCCATGGCTGACAAGGAATCCCTGCTGGAGGAATCCTTCCAGTACCGCTTCGGCGGGACCGGGGAGCTCGCCGGTCACAGCCTGGGCAATCTGTTTCTCGCGGCGCTGATCGAGGAATTCGGCAATGCGGAAAATGCCCTGCAGGCGGCGAGCCGCATCCTCAATGTGCGCGGACAGGTCATTCCCGCCACGACGGACAAGGTGCGCCTGTCCGCCGTCATGGAGGACGGGGCGACCGTGGTGGGCGAGACGGAGATCGCCGGCTATCCCGCGCGCATCCGCCGTCTGTCCACCCTGCCGGCGGAGCCTCACGCGGTGCCGTCTGCGGCGGAGGCGATCCTGCAGTCCGACCTGATCATCCTCGGGCCGGGGAGCCTTTACACGAGCGTCCTGCCGAATCTGCTCGTGCCGGATCTGCTCCGGGCCATCCGGGAGAGCGACGCACCCTGCCTCTATGTGTGCAACGTGATGACCCAGCCCGGCGAAACGGACGGCTTCACCGTGAGCGATCACCTGAAGGCGCTCATCGAGCATATCGGGCCGGACGTGATCGACTTCGTGCTGGTTAATGACGGCCGGCCGTCGGAAGCGGTGCTGGAGCGGTACAAGGCCGCCGGCGCGGAGCCTGTGGCCATCGACGAGGCAGAGGTGAAGAAGCTCGGCGTGACCCTCATTCAGGCGGACCTCCTCGGCGAGGCGCGGGGCGCCGTGCACGATGCATCCGTGCTGGCCGAGGAGCTGGTGCGCCTGAACGGGCTGCTCCATGCGCACATCGCGCCGGAGCTGCTCGATGAATACCTCCGGAGGAGCCGCTGATGTCATTTACGGAAAATGTGAAAAACGAACTGGCCCGCCTCACCCGGCCCACGCTGGCCGAGCGGCGGGCAGAGCTTCTGGCGCTGCTCCGCATGAGCGGCTCTGCCGTGACGGGCATGAGCGGCGCCTGGGGCGTGGAATTTTCCACCAGCAGCTCCGCCGTCGCCCGGCGGGTGCTGGTGTCGCTCAAAAAGGATTTCCTCCTCGTGCCGTCCGTCATGGTGCGGCAGGGGCGGCGGCTCCGGAAGAAAAATGTATATACGCTCACGGTGCCTCCCTCCCGGGCGGGGAGCGAATTTCTCCTGTCCATCGGTTTTCTGCCCATGACGGGCATGGAGGATGCCGCGCGGTGCGCCACGGCGGAGGAAAAACGGGCCTATCTCGCCGGGGCCTTTCTGGGAGGCGGCTCCATCAGCCGGCCCCAGAGCGACTATCATCTGGAGATGGTGACCCAGTCCTACCGGTTCGCCGGGGAAATCCGGGAAATGATGCACGCTTTCCAGATGAATCCGCGCCTCACCGACCGGAAAAACGACTACATCGTCTACATCAAGGACGGGGACGAGGCGAGCTCGTTCCTCCAGATCACCGGGGCGGTGCAGAGCTATATGGAATTTGAAAATGTGCGGGTCATGAAGGATATGCGCAATCAGGTGAACCGGCAGGTGAACTGCGAGACCGCCAATCTCCAGAAGTCGGTGAACGCCGCGGTGCAGCAGATGCACCAGATCCGGAAGATCCGAGAGCACATGGATGAACGGCTCCTGCCGGGAAAGCTCCGGGAGACCATGGAGCTCCGCATGGCCCATCCCAATGCGACGCTGTCCGAGCTGTCCGAGCTCTGCGGCGTGAGCAAATCGGGACTGGCCCACCGGTTTCAGAAGATCCGGGCTCTGGCCGGCCGTTTCGACGGGGAAGAGCCGTAGCAGAAAGGAATATATGATACGATTCAGACACGGGGCAGCGGCCCTCTTTGCGGCCGCCGCTCTTTTTACGGGGACGGCGGCATCCGCCGCATCGGTGATGGATCTGTCCTATCAGACCATGGAGATGCAGGACGTCAAAACTGAGGGGACCCTCGTTTTTTCCGACTGCCCCGAATATGTGAACCAGACGGGGATTCTGGCGGAAGGCACGATCCAGGGAAAGGGACGCATTTACTACTATCATGTGAATGATACGGGAGAGCGCACCCGGCTGGTGGTCTACGCGAAAAGCAATAAAGCCGCGGATGCCCACATCACCCGCTTCATTCAGGCGGCGCCCAGCACGGACTACGTCACATCCGGGGAGACCCTGTCCTTCAGTGAAATGGTGACGGTCCGCCAGCCGCCGCTGGATGTGTCCCTCGAGCCGGGGAAACGCACGGTCGTCGCCGAGGAATCGAAGGAGGGGCTTCTGCCGGGCTACCTTTACAGCGGTATCGTGGAAGTGGATACAAAAACGCCGGTGCAGTTCGGCGTGGCCATACTCCCCATGACGGACGATCTGCAGGGCGCCCTCGACGCGGCGCAGACTGTGCCTGTAGATTCCCATGAGCTGCGGGGGACCTTCCCCATGCGGGTGTACCGGGAAAATAAAACGGTGTGGAATACCGACACGGACCGGCCGCAGGCGCTCGTGCTGGGCGGCATGGGGGCGGTGCCCTTCTACCGCGGGATCGATGAGCTGGACGGCGTGGAACGGGAAAATACCGGAGACTACGGCATCACTTTCCGCATCCGCATCCATACGGAGGGCTCGAAGCCATACCGGATCTATTTCAATCCCCAGGGCGGCGTCTACATGGGGGCCTTCAAGATCACCCAGGGCTTCCTGCCCCGCTATTTCCGTACAGACGACATGAAATACCGCGGCCATTTCCTCGGCTATGAGACGCTCCGCGATTACATCGACGCGGGGAAATGGGAAGCTGGCAAGCCCGTCACCATCGAATTTCTTGCAGCCGGCGCGACCTATCTGCCGGTGCGTTTCCTTTTCGTGCCCGAAGAGGCAGGAACGCAGAAGGAGGAACCATGAGATTCATTCAGTATCAGATCGGCGATATCGTCCAGATGAAGAAGAAGCATCCCTGCGGCTCGGACACCTGGGAGGTGATCCAGCTCGGCTCGGATATGCGCGTCAAGTGCTGCGGCTGTGGCCGCATCGTGCTGATCCCGCGTCCCAAATTCATGAAGGGCACAAAGAAGGTGCTGAACCGGGATGCCGAGCATGAACGGGTGGAAGTGGTGGCCCGCTCGGAGGAATCCACGCTGGGAGACTGAGGAGACCGCTCCGGAAGGAGCGGCTTTTTTTCTGCCCGTTTCCGGCGCTTCCGTCCGGCGGCGAAGAGAAGTACAATACAGAAAAGGGCGTCTGCCCGGCAAAGAGGAGGCGATGGCATGAAATTCATCAGTCAGTTCGGAGTGATCCTGGCCTTGTCCTTTCTGGGAGAGGTGCTTCACCGGTGGATTCCGCTCCCCGTTCCGGCCAGCATCTACGGGATCGTGCTGCTTTTTCTGGGGCTCCATTTCCACTGGATCTCCGCGGCGCGCATCCGGGACGCGGCCCGGTTCCTCATCGAGATCCTGCCGCTCCTCTTCCTGCCGGCGGCGGTGGGTCTGATGGATTCGTGGGAGACGGTCCGCGTGGACTGGGCCGCCTATGCGGTCATCATCGCCGTGTCCACCTTTCTGGTGTTCGGTGTGAGCGGCGTCGTGACGGAGCGGCTGATGAAACGGGATAAGGAGGGCGGCGAAGATGCTTGAGGACTCTCTGTTCTTCCCCATGGCGCTCTCCCTGCTGGCATGGACCGCAGGCGCTGCGCTCCACCGGCGCTTCCGCACCGCCCTGTGCAGCCCGCTCCTCATTGCAGTGCTGCTCACCATGGCCGTGCTGTGGGGGCTGGATGTGCCCTATGAAAGCTACTACCGCGGGGCCCAGCCTCTGCACTGGCTGCTCACGCCAGCCACGATCTGTCTGGCGCTCCCCCTCTGGGAAAATGCGGCGCGGCTCCGGAGGCACTGGAAAGCCGTTCTGGCGGGCATCGCTGCCGGCATGGCTGCGGCGCTGACCGGCATCTGGGCCATGAGCCATGCGTGCGGCCTTTCCTACGGGGCCTATGCGACACTTCTGCCGAAATCCATCACGGCGGCCATCGGCATGGACGTGTCCGCCGGGCTGGGCGGCGATGTGTCGCTCACCGCGGCGGCCATCATTCTTACGGGGATTCTGGGCAATATGTTTGCAGAGCTCTGGAGCCGGCTCTTCCATCTCCGGGACCCCGTCGCCCGGGGCGTGGCCATCGGCAGCTCCGCCCATGCCATCGGTACGGCAAAGGCGGCGGAGATGGGTGAGACCGAGGGCGCGGCGAGCAGTCTGGCCATGGTGGTGACCGGTCTGTTTACCGTGGCGGCGGTGCCGTTTTTTGCAGGCCTGTTTATCGGCGGCTGAGCGGAGGCAATGTTTCCCTGCGGGGAGAAAGGACGACAGACACATTGAAATGCAGAGCGGTTCTATTTGATATGGACGGGACGATCCTCAATACGCTGGAGGACATGACGGACAGCATCAATGCGGCCCTTCGGGAAGAGCACTTTCCGGAGCGCACCCTGGAGGAGGTGCGCCGGTTTGTGGGAAACGGCAACCGCCTGCTGGCGGCGCGGGCCGTGCCGGAGGGCACCGCTGAGGAAACAGTGGAGCGGGTGCTTCAGAATTTTCACAAGCATTACCGCACCCTCTGCGCCGTGCATACCCGTCCCTATGAAGGGGTGACGGAGCTGCTGGAGCGTCTCCGCGCGGCGGGCGTGCGCACCGCGGTGATCTCCAATAAGGCGGACTATGCCGTACAGGCGCTGGCCGCCCGCTATTTTCCGGGACTGTTCGATGCCGTTGCCGGCGAAAAGGAGGGCATCCGCCGGAAACCGGCGCCGGACGGCGTGCTCGCCGCGCTCCGCACGCTGGGCATTGACCGGAAGGACGCCGTTTATATCGGCGATTCCGACGTGGATGTGGAGACTGCCCGGAATGCAGGTCTTTCGTGCATCGCCGTTGCGTGGGGCTTCCGCACGGAGGACGTGCTCCGCCGGAGCGGCGCGGAGACCGTCGTGCACACCATGGACGAGCTGGAGGCGCAGCTGCGGTAAAGAGGCGCAAAAAAATACCGTCTGTTTTTGCAGAGGATGCAGAAGCAGACGGTATTTTTTTATGAGATGCGGCGGAATATAAAGCCCGGGCAGCGGAGGAAGCGGCGCGCTTGAAAAAGAACGCAAAAAAACGGCACGGCCGAAGCCGCACCGTTTATCCGGATGCCTTCTGTTCCGGTTCAGACGATCAGAACCAGTCCCGTTCGCTGTTCCATTCGAGGAATTCGCCGGTTTCTCCGTCGATCTCGAAGTCGTATTCATAGCCGTTGTAGCGGATTTCGCCTTCATATGTCACGCGGCCATGGTCGTGATCGCGCTTCATGCGGAGATTCTGCGTCGTAGCGCCGTCCACGCGGGCCAGCGCCTTGGCAGCTGCTTCATCATAGGACAGCGTGTAGCCGGCACTCTGTGCGCGTCTCATCCCGCGTCCGCCGCCGCGGCCGTGTACTTCATAGTCCGCTTTTAGGATCTCGCCGGAATCCTTGGCGATATCGTAGTCGTATTCCGTGGAGCCGGAGTAAAATTCGATTTCATAAACGGTACGGCCCCAGTCCCAGTCCTCTTTTACGCGGACATAGTCTACATCCGAAGCGGATACGCCTGCATGTTCAATAGCAATGGCCTTTGCCTGCTCTGCACTGACCGAAGCCGCGTTCACTACCGCGCCGCCGAGGATCGAGAGACCGAGAATCGCTGCGAGAGCACCAGACCATTTCATTACCTTTTTCATGTCGTCACCTCCAGGAAATACCAATCAATTTCTTTATATTGATTATAGCAGAAGTAAATTGAAAAGTATAGATATAAATGGCCGTTTTTTTCATAAAATGAAGAATAGATTTCTTACGATAGCAGAACATTTGTAAAGGAGGATACAGAGCTGTAGTATATATACGTATAAAGGCCCCTATGACAGAAGATACGGAATGCAGGAAAAGGGATCGAGATCCATTTTCCGGAAATTCCATGCTGCGGGCAGATCAGGCGGGGATCGGCCCCGCAGAAAAAGGCTGTCCGGGCACGGAGCTCCGGTATTTTGCATAAAAAGGGGTGCAGCAGAAAAGTTTTTGAAAAAAGTGTTGACACAGGGGAAACGGCGTGGTAAGATAGCCTACGTCGC
>CAKMIA010000022.1 GCA_927353735.1 uncultured Veillonellaceae bacterium
TAGTATATGAAAAAACAATGGTGGCACCGAACGGTGGGATATCAGATTTATCCCAAAAGCTTTCAGGATACGAATGGAGACGGAATCGGGGATCTGCAGGGTGTGATCCGGCATCTGGATGAGATCGCGGCGCTGGGAGCAAATGTGATCTGGCTGTGTCCGGTTTTCCCATCTCCCATGGCAGATAATGGATATGATGTGTCTGACTACATGGATATTGATCCCTGTTTTGGAAACATGGACGATATGAAGGAGCTGATTGCAAAAGCGAAGGAAAGGGGGATCCGGATCCTGATGGATCTTGTGGCAAACCATTCCTCTGATCAGCATGAGTGGTTTCGGAAGGCGCTGCAGGATCCTTACGGAGAATATGGACAGTATTATGTATTTCGGGAAGGAAAGGCAGGCGGTCCGCCGAATAACTGGCGTTCCATCTTCGGGGGGAGCGCATGGGAGCAGGTTCCCGGCCGGGAGGGACTGTATTATCTGCACCTGTTTACGAAACAGCAGCCGGATCTGAACTGGGAGAATCCAAAGCTCCGGGAGGAGATCTATCAGATTATCCGGGACTGGATGGCTCTGGGGCTGGGAGGCTTTCGGCTGGACGCGATCAGTCATCTGAAGAAAAACTACGAATATGCCGACCTTCCGCCGGATGGGCCGGACGGCCTGTGCCTGGCCTTTGAGGACATCAATAATGTGGACGGGCTTTCCGCTTTTCTGAAGGAGATGAAGGAGAAAGCGTTTGCGCCGACGGACGCGCTGACCATCGGAGAATACGATAACATGAAGCCGGAGGATGTGGAGGATGTGATCGGGGAAAACGGAAGCTTCAGTTCCATTTTTGATTTCAGCCATACCCATCATAACGTGAGCTATCCGGAATGGAATTATGACACGGTTTCCATGTTTAACGATTACCGGGACAAGCTGTTCGAAGCGCAGCGGGTGGTCGGAGGGCGCGGCCTTCTGTGCAATTTTCTGGAGAATCATGATAAAGACCGGTGCATTGACCGTTTTCTGGCAAAAAAGGATCAGAACCGTTACAGCATCCGTATGCTTCCGGTGACCAATTTCTTTTTCCCTGGGATCGTGTTCCTCTATCAGGGACAGGAGATCGGAATGAGGGATTATCCCAAAAAGAGCATGGACGAATATGTGGACGGGCCTACCCATGCGGAATATGAGGCTTTTCTGGAAAAGGGGCTGACGCCTGAGGAGGCGCTTTCCCGGATCAACGGGGCCAGCAGGGAGCATAGCCGCACGCCCATGCAGTGGAACGGCGGGCCGTATGCAGGCTTTTCTGATGTGGAGCCCTGGTTTGCGGTCAATCCAAACCACACATGGCTGAATTATGAAGCGCAGGAAAAAGATCCGGATTCGTTGTTACATTTTTATCGAAAAATGGTTTCGGTGAGAAAACGACCGGACCTGGAAGATACCTTCATTTACGGAGCGTTCCTTCCACGTTTCCAGGACAGAAACGGAATTCTGGGCTATGAAAGGTACGACGGGAAAAACCGGCTGCTGATCATTACCAGCGCCCTGCCGCAGGAAGCAATCCTTTCCTTTGCGGAAACGGATGAAGAAGCGGAGCAAATGGTAGAGGAGGTTCTTCTGAATAATTATGAAGAGCCGCCGTCTTTCAAAAGAGAGCTGATGATCCGGCCCTGGGAATGCCTGGTCCTGAAGCTGGGCAGCGTAAAGGAAAGGGAAGGCCGGATGCGGTCCGAAGCATGAGGAAGAATGGGGAGAAACGGAGATGGTCCGTTCCCTCGGTAAAATCGTATGCGGCCATATGGCCGCAGGAAAAGAGGCAGATATGAGACAGAAAAAATGGTGGCAGAACGCCGTCGTTTATCAGATTTATCCCCGCAGCTTCTGCGACAGTACGGGAAGCGGAATGGGAGACCTGAAGGGAATCATCGGAAAGCTGGACTATCTGGAGAAGCTGGGAATCGACGCCATCTGGCTTTCCCCGGTTTGCCGTTCGCCGCAGGACGACAACGGCTATGATATTTCGGACTATCGGGACATCGATCCCCTCTTTGGAACCCTGTCCGATATGGAGGAGCTGATCGCGGAAGGAAAGAAGCACAGCATCCGGATCATTCTGGATCTGGTGCTGAACCATTCCTCGGATGAGCATCCCTGGTTCCTTGAGGCGAAGAAGGGTAAGGACAATCCCTATCACGATTATTATGTATGGCGGGACGGCGTGGAGGGAGAGTATCCCAACGACATGCGCGCCTGCTTCGGCGGTCCGGCCTGGGAGTGGGTGCCGGAGCTTGGCCAGTATTATTTTCACCAGTTCTCCGTGAAGCAGCCGGATTTAAACTGGGAGAATCCGAAGCTGCGCCGGGAAATCTATGACATGATCCTGTGGTGGATGGACAAGGGCGTGGGCGGTTTCCGCCTGGACGTGATCGACCAGATCGCCAAGGAGCCGGACCTGAAAATCACCAACAACGGGCCGAGGCTGCATGAATTTATCCAGGAGCTCTCCAGAGAAACGTTCCAGAAGGGGGATCTGATCACCGTGGGCGAGGCCTGGGGCGCGAACACGGAAAACGCGAAGCTTTACAGCAATCCGGACGGAAGCGAGTTTTCCATGGTGTTCCAGTTTGAGCACATCGGTCTGGATCAGATTCCGGGGAAAGAAAAATGGGATCTGGCTCCGCTGGATTTCAGGAAGCTCAAGGAGGTGCTGGCGAAATGGCAGAAGGCCCTCTACGGCTGCGGATGGAACAGTCTGTTCTGGAACAATCATGACCTGCCCCGCATCGTCTCCCGCTGGGGTAACGATGGAAAATACCGGGTGGAATCCGCCAAAATGCTGGCTGCCATGCTTCATGGCCTGCAGGGAACTCCCTATATTTATCAGGGCGAAGAGCTCGGAATGACCAACGCGGGAATGGAGGATATCGCGGATTACCGGGACATCGAATCCCTGAATATGCATAAAGAGCGCCTGGAGGCCGGATATTCGGAAAAAGACATTATGACTTCGCTCAAGGCGAAGAGCCGGGACAACGCCCGCACGCCCATGCAGTGGGATGACAGCGAAAACGCAGGCTTTACCACGGGTACGCCCTGGCTGAAGGTGAATCCCAATTATAAGCAGATCAATGCGGCTTCTCAGGTAAATGATCCGGATTCGGTGTTCAGCTTCTACCGCAGGCTGGTGGCGCTGAGAAAGGAATACGATGTTTTCGTGGACGGCGCGTTTGAACTGCTGTATGAGGATGATCCGGACATATTCGCCTATACCCGCACCACGCCGGAGGAAACGCTGACGGTGCTGTGCAATTTCCATGACGGCGAAGCGGCGCTTTCCGAAAAAAGCGGAGAGAAGATCAGGGAAAGCGGTCTGGGAGAGCTTCTGATCAGCAATTATAAGGATGTGGATGAGACGAAGCTGCGTCCCTATGAGGCGAGGATGTATCTGAAGAAGACGGTCTGAAAGGCGGAAGCCTGAGAAGAGGAGCGCTTCGGCATGGAGGTAACAATGGAAAAAATCCTGCTGCTGGAGGATGACGCCGCGCTTGGGTCGGGAATCGGGATGGCGCTGCAGACCCCGCAGACGACTGTTGTTCTCTGTCATACACTGGAGGAGGCCCGAAGGGAGCTGGCGCAGGAGGTCTTCAGCCTGCTGATTCTGGATATCAACCTGCCGGACGGCAGCGGGCTGGAACTTCTGCGGGAACAGAAAAGCATCCATCCGGAGGTGCCGGCGATTTTGCTTACGGCTAACGATCTGGAGCTGGACGAGGTCACCGGGCTGGAAGCCGGAGCGGATGATTACATCACCAAGCCATTTTCCCTGTCGGTACTCCGGGCGCGGGTGGCCGTTCAGCTCAGGCGCGGCAAGGCTGTGTCAGCGGCGGTGCTGACCACGGGGCCCTTCCGGTTTGATTTTGACCGGATGGAGTTTTACAGGGACGGCAGGGCGGTGGAGCTGTCCAAAACCGAGCAGAAGCTGCTGCGTGTCCTGGTGGAAAACCGGGGCCATACCGTGAGCCGTTCCGTTCTGGTGGACCGGGTCTGGACGGACGGGGCGGAATATGTGGAGGAAAATGCGCTGTCGGTTACCGTGAAGCGGCTTCGGGCCAAGCTGGAAGCGGAACCTGCAAAACCGCAGTACCTGCGGACGGTATACGGCATCGGCTATACATGGACGGCCGATGAGACAGCCGGAAGCGGAGTGCGTGCGGCCGCAGATGAGAGGCAGGCGGGTGGGAGCCGGAGGCCGGACGGTCTGGAATGAGGATAGATATGATTGGATATCTGGTTGCGGGAGCGGGCATCCTGACAGGGATCGGGATCGCCCTCTGGAGCCGTCTGCGGATGGCGCGGACATACAGGCGGATGGAGGAGATGCTGGAGGCGGCGTTGAACGGAAGCTTTGCAGAGAGAACCTTTGATGAAAGCCGTCTGTCCGCGCTGGAAAACCAGCTGCATCAGTATCTGGCCGCCGGTTCGGTATCTGCGGAAAAACAGAAGAAACGGGAGGAGCAGATCAGCACCCTGATCTCCGACATCTCCCATCAGACCAGGACTCCGGTTGCCAATCTGCTGCTTTACGCCGGACTGCTGGAGGAACAGCCGCTCGCACCGCAGGCGGGAGAGTGCGTCAGGGCCATCCGGACCCAGGCGGAAAAGCTGCAGAGCCTGATCGAGGCGCTGGTCAAAACCTCCCGCCTGGAAACCGGGCTTCTGACCCTTCATCCGAAGCCGGGGAAGATCAGTCCGGTGGTGGAGCGCGCCGTTTCCCAGTACGAACCAAAGGCTTCTGAAAAGGACATTTCCCTTGCGGTGAAAAATACGCGGGGAAGCGGAGTTTTTGATCCCAAATGGACGGAAGAGGCTCTCTGCAACCTGCTGGACAATGCGGTGAAGTACACACCCTGCGGCGGCAGCGTGACCGTGGAGGTGAGAGAATATGAAATGTTTTCCGCCATTCAGGTGACGGATACCGGGCCAGGCATTCCGGAGGAAGAGCAGGCGAAAATTTTCGGCCGTTTTTACCGTTCCCCCTCCGCCTGGCAGGCGGAAGGCGTGGGAATCGGCCTGTATCTGACCCGCCGGATCGCTTCCGGCCAGGGCGGATATGTGAAGGTGAAAAGCGAACCGGGAAACGGCAGCACCTTTTCGCTGTATCTTCCGCGGTAAGAGATAAGACCGTACATCTTCTGCGCACAATGTTTGGTACGAAAAATGACAACTCTGTCACATTTCTGACAGTACCGGGAAAGATTTCTATGATAAAGTCTGTAGTGTGAAAAGGCACTGCGGGCTTTTTTTTATGAAAATGCCGCCTGCGGCGGCGGAAAGGCGGAAACATGGCAATCTTACAGACGGAAAACCTGAAAAAATATTACGGTTCCGGCGATACCCAGGTGCGGGCGCTGGACGGCGTGGATCTGGCGGTGGAAAATGGAGAATTCGTGGCGATTGTGGGCACCTCCGGATCGGGAAAATCCACCCTGCTGCATATGCTGGGCGGGCTGGACCGGCCGACCTCGGGCAGAGTGACGGTGGACGGGAAGGATATTTTTTCCCTGAAGGATGAAGCGCTGACCATTTTCCGGCGGCGGAAGATCGGGTTTGTGTTCCAGTCCTACAATCTGGTTCCGGTGCTCAGCGTTTATGAAAATATTGTTCTGCCCGTGGAGCTGGACGGACGGAGGCCGGATCAGGACTACCTGCAGGAGGTCATCGCTGTCCTGGGGCTTGAGAAAAAACGGAACAGCCGGCCAAATCAGCTGTCAGGAGGCCAGCAGCAGCGCGTGGCGATCGCGCGGGCGCTGGCGGCAAAGCCCGCCATCCTTCTGGCGGACGAGCCCACCGGAAATCTGGACTCCCGAACCAGTCAGGATGTGCTGGGACTGATGAAGGTGGCCGGACAGAAATTTTCCCAGACCATGGTGATGATTACCCATAATGAGGAAATCGCGCAGATGGCGGACCGGATCGTCCGCATTGAGGACGGGCGGATTGTGAGCGGAAAATAATCCGGGCAAAAACGGAGAAAATTTCCGGATTCGGGAATGGAGGCAGGTATGAAAGTAGCGAACCGAAAATGTATACGCCGTCTGGGGATGCGCACGCTTCTGGCCGGACGGACGAGAAACCTGGTGGCGATTCTGGCGATCGCCCTTACGGCGATGCTGTTCACATCGTTGTTCACCATCGCCATGTCCATCAACGAGGGCTTCCAGCAGTCGAACTTCCGGCAGGCGGGAGGATTTTCCCATGGAGGCTTCAAATATCTGACCGAAGAGCAGTTCGAGGAGCTGAAAGAGGATCCGCTGATCCGGGAATGGGGGGTGCGGCGTTTTCTGGGCATGCCCACGGAGGTGCCGTTCAACAAGTCCCATGTGGAAATCAGCTATTCTGACGCGAAGGAAGCGCACTGGATGTACTGCGATCCGGTGGAGGGACGGCTGCCGGAGGAAGGAACGAACGAGGCGGCGACGGATACCCATGTGCTGGAGCTTCTCGGCGTGGAGCCGGAGCCTGGGACGGAATTTACTGTGACCTTTGAGGTGGACGGACATGAGACCACACAGTCCTTTGTCCTGTGCGGCTGGTGGGAGTATGATACGGCGATCGTGGCCAATCATATCCTGATCCCGGAAAGCCGCCTGGATGAGATTCTGCAGGAGACGGACGTGACGCCGCCGGGATCGGATCAGATGACGGGAAGCTGGAATCTGGATGTGATGCTGGAAAACGGCGCCCGGTCCATCGAATCCGATCTGGAACAGATTTTGGAAAACGCAGGATATCAGACAGAGGATGCTTCCAATCCGGATACTTACGTCAATATTGGCGTCAACTGGGGCTATACCGGAGCGCAGTTTTCCGGCCGGATGGATCCGACGACCCTTCTGCTCGTCGTGGGAATCCTTCTCCTGATTCTGCTGACGGGCTATCTGATCATTTATAACGTGTTCCAGATATCGGCGGCGGGAGACATCCGGTTTTACGGCCTGTTAAAAACCATCGGAACCACGCCGGGACAGCTGCGGCGGATTGTGCGCTTCCAGGCGCTGGCCCTTTCCCTGTGCGGCATCCCGCTGGGACTTTTCCTGGGCTGGCTGCTGGGCGGAGCCCTCACTCCCGTGATCGTGGAGAAGCTGGACGGCGTGGTGTCTCTGGTTTCCCTGAACCCGCTGATCTTTGTGGGTTCGGGCATTTTCGCCCTGCTTACCGTGCTGATTTCCTGCTACCGGCCCGGCCGGATGGCGGGACGGGTTTCCCCGGTGGAGGCGGTGCGCTACACGGAGGGCGCGTCTCCGAAACAGCGGGGAGAGAAAAAGGGCGGCGGCCGAAACGGGAAAAGAGTTTCCCTGTTCTCCATGGCCCGGGCCAATCTGGGCCGCAGCCGGGGGAAAACGGTGGTGACCATTCTGTCCCTGTCTCTGGCGGTGGTGCTGTTTGCCGTGACGGTGACTCTTGTGAACAGCTTTGACATGGATAAGTATATTGCCAATTTTACGGCGAGCGATTTTATTCTGGCGGATGCGGGCCAGTTTCAAACCGGGGGAGACTCCTTCAACGAGGACATGGCCCTGCCCGAAACGGCTGTGGATGCAGCTTGGGCCCAGGGCGGAATCGCGGACGGGGGACGGGTGTATGGAAGAACCTCCTCCGTTCAGGAGTTTGTCAGCGAGGAATACTTCCGGACCGCAAACGGTTGGTGGAGTACCCCGGAGAATCTGGATCGTCTGGTGAGTCTGTCGGAAAAAACGGAGGATGGAAGGATTGCGGACAACGCCCAGCTTTATGGCATGGAGCCCTTCGCCCTGGATCATCTGACCGTGCTGGAGGGGGATCTGTCTTTGCTCTATGAACAGGGAGGAAATTATGTCGCTGCCGTATACCGCGACGATGATTACGGCGATCCCATCATGGACAGCCACTGGGCCAGGCTGGGGGATACGGTGACCCTGCGGTATGTGGAGGAATATGAATACTATAATCCGGATACCGGAGAGGTTTACGGTTCCTGGGAGGATGTGCCGGAAAATATCGTTTACTCCAGCCGCGCAGTGAAATACCGGGATGTGGAGTACACGGTAGCGGCGCTGGTGACGGTGCCGATGGCGCTCAGCTATCGTTATTATGGAGATGATGAGTTCGTGCTGAACGCGCAGACCTTCATCCGGGATACGGGTACCGACAGCGTGATGTATTACGCCTTCGACATGACGGATGAGGCGGCGGATGCCTCCATGGAGGCCTTCCTGCAGGATTATACGGAAAATACGGCGCCCTGGCTGGACTATGAAAGCAAGGCCATCTATGCGGCAGAATTTGACGGTTTTCGGAACATGTTCCTGCTTCTGGGCGGAGCGCTGAGCTTCATCGTGGCTCTGGTGGGCGTGCTGAATTTCTTCAACGCCATTCTCACCGGGATTACGTCAAGGCGCAGGGAGCTGGCCGTGCTCCAGTCCATCGGCATGACGGGGCGTCAGATGAAAACCATGCTGGCCCTGGAGGGGCTCCTGTATACCTGCGGAGCGCTGGCGCTTGCCCTTGCGCTGATCGTGGGAACAGCCCCCTTTCTTGGCCGGGCAGTCGGCAGCCTGATCTGGTTTTTTACCTGGCATTTGACGCTCTGGCCCGTCTTTCTGTTCCTGCCCGCCTTCGTGCTTCTGGGAATCGGAATCCCCGTTGCCAGCTGCAGGGCCGCCCGGAAGTATTCCGTGGTGGAGCGGCTGCGGGTGGAGTGAGA
>CAKMIA010000023.1 GCA_927353735.1 uncultured Veillonellaceae bacterium
CCCGGGTGACCGCTCACCCCGGACCTCAGCAGGCCCGCCCGGCCCCGTCCCCCCCAGGCCCAGCCGCTCCTGAAGGATGCCGGCGTGGACTGCATCCTCTTCGAGGAATCGGCCATCGCGGACAAGCTGGCGGAATCTCTCAGAAGCCGCCTCTCCGCAGAAGCCACGGCGCCTGCTGCCCCCTGATCGTTCAGAGCCCCGACGGGGCTCTTTTTTATGGCACTGGCAGGCACGAAAAAAGCGCCGTCCTTTCCGGACCGGCGCCTTTCAGCGTTTTGTCTTTTCCCTCTCGGCCTGCGCGCGGAGGACATGGAGCTCCTCCTGCGTACACATAAGGAGAGAGTACAGCTCCACCTTCAGCCCGTCAGCGATATTCAGCAGAGTGGCAATGGAGAGACCGCTGTTGTATTTGCCGCGCTCGATCTTGCTGAGCGTGCTCTTGCTGATGGCGATCTTCCGGGCCAGATCCTCCTGCGACATTCCCTCAAGGGTCCGGTAGTAGGCGATCTTGGCTCCGATCTGCCGGTAGAGCAGCATATGTCTCGCATCCAATGTGCATTCTCTCCTTTCTTTTTAATCCTTATAAGTATCTCACATTTTCCGTCTCTGTATCTCACCCGGATACAACATGAAATCACATGAATACGGCGTGTAAGCGGACAGATAGGAAACGGAAAATCTGCGGCCGCATTTTCATTTTCTATAATTATCTTTTATTATCTATCTGTATTCTATAGGATGGAATCCACTTTGTAAAGCCCAGAAAAAAAGACCTCCCTTCCGGAGGTCTTTCATATATCAGCACGCCAGCTCTTCCAGCTTCTGCAGATCGGAGAGCACGTCATCCATGGCGAGGCGCACCACCGAGGAGGTCTCCCGGAGCTGCGCTGCTGCCTTTTCCAGCTGTTCCCCGTCTACGCCGCGTCCGGCGCTCACATCGATCTGGCGCAGGAACCGTTCGGTCCGGCTCTGCGCACGGAGGACCAGAGGCACATCCTCATAGAGCACGCGGACCAGTTCATCCGTTTCTTCCGTTTTCCGGAAACGGTTCCGCCAGCTCAGCATCTCCGCAGAGGCCGCGATAGCGCCGGCCGTGCGGCGGCCCTCTGCAACGACGGTCTTCAGGGCTTCTATATCAAGGGTGCTCATGGTTCTTTCCTCCTTTGGGAAAAGGCCGGCCGCAGAGGCGCGGCGGCCGAATTTTTTTCATTGTATCACGGGCGGCCGCTGCCCGGCGAGCTTCTCTTTCTTTTCCTTCAGGAGCCGCCCTTCCTTGCCCGTCATGTGGCAGATCTCGATCTCCAGCACCGCCGTCTCCGCGATATAGTGGTCGATATAGGCCTGCCGCTTCTCCGGGCCGTCAGGCACGAATTTCACCGCCAGCCGGTCCAGCCGCTCCCGGATCTCCGCCGTGTCCTCCAGATACCGGGCCCGGCCGAAGACGATGACGCTCCGGTATGCCGTGGAATAGGCCGCCGGCACCACGGTGCGCTCGTCCATCACGCAGAAGGACACCCGCGGCTCCTTCCGCACCGCATCCGCCCGGTGCCCTTCCCGGGCGCCGTGGATGTAGATCTTTCCCTCGTCGTAAAGATAATTCACGGGCACCGCATAGGGCCAACCCTCATCGCCAGTCAGGGCGAGCACGCCCTCCTGTCCCCGGCGGAGCACCTCCTCGCACTCCTTTTCCGTCAGCGCCTGCGCGCTTCGTCTCATGGTCCTGAACATAGCTGTCATCCTTTCTGTATTTTTTATATTACAACTATATTACAACAGAAAAAATCCCGGTACAGGACCGGGACTTTTTATCAATCACTTCAGCACGCTCGGCAGCCACGTCGCCACTTCGGGGAAGAAGCAGAGGAAGAGGATCTCCAGCGCCATCATGCATCCGAAGGGAACGACGCCGCGGATGATATCCGTCATCTTGCTCTCGGGGCTGACGCCCTGCAGAACGAAGAGGTTCATGCCCACCGGCGGCGTGATGAGCGCCAGCTCCAGATTGAGGAGCATCACCACGTTGAACCAGATGGGATCGAAGCCGAGCCGCATGATGAGCGGGAAGAGGATCGGCAGGGTGATGAAGATGATGGAAATGGATTCCAGAATGCACCCCAGGAAGAGGAGCAGAATATTGATGGCCACGAAGACCGCCCATTTCCCCAGATCGAGGCCGGCCACCCAGTTCGTGAGCGCCTGCGGCGCATCGAGGATGGTGAGGACGAAGCCGAAGAGGCTCGCGCCGATCATGATGGCGAAGATCATGCAGCTGGTCTGCACGGTATCATTCAGGATGCCGGGCATATCCTTCAGGGTGAGCGTCCGGTAGATGAAGAAGGTGATGAAAAGGCTGTACACGGTGCCCACGCCGGCCGCTTCCGTCGGGGTGAAGGCGCCGGTGTAGATGCCGCCCACGACGATCACCGGGAGGAGCAGCCCCCAGATGGATTTCCGCAGAGCGGACAGGCGCTCGCTCCACGGCGCCGGCTCATGCCGTTCCAGATTCCGCGAGGAGTACACCACGATGCAGATGAAGAGGAACATGAGCAGCACGCCCGGGACGACGCCGGACATGAAGAGCTTGCCCACCGATTCATCCGTGATGGCCCCGTAGAGGATCATCGGGATCGACGGCGGAATGAGGATGCCCAGCGTGCCGCCCGCGGCGACGGTGCCGAGGACCAGCCGGCGGTCATAGCCGCGGGAGAGCATTTCCGGAATGGCGATGGCGCCGATGGTGACCGCACAGGCCACGGACGAGCCGGTGATGGCAGCGAAGATGGCGCAGGCGATGACCGTGGCTACGCCGAGGCCGCCCGGCAGATGGCAGAGCCATTTATTGGCCAGCTCGAAGAGATCGTTCCCCACCTTGCCGGTGAGCAGGATCTGGCTCATGAGGATGTACAGCGGTACAGATACAAGGACGAAATCATCCAGCGACTTGTACCCGATGATGGGCACCTGCGCCAGCGCGCCCGCGCCGCCGAGGAAGAGGACCATGCCGGCGATGCCCCCCAGACCGAGGGAAAAGGCCACCGGCAGTCCCGAGAAGAGAAGCACCAGCAGGAGGATGGTAAATAAGGCGAGCATTTACGGTTCCTCCTTTTCTTCATACTGTCCGGAAACGATCTTCCGGATGTCATGGAGCACCGTGCCGATGAGCTGGAGGCAGAGGATCAGAAGCCCGGCGGGCATGGAGATCTGCGGAATCCACAGCGGCGTGGACAGCGTCGTCGGCGCGCGGTTGTCAAATTCGAGGGAGAGCATCGTCATGGCCCATCCCTCCGTGACGAATACATAGCTGTAATAGACGGCGAGCACACAGGTGACGAGCTCGATCCAGCAGCGCACCTTCGGGGACAGATGCTGGATAAAGAGATCCACCTTGATGTGCTTATTCCCGGCGTAGGCCACGCCCATGCCGAGAAAGCCTGCAATGATGATGCAGTAGGTCGAGACCTCAGTGACCCATTCGGTAGGCGCATTGAAAACACCGCGGACGATGATTTCATAGACGATCATAAAGCCCGTCGCCAGAATGAGAGCGCCGGCGATCACGCCGGCGATCTTCGTCACGAGGCCCACGATCTGGTCATAGACTCGGATCAGGGAATTCAAGGAAACAACACCTTCTTTTCTATGCGGCTCTTACTGCTTCGTGCAGATATCGATCAGTTCCTTGCCCAGGTCGCCCGTTTCGGCGATGAACTGATCCCACACCGGACGGGTCGCTTCCTGCCATGCGGGGAGCTCGCTTTCCGGAACGACATAGACTTCCATGCCCTTGGCTTTCAGATCCTCCAGTGCCTTCAGGTCTTCTGCCTTGGCGTTGGCGCGGATGGAATCCTGGACTTCCTTGCAGGCTTCGCCCAGGGCTTTCTTCTGGTTGTCGGAGAGCTTGTTGTAGGAATTGTCGCTCATGGCCACGATGAATTCCGGAGACGCGTGATTGGTGACGGTCATGTATTTCAGCACTTCGTACATCTTGCGGTCGCGCATGGCCGTGGTGCCGGAGCTCTGGCCGTCGATGGTGCCGCGCTGGATGCCCATATACACTTCACTGGCCCCCATGGTGACGGAGGAAGCGCCCAGCGCCTTGATGGTCTCCGAGGAGAATTTGCTGTAGCCGCGGATCTTCATGCCTTCGAAATCCTCCGGCTTGGTGATGAGCTTGCCGTTGTTGGCGTACTGTACGAAGCCGTAGTCAGCCCAGATGAGAGGGCGGACGCCTTTCTTTTCCAGCTCCGCGCCGAGCTTTTCGCCCAGCCCGTTGTCGATGGCCTGATCGACCTTTTCATAGCCCGGGAAGAGGAACGGCACATCGAATACATCCATGGCCGGAACGATGCTCGCCCAGCGGCCTACCGTATTCAGCCCCATGTCGATGCCGCCGGAGATGAGGGCGTCATTCATGTTCTTGTCATTGAAAAGCTGGCCGGCGGGGTAAATATTGATGGTGATGGTGCCGCCCGATTTTTCCGCTGCCTTGGTCTTCAGCTGTTCCATGGCCTGTACCAGCGGATGGCTCGTGGGGAGCGCCGTAGCGAGCTTCAGAGTCACTGCCTGATCGCTGCCGGATGCCTTGGCCGGTTCCTTGTCTCCGCCGCCGCAGCCTGCCATTGCCAGAACCACTGCTGCTGCCAGTGCTGCTGCCGTCATCTTTTTCATCATCTTCATGGGAATCATCCTTTCTTCCTGCGGGCCCTGCCCGCCTTTACTTACTTGTATTTTTCATCCAGTGCATTGTAGGTATCCAGTCCGATAAACCGGTTGAAATCGCTGAAATGCATCATTTTATCTTCACAGTTCCGGGTGTTGCCGTCCGTACGGAGCGCATGCATCACATCGGAGAAAGCCTTCGTGATCGCATAGACTGCGGTGCACGGCCAGAATACGATATCAAAGCCCATATCCTGCAGATCCTTGTCCGTCAGGTTCGGCGTGCGGCCCCCTTCGATCATGTTGGCCACAAGGATCGTATCAGGGAAGCTCTTCCCGATCTTTTCCAGCTCTTCCACGCTCTGGGGCGCTTCGATGAAGAGTGCATCGGCGCCGCTGTCCAGATAGAGCTTGCCCCGTTCGATGGCGGCATCGATGCCGTATACGGCCCGGCTGTCCGTGCGGGCGATGAGGATCGTCGAATCATGGAGCTTGGCATCCGCTACGGCGCGGAGCTTCTTGGCGTGCAGCTCCGCATCCACCACCTGCTTGCCCGCCATGTGTCCGCAGCGCTTCGGCCATACCTGATCCTCCAGGAGGACCGCCGCCGCGCCGGCCCATTCAAATTCGCGGAACGTCCGCTGGGCGCAGAGCGCATTGCCGTAGCCCGTATCGCCGTCGGCCACCACCGGCACATCCACCGCACGGGTGATCGTGCGGAGCGCATCCCGCATTTCCGTCATGGACAGATAGCCCACATCAGGCTGTCCCAGACGGGAGGCCGATACGGCATAGCCGCCCATGACCAGTCCGTCAAATCCCTGGGAGACGGCGATCTTGGCCGTCAGCGCATCATAAATTCCCGGTAGGACAAGGATCTCGTCCTTTGATAGTCGTTCTCTCAGTTTTTCTCCTGCTTCCATATAAGCCTCCATTCTGGGTCTATGGCACGGTGTCTGCCCATGCTTTTCACCAATCTTTTCTATAACAAAACGCCCCTGCCGGTTTTTTCCCGGCAGGGGCGTAGTTACGCGGTACCACCCTGCATTATACTCAAAGCCCGTAACGCTGGCCTGCGCTTTTCCTACTTGGTTCAGAAAAAGAACTCCCGGGCGAGGACATACGGCACCGGCTCTGCTGCTTTTCACCGCCCAGCAACTCTCTGCAATGCGTCACCGTAAGGCTCCCGTTCATCATTATGAGGGAATGTATCATTTCAAATATGAAATTAGTATAACAACATCTTTTTTCTCTGTCAATACAAAAATTTCATCCATCCATGAAAAAACTGTCATCATTGCCCTTTTCTTTTTTCCGGGAGCCGAAATTTTGACGTTCCCAAGAGAATGCGCTATGATAAAAATAATACGTAAAATCAGACTGCGGACTGGGATGACCCGGTCCCCCTTTTTCTAACGGCTCTGCAGCCGGTCTTTTTCAAGGGAGGTTCCGCCCATGACATCCGGAAAGGAAGATTATCTGAAAGCCCTGTATGCTCTGGGCGATGACGGGCACATCGTTTCCAATAAGGAGCTCTCCGATATGCTTCAGGTCTCGCCGCCGTCGGTGAGCGAAATGATCGTCAAGCTGCAGAAAGAAGGCTTCATCGAATACACCGCCTACAAGGGCAGCCGGCTCACCCTGAAGGGACGCATGGCCGCCTCCCGGCTCCTCCGCTTCTACGGCCTTTGGGAGGTCTTTCTCGTGCGGTGCCTGGGCTTCCGCTGGAGCGAGGCCCACAAGGAAGCGCACGATCTGGAGCACCACATTTCCGAAAAGGCGGCAGACCGCCTGGACGCCTTCCTTGACTATCCCTCCTACTGCCCCCACGGCATGCCCATTCCGAAAAAGGACGGCTCCCGCGCCCCGGAAGCCCGCCGGCCTCTCCTCGATGTGGCCCCCGGCGAAAGCGCCTGCATCCGCTGCTGCAAGGAGGATTCGGAGCTCATGGACTACCTTCAGGACTCGGGCATCACCATGGGCATGGAGATCACCATGGAAGCCAAGGAGCCCTACGAGGGCCCGGTCATTTTCCGCTCGGGCGGACAGAAATATATCCTGTCCTACAAAGCGGCGGCCCAGCTCTTCGTGGACAATCAGTAAAAGAAAAACACGGATCAGATGTCCGTGTTTTTTTGTGTCCCTTTTCTCCTGTACCGGCGCCGATGATATAATACAGACAGAACACAAGGAAAGGAGCCTTTCATATGCTGGAACCCATCATCAGAGAACACGCCAACGGCGGCAAGGGCCGTCTCATCATTCAGCCCATCCTCTCCGACGCCGAGCTGGGTAATAAATGCCGCCTCTACGCGCGCGTCACCATCCCCGTCGGAAGCTCCATGGGCCTTCACACCCACAGCGGCGACGGCGAATCCTATTACATCCTCGAGGGCAAAGGCCTCTATACCGGCGACGGCGAGACCCGCGAAGTCGGCCCGGGCGATGCCACCTTCTGCGCCGACGGCCACAACCACGCCATCGAAAATATCGGCGACACCGATCTGGTCCTGATGGCGCTCATCATCTATTCCGACAAATAAGGAGGGGACCGCCCATGGAACTCCACAACCTCGCCGCCGTCGAGCCCGGCTCGAACCGCAGCGAATACGAATTTCTTCTGCTTCCTGAGGAAGCGATCCTCATGGAATTCAAATCCATCCGCGACCTCTGCATCATCACCGACCGCAAGATCATTGCCATCAATGTACAGGGCCTCACCGGACGGAAAAAGGAAATCCTTGTCCTGCCCTTCTCGAAAATGACCGCCTTCGCCGTCGAATCGAGCGGCACACTGGACACCGATGCCGAGCTCGTCCTGTGGAGCTCCGGCATCGGCAAGACGGAACTGGAATTCCTCCGCGGCACCGCCGACGTCCGGAATATTGCCCGCCTGCTGGCACAACACATCCGATAAACAAAAAAGGAGAATCTTCCAGAATTCTCCTTTTTATTTGTCCTGTTTCTGAAAATCATGCCTGTCCCGGATGTCGGTTTCCCGCTCATTTCATGGTGCTGAACAGATGGCGGGCCGCCTTTTCTATTTCCTTTTCGCTCCGTTCTTCTCCTGTCCGCATCAGAGAAGCCACAGAAAAAACGCGTTTCTTTTCCCGGATGGCATCAGCAAAGCGAATCCCCACAGTCTGGCGGATCTGCACCATCTGATCATGAGAGAAATGCGCTACCGCGTCTCCAGCACAGTCCCAGCCGAACGCCAGGCTCACACCATCCGATGCCTCAAAGGACAGATCCTCCAGCACCTCCGGCGCTTCCCTGCCGAGCAGCGCCAGAAATACCGCTGCTTTTATAGTTTCCTGCTTCAGGTCCGCACCGCCGAGACAGGCACAGACCGCCGCCAGACTCAGCGCGGACCACAGCTGCTTCGATACCGCCATATCTCCCATCTCCGGTGCCTGTACCGGCCAGGCAGCCTCCTTTGCCGCCAGCTCCCAAAAATCCTGCCCGGTGCGTTTCTGTTCCTCCTGAAAACGCTCTGCCAGTGCTCCCGCCGAACCTTCGCCGTCCTCTGCCACCAGATTTCTGTAGAGGAAATCCAGAACCCGGAGCACCCTGCCCGGTGTGATCTTCTGTGGATGATTTCTGTGTATCATAATCGTTTCCTCCCGTATATGATCTTGAATTATTTCTATAATTATTTTATACGGACTTTGAGTGAATTTCAACAAAACGGGAAAACAAAAAGAATGCTGCAGGAATACAGCCGTTTTTATTTTGCGGCTTTCAAATCGATAAGAGAATCTGTTCCGAGCCCCACTCAGACAGAAGCCATTCCCGTAATCGCCTCTCTGCTCCCATACGGGAGTCTCCCCCTCTGCCGTCCTTCCTCCCGTGCAGACACAACGAAAAAGGACACACATTTCTGTG
>CAKMIA010000024.1 GCA_927353735.1 uncultured Veillonellaceae bacterium
TTTTTTAAGCCTTATTCCTTATCATCGTTCGCCGCCGTGATCCTCCGGATATACACGGCAAGGTAGACCAGCTCTTCCTCCGGAACCGCAATCTGGTAATCGTTCCACACCAGCTTTGCGATTTTCTCCGCACAGGCGTAGCTGTCCGCATACTGGGTCCGGATCAGGCTGGACAGCTCCCCGTCGTCCCCGTCCAGCATCTTGTCCTGAAACAGCCTCTGGGCAAAAAATTTCAGGTGCGTTACAAACCGGCCAAAATGCAGCGATTCCTCGTTGAAATTCATATGGTACTGATAGCGCACCACGCTGATGATCTTGTGCACCAGCTCAGTCATGCGCACCGCGTCGTTTGTATTTTCATAGTCAAACTCGGCGTTTACGATATGCATGGCGATGGAACCGGCTTCGTCCTCCGGCAGCTTTTCTCCGGTCTTTTCTTCGATCAGGGACAGACCGTAAAGCGCCGTTTCATATTCCTTCGGATAAAAATTCCGAATCTCCCAGAGAAGCACGTTCTTGAAATTCATTCCCTGCTTCATCCGGGATACGGCAAAAGAAAGATGATCGATGAGATTCAGATAGATGGTTTCATTCAGTTCCTTTCCGAGCGCTTCCTCCGCCTTCTTCACAATGGCGTCCGTGATCTCCATATAGACCTCGGGCGTCTGTGCCAGCAGGGCGTACAGCTTTCCGGAAATATTTTTGGATTTCAGGAAAAATTCCTTCTCCACCCTGGACGCGTCCACCTCGTCTCCCGGTTTCGCGCGAAAGCCGATCCCGCGTCCGGTCAGGATTCTTTCCTGATTGCGCTCGTTTCGGGCGCTGACCACATTGTTGTTGATTACACTCTTCACCGTCCACCGGCTCATATCTCAATCCCTCTTCAAAAACAGCAATAAAAAAAGACCCCTATTACACGCATTCCACCGGACATACCGCTTCCTGCCGCATGTAATATCAGGTCTTGCCTGCCATACAGTAACAAACCTGAAGGAGTCATTCGTTTATTTCTGTGAGAACCATACCATATATGACGAAACCTGTCAAGCTTTCCGGTTCAATTTTGTCTATTTACGTCAAAACAGAATAGGGATTTTTGTGCATATTTCCTTTTCCTTCCCATTTTAGAAAAGGCCGGAAAACGCACGGCAATTCCACTCATCTCATCGCCGCTCTTACCGCTTCCACAAACCTGCGTACATCCTCCGGCGGATTCTGCGCATACAGAAGACCATAGGGAATCCTGTAATCCCACTCCACAGGAATCGTTATCAGCCCCGGATGCACGTCCTTCCAGCACTCCAGCGTAAGCAGCACATTTCCCGTTTCCGCACAACGGTTGAAAACAGAAATATCATAGAAGCGGGGTGTATCCTCAATCCGAATCTGCGGATGCTCCCGCTGCAGATACGCCCGCAGTCTGTCGTTCACCTCGGAATCCCCGGTCTGTACCATCATCAGCGTCTGCCCATACAGATCCGTTATCTTCAGCTTTTTCTTCCCGGCCAGCGGATGCTCCCTGGAAACGGCGCACATCTTCCGGTAGCTGCCCAGTGGAAGCATGCTGCACTTGTCCAGCCAGCTTCTGGAGTCGCAGACCGCCACCAGAAAATCAAATTTTTCGCCAAGCCCTTCGATCTCCGAAAGGATCCCCTCATGGTCATCCTCAAAGGGTACGAGATGCAGCCGATATCCCGGGAAATCCCTGTTTACCCGATACCAGAGATCCATAAAGGGTTTTGCCGGATTCAGCAGAGAGGTACCCACACAAAAGGTGGTATCATAGGTTTTCATGGCCTGCTTCGCATTCTCAATGGATTTTTGGGAAAAATCAAAGAGGAACCTGGCGTCCCTGTAGATCACTTCTCCTGCCGGTGTCAGACGAATGCCGTGGGAAGACCGCTCGATCAGCTTCAGATCCAGATGTTCCTCCAGCGCGTTCATCTGCTTCATGACGGCAGTCGGGGAGATATAGAGCTTCGATGCCGCTCTGGTAAAGCTTCCGCAATCCGCTACACAGACAAAAATGGCAAGCTGACTGTTATACATGTCTTTCCTCCTGTTACGCCGCCTGCGGCGTAAGCTGTCTCCGTCTCCCGTTTAAAAAATTCTGGCATTAACCTAAAGTTAATACCAGAATAACATTCCTGCGGGGTTCCGTCAAGCTTACGCATCTTCGGACGGCAATAATCAGCCTTTCACGTCTTTCCTGCTTTCCACGGCATGGACCAGCAGACAGATCAGAATCACGGCCGCCATATCAGGCAATGTATTTCCTACCGGAATATCCACGGTCATCAGAAAACGGTAAAGCAGAAAACCGGCGAGCCAGATCACCAGATTTTTCACCTCGAAATCCTTCTTTTTCTCCTCCTTTTTCAGGAGGAAAATATCCGCGATCTGCACCGCGATCATCGGCGCGAAAACAGAGCCGATCAGATAGAGGAAATCCGTAATATCGTCCATGGGAAACAGAATGGCCGCAAAAGTTCCGATCACAGTCACTGCAATTCCCACCTGTTTTCCCTTCCATTTCGGGAAAATGGATTCAAAGGACACACCGGCGGAATAGGCATCCAGGAATGTGGTCGTCACCGTGGAAAAGATGATGATCAGAAGCCCTGCGATTCCCAGGCCTGCCTTCACCATGATCGCGGCGATGTCCGTTTCTCCCGTAAAAATCGCAGCTCCCATTCCGATGATATACATCCAGCAGCTCACCAGACCGTAAACAATCACGCTGACCGCCGTGGCCTTCACCGGCTTTTCGGCCTCCCGGGTATAATCGCTGATCACGGGCAGCCAGGAAAGGGGCATTGCAACGGACAGTTCCACAGCCGCGCCGAATGTCATGACTTCACCCGCAGCCGTCTGTCCTGCTCCCTGCCCGAAGATCACAGCACACAGGACTATCGTGAGAAGAAAAAGCGCTGCCATTGCCGCCGTGTTAAGCTTCCCCAGATTGGTAACGCCCACGGCAATCCAGAGAAGGATCAACGCTCCGATTACGATGCACCAGATCCAGGCGCCCACGGCCGCCGTTCCGTTTGCAGCCAGAGCGCCGTCATAGATCATGATTCCCGTCCATCCCACCAGCTGCAGCACATTGAGCGCCGAGAACAGAAGTCCTCCCTTCTGTCCGAAACTCATCTTCACCGTCTCCATGGCGCTTTTCCTGGTCCGCGCTCCAATCAACCCGGCCGCAAACATCATGGCACAGCCGATGAGATGTCCCAGCAGAACCGCTGCGATTCCATTGATCAGACCGAGCGGAGCCAGATAGGTTCCCGTCAGAATCTCCGCTATGGAAACACCCGCGCCAAACCAGATCAGGCCATTCTCAAAAACGGATGTTTTTCTGTTCTCACTCATCGCTCCGGTCCCTCCCCATAACTGCTTCTGATATCAAAAGCATGATTCATGGGACCGCTGCCCTTTCCAAGATCCAGCATGGCAGCCAGAGCTCCGGAAAGATAGCTCTTCGCCCGCTCCACAGCCTCCTCCAGACAGAAGCCCTTCGCCAGGTTGGCCGCAATGGCGCTGGACAGGGTACAGCCGGTTCCATGCGTGTTGGGATTGTCGATCCTTTTACCATAAAACCAGCGAATTTTTCCATCCCGGTACAGCAGATCATTGGCATCGTTATGCTGATGGCCGCCCTTCACCAGCACGGCACAGCGGCATGCTTCTCCAATCAGGGCCGCCGCACGCTCCATATCCTCCGGTGTCTTTACCTCCATTCCGGAAAGAACCTCTGTCTCCGGAATATTCGGCGTCAGCACGTCCGCCATGGGAAGCAGTCTTTTTTTCAAAACCTCCACCGCATCCTGGCTGATCAGGCGCGCACCGCTGGTCGCAACCATCACCGGATCCACCACGATATTTTCCGCCCCGTATTCCTTAAGCTTATCCGCAATCGCTTCGATCAGCCCCGGCGAGGATACCATGCCGATCTTCACCGCATCCGGACGGATGTCCGTAAATACACAGTCAAGCTGTTCCTTTAAAAATTCAGGAGATACCTCCATAATTCCCGTTACGCCGGTTGTATTCTGCGCAGTCAGAGCCGTCACCGCACTCATGGCGAAAACGCCATTTACGGTCATGGTCTTGATATCTGCCTGAATTCCGGCGCCTCCGCTGGAATCGCTTCCAGCGATTGTTAATGCTGTTTTCATCTGCAATTTCTCCTTTGTCTTTTGCTTTTACAGAATCCTGCACTAATTTTGTTAAGCGACAGAAGGTGGTGCCCCCGATCCGCCGCTGAGGAATGCGGCCGTTGTCATACGGCCTCCCCGCTATACTTTCCTGCCCTGCTGCTCCTGCGCTCCGACGATCCTTTCTGCAAGTTTTTTCATCCGTGCCGCAGCTGCCTCTACGTCTTCCTCCGCAAAAATGGCGCTGATCACTGCGATTCCGCTGATCCCGCTTCCCGCCAGTTCCAGCGCATTTTTTTCGGCAATGCCGCCGATTGCTACGGCCGGAATGGGAACGGCGCTGCAGATCCGGCGCAGCGTTTCATGCTCGATCTGCCTTGCATCTGCCTTGGAACCGGTATGAAAAACCGCTCCCACGCCAAGATAGTCCGCCCCGTCCTTCCAGGCCTGTACCGCCTGTTCCACTGTTCTTGCAGAAACGCCGATGATTTTTTCCGGTCCAAGCCTCCTTCTTGCCTCTTTTGCCTCCATGTCCTGCTGTCCCACATGGACGCCGTCCGCATCCAGCCGGATGGCAAGATCCACATCGTCGTTGATGATGAGCGGAACCCGGTACGCCGCGCAGAGCGCCCGGATCTCTTCTGCCTCCTTTATCAGCGCCTCTCCCCTCAATTCCTTTTCCCGCAGCTGAATACAGGTGGCGCCGCCCTTCAGCGCGCTTTCCACCCGTTTGGGAAGCGGCCTGTCCGCATCTTTTCCGGAATCCGTTACCGCGTATAACAGCAGATGTTTTCTGTTAAAACTCATTTTTTATAGTCCTCCTCACAGAAGCTCCATCCTTCCTCCCTGTTCCAGTTCCTCTCCGCTCATCAGGTAAATGGCGTCAATGATACGGTTCCGGTAGGCCGCATTTCCCTCATCTTCCCGCATCCGGCTCCATGCCAGCTCTCCCGCCAGCCCCATGGCGCAGACCGCGGAAACGGCCGCCTCCAGCGGATGCTCCGGATTGGCGGCAAGATAGGCGCACATCATTCCGGAAAGCTGGCAGCCCGTTCCTGTCACCCGGCTCATTTCCGGTCTTCCATTTCGAACCAGGAAACAGCGCTTTTTATCCGCTATCAGGTCCATCGCCCCGGTCATGACGACCACGCAGCCCGTCTGTTCCGAAAACGCTTTCAAAAAAGCCGCGTCCCTTTCCAACCCGTTTCCGGTCACTGCATCCGCCTCGTCCGCATCCACACCCCCCGCCGTTCGCCGGCCTTCGGCCAGCGCGCGGACCTCGGAAGCATTTCCCCGTATGGCGGTAAAACGGATCTCCCGCAGCAGCATCAGTGCCGTTTCCCTGCGAAAGTCGCTGACGCCCACACCCACCGGATCCAGAAGCACGGGATGCCCCAGCTCATTCGCCCTTTTTCCGGCCCGAAGCATTCCTTCCACTCCCGTTTTATGAAGCTGCCCCAGATTGATATTCAATCCGGCACAGATCGACGTGATCTGCGCCGCATCCTCCGCCTCATCCGACATGATCGGACTTGCCCCGCAGGCGAGAAGCACGTTCGCCACATCATTGATGGTCACGTAATTTGTGATATTGTGGATCAGCGGCGCCATCCGCCTCACATTTTCCAGACATTCCTTCAGCATGGCTGCCTCCTTCCCGGCTGATTTTGCCGAAAATGCATGTTTTCAAAAAAGAAAACGGGCCTTCCCTCCTCTGGGAATACCCGCGCACACAAACAGTCCTGTTTCCCTACGTTGGCATTACCCAAATCAGGTTATGGGTTAAAGCGATTCAGCTTACTCTCAGCCTGCTTGATACGCAAGCTCCCCGTTTTATTCTCTTTTCTGCCCCTTGTCAGCTTCTGGCATGCTGTTCTGACCGGGGCTCCAGGTTCCCCAGATAGACATCAAACACCCGCATCCGCTTCATGGCCGTTACCAGCACCACAGCAAGAATGGTTCCGCCGCAGCTCGACACGAAGAACGGAAGGATGAAGCCATACACTGCGCTCTCGCTTCCCATCAGCCAGGCAGCGATCGGCCAGCTCAGCAGCCCTCCGATCACGGATGTTCCGAACAGTTCTCCCAGATACGCAAACGGCAGATGCTTTCCGTACTTATAGAGCATCCCGCACAGAAAAGCGCCGCACATGGAACCCGGGAAAGCCAGCAGGGTTCCCGTTCCAAGCAGGTTGCGCAGAAGGCTTGTGACAAACGCCATTCCAACCGCATAGGCGGGGCCAAGGAACACACCGCCCAGAATATTGATGAAATGCTGAACAGGCGCGCATTTGGATGCGCCCACCGGAATCGAAAGGGGCGAGCAGACGATTCCTACCGCCACCAGGATGCCCGCGAGGGCAAGCTTCCTTACGTTAACATGTTTCATTTTCTTCCTCCATTTGTATCCATACGGCTCCTGCCGTATGGTGGTCGATGCTTTCTGGCATCCTCTCACTCCGGAACACGGATTCCCTCGCATGTTGTTTTTTGTACGCCCCGGGAGGCATTGCAGGACGTACCGTAAAAATCCGAACGGCGCTCCCCGCCCGGTAAAACCGTATTCGGTGTTCCGCGAATCATGGTATCACTTTTCAGCATAAAAATCAATTATGAAAACAGAAACGTAAAATTTCGTGACGGAAATGTCCGCATCCGCTATAATGAATGGCAGAAGAAACAATGCCCTGTTGTTTTCCGGACATGAAAAGAAAGGAATGGTAACAATATGAAAATCATGGTCGCTTCCGATATACACGGCTCCGCTCTTTACTGCCGTAAAATGCTCGACGCCTTCGAACGGGAACAGGCGGACCGCCTTCTTCTTCTCGGGGATCTTCTCTATCATGGCCCGCGGAACGATCTGCCGGCCGGATACGCGCCAAAGGAAGTGATTCCCTTGCTGAACGCTCAGAAAAACCGGCTTCTGTGCGTCCGTGGAAACTGCGATACCGAAGTGGACCAGATGGTGCTGGAATTCCCCATCATGGCGGAATCCTGCATCCTGTGGCTGGGAAGCCGGATGGTGTTTGCCACCCATGGCCATCACTTCAACACCGCCTCTCTTCCCCCCCTGCAGCCCGGCGATATCCTGCTGCACGGCCATACTCATGTTCCGGCATGGGAGCCTTTTTCCCTCTCCCCGGCATGTACTGCACCTGCATCGAACTGCCCTTCCCCGGCCGCATCAGAATGCCTTTACCTGAATCCGGGTTCCGTTTCCATCCCCAAGGAAAACAGTCCGCGCGGGTATATGATTCTGACGGACCATGCGGCGGAATGGAAAACGCTGGAGGGAGAGGGGTATCATCGGTATTCCTTCATATCTCCTCGTCCAGCGCCTCAATCAGAAAGCTGACCGGCCGAAATCCATCGTTACAGGAAATCATGACGGACTTTTTATTTTTCATCCATCCCTCATAGATATCTTCCCCGCCATGGGCGAGCGTCATCACAAACGGTGACATGCTCTCCCATGCGCTGTCGCACAGCCCTTCCGGCTTCTTCCAGCCTTCCGTAATGAAGACCTGCCCTTCCTCCACGTCGCAGGCATGCTCCATCGGATTCTCATATTTTTCCGAAAGGTCCCTGTAAAATGCCTTTCGCATCACGGTAATTCTGCACTTTTTCATCTTTTCTTTATACCTCCAAACCGTAACCTGCTTCTTCCTTCTGCTTTTTGTTTCATTACATCCCGTATTCCCGGTAAAGCTTCCTTCGAAATGCCTCGTTGTTCACGGCCTTCTCCAGGTCCTTCGTTCTGGAATCTGCCATCAGCCTACCGGCCAGCGCTGCGAATTTCTGCTCCCCGTTTCTCTCTCCGATTCGAATACCATCACGCCGTCCATCCCGTCTGCTGTCCTCCATCATTTCATTTAACGCTTTACACATATTCACCCTGCCTCCTTCCACTCTGTTTCCCTCTTTATATATTTCCAGCCTCC
>CAKMIA010000025.1 GCA_927353735.1 uncultured Veillonellaceae bacterium
CGTCTGCATCAGGAGTATACAGAAATTCATGGATAAATATGAGGTGTTAAAACAGTATTTCGGCTATGACAGCTTTCGGGAAGGACAGGAGACGCTGATCGACGGCATTCTCGCTGGAAGAGATACCTTCGGCGTCATGCCAACCGGGGCGGGAAAATCCATCTGTTATCAGGTGCCCGCCCTGGTGATGGGAAAGATCACTCTTGTGGTTTCTCCGCTGATCTCCCTCATGAAGGATCAGGTATCGGCGCTGAATCAGGCCGGGGTACATGCGGCTTATCTGAACAGCTCCCTCACCTTTGCCCAGTATAAAAAGGCCCTCGCCCTTGCGGCGCAGGGCCGTTATACCCTCATCTATGTGGCGCCGGAGCGGCTTCTTACCGAGGATTTTCTCCAGTTCGCGCTTCAGGCGCCCATCGTCATGGTGGCGGTGGATGAGGCTCACTGTGTTTCCCAGTGGGGGCAGGATTTCCGGCCGGGATATCTGAAAATTGCGGAATTTATCGACAGGCTGCCCCGGCGGCCTGTCGTCAGCGCGTTTACGGCAACCGCGACGAAGGAGGTCCGGGAGGATATCGTGGACCTTCTCCAGCTGCGCGATCCGGTGATCTCCACCACGGGCTTTGACCGGCCCAATCTCTATTTTGCCGTGCAGTCCCCGAAGGATAAGTATGCGGCAACCAGAAAATATCTGGAGCTTCATGAGGGAGAGAGCGGCATCATCTACTGCCTGACCAGAAAGGTGGTGGAGGAGGTCTGCGCCAGACTCCGTAATGATGGCTTTCCTGCGACCCGGTATCACGCGGGCTTAAGCGACGAGGAGCGCAGACAGAACCAGGACGATTTCATCTATGACCGGTATCCCATCATGGTGGCCACCAACGCTTTCGGCATGGGAATCGATAAGTCCAACGTGCGTTTTGTGGTCCATTACAACATGCCCAAAAACATGGAAAGCTATTACCAGGAGGCGGGGCGCGCCGGGCGGGACGGCCAGCCGGCCCAGTGCATTCTGCTCTACGGCGGACAGGATGTGGTGACGAACCAGTTTTTCATCGACCATAACACGGAAAATGAGGAGCTGGACGAGCTGACCCGCCAGGTGGTGCAGGAGCGGGACCGCCAGAGGCTTCGGAAAATGACCTTTTACTGCTTCACAAACGAATGCCTGCGGGATTACATCCTTCGCTATTTCGGGGAATACGGCTCCAATTACTGCGGGAACTGCTCCAACTGCCTGAGCCAGTTCGAGGAAACGGATGTGACGGAAATCGCGCAGAAGCTGATGGGCTGCGTTCGCCAGTGCCGCCAGAGGTATGGAACCAACGTGATCATCGATACGGTGCGCGGCGCGAATACGGCCAAAATCCGGCAGTACCGGATGGATGAAAACGTTTATTATGCCAGCCTTTCCAAAGTTCCCACACACCGGCTGCGTCAGGTGATGAACCATCTCATGCTGCAGGAGTATCTCGCCGTCACGCCGGACGACTACGCCATCGTGAAGCTCACGGATAAATCGGCGCGGATTCTTGAAGAAGGCGAACGGATCGTCATGAAAATGGCCAAAGAACAGGAGCCTTCGGAGAAAAAAGGCGCGGCAGGCAAAACGGCCGGAAAGAAGAAAACGGCCCGCACGCCCGGCGGCTTTGTGCTGGATGAGGAAGAGGAGCAGCTGTTCGAGGTGCTGCGCCGTCTGCGCGCAAGAATCGCCAATGCGGAGGGCGTGCCGTCCTACATCGTATTTTCAGATAAAACCCTGGCCCATATGTGCATCGTGCGTCCGGTGAACCGGGAGCAGATGCTTACCGTCTCCGGCGTGGGCGTGTTTAAATATGAAAAATACGGCGAGCAGTTTCTGGATTCTGTGCGGGATTTCACCAGAAACTACAGAAAAAACGAGGGGCCGGACAGCCTTGGCGCGGTGGATTTTTCCAGCCTGGACTATGACGTGGTCCAGGATTATGAAGGAGAGGACGGGATATGAGAGCCAGAAAAGAAATGGCCGGAAGAAAACGAAACCGGACGATGTGCGTGCTTCTGTCTGTACTGATGCTGCTTCTGCCCGCCTGCCATGGAGCGGAGGAAGGGAGCGGCCAGAGCGGTAAGGCAGAGGTGGAAGCGACGATTTACGCGGATTTTTCAGGAGGAAGCGAAACGGCGCAGGAGGATGGTCTGATCAGGAGCATGACGATGACAGTCACGGAGGTGACCGGCCAGACGCTGGCAGAATGTCTGTCACAGTGGACCGGGCTGGATTTCACGCTGAACAGCGCGGTTGTTGACGGGACGACGGTTCATGCAGACTGGTCCCCGGATTCTACGTTGATTGCCGGTCTGGATGACAGAGAACAGAAGGAGGACTTTTTCTTTTTCGATGAAGAATCTCTGCGCTGGTTTATGCTGGACAGCCTGTGGCGCACCCTTACGGAAAATCTGGATGTGACGGAAGTTTATTATACGATGGACGGAGGCGCGGAACTGAAGATGACCGGTCTGAATCCCGTAGATACCTTTCCGGCGGACGAACCGTACCTGGGAAGCGCATTCTATTTTAATCAGTGACAGGTGTTTCCAGGAGTAAGAACATTGCAAAATTGTAAGCTTCCGTTCATCCATCTGTAAGAAGAACCTGATATGCTTGTGGTATCCGTAAAAAAGAAGGCAAAGAATGACTCACGCCATTCTTTTATGATTGTAGGCCGCTCTGCGGCGGCAAAACAGGAGGATACTGCAATGAAAAACTGGCTGGAACTGATTCCCATTTCCGCACGGGTACACAAAAGGGGCAGCAGGATGACGCGGACCTGCATCGCGCTGGCGGTCTTTCTGATGGCGGCGCTGTTCGGCATGGCGGAGCGGTATCTGCAGGGAGAGCGGGCGTGGCAGATCCGCACCTATGGAAGCTGGCAGTTTACCGGGAACAGCGATGCTTCCCAAATCTATGCTGTGGCGCTGTTTCTCGCGCTGCTTGTGATGGCAGCCGCCGTTCTGATGATTTCCGGGAGCCTGAACGGAAATGTGCTCCAGAGGACGGAATTTTTCGGCATGCTCCGGAGTCTGGGCGCGACCAGAAGGCAGATCCTGCGCTATGTGCGCCTGGAGGCTCTCTGCTGGTGCCGGACGGCGGTTCCGGCGGGGCTTCTTGCCGCGGCCGCGGCGGTCTGTCTGGTGTCGGCGCTGATGAAAACGGCCGGGCCGGAACGGCTTTCCTGTATGCCGGTCTGGGGAGTCAGCCTTCCGGGCACCTGCGCGGGGGCGGCGCTGGGCGTGCTGACCGTGCTCCTTGCGTCACGCGCTCCGGCAAAAAGAGCCATGCGGGTCTCTCCCATGGAGGCGGTGCGAACGGCAGGCCGGACAGCCGGGAGAGGAAGGCACGTTGTCATGGCGCAGCGGGAAAAGCGATATTCGACGCCGTGGAAGGAGAGAGGGCTTTCCCGGCTGTATCGTCTGAATCCGGAAGCTGCGCTGGGCATCCGGCAGGCCTTTCTGGTGAAAAAAGGCTATGTGTTGATGAGCGGCGCGTTTGCCCTCTGCATCGTGCTGTTTCTGGCATTTACCACCGTCGCGGATTTCCTGGCGCACGCCCTCTTTCCTCCTCCGTGGACGCCGGAGCTTTCCGTGGTCAGCTCGGACAATACCTGCTCCATTCCCCATTCGGCGGCGGATGCTGTTCTTCAGATGGACGGTGTGAAGCGGGTATACGGACGCATGTTCGTCTACAATATTTCCATGACAGCGGAGAAGACGGCGGAGGCAGGCCGGACGCCGTCTGGCCGGAAAATGGCGAACCTCATTTCCTATGAAAAAAATCAGTTTGCCTGGGCGGAGGAGAGTCTGGCGGAGGGATCGGTGAAGGACGTTTCTGAAAATCCGGGACAGGTTCTGTATGTGGCCCCGCCGGAGGAAACGGGAGCCGAAGAAGGGGCCGCAGGCGCAGCAGAAACGGGGACTGAAGAAGGGGGCGGAGCCGCAGCAGAAACGAACGGCGGAGAAAAAGCGGAAAAAGCTTCCGCCCCGCAGATTTCAGTGGGAGACAGACTGACGCTTGCAATCGGAGGCAGAGAGCAGACCGTGACCGTGGCTGGGATTCTGTCGGAAAGCCCGCTCGCGAGGCAGGAGGGGACGGCGACTCTGCTTGTTTCCGAACGTACCTTCCTGGAGCTGACGGGAGAGGAAGGCTATAATATTCTGGACATCCAGTTTGAAAACGGTGCGGATCGGGAAAATGTGGAAGCCATAAAGGCATATTTTACGGAAGGCGTGACCTTTGAGGATTCCTTTGACCGGATGCAGGCCCAGAAGCGGCTGTACCGGGCCATGGCCATTCTGGCCTGGGGCTTTCTTACCGTCATCGTGGGGATCACGGTGCTCCATGTCGCCAATACAATCCGTATGAATGCGGAATCCGGAAAGCGGCAGTATGGAATTCTGCGGGCGATGGGGCTCGACAGCGGACAGCTTTTCGGCATGTTGGCAGCGCAGGCACTCTCCTATGCGGCAGGCGGCTGCCTGATGGGCTGGCTGCTTGGCATCCCCGTCCAGCGCGTCCTCTTTTTGAGCCTGATCACCAGCTTCTGGCAGGATGCCTGGAGCCTTCCGCTTCTGCCTCTTGCCGGAATCACGGGCATTGTGCTGGCATCCTCCCTGCTCGCTGTGGTCCTGCCATTCCGCAGCCTGATGCGGATGTCTGTGGTGGATGTGATCAACAGACGGCAGGGATAGGAAAAATGCCTTCTATAAATAAAAGCAGAGAAAGGCGGAAAATGCAGAATGAAGGAAAACAAATACGACGATCCCATTTTTTTTGAAAAATATAATCAGATGTCCCGCAGCATAAAGGGACTTGCCGGGGCGGGCGAGTGGCCCACCCTGGAGCCTCTGCTGCCGGATTTCGCCGGAAAAAACGTCCTGGACTTAGGCTGCGGGCTGGGGTGGCACGCAGCCTATGCTATAGAACACGGGGCGGCGCATGTGACCGGAATCGATATTTCCGAAAAAATGCTGGAGAAGGCGCGGCAGATCAACGGAAGAGAGGGCATCGAATACAGGCGGGAAGCCTTTGAGGACACGGAATTTCCGGAAAACAGTTTTGATGTGGTGATCTGTTCCCTGATGCTCCATTATCTGGCCTCCTATGACGAATTCCTTGAGAAGATCCACAGATGGCTGAAGCCGGACGGCGTTCTTGCCTACACGGTGGAGCACCCCATTTTCACGGCGGAGGGCAGTCAGGACTGGTACTATGGACAGAATGGGGAAATCCTGCATTTTCCGGTGGATCACTATTTTCAGGAAGGAAAAAGGGAAGCGGTATTCTTAGGAGAAAAGGTGGTAAAGTATCACCGCACCCTCGCAGCCTATCTGGAAACGCTTATGAAGAAGGGCTTCCAGCTTCTCCATGTGGCGGAGCCTGCGCCCACGGAAGAGATGGTGCGGGAAATTCCCGGCATGGCGGACGAACTGCGGCGGCCCATGATGCTGATCGTGACGGCGCGGAAGGTCTGACCCTTCACCATTGAAAAATCTGTTGAACCGGGGCGGATGAAATGCTACAATACAGGTAAGCATAAAAATTCTGTAAGCCGTTCGGCAACTGGCGGATTCCCCGCCGCATGTCTATTCTGACATTCCATTCAGAAGCTCTATGCTTGATTCCAGAACAAATGCAACCAAAAGAACAGGCGGGAGCGGACGAA
>CAKMIA010000026.1 GCA_927353735.1 uncultured Veillonellaceae bacterium
TTAACAATGGACTGCCAATCTTACGCAGAGATACCGCCCAAACGAGACTACGGGCGGTATTTTTGTAGCTTGGCAAGAAAGGAGGAACTACCCCACCGGGGCCTGATGAAAAGTCAGGCCCCTTTTTTCATGCTCAAAATCAGGAGGTAAACGTGTATGCCAGATGATAAAACCACAAAAGCCCCGGAGACGGCAGCGCCGGACACCGGGCCGGGCAAGCCCCCGGAACAGGCTCCCGTCAAGGAACCTGCGAAAACCGAACCGCCCACGCCGGAACAGAAGCCCCCGGAGCAGGCCGCAGACAAAGCCGCACCGCCGAAGGATAAGGAGGCTCCCACTTCCGAGAAGGCAGGCGCAGAGAAAAGCCCGAATGTTTCCGTCTACAACTTTTCGGAAATCATGGCCGAGAAGAAAGCGGCGGAAAAAGAAAAAGCGCCGGAGAAGGCAGCCACCCCACCGGATAAGGGAAAGGAGCCCGAAAAGCCGGATAAGGCTGTGAAGAAGGAGCCTGACAAAACAGCGGAGCCACCGAAGCGCAGGGGCCGCCCTCCGAAGGAGACGCAGGCGAAAACTCCGGCGGACAAGAAAAAGACCGCCCCGGCAAAAGAACCCGCCGCTCCGAAGAAAACTTCCATCTGGAAGGAGGCTTTGGACAAGGCCACCGGGAACAAGGAAAAGGCCCCGAAGGCTCCTGCCCCGAAAAAGGCGGCGGACAAGGGTTCTGCCGCTGTGAAGCCTCCGGCCCCGGAACAGCCGAAGCCGCAGGAGCCGCCCAAAGAAGCGCCCCGCCGTGGGGAGGAACAGATCGTCTATATCAAGCTGGACGAGCTCCACGCCTTTAAGAACCACCCGTTCCAGGTGCGGGACGATGATGAAATGCGGGCAATGGTGTCCAGCGTCAAGGATAAGGGCGTCACCCAGCCCGCTATCGTCCGGCCCCGGGAGGACGGCGGCTATGAGATTGTCTCCGGCCACCGCCGCCAGAAAGCCAGCGAGCTTGCCGGATTTACGGATATGCCCTGTATCGTCCGCAACCTGACGGACGACGAGGCCATCACGCAGATGGTGGAGGACAACTTAAACCAGCGTGAAGAAATCCTCCCCAGTGAGCGGGCAAAGGCTCTGAAAATGCAGCTTGAGGCCATCAAGCACCAGGGCTCCCGCACTTCGGGCCAGATTGACCCGAAGGACGCAGGCAAACGCTCCAACGAGATCGTGGCCGAGCGGAACAAGATGGCGGTCAAACAGGTACAGCGGTATATCCGGCTCAATGAGCTTGTCCCTGACCTGATGGCCCTCATGGACGCAAAGAAGCTGGGCTTCACGACTGCCGTGGAGCTCTCCTATATCAGCAAGAAGAACCAGAACTATATCGCCGTTGCCATCGACAGCCAGCAGTCCTCCCCGTCCCAGGCGCAGGCAAAGCGCATGAGGGAACTGGACGAGAAGAAGCTCTTAAACGGGGATGTGATCGACGGCATTATGATGGAGGACAAGAAGGAGGTAGACAAAGTGATTTTGACGGGCGCTGAACTGAGCAAATACTTCGGGAAGGAAACCACCCCGAGGGAAATGAAGGACCAGATCATCAAGCTGCTGGACGACTGGAAGGGCCAGCAGAAGGAACACGAAAAGCCGGAGAAGAAAACCGAGCCGGAAAAGTAAGCCGAAACTTCGGGTCAAGATGGCCCGAGGATTGCGGGGCGCTGCCCCGCGCCCCGAAGCTCTGGAGATATAAATTATTCCCCGTCGCCAGTTATTCCGTAGCATAGCCGGGAAAATCAGTCAAGGGCAACGCCGCCGCAGGCGGTGCCAGAGGCACCCTTGACGGATTTCTCCCGGTTATGCTTTTTCCCGGACAAGCGACGGGGATATAAATTCTCCAGAGCCGTCCCCCTTCCCGGGGGAAGGGGCGGAGGGGTTGGGCGTACCTTGCTTTACCTTATTTAATAAGTGAAATGGAGGGAACCAGAAATGAAGCGACCTTTAGCATACATCACCGCCGCATGGTGCGGTATTCCCGAGGTGGACACCGACCTTGCCGTGGAGTTCTGCCGGGCAGCCTATGAAGCGGGCCTTGCCCCTATCTGCCCGAAGCTGTACCTTCCGCTGATCCTCAATGACAGCGTGCCGGAGGAACACAAGGACGGTATCGACATGGGCCGGGATATGCTCAAACGCTCCCGTATGCTCCTTGTCTGCGGCGGGACTGTGGACGAGGACGTGAAAAACGACATTGCGGTTGCCGCCCGGTATGGGATTGCGGCGACTACGCTGGAAGGCATTATGAACGTGAAGGGGCAGGGCTCCCCGGACAGTGCCGGATATTAAGCTGGGGAGCCTCTTTGACGGGATAGGGGTCTTTCCGCTTGCGGCCTCCCGGTGCGGTATCCGTCCGGCGTGGGCCAGCGAGATTGAAAAGGCCCCTATCTCCATTACCAAAAGGCACTTCCCGGAAATGGAACATCTGGGGGACATTACGAAGATAGACGGCGGGAAAATCGAGCCCGTCCATGTGCTGACCTTCGGCTCCCCCTGTCAGAACCTTTCACTGATCGGCAACCGCTCCGGCCTTGCCGGGGCAAAATCAAGCCTGTTCTATCAGGCTTTCCGTATCGTACATGAAATGAGGGATGCCACTGATAACCTATATCCAGTTATCCTTGTTTGGGAAAACGTCATGGGAGCGTTTTCTACAAATGACCGGATGGATTTTAGAGCCGTCCTATCCGCCTTCGCAGACACCGAAGTTCCAATGCCTCCTTCGGGAAGATGGGGAAACGCCGGAATGGTGCGAGGGGGAACGCCTGATGTGTCCTGGCGGCTCATGGACGCCCAGTATTGGGCAGGAACCCGGAGGCTGGCAAGAAGGCAGCGGATTTTTGTCGTGGCCGATTTTGGAGGGCGGCGTTCTGCCGAAATACTTTTTAAGCCCCGTCCAGTGCTCCCACTTCCTGCGCCTTGCGGAGCGGGCGGGGACGCCTCCCCCGAAGGAGATCGAGCGCCTTTTATTGAAACAGGGCGGCGAATACCAGTCGTCCGACCCTTTCAGTGCTTCCGTATGCGGGGCGCAGCAAAAAGGCAGGAAGGGGCGGCCTTCCGAAACAGCTTCGGTTTACCAACTGACCCTTTTCCCACTCTTTTAGCCAGCGATGTGACGCCCTTCTCCTTCTGGTATGAGGACGACCCGGAGGGCGGCTGTATCCGTTTTGTGACGGAGACAGAAAGCGAGCGGCTCATGGGGCTGCCGGAGGGCTGGACAAAGTACGGGGCGGACGGCGAGGAAATCCGTTCTTCCAGCCGCTACAAGGCGCTGGGGAACGCTATCGCCCTTCCCTGTGCCGATTACATCATGGCCGGGATATATGAGGCGCTGACCGGCGGGGACGGAAAGGAGGAAAATCCCCATGTTTGAAGCCTATATCACAAACGCCGCCCTTTATCCCGAGGCCGGGGTGGAGGTCGGAACAACCTTGAAATTCCCGGCCACCACGCAGGAGGTCCAGGCCGCCCTTGCGAAGATCGGGATTGACGGAAAGCAGTACACCGAGGTTTTCTTTACCAGCTTTGACAGTGACGACGTGCTGGGGCTGTATGATTATCTCTATGAATACGCGGGCATTGACGAGTTCAACGAGCTGGCGCACACCTTGCTTGGAGTACGGGATAAGGGCGAGCTGGAAAAGTACGAAGCCGCTCTTGTCTTAGGAAAGCACACGGAAAGCGTGAAGGACCTTATCAATCTGGCACAGAACCTTGACCTGTACCGCTTCTACCCGGATATATCCAATGAGGAAGAACTGGGCCGCCTGTATGCGGACGAGTTTCACGCCATTGAGATACCCGAGCATATCCAGAACTATTTCGATTATGAGGCATACGGGCGGGACGTGAAGATCAGGGAAAACGGCGTATTCGCTCCCGGCGGCTATGTGGCCGCTGACCCCGGCGTATTTATCGAGTATTACCACGGCCCGGAGGACATTCCAAAGGAACACCGGGTTTTCGCCTATCCGAAGGAGGCTGAACCGGCCCGCTCCATCTTAAAAGCCATCCGGGAATTTCAAGAGGCCCCGCCTGCTCCGAGAAGGGATAAGGCGGGGCCTTCCCATGAGGAACGATAAGACTTCGGGCCATGTTGGCCCGAAGCGCAAGGAGGTGTGAACCGATTAAGTATTATCCCATCAATGAAACTGCCGCCCGGCGGGCAAAGGAAATGAACAGCTTTTCCGACTATCGGGAAGGGAGCGCAACGGCGGAATACCGGGCGATGGTCGATAAGGCCGCCGCCGTGGCGGAACACCAGAAAGCAAGGGTTGACCCCATGTACCATGAGAAGATCGACCATCTGCTGGACACCTACGCCCGGAAACTGGCGGAGAACATGAACCAGGGCTTTGCCATTGACGCAAGAGTTCCTTCCGTAATGATTGCGGGGCCTGCCAATTTCCCGGTCCGGCAGAAAGAAAAGCAGAACCGGGCAAGGGACGGCAACATGGAGGAATGGCGGCACATTCAAGGGCTGCTGGATAAGATACGCAGTACCGGCATGGGCGGTATCAGCGCCGACGACCCGGCGGCGGTAGAAAAGCTCCAGAAAAAGCTGGACTCTCTGGAACGCTCCCAGCTCATTATGAAGGAAGTCAACGCCTACTACCGGAAACACGGGACGCTGGACGGCTGCGCCCTGCTGTCTCCCGACCAGATCGAGCGGCTGAAATCCGACATGGCGGCAAGCTGGCGGAGCTCCCCGAAGCCCTTTGAAAGCTACCAGCTCACCAACAACAATGCGGAGATCCGCCGTGTCAAAGCCCGTATCGAGGAACTTTCCAAACGGGCGGAGCAGACCTTTTCCGGCTGGGAGTTTGACGGCGGCCATGTGGAGATGAACCGGGAGGACAACCGCTTGCAGGTGTTCTTTGACGGCAAGCCTGATGCTGACACCCGGGCAGAGCTGAAAAGCAGCGGGTTCCGTTGGGCTCCCAGCGTGGGGGCTTGGCAGCGGCAGCTTACCGACAATGCCATCCGGGCCGCTGACCGTCTGGAATGTATCAGGCCCTTGTCGGGAGAAAAGCCCTCCCAGCTTCAAAAGAAGCCGTCCAT
>CAKMIA010000027.1 GCA_927353735.1 uncultured Veillonellaceae bacterium
CCGCAGTTGATTTGTGGAAATAAATACTGGGATATTACATGCAGGAGCTGCCTTCTTCGGCAGCTCCTGTAATTATATAGAGAAGTAGGAACAAATGGTGGGATAAAACAGGGGAGTAAGACAGTTAAAAGGAGTTTTTAACATGTGAATGAGGGTAGTAACGGATTGTGATTGACAGGGCTAGGAAAAGGTGATAATCTATAAAATATGGACGCAGTGTGAATCAACAGGAAGGGAGTTGAATGGTAGAAAGAGCAGAAATAAGAATGGAACCGAGAGAAAAGAACCTAGAGAAGCACGGCGTCAAAAAAGAAAAAATAGAAGGAGAAAGAAAAATGAAGAAGCGAATGGGATTGCGGGTGTTGTCCTTGCTGCTGGCAGCAGTGTTGGTAGGGCAGCAGGTTCCGCAGCTTCGGGCAGCGGGAAGCCCGGAGGAAGCGGGAAATGTAGAAGCAGAAGAGGCCGCCGGGAGCAGACCGGAGGAGACGGCAGAGGGAAAGTCCAGCGAAGTAGTCGTGGGGGAGGTCGTGGAGAACCGAGCCGAACGGGAGAAGCACTTCCGGATGGAAGACGGAAGCTTCCTGGCAGTGGACTACGGCGTGCCGGTACATTATGAAGCGGAAGAGGAATGGGAAGAGATCGACAACACGCTGATTCCCCAGGCGCCCAGCGTGGGGCTGGCGCTGGAGGGGGCGTGGAGACCGGTGGTGCAGTACCGAGCGGAGAACGGAGAGGAGAGCCGGAGCTTTGCCGGGAGTCTGGCGGGGGGCTATGTGTTTGCCGCCGAGACAGGGGAAGTAGGCGTGCGCCTGTCTCTGTGGGAGGAAGCAGGAGAGCCGGAGGCAGCGGAAACGGAGGCGGAAGAGACCATGGGAACGGAGGCTTCCACAGCGCCGGTTTCCGACGAGCCGGAGGAAACAGTTCAGGAGACGGAGCCGTTGGAAGAGCCGGAGGAGCCGACAGAGAGCCCGACGGCGGAGGCGGCGATTCCCAGCGAGGAAACCGCTCTGGAAGCCACAGCGGAGTCAGAGGCGGAGTCGGAGACAGTGCCGGAACTCGACGTGCTGGGAGAGATTCCCAGTTCGGAGGAGCTGGAGACAGTAGAGGAGACGGATCCGGAGACCCCGACAGAGCCTGTGGAGGAGCCGGAAACAGAGCCGGAGGACGCCGGAGGGGCAGAGGATTCCGAACCGGAAAGCCCGGAGGAAACCGTCCCGGAAACGACGGCGGAGCCGACGGAGGCCGAGGAATTGGAAAGGGCGCCGGAGGAGGAAGGGGAGGAATCTCATCCTACCTACAACCGGAATTCGGTGGCCCAAATCAGCTATCCGGACCGAAAGACCGGCAGGATCCAAAGGATGTCGGCAGAAGGGAGCTCCGAAACAGGCGAGCCTGCAGACCTGGGCGAGCAGATTACACCGGCCCGGCTGCGGACACAGGTGCGGTATGAGGAAGTGTACCCCGGGGTGGACCTGGAGTATGAGCTGTACAGCTACCATGTGAAGGAGACCATTGTGGTGAAGGAGCGGCTGTCGGGAGGATATGCCTTCTCCTTCCGGCTGGGTCTGGAGGGACTGACGCCGGCGCTGCAGGAGGACGGGTCTGTGATGCTGGAGGATGCGGAAGGAAACGCCGCGTACTGGATGCCGGCGCCGTACATGACGGACGGGGCAGGGGCGTATTCGGAGGCGGTGCGGTATGAGCTGGAGCAGGAGGAAGACGGCGGCTGGGTGCTGACGGTGGCAGCGGAGGAAAGCTGGCTGGAAGCAGAGGAGCGAGTATTCCCGGTGGCGATCGATCCGACGCTGATCGACCAGACGAAGGAAGCGGACTTTGAGGGGACGGTGTGTACCCAGGGGATGAATTACACCATGACCGGAGGAAAGATCCTGTGCGGATACCACGGGGACTACCAGCAGACGGAGGTGTACTTCAAGCTGAACCAGTACCCGGAGGTACCGGCGGGGCATACGCTGGTGCGTGCGTATGCCGGACTGTATCAGAACGATTGGCGATCCGGCAGCAACAGCTCGGAGGGAGAGATGGTGCTGTACATGCACGCCAATACGGAGAACAAGAATCTGAACAGCAGCCTGAGCTGGTCGAACCGGCCGTCCTACGGACCGACGCTGGACTATGTGAACGCCAGCTACCATACCATCGGGGATATTCTTCTGTGGGACATCACACCGGCGGCAAAGGAGTGGTACGAGGACCGGAGCAGCAACTACGGATTGGCGCTGACGTCCAACGCATCGGCGACGAACAAATGCCGTGCGTGGTTCTCGTATTACCGGGTGTCGTTTGTGGTGGCGTACCGGAGCACCAACGGGATCGAGCCGTATTATACGTATCAGACGTACGGAGTGGGGAACGGAGGAACGGTGTACCTGTCGGATTATACGGGACAGGTGACGGTGTGCAAGGAGCTGGCTTCGTACGCATCCACGGTGAACCCGTTCAGCCTGGAGCTGGTGTACAACAGCAGCTATGCGGAGAAGTACGGGACGGAGAATTACGACGTGGGAGGCTGGCTGGGATACGGAATGCACCTGGGAGCCGGAGTAAACCTGAACGTGATGCAGAAGGTGGAAAAGGTGGAGCTGCAGAACGATGTGGAGCCGGGAAAAACGACGACGTATCTGAAGTACACAGACGGAGACGGAACGGTGCACTACTTTTCCAAGGACGAGGAGAAGAAGGACGGGTATTACTACGATGAGGACGGCCTGGGACTGAAGATCGACGAGTATGTGCCGAACTACTACGAAATGACGGACGACCGGGACAACGCGAAGTATTTTGTAAACGGATTTTTGACGGTGATGAAGGATGCCAACGGGAATGAGCTTCAAATCCGGTACATCCACAGCGACGGGAGCCAGGACGCCAACGGATACCCGCGCAGCTCCGGGGACCGAATCGACAAGATTGTGCAGAAGAATCGGGGCGGAACGGAAATCACGGTGGCGAGCCTGGGGTATAACAGCAGCAAGTACCTGACCAGCGTGACGGACGCGGCGGGACGCGTGTACAGCCTGAGCTACAGCGGAGGAAAGCTGCTGCAGGTGAGCCGTGGGGAGAGTGTGCTGGCGAAGTACGGAATGTACGCAGAGAATTCGTCGAGTACGCTGGATACGCGGATGCGGTATGTGTACGACGCGGAGGCGCAGTACGGGGTGCAGCTGCAGTACCGGAACGGCCAGGTGCGGTCCGTGAGGGAAATCACAACGGCGACGACGAATTCCAGCGTAGCAGTAGGCGCTATGGTCGAGATGAACCACCTGGTGAGAGGACAGACGAAATACCGGGACTACGGCAATGACCGGACCTACAACACAGACGACGACATTCTGACATACTATATTTTCGACTACGCCGGGCGGACGGTGAACGCATACAGCACGGACAACGAGGGGAAGCTGGTGGGAGCCAGTAACGCGGTGTACAGCGGAACGGGGACGACGGAGAAGAGCAACAACCGGACGCTGAAGACGGCAACGGTGGGAATGGCGGCGATGAACGAGCTGCGGAACCACAGCTTTGAGGCGAGCAGCCCGGCGTGGACGCTGAGCGGCGTCAACGGAGCGGACACGAACATGGTGGTTCGGACGATGACGGGAACGGAAGCGGTCCGAACAGGAGAAAAGGGGTGCAAGGGATGGATCCGACCTGGAAAGAACAGCACCGTGTCGGCGACCCGGACCACAGACCGGCTGTACGCCGGGGTGGAGTACACCCTGTCGGCGTATGTGAATACGTCCCAGTGTACGTCGTTCCGTGGAGAAGGGGTGTACCTGAAGGTGACGGGATTGGGAATCCCGGCTTCGGAGCAGAAGAGCGAAAGCATCAATTACCAGACCAGCGCAGGGGTAGACCAGGGCTGGGTGCGGCTGAGCGTGACGTTTACGCCGCAGAGCAGCGGAACGTGTACCATAGGGGTGTACAACCAGGGAGCCGGGCCGTACTTTTACGTGGACGACGTGCAGCTGGAGCGCGCGGAGGGGCCGTCGAGCCTGAATATGCTGGAAAACGGAAGCCTGCGGTATTGGGGCCACGGCTGGAAGATGGGAAGCCTGGCTTCGTTCGTAGAGGGAGAGAGTCTGTTTACAGGAGAGGATGCATACTCGCTGCAGATCCAAGGAGACGCGTATACGGAGAGCAGCGCGTATCAAGAGGTACCCATTCACCAGACGGGAAAGACGTATGTTCTGTCGGGCTGGGCGAAGGCGAACGCCGTACCGGATAACGAGGAGAAGGCCGAGGGAGAGGACGCGGCAGCGCGGGACAAGTATAAGCAGTTCGGCCTGCGGGCGATTTTGACGTACAGCACCGGGGAGAAGGAGTACCACTATGTGCCGTTCCACCCGGACGTGACGGAGTGGCAGTATACCTCGACGGCGATTGTGCCGAAGAAGGGGAATACGGAGGTAGCGAGCATCCGGGTGGAGTGCGCGTATGAGCGGAACCAGAACACGGCGTATTTCGACAATTTGTCTTTGACGCAGGAAGCGGCGCAGACGATGAAGTACGACGAGGATGGGAACCTGATCTCGGTCAAGTCCACGGGAAACGAGGAGGAGAGCAGCGATTACGAAGACGGGAACCTGCTGACGCTGCGAACCGGAGGGAACGGAACGTATACCTACGACTACGACGAGAAGCACAACCTGAAGTCGGTGAGCAACGGAGTGGTGCAGGATACGTTGACCCACGACGACATGGGAAATACCACAAAGTCCGTCATGGAATCAGCCAAGACGGAGGACGGCAGCCGGATTGTAAGCAGCAGTACGTATACCAACGGTGGAAACCTTGTGAGCAGCGTCACAGAGCGAGGGAACACCACGAAGTACGGGTACAACGGCAGCTACAACCGGATGACGGGTCAGGAGTCGGATGTGACGGATCCCAGCAACACGAAGGCTTCGTATACCTATGACGCAGCAGGACGGACCAAGAGCACGACGATCACGAGAATCGGGAATACGGGAA
>CAKMIA010000028.1 GCA_927353735.1 uncultured Veillonellaceae bacterium
TCTGCAGCGCCTTCAAAAAGCATCAGGGCATGACGCCGGCCCAGTACCGGGCGCTTGAACAGTGAAGGAAGGGAGGCCTTAGAGCCTCCCTGTCCTCATTTCCCCCGTTCCCGAAGGAAACGGCACTGGAGGGAGTCTTCGCTCATCTGCATCAGCTCGATCCGGTTTCCGTCCGGGTCATGGGTCCAGCACTGCCAGTTTCCGTCGCATCCCTGCCTGACTCCGGAATCCAGAGGCGCTCCCGCTTTTTCGATCCGTTCTGCCGTCTCATGGATATCCTCCACCTCCAGGCACAGATGGGAATAGCCGATGTTCTGATCCTGATATTTCTGGGGGGTCACCCCGCCGTAAAACAGCTCGATGAACTGGTTTCCTCCCGCATGGACATAGACAATCCAGGGTTCTCCGGTCTCCGGATGCTTCAGTTCAAAGGCTTTTTCAAAGCCAAAGGTCTCCCTGTAAAACCGAAGCGCCCTCTCCATATCCGAAACGTTGAATGCGGCATGTGCAATTCCTTTCATCATCTTTACCTCCATGCCGAAGCGATACGCTGAGGCCGCGAGGAGAAATCACGCAGGTGATTTCTCCTCTGCGATCACAGCAGTTTTGTGCTTCGGCGCAAAACTGCCGATTGAAAAATAAGCCATCGGGCTTATTTTTCAATCTTTACCTCCTCATTTCTTTAATTAGATAGATACCCGCGCAGTCCCCCGTCGGCCGATATACCGCTGCGGCCGCCGCATCCTGCGCCGGAAGCTTCATGCTTTCACCGGGACGCAGCCGTTCGATCACCGCCTGTCCCATTCTCTTTTCCTGCGCGTCCCGAAGCTCCACCAGATAGCCGCGCATCTCATAGCCCGGCAGATCCCTCCGGCAGGTGATGATCAGCTGTCCCTGCTCCCATTGCAGAGTGAAGGGCGCGCACTCCCGCTGCACCGCATAGTAGGAAGGTTTGGGCTGACCGTCCATGGTCACGGAGCCGTGCACCCGCCGCCGGTACTTTCCTTCCCCGTCCTCTCCCATCTGGGTGCGGTAATCGTTCAGGCAGAAGTAGATGGTCCCTGCGATTTCCTCATGCTGCCGGTAGGCTTCCATTTTTTCCAGAAAAATCTGTTCCCGTCTGGCGTCTCCGCCCGAAAAGGCCGGTTCACAGAGTCCAAACTCGGATGGAACCACCGGACGGCCCGGATTATCCCCGATCAGACGGGCAAGTTCCGCATGCTCGTCCCTTTCCCCATGCCAGGTGCCGATATAATCGTTAATCATCAGCATATCTCCGTCCACGGTTCCGTCGATCATGGGATTCTCAAACCAGGTATTGCTCACATAATTGGCACAGCGGTCCGGATCCAGCCCGTGGGCAAAAGCTGCGGCCTGCCGGATATAGCGGATGGTTTCCGCATCCTGCGCACACAGCTCGTTTCCCACGCCCCAGGCGATCACACAGGGATGGTTTCTGTGAGCGGCGATCATTTCCTCCAGCTGCTGCAGGGCGATATCCGTCTGCAGCCCGCCCGCCTTTTCCGGATCCGGTCCCCAGAAGGGCACCTCCTCCTGTACCAGCATCCCGTGGCGGTCGCACCAGTCCAGAATAAAGTCATCCTGCTGCCAGTGAAATCTGGTGAAGACACAGTTGCTCTCCTTCAGAAGCCGGAGCATTTTCTCCATCTGCTCCTCCGGCTCCGCGGCGCCGTATACCGGATCAGAGCCGGGCATCCATTCTGTTCCGCACAGGCGGACCCGTTCTCCGTTCAGGTAAAAAGCGTTTCCCTCCACATGGAAATCACGGAAACCGAATACCGTCTCGTTCTCATCCTCAATCACGCCGTTCTTTTTCAGCGTCAGACGGAGGCGGTACAGCGCCGGATGGTCAAAATGCCAGTAATCCACGCTTTCCAGCAGCCGCTCCGGCAGATACAGAAATACTTCCTTCCCTGCTTCTTCCGGAGAATCTGACGGACGCTGACCGCAAAGGGCGCTGCAGGGACCTTCTCCATGAAGGACCGTTTTTCCCTCCCGGGAAAGCTCCCAGCCAAGGGTCAGTCCGTTCCGCTCCGACCGCTCCTCTTCCCGGCTGTTCAGCCGCAGGCGCACGCCCCAGACCGCAGGTCCGTTTTCCATCCGGCATCCTTCTGCCCGGCCGCTTCGTATGCCGTCTGGCAGAACGGGACGGGCAGTCACCTCCGTCCGATCCAGGAAATGAGCGCCGGTCACCAGCAGGCTGACGCCCCGGATCAGACCACCGTCGTCCGCCCAGTCGAAGCTTCTCTGAAAGGGCAGCAGTTCTTCCGTAAAACCGTTCGTAACCTGCACCGTAATGCGGTTTTTCTCCCCGATCTTTAAAAGTCCGGTCAGTTCCACCATAAATGGGGTATAGCCGGAACGGGAATGCCGTCCCGCCTCCCGGCCGTTCACATAGACCACCGCCCTGTGGAAAGCCGCGCCAAAGTGCAGCCGCACCCGTCTGTCCGTCCATTCCCGCGGCACATCCAGTTCATATGCATACCAGCCGCTTCCCCGGTATTCCTCCAGGCCTTCTTCTATATTCCAGGTATGCGGAAGCGTCACTTCCCTTCCCTTTTCCAGGCAGGCCGGATCGGAGCCCGTTGCAAAGGTCCAGCGCCTCAACTCTGTTTTCATATCATTTCACTCCCTGTCTGTTCGTTTCTGATTCCATCATACCCGCATCCGGCCTGCAATGCATTGCTTTTCTCTGCTGTCTGATTGATATTTTTTGCGCATCTGACGGCTCAGGCCGTTTTTCGGAAAGTCCCGGCTTCAAAGCGCGCTTCCGTCTTTCAGAGTTTCTCCAGCCCGAAGGGCAGCCCCGCGTTCTCAAAAATATTCGCCGCGCTTCCGGTAAACATCAGCTTCACCTCATTGACCCCGTTTTCACCGTCCTTTAAGAGAGATCCGATCTCAAACACGTGGGGGCCAAAAAAGCTCACGCCCGCAGGCTTTCCGTTGCAGAAGCATTCCGCCATCTCTTCCCCTCTTACCAGAAACCGCTCCGTTCCCTCCTCCGTCTCCCGGAGAAAACGGTATCGATACACCGCCCGGTTATCCGTCCGTTCTTCCAGAACGAAACGTTCTGTCCAGTCCAGCGGCTCCCGGCCCGGCGCCGAAACATCTTCCTCTTTTCCACATTCTCCGTCGAATGCTCCGGCTTCCTCCACAACCGCGAGCAGGACATGACAGGGCGGCAGGAGGAGAGAAAAGGCCGTTCCCCTTTCCGTCTGCCACACGGCGGCCCTTTCCGCCTTTCCATTCCACAGATCCACAAACTGCAGCCCCGCCCGCTGCGGCAGAGTTACTTCCGTGCGGACGGTTTCCTCTCCCTCGTTGGAAAACAGAACCATCTGCGTCCCCCACTTTTTCAGGCAGACCGCACGAAGATAAGGACAGGGCGCATCGGTCAGCACGCTGCGAAGGCCGGGAAGACAGCACTCCTGTGCGGACGCGGACACGCATACGCCGGACAGCCGTTCCCTTCGTTTTGCATCCTCTTTCAGCAGCCCATACACATCCAGTACGATGTCATAGGCATATTCCCGGATGCACAGACGGCCGTCTCTGACCTCGCATTCCGGAAGCAGGGCGACGGGCAGATAGTTGAATTCGATCTGGTTTTCATACAGGCAGGCGATCTCCCGGTACGGCACCCGGTTGTTATCAACAAGAACCGCGATGCGCGCGCCGTTTACGGAATCCGTCATCAGGAAGGACAGCCGCTTGATATAATCAGAAATCCTCCGGTAATGCGGCCACCAGATGTTGTTCGGCCCCACATCCGGCGGCCGCTCCTCCTTCCGCTTTCCCGCCGTACTGTAATAGAAGGCATGAGGCACCAGAAGGTTCACCCCCCGGATGCTCAGCCAGTTGATGTACCAGATCATATCCCTTCCGGTGAAATGCCATTCCCAGGGCTTTCTGCTGCACACGCCGAAGCATTCGTTGGCGTTTCTGCGCCTTCCCAGGTGTCTGGCAATGTCCGCGCACAGCCTGGCCTGTACGGAGTCGAACTCCAGAAGGCCTCCGGTCTCCGGGGAAACCCGGCGCATGATCAGATCCTGTCCCGGAATCTGAAAATACAGTTCCTCTTCCACGTCGTCGCTGGCCTCCGGATGCCCCATGAGCGCGATCCCGTGCGAAGCGCACCAGCGGGAAAGGCGGGCATAGAAGGTCTCGCGCAGGTGCTTCTTGATCAGCCTGTGGTAAAGGGCCGTAGTCCCATTCTTTTCTCCGGTAAACAGCGCCTTCAGCTCTGAAAGCCGTCCCCCTCCTGCCAAAAGTTCCCGCTCCAGCCCGGGCACCCATTCCCGGTAAGCTGCGGCATTTCGTCCCAGCGCGCAGGGTTCGTCCGTGAAAAAGGCGATGACGGTATTGCCGAAGTATTCCTTCAGCTCCTCATAATAGCGGTCGTGGGTCAGGCGGATGAAAGCTTCCACCGCGTCCGGATTCAGAATGTCCGCAGACTTCGGCGCGCCCGCCTCCCCGTCATCCTCTCCGAAATGGATGCCCCGGATGGTTCCCCCGGTAAAACCGTACACCAGATACGTTCCATCCGCAAACGCGGCGATCACCTCCCCGCCCTCCGGCCGGTCCGAAAGCCGGATTCCTTTGGAGGCGTAGTCCGGGTTCTGTGCCACAACCATTCCATGAGCGGAGCCGGAAGGATACATCCCCTCATCATAAAGAACGATCTTCATCCCCAGCGCATCCGCGCATTTCACGATGAAGCGGACCGTCTGAAACCAGGCATCCGACAGATAAGGGACATCCTCCGGGATCCCGATTCGCGGATGCAGCACGATGGCGTCCACCCCCTTTTCCTTTATGTCCTTCAGCTGTTCTGCAATCTTCTCCTCATCCGGCCTGTCATTCAAAAACCAGAACGGAACGGGGGTGAATTCTTCCGGCGGGTCCGCAAGCGCCCGAAACAGTTCTTTTCTTCCTTCTTTCTCTGCCATTCTTCC
>CAKMIA010000029.1 GCA_927353735.1 uncultured Veillonellaceae bacterium
TCAGCGAACCAATCGTTGGAAGCCACGTCCGCAAAGCTCTCGGAGCCGCTCACCTCTGGTTTGCCCGCCATCGCGTACAAGGTCTGCACCACCATGGCACGGGTCAAAGTGTTATTAGGCGCAAAGGAACTGCCGCTGACGCCAGTCATCAGGCCGTTGTCATAGACGTACTGCACCGCGTCCGCATACCAGGCGTCACCTGTCACGTCGGCAAAGGGTTCCTGCGCGGGTTCCGGCTCTTCCTCCGGGATGCGCTCAAAGGTGACAATCACTTCGTCGTTCCGATCCAGCCCTGTCAATCTGCCGTTGGCAGGTATGGCTACCGCCTTCCCGTTGACCGTGATGGAGGAAATCTGATACCCCTCGTCCGGCGTAATGGTAACGGTTCCGCTGCTGGATGCGGATACGGTTCCGCCCGTGCCGCTGACCGAGGCGTTTGGGCGGCCGCTGGAGGAGCCGCCGCCGGAGGAACCGCCTCCCGACGGTGTGTCGGGCGTTTCAGGGGGTTGTGTGCTCACCGGCGCGCCAGGAAGAGGTTCCTCATCCGCCGCGCCGAAAATGGCCAGCAATTCCTGAGCCTGGGCGCGGGCAATCTGCCGGCGGTCTCCATTGACCGTATAGCCCGGGCCGTAGGAGCCGCACTCATAGAAGCGGGCGTCCTGATAGGAGTTGCCGCTCATATCGTCATACGGAAGCGCCGCATACAGAATGCCGCTCATGTAGCAGTCGATCCAATAGACCGCCGCATCCGCTCCCCAGGGTCGGGCAAGATAAAATTCGCCGGCCTCGCCGCCTGCACAGCCCTCTTCCGCGGTCACTGAGCAGCGGTAGAACACCAGGCCGCAATCGGCGTCGGCCGCCGTCCGTGGCGCGCATATGATGCCGCTCTCCGCGTGGGTGGGTATGTAGACAAAGACAATCTCACAGTCGTTAAACAGTACCTGCGCCTTGTCGCCAGAGTAGATGAAGTCGATCAGCCCCTCAATCCGGCAGTTGGTGAAGGTCTGAACTCCTTGATGCAGGTACAGGGTATCCTGCACGCCGGAGATGGTTACATTCACAAAACGAGCTCCGTCCGCGTCGCACCGCAGAGCGTCGGCAGACTGGTTGCTTGTTTGTACGGAATCGTAGACGTAGTCGTTGGCGAAACTGAGGTTTTCCGCATGGAAATTAAGGGCTGTGCTCTGAATATAGGTGGCGCAGCGCATGGTCATATCGCCGCCCGCTTCATAGCCGGGCTGGTTCGGATCTGGATTCTCATAAAGATCCGCCGGATAGCAGTGAATCCGGGTATTTTCCCCCTCGCCGATTAGGGTGATGTTGGGAGCGTCGACCACCAGGCGTTCCTCATAGTCGCCCGCGCGGACGAAAATCACAGTTTCCGAAGGGTTATTCATCGGGACCGCGTTTACCGCCGCCTGCACGGTGCGGTAGTTCGGGATGCCGTTTGTATCCTGCGCGCCGTCCACGCCAGTATAGGCCGCGTCTACAATCCCGCCGACGGACTGGCTGTTCATTGGCAGATAGTAGTAGTTGTAAACCGCTCGGGACCAGCCGCCGTCCGTGTCGGTGAGAATGAGTGTGACAGTGTTGCCGCCCTGCGCCAGCGTCAAATCATAGGAGAAGGAGCCGCCCGCGCTGACGGTCTGGTCGTCTCCAAGCTGCGTCCCGTCCAGATATGCGCGGACGACACCGGCGCGGTCCATCGTGCCGGCCAGCGTCAGCGCGTCGGAGAACACGGTCTCCGCTGCACCCTGGGTCAAAGTGAAGTGCGCGCTCTCCTCCGCCGGGAGATAGGCTCCGGTATGGCCGGCGGAAGGCATTGCCCAGACAGTGGGGGAGGGATTGCTCCAGTTGCCCGCCGAGCGGGCGGTTATGTAATAGTAGTACGGGACTTCCGCTGTAACTGCGGTATCGGTATAGGACGTCTCTTCCTCCGATGCGGTGTAAAGCAGCTGTACCGCCGCATCATGGGAGGTGCGGTAGACGTCATAGCTGGCGGCTCCGGCAACCGCATCCCACGAGAGTGTGACGCGGTCCGCGCCTGCCTCCGCCGTCAGCACGGGAGTCTCCAAGGCGCGCAGAATGTCTATGGGCTCAGAAATGACCGGACTGGTCCCCTGGCCGCTTTCGCCAAGGCCTCCGGAGACACGGAACCGGTAAATGCCGCCCTCGGAGATCGGATAGGTGTAGGACGTTTCTGTGGTTCGGGCAATTTCTGTCCAAGGACCATCGTCGTGCTGCGCTTCCACCAGATAATAGCCGTCGCCGCTGGCCGCGGCGCTGATGCGCCAGCTGATCATGATAGCCTCCCGGGTTCCCGTAGCCGCCGCTTCCACAGCGGTCACCACCGGAGCCTGGCCGACGGGGGCATAGCATTCGTTCTGGTCGTACAGCACGGTGCCGCCCTCGGTCTTGTAGACCATGTTGGTTACGGTGGCGGCGGCGTTGGCCACCACAAAGCCGAGCTGGCAGTTTTTGCTGTTGGTGTACGGAAGATCCGCGGTATATTCGCCGCCGCCGTCCGTGGTCATGGTGACGGACAGCCGGTCCGCTGTTTTCACTGCTTGGATGTGTACGGTTTCTCCCGCGCGGATTGTCTCATTAAAACCGCCGGCGCCAAGGTAGTAGTCATTATTTGGATTCGAATAGACGCAGCGCAGATTGGTGGAGTTGCGGATCCCAGCAACCGCAATACGCTGCGCGGAAAGGTCATAAGCACCGAGGAAAATACCATAGGCGCTGCTGCCGCCGCAGTTGGTCAATGTGACGTCAGCTTCCAGAGCGTTCAAATCTGAAGTGGGGTCAAAGCCGTAGTATCCTACCCCTTCAGGCGTTGAAGAACCCGACGTACTGAGGCTGCCGCCGCTCTGGGAGATGGCCAGCCGCTGGCCGGTGGGCGTGACGGTTACATCGCTGCCTGTGCCGACGGAGGGCATTTCCTCTTGTTCAGTTATCTCTGTTTCTTCCGCCTCATTTGCAACAGATATCCAATGGATATAACCGGAACCGCCGCTGTAAGTGAAGGTGAGTGTGGTTGCAGCGCCCTCATAGGCGACCGTTGCTGTATTCCCGTCTTCGGTGACTTTGGCGGTAACTGTTGAAGGGGAAATCGTGCCGCCCGAAGTGCCGCTTACGGTAAACGCTCCGTCTCCGGCAGCGTAAGCGCACAGCGATAAGGTAATCGCTGCATTGCCTGCAACTTTAACACTGACCGTATCGGTTCGTGAAATTTGAATGCCGTGCTGGCCGCCGTTATAGGAGATGTTGTTGTTACCGGTCAAAGTCAGCAGTTTATCGGAGGAAGAGACGCTCTTTCCGTTTTTAATGGGATACGCTTGATAGAGCGTGGAGACAACGCTTCCGTCCCGGAAATCATAGGTCGTCGTGGAACCGTCCGCCACCGGCGTTCCGCTGGCGCTGTCGTCCCGGACGGTAATGGGGTAGCCCGCGACGGTCAGCGTGTTGCCGGAGAGGGAGTAGTCCACACCCTCCAATCCCTCCAGCATCCCCTCCGTCAGCGCGCCGCTTCCCGCGCCGCCCAGGTCGGTCCAGATGACCGCGGCGTCCTCGGTGGCGATCTCCACGGACCCGCGGCCGTCTGAGGCTGCGAGGTAGGGAGCTGTGTCAGGCGTAAGGGTAAACTCCGCGCCGTTTATGGCAAAGGAGTATCCGGCCGGGTCGCCGGCCGTGCCCTCCGCCGCGTAAGCGAGCATTGTGCTGTTGGACAAAAAAGCGGCCAGCAGGAGTATGACCGCAGCCAGGCGAAGGCTCCTGCTCTTTTGTTTTCGCGCAAATAGCTTCATATTTCATCTCTCCATGACATATCAAAATTTTGACGCTATATGGCACAGGAACAATTTACGTTTCTTTCAAAAAACTGGATTCCATGACGAAAAAAATTTTGAACGAAACGCGGAGACGCTCGTCACATGAAAATACGTTTGCCGGATTGCTGTTGAGTGGTCCAACCGCTTGGTTATGACAGAGCGGCTGGACAGGCCGCTGACGGTCAGAAAACGAGAATTATGGACCCATTCCTACATCACCTGCTTTCAATGAAACGATAGACATCCTACGGAACAAATTATCCTATCCGTCATCCCATTCTCTGTGTGTTCTGTTTAAAATTATATCATTTCTGAAAAGAAATGCAAGGAGTGAAAGATACTGATAGAATCTTTAAA
>CAKMIA010000030.1 GCA_927353735.1 uncultured Veillonellaceae bacterium
TTCTGATACTCCCCTATAAAAATGGCTATTTATCAACTGTTTGTTGTGACATAGTCAAAAAAAAGCACCCTGCCGTGATTGACAGAGTGCCGTGGAATCCGCTATGGGATTGGATCAGGTTCGGGAGGGATGGTAGTTGGAAGAGCCGCTGGCATCGTCCCGGTTGACGAAGCGCACCTGATAGCCTTCGTTTTTCACGAATTCAATGGGGTCTCCGTCGTTGATGTTCGGGAAGAATTTTCTCAGTGCGGCGCAGATTTCATATTTCCGGTGTTTCCAGAAATCATATTCGCGCGTGTCTCTGGCCGGGAGCGGAAGAACCTTGCCCGGCATGGACAGCAGAGCGAGCAATGCGGTAAACGCCTCGGTGCGGCATCCTTTTTTCTGATTGCACATGCCGAGCTGCATATAATTGATCTGGATCGGAGCCTCCCCCTTGACCCAGATGGAAACATTGTCTCCGTCCTTTTTTCGGATGTGAACATCCGCCCACTTGGTGTCGGGTGCGCACTGGTATTCCGTCAGCGCCGTCTGCTGTCTGGCGGAGCGTATGCCGTTCAGCAGATTCACTGTTTCGCCGTCCGCGGCAAAACTGCCGTCCGGGGCAATGGATACGCAGTCATCCAGCCCCAGGCAGACACACTTCTTCTGCCGCAGCGCGGCGAGCATCGCCTTTGGGACATCTGCAAGTCTGCCGACAAGAAGGATGAAAGTCCGGTCTTCCTTGAGCAGGTTCTCCAGCCGGTGTTCGAAGACCATTGTATTTATATAATAGGAAAAATAGACCGGCATCCGGCTTCCCGTTCCGGTCTTCAGACAGCCAAGTTCCCAGAAAAAGGCGTCGTCCAGATCCACACTGGAAAACTCGATGCCAAGGGCATCGGCTATCTCCTTGTGGACACGGGCGTAATTCAAACGGAAAATACCGATGTCTTCCGGCGTGACCGGAATTCTGGGCCGGGTGATGTCCAGGGGACAGCATGCCATCAGTCCGGAACTCAGTTCACGGACTTTCCGGTAGTGGCACTCCTCCGGACAGTCGGCGGCATCCGGGCAGAGCAGACGCAAAGCCTCTCCCGGAGCCGGGTTCAGATACTTTGCCCTGAACTGCCCGATGTCGATGCCGGGAAGCAGGACTTTCCAGTCAAACAGCGGCAGCGATCTTGCATTCGTCAGCAAGGAGTTCCACATGAATGGCCTCGTCATTCTGCATTAAAGTGTGGATGACGCCGACCTGTCGCAGCCACTCGTCCACCACCATGCCGAAATCATCGTAATCATATCCCGACCGGTTGGATGCGTCAAGGATAATCGTCCGCTCCGACCGCCCGATTTTCACCAGAAACTTCGCCCGGATGATCCGACCCATGCTCGACAACTTGAAATGATGCCGTTCCATGTCCCGGAACAGATCCCCGTTGTCCGCCTCAAGGATTGCACACATGCCACTGTCGCCGCTGAGGAACGCCTTGATCGACAGCAGGGAGATGCTCTTCACCTCCGCCGCCCCGTGATAGACGAGGATGTTCCGACCGAGTTCCCTGATCTTGTCCAGATCGTTGATGCGCGGAGCGGAAAAGGCATCGTAATCATTGAAGAGGCTCTTGCCGAGCTGCCTGCAGTAGGCATCCTCCATCCACTTGGGACTGGTGGGGATGCCCAACCGCAATTCCCCGGTATCTCTATTGATGCTCAAAGTGTTGTAACTTTCCGGCTGAAAACCGATGGTCTTAGATTTCCTGCCGTTCATGACGATGCCCTGCCGACGGTAGGAGTCGCCATGCCGGACAAGCAGCACGAGTTCGCGGCTGTCGTTCTCCGTCAGGGTCACACGGGCCGTGTTTCCGTAGTTCTTCGACTGGAAAATCAGATTCATTCCCTCTTCGAAGTCGCGGATCTGCGCCGGAGTGATGACCAGATTGCGGATGTCCCGCCGCGTCGCCCGCATCGCAAAGGACTTCTTTTTCAGTGCGGCATAGTCCGTTTCAAGAACGCTGAGTTCTTCGGGGTCATGGAGATACACCAGCAGAGCCATATCCGCCGTGGACATGGTGTCCGTCAGTTCACCGGCATAACTGCTTCTCGAAATAAAAGTTCGCAGGATGTCGTTGAAGCATTCCATGCTGGTGGCTCCGACAAGTGCGAAGCCGTTAAAAAGTTCCTCGTATTCACCGACGAACATCTGATTCGAGAGGATTTCCGCAAGCCTGTCATAATCGAAGGTCTCCTCGGTCGCGCCTTCGATCTGGAACTGCATCCGGTCGAAATAGCCCTTGTAGCGTCCCACCATTTCCAGTAGACGCTGGAACGAGAATTTTCGTAGAACCTCCGGGTTCTTGAATTTTCGTAAATTACTCCCCGCCATTGTTATCTGCCTCCTGTTTGATGATACCCACCATTTTGCCGATAACCCGGAAGGAGTCGTAACGAGTAAGCTCAATGGGTTTGAATTCCGGATTCTCCGCTTCCAGCGCGATGCGGTCGGGACGGTTCACGAGCCGCTTCAGCGTCACTTCATTGTTGACGGACGCCGCCACGATGTCCCCATCAGCGGCAATAGGCTGGTGACGGATGATGACGATGTCGCCGGTTTTGATGCCAGCGCCGATCATACTGTCGCCCTTCACGCGCAGTGCAAACACATCCCCGTTGTTGGTGAGGGCTTTATCCACGGCAACGGTCTCTTCGCCGCTCCGATCTTCGAACTCCTCCACAGGCACACCTCCGGGGATTTCGCCGAGAACAGGGATCTGAATCGTGACAAGAGCTTCCGGCTCAACGGTTTTTTTGATCACATAGGGCTTGAGGGCTCCCTTTTCAATGCGTTTCAGGTATCCCTTGCGAACCAGCTCCTGAAAAATATCGTAGATGGTCGGCGTGGCGATTCCGAAAGCATCGGCCACCTGCTGCATCGTCGGCATTTTCCGGTATATCGAGAAAAACCGACAGATCTCCTGCATCACTTCCGCCTGCCGCCTCGTGATATTCTCTTCCTTATGTCTTCCCTGTCCCATAGCGGACTCCTTTTCATACTAACCTGTTTGAAGCATAATATACACTGTCCAGCGATTATTTCAAATCGTATTCGATGGCGAAAAATGGAACTCTCCCTCAACCGGTTTTTCGATGTCGGTCTCTAAATACCTGATTCTGACCTTGCGTTAAAAAATTTTTCATTTTTTTTTGAAAAATAGGGGCCAAAATGCACCCCTGGGTGGCGATAACCCCGATAGAGACACATTGATTCAACAACGAAAGGACCAGCATGAGATACGGCAGTATTTGCAGCGGAGTTGAGGCGGCGAGCCTTGCCTGGCGGCATCTCGGGTGGACTCCGGCCTTCTTCTCGGAGGTGGAGCCGTTCCCCGCCGCGGTGCTGATGC
>CAKMIA010000031.1 GCA_927353735.1 uncultured Veillonellaceae bacterium
CCCGCCCTGAAAAAAGGGGACCGGATCATCTACGATACCGCCGGCGGCTACACCATGTGCCTGAATCCTCTGTTCATTCACTATTTCCCTCCCGTCTGGGTGACGAAGCGGGACGGCAGCCTTTTCAAGGCCAGGGATCAGTGGGATGTGGAGGAATTTATGCAGAAAAATTACACGGAAGGAGACACGCTTCATGAATAAGCAGTTTACCATCGGTTCCCGCAGGGTAGGAGAAAACTGCCCCGTTTTCATCGTGGCGGAAATGTCTGCCAACCATCTGCAGGACTACAATCGGGCCATTGAAATCATCCATGCCGCGAAGGAGGCCGGAGCGGACGCCATCAAGCTGCAGACCTATACCGCCGACACCATCACCCTGGACTGCGATTCCCCGGATTTTCAGATCAACGAAGGAACCGTCTGGGACGGCACCACGCTTCACAAGCTGTATGAGGAAGCCTACACTCCATGGGACTGGCAGCCGAAGCTGATGGAGGAGGCGAACCGTCTGGGACTGGAGTGCTTTTCCTCCCCCTTTGACGCCACGGCGGTGGACTTCATGGCTTCCATGAATATGCCCGCCTACAAGGTGGCCTCCTATGAGATCACCGATCTTCCCCTCATCCGCCGGATCGCCCGCCTCCATAAGCCCGTGATTCTGGCGACGGGCGTGGCGTACCTTACGGACATCGAGCGGGCCCTTGCGGTCTGCAGAGAGGAAGGAAACGAAGATGTGCTTCTGATGAAATGCGTCTCCGCTTATCCCACTCCCTATGAGGACATTCACCTGAATATGATGCCCACCCTGGGCCGTACCTTCGGCTGTCTCACCGGCCTGTCCGATCATTCCATGGGAAATGCGGTGGCCACCGCCGCCACTGCTCTCGGCGCCCGGATGATCGAGAAGCACCTGACCCTGCGCCGTGCGGACGGCGGCCCGGACGGCTCCTTCTCCATGGAACCGGAGGAATTTGCCGACATGGTCAAAAACATCCGCGCAGTGGAAAAGGCGCTGGGCGATTCCGATTACCACCTCACTCCCGTGCAGGTGGTGGAGCATGGCGACTGCCGCTCCCTGTTCGCGGCGAAGGACATCGCCGCCGGAGAAGAGCTGACGCCGGAAAACGTCCGCTCTGTCCGTCCCGGAAACGGACTGCATACCATGTACTATGAAGAGATTCTGGGAAAAAAGGCAGCCTGCGCCATAAAGAAGGGGACGCCGATGGGGTGGGAGCTGATTGGGAAGTGATCTTCGTCAGCCAGGCTCTTTCATAAATGCAGGGAGCTGTACACATCGAAAAAAAAATGTGTACAGCTCCCTTATACGCGTTCCGGATCATCAGCAAACCCGCAATCAGCGCCGCGATAACTTCAGCCATCAGAATACTCAAAAAAAGACTTTTCTTTTACAGCTTCTTCACAAACAAAGCCCGTATCGCATTCAGCACGGCCAGAATCATCACGCCCACATCTGCAAAGATGGCAAGCCACATGTTGGCGATGCCGACCGCTCCCAATGCAAGGCAGATCAGCTTGATGCCGATGGCGAACACGATATTCTGGTACACGATCCGCAGGCATTTCCGGGAGATGCGGATGGCCTTTGCGATCTTCATGGGATCATCGTCCATCAGAACCACATCCGCCGCTTCGATAGCGGCGTCAGAGCCCATGGCTCCCATGGCAATACCGATGTCCGCCCGTCTGAGAACCGGCGCGTCGTTGATGCCGTCTCCAACGAAGGCCAGCTTTTCCTTTTCGGATCTGGTTTTCAGCAGCTCCTCCACCTTCTCCACCTTGTCGGCGGGAAGCAGCTCGCTGTATACCTCATCGATACCAAGCTCTCCTGCCACCTGCTCGGCAACCTTACGCGCATCTCCGGTGAGCATGACGGTTCTGCGGACGCCGGAAGCCTTCAAAGTCTGTATGGCCTCTCTGGAATGGGGCTTCACCACATCCGAAATCACGATGTGGCCGGCATATTTTCCGTCAACAGCCATGTGGATGATGGTGCCCACCGAATGGCAGTTAATGTAAGGAACGCCCAGATATTCCATCAGCCTGTCATTTCCTGCCGCCACTTCCATGCCGTCCACTCTTGCTATCACACCATTTCCGCTGATTTCGCGGATGTCCTCTACACGGCTCCGGTCAATTTCCTTCCCATAGGCCTTCTGCAGGCTCTTACTGATGGGGTGGGAGGAAGCGCTCTCCGCCAGAGCTGCATATTCCACCAGCTTCGCGTCCTCCAGCTCATTATGATGGATGCCGTTCACTTCAAACACGCCCTGAGTCAGAGTTCCGGTCTTATCAAAAACCATGATTTTTGTCTGTGACAGGGTTTCCAGATAGTTGGAGCCCTTCACCAGCACGCCCGCGTTGCTGGCGCCACCGATGCCTGCGAAGAAGCTCAGCGGAATACTGATCACCAGTGCGCAGGGACAGCTGATTACCAGGAAGGTGAGCGCCCGGTAAATCCAGGTACCCCAGTCCGCTGGAAGGCCAAGAGCTGCCATGCGCACCAGAGGCGGCAGGATTGCCAGCGCCAGGGCCGCATAGCAGACGGCCGGGGTGTAGATGCGGGCAAATCTGGAAATGAAATCCTCCGATCTGGATTTCCTGGAGCTGGCGTTCTCCACCAGATCCAGAATTTTGGAAACGGTGGATTCCCCGAATTCCTTTGTGGTCTGAATCTTCAGCACGCCGGTCATATTGATGCAGCCGCTGATGATCTCATCCCCCTCCTTCGCGTCGCGGGGCAGGCTCTCTCCCGTAAGGGCGCTGGTGTTAAGCGTGGAGCTTCCCTGGATGATCGTGCCGTCGATGGGAACCTTTTCACCGGGCTGTACCACGATGACGGTTCCGATCTCCACCTCATCCGGATCCACCCTTTCCAGTTTCCCATCCTTTTCCACATTGGCATAGTCCGGACGGATGTCCATCAGCTCGCTGATGTTTCTGCGGCTCTTTCCCACCGCAT
>CAKMIA010000032.1 GCA_927353735.1 uncultured Veillonellaceae bacterium
CTATTCCGCCACCAGCGAAGCCACCGTTTCCACGTCCAGTTCCTGCTCCGGCGCAAATTCTTCGCCTGCCAGATACCGATAAATGGAAGAAAGCAGCGCCCTCGCTTCCGGATACTGCTGCAGATCCTGCAGGCCCAGGGAGGAAAACAGCAGCCTTCCGCCGCCGCAGCGGCATTCAAACAGCTGTGCCATGGGCCGCAGATACGCGTAGCTGTCCATCTCCGTAATGATGGCCTGTATCCTCTTCGGCAGGATCACCGCGCGCCGGGAAGCCATCGGCCACCACTGCCAGTCGGTGTGGCTGTCCGTGGGGAAATCTGCGAACAGGGGATGGGCGCTGTCGATGAGCTGTCCCATGCCGCCCGCCTGCTGGGCAAAGGTGCCCACCGACCAGAAATCGGTGGTAAACTGGGCCCGGATGGATCCCGGCAGCGCCTCCTTCGTGGAGGGCGGGGTCAGGTACACGCATCCGCCTGCCGCAAGGACACGCTTCGCCGCTTCATCAAAGCGCTGTGTCTCATACACGTTTTCCGGGCATACCAGATTTTCCGGAGAAACCGGAGGATAAACCCAGACGGGATAACGGTTCACCGCGCCGTCTACCGATACCTCCAGGGTCAGACGGGCAGCTTTTTCCACCGATCTCAGGGAAAGCTTCACACAGCCTGCTTCCGTCAGCGTTCCGGCCGGGTAGCTTCCTTCTTTGGTTTCCGCCTGTGCGATGAGCGTATCGTCCTGTGTTTTCAAGGCACAGCGAACCTTTCCGAAAAGGTTCGTTTTCCCATAGTTGGCAATCTTCACGGGCACCGTCAGCTCTTCCGTGTTTTCCCAGGTGTAACGGGGCAGAAGTGCCAGCGGCAGCTGATCCCGGAAAAAGGCCTGAAACTTCGCGGGTTCCGCGAAGGGATAGGGTTTCGGCTCCAGATGGGAGTTCAGCATGCCCACCAGCGCGGTTCCCTGTCCGGGGAAATCCTGCAGGCCCAGCAGAGAGATACCGGACAGCTCCTTTGTGCGCATCGCCGCCTCGATCTCCTCCCGATAGGCCAGGCGGGAAATCTCTCCCGTCGCCTCCACCTGTTTTTCCCACTCCTCATCGGAAATTCCAGCCGCCTTCACCCGCTCCTGCACCAGCCGCAGGTTGGCCGGATCAGAAATCCCCTGAAAAGCCTCCAGCTCATGGAAGTCCGGAAGCACCTCGAACTGTCCCACCTCAAAGCTGAATACGGGTTTGGCGTAGACCTTCCGAATTTCAGCCATGGATTCGTCGTAGTTCTGTGCAGCATCCGGATAGCGGTTGTTGATATACCCCTGAAGCGCGCCGTCCTCTCCGCCGCCTGCATGGGTTCCCCGCAGATCCCAGGAAAGGGGATTCCCGGAAGAATCCTTTCCCGAGACGTATTTCTGAGAGGCAAAAAAGTCGCTCTCCGGATCCACGCCCACATCCCCGTAGTGGGCGTTGGAACTGTTGGCATACAGACGGGTCGGATCCAGTTCATGGGCAAGCGCCAGCATGCTGTCCATCCGGGAGTGTCCCACCGGTCCGGCCGCCAGCTCATTTCCAAAGGTCAGCATCACGAAGGAAGGATGATTTGCCAGAGCCAGAATCACCTGCTTCAGTTCCGTCAGATAATAGGCGTAGCTTTCCGGCGCTTCAAAGGCGTGCACCGGATCCCAGTGGGACAGCTCCGGCTGCATCAGCATGCCCATCCGGTCCGCCGCAATGAACGCCGCCTCCGGCGGGCAGTGGGAATGGAAACGCATGCAGTTGATTCCATAGGAACGGTACCGCGCAAGCACATCCATCCATTCCTCCACCGTCATGGGCGGATGGCCGGTCTCCGGGAATTCGCAGCAGTTGGCCTCGCTGCGCAGGAAGATCACCCGGCCGTTTAAAGCCAGTCTTCCCTTTCCGTTGTCTCCAAAGGTACGCACACCGAAGGTTTCCGTGCGGCTGGCCAGTTCCTGTCTCTCTTTTGCCGACAGACGGGCGGTCAGTTCATACAGATTTCCCTCCTCCTCATCCCATCTGCGCACATCCCCGGCCAGAGGAAGCTTTTCCAGCACAAACCGGGTCAGGCCGGGCTGTACGCAGATCTTCTTTTGATATCCGGCATATTCCTGCGCTCCGGATTTCTCCTTTTTCAGGGCGCCGCTTTCCACCAGGAGGGTGCCGCTCCAGAACCGGTCAGCGGAAACCTCCGCCTGCACGGTCAGAGTCTCTCCATCCCTGTCCGGGTAGATCCGCAGGGCGGACAGGAATACCGGCTCCTCCACGCGAAGCCGCAGATATCCCAGCACGCCGTTCCAGTTGGTCTGCGTTTCGTCCGTGGCCGCCGAAGAATACACGATGGCATCATGGGGCAGCCCCGGATAGCTGTTGTCGGACAGCAGCGTGATTTCATTGTCCCCGTTCAGAAGTCCGGTCACCTCGAACACATGCGGAGTGGAAAGGGACCCTTCCGAAAAATGCGGCACCTCCTTTCCATCCACCAGAAGCCGCAGGCACCGGGCCCGCTCCGCTTCCAGAAAGACGCGCTTTCCTTCTTCCGGCGTAAAGGAAATCCGCCGGGTCAGCCGCGCTTCTCCCTCAAAGGTATATTTTCTGGTAAACCGGGTAGCGATGGGCGCGTTCTCGTTAAAGCCTTCTTCCGCGTTTCCAAGCGCCGCGTCCGGGTGCCACTGGTTCTGCCCCAGATCCTTATGCCCGATCCGGTTTTCATCGAGCGTTCCGGGCAGCTGCATGGGATAAACCTTCCCGTCTCCAATATCGGCCTGCCAGAGGCCGGACAGATCAAAGTACATCTGAATTTCCTCCATATGATTTTGCGTAAAAACATTACTCTGATTGTTCAGTATATCACAGAAGGAGTTGTCCGCCATTGCTGTGACTTGCTCTTT
>CAKMIA010000033.1 GCA_927353735.1 uncultured Veillonellaceae bacterium
GTGATATAATGGCATAAAATATAAAGATATTCACCTCTACGAGCCGGGCATCCGGAAGTCTTCAGAGCCAAAGGAAAACTCGTTTTCCTTTGGTTTTGAAGGCTTCCGGATATGCGGCGACAGCCGCGAAGCGAAGGGCCAAAGGCCCTGAGCCTGCCCGGCGGATTTCCGGTTTGCATACCTCCAAAAACGAAAACATCTTTTTTTGTTTCTGTTTTTATGATAAAAAAGGTTATCGAACGCGAGGAGTCAAATGAAAAAAACACTGAATGATTATCTCAAGCTCCCCTATCGGATGGAATTTGTCCGGGATGAGACAGAAGGCGGTTATGCCGTATCCTTTCCGGATCTTCCCGGCTGTATCACATGCAGCGAAAGCCTGACAGCCGCTGCAACCAATGCCGAAGACGCCAAAAAGGCGTGGCTGGAAGCCGCGCTTGCAGAAGGCCTTTCCATTCCCGAGCCCAATGGTTTGAAAAAAATCTTTAAGTGAGGCTTTTCTATGCATTATCTTGATTATAACGAAAAAATCAACCACGGCACACCGGATTTTCCCATCGCGTTCTATCATGTGGACGAGCATCATCCGCGCTATGCCATGCCGTTTCACTGGCATAAGGAAATGGAGCTCATCCGCATTCTGGAAGGCTCCATTACCATTTCTCTGGATTCGGTTTTTCTCACCGCCCGTGCCGGGGATCTGATTCTGATCGAGGAAGGGGTCATCCACGGCGGCACGCCTGAGCATTGTGTCTATGAATGTGCGGTCTTTGATCCCAACATACTTGCGCACACGGACGCCTGCAAGCGCTATGTCCGCCTGACGACCCGTCATCAGATTCAATTATATAACTATTTTCAGGCGGACGATCCCCGTTCTGCCCCGCTTCTTGCCGCTGCGGAAAGGCTGTTCCCCGCTATCCGCTGGCCCCATGCCGGAAGCGAGCTTCTCACTCTGGGCGCCCTGTATGAATTCTTCGGCCGTCTTTTTGAGGGGGAGCTTTACAGCGAGTCACGGGAAGAATCTGTCAGCCTGCGGCGGAAGATGGATGTGCTCAAGCCCGTTCTGGAATACATCGACGCCAATTACGCCTCCCCCATCACCCTCTCTGACCTTTCGCGGCTGGCGGGGATGAGTTCCAAGTATTTCTGCCGTTTTTTCCGGGCGGCCCTGCACCGCACACCCGTGGACTATCTGAACTATTACCGGATCGAACGCGCCTGCCACATCCTTACCACCACGGAACTTCCGGTGACGGAGGTGGCTTACCGCTGCGGCTTTAATGACAGCAGCTATTTCGTGAAAACCTTCCGCAAATATATGGGAATAACGCCGCGCGCTTATGCGCACAGGAGTTGATTTTTTCTACTCCGGCTTCACCCCAAGCGCCATCAGCCGCTCCTGCAGGCGCTCCACCGGAAGCTCCCTGGGCTGCAGTCCGCCCGAAACGCAGAGCGCCGCTGCGATGCCCGCCGCCTGCCCCATGTTGGCACAGATGGGCATGACGCGGTAGTTGGAATGGGCCAGATGGGTGCCGGAAATGCACCGCCCTGCCAGAAGCAGGCCGTCCACCTTCTGCGGCACCAGACAGCCATAGGGAATCGTATAGCCCTTCGGCTGGCTGAATTTTTTCTGGCAGCCCGTTTCATCCAGCCCTGCGCCCGTGATGTTATGTACGTCAAAATTGAAGTGCGCGTTCGCCACCGCCCAGTCCGGGAAAACGCGGGCCGACAGAATGTCCTGCTCCGTAATCGTGCGCATTCCGATGAAATGCCTCGTCTCCCGCACGCCGATCTGGGACGCCGTTTTTAGCACAAAGCTGTTCTCAAAGCCCGGCACATGCTTCTGCAGAAATTCCATGATTTCCGGAAGCTGCTCCCGGCACTGGATATAGGCTGCCGTCAGGTCATCCGCGTTGGTGCCGTCCACTCCGGTCACGTTTGTCATGTTCAGCGTGACCACGCCGGGGAAAACGGACGGGTAAACGAGCACATGCCCGGCAGGCGCAGGGATGCATGCTCTCGCCAGCTTCTGGATGTCCCCCTCCGGCACTTCATAGGTTTCTTCGAACGCATACACATATTCCATGCGCTCCACGTCCACGCCTCCCACCTGCACCATCAGGGTCATGGGCTGCATGGCGCCGTCGCTTTCTCTTCCCTTAAAATAGGGTGCTCCCGCTCTGGCCGCGATATCCCCGTCCCCAGTGCAGTCAATGGACACCTTCGCGCGGATCAGGCTCCTTCCGCTCTTGTTTTCCACGAAAACTCCGGCAAGCCGGTCTTCTTCCATATACGGTTCACACGCCATCGTGTTTAAAAGCAGCTTTACGCCCGCTTCCCGCATCATCTGCAGCGCTCTGGTTTTCATCGTTTCATGGTCGATGTATTTGCGCATTTCCTGATCGTTCAGCTTCGGATTTTTTCCGTAAACATGGTGGGTGCGCTCCACAATCTCTTCGTAAATTCCCCCTGTGGTATTTCCCGTCCAGTGGCTCATGAGCCCTGTCGTCGCCACGCCGCCGATATCCGAGCTTCCTTCCACCAGAAGGGTTTTCGCTCCTTCCCGCGCAGCGCTGATGGCGGCTCCCCAGCCGGCAGGCCCTGCCCCCAGAACCAGTACGTCCACCGTGTCATATACCGGTGTCTCCCTCTGCATCTCCAGCACTCTGTTTTCTTCCATTCTCACTTTTCCTCCACATTTCGTTTTTCTG
>CAKMIA010000034.1 GCA_927353735.1 uncultured Veillonellaceae bacterium
TCCTCGCAGATCAGCAGATCATCCTCGATCCGGATGCCGATTTCCCACTCGTCAATGTACAGGCCGGGTTCGTCGGTGATCACGGCGCCGGGCTTCAGCGGCTCGTCCCGTCCCGCGCTCACATCATGAACATCGATGCCCAGGTGGTGCGAGACGCCATGCATGTAGTAAGTCCCGATTTTCTCCGCGCTGTCAATCAGCCCAAGCTTCATGCAGCCCTCTGCCAGAACCTGCTTACAGATCTCATTCAGCCCGCTCAGCGTGACGCCGGGTCTGGCTGCCGCGGCGACGGCGCGGTTGGCAGCAAGAACCACCTCATAAACCGCTCTCTGACGGGGTGTAAAAACGCCGTTTACCGGATAGGTTCTGGTAATATCGGCACAGTATCCCTGAACCTTCGCGCCAAGATCCAGCAGAAGCAGCGTTCCGTCCTCGCAGGTATCCCGGTTCGTTTCGTAATGAAGCATGGTCCCGTTGGACCCGCTTCCCGCAATGGTGGGGAACGATGTGCCGTCCGCGCCCAGATAATGAACCATGTATTCAAAATCCGCCTGCGCCTGATACTCCTTCATTCCCGGTTTCAGATGACTCATCACATTCTGCAGCGCCCGGTCCGTGATGGAGATCGCCTCCCGGATCAGCGCCACCTCATCCTCGTCCTTCTGCGTGCGGAGTCCCGCGATCACAGGAAAAATATTTCTGACCGCCACGCCCGGATATTTCTCTCCGAACTCCCTCGCCCGAACCGCATTATAATCGGGCAGATCCTCCGTCTGATGGCGGTAGCAGTCAAAATACAGGGTATTCACAATTTCTCTGGTCATGACGCCGCCGATGCGGCTTTCAAATGCATCCGTATAGGCGATCTCATCGATTCCGGAAATCTCCTTCGCTTCCTCCGCCGTCACCATTTTTCCCGTCCAGCGGACCGCATCGGGGTCAAATGCAGGAATATAGAGCGTTGTTTTTCTCTTTTCTCCCGACTGATCCATGACGAGGATCATCCGTTCCCGTCGAAGACCTGTCAGATAGAAAAAATTTCTGTTGGCCTCAAAGGGCGCATACTCGTCCGCGCTGACATGGCTCTCGATCCCCGAAAACAGAATCAGAACGGAATGCTCCTCCATTTTTTCATATACCTTCTGCCGTCTCATTTCATAATTCATAGCTTCTCTCCTTCGTCATAAACCGTTGATCCTTGCCATTCTGCCCGCAAAGATGGCCGCTCCGGCCGCCGCCTCTTCCTCATGCCCGGAAAAAGTCAGAGGGAGTGCGAAAACCTTCTCCACCTCTTCCCGAAGAAGGGCGTTTCTACGCAGCCCGTTTCCTGAAGCGGTCAGACTGTTTCTGCCCTTTTTTACCGCCTCTGGAAAGGCCTCATACAGACCGGCAAGCTCCTCCGCCATACCGCGCACGTAGCTCCGAATCAGATCGGCCGGGTGAAAATTCTCATCGGTCAGCCCCAGAAATCCCGACGTTTCTCTGTCCTCCGGACCGCCGCGCCTTCCGTAGAGGGCCGGATGGGCTTTCAGGTCCGTGGTCTGTTTCTTTTCGGCAATCTCAGCCATCTTTTCATAGATCTCGGAAAGCTCCGGCACTGTTCCCATGAACTGGCCGCATACTTCTGCGAAGAAGGCAGCGAGCCGTTCATATACCTTGCCTCCGTTTAAGGACGCGCCCACGTACAGATATCCCCCTCCGGGAAAAGGCCGCACGTCCGTTCCGCCTTTTGCCGCTTCCGCACAGAGACTCCGCGCGAATACGGAAACCTGAGAACCGGTCCCCACGTTGACGCCGATGCCCGTTTCCGGGTCCCGGACCGCCCCCAGAAAGCTGGCCTGATTATCTCCCACCGCAGTAAACACCGGCTTTCCCTCATAAAAACCCGCAGCCTTTTCCCAGGGACAGATCTCCGGGTAAAATCCGGTGTCCACCCCCGCCTTTCGAAGCTCCTCAAAATCGAACCTTCCCTTTTTCAGGTCAAATCCCCCGAAGCTGGCCGCCAGGCTTTCATTCACCCTGCGCCGGACGCTGCCCGTCAGACGCATGGCCAGATAATCGCCGATGTCCACGAACCCCTGCGCATCCGCGGGTATTTTCCCCGTTTCCCGCAGATAAAAATGGGTGACGCTTCCATAGCCGGTATACATGGGATATCCCGTCATCCGGGAAAGATATTCCGCATAACTCTCCCGCCCCCGAAAGGGAAGGTTTCCACACTCTTCCTTCCAGGTATAAAGCGGCGTCGCCGCTTCTCCTTTCGCGTTGACATAAACAATGCCATGCATCTGGGCTGAGATCCCGACCGCATCGAAAGGAAAGCCGGATACCTCCTTCAGCAGATTTTGCACCTTTCTGACAATTGTCTCCGCATCCTGCCGGAAGCCTCCCTGGGGAAGAAACGCGTTTGAAGCGCTTCTGCTCACTAAAATTTTCTTTTCTTCTTCCTGATACACAACCATGCAGATGGACGTGGTGCCGATGTCGATTCCCAGTGTGTTCAT